>NZ_JBSKJP010000001.1:0-1145739 GCF_053709615.1 Enterobacter sp. UPMP2061
AGTAGTAAGCCGGTGCATTAATCCGGTGGTTACAGAAGTATTCGGTGGAGCGGTAGTTCAGTCGGTTAGAATACCTGCCTGTCACGCAGGGGGTCGCGGGTTCGAGTCCCGTCCGTTCCGCCACTTATTAAAAGCCCTGAGCTAACGCTCAGGGCTTTTTTCTTATCTGTCGTTTGATTGTTGCGAAATTAGCAAAAATCCTCTGCGTTTCACGATCTTTTTCGTCATAACAACTACAGCGATAATTCTCCTCAGTTTATGAACATAACGATTGAGGAATCATATGACTATCCCTGCACTGGGTCTGGGCACTTTCCGCCTGAAAGACGATGTTGTTATTGCATCTGTTAAAACCGCACTCGAGTTGGGCTATCGTGCTATTGATACGGCGCAGATTTATGATAACGAAGCTGCCGTAGGCCAGGCCATCGAAGAGAGTGGCGTACCGCGCGACGAACTTTTCATCACCACTAAAATCTGGATTGAGAATCTCGGCCAAGACAAGCTGATCCCAAGCCTGAAGGAAAGTCTGAAAAAGCTGCGTACTGACTATGTTGATCTTACGCTGATCCACTGGCCATCACCTGACGATGCCGTCTCTGTGGAGGAGTTCATGCAGGCGCTGCTGGAAGCGAAAGAGCAGGGCTTAACGCGTGAAATTGGCATCTCTAACTTCACCATCCCGTTGATGGAAAGGGCCATTGCCGCAGTGGGTAAAGAGAATATTGCCACCAACCAGATTGAACTCTCTCCTTACCTGCAAAACCACAAAGTCGTGGACTGGGCGAAACAGCATGGTGTTCACATCACCTCGTACATGACGCTGGCATATGGTAAGGCGCTGAAAGATGAAGTGATTGCACGCATCGCTGAAAAACACAATGCGACAGCCGCACAGGTGATCCTGGCATGGGCGATGGGTGAGGGCTATGCCGTGATCCCGTCTTCAACCAAACGTGAAAACCTGGCAAGTAACCTGTTAGTGCGGGATCTTCAGCTTGATGATGAAGATAAAAACGCGATCGCTGCACTGGAATGTAACGATCGTCTGGTCAGCCCGGAAGGGTTAGCACCAGACTGGGATTAATAAAAGCCCTTCCTCTGTACCCTTAAACCCTCACACAGCTCCTCCGGGAGCTGTTTTTATATGTTCGCTAAGGAAGTCGATAAAAGCGCGTATGCGCGTACTTACCGCTCTGTCACTGTAATACACTGCGCTAAAAGGCATCTCTACAGGTAAGCGTTTGTCAGCCATCAGTTCTACAAGCTGACCCGCAGCTATTTCCTTATCAATCATATAGTCTGATAAACAGGCGATCCCATTTCCTTCAAGACAAAGCTGTTTCAGCGTTTCTCCGCTATTAGACGAAAGTCCGCAAGTGATCTCATGAAGTTGTCCGTCATGACAGGCCACGGGCCAGGTGTTCAGCGAGACAGGTTCCGTAAAGCCCAGGCACAGGTGCTGCTTCAGCTCCTCAACGGTCTCCGGTTTGCCATGCTCTGCAATATATTGCGGTGACGCGATAATTTTGCGGTAGCTGGTGAACAGTGGGCGAGCGCGTAAACTTGAATCCGTCAGGGTTCCCGCGCGGATCGCCACATCAACTTTACGCTCAATCAGGTTAATAAACGTCTCTGAAGAGACCAGGGACAGAGTCATCTCCGGATAACGTTCCCGGAATGGCTTGATTAACGGCATCAGAAAATGAAGCACGACCGGCGTCGCCGCATCAATGCGTAGCAATCCACGCGGAGTGCTACGCGACTCCATTATTTCCGTCTCAGCTGCCGCCATCTCCTGCAAAACGGATTGTACGCGGCGAAAATAACGTTCACCTTCTTCCGTCAGGCTGAGCTGCCGCGTTGTTCTGTTGAGCAGACTTACCCCGAGCTTCATCTCCAGCTTTTTCACCGAGCGGCTGATGGCGGAGTTCGCCTGCCCGAGCTGTTCGGCCGCACGGCTGAAGCTGCCGCTTTCAACAACGGCAACAAAGATAGTCAGTTCTTCCGATGTGGCTTTCATTATTGCATCATCCGCAAAATTCTATTGAGATTCTAACCATTTTTGTTATTTAAACACTGACGCATACTGCCTGTCATCTTAATCCTGAAGAGACGGAGTATTTATGCCACTGGCGCTTCTTGCCCTGACGATCAGTGCCTTCGCAATTGGCACGACCGAATTTGTTATTGTAGGACTTGTTCCCACTATTGCTGAACAACTCGCCATTTCGCTGCCTTCTGCCGGGCTGCTGGTATCTATTTACGTGTTAGGCGTCGCTGTTGGGGCGCCTGTGCTGACCGCACTGACTGGACGCTTTCCACGTAAACAACTGTTAGTTGCCCTGATGGTGCTCTTCACTGCCGGCAATATTCTGGCGTGGCAGGCTCCGGACTACACTACCCTGGTCATTGCCCGTTTGCTGACTGGCCTCGCGCACGGTGTCTTCTTCTCCATCGGTTCCACGATTGCAACCAGCCTGGTGCCAAAAGAGAAAGCGGCGTCAGCCATTGCGATTATGTTTGGCGGCTTAACCGTCGCGCTGGTCACCGGCGTGCCGTTAGGAACGTTTATTGGGCAACATTTTGGCTGGCGAGAAACCTTCCTTGCGGTATCGCTGTTGGGCGTAATTGCTCTGGTAGCCAGCCTGCTACTGGTGCCCTCCAGCATTCCGGGGCGCGCGAGCGCCAGCCTGAGCGATCAGGTTAAGGTTCTGACACACCCGCGCCTGCTGCTGATCTATGCCGTTACGGCTCTGGGTTATGGAGGTGTGTTCACTGCGTTCACTTTCCTTGCACCGATGATGCAGGAGCTGGCTGGTTTTTCTCCGGGCGCAGTGAGCTGGATTTTACTGGGCTACGGTATCTCCGTCGCAATCGGCAATATCTGGGGCGGCAAGCTTGCAGATAAGCATGGTGCGGTACCGGCGCTAAAATTTATCTTCGCCGCGCTGGTTGTCCTGCTGATGATTTTCCAGTTCACCGCGTCGATACAATACGCTGCGCTGGTAACTGTGTTGGTTATGGGAATATTCGCGTTTGGTAACGTACCGGGATTGCAGGTCTATGTTGTACAGAAAGCCGAACGCTATACGCCCAATGCGGTGGATGTCGCATCCGGCCTGAATATCGCCGCATTCAATATCGGTATCGCACTCGGATCGGTTATCGGCGGGCAGACGGTTGAACACGTTGGATTAACCCAAACGCCATGGATTGGTGCGGTAATTGTGCTTGTCGCTTTCCTGCTTATCGGTCTGAGTGGACGGCTTGATAAACCCGCTCGTATCGCGCTTGGATAAGTATCAGTAAGTGCTTGCTTACAAAACTGGAAAGCGGTTTCTCAGTAATTGCGTTGAAAGTGTGACCTAAAATCCCTATAACATTAGAACCAGTCCGTTTTCCGGGCTGGTTCATGTTACAGAGGTCGTTTCCAAAAGTGCGAAAAAATACCTATGCCATGCGTTATGTTGCCGGAATGCCCGCGGAGAGGATCTTGCCTCCGGGGTCGTTTGCGAGCCTGGGTCAGGCATTACCAGCGGGCACGCCATTAAGCAGTGACGAAAAAATTCGCGTACTGGTGTGGAACATCTTTAAACAACAGCGTGCGGAGTGGTTATCCGTACTTAAAAATTTTGGTAAAGATGCGCATCTGGTTCTGTTACAGGAGGCGCAAACCACGCCTGAGCTGGTCAGGTTTGCAACGACAAACTATCTTGCAGCCGATCAGGTGCCTGCCTTTGTTCTGCCACAGCATCCTTCTGGGGTGATGACCCTTTCAGCCGCACATCCGGTCTATTGCTGCCCGCTGCGTGAACGTGAGCCAATCCTGCGTCTGGCAAAATCGGCGCTGGTCACGGTCTATCCGTTGCCCGACACCCGTCTGCTGATGGTGGTAAACATTCATGCGGTGAACTTCAGCCTGGGTGTTGATGTGTACAGTAAGCAGTTACTACCCATTGGCGATCAGATTGCTCATCACAGTGGGCCGATCATTATGGCCGGGGACTTCAATGCCTGGAGCCGTCCACGTATGAACGCGTTGTACCGCTTCGCGCGTGAAATGTCGCTGCGTGAAGTTCGTTTTAACGATGACCAGCGCAAGAAAGCGTTTGGTCGTCCTCTCGATTTTGTCTTCTATCGGGGTTTAAGCGTGCACGACGCCTCCGTTCTGGTGACGCGCGCCTCCGATCATAATCCTCTACTAGTTGAATTCAGTCCCGGCAAACCTGATAAATAATGGTGCGTCAGGTCTGCCGTGGGGCAGGCCTGTGCGGGTGCTGCCCTTTATTTTTTAACCCATAAAAGGACAGCAACATGACAACAACACACTCCCATCATGACAACGTCGAAAAACAGTTTGGTTCTCAGGCAAGTGCCTACCTGAGCAGCGCCGTGCACGCCTCTGGCCGCGACCTGGTGCGTCTCGGCGAACGGCTCGCCGCGTTTCCTGACGCGCACGTGCTGGACTTAGGCTGCGGGGCGGGGCACGCCAGTTTTACCGCCGCACAGCAGGTTGCTCAGGTGACGGCATATGACTTATCGAGCCAGATGCTGGATGTGGTTGCTGAAGCGGCGAAAGCGAAAGGGCTGAATAACGTCACGACGCGCCAGGGCTACGCTGAATCTTTACCCTTTGAGGATGCGTCGTTTGAGGTTGTGATTAGCCGTTACTCTGCACACCACTGGCATGATGTGGGGCAGGCATTACGGGAAGTGAAACGCGTGCTCAAACCGGGCGGAATCTTCATCATCATGGACGTGATGTCTCCCGGACATCCGGTACGAAATATCTGGCTCCAGACGGTTGAAGCGCTGCGTGATACCTCGCACGTGCAAAACTACTCCAGTGGAGAGTGGCTTACGTTTATCACCGAAGCCGGCTTGATTTCACGCTCATTGATAACCGACCGTTTGCCGCTGGAGTTCACATCATGGATTGCACGGATGCGCACACCCGAGGCATTGACTCAGGCGATCCGATTGTATCAGGAGAGCGCCTCTGCTGACGTGAAGGCGTACTTTGAACTGCATGACGATGGTTCGTTTACCAGCGACACCATTATGGCTGAAGCGCAAAAAGCGGGATAAATAAAAAAGGCACCGAGGGGAATCGGTGCCTTTTTAACAAGCGATCGTACTATCAGGAATCTGGCGTAGCGCTGTTTTTCACAAACAACGTCAGCTGGTCGCCAGGTTGCAGGTTGTCAGTATCGTTGTTCCAGCGCATCACATCTTTGATGTTTACGCCGTGACGCTTAGCAATACTGGACAGCGAGTCGCCTTTACGTACGCGATAGGTAATGCTATCGCTGTTTTTAGCGAGACGCTGTGCGCTGCTACCTGCACCTACGGTCAGCGTTTGACCCACTTTCAGACCAGATCCGCGCAGATTATTCCACTGCTGGAGATCTTTCGCATTCACGCCAAGACGTGATGCAATACCTGAAAGCGTATCACCTGAACGCACCTTATAGCTGCGGCTGCTTACAGGCGACGTATCAGCGATCAGCGTGGACTGAACGGCTGCAATTTCACCCGAAGCCAAAGACTCTCGTAACTGTTCCGCATGTTTCTGCGGAACCATCACATAGCCAGGGCCACTAGCGCCCAGCGTGGAGCCTTTAACACCTGCATTAAAGGTTTTAAGCTTACTTACCGACATACCCGTCATATCGGCAACCTGTTGAATATCAACCGGGCTGCTGAGGCGGACACGCGCCAGTGCACGACTTTCGTCTGGTGTTGGCAGTTGTACACCGTAACGTTTGCTGTTCTTGAGAATATCGCCCAGTGCCAGCATTTTCGGTACGTAAATCTTTGTTTCCTGTGGCAGTGAGAGCGACCAGAAGTCTGTGGGTTTACCACGCGCTTTATTCGCTTTCATTGCCTTCAGTACACGACCTTCACCACTGTTATACGCCGCGACGGTCAATAACCAGTCGCCGTCAAACATCTTGTTCAGACGTTGCATCATGTCGAGAGCGGCTGTCGTTGAAGCGACAACATCACGACGCGCATCGTAGTTGCGGGTCTGCTTTAAACCATAATTTCGCCCTGTGCTCGGAATGATCTGCCAGATGCCTGCTGCATTGGCGCCAGACGTCGCGTGCGGGTCAAAAGCGCTCTCCACTATGGGTAGTAGTACCAGTTCCATAGGCATGTTACGTTTCTTAACTTGCCCGGCTATCCAGTACATATACGGCTCTGCCCGTAATGTTACATCGTGGAGATAGCTCTTATTTCTCAAATACTTCTGTTTCTGTTCGCGAATCCGGCTGTTTTCCGGAATTCCCATCTTTAGCTCGTCGCCAATAGAGGCCCACAAGTCTTGTTCCTGCGCAAAGGATGTCCCATCGTCCAACCATCGCGCCTGACTCGTAAACTTCCCTGCTTCCCCTTGACCAGCCGCAGAAAGGCTCTGTGCGTGCTGTTGTACGTTGCTGCCGTTTTGTGACTGGCAACCTACAAGCAGGACAGAGGCGAGTAATATCGCTTTTGCCTTCATGTGTGTGTCAATAGTTGCTTAAAAGACGAGCGATGATAACGGCGAAATTTTGAAAAGGCAACCCGCAATTATCTGAAGTTATCTTTCTTTGACCTTAACCATGCAAATCGCGCTTCAGGTTGTAACAAATTTGTTTCTTGATTAATTTTATTAATTAAATCAACATCATCAGTTCTTAAAAATAAATTTATTTGTCGCTCATTTTTCAGAATTACGGGGAGTGTTTTTTGGTTTTTTGCACGTAACTCCTTCACTTTCTGGTAATAATCCTGAATCGCCCGATCCTCAGGCAGCACGCTTGCAGCAAACTTCATATTCCCTAATGTATACTCATGTGCGCAACAAATTACGGTGTCGGCTGGCAGCGCATTAATTTTTTGTAAAGATTGATACATCTGTTCTGGCGTGCCTTCAAACAGCCTTCCACAGCCGCCAGAAAACAGCGTGTCGCCACAAAACAGATAAGGTTTGCTGTAGAAACAGATATGCCCGGAAGTGTGACCTGGCGTAGCAAATACGGAAAACTCCCACCCGAGGATGAGGATACTTTCGCCTTCTTCGACAACTTGCGTTGTACCCTTATCCTGTGTCTCTGCTGGTCCGTAGACGGGTAGATGGGGATAGCGTGCAAGGAGATCGGGAACACCGCCGACATGATCGTGATGGTGATGGGTAAGAAGGATCGCCTCCGGCTGCCAGCCGTTTTCTTTAATCGCGTGCAGGATCGGTGCGGATTCGCCTGGATCAACAATGATGCATCTGCGATCGTGGTCGACTAAAACCCAGATGTAATTGTCCTGAAAGGCGGAAATACTGATAAGATTCATGCATTACCTCTTATAGCGTGGCGGGTGTTTTGATGAAACCGGCAAGGATACCTCAGACTGTCGCACCACCGGAACGTTGGGCAGAGTTGCCCTGGGGTGAATATTATCGCGAGGCCTTAGAACTTCAGCTTAAACCCTGGCTCGCGAAAATGTATGGTTTTCACCTGCTTAAGATTGGCAATCTGAGCGCAGAAATCAATACCGAAAGCTGCGCTATCTCGCATCAGGTTAGCGTATCGCTTAATGGCTCCCCGGTTCAGGTGAAAGCGGATCCGCTGCATTTGCCGTTTGCGGAAAAATCCATTGATGCCTGTCTGCTCGCCCACACGCTGCCCTGGTGCAGCGATCCCCATCGTCTGCTGCGGGAAGCCGACCGCGTTTTGATTGATGACGGCTGGCTGATCCTGAGCGGTTTTAATCCGCTGAGTCTGATGGGGCTACGTAAACTGACGCCCGTTCTGCGTCGCACGCCGCCTTATAACAGCAGGATGTTTACCATGATGCGCCAGCTGGACTGGCTTTCACTGTTAAATTTCGAAGTGCTAAGCTACGGGGGTTTTCAGGTCATCCCCTGGACGCGTAAAGGCGGGGTCTTATTAAGCACCCATTTACCCGCGCTGGGCTGCATGCAATTTATTGTCGCGCGTAAGAGGACGATCCCCCTTACGCTCAACCCGATGAAGCAAAGCAAATCAAAAACGCGGATCCGCCAGACCGTGGGGGCCACGCGGCAGTACAAAAAACCGTGATCAGGATTCAGGTTGATAACCTGCATCCTCATGGGTCGGGTTGGATGCCGCCGCGCGAGCCAGCTCGTCACAGCGTTCGTTTTCAGGATGACCGGCGTGCCCCTTTACCCACTCCCATTTGATTTCGTGCTGACCGAGGGCGGCATCAAGACGCTTCCAGAGATCGACATTCTTGACGGGTTTTTTCTCTGCCGTTTTCCAGCCCCGCTTTTTCCAGTTGTGGATCCATTGGGTAATGCCCTGGCGGACATACTGGCTGTCGGTACTCAGCACCACGTCACAATGTTCTTTTAACGCTTCCAGCGCCACGATGGCCGCCATCAACTCCATGCGGTTGTTGGTGGTCAGGAAATAGCCTTCACTAAATGTTTTTTCATGCTGGCGATAGCGCATAATGGCGCCATAGCCGCCGGGCCCTGGGTTACCGAGACAAGATCCATCGGTGAAAATTTCTACCTGTTTACGCATCTCTGGTAGACTTCCTGTATTTGAAACGTTCAGTAAAACGATAAGTCTGACATAAATGACCGCTATGAGCACTGCAATTACTCGCCAGATTGTTCTTGATACCGAAACCACCGGTATGAACCAGATTGGCGCCCACTACGAAGGGCACAAAATCATTGAGATTGGTGCCGTTGAAGTGGTGAACCGTCGCCTTACGGGCAACAACTTCCACGTTTACCTTAAACCCGATCGGCTGGTGGACCCGGAAGCGTTCGGCGTTCACGGAATTGCCGATGAGTTTTTGCTGGATAAGCCCACCTTTGCCGACGTCGCAGATGAATTTCTCGACTACATCAGAGGTGCGGAACTTGTCATTCATAACGCGTCGTTCGATATCGGCTTTATGGACTATGAGTTCAGCAAGCTCAACCGCGATATTCCGAAGACGAATACGTTCTGTAAAGTCACGGATAGCCTGGCGCTGGCAAGGAAGATGTTCCCCGGCAAGCGTAACAGCCTTGATGCCCTGTGCTCTCGCTATGAGATAGACAACACCAAGCGAACGCTGCACGGCGCATTGCTCGATGCCCAGATCCTGGCCGATGTCTACCTGACCATGACCGGCGGGCAAACGTCGATGAAATTCAGTATGGAAAATGAATTCCAGCAGACGCGGGATGAAGGGGGAATTCAGCGCATTGTGCGTCAGGCGAATCGCCTGCGGGTTGTTTTAGCCAGTGATGAAGAACTGATGAACCATGAATCTCGTCTCGATTTAGTGCAGAAGAAGGGCGGAAGCTGTCTGTGGCGCACGTGAAAATGTGCCGAAACGTTTGTTAAATCACCGTTTGGGTGAATTTTGCAGCAAACGATTCAAAACCTAAGAAAAAGCGTTGACGAGTTCAGAGGCAAACCGTAATATTCGCCTCGTTCCCCAAACGGGAACAGTGGAGCGGTAGTTCAGTCGGTTAGAATACCTGCCTGTCACGCAGGGGGTCGCGGGTTCGAGTCCCGTCCGTTCCGCCACTATTCAGGCCCACGTTATTTATAACGTGGGCCTTTTTCATTTCTGCTTTTCCCCTGATGTTACGCAAGGCGATAAGCCAGGGTAACATCGCGGGTTGCGTTTATCCGATCGTAAACGGGTCTGCATCCTGCCAGGCCGGAAACTTCTCCCGATACTCCTTTAACGCCGTTAACGAGATCTCAGCGTCAATTCGTGTTGCCTGATGCGGCTCGGCGGTGGCAATAATCTCACCCTGCGGACTGATCACCCGGCTGTCACCGCGATAGTGATGCCCGTTGCCGTCCGTTCCTACGCGGTTACAGCCAACGACATAAGCCTGATTTTCAATCGCGCGCGCGGTCAGTAAAGCCTGCCAGTGCAGCGAGCGTGGGGCGGGCCAGTTGGCGACGTACAACGCCAGGTCATAATCGTTGCGGTTGCGCGACCACACCGGGAAGCGCAGGTCATAGCAGACCAGCGGCAGAATACGCCAGCCGCGCCATTCAAATACTACGCGTTCGCTTCCGGCTTCATAATGTTGATGTTCATCCGCCATGCGGAACAGATGGCGCTTATCGTAGAAATGGACGTTTCCTTCCGGCTCGACCAGCAGGAAGCGGTTGACCGGTCCGCGCCCGGTCTGGAGTGCGACGCTACCGGCAATCAGCGCGTTTGTTTCCTGCGCCCTGGCGTGCATCCAGGCCACCACCTCGTCCTGCGGCATGGACTGTTTTGCTGCCTCCATCGCGAAACCTGTGGTGAACATCTCCGGCAGGACAATCACATCGCGTCCGGTAATCTCTTCCAGCTGGCGATCAAAATGGCGAAGGTTGGCGGGGCCGTCCATCCACACTAAAGGTTGCTGCAAAACAGAAATCTTTAAACCAGGCACGATACAGGCTCCTTAATAAACACTTTTTGACACTGTAGCACGTCATTACCAGAAAATGTGGCAATAAAAAACCCCGCGCGGGGCGGGGTTTGTGAGAGCAAAAGGCCTTATGCCGCTTCAGGTTTGCGGTGCTTCTCTGGCAGCTTTACCGGCTGTGTCGCCAGCTCTTCAGGTTCGAAATCATCCACATTAATACTGCGCAGACGGCTCTCTTCGGCTTTCACCAGAATCGCAGCTTCGCTGTTGTCGATGATGCCACCCGCCAGCGCCTGTTTTGCCAGCTCATCCAGTCGTGTAAACGGCAGGTTTTTGCCAAGCTGTTTGCAGATCTTCTGGTGAATCGGGTCGGCGGCCATCACGTCAAGCAGCGCCTCTTCCAGCAAACCTACCGGGTTATGCGGGGTAGGTGCCAGATATTGACCCCGACCAATACGAGAGCGGGTTGCGCTCGGTACCTGGAGGATCTTCGCTACCTTGTGATCCAGCTTGTCGGACGGCGCCAGGTGATGACGACCGGTCGGGAAGATCACCACGCGCAGGGCACCCGCTACGAAGCGGTTCGGGAAGTTCGCCAGCAGATCGTCAATCGCCTGTTCGGCCTGATACATCGCATCCTGAACGCCCCAGTGCACCAGCGGCAGATCCGCTTCCTGACGGCCTTCATCGTCGTAGCGTTTCAGCACCGCAGAGGCCAGGAAGATCTGGCTCAGCACATCACCCAGACGGGCGGAGATACGTTCGCGACGCTTCAGGCTCCCGCCCAGGACGGCCATTGAGACGTCAGAGAGCAGGGCCAGGTTGGCGCTCAGACGGTTCAGGTGCTGGTAGTAACGTTTGGTCGCATCGCCGGTTGGCGTCGCGCTGGTCAGTCCACGCGTCAGGCCGAGCCAGAAGCTGCGCACCTTGTTACTGCCGACGTGACCGATATGTTTGAACAGCAGCTTGTCGAAGGCATCCACATCATTATTCTGCGCGGCAGCCATCTCTTCCAGCACGTACGGATGGCAGCGAATCGCACCCTGGCCGAAGATCATCATGCTGCGGGTCAGGATGTTTGCCCCTTCCACGGTGATGGCAATCGGCGCACCCTGATAGCCGCGCGCCAGGAAGTTGCCTTCGCCGAGCATGATACCTTTACCGCCTGCGATATCCATTGCATCAATAATTGACTGCTGTGCGCGGTGGGTACAGTGATACTTCACAATCGCTGACAGCACGGCGGGTTTTTCACCCAGCATAATGCCGTAGGTAATCAGCGAGGCTGCGGCGTCCATCACATAGGCATTGCCCGCAATACGCGCCAGCGGCTCTTCGATACCTTCCATCTTGCCGATGGAGATTTTGAACTGACGGCGGATATGCGCGTAAGCCCCAATCCCCATCGCCACCGATTTCAGACCGCCTGTTGAGTTCGACGGCAGGGTAATGCCGCGGCCCACAGACAGACATTCCACCAGCATACGCCAGCCCTGCCCGGCCATTTTCGGGCCACCGATGATGTAGTCAATCGGGACAAAGATATCCTGACCGCGGGTAGGACCGTTCTGGAACGGTACGTTCAGCGGGAAGTGACGGCGCCCAATTTCAACGCCCGGGGTTGAGGTTGGGATCAGCGCACAGGTAATACCCAGCTCTTCTTCACCGCCCAGCAGTTTTTCCGGGTCAGAGAGTTTGAACGCCAGGCCCAGCACCGTGGCGATAGGTGCGAGGGTGATATAACGTTTGTTCCAGGTCAGGCGCATGCCCAGCACCTGCTGGCCCTGCCATTCGCCCATGCAAACCACGCCGGTATCAGGAATTGCGCCTGCATCGGAGCCTGCCTCCGGGCTGGTCAGCGCGAAGCACGGAATTTCCTGACCACGCGCCAGACGCGGCAGGTAGTGATCTTTCTGCTCTTCTGTACCGTAATGCTGTAACAGCTCGCCCGGGCCTAAGGAGTTTGGCACGCCAACGGTGATCGCCAGGATCCCGGAGACACCCGCCAGTTTTTGCAGTACGCGAGCCTGAGCGTAAGCGGAGAATTCCAGACCGCCGTACTCTTTCTTAATGATCATCGCGAAGAAGCGATGCTCTTTCAGGTATGCCCACAGCTCAGGCGGCAGGTCGGCCATTTCGTGAGTGATGGCAAAGTCGTTTGCCATGCGGCACGCTTCTTCTACCGGACCATCAATAAAGGCTTGTTCTTCGGCGGTCAGACGCGGCTGCGGATAGTTGTGAAGCTTTTTCCAGTCGGGGTTGCCCTGGAACAGATCGCCTTCCCACCAGGTTGTACCGGCGTCAATCGCTTCTTTCTCTGTACGCGACATCGGCGGCATCACTTTACGGAATCCCCTGAACACCGGCGCAGAGATCATCGACTTACGCATCGGCGTCAGGTTGAACGGCAGCAAAATGATGGCCAGGGGAACAAGGACCCAGATATTCCACAGACCAGCGACGCCAAGTGCAGCCGTCCAGGCCAGAAGAATCAGGCTACTCAGGAATAAACTGACACGGTGATAGAACAACACACCGAGCAGCACAACGGTTGCGAAAATGCTCAAAATCATCATAAAGAAAAGCTCCCTTGCTTGTAGGAGGTCTGACCACTTGTGATGATATGGTTGTAGTTGATGTCATTTCCTTTAGCAATGTGTTTACAAAATAATTACAACCTGGTTCACATTGTTCGCGTTTTAGCCGGCACAAAAAATCAAAACGCCGGACGATTCGCATGGCTTTAGCTTCTCGCTTTTACTGCTATCCGGTACACTCCACTGTGTTATTTCATCAATACTGAAGGATTATCCTCATGTACCAGGATCTTATTCGTAACGAACTGAACGAAGCGGCGGAAACGCTGGCGAATTTTCTGAAAGATGATGCCAATATTCACGCTATTCAGCGCGCGGCGGTCCTGCTTGCCGACAGCTTCAAAGCCGGCGGTAAAGTGCTCTCCTGCGGTAACGGCGGTTCCCACTGTGACGCCATGCACTTCGCCGAAGAGCTGACCGGACGCTATCGCGAAAACCGTCCGGGCTACCCGGCGATTGCGATTTCCGACGTGAGCCACATCTCCTGTGTAGGCAACGACTTCGGTTACGACCATATCTTTTCCCGCTACGTTGAAGCCGTAGGCCGTGAAGGCGACGTGCTGCTGGGTATCTCCACGTCCGGTAACTCTGCTAACGTGATCAAAGCGATCGCCGCCGCGCGTGAGAAGGGCATGAAAGTGATCACCCTTACCGGGAAAGATGGCGGTAAGATGGACGGTACAGCGGACATTGAAATCCGTGTACCACACTTCGGTTATGCGGATCGCGTTCAGGAAATTCACATCAAAGTGATCCACATCCTGATCCAACTGATCGAAAAAGAGATGGTTAAGTAAGACTTCGCTGGGGGGCGCCGGTGCCCCCCGCTGTTGTGGAGGTGATCTATGTGCGAACTGCTCGGGATGAGCGCCAATGTGCCAACCGATATCTGCTTTAGTTTTACCGGGCTGGTTCAGCGCGGTGGAGGAACCGGGCCGCATAAAGACGGCTGGGGTATTACCTTCTACGAAGGCAAAGGATGTCGCACGTTCAAAGATCCACAACCCAGCTTTAACTCACCCATTGCCAGACTGGTGCAGGACTATCCTATTAAATCCTGTTCGGTGATCGCCCATATCCGCCAGGCAAATCGCGGCGAAGTGGCGCTGGAAAATACCCATCCGTTTACCCGTGAACTGTGGGGCCGTAACTGGACCTATGCGCACAACGGGCAGCTTTCGGGCTATAAGTCGCTGGAAACCGGCAATTTCCGTCCTGTCGGTGAAACGGACAGCGAAAAAGCATTTTGCTGGCTGCTGCACAAGCTGACCGAGCGCTACCCCCGTACGCCCGGCAACATGACCGCCGTTTTTAAGTACATAGCGTCACTGGCGTCTGAGTTACGCGAGAAGGGCGTCTTTAATATGCTGCTGTCTGACGGGCGCTACGTGATGGCGTTCTGCTCGACGAATCTGTTCTGGATCACCCGACGTGCGCCGTTTGGCGTCGCCACGCTGCTCGATCAGGATGTGGAAATTGATTTTCAGAAGGAGACCACACCGAACGATGTGGTCACTGTCATTGCAACGCAGCCGCTGACCGGCAACGAAACCTGGCAAAAGATCATGCCAGGCGAGTGGGCGCTATTTTGTCTCGGGGACCGCGTAATTTGACGCCAGCTGCGGCTGAACCACTTCATGGCTGAGCGGTTTACTCACCACGTAACGGCCATTGACGATGGACACCACCGGCGGCTTATGGGTCTGCTCGAAGTAGTCATAGCCCGGTTTTAGCTGTTTCCAGAAATCTGTGTAAACAGAGTACTTATGGCGCGCCATGTTCGCATCCGTCATACGGAACGGATAGATGCTGACCTGAACATTCGGCTGGCCGAAGACCAGTGCGCCAGTGACAAATTGGAAGATTTCATCAATGCCGGAATCCGTCATCGCATAACAACCGACTGACACGCAGGCACCGTGAATCATCAGGTATTTCCCTTCGTAACCGTGTGCACGGTCGAAGGCATTGGGGAAACCGATGTTAATCGCTTTATAGAACCGGCTGTCCGGTTTTAGCTGGTTACGCTGAACGTTGTAAAACCCTTCCGGACTTTTGAAGTCACCCTGGCGCTGTTTCGGCCCCAGCCCGCCAGAATAGTTACAGATTTTGTAGCTATCGAGCAGCTGATACGTCTCGCCCATTTTGACAAACAGATCGAGTGTGCGCTCTTCCTTGAAGATTTGAATATAAACCGGGGATCCCATCAACTGCTGTTTATACTCTTTGCTGACCGGCGTCGTTGAACTATTACTGCCAAGCAGCCCGGCAAACGACATGCACGGTATCAGAAGCATCGCAATGAACAATGCGATTTTACGCATACTACTGGTTCCTTGATAAAACAATGACCAACTTGCCAGAACGGCAAAAGACACCCGAAATCAGACTAATCTGGACAGGAGCGCTCACATTAGCACCGATGGAGATTTTCGCAAGAGCCAACCTTTGCGTTTACAAATTAGTTTTACTTTATAACCCATTCATAATGTCCTGACTCCAGGAACTTTGCGCAATAGCTCGCATTTCGGCGCGCCAGACGGCGGATTTACTGCCCCTGGCAGGGCCGAAAATGGTACACTCCGGCCTCTCTGGATTGTTGTTCATGGATACCTGCTAACCACATGTTTAGAATCAGAAAAGGACTCGATCTGCCAATCTCTGGCGTGCCTGAACAGCACGTTACCACCGGCGCCAGTATTCATCATGTCGCTATTGTAGGTGATGATTACGTGGGCATGCGTCCCGCGATGCTGGTACAGGAAGGCGATCGCGTAATAAAAGGCCAGGCGCTCTTCGAGGATAAAAAAAATCCTGGCGTTATGTTTACAGCCCCAGCCAGCGGCACCGTTGTCGCCATCCATCGTGGTGAGCGTCGCGTCCTGCAATCGGTTGTTATTCAAATTGAAGGCGATGAGAAACGCGAATTTGCGCGTTTTGACGCCGCCGATCTTGCCACCCTCAGCCACGACGCGGTGCAGACGCAACTGCTGGAGTCGGGACTGTGGACGGCGCTTCGCACGCGCCCCTATAGCAAAACGCCCGTGCCAGGCACTGTGCCGGCCGCTATCTTCGTTACGGCCATCGACACCAACCCGCTCAGCGCAGATCCGCAGCCTCTTATCCTGGCGGAACGAAACGCTTTCGATGCCGGCCTCACCGTGTTAACGCGCCTGACGCCGGGCAAAGTGCATGTCTGCCAGGCCAGCGGCGGTAAGCTGGGCGGGCATCCGCAAGGGCAGGTGGCCTTTAATGAATTTGCCGGCCCGCATCCGGCCGGGCTGGTGGGAACGCATATTCATTTCCTGGAGCCGGTAAGCCTGACGAAACAGGTCTGGCATCTTAATTATCAGGACGTGATCGCTATCGGTAAGCTGTTCACCACGGGTGAACTGTGCGCAGAACGCATTATTGCCATCGGCGGCCCTCAGGCAACCCAACCGCGTCTGGTTCGCACGCTGCTTGGGGCGGACCTGACGGCGCTGTTGGCTGGCGAAACGAAAGAGGGTGAAAACCGTATTATTTCCGGTTCGGTGCTGAGCGGAAGGCACGCGACAGGCCCGATGGCCTGGCTGGGTCGTTTCCATCTTCAGGTGAGCGTTGTGCTTGAAGGACGCGAGAAAGAGCTGTTCGGCTGGGTGCTGCCTGGTGCAGAAAAATACTCGGTAACGCGCACCACGCTCGGCCACTTCCTGCGTCGTAAGCTGTTTAACTTCTCCACCAGCACCAACGGCGGTGAGCGCGCCATGGTTCCGATTGGCAACTACGAACGCGTGATGCCGCTGGATATTCTGCCCACCGTGCTGCTGCGCGATCTCCTGGCCGGCGATACCGACGGTGCCCAGGCGTTGGGCTGTCTGGAGCTGGACGAAGAAGATCTGGCGCTGTGTACCTATGTGTGTCCAGGTAAATACGAATATGGACCCGTATTGCGCGAGGTGTTAACCCGCATTGAGCAGGAAGGATAACCATGGGCTTAAAACACCTCTTTGAAAAAATTGAGCCGCACTTTACCGAAGGGAAGCTCAAAAAGTACTACCCGCTGTATGAAGCGACCACGACCATTTTCTACACGTCGGGTCTGGTGACGAAAGGCGCGGCGCACGTGCGCGACGCCATCGACCTCAAGCGAATGATGATTCTGGTCTGGTTTGCGGTCTTCCCGGCCATGTTCTGGGGGATGTATAACGTTGGGTTGCAAACTATTCCGGCGCTGCATCATATGTACGATGCAGAGCAGCTGGCGCAGGTGATTCAGTCTGACTGGCACTATCGTCTGGCGCAGTCGCTGGGGGTGAGCTTTGCGACAGATGCCGGCTGGGTCAGCATGATGACGCTGGGCGCTGTCTTCTTCCTCCCTATCTATATGACTGTCTTTATCGTGGGCGGTTTCTGGGAGGTGCTGTTCGCTATTATTCGCAAACATGAGATCAACGAGGGCTTCTTTGTTACCTCTATTCTGTTTGCGCTGATTGTTCCGCCAACGCTGCCGCTCTGGCAGGCGGCGATGGGGATCAGCTTTGGCGTGGTGATTGCCAAGGAGATCTTCGGCGGGACCGGACGCAACTTCCTCAATCCGGCGCTGGCAGGGCGCGCGTTCCTGTTCTTTGCTTATCCGGCGCAAATCTCGGGCGACCTGGTGTGGACGGCAGCAGACGGATTCTCCGGCGCGACGCCACTTTCACAGTGGGCGGCTGGCGGCGGCGAAACGCTGGTCAATAATGCAACCGGACAGCCTGTCACCTGGTTTGATGCGTTTATCGGCAATATTCCGGGCTCCATCGGTGAAGTGTCTACCCTGATGATTTTGATCGGCGGGGCCATCATCCTCTTTGGCCGCGTGGCGTCCTGGCGCATTGTCGCAGGCGTCATGCTCGGGATGGTACTCACCGCCACGCTTTTCAACTTCATTGGTTCAGACACAAACCCGATGTTCTCCATGCCGTGGTACTGGCACCTTGTGCTGGGAGGCTTTGCGTTTGGCATGATGTTCATGGCCACCGATCCGGTCTCGGCTTCGTTTACCGACAGAGGTAAATGGTGTTACGGCGCGCTCATTGGGGTGATGTGTGTACTGATTCGCGTGGTCAACCCGGCTTATCCGGAAGGGATGATGTTGGCCATTCTGTTTGCCAATCTGTTTGCGCCGCTGTTCGACTACCTGGTCGTGCGCGCCAACATTAAGCGGAGGAAGGCGCGTGGCTGAGATCAAAAATAACGACAGCATCAGCAAAACGCTGCTGGTGGTGCTGGTACTGTGTCTGGTCTGTTCCATTGTCGTGGCCGGTTCTGCCGTAGGGTTAAAGCCGCTACAGCAAGAGCAACGAGCGCTGGATAAACAGCGTAACATCCTGGCCGTGGCCGGGCTGATGCAGGAAGGCATGACGAAGGATGACGTCGCAGCGGTGTTTGCCGAACGCATTACCGCACGGCTGGTGGATTTAAAAACCGGGGAGTTAATGGATAAAGACCCGGCGAAATACAACCAGGCGCTGGCGCTAAAAGATCCGCAGATGAGCACCACGCTTGACGCCTCGCAGGATCCGGCAGGCATTAAGCGCCGCAGCAATGTCGCGGAGATTTACCTCGTCCGTGACGAGCAAAAGCGCATCCAGGAAATCGTGTTGCCCATCTATGGCAACGGTTTATGGTCAATGATGTACGCCTTTGTGGCGCTGGATACCGATGGTCGTACGGTCAAAGGCATTACTTATTACGATCAGGGCGAAACACCAGGGCTGGGGGGCGAAGTTGAGAACCCTAACTGGCGGGCACAGTTTGTTGGTAAAAAAGTGCTCGACGACAACGGCCAGCCTGCGCTGAAGGTGGTGAAAGGGGGCGCGCGTCCCGGCGATGAATTTGCCGTTGATGGCCTTTCCGGCGCCACGCTCACCTCTAACGGTGTGCAGCACAGCTTTGATTTCTGGATGGGTGAACTGGGCTTTGGTCCCTTCCTGAAGAATGTACGTGAAGGAGCGCTGAATAATGGCTGATACGGGTGAACTGAAAGAAGTTAAAAAGGTGCTGATTGGCCCGCTGTTAGCCAATAACCCGATAACGCTACAGGTGCTGGGGGTGTGCTCGGCGCTGGCGGTGACCACCAAGCTGGAAACGGCAGTGGTCATGACGCTGGCGGTAACGCTGGTGACAGCGTTTTCCAGCATGTTTATCTCAATGATCCGCCACCACATACCCAACAGCGTGAGGATCATCGTGCAGATGGCTATTATCGCCTCGCTGGTGATCGTGGTCGATCAGCTCCTGCGCGCCTTCGCCTATGAAACCTCGAAGCAGCTTTCGGTGTTTGTCGGCCTGATAATCACCAACTGCATCGTGATGGGGCGTGCTGAAGCCTATGCGATGAAAATGCCACCGCTGGCGAGCTTTATGGACGGTATCGGCAACGGTCTGGGTTACGGCGTGATCCTGTTGACGGTTGGTTTCCTGCGCGAACTTATTGGCAGCGGCAAGCTGTTTGGCATTCCGGTGCTGGATACGGTACAGAACGGCGGCTGGTATCTGCCGAACGGCCTGTTCCTGCTGGCCCCAAGCGCATTTTTCATTATCGGTTTGCTGATCTGGCTGATTCGTACGTTGAAGCCTGAACAGCAGGAAAAGGAGTAACCGACAATGGCTCATTACCTGAGTTTATTTGTGCGCGCGGTGTTTGTTGAAAACATGGCGCTCGCTTTCTTCCTGGGCATGTGTACGTTCCTTGCCGTTTCTAAAAAGGTATCGACGGCATTTGGTCTGGGCGTGGCAGTTACCGTTGTGCTGGGGCTTTCCGTTCCCATTAACAACCTGGTATTCAACTTCGTGCTGCGCGATGGCGCGCTGGTGGAGGGGGTTGATCTTAGCTTCCTGAACTTCATCACCTTTATCGGAGTGATTGCGGCGCTTGTTCAGATCCTAGAGATGATCCTCGATAAATACTTCCCGTCGCTGTACAACGCGCTGGGGATCTTCCTGCCGCTGATCGCCGTGAACTGCGCCATTTTTGGCGGCGTCTCGTTTATGGTTCAGCGCGATTACAACTTCAGTGAATCGGTTGTGTATGGCTTCGGTTCCGGTATCGGCTGGATGCTGGCGATTGTCACCATGGCGGGGATCCGTGAAAAAATGAAATATGCCAACGTACCTGCGGGGCTTCGTGGCTTAGGGATCACCTTTATCACCACCGGCCTGATGGCGTTGGGCTTTATGTCCTTCTCCGGTGTGCAGCTATAAGGGCTAACAGATGGAAATTATTCTTGGCGTGGTGATGTTCACGCTGATAGTACTGGTGCTGTCAGGGCTGATCCTGGCGGCGCGTGCGAAGCTGGTCAATTCCGGGGATGTGATCATTGATATCAATGACGATCCGCAGAATCAGATCCGTACCCCGGCAGGGGATAAGCTGCTTAACACGCTCTCCGGCAACGGGATTTTTGTCTCGTCTGCCTGTGGCGGCGGTGGCTCCTGTGGCCAGTGCCGTGTGACGGTCAAAGAGGGCGGCGGTGATATTCTGCCAACGGAACTGTCGCATATCACGAAGCGTGAAGCGAAAGAGGGATGCCGTCTGGCGTGCCAGGTCGCTGTGCGCCAGAACATGAAGATTGAGCTGCCGGAGGAGATCTTCGGCGTGAAAAAATGGGAGTGCGAAGTTATCTCTAACGATAACAAAGCCACGTTCATCAAAGAGCTCAAGCTGCGTGTCCCTGAAGGGGAGAGCGTCCCGTTCCGTGCGGGTGGGTATATCCAGATTGAATGTCCGGCACACACCGTCGCGTATGCTGACATCGACGTGCCCGAGGAGTACCGGGCAGACTGGGATAAATTTAACCTCTTCCGCTTTGTTTCCGAGGTAAAAGAGCCCGCGCTTCGCGCCTATTCCATGGCTAACTATCCGGAAGAGAAGGGCATTATTATGCTCAACGTGCGTATCGCCACGCCGCCACCGAATGTGCCTGATGCCCCTCCTGGCGTCATGTCGTCGTATATCTGGTCCCTCAAGCCTGGCGACAAAGTGACGATTTCCGGCCCGTTCGGCGAATTCTTTGCCAAAGATACTGACGCGGAGATGGTCTTTATCGGCGGCGGTGCGGGTATGGCGCCGATGCGTTCGCATATTTTTGACCAGCTCAAACGACTTGGCAGCAAGCGTAAGATCAGCTTCTGGTACGGGGCGCGTTCACTGCGCGAAATGTTCTATGACGATGAGTTTGAACAACTGGCGCGTGATAACCCTAACTTTACCTTCCATGTGGCGCTATCCGATCCGCAGCCGGAAGATAACTGGACAGGCTATACGGGCTTCATCCACAACGTGCTGTATGAAAATTACCTCAAACAGCACCCGGCACCGGAAGACTGCGAGTTCTATATGTGTGGTCCGCCAATGATGAACGCCGCCGTGATTAAGATGCTAAAAGATCTTGGCGTGGAAGATGAGAACATCATGCTTGATGATTTCGGAGGCTGATTATGCTGACTTTTCTGGCGACCTTTGCGGTGTTTGTGCTGGTGATCTTCGGCATGTCCTTAGGCTGGATCATCAAGCGTAAAAGCATTCAAGGCAGTTGCGGAGGCATCTCTTCCATCGGAATGGAAAAAGTGTGCGATTGTCCGGAACCGTGCGATGCGCGGAAAAAGCGGATGGCTCGCGAGCAGCAACGCATTATTTAGTCTTCCAGGTCGGGTAAGGCAACGCCGCCACCCGACAATTCCTGCGCGCACTTCTCAACCCTCATTTGTTTACTGTATACTTATCCAGTAATAAGTGAGGGCTTACTATGCGCAAAATAATCCATGTCGATATGGACTGCTTTTTTGCCGCAGTGGAGATGCGTGACAACCCGGCGCTGCGGGATATTCCGATCGCCATTGGCGGCAGCCGGGTTCAGCGCGGTGTCATCAGCACCGCCAACTATCCTGCTCGCAAATACGGTGTACGCAGCGCCATGCCGACAGCGATGGCGCTGAAACTGTGCCCGCATCTCACTCTTTTGCCCGGACGTTTTGATGCCTATAAAGAAGCATCGAGCCACATTCGGGAGATCTTCTCCCGCTACACCTCACTGATTGAACCGTTATCGCTGGATGAAGCCTATCTGGATGTCACCCACAGCGTGCACTGCCACGGCTCCGCCACCCTGATGGCGCAGGAGATCCGCCAGACTATTTTTAACGAGCTGAACCTGACGGCATCGGCAGGCGTCGCGCCGGTCAAATTTCTCGCCAAAATCGCCTCCGATTTAAATAAGCCCAACGGCCAGTACGTCATCACTCCGGAAGAGGTTCCGGCGTTTTTAAGGACGCTGCCGCTCAGCAAAATCCCCGGCGTGGGCAAAGTCTCCGCCGCGAAGCTGGAAAGTATGGGGCTACGCACCTGCGAAGACGTTCAGCGCAGCGATCTGGCGCTGCTGCTTAAGCGTTTTGGCAAGTTTGGCCGCGTACTGTGGGAACGCAGTCAGGGCATTGATGACCGGGATGTGAACAACGAACGGCTGCGTAAATCGGTCGGCGTTGAACGCACGCTCAGCGAAGATATCCATGACTGGACCGAGTGTGAAACCATTATTACGGAACAGCTTTATCCTGAGCTTGAACGACGCTTACTGAAGGTCAAACCGGATCTGCTTATTGCCCGACAGGGCATCAAACTGAAATTTAACGATTTTCAGCAGACGACGCAGGAGCACGTCTGGCCACGCCTCAACAAAGAGGATCTTATCGCGACGGCGAAAAAGGCGTGGGAAGAACGGCGGGGCGGACGAGGGGTGAGGCTGGTGGGGCTGCACGTCACCTTGCTGGATCCGCAGCTGGAGCGTCAACTGGTGTTGGGACTGTAGATTACGCTAATCGTAGGCCCGGCAAGCGTAGCGCCGCCGGGCATCAAACGGCTAATTACTTAACAGGAATTGCTTTCAGCAGCTCAGTCAGCAGCGTCCAGTAGTGACCGACGCTTTCAATGTGAACCTGCTCATCCGGGGAGTGTGGCCCGGTGATGGTTGGCCCGATGGAGACCATGTCCATATCCGGATACGGTTTCTTGAACAGACCACACTCCAGACCCGCGTGAATAACCTGAATGTTCGGGGTGCTGTTGAACAGACGCTGATAAGTTTCACGCACCAGTGCCATGACAGGAGAACTTGCATCCGGCTGCCAGCCCGGGTAGCTGCCTTTTGCAGACGTTTTCGCGCCCGCCAGGGTACCCAGAGATTCCAGCATGCTCACAACGTACTCTTTACCGCTGTCGATCAGGGAACGGATCAGGCAGATGATCTCTGCGCTGTCGTCACCCATGGTCACCACGCCCACGTTCAGGGAGGTTTCCACCACGCCTTTCGCCACGTCAGAGTTGCGGATCACGCCGTTTGGCGTTGCGTTCAGCAGCTGGACGAACGTGTCACGAGACTGTGCGGTCAGCGCGGCTTTATCCGTCGTAACGGACTCCAGCACCACCGTCAGGTTTTTCTCTTTTGCAGACAGTTCGTTTTTCAGGATCTCCAGATACACGCTGGAGAGTTTTTTCAGCTCGTCCGCTTTCGCCGCAGATACCGCCACGGTAGCGAAGGCTTCGCGAGGGATCGCGTTGCGCAGAGTACCGCCGTTGAAGTCCACCAGGCGCAGATCCAGTTCAGCGGCATGGCCCGCCAGGAAACGCGCCAGCAGTTTGTTGGCGTTGCCCAGGCCCAGGTGAATATCACCGCCGGAGTGACCACCTTTCAGCCCTTTCAGCGTCAGCTTAAAGGTCTCGAATCCGGCAGGGATCGCTTCGCGGGACAGCGGCAGGGTAGAGATGAAATCGATCCCGCCCGCGCAGCCCATGTAGATCTCACCCTCTTCTTCGGAGTCGGTGTTGATCAGAATGTCCGCTTGCAGCCAGTTTGCCTGGAGACCGAACGCGCCATCCATGCCCGCTTCTTCAGTCATGGTCAGCAGCACTTCCAGCGGACCGTGTTCAACGCTGTCGTCAGCCAGCACGGCCAGCGCGGAAGCCATACCAATGCCGTTATCTGCGCCTAGGGTCGTGCCGCGCGCCTTCACCCACTCGCCGTCGATGTACGGCTGAATCGGGTCTTTTGTGAAGTCGTGAACGGTATCGTTGTTTTTCTGCGGAACCATATCCAGGTGCGCCTGCAATACCACTGGCTTACGGTTTTCCATACCTGCGGTGGCAGGTTTGCGGATAAGAATATTGCCAACCTGGTCGCGCTCAGCGTGCAGACCTTTTTCCTTCGCCCAACCCATAATATGTTCGGCAAGCTGTTCTTCGTGATAGGAAGGGTGCGGAATGGAGCAGATTTTGGCAAAAATATCCCACAGCGGCTGTGGAGATAATTGAGACAGTTCAGACACGATAGGTCTCCTTGTCGATGCGCTGCAAAACAATGTTGCAGGTCACAGGGTTAGCAGGTTAATCGTTACCACAAGTCAGGCTTGCGAGATGCAACTGAGAATACCACTTTCTCCCGTGGCTGGTAGCATTAAGCATGTAAAAACTCAGGCTCATGGCGCGTAACACTGGTTTTTAGTGCGTCAGATCTCTATAATCTCGCGCAACCTGGTTCACCCTCATTTTTTTTTAAGCCGTATATAAACAGGCTGGGACACTTCACATGAGCGAAAAATACGTCGTCACCTGGGACATGTTGCAGATTCACGCACGCAAACTGGCTGCGCGTCTGATGCCTTCCGAACAGTGGAAAGGCATTATTGCCGTCAGCCGTGGCGGTCTGGTACCGGGGGCGCTGCTGGCACGTGAGCTGGGTATTCGTCATGTCGATACCGTATGTATCTCCAGCTACGATCACGACAACCAGCGCGAACTGAAAGTGCTGAAACGCGCGGAAGGCGACGGTGAAGGCTTTATCGTTATCGACGATCTGGTGGACACCGGCGGTACTGCGGTGGCTATCCGCGAAATGTATCCAAAAGCGCACTTCGTCACTATCTTCGCGAAACCAGCGGGTCGCCCACTGGTTGATGATTACGTTATTGATATCCCGCAGGATACCTGGATTGAACAGCCATGGGATATGGGCGTGGTCTTCGTACCGCCTATCTCTGGCCGTTAATTTCAGTACGTAACTTTACACGCCCGGTTATGCCGGGCGTTGTTCTTTTTAGCCTGCCACGCGTTACAATGGTCTTCATATGACGTATCCATGGAGGCAACGCAATGACGCAGGCGAATCTTACCGAAACTCTCTTCAAACCCCGTTTCAAGCACCCTGAAACGTCGACGCTGGTGCGTCGGTTTAATCCGGGGACAATGCCTGCCGTTCAGTCAGCGTTAGACGGTAAGAACGTGCCCCACTGGTATCGAATGATTAACCGCCTGATGTGGATCTGGCGCGGCATCGATCCGCGTGAAATCCTCGACGTGCAGGCGCGTATCGTGATGAGTGAGTCCGAGCGTACCGACGGCGATCTCTACGATACGGTGGTGGGCTACCGTGGTGGAAACTGGATCTACGAATGGTCAAAGCAGGCCATGCTCTGGCAGCAAAAAGCGAGCCAGGAAGAAGACGCCACTCTCAGCGGAAAGCACTGGCTGCATGCGGCAAATCTGTACAGCATCGCTGCATATCCGCATCTTAAAGGCGACGAACTGGCAGAGCAGGCCCAGGCGCTGGCAAACCGGGCTTATGAAGAGGCCGCGCAGCGGTTGCCTGGCCGGATGCGTGAAATTGAGTTCGCCATTCCCGGTGGCAGCCCGGTGACCGGATTCCTGCATATGCCGGAGGGGGAAGGGCCGTTCCCGACGGTTCTGATGTGCGGTGGACTGGACTCGTTACAAATTGACTATTACAGCCTGTATGAGCGCTACTTTGCCCCAAACGGAATCGCCATGCTGACGCTTGATATGCCTTCCATTGGTTTTTCATCCAAATGGAAACTTACGCAAGACTCCAGCCTGCTGCACCAGCATGCTTTAAAAGCGCTGGAGAATATCCCTTGGGTTGACCACACCCGGGTTGGCGCGTTTGGCTTCCGCTTTGGCGCTAACGTCGCGGTACGGCTTGCCTACCTTGAATCTTCACGCCTAAAGGCCGTCGCCTGTCTTGGCCCGGTGGTGCATGCTCTGTTAAGCGATCCTGCGCGTCAGGGTAGCGTTCCTGAGATGTATCTGGACGTGCTGGCGAGCCGACTTGGCATGCATGATGCTTCAGACGAAGCGTTGCGCATTGAACTTAATCGTTATTCATTAAAAACGCAGGGCTTACTCGGCCGCCGCTGCCCAACCCCGATGATGTCCGGTTTCTGGAAGAACGATCCGTTTAGCCCGGAAGAGGAGTCACGCTTAATCACGTCGTCATCTTCTGATGGTAAATTGCTGGAGGTACCCTTCAGCCCGGTGTACCAGAATTTTGACAAAGCGCTGAAAGAGATCACACGCTGGATCACGCAGAGATTGTGTTAATAGTTTGCTAAATTTCGTTGGTTTGGTAAAACAGTGCTTCACAAAAGGAGATCGCAATGACGTTACCGAGTGGACACCCGAAAAGTAGACTGATTAAGAAGTTCATGGCTCTTGGCCCGTATATTCGAGAAGAGCAGTGTGAAGAGAATCGCTTTTTTTTCGACTGCCTGGCTGTTTGCGTCAACGTGAAGCCTGCACCCGAAAAACGTGAGTTCTGGGGCTGGTGGATGGAAATGGAAGCACAGGAAAACCGTTTTACCTATAGCTATCAGTTTGGCCTGTTTAATAAAGACGGGCACTGGCAGGCGACGAGCATCAAAGATCAGGAAGTGATCGATCGCCTGGAGCATACGCTAAAAGAATTTCACGGCAAAGCTCGCGACCTGCTGGCAACGCTGGATCTGAAGCTGGAGCCTGCGGACGATTTTTCCAGCGAAGCGGTGAAACTGAGAGCCTGATGATGTCACAGCGCCGGGTGGCGGCTACGCCTTACCCGGCATGAAAAATGTACTATCCCGTATGCCCGGTAAGCACAGCGTCACCGGGCACAAAAAAACCGGCTCAGCGCCGGTTTTTTTATTACCACAACATCAGAACTGGTAGGTCATGCCCAGCGCAACGATATCATCGCTGCTTACGCCCAGTTTATTATCGTCATCGATCTGGTTGATCTTATAATCAACAAACGCAGACATATTTTTGTTGAAATAATATGTCGCACCTACGTCGATGTATTTCACGATATCTTCATCGCCGATACCTTCGATATCTTTGCCTTTAGACTGCACGTAGCCCAGAGATGGACGCAGACCAAAGTCAAATTGATATTGTGCGACCACTTCGAAGTTTTGCGCTTTATTTGCAAAGCCACCGGAAATAGGGGCCATATTGCGGGTTTCGGAATAGATAGTGGCCAGATAAATATCGTTGGCATCATATTTCAAACCGGTTGCCCAGCCTTCTGCTTTTTTACCTTCGCCGCGTGCCTGAAGGTTTTGATCGTTAGTGCGATCGGAGCTGGCATAGGCACCAATCACAGAAAAATCGCTGCCGCCGAAGTCATAGCTCAGGGAGGTACCGAAGCCGTCACCGTTTTGCTTCTTCACGTCGCGGTTTTGATTTTTGCCCTGGTATTGCAGGGTCATGTTCAGGCCGTCAACCAGGCCAAAGAAATCGGTATTACGGTATGTGGCCAGACCGGAGGCGCGTTTCGTCATGAAGTTATCGGTCTGCGCCAGGCCGTCACCGCCGAACTCCGGGAACATATCGGTGTATGCGGCGACGTCATACAGCGCGCCCAGGTTACGGCCGTAATCCAGTGAGCCGAAGTCTTTCAGTTTCAGCCCGGCAAATGCCAGACGTGTTTTTTGAGAAGAGTCGCTCTCAGCTTTGTTACCTGCGAACTCAGCTTCCCAACGTCCGTAGCCGGTCAGCTGATCGTTAATCTGCGTTTCACCCTTAAAGCCGAAACGAACGTAAGTCTGGTCACCATCCTTAGCGTCATCATCACTGATGTAGTGCATTGCTTTTACTTTGCCGTACACGTCCAGTTTATTCCCGTTTTTATTATAAACTTCTGCTGCCTGAACAGATGCGGAAGCAACTACGCCCATTACCACTAATGCCAGAGTGCTCTTTTTCATTTTCAATCCTGATTTTATAAAAACGCGCTAATATTCGCTGAGCAATAAGATTCGACTTATTACCCCGTGAAAAACAGGAAGGGTTTTATCGTTCGTGGGTGAAAGTTTTATGACAAAGTAAGAATATGTCTAAAAAAGTATGTTTTAATTTTTCGGTAATAAAATTGTCAAAATCTGCCGCTACGCTTCCTGATCCCGCGCAACAAAGTGACGGGTCATGCGCTAAGGCAGTTGGCAACGGAGCTGACACCTGTTAAAACGTCTGACTGACATCATTTTCCCTTATTGTTGAACGGCAGAGAATCATGAGTGACAGCCAGACGCTGGTGGTAAAACTCGGTACCAGTGTGTTAACAGGCGGATCGCGCCGCCTGAATCGTGCCCATATCGTTGAGCTTGTACGTCAGTGCGCTCAGTTGCATGCCGCAGGGCATCGTATTGTGATTGTGACTTCCGGGGCGATTGCCGCCGGGCGTGAACACCTGGGCTACCCCGAACTCCCCGCGACGATCGCCTCCAAACAGCTGCTGGCCGCTGTGGGACAAAGCCGACTTATACAGCTCTGGGAACAACTGTTCTCCATCTACGGCATTCACGTCGGGCAGATGCTGCTGACGCGTGCGGATATGGAAGACAGAGAACGTTTCCTGAACGCCCGCGATACGCTGCGTGCGCTGCTGGATAACCATATCGTTCCGGTCATTAACGAAAACGACGCTGTTGCCACCGCTGAAATCAAAGTGGGCGACAACGATAACCTCTCTGCGCTGGCGGCGATCCTGGCAGGGGCCGATAAGCTGCTGCTTCTGACCGATCAGCAGGGGCTGTTTACCGCTGACCCGCGCTCTAATCCACAGGCTGAACTGATCAAAGACGTTCATGGCATTGACGATGCGCTGCGTGCCATTGCGGGTGACAGCGTTTCTGGTCTGGGGACAGGCGGCATGGGCACCAAGCTCCAGGCCGCGGACGTGGCGTGCCGAGCCGGTATCGACACCATCATCGCCGCGGGCAGCCGTCCGGGTGTGATCGGTGATGTGATGGAAGGCATCTCTGTGGGCACTCGCTTCCACGCCCAGGCGTCCCCGCTGGAAAACCGAAAACGCTGGATCTTTGGTGCGCCCCCGGCTGGCGAATTGACCGTGGATGAAGGCGCGACCGCCGCTATTCTGGAAAGAGGAAGCTCGTTACTTCCAAAAGGAATTAAAAGCGTGACAGGCAACTTCTCGCGTGGTGAAGTGATCCGAATCCGTAACCTTGAAGGTCGCGACATCGCTCATGGCGTAAGTCGTTATAACAGCGACGCGTTGCGTCGGATTGCTGGTCACCATTCCCAGCAGATCGACGCCATCCTGGGCTATGAATATGGCCCGGTTGCCGTGCATCGTGACGACATGATTATTCGTTAAGGAGCCAGAACATGCTGGAACAAATGGGCGCAGCCGCGAAAGCCGCCTCTTATAAACTGGCGCTCCTTTCCAGCCGCGAGAAAAATCGCGTGCTGGAAAAAATCGCTGATTATCTGGAATCTCAGTCGCAGGAAATTTTGCTCGCCAACGAGCAGGATCTGCTGGAAGCGCGTCGCAACGGCTTGAGTGAAGCGATGCTCGATCGTCTGGCGCTGACCCCGGCGCGTCTGAAAGGTATTGCCGACGACGTCCGTCAGGTGTGCAACCTCGCCGACCCGGTAGGGCAGGTGATTGACGGTGGGGTGCTCGACAGCGGATTACGCCTTGAGCGTCGCCGCGTGCCGCTTGGCGTCATTGGGGTGATTTACGAAGCGCGTCCAAACGTGACGGTGGATGTCGCCTCCCTGTGCCTGAAGACCGGTAATGCCGCGATCCTGCGTGGCGGGAAGGAGACCTGGCGCACCAACGCCGCGACGGTAAACGTCATTCAGCAGGCGCTGGAGGAGTGTGGTTTACCGGCGGGTGCCGTGCAGGCGATTGAAAGCCCCGACCGTGCGCTGGTCAACGAGATGCTGCGCATGGACAAATACATCGACATGCTCATCCCACGCGGCGGCGCGGGCTTGCACAAGCTGTGCCGTGAGCAATCTACCATTCCGGTGATCACCGGTGGTATTGGCGTATGCCATATCGTAGTGGATGACACCGCGGAGGTAGAACCTGCGCTGAAGATTATCGTCAACGCTAAAACACAGCGTCCAAGCACCTGTAATACGGTGGAAACGCTGCTGGTGCATCAGGGCATCGCCAGTACCTTCCTGCCAGCGCTGAGCAAGCAGATGGCGGAAAGTGGCGTCACGCTGCATGCGGATGAGAAGTCTCTCGCCCTGCTGAAAGACGGTCCGGCGAAGGTCGTTCCGGTTAACGCGGAGCAGTACGACGATGAGTATTTGTCGCTGGATCTGAACGTGAAGGTGGTTGCGGATCTCGATGACGCTATTGCGCACATTCGTGAACACGGAACCCAGCATTCTGACGCGATCCTGACGCGCACCCTGCGCAATGCCGATCGGTTTGTGAATGAAGTGGATTCGTCTGCGGTTTACGTGAATGCCTCGACGCGCTTCACCGATGGCGGCCAGTTTGGTCTGGGCGCGGAGGTGGCTGTGAGCACTCAGAAGCTGCACGCCCGCGGTCCGATGGGGCTGGAAGCACTGACCACCTACAAGTGGATCGGCTACGGTGATGATACGATTCGTGGGTAAATAATCGCGGGTGATGCAAAAATAGCCGTTTGATTCAAAAGGGCATTGACGCATCACCCGGTTAGATCTACTCTTTTGCCCCGTGGTTACGCTCGTAACCGGCCTTTCAGGGCCGATATAGCTCAGTTGGTAGAGCAGCGCATTCGTAATGCGAAGGTCGTAGGTTCGACTCCTATTATCGGCACCATCAACAGAAAATCCCGTAAAAACAGCATTCTTTAGCATGTTTATCTAACGGTTTGTAACTTCTGTTCTAACGTCTGTTAGCACTGGTAAACGCCTTTGCGTTGTATCGGCTCAAGTATTGTACAACGTACTGGCGGGTAGTTACCAGGCTCAAGCCCGAACAGCATTAGAAATTATGCCATCCCTTGAAGCTAAAAGAGTTGCCGGACTCTCTAAACACATCACTTGAACCCTTAGCGATACGTTCCGCGCTTCGTGCGGCGCTCAATGATGCTACACGTCGAGATGACGTTGCAGAGAATAAACAGGCGTAATGTTGGGAAGACTAACCGGATCGGGAAAGAATCCGGCTCTGCCACGGTTTCGATCACCGGAGTATAACGATCACCTGATAAGAGAACGTGCTAAGGCTTTATCCTCCCTGCGAAGGGATTACACCCTGCGGAAGCGCTACGCGCCGCCTTTTCTTATGTGCCCAACACGGCACGTAATGGTCATCCATTATCTGCACGATTGTAACTTTCGTTGTACTGTCTCTCTGCTGTACGTTGAGCGCTGGCAGATTCAGCGGAGGTGATATCATGTCAAAAGCCACGAATAAGGCAGCCACTAAGCGCAACAACCGTAAGATTCACGCTCGTAAATTCCTTGCTACGCCAGAAGGTAAAGCTTGGCTTGCTAAGAAGCAGGAAGAGCGAGAGGAAATCAAGCTGGCGCGAACGGCTAACAACATGTTTTAAGCTACCCATCACGGTGCTAAATGGCTTATATCGTCTAAAATCTATTAGTTGCACAATTTAGTGGGCTCTTTCTTTGGAGACACTCACCTTGACTGGAGAGCAACGAGATTTTGTTGAGTCAATGTATCAGGATAATACTAACAGTAGGGGGATGGTAATGACCAATAAGCAGTTACGTATCCACTATGGGTTTCATGGAAAACATAAAGAGAAAATTATTGAATGGGACGGATGTGATCAAATCAATACCGTGTTGTCAGCGCTTGTTGAAGATTTGAATATACCGACAGCTACTCAGACAGTTAACCTCCTTGAGCATGGCATTGATGATGTTTTCTTCTTTGATGAAGTAAGCAAAAAGTGGGAAGAGATCCCTACAAAATGGTTGGCAAGGGCATAAGGGGGCGATGTCCCCTTTATTTTATTTTTTAATATCGCCAGTACATTGCTACTCCATTGAGACCAGTGTTTCCATACATCCGCTTGAGGATGGTTGAGAACAAACTGAAGTATAACCGCCGAAAGGCTCAGCACCAGAATAGCCACATGCAGCGCAACGCTGTGCTGCTGCTTGAGCGCCTTGCTGGACGTTCACTTTAGGGGGGCGAACATCCCGAAAGAATAACTCGTTTTTACAGTCCCATCAGACTTGCTACCACCAGTTAGAACCTGTTGTTTCTATACAGCACACCCAGACAGAAGCAGAGAAGAAGCTAACAACATCAATAAACTTTTACGCATCAAGGATCATCCCTACCAAGAGTTTTTGTGTTAAGTTGTTGCGGTAAGATTGCTAACTTAAAATATAGCCTCAAAAACTTTAAGAGTTTTCTTAATGATTTCTGTCTGATTCTTGAAAGAAGGAATAATAGTTGCTGCGCGTGATAATGTTAATTGTTTCTATCTTGGCATTACCTGAAACATTAGGTTGCTCTTTTATTGTGTTCTTGTTTGTGAATAACTGGTTAAGTAAACAGGAGGCGATTGCCATCGCGCGTATTATTGCCGTCGAGATGCGTTCATCTGGTTATATAGATAGTTTCGAACTTCGTGTGAGCAGATTTGGGGCGAAGAAGTTTTTTAGTATGTTTGGGGAGTTTTACCTCAACCAATTTGATCCCGACACACGAGAGAGAAAGTATCAGGGGGATGTATCTCTGCAAGGTGTGGGTAATGTGTACTGTGAGTTCACTTATGATCACTACAAGTTTACCAAGTGCACCCTCACTGCTGGTGTGTTCTGATTACTTTCCAAATGCTCTGGTGCGCCTTGCGCTAACCTTTCAGTCTCATGAGCGCCAGCGGCAGTACAATCAAGCGTTTCATATTGCTCACTCCCAAATGTTTGCAAGGGCAGCGCCCACGCTCTTAACGTCAATTTTCAAATAGTTCATGGTGACTTTGGGATCTGAGTGGTTCAGCGCTTTCATTGCTAAAGCCAAATTCCCGTTAGACTTCTCCCACACCTGTGTGGCAGAAAACTTGCGAAAAGAATGGCATCCTACTGTTCCTTTGATCCCCACATTCTCCGCAGCCTGTTTGATCTCACGGTTCACCTGTTCACGGCTGACAGGGGCTTTTCCTGATGCACGATTGCTGTGTGACGTAAAAACATATTCGTCTTTCGGGAATGCCTGGCGGCGACGTTCTACAATCTCCCACACCTTCGCAGGGACGATGATTTCTTTCTTCTTGCACGTCTTACTCTCCAGCACTTCCAGCGTATTTCCTTCCTTGAACTGGGTGAACTTTAAATTCACCGTATCCCCGACACGTAAGCATAAAGAGGCCATTGTTACCGCTACGTCTGCGAATAGCTGTTTGTTATGACTTTCAAGCCAGTTAATCAGCTTAAAAGCCTCTGCCTGGGTGATTATCTTCGTGGTCGCCATCTGCTTATCTCCGTAAATCTTGAAACTGTGAAATAAGATTATGATCGTTTTCAGTAAGTTACAACTATTCAATCTCACATTTTTTGACGGAGTGGTGGAAGGTTGCGCCATTTCCAGCACTACTGAACGCGAAAAAGCACGGACTCCTGTTTGAAATTCGAACAATTTAGGAATATCTTGAACGAAATCATAATGTTGGCAAGTCTAAACAGATGTTTGAACGTTGCCAAATCCTGGCGAGGCTATGCACGGTTTATGCAGATTCATTGCATATCTTAAAGAGGAAAGTTGAAGGTAAAGTGGTTAATGTCATCTAAATCAATTGCTTAGGTGTTCTATCTCACATTAGTATAGAACCTTGAGGTAGGGATATTGCACCGTAGATGATAATGATTCCCATCTGAGTTGATTGCATCAAGAAATGATTAGAATGCTAATTAATTGGCGGGTTTCGGCATGAAAAAAGAAACATCGTTTCAATTTAGAAAACTCGTTCAGCACATTGCAGCTGTCATGAAAGTGTACATTGTGGACAATGATCGCTGTGAGCCGCACGGCGCAAGGCTTTCGTATAAGTGATGAAAGATACTTTGAAAGTGAGAAAGGCGCTCAGAGAGCGTTACAGGCTGGTTATTTAGGATGGAATAAGCATCGCTATACCTGGTATTTAGAATGTATTTAGCGTGGGGTTTTTCCGGCGCTATGGAGGCGAGTATTCGCGATTAACACGCAATCATGAGTGAAACGAGGGATGTAGGGTTAATTCTCCATAAAGTGGACTGTACAATTTGGTATGCGCTGATCACGCGCATGAAAGTAACCTCTACTGAAAGTTATTGTTGAGAAGAGATTTTTCCTGTATAGAAACTTGTCATGTTCGCTTCACTCACTGACACAAACCAACTACTAACTACCCTTAATTAAATTAAGGTTATTAATTATCTCTCTTATGTTCTCGTATTCCTCGAACATACATCATTGTGCAGGATGATCATGAGCAGATACTTTTTCATGCGACATTCACCCGCTGATCGCTGGTTCATTGTGAGCCTACACTTTCCGAAGGTATCAAAATAAATGTAAAAGGGCTTATCATTTAAAATGATACCCCCTCTTACGTGATACCCTCGTAATCAGCTTGATTGTGCAAATGGCGTAGCCATAAGATCGGCTCGCTCGCATGAAGAGCCGGAAATGATACCCCTATCAACTTTGACAGGAGTACCCCTATCAAGATTGATACCCCTGTCAGAACTGATACCCCCTACCCCTATCAACTTTGACAGGAGTACCCCTATCAAGTCTGATACCCGATAAGAATAAGTTAATAACAATTAACCTAATAAGAATGATCTTTATTCTTTTATGGTTTCGCGCTGGTCGCAAAGATCATTTGCCTGGCGTCTATCGCCGTCACTCCTGGCAAGCAGCCTTACTCCGCTACCTTTCGGGCTACGTTGGCTGGCCTCGTTCCGCTCACGACGCTACGCAAGTTACACCCCTCTGTGATTGTGCCAGGCTTTTGGCCTTCGTGAAACGAGGCACAATATCTTTGCGCTGTGCGCAGAATTACCATCTGAACAACTATCGTTGTCCATCTGATAAGCCGACTAACTTCAACTCTCACCCTCCATTTCATTACGTGCAAGGTTTCAGAAAGTCAGTGGCTAAGGCTTCACTATCACTCGTACCGTGTGCCAGTTCATCCAGCCTCAATCCAATACCAACACCTACTATCCTGATAACTACCGTTATCCCTCTGTAGTTATGCTATTGGTTTCGGTAAGTGCCAGAGGGCGCACAGGAAGCCCGTAGAGCGCTTTAAACGGTGCAGGGAATACCGATGTGGTGCATGTGTATGCAAACCTCGTATGACGCGATACAGCGCGTTTTATGGTGATTGATAGAGGTTGATCTCAACTGAAGGGTGTGATATGATCTGAAGTGGGTAAAAATAATCATTGACAGCATGGATTTTTTGTGTTAGAGTAGTATTAAGAGCTAAGAAAAAGATTCTTACCTTCTATCTCTGAGGTGTTCAGCCTCTTAAACAATCTAAATTACACTGCACTATCAGGCAACGTTATTAACGTTCTCCCTAGATGGTGTTTTCGTTTATCTCACGCAAGGAGAACCAAAATTAAGTATTTTGACATTGACACTACGGTGTCACAGCTTGTAAATGGCGAGGTCACTCGCTTTCAGATTAAAGCAATCCGCAACACCAACCGCAGACAAGGTTATAAAGATCGTGAAGAGTTCTTTAATGAAGTGCTTCGCCGTTTCGATCTAATCCGAGCGGAACAGAAAGAAACTAACGAATAAACCAGGAGGAGAAACCAAATGAGCGAAATCCAGAAGAAGAAACAACCACGCACTTGTCTACATATTCCAGATGAAACCTTCCAGGTTTTATTCAGAGAAGCGAGAAGTCAGAGAGTGACCGTCACAGAATACATTCTCAACGTTCTGAATAAAGAGGCAGTCAATCTTAACAAGGGCAAGTGATCCCATTATCACCATAGTAGCGCCGTGAGCGCGATTACATCGAAGGATATTTAATGACAAAACACACTACGCCATTTCTGATGGTGGATTATGACCTACTCGGATTCAATTCCGTAGAAGTTAACGGCGAAACGCACGAAGTAAAACTCCATCACAAGATTGTATATTCCTATCTTTTGAGTTTATCCGGCACATTTAAACAGGTGACACCTTCGTTAACTGGTATTGGTAAACGGCTCGGACTTGGTACAGATCAAACTGTACGCCGCCACATTAAAGACCTCGTGTCTTTTGGTTGGGTGCAAGTTGTTAGTGAAGGCCGAAAAGGGATGACGAACATTTACATTGTTCTGCCATATCACCAGAAGCCACCTGTAACAGTGTCTGACGAAGTGCCAGCCCCTGAGCCAGTGAAGACAGTAGAAACCCACGAAGACACACCAGCGATAACGCCTCAAAGAATCCGTACTTCTGACGCAGTGAAACACCTGTTTGAAAATCTCTCACAACGACGAGAGGACGAGAGCTTTTATTCCTGGTCATCAAGAGTGCTTCAACGAATCGGAATAGATCATTCAATGGGAATCGAGCAACTATTTCAGGAAACACACCCGTATGAATACACCCAGATTGAACAATCAACGATACCATTTTAACGGAGACCTAATTGATACAATACATAAAATTGAACAACACAAACCAGATACAGATCAACGATAGCGGGAAGGGCGTTTATTATGCGCTTATCTGGTTCTGGAAGGGCAGAAAAACTAAAATTTCTTACGGAGAGCTATCTGATAAATCCGGTGTAAGTGATAACGGGATCAGGTTCTGGCTTCGTGCGCTGCGAAACATTGGTGTGATTGATATCGATGATGAAAGCCATTATCTCTCATTCACGCTGAAACACATCGAACGAGACAATGTAGAATTTATCTACTCTAATTTCTAAAACACACAATAGGGAAACTTTTATGATCATCGCTATGTATTGGTTATTTGCATTTTACGCAGTATGGACATTAACGAGAAAACACGGAGTTTCCCTCAACGAGAAATGAATGGGACGAAAAGAACGAAATCCAATTAAACGGATAGAACAAGCAACACGCGCCAGCAAACGTAAATACACCTCTTCTCTACAAGACCTCACCCGAGAGTTTATTCCAGGAGAATGGATCACCGAAATAATAGAATACCCTGCAACGGTGCCCGTAGGGGCAGAGTATGAACTATTGCAGGATGTTTTAGCATCTTCGGATAACGTCTTCTATAAACCACGCCGCCGCCGTGAATACCGTGTTGATTCATCGAATCTTAAGAGGTGGCAGCTATACGCAGAAAACTATATTGACTGGGTGGGGTATTCCCAAACTAACGGCTTATCTCACCACATACAAGATTTTGACATTCTCTTTGACGACAAGGAAAACAACAATGAATAATAAAACTATGGACATCGTGAACACCCTAATTAACTCTTTCCACGATATCTGGCATTTACCAGCCGTGCAGCTTGTTAATAAGGCGTGGCGTGAGAGAACGCCCTCCGCGCTCCTGGAGGCGGTGCAATACACTGAACAGGCAATCACTGCCCTTGAACACTGGTATGCTGCTGTAGAGCACCTGGTGCAGATGAACGGGGATACCGTCACCGTGGATCAGGCGTGGCGCATTGCCAATGATATGGAGGAACTCGCCTTGGCTATGCAACACATTACCGTTGAACTCGGAGAGCTTGCCATCCAGATCGCGGAAGAATTCGCATAACATAAAAGTCACGAAATGTCTTGGCATATTGTGCTATTTGTGTCATAATAGAGATAAGGGTTGAGTATTCGAATCACTTCTCCCATAGATGGCTACTCCTCCCTTGTAGGGTAGCCCTCTTCTCTAAAATCATTCCTTCTGTGATTTTTGGTTGTGTCCTTTATTGCTACGTTTCCCTTGTTTCTAACAAGGGATCTCCACTGCCTTATTTATTGCTTGTCACAGTAAATAGGGGATATCCGGTGGAGAGCACCTTCTAAGGGTAGTAATTCACAACGAGTGATTTTATAGAAGAGCAATCCCGCTCTTTACAACTGAAATCGTTATACGTCTTTATAATGCGCAGTTGTCAGACAATACAGAGAATTCAGACACTGGAACATTTTTTCTTTAGTCGAGTTGTATTGTCTCCTTATTAATTATTAAGTCGAAAGGCTTGGTAGTGATAAGAAATTCCATAGGGCGATCATTCATCCTAAGCGTGTTTTGCAACGACACGGAATGATCCCCAGGCTGGTTTATAAGATTTCCAGCTATCCCAAAGAAGCGGCTTTATTGCCGCTTTCTTTTTATCCCACAGTAACAAATAAGTTAATGCAACGCGAAGGAAACAAAAAAGATGTTTCTACTTAATAACAAATCGCGTGTACTCAAATATAAAAATGATGTTCTCACCGTCAATCCTCAGATGATTGAGATGGTGGCTCAGTATGCTGGTTGTTCGGTTGATGAAGTGATCAAAGCGATGGATACGTATTTTCCTGACGAATCACCAAAACAAGAAACCACTATTCAGGATTTGATTGCACGTAAAGTAAAGGAATCAACCAAACAATGATTATTGATCTTGATACGCTGTTCCCGCAGCGCCTATCACCAACTGATATTGTCAGTTATGCCACAGACACTTTCGCCTCTGTGGAAAGCAAAATTTTTGCATCTCTTCCTGCTGATGTTGAATGCGGCGATGTGCTTGATAGCACGGGTGCTCTCTACGCCTCCGGCGCTGATGCCTTTGTGGTAGTTAGTGAATTTATCACTGCCGGATCGAATAAAGCTGTGAACGTCCTACGCTCTCCGGCGCGTGGCTCTCTTGTCTGCATCAAATCGGACAACCTCACCGCTGCTGATGGCGCACACGATGCCGCTGTAGCTGCTCTGGCTGCTCAGGGCTTCCAGATGCGCGAATTCTTCACCAGTTAATCAAGGAAGGAAAATAATAACATGGCTATTTTAGGTCAAAACTACGTGGATCTTTCTCCACTCTTCAATCTTAACCCAACACGCAATTATCTGCTGGCCTCACTGGGGCTGTTCGATGGTGTGGGCGTTTCTTCTCATAAAGTGGCGGTGAGCCGTCTTGTTGAAGATAACCGTTCTCTGTTCAATGAGCCTACAGCGCGTTTCTCAAGTGAGCATAACGTGACAGCACGGCAGAACGGGAAAGAATATCTTGTGGAGCTTCCCTTCTATATGCGTGAGGATCAGATCACTCCAGCAGATATCCAGGGCAAGCGCAAACCTGGCACGGACACTCAAGAAACCCTCACCGATTTATTCACTGATTACACTCACAAGCACAGCGTGGCGTTTATGCGTACTCGTGAGAGCTATCTTGCACGTTCTCTGTTCTCCGGTACGGTGAACACTCCAAAAACTGATGATGTGCTGATCGACTTTGGCGATCTGTTCGGCGTAGCGCCAATGAACACCACGCTTGATCTCACAGCTACAGACAGCAGCACCCTACGCGCAATTGACGATATGGTGAGCCAGATCACCGAAGCGGCTCAAGGTATGGCGTCACAGGTAGAGAGGATTATCGTTTTCGCTAAAGGTGGATTCTATAGCGATTTGCGTTTCAGCCCTGCGATGGAAGCGGCTTTCCGATACGTGTCACCACTTGATGAAGGGAACGTTGTTTATCAGCGCCGTGAACTACTGCCAGGTGTAAGCACTTTCAGCATTCCTGGCTCAAATGTGGACGTGATCAAGGTGACAGATCCGCTGCTCTTAGCGCAAATGGGTGATGCTGATGCTATCGCTATTCCGCAATTTGCGGCTGGCTCCGGCGTTTACCAAAATATTTTTGGTGCCCCTTCGAGTTCCTTCCAGCTACTTGATTCTACCCCAGCAGAAACCTATAGCTGGAGTTATGAAAGCGAACGTGGCGACGTGGTGAACGTGATCTCGGAAAACTCAGCGCTAAGTGTTAACCACGGGTTGGGCTTCTCTGTTCACATCAAAGCCTCAGAATAACGAGCGATAGACGTTAGCTCTTCACGTCTGAAAAATAACAGAAGAGCTTTAATCAGGGGCGTAGGGAACTGGAACACGCAAAGCAAATGCGCCAGCCCTTGCCCCTTTTTTATTTCCAGAATGAGGAAAGATAGATGCAAGTGATTTTAAAAAGCGCGGGGCTTCACCTCGCCGTAAATGCTGAAACAGCAGAAGAGTTATTAAATCTGGCGGGAGTGTGTCGTGTGCTTGAAATAGATCACGGTCATCTGCGTCAGTTATTACACCGTGGGCGTAGTGTATCAGAGGCACTCAACTACCTGATGAGTAAGAAAGGTGGTGAATAATGTCAGGTGGACTAATCGTTAATACGAGTACGATCCGTAATACCGTCGAATTCGTGGTTAACCGTAATTCAATGAAGGACGCTATGGACGCTTTCGATCAAATTCAGAAGAAAGCCAAAGGCATTAAAGATCCCACGTTGAATATGAAAAAATTCAGCCAGGGGCTTAAATCTGCTGAAAGAGAATTAGACAAGCTGAATAAGAAAGCCTCTAAGCCACGTAATAGCGATGAACGAGAAAAGGCAAGGGCAGCTAAGGCGCAAGCCCGTGTAGAGGCTCAGGCAGCGAAAGAGGCCGCAAGAAACGCACAGCGCCGTGAACGGGCTGAATTGAAGCTCTTGGACACTGCCAGCAGCTTTAGAAGTATGCAACACCTTACCAACGTCGAATTAACCCAGGCGGCATTACAGGCCAGCAAGATTACCCGTAGTTATGCTGATGGAACGATCTCCCTACAACGGCAGACCAGCGAGCTTAAGCGCTTACAGCAGAGCTACAGACGCATTAACGCTGAGCGTAGGGCTGCGGCGAAAGCGGGAGGGGCTAACGCTCTTGGTGGCGGTGGTAAGGCTACAGGGGCTATCTCTGGCTCTCTGATGGGCTTAGGCACTGGTGCGCTGGCTGGCGCTGGTATCGGGGCGGCGGCTTATGGCGCTTATTCATGGGGGAAAGAGGCTGTTACAGCACAGGAAGAACGTAGCGAGATTGTGCAGCGTGCCAGATTAGGGAACGTTGACGTTAACGCATTAGCCGCACAGAGCCAGTATGCGACGGCTAACGGTATTGATTCCGGTATGGGTATTCAAGGCCAGCGCAAGCTATTGGACAACTACAAAGACATCCAGGACCGCATAGGTCAAACTCTCAATGAGGCTAAATACGATAAGAAATCTGGAGAGTGGAAAGGTGGCGATCAGGGGATTCTGTCAGCAGTGAACACTGCCGGATTCACGATGGACGATTTACGCCGTTACCAAACAAACCCGATGGGCTTTACCTCTGCCTATGTTAACACCTTGGAAAAACAAGGGAAATCCTCAGAGCAAATCCTCGCATCTTTGGAACAGCTTGGTGATGACATGGGGTTGTATGTGGGGGCTTTCCGCAATCAAGGTAAGGCACTCACTGATCAGGTGGACGTGCTCAAGCGTAATGGTCAGTGGCTGGATGAAGCACAGCAGGATCAGCTTGTAGCCTACCGTAAGTTTAACCAGGAGCTTAGCATTCTCTCCGATAGCCAGAAGCTGGCATTCTTCGAAGGGTTTATGTCAGAGATTGACCCTGAAACCATGCGAGAGTTTAAGGAAGCTATGCAGGAGGCTCTTCCGTTCTTCAAGGGGGCAGGGGCAGCAGCCGGAGATCTTGTATCCGGCTTGATGAAGCTAACCAACTGGATCACAGGTAAGCTCAACCTACTCAATGGGGATAACACCTCTAAAGAAGCTGTTAGCCAGCATTACGGCACTACGTCAGCACCTGTACAGGCTGGAAGTAATCCAGTGGCTAACGCCTATGGAGCCAGCCAGCCTAAAGCCACACATGAGCCGAATGTGTTCGATACTTTCCATGATTGGTGGAACGGGACAAGCGACGCTAAAGATGTGAGCAGCTACGCGCAGAGCACCAACGGAGATTACTCTCCTGTGTCAATGTTGAAACAGAGTGCAGCAGCGCCAGTTAAGCCAGCCAATGCACCGATCATGCAACCTGTAGTGTTGCAGAATCAGCTACCGGAAGGGCTCATCCATCTAACTATTTCTCCTGATCCAACGTTTGGAAACATGCTTAATGCTACCGTTGATCAGCGTATCAATGATAACAATCAGCGTATGGTGCTGGCTGTTTCATCTGGACAAGGGACGGGGGGCTAAGTGGCAACACCTGGAAGTCTAACAATCGGGGGCAGCGATGCCTCCCGTATCAATTCCACCTCTAATAGTAATAATAGCAGTGCTACCCGCACCAAAGGTGAAAACGGCTTCACCATCCTTGCATCTGTATATAATTCGTCCTCAGATAGCTACATTCAAAACTATCAGGCGATAGTGTTTGATGCTGTGACGGACACGGGAGTCCGTAGACAGGCTGATATTACCAGCTATCCCGTTGAGAGCGGGGCAGAGGTGAGCGATCACGTTCAGATTAAGAATAATACATTCAAGCTATCGGGGATTATTTCCGAAACTCCGTTGAGGCTGGAAAAGGATTTGTTATACAGCGCTGGTGTGAATGGCACTCGTATCAGTCAAGCTATCGAATACCTCGATAAGATGTTTGACAGTCGCCAGCCCATCACATTAGTGACAGAGCAAAAAGTGTACGAGAATGTTATTCTCTCGGGCATCTCCTACGATTATAAATCTGAATACGCGATGCAATTCGATCTTGAATTTGAACAGATCAGGCTTGTCAGTAAAGCTACAGTTAATGTTATCGCTACTAAAACGCAGGGAAATAAATCTGTAGGCGGGACTGTTAAACAGAAGGTAGTGAACAATGCACCTAAGAAAACTGAATCTGACACTGTTACGACGGAGTTTAAAAAATGAGGGGCTTGTGCCCCTTTTTTGATGGTTTCAACACTAAAGTAATGAATCCACATTTTTAAAAGGGACAGATTTAAAAAGATAGCCCTGTAATCCCCAAATTCCCACCTCACGCAGTAACCCCATATGATCTCTATTCTCAATCCCTTCAATAATAATTTTGTCGCAGTGTTTTTTGATTGATGCAATCAACTGGTTGAAGGTTGGTTTCTGCACCTGTTCATTAAAGAAGCAGCGATCTACCTTTACAACCTCAAAGTATCCTTCGATCAAACTAACTACATTCGCGTTTCCTGCGCCAAGGTCATCGAGCCATAGCCCATTTACACCCTGGCTCAGCGATTTTAATAAGGGACTTTTCAATCCCTTATCCAAACCAGGGAAATGCTCAGAAAGTTCAAGTTTGATGAATGACATCGATTCGAAAGTTTGTCTAAGTATGTAGTCATGACGTATTAAAAAAGCCATTTGCTGATCAATGTTCAGTGTACAAAATAGATTCTTTCGTTCGAACCACGTTTGCATAGTGGCAATGTTTCCACATTGTTCGTATAGGAAAAGCCGCTTCCTATCTAAATCCCAAGATGAAATTACGAATTCAGGGTGAAGGGGGCGTCCATCTGAGGCAATGAAGCGAGTGAGAAGCTCAACGCCTAACAACCTCTCGTCAATGCTCACTATAGGCTCAGCAATGAATGCAGTATCCATAACAAATACCTTAAATTTTAATTAAAATTATATTGTAATTTTTATCACAATAAAGCAATAGTATTGCTAAAATTTGTGGTACGGATGCAGGGTTTTGACTAAGTGATTGATATAACATGATTTTTTACTTTGCGGTGGGTGTTTGCTGATTTTTATATTAGTCTTGTGATGTATTTCTGGTTGTTTTTTTGCTCGGTTTTTTGTTTGATACTGGTTCATATTCACCTAAATATATAAGTAATGTAATAATGTTCTATTCGATAAGTTAACGAGGGGCTTACGCCCCTTTTCTTATGGGTTGTCAATTTTTGAATAGCGTAGCAATTCGATGTACTGCTGTAGCTCAACAGGGGAGGCGGCATTCTTGCTGTATGTTTTGAAACTCTCCGTTTCTCCTCTCGAATGTCCCAGAAGAAGGGCTATGCGATCTTCTGGGACGGGGTTTAACTTATCTCGACCAACCCCGCCCCTATCCAGAGTTTGAGCAACGAGATGCCTGATCGAGTGAAACACCTTGTTTTCCTGCCCTGGGAGAATGTCGCGTTTAAGTCGTCCAAAGCGGTTTACATGCCACGAGGAGCGCTTGCCGTCCTCTCTCTTGGTCACACTTGCACGGTAGAATAAAAAACCGTTGTGCGGCTTCTGGCAGCGTTCCAGAACCATTGTTCTAATCGCACTATGAAGTGGAACCAACCGCGCCGCATTGCGTGTCTTACCCTCCGTAACCTCGAAACATAGCACCCCCTCTACTTCACAGATATTGTCTGATTTTAAACTGGCTATTTCATTAATGCGCATCCCGCTATAAGCGGCGATAGTGGTCACATCCCTTAGCTCGTCCTCTCCTAACTTGTTAAACGCGCTAATGAGCTTCGTAATATCCTCTTCCGTGAATGCCTCGTAACTCTGGCGGCTCTGCGCTGTGTTGAGTTTATGCCCCCTGAACACGTTACTTTCCAGCGGTGGGGCGTCCTGGTATCGGGAAGAGGCAAGATCGAAAATGTTTGCCATTGCTGATAGATAGTTAGCCACTGTCTGGACTGCCTTTGTCTCTCTGAGATGATCAAGCCAGCCTGTAACGGTGGTACGGTTGATATCGTTAAGTTCCACATCCTTCTTTCGCAGGTAATTCAGGAATAGTTCTACGGCTTTCCTGGTCTTGCTTAATGTTCCCATTTTCAGGCGATCAGCGTTATGCATAAGGTAGATCTCTAACATCTTAATCAGAGAAGGGCATTGGTAGATAATCGGCGCTGATGCTTTCGGGGCAGCTTTCGCGTACTTAGCCACGCTCTTTAAATAGCTGATCGTGTCCTGCAAGCTGTCCGGTTTTGGAGGCTCTGCAATTTGCCTGATGTGGTGAAATTCATCGGCTATAACATCACGCTTCCTACGAGCCACACGAAGATCGGAAGTTTTCAGACTACGGACGAGAGTTTTTCTTCCACCAAATGCATTACGGAGCCATACAGGAATTGATATCCTGACGTAATAAACTCCGTAACTATCGGAAATGATGTATTGATCCGGCTTGTATTTCATTTTCCACCCCGTTAAAGTTGAGGGGCGTTTATCATGTGCAGGGTGAATGCCAGATTATCAGCGTGCGTAAAAATCGTTAAATCAGGTAGTTGCGAAGGTCGTAGAAGAAGACCCGAACACAAGATTTATCGCGTGTTACACTCCTATTATCGGCACCAGTTATTTCAATTACTTATCTTACATTCAAGTAAACTACGTTCTCCTCCTGTGCCGTATTTGTGGCATTGAGACCAATAATCGCATCAATTTTGCTAGCGTGCTCTGTCAGGTGTCCGGCAGATAAATGCGTATATCGTTGAACCATTTCCAGTGTCTCCCATCCCCCATTTCCTTCAGCGCCAGAAGTGAAACGCCAGACTGAACGAGCCTGCTCGCCCATGTATGCCTGAGGTCATGGAAGCGGAAATTGCTAATTCCTGCCCGCTTTAGTGCCCCCTTCCATGCCTTATTACTATCTGTCCGCATTTTTCTGACCGCTGCTGTTTAGCTGGCATTCTTAGAGACGAACGGCTTCGACAAGCCGCTGACGCCGAAATAATTTTCAGAAGGAATAGAAAGCGCCATGCGGGAGTTTAATCACGAGTACTGCAAGGAGAGAAAGACCCCCGGTACAGCAGGCCGAAGCTGAGGCGGATTTGCTGGACGTCATCCGAAACGATCTGGATTTGAGCGGACAGGCAAAACATCTCGTGTACGGGAAGAACGACGATCCATCAGAAGTTCAGCCACGCATGACCGGCCTTGATCAGTTAAGCGAACATGTCAGCGCGATGCTCAAAGGCAGCCAGCGGCAGACACATTCTGAAGAGAACCAGGCCGCCTGAGGGCGGCTTTTTTCTGCCCGGAGGGAAACATCACGATGCTATTAAGTAAATCAGCCTACGCCAGGCATATGGGCGTCAGCCGGCAAACTGTTTACGGCTGGATAGCCCGCGGTGAAATTGTAATTTCAGGCGATAAAGTGGATGTCGAAGCATCGCAGGCTAAACAAAATTCTGCTGGTGCTGGCGAACACCAGACTGAAATGACATGGGCGCAGGCCGCCGCATGGGTATGGAAGCATGACGGCGGGAAAGAGTTGCCGGCGGATATTGATGCTGGCCAGCGTATAGAGGCAGCAGCCGCTGAACTGGGTTTTGATGTTCAGCACGAGCCCGATGAACAATTGCTGATTCTCTTCCGACTGGATGAAGAAACCCACAGCTTCTATGGCAAAGACCGTGCAGCGGGCGCTTTACGGTTTCTTCGTTCTGAGCTGGCTTCGTTGCCACGATGCACCCCGATACGCTGGATGACTGGAACAAAACTGGTTTAATGCCACTCTGCCTGCTGGACGGCGAAAAACTGTAAACCTCCCAGCCCCTCAAACTTGACACTTTTCGCGAGAAACTGGGAAAAGTGTCAACCCAACCTAACGGATCCTGACGCCTACGAACAGCAGCTACAGCAGAAGTGTAAAGGGCTGGCGTTGAGATTTGTTGAGCCTTGGCTGTTAGCTTTTGTTAATCCTGATGCGAAGCAGGGCAGCTGTCAGCCTGTTATGGTTTGTTATGCCTTACTAGGGAAAACTAGGGGAAAGTGTCAACCGCTACCGCTTCAGAAAACTTCAGGTACACGAACTCGTGAAGGGGAGGTGTTAAGCACTCCCCATTTACAACCAGCCTCGAGCCTCTTTCAGATCGATGTTCTGGTTTGCCCGGAAGCTGGCGTTCAGATTGAGTTGTCAAAACTTGTCTCCCACCGGCACAGCCAGCGGGGATTTTTGGCAGAACGCGCTCTAAGTTACAGTTGCTTCCATCAGTATGATAGGATCGTACTTCAAGCTTGTTTTATAAGATGTTCTAAGATTATCTCCATAACAATGTTTTAACGAGAACGGATTAATTATGGATTGGAAAGATTTAGCACATACAGCCATCTACACTGGGGCCGAAAATTCAGAAGGTAGTATATGGAATCGGGTGGAAGGAGTGGATGTAGAATTCATCGGAGGATTTCTTACTGCTCATCTTAGTGTTGAGAAATATATTAGTGACTATCTTTCTTTAAAGTATCCTTCACTTTCTTGGAACGAAGCTAAGTTAAATTTCTCTCAAAAAATTGCTTTATTGCAAAAAGAAAAAGTAGAGCCTCCTTATAATGAGATTTACATAAGGTTGAAAGATTTTAATAGTATAAGGAATAAATTAAGCCACAATTTAAACTACAAGTTAACTGAAGCTGATAAAAGTAAGTTTATTGATTTTTTTAAGAAGGTATCTAAGGGGCATGAACATGCCACATCTATTGATATAAATGATTCAGCGTATTTAATAAGTTTTTTTGTGCAAATATCCGAAGCCTACTTCGCCAGTGCGATAGCTTTTTATCATTCTAAAAACCATGTTCTTTCAAAAAGATAGTGATTGATTATTTATGGTTTTTACTTCTTTAGATATAAGGTGGTCTCATGAGTAAAGAATCGATGTTGGCAGGATGGGAATTGATTTTTCAGGCAGCAGACGCAGGAGCAGTACTTTTTAGTCATGATAAGTTTACACAAGATTTTGATAAGGCTTGTGGTCATATCATGGTACTTATTGAAGATGCCTTTATGTGTTATGAGCGCCGGTCATTTGGAACCTCGGTATTTCTAAGCGTAACAGCTATAGAAGAGACTGCGAAGGCTGAGATTGGTATTTATCGTAGGGATAATAAAAACGAAAAACAAAATAGAAAGAAAGATCCACTTTACAATCATTTATCTAAACATAAAATGGCAGTTCTTCCAACGGTATTTATGGGTAAAAGATTGCTGGAGGCTTTAGGTGAAAAAAGATGTAAGGAATTATACTCCGAAGTTATAAATGGTTCTTTGAGAACTTTGAGGGAGGAAGCACTTTATTTCTCTAACAAGGACGGTTCACTTATTACTCCTAATGAACTGATTGACAGGGAGAAGTCTAAGGAAATGTTGCTCTTATCTATTGAAACTATAGACGATAGATTAGTTGGTTATAGCGATAAAACTTATGACATTGAAAAAAGATTATCTCAGTTATTCGAACATGTTTTAAAACAATCTTTAGATGATTAAAATTATAGCTCTAAATATTGTTATAGCTCTTATTTTTCATGAGAATGTGAAGAGGTTTTATTAATGAATATTAAAAATTAGATAGATACGATATTCATTAACTTTATTTTATACCCTCTTCACATCCTCTTGCAGTTTATAAATTTCAATTTGTAGTTAAGGGAATTATTTCAATCAATCCAGAGCGCGTAATTGTCGCACTTGAAACACTGGCTAAAGGATATTTCTCTGATAGCTCATTTATAGCAGGTAATTTATCCATATCAAACATGGGGCCGAGTATGATTGTTTTAAGTTCGTGTATGTTGAAGGTTAGGTCACTATAAAGACCTTCCTGAAGAGGTCTTTTGTGAGTTGATACTCTCCATTCTTTTTCATATTGCCAATCTAGGGTTTTGATGTAAGTTATATCTTCATTTATATAATTTTTAACGATTTCTTCATCCATGAAAAATAATTCAGCCATTCCTTCAGCAGTATAAGTTAAGGGTTTTTCATCTGTGTACTTCACAGGTTTAGCTAAAAGCCAAGCGCTATCAAGTTCATCTAAGCAACTAAATTCTAAAACTATACCTTTATAGCTGTCAGCATAATGATTCCACATTGAGGTTATTACCGGACTTTCACTAAGACATAATATCCGTCTATCTCGTAGTGTGTTATCCCAATAATTTCTAAACCCTGTTAAAGCATCCTTTGCTCCTTCACCTACGGGAGGGTTTAAAATTAGCTCGGTTTGTTTTTTTATTAACTCTTCTGGAAGTCCAAATGGAAAGTAATTTTTATAGAATTCAAGAAGGTACCTTATGCCAGAGTTCAGTTGGGATGTGTCAGGTCGTGGGTTTTTTAATTCTAACAAAATTTTCTTGGCTAATGCTCTGCTAATATCGTGTTCATTCACATCTGGGATAACTTCTCGCGGAACATCAAAAGGGTCATTGAATATTAGTGGTGAACTCCATCGCAATGAAGCGTTTTGCAGGACAATTTCAGCTGTGGAAAGGGGCATGTATTTATAAAAGGAGCTACGTTCATGTAAACGATACGGTGAGCGCATGTATAATCCTTAAGAAAATGAGTGCTATTACTTCTTACAATACTATTTATTAAAAAGATAGAGCAAGAAAATACGGATCTATTATTAACAAATTTTATGAAGATCTCATTTTAAACACTGTTTCATGTTCGTATGGATGACAAGTAGAGTTAGACTTGAATGATAAATACTTACCTGAGGGAGGGTTCTGAGGCACTCGCCATATGGTTGTATGTTTATTGAGCAAAGAAAAACGCCGGGGGTACTTCTGGGGGTATTTTTGTATCACAAAAACAGATAATCATTTTATTTCAATGGGTTGGATGCCTTGTGCTGTTCCTATTATCGCACCATCTAAATCAAATAGTTACCCTCCATTCCAGTAAATCTCATTCTCAGACCATGGCAGCAAATATTGCTATTGGCTGCACAATTTCGCGTCATCGTTTTGTACCTCAAAGAAGTTGGTCGGCGGCATAACCCTAAAGGCTATACCGCCAGCGCCATATTATCGCGCCATTAACGCAAACACCCCCCAGCCAAAGTACTCCCGCGTGTACGTCACATGACGTTCAGGCGCTATCGTCAGCTCCGCCCGAACCTCCTGCGCGAAGTCATCATCTGGGTTTTCCTCCAGCCAGCGCCGCATGGTCATCCATTTTGCGGCTTCGTACCTGTCCCAGCCTTCCTGGTCAGCCAGCACCATTTCAACCAGGTCATAGCCCTGTTGATCGAAAGACGCAACCAGACCGGGCAGAGTGAGAAAGTCTGCAATCGACGAGATGCCGCAGGCCTGAGCTATCTCCTCCGTCGCGGGTACCTGACGCCAGTACGGTTCGCCGATGAGCATTATTCCCCCAGGCTTGAGGCTTTTTGCCAGCAGATCCATTGTCCCGGCTACGCCCCCCGCAATCCAGGTTGCGCCAACGCAGGCCGCCACGTCACATTTTTCATTCGCGACGTAGCCGGCCGCGTCGTTATGAATGAAATGGACGCGTTCGCTGACGCCGAGTTCCTCTGCGCGCCGCGTGGCCTGCGCGGTGAAGAGCGGGCTCATGTCGATACCGACACCGGTAATGTCGTGATCCCTAGCCCAGGTACAAAGCATCTCTCCCGAGCCGCTGCCGAGATCGAGAATGCGTGTGCCTGGCTTCATGCGTAACACGCGGCCCAGCGTCGCGTACTTCTCTGGTGTAAAGGGGTTATGAATGCGGTGTTCGCTTTCGCTAACAGTAAAAATACGTGGGATATCCATCATCCTCTCCTCAACGATTATCAGGCTGAGCGCGAACATTGTTCAGCCCGGTGGTGTTAATGCGGTAGGGCTGACCGTTAACGGATTTGATCAGCTTTTTGGTTTTGAGCTTTTTGAAAACGGCGAGCGTGCAGTCAGCCAGCAGTAGCCCTTCGCGGCTATAGCATTCAACGGCGGTGACGCGGCCGGAGGTATCGCGGACGTGCACAATACGGCCACCTTTGGCGAGAACGTGTAAGGTACGTTGTTCCTGACGGGATAAATTCATACTGGAAAACCTGTTTAATCATCATGTGCAAAACGTGCAAACACACAGCGGTGTCCGCATACGATTTCGGCGCATTGATAATCAGTCCGGCCTGGAAAGGTCGGGAAGCTGATTATCGGATGATTACATTCTCCAGCATCAAAGCCTCGGATTGAGTTGATAGGTATTTACGGGGTGAATGATAACACCTGGTTATTGTCAGTGAATACCCAGGGGTGAAAAATGTGATCCTGGTTGGTATCGGGCTGAGGAGAGGGGATCATTCCTGGCCGCTCTTAATTTTGCTGTCGACCTGAGGCTGTGGTTTGCTGAAAAGATATCCCTGCACAAGCTCGCAACCCAGAGCCTGAAGCCGCTCAAGCTGCTCTTCGGTCTCAACGCCCTCGGCAATGACGCCCATATTAAGGCTTTTAGCCATACCGGTAATCAGCTTCACAATATTAAGCGCATCTTCCTGCGTAGATATCGGATTGACAAAAGATTTATCGATCTTGATTTTATCAAAATTCAGTTCGCTGAGTCTGGAGAGCGACGAATAACCCGTGCCAAAATCATCAATAGAAATTCTTACGCCCAGTGAGCGTAGTTTTTTGAGGATCGCAATGGGGTTATTTCTGTCACTGAAGAGGGAAGACTCTGTGACCTCTAACTCAAGACGGTTAGCCGGGAGCCCGGTCTCAGCCAGAACGGACTGCACCGTATTAATAAATGATTTGCTGCCCAATTGAACAGGCGAGACGTTGACGGAGATCCTGGCCGGAACAGCCCAGGAGACCGCCTCCCTACACGCCAGTTTAAGTACAGTTTTACCTATCTCGTTGATCATGCCTGTTTTTTCAGCGGCGAAAATAAAGCTATCCGGGGAGAGCATCCCCTTGACGGGGTGCATCCAGCGAATAAGCGCTTCATAGCCGTAAATTTCCTTGCTGACGGAATTCACAATAGGCTGGTAATAAACAACAAATTCATCATTCTCTATTGCTCTTGCCATATCATTTTCAAGGGTTCTGCTTTCCTGCAACTTCTGTAGCATTCGCTGGCGGAAGACTTTGATTTGCTGAGAACCTTCTTTCTTGGCTTCATAGAGCGCCAGATCGGCAAATTTATAAAGGTAATCTGAACGTCGTTCGTTATCCGATAAAACAATACCCACACAGGTGGCTATTTTTATAAGTTGATTATTAATTGTATAGGGCTTGCTGATGCTATCACTGATTTCTCGCGCGCGTGAAACGGCTGCGGCTTCGGTTAAGCCACTGGAGAGAAAAGCAAATTCGTCGCCGCCCAAACGATAAAATGTCTCTGAAAAGCGGCTCAAAGCGTTAAGGCGCGTGGATACCTCACGTAACAGTAAATCGCCAGCATCATGACCGTAGGTATCATTCACCTCTTTGAACCGGTCTAAATCGAATAACATCACCGTGACCGAAATATGTTTTTCCTCAGCCTGTAGATTAAGTTTATTGAGATCATCCCAGAAGAAAAGACGGTTTTTCATGCCGGTAAGGGAGTCATGATAAACATCGTATTCCAGTTTTGTATTCTGGATTTGCAGGGTTTCTTTGGACAGCTGAAGTTCTTCAGCCAGCGTTTTAACCTGTGTATGTGCTTTGAGAATGTTTTTATTTTGATAGATAATCAAAAAGCCCAGTATGAAGCTTAAAATAACCAGTAACAGCGAAAGTGCTGAATAAATATAATACAGAACCTGTATTTTTAGGTTAGTTTCATTGATTGTATTAACATCTTTTGTTAAAGCCGTTGATGAAAGCTGGCTTAGCGGGGCATCCAGTGAATGCATATTTTTCAGATAGAGCTTTAACTCTGAACGGCTCATTTTCTCAAGATGACCATCCAGATAGTTCAGTATATTTTCCAGGCGTAAGGCGAGCGCCTGATGCGCTTTCGCGCTGTTTATATAACGACCCAGGCCGCCCTCTTTCAATAAATCATTCTGGCTCAGCATGATTTCCAGGCGCATGCGAACCTGGTCTACCGTAACGTCATCAGTCTCGGTTGCGTACAGTCCAATCCATGATTCAAATCGGTAATATTCAGATACCAGTTGGGCTACAGACCAGGACTCAGTGTAGTGAGTCAATTTTTGCAACTCCTGCTGACGGTCGTAGACAAGAAAGGCTATATATCCCGTAGTGATAAAAAGAGAAAAAATGATACCAACCAGTATCCTGTTCATTATGTTCTCCTGAACTACTATTCAATCTTCATTTTGCTGACCTGCCAGGCCGATCGCGAGTAATAAATCTGATTATTGAGTTCAGGAAGACTGTCATAAGGGTAGACGATGAATGACGGACCTTTATCGCGGATGCGCATATATTCGCCATTGACCTTTAACGCCAGGATGGCGTTGTATTTCTGGAAGTCGCTGAGAGGGATGACGGTAGTATAATCATTGAGTGCAACCACATTCAGAACAGAACCCTTAGCACCCACATACTCCATGAGTTTGCGCATAGGGATACCCTCAAATTTCGTGCGGCCATTATACCAGGGAGAGGTCGTCTGGAAACTCACCATCCCCAGTTTTTCCAGGCTGGCAATATCAAAAACGGCTTTTCCATTTTCGTTCGTATTTTCTATATTACCGGTAATGGTTAAGATGGGTTTGCCCACAGGCTTTGGCAGTTCACCAGCCCAGCTTAAACTTTGTACCAAAAAGCAGCACAGCATTAGGATTATTCGCATATTGGCCTCCTCTTTTTAACAGAAGTATAAGAATTATAAGTTAATTATCCTATAAGTTTGTCTATTTTGTTGAACGCCACGGCTTTTTGCAAACGATACTTCATTAAATGTTTTAAAATCAAATGGATAATCGTTGTTTGCCCCGTGATTGCAGACCTCTGGCTGGAGCTTACGTTTTTTAAAACATAAAAACTCAGTGTAATTAGCCACCCGGGTTTAAAAAATGATCGCCTTGATTTATTGATATATTTACGCACCCCCATTTTTTATCAATGGTGGCATCGTTAAGATGAATTTATTTGTACAAAGAATGATAACGCACCCTCAATGTGAGGGAATAAGAGAGTGCGAGTACCTCTGACGTCATTTGCACTGAGTTTCGGTTAACCCGTCTCCAGCATACTGAAACTGACGATCCGCGAGCGCCCCAACTCTTTCGCCCGGTAAAGCGCCACATCTGCCGCGCGCAGCAGGTCGTCGCTTTGGGCGTGCTGCGGGTAACTGGCGATCCCGATCGACACATCCACCGGGCCAATCTCAGCAAGCCCATAGCGCAGCGACAGCGTATGAACGCCGTTATAAATCTCAGTTGCGCAGGCGTGAGCCGCTTCCTCATCCGCACCCGTTAGCAGCACCAGAAACTCTTCGCCACCAAAGCGGAAGGCCAGGCCGGCATCGTGCACGGCACGCTGAACGATTGTCGCCACGCTCTTAATCACATGATCGCCAGCCTCATGGCCGAAGCGATCGTTAATGCTTTTAAAGTGATCGATGTCGATCATCATGCAGCTCATCGGCTCATCATTGCGCATTGCCTGAGCTATCTGAGTGCGCAGGGTATCTTCCAGGTGGTGACGGTTACGCAAGCCGGTGAGCGGGTCGAATAGCGCTTTTTCCAGGAGGGCATCGCGCAGACGCTGGTTGGCCAGCGCCAGACCCAGGGCTTCCGCCATTAATTCGAGATATGCGCGGGACGGTGCCGTTTCAGGCGTGATGTTCTGAAACGACAGCAAACCAATGGCTTCCCCCTGCGCAATGAGCGGCACGCACAGTGAGCTGTCTTTTTGTGATTCAGGCAGATGCTGGCAACCGATATCCGGCTCGCCGTTGACCGGTGGATGGCTCTGACCACGGCGTATGGCCCAGCATTGATCGGGGTGGAAAGCATTTTTTTCTCCCTGTGGAGATAACCATTCCGCCGCACAGCGCATCTCCCACGGGTTTCGATCCAGGATATACAGACGTCCGGCGATACCCGGCGCAATGTTGGGAGCAAACAGCTCTGCCACCTCAATCACGTCGCTGACGTTCTCGCACCCCTGCAAGCGCTGGGTCATTCGCGCGAGCAGCTCGCGGATGGCCCAGTCTGCGTCGCGTTCTTTTTCAAGCCGCTGCCTTGCCAGCCCGTTCTCGCGGAAAATGCGAATGGCCTGCGCCATATCGCCTATCTCATCGACCTGGTTGAAATTGGGCGTTTCGACGGCGTAATCCTGTGAGGCCAGGCGGTGAACCACATCGCTGAGGCGCACCACCGGGCGCAGCACGCGGTGCTTGAGAATAAAGCCCATCACGAATAAGAAGAGCAGGGCGGTCAGGCCGACCATCACCTCTGAGGCGGTACGCAGCGTTTTCGACGTGTTGGTCGCCGCCTGGACATCGGCAATAATGCGCTTATCCAGCAGCATACGAAAATGGTCAATCTTGCTCTGGGCGCGTTCCGTTTCAAGTTCGTAGATTTTGCCGAAAAGTAACGCAATGGCCTGTTGTTCCTCACCCCGGGCGACGCTGGCAATTGCTGCCTGCTGTTCATCCTGTAGGCTATCAACAATCTTCAGCCCTTCATACAGCAGCGCCAGCTCTTCGCCCGTTGCGCCCGTATCTTTTAACTGTCCCACTTTGTGTTCAATATTCTTCAGTTCACCTTCTTTCGCCTGGTACGCTTTCAGCACATCGGGCTCTTTTTTGATGGCGTAAAGGCGCGCTAAATCGGAGAGCATCCAGGTTTCTGCTTCAATCTCTTCCGTAAGCTGGTCAAAAATTTGTCGTTGCTTAACAGCCTGACGCTCTACGTTGTCGGCATGGGAAGCCATCAGCATGACGATACCGGAGGCAATGGTCAGGCACACCGTGACACCATAGGCCCAGTTTGTGATCGTGGCGATTCGCACCTGTTGGATCCTTCTACGACAAATGTGGAAGAGCGTTCATTTCAGATTATAGAAAACCCCTGATTTATCGCGAAAAAAAAGGCGGCACAGGGCCGCCTGACAAAACGCGTTTCGTTAGAGATCCGGAGGGTTTTTTCCCTCTTCGATAAAGTCTGCGTCCAGCTCCTCGGCGTTGCCTGCGTGGTCGCGGCCGGAGAAGAGGTTCCAGCAGGCGATAAACAGGGCGGCAATCAGCGGCCCAATCACAAAACCATTAATGCCGTACAGCTCCATACCGCCGAGCGTGGTGATCAGTATCAGGTAGTCCGGCATTTTGGTGTCTTTGCCCACCAGCAGCGGACGTAAAAGGTTGTCCACCAGCCCGACGATAATGACAAAAAAGCCCACAATGAACAGACCCTGCCACAGCTGGTGAGTGGCAAACAGGAAGATCGCGGCGGGAACCCAGACGATAGCCGAGCCGACGGCGGGCACCAGGGAGAGGAACGCCATCAGCGCTCCCCACAGTACGCTACCGTCAATACCGACGATGGCAAAGGCGATACCGCCAAGCGTACCCTGAACCACTGCCACGACCGCCGTACCTTTTACAGTGGCTCGCGAGACGCCGACAAACTTGGCGAACAGGTGCTGTTTGGCGAAGTCAGACAGCGGCAGCGAGTCGAGGATCTGGCGCACCAGATAGGGCCCGTCTTTGAGCAGGAAAAACAGCAGGTACAGCATAATACCGAAGCTAATAGCAAAGCCGAACGTCCCTTTACCAATCAGGAACGCGCTTCCCGCCAGATACTGTCCACCCTGTAACGCGACATCGGAAAGCTTTTTCTGAATCTGCGCGGCGTTGGTCAGGTTGTGATCCGCCAGGAAGCCGCTGGCCCAGTCCGGCAGGCGATTGAAGATACCGGCGATGACTTCCGGGAACTGCGTGTTGTTCTGTTGCAGCTTGGTGTAAACCATGTTCAGTTCCACCGCGAGCGAGGAAAGGATCACCATCAACGGAATAAACACGATCAAGCAGATAATGCCGAGTGTAAGGAGGGAAGCCAGCCCGTTGCGATCGCCCAGTGCGGTACGCAATTTGTTTTTCACCGGGTTGAAAATGATGGTCAGGATCGCGGCCCACAGAATCGCCGAGAAATAGGGTGACAGCACGTCAAAGAAAGCCCAGGTAACAAGGGCCAGGATGAGAATAAAGAAACCTTTGGTCAGTCCGTTAAATCGCATAGTGAGTCCTGGTGAAGAAGAAACTGTGTCGACTATAGAACTGATTTAAAGATTTACCAATAATTGCGCCGAAGTCGTGCCGGGTGGCTTTTTGTTAACAATCGCGGTATAACACCCTTCTTTGGATGTTTAGATGTCCATACGTTTAGAAGGTAATATGCAAACAGAACAACAAAACGGGCAGCTTAAGCGCACCATGAAAACCCGTCACCTGATTATGCTCTCGCTGGGGGGCGTTATCGGCACAGGGTTATTCTTCAATACCGGATACATCATTTCGACAACCGGCGCGGCGGGCACACTGCTGGCGTATCTTATTGGTGCGCTGGTGGTCTGGCTGGTTATGCAATGCCTGGGGGAACTTTCCGTAGCGATGCCGGAAACCGGCGCGTTCCACGTCTACGCCGCTCGTTATCTCGGCCCGGCGACAGGGTATACCGTGGCCTGGCTCTACTGGCTTACGTGGACAGTGGCGCTGGGATCGAGCTTTACCGCAGCCGGGTTCTGTATGCAGTACTGGTTCCCGCAGGTTCCCGTCTGGACGTGGTGCGTCGTCTTTTGCGTGGTGATTTTTGCTCTTAACGTCATTTCCACGCGCTTCTTCGCCGAAGGGGAATTCTGGTTCTCGCTGGTGAAAGTCATCACCATCATCGCCTTCATTATTCTCGGCGGGGCGGCGATCTTCGGTTTTATCCCGATGCAGGACGGTTCACCGGCGCCGGGCTTAAGCAACCTTACTGCCGAAGGCTGGTTCCCGCACGGCGGTCTGCCGATCCTGATGACCATGGTGGCGGTCAACTTTGCCTTCTCCGGAACGGAGCTTATCGGCATCGCGGCAGGAGAAACGGAAAACCCACACAAGGTTATTCCGGTTGCTATTCGCACCACCATCGCCCGGCTCATCATCTTCTTTATTGGCACCGTGTTTGTGCTGGCGGCGCTGATCCCGATGCAGCAGGCTGGCGTGGAGAAAAGCCCGTTCGTGCTGGTGTTTGAAAAGGTCGGCATTCCGTATGCGGCGGATATCTTTAACTTCGTGATCCTGACGGCGATCCTCTCGGCGGCGAACTCGGGCCTATACGCTTCTGGCCGTATGCTGTGGTCTCTGTCTAACGAGAAAACGCTGCCGCGCTGCTTTGCCCGCGTCAACAAAAACGGCGTGCCGCTGACGGCGCTCTCCGTTTCCATGCTGGGTGGCGTGCTGGCGCTGTTCTCCAGCGTGGTCGCGCCGGATACGGTGTTTGTGGCCCTGTCAGCCATTTCCGGTTTTGCGGTGGTGGCGGTGTGGATCAGCATCTGCGCGTCACACTTTGTGTTTCGTCGCCGTCACGTGCAGTCCGGGCAGCCGCTTTCGGCGTTGCAGTATCGCGCGCCATGGTATCCGCTGGTGCCCGTGCTTGGCTTTATCCTCTGTCTGGTGGCCTGCGTCGGCCTGTGGTTTGACCCCAGCCAGCGTATTGCCCTTTATTGCGGGCTGCCGTTTGTCGCCCTGTGTTATGGTGCGTACTACCTGACCCGAAACCTGACATCGCAGGAGCCTGAACATGTCGCAGAATAATCCGCTTACCGCCCTCCTTGAAAACCAGCCGTTTGTCGTGCTGGATGGGGCGATGGCAACGGAGCTGGAAGCGCGCGGTTGTAACCTTGCCGACAGCCTCTGGTCGGCCAAAGTGCTGATGGAAAACCCGGAGCTGATCCGTGACGTGCACCTCGACTACTACCGCGCGGGGGCACAGGTGGCGATTACCGCCAGCTATCAGGCCACGCCTGCGGGCTTTGCCGCACGCGGGCTGGACGAGGCGCAATCACGGGCACTGATTGGCAAAAGCGTAGAGCTGGCGCGCAAAGCGCGGGAAGCGTACCTGGCTGAGAATGCGCAGGCGGGCACGCTGCTGGTGGCGGGGTCGGTAGGGCCCTACGGCGCGTATCTTGCCGATGGATCTGAATATCGCGGCGATTACGTGCGTCGAGCTGAAGAGTTCACCGCGTTCCATCGTCCCCGCGTGGAGGCGCTGCTGGATGCGGGCGCGGATCTGCTGGCCTGTGAAACGCTGCCTTCGTTCCCGGAGATTAAGGCGCTTGCGGCGTTGCTGACGGCGTATCCCCGCGCCCGGGCATGGTTCTCATTTACCCTGCGTGACAGCGAGCATCTGAGTGACGGAACGCCGCTGCGGGATGTCGTTTCTGCGCTGGAAAGCTACCCGCAGATTGTTGCGCTGGGGATCAACTGTATCGCGCTGGAAAACACCACCTCGGCGCTGACGCATCTGCACAGCCTGACATCGCTGCCGCTGGTGGTCTATCCGAACTCCGGCGAGCATTATGACGCGGTGAGCAAAACCTGGCATCACCACGGTGAAGCCTGCGAGACGCTGGCAGGGTATTTACCGCAGTGGCTGGATGCCGGTGCGAAGCTGATTGGCGGCTGCTGTCGCACCACGCCGCAGGATATTGCTGCGCTGACGGTTCAGCGCTGAGGTCTTTGCCGGGTGGCGGCTGCGCCTTACCCGGCCTACAAATTGCACGAACCGTAGGCCGGGTAAGCGCAGCGCCACCCGGAGAAACAACCGCACAAAATTCACTATCCTTTCCCGCTTTTTTTCTAAAAACGAATCGTCATTAGCGATTCTTTTTTATTCCTTTATCAAAATTCTCGCGCCGGAAATACTGCCCTCATAACAACAAGGGGAGCAGGCACTATGGCAATTTCATCGCGGATCACACTTCTCGGCGCACTGGCGCTGTGGGCATTTCAGGCGCAGGCGGTGGACGTCACCGTCGCGTATCAGACTTCCGCTGAGCCGGCGAAAGTCGCGCAGGCGGACAACACCTTTGCCAAAGCGAGCGGGGCGAATGTCGACTGGCGCAAGTTCGACAGCGGCGCGGCGATTGTGCGGGCGTTAGCCTCGGGCGACGTGCAGATTGGCAACCTGGGCTCCAGCCCGCTGGCGGTGGCTGCCAGCCAGCAGGTGCCGATTGAAGTCTTCCTGCTGGCGTCGCAGCTCGGAAATTCCGAAGCGCTGGTGGTGAAGAAAAGCATCACGAAACCCGAAGATTTGATTGGCAAACGCATCGCGGTGCCGTTTATCTCCACCACGCATTACAGTCTGCTGGCAGCGCTGAAACACTGGGGCATTAAGCCGGGCCAGGTGCAGATCATTAACCTGCAACCTCCGGCGATTATTGCCGCCTGGCAGCGTGGCGACATCGATGGAGCATACGTCTGGGCGCCCGCCGTCAACGAGCTGGAAAAAGAGGGCACCGTGCTGACCGACTCCGAAAAAGTGGGGCAGTGGGGCGCGCCAACCCTTGACGTCTGGGTCGTACGTAAGGACTTTGCCGAGAAACACCCTGAAGTGGTGAAAGCCTTCGCCAAAAGCGCCATCGACGCACAGCAGCCATACATCAGCAACCCGGATGAATGGCTGAAACAGCCCGCCAACCTGGAGAAACTCTCACGTCTGAGCGGCGTGCCGGAAGCTGACGTGCCGGGGCTGGTAAAAGGCAACACCTATCTGACGCCTGCGCAGCAGATCCAGCAGCTGAACGGGCCGGTGAGCAAAGCGATTGTCGACACTGCGACGTTCCTGAAAGAGCAGGGCAAAGTGCCTGCGGTGGCGGCGGATTACAGCCAGTTCGTGACCGATCGCTTTGTGAAATAAGGGGGCTGCAATGCTGAACATTACAAACCTGTCTGCCGATTACGGCGGCAAACCCGCCCTGGAAGAGATCAACCTGACGCTGGACAGCGGTGAACTGCTGGTGGTGCTGGGGCCGTCCGGCTGCGGGAAAACGACGCTGCTGAACCTGATCGCCGGGTTTGTACCGTATCAGCACGGCACGATCCAGCTGGAAGGAAAACGGGTAACGGGGCCGGGCGCAGAGCGCGGCGTGGTCTTTCAGAATGAAGGATTACTCCCGTGGCGAAACGTTCAGGAAAACGTTGCGTTTGGTCTGCAACTGGCAGGTGTAGCGCGTGAACAGCGCCTGAATACGGCGCGCGATATGCTGAAAAAGGTCGGGCTGGAGGGGGCTGAAAAACGCTTTATCTGGCAGCTTTCAGGCGGGCAGCGTCAGCGCGTCGGGATCGCCCGTGCGCTGGCGGCTAACCCACAGCTGCTGTTGCTGGACGAACCTTTCGGGGCGCTGGATGCCTTCACCCGCGAGCAGATGCAAACCCTGCTGCTGCGCCTGTGGCACGAAACCGGCAAGCAGGTGCTGTTAATCACCCACGATATCGAAGAGGCCGTGTTTATGGCGACGGAGCTGGTGCTGCTCTCACCGGGGCCGGGACGCGTGCTGGAGCGCCTGCCGCTTGAGTTTGCCCGCCGCTATGTGGCGGGAGAGCCGGTACGCAGCATCAAATCCGATCCGCTGTTTATTGAACAGCGTGAATACGTCTTAAGCCGCGTGTTTGAGCAACGGGAGGCGTTCTCATGAGCATTGTTTTCAGTGAAAAAACGCGGCGGACGCGCCTTGCCTTACGCTGGCCGTTCTCTCGCCAGCTCACCTTAAGCCTCAGCACGCTGGTGGTGCTGCTGGCGGTATGGTGGGCGGTTGCCGCGCAGCAGTGGGTCAGCCCGCTGTTTCTGCCCCCGCCAGGCCAGGTTCTGGAAAAACTGATTACTATCGCCGGGCCGCAGGGCTTTATGGATGCCACGCTCTGGCAGCATTTAGGCGCCAGTCTGATGCGTATTCTGGTGGCGCTGCTGGCGGCGGTCATTATTGGCGTTCCGGTGGGGATCGCGATGGGACTGAGCCCGACGGTACGCGGCATTCTCGACCCGCTGATAGAGCTTTACCGTCCCGTCCCGCCGCTGGCTTACCTGCCCCTGATGGTGATCTGGTTTGGCATCGGCGAGACGTCAAAGATCTTACTGATATACCTGGCGATATTTGCGCCGGTAGCCATGTCGGCCCTGGCTGGCGTAAAAAGTGCGCAGCAGGTACGCATACGTGCGGCGCAGTCGCTCGGCGCCAGCCGCGCGCAGATACTGCTGTTCGTCATTTTACCAGGCGCGCTGCCGGAGATACTGACCGGGCTGCGCATCGGCCTTGGGGTGGGCTGGTCTACGCTGGTGGCGGCAGAGCTGATAGCCGCCACGCGCGGCCTTGGGTTTATGGTGCAGTCGGCGGGAGAGTTCCTGGCGACTGACGTGGTACTGGCAGGGATCGCGGTGATCGCCGCGATTGCCTTTGGATTAGAACTGGGACTGCGCGCGCTACAGCGTCGCCTGACGCCCTGGCATGGAGAAATACAATGAGTGAACGACTGACCATTACCCCGCTGGGGCCATATATTGGCGCGCAGGTGTCGGGCCTGGACGTAACACGTCCGCTGAGCGATAACCAGTTTGAGCAGCTGTACCACGCGGTGCTGCGTCATCAGGTGGTTTTCCTGCGTGAACAGGCCATTACCCCGCAGCAGCAGCGCGCGCTGGCCCTACGTTTTGGCGACCTGCATATCCACCCGGTCTACCCGCATGCGGAAGGGGTGGAGGAAATTATCGTGCTGGACACCCATAACGATAACCCGCCCGATAATGACAACTGGCACACGGACGTTACCTTTATCGACACACCGCCAGCCGGGGCGATTCTGGCAGCAAAACAGCTGCCGGAAACGGGTGGGGATACGCTATGGGCCAGCGGGATTGCCGCGTTTGAGGCGCTCTCCGCGCCGCTCCAGACCCTGCTGAGCGGCCTTCGGGCGGAGCATGACTTCAAAAAATCGTTCCCGGAGTACAAGTACCGCAAAAGCGAAGAGGAGCACCAGCGCTGGCTGGATGCGGTCGCAAAACATCCCCCGCTGCTGCACCCGGTGGTGCGTACCCATCCGGTGACCGGAAAGCAGGCGCTGTTTGTGAATGAAGGGTTTACCACGCGCATCGTGGACGTAGCGGAAAAAGAGAGTGAGGCGCTGCTCGGCTTCCTGTTCGCGCACATCACCAAACCGGAGTTCCAGGTGCGCTGGCGCTGGCAGGAGAACGATCTGGCGATCTGGGATAACCGCGTCACGCAGCATTACGCCAATGCGGATTACCTGCCGCAGCGAAGGATTATGCAGCGGGCGACTATCCTGGGGGATAAGCCGTTTTACCGTGCGCCTTGATTGCCGGGTGGCGGCGTTGCCTTACCCGGCCTACGTTTAATTGTAGGCCCGGTAAGCGCAGCGCCACCGGGCAACGGAGCTAAAGGTGTGCTTCTATATACCGCTGATAGCGGTTTGCCTTCAGATAACACAGATCCACCAGCACCAGCCCGTCGATACAGTTATTGAACGCCGGATCGCTGCCGAAATCGATAAACTGCACGCCGCCGGGTTCGCATAGCTCGGAATACTGTTTGTAGAGCGGCGGGATGCCGCAACCCAGGTTGCCGAGCAGGGATTTCAGCTTTGTCAGGTCATCCACGTAATCCACTCCGCCAAACTGTGCCAGCACGTCCGGAAGTGAGGCCGGGTAGGGTTGACGCGAGGCGGCTAGGGGATGGCTGGCCGGAAACCAGAGACGATAAAACGCCACCAGCAGATCCCGTGCGGCTGGCGGTAAGCCGCCGGAGATGGACACCGGACCAAACAGGTAACGGTAATGGGGATAGCGTGCCAGATAGGCGCCAATGCCTGACCACAGATAGTCCAGACCGCGACGCCCCCAGTAGCGCGGCTGTATAAAGCTGCGCCCCAGCTCAATACCGTGCTCCAGTATGTCCTGCATTTTTTCGTCGTAGTGGAACAGGCTGTAGCTGTACAACCCCTCGACGCCGCGCTTTTCCACCTGCATGGCCGTTGGCATAAAGCGGTACGCGCCGACAATCTCCAGGTCATCGTCATCCCACAGAATAAGGTGCAGATAGTCATCATCGTAGCTGTCGGTATCCCGGCGCTTCCCGCTGCCTTCCTCCACGGCACGAAAGGCAATCTCGCGCAGCCGCCCCAGCTCGCGCAGCAGAGGCGCCTCTTCCTGCCCGTTGCGCTGCCAAAGATAGATGGCCTTACCATCGCTCGTTTTGCCCAGACACTCGGCCTGCGCCAGTTCGCGCTTGAGCGTCGCCCTGTCTTCCGGGCGGGCAATGGCGCACTGGGTTTTAAAGACGCCAGGCAATCCCTTGCCAAGACGTATCACGTGCTGACGACACTGCTCGGCCATCTCACGCGATGAAAGGATAGAACTAAACCGGTCATTCCAGGCAATCTGCTGGCCGATTTTGATCGGCAACTGACTGTGACGGCGGCGAAACATCTGTTGCATCAGCAGCAGCATGGATACCGTTGGCGAGACCAGGGTACTGGCATAAAACAGCAGGCTGTTGTGCGCCTGGATATGTACCGGGAGTAGCGGCACCCGTAGTTTGCCGGCCAGCTTGATAAAGCCCGGATGCCATTTTTTATCGCGGATGCCTTTGCGCGTTGGGCGGGAAACTTCGCCCGCCGGAAAGAAGATCAGCACGCCGGCGTTTTGCAGGTGCTGCTCCATCTGTATCAGCGAGGATTTTGCGGTTCTGCCGCCCATATTATCTACGGGAATAAATAATGAACTGAGGGGCTCAAGGTGGGACAGCATCCTGTTGGTAACAACCCTCACGTCGCGGCGCACGCGGGAAACGGCATACAGCAGCGCCAGCCCATCCAGGGTGCCGGTGGGGTGGTTCGCTATCACAATGAGTGGGCCGTGTTCGGGGATTTGTTCGAGGTCGCGGGCGGAAACGGAGCAGTGAATATCAAGGTGTTCCAGTACCTGCTCCACCATATCCAGCCCTTTCAGGTGACGGTGGCTGGCGGCAAACTGCTGAAATTCGTCTTCGTGAAGCAGTCTTTTTAACAGACTTTTTTGCCAGGGTGCGGGCCTCGCCTGAGGCCAAAGGTCATCAAGAACGCTGTCGAGACTAAACATTGATCACTCCTCCTGCCGTCTTGCCCAGACAGTAGAAGGAGGAGATGTCGTTTGTATTGCAGTTTGGTGAAGATTAGCGCAGAGAGCAGGCCGGGTAAGGCGAAGCCGTTACCCGGCGCTAAAGCGGATTAACGCAGAATTTTCTTCTCAGCCAGATCCAGCGCGAAATAGCTGAAGATCAGATCCGCGCCCGCGCGTTTGATCGCCCCCAGGCTTTCGAGGATCACTTTCTCTTCGTCGATGGCACCCGCCTGCGCGGCGAATTTGATCATCGCGTACTCGCCGCTCACCTGGTAGGCGCCCAGCGGCAGTTCGGTGCGTTCGCGAATGTCGCGCAGGATATCCAGGTATGCGCCAGCCGGTTTCACCATCAGGCAGTCAGCGCCCTGGGCTTCATCCAGCAGAGACTCACGAATCGCTTCGCGGCGGTTCAGCGGGTTCATCTGATAGGTTTTACGATCGCCTTTCAGCGCCGTGCCGGCTGCTTCACGGAACGGGCCGTAGAAAGAGGAGGCAAATTTGGTGGAATAGGACATGATGGCGGTGTCGGTGAAGCCCGCAGCGTCCAGCGCCTGACGGATCGCCTGTACCTGCCCATCCATTGCCGCAGAAGGCGCAATGAAATCCGCACCCGCAGCGGCGGCAACTACCGCCTGCTTGCCCAGATTCAGCAGGGTCGCATCGTTGTCCACGCCGTGATCGCACAGCACACCACAGTGGCCATGAGAGGTGTATTCGCAGAAGCAGGTATCGGACATGACGATCATCTCCGGCACACTCTCTTTGCAGATGCGCGACATGCGGGCGACGAGGCCGTCTTCTTTCCAGGCATCGCTGCCGGTCGCGTCAGTGTGGTGGGAGATACCGAACGTCATCACCGAGCGGATGCCCGCATTCGCAATGCGTTCGATCTCGCGGGCCAGATGCTTTTCAGGAATGCGCATCACGCCCGGCATCGCGTCGATGGCTTTGTAGTCATCGATCTCTTCTTCAACAAAAATCGGCAACACCAGATCGTTTAAGGTCAGTGTTGTCTCTTCAAACATGGCGCGCAGTGCGGGAGACTTGCGCAGGCGACGGGGACGTGCAATTAAATCGGTCATGGTATGCCTGATGTTTGTGGAACAAAGAGGTATAGTGTACCTGAAAGCAGGGAGCGGTGTTTTACTAAAGTTGTCTTTTAGATTTTTGAAATCGACTAATATTCGCTGTATGTATTTTGTCTATATTATAAAGCTTATTCTGGTGTTCAGTGTGATATGTAATATTGGTGAGGTTTCTATATTGGTTCGGGATTATAAATATTAATGATTTATTGCTTTTTATTATATGTGCCAAAGCAACTAAAGTGGTTTGCAATCAGTTGAATTTATAATATTTATTCATAATGATTGATATTGCCCTGGGTTTACAAGCTTATTTGTCTGAATACGGACTTAATGGAATCATTCATTGAACCTTTTCGAAGTGAAACTGCATAATTCCTTCCGCAATTTAATGTTGCTAAATGATTTGATGGACAAACTTGCTTACGTCCCTGAGGAGGGATGACCCAATGCAAACATGGAAAAAGAAACTGGTTGTATCACAACTTGCATTAGCCTGCACACTGGCTATCGCTTCTCAGGCCAATGCGAAAGATATATCCGGCACAACATATAATACTTTTGGCTATGACAATACCGCGTCCACGCCCTGGTATTATGGTTATGCTGACTGGGATTATTCAGATGCCACACATGATGGTGACATTTATCCAGTCATCAATAAATCAACCGTAAACGGAGTTATTTCGACATACTATCTGGATGATGGTGTCAATGGCCGTGCGAACGCGTTGAGTATTTCTAACAGCACCATTAACGGCATGATCACGTCAGAGTGTATGACCACGACGTGTGCAGATGGCGTGGATACTGACGGTACCACTCATACCCAGTATGATCGTTTTAGCCTGACTGTTGATAACTCCACCATCAACGATACCTACGAGCATTACGCCTACGATGTCGTCAATGGTGAAACCACTGAAACGCATTATCTGGACACCTATGGTCTGGGTAACGCGATCACGCTGGACGTTGAATCTGACATCGTTATTCAGAACAACTCCCATATCGCGGGCATCACGCTGACGCAGGGTTATCAGGAGCTGGATAACACGCCATACGACGGTGTTGAAGGCGTTGCTAACAGCAGCAATATCTTTACCGATACGCTGGTGGTGAAAGATTCTGTGCTGACCTCTGGTGCGTACAGCGATCTGGGTACCAGTGGCTTCTACGGTCAAACGGCGAAGCCGAGCGACTACGGTGAAACCAACGCCACGGCTGCGGATGATGCGGCGCTGATCGTTGTTGCTGGCGCGTCTGATAACGCTATGCAGACCACCGCTACCTTCGATCACTCTACCATTACCGGCGACATCCTTTTCGCCAGCACCTTTGATAACAACTTCTACGAGAATGGCGATCCGGCAACGGATACCACCGATGACGGCGTCTATAACCCAACTACCAACGGCTGGGATGATACCGACAAGCTGGATGTCACGCTGACCAACGGCAGTAAATGGGTTGGCGCCGCGCAGTCCAGCGTTGAAGCCATCGGCACGGCGCAGATGTATGGTGAAGGCTACAGCGATGTAGACTGGCACACGCTTTCTCCAAACAGCATCTGGCCTGATTCTACCTTTGACAGCAACGGTCATGTTGCAGGTGAAGAAGTTTATCAGAGCGGCCTGTTCAACGTGGCGCTGGATAACGGTTCCGAGTGGGATACCCGTAAGATCTCCAACATCGACGCGCTGACGGTGAACAACCAGTCTCAGGTCAATGTTGAAAACTCCGGCCTGCTGGCAGATTCCATCACCCTGACCAATGCGTCTAGCCTGAATATTGGCGACAGCGGTGGTGTGGCTACCGACAGCCTGTATCTGGATAGCTACAGCCGTGCTGCACTCACTGAAGAGACAGCTGAGCTGTATGCCAACACCATTACCGTGGACAACGGTGCAGAGCTGGCTCTGGGTCTGGGTCAGGTTGATACGCACAATATGGTGCTGACCGATGGCGGTGTGCTTAACGTTGCCAGCCGTGATTATGTGCTGAACAGCGACCTGAACAACGCACGCTATATCACCAACGATCGCTCTAAAGCGGACTACGACTATGGTGTTGTCGCGCTGAACTCTGACGGCCATCTGGCGGTGAACGGTGACGTTGCCGGTAACTATAAAGTGCGCATCGACGATGCGACCGGCGCAGGCTCCGTAGCTGACTACGAAAACAAAGAGATCGTTCGCGTCTATGACAATAACGCGGATACCGCAGCCAGCTTTACTGCCGCAAACAAAGCCGATTTAGGTGCTTATACCTATCAGGCGCAGCAGAAGGGCGACACCGTTGTTCTCCAGCAGGAAGAGCTGACTGACTACGCCAACATGGCGCTGAGCATTCCTTCTGCTAATACCAACATCTGGAATCTGCAACAGGATACCGTGGGTACCCGTCTGACCAACAGCCGTCATGGCCTGGCAGATAACGGCGGCGCATGGGTGAGCTATTTCGGCGGCAACTTTGACGCGGATAATGGCACCGTTAGCTACGATCAGGACGTAAGCGGCATTATGGTAGGTCTGGATACTCAGATCGACGGTAATAACGCGAAGTGGATTGTCGGTGGTGCGGCTGGTTTCGCGAAGGGTGATATCAGCGATCGTACTGGTCAGGTCGATCAGGACAGCCAGACTGCGATGATCTACGCGTCGGCGAAGTTCATGAACGACATCTTCCTCGACAGCTCCCTGAGCTACACCCGCTTCAACAACGACCTCTCTGCTACCATGAGCAACGGTCAGTATGTTGACGGTAATACCACGACTGACGCCGTTGGTTTCGGGATGAAACTGGGCTATGACTGGAAACCAAACCTGTCTGGCTACGTCACGCCTTACGCGGCGATCTCTGGCCTGTTCCAGTCCGGTGATGACTACCAGCTAAGCAACGACATGCGTATCGATGGTCAGTCTTACGACAGTATGCGTTATGAACTCGGCGTGGATGCAGGTTATACCTTCAACTACGGCGGCGAGCAGGCATTAACGCCTTACTTCAAACTGGCTTACGTGTATGACGATGCCGACAACAATGCTGATATCAACAATGACAGCATTGATAACGGCGTGGAAGGCTCTGCGGTTCGCGTGGGACTGGGCACTCAGTTCAGCTTCACGAAAAACTTCAGTGCTTACACTGATGCGACTTATCTGGGCGGCGGCGACGTTGACCAGAACTGGGGAGCAAACCTGGGTGTGAAATATACCTGGTAAGAGAAAAGCGCGGGGGATTTTTCCCCCGCTTTTTTATGTGTTTTAAAAATTATAAAGAACCGACATATACAGATGACTTGAGGTATGCATGAACGTTAATGCGAAGCCACTTTCTGAATTAAGCCGGCTCATAAAGTGTCTGGAAGTCGCCGGTACCCCATTTAAGATCGAACCACAACAATTAATAACTACCGGCAATAATGATGATGAACCATTGACCGTTGTCATACAATCCGGCCTGACGGCCGTCCACCGTAAATCAGACGAATTACTTATGGGTATTGCGCGGGCACCGTATATCCACGGTTTAAGCGCATGGATAAATGAAAACTATCTTGAATATTCTTTGATGGCACAGACGCCTTGTACCGGATTTTATTTACCGGCATCTGACGCGTACCAGCTTATTCAGGACGCGCAACTTTGGCAAGAGGCTTTCTGCTGGCTGTCATGGCTTAACCATTTATTGGGAAAACGTGACATGCAATTGGTCGGAAATAATTCCTATAGCCAAATCCGGGCGATGCTGATCAATATGGCCGAGTGGGATGACACGCTACGTTCAAAAATTGGTGTTATGAATCATATTCAGCGTAGCACTCGTATTTCTCGTTCGGTCGTTGCTGAGGTTCTGGCGGCGCTGCGACAGGGGAACTACATCAATATGAGCCGGGGCAAACTGATCAGTATCAACCGTTTGCCCACGGACTATTGAGATCAGTTAGAGGCCGTAAGCACCTGCGCTTTATTGGCGCTCAGCTCGGCCACCAGATTATTTACGCCATCACTCATATTCACGAAGCGTGTATTTGGCGACCGGGTGACCACCACAAAAGCGCCTACGTTTGATTGCGGAATCATCGCCATGTAGGTGATGAACCCGCCACCTCCACCGGTTTTTTGAATAATCCCCGGTCGGCCATCTTTTGGCGCCATATACACCCAGCCCATGCCGAGGGCATCGGCTTTACCTGGAACATCCATGCCAATGACGCGTCGTAGCTGAGCACGCTGGTAGATGAGCGTCTGCATTCGGTCGGCCTGATTGCTGCGCGCGTAAAAATCCGATGAGAGGAACTGTTGCATCCAGCGCATCATGTCGCCAGGCGTAGAGTAAACGCCACCGCTGCCAATGGCGGCCAGCGTGTTATTGCACGGGCTGGCCCCTTTTTCCGCCACCATCAGACGCTTGCACTGGTCCGGGGAGGGGGTGTAAGTGGTATCTTTCATCCCGAGCGGACGCGTGATCTGCTCTTCAAACAGTTGAGGGTAGGGCTTACCCGACGCCGTCGCTAAAGCGTCGGCCAGCAGATCAAACGCCAGGTTAGAATAGCCGGCCTGCGAGCCCGGGGCCGATTTCAGGGTTGCTGTGCTCAGGTAGTTCCAGCGTTGCTCGCGGGTTGGCCAGACAAAGACAGGGCGATGCGCAGCGCCACCGGGCTGTTCTCGCGGCAGGGCGCTGGTATGGGTCGCCAGATTCACCAGTCTGATCGGCGTTCCCTGATATGTCGGAACGCGAGCGCCGGGCGGTGCATATTTGCTGAGCGGATCGTCGAGTTTCACCACGCCCTGATCGAGCAGTTTCACCAGCATTTCGCTGGTCATCAGCTTGGTTATCGATGCGACACGGATAACGGAATCCAGCTGCGGACGAACGTTATTTCCCGGTCGTGTTTCACCGAAGCTGCGAAACACCCGCTGGTTACCGTCGATCACGACCAGCGCCATTCCCGTCGCACCGCTGCCGTAATAAATAAGGTTCGCGTAGCGATCGGCAATGTCAGAGGCCAGAACCGGGGCCGTCAGAGGCTGTGCTGCCTGGGCGGTGGACAGGCTCACCGCACACAGCGCGGCGATAGAGAGCAGACAACGTTTCAACGAAAAGCATCCATCAAGTGAATAAGGAAAGTTACGGGTAGTTATACTACTAATCGGCGTCGGGCAATGGCCCGATTTGCATAACGATAGCGAGAAAAACGTAACCGTGGGTAAATTTGAACAATTTACTTGCGGCGTGGCTCCCATTTTGTGACATCGACCGTATGATAGACGCTACGATCGCTGTTGCGAATGAAACGCACCGAAACAATTCCTGAAAACTGTGAAGCGAACTAATAATTCACCCGCAGGTCTCACTTTTTTGCCTGAGCCGGGAGGCTGGCACAGGCAAGGTTTCGTGTGGCGATATGTTGAACACAGCAACAGCCATAACAACAAGAAGGAAGCACAATGTTTAAGTCTTTTTTCCCAAAGCCGGGGCCCTTTTTCCTGTCGGCATTTATTTGGGCACTGCTGGCTGTCATTTTCTGGCAGGCCGGTGGCGGCGCGTGGCTGACCCGTCTTACGGGGGCAACGGGCGACATTCCCATTAGCGCAGCGCGCTTCTGGTCCATGAGCTATCTACTTTTCTACGCTTATTACGTGCTCTGCGTAGGGCTTTTTGCCATGTTCTGGTTTGTCTATTCTCCTCACCGCTGGCAATACTGGTCGATTCTCGGCACGTCGTTAATCATCTTTGTCACCTGGTTCCTGGTGGAGGTGGGCGTAGCGGTAAACGCCTGGTATGCGCCGTTTTACGATCTGATCCAGACGGCGCTGAGTTCGCCGCATAAAGTGACCATTAACCAGTTCTACCATGAGGTGGGGATCTTCCTCGGCATCGCCCTCATCGCCGTGGTGATCGGCGTGATGAATAACTTTTTCGTCAGCCACTATGTGTTCCGCTGGCGTACCGCGATGAACGAACACTATATGGCGCACTGGCAGCACCTGCGGCATATCGAAGGTGCCGCACAGCGTGTGCAGGAAGACACCATGCGTTTTGCCTCTACTCTGGAAGATATGGGCGTAAGCTTTGTCAACGCCATCATGACGCTGATCGCCTTCCTGCCGGTGCTGGTGACGCTCTCGTCGCACGTTCCGGAGCTGCCGATTGTCGGCCATCTGCCATACGGCCTGGTGATTGCTGCGATTGTCTGGTCGCTGATGGGAACGGGGCTGCTGGCGGTGGTGGGGATCAAGCTGCCGGGGCTGGAGTTTAAAAACCAGCGCGTGGAAGCGGCCTACCGTAAAGAACTGGTGTATGGCGAAGACGATGCCAACCGTGCGTCACCGCCTACCGTGCGTGAGCTGTTTGGCGCTGTACGTCGTAACTATTTCCGCCTCTATTTCCATTACATGTATTTCAATATCGCGCGCATTCTTTATCTTCAGGTTGATAACGTTTTCGGGTTGTTCCTGCTGTTCCCGTCCATCGTTGCGGGTACGATTACGCTCGGTCTGATGACCCAAATCACCAACGTCTTTGGTCAGGTTCGCGGTTCGTTCCAGTATCTGATCAGCTCCTGGACTACGCTGGTGGAGCTGATGTCCATCTACAAACGTTTACGCAGTTTCGAGCGTGAGCTGGACGATAAGGACGTGCAGGAAGTCACCCATACATTAGGTTAAAAAGGAATTGCTATGCCATTTGCCGTACCACGTGCATTACCGCTGACGTTACTCGCCGCTTTCGTGCTGGCGGGCTGTGCCGAAAAAGGGGCTGCCCCGCTCAAAGAAGGGGAGAAGCCCGTTGATGTGGCGAGCGTGGTGCGGCAAAAAATGCCCGCCAGCGTGAAGGATCGCAGTGAGTGGGCTGATGCGCTGGCCGCGACCTTCAAAAGTCAGAAGATCGCGCCTACCGAGGAGAATATCTGCTCGGTGCTCGCGGTGGCGCAGCAGGAATCGATGTATCAGTCAGATCCTGTAGTGCCTGGCCTGAACAAAATCGCCTGGAAGGAGATCGACCGCCGGGCCGAATCGATGCATATCCCGGTTTTCCTGGTGCATACCGCCCTTAAAATCACCTCGCCAAACGGTAAAAGCTACAGTGAACGGCTGGATACGGTGAAAACCGAGAAACAGCTTAGCGCCATTTTCGATGATTTCATCAATATGGTGCCGATGGGGCAGAAGCTGTTTGGCTCACTGAATCCGGTGCATACCGGCGGTCCGATGCAGGTCAGTATCGCATTTGCGGAAAAGCATACCGACGGCTATCCGTGGGATATCGACGGTACGGTACGTCAGGAGGTCTTCTCCCTGCGCGGTGGGCTGTGGTTTGGGACGTATCACCTGCTGAATTATCCGGCCAACTACGATAAACCGCTGTATCGCTTTGCCGACTTTAACGCGGGCTGGTATGCCAGCCGAAATGCAGCCTTCCAGAATGCGGTAAGCCGCGCCAGCGGTGTGAAGCTCGCTTTGGACGGCGATCTCATTGCTTACGGCAGCAGTGAGGCCGGGACCACCGAACGTGCGGTGCGAAAACTCTCGACGAAGCTGGAGATGAGCAACAGCGACATTCGCCGACAGCTGGAGAAGGGCGACAGCCTGGCGTTTGAGAAAACGGATCTGTATAAGCAGGTCTTTGCGCTGGCCGAGAAGAAAAGTGGAAAGGCTTTACCCAGAGCCATTCTGCCAGGCATTCAGCTGGAAAGCCCGAAGATCACGCGTAACCTGACGACCGCCTGGTTCGCGAAACGCGTTGACGATCGTCGGGCACGCTGTATGGGACTGTAATCAGTGGCGGTTGCGCCAGCGCAGGACAAGGGCAATCACGCCCAGAACCATGCTGCCCGCGAGGAAGGGAATGAGTCCAAATACGGTGCTCACGCCTAAACCGATTTCAACGCGCGGGCGGCCTGTATCCTGCACCTGCATCAGATGCTCATACACGCCAGGGGCATGCACCAGCATATTCAGCAGTTGGGTTCCTGCCCAGAAACAAAACAGAACAAACAGGGCATAGGCAATATTCCCCGCCGTGGAGGTTTTTGGTTGTTTTCCGCCAAAAATCGGTTTCGACAATGTAAAGTCTGCCATAAGACCTCCCGATAATATCACTCTGTTTTAATACGCGTCGTACAGGGTGAGTGTGACAGGTCATAGCATTTGTCAATATCAGAATCGTGGGAAATTCGGCTCAGGATTTCTCCTGGATTGTCGATTTCTGCATCACGTCACAAATTGATAACATAAGTGAAACTGCGCTGCATTTCAGAATTTACGTATCCGCCACAGACGCCTTTATCAAACTGTGAGAGGATAGTTTTTTTTCTGCCGGAGTTGTCATGAAGCTCACTTCCAAATTACGCCGTGACTGGCATTACTACGCCTTTGCGATCGGGCTGATCTTTATTCTCAACGGTGTTGTCGGGCTGCTGGGATTTGAAGCGAAAGGCTGGCAAACCTATGCGGTTGGGCTGGTAACCTGGGTAATCAGTTTCTGGCTGGCGGGATTTATTATCCGCCGTCGTCCCGATGAGACGACGACGGCAGAGAAAGCTGACTAAGCGTTAGTTAACGGAACTTTTCAGGGCGCTGTCAGCGGCGTGGCGCTCCAGTGCCAGTTCAATCAGGCGGGTGATCAGTTCCGGATAGCTTATCCCGCTGGCCTGCCACAGCTTCGGGTACATGCTGATATTGGTAAAGCCCGGCAGAGTGTTGATTTCGTTAATCACCACCTCGTTATCCGGCGTCAGAAACACGTCGACGCGCGCCATCCCACAGCATCCCAGCGCCTGATAGGCTTCAACGGCGATCGCCCGGATCTTGTCGTTAACGTCAGGATCGAGCGCGGCGGGAACCACAACCTGGGCACCTTTGTCGTCAATATATTTGGTGTCGTAGGAATAGAAGTCACTGTTCAGTACCACTTCACCACAGGTACTCGCCTGCGGGAAGTCGTTGCCCAGTACGGCGCACTCAATTTCACGACCGTTAATTCCCTGCTCAACCACCACCTTATGGTCAAATTCAAAGGCCAGACGAACGGCATCGTTAAACTGCGCTTCGCTGGTGACTTTGCTGACGCCGACGGACGAGCCCTGATTTGCTGGTTTCACAAACAGCGGCAGGCCGAGTTGCGCCTGGATCTGCGCGAAGCTGTGTTTATCGCGGTTGGCGCGAGTGAGCGTCACGAACGGCGCAATATTCAGACCGGCGTCGCGCAGGAGACGTTTTGTGACGTCTTTATCCATGCAGGCGGCAGAGCCCAGCACATCGGAACCGACAAACGGCAGGTTCGCCATCCGCAACATGCCTTGCAGGGAGCCGTCTTCGCCCAGCGTGCCGTGAACGATAGGGAATACCACGTCAATCTGTGCCAGCGCCTGCGCGTTCCCTGCATCGATAAGCTGTCCCTGTTCCACGCCTGGAACCGTTGCGACGCTGACATCAGAAGGATTAAGGGCAATGTGCGCCGGATCGTCAGCGTGTAACAGATACTGGCTGGCATCGTTAACATGCCACTGGCCCTGTTTATCAATGCCCAGCAGCACCACGTCAAAACGGCTTTTATCAATCGCATCAACGATATTTTTAGCCGATTGCAATGACACCTCGTGCTCTGCCGATTTTCCCCCAAAGACAATACCTACGCGCTGCTTTGCCATCTCACTCTCTTCCAGTCTGACGAAAAGCCAATAACATACCACGATGCCCGGCGGGTTTCGCGGCCTTCTGCCATAATGTTTTGAGGGATGCTGAAGGGGGGCGCGTGAAAGGAAAAGGTCTGCTTATTCTTATTGTTATTGCCGGGATCGCCACGGTGGGCTACCGCTGGTTGCCGCCGTATTACAATCCTTTCGTGCCGCTTACGCTTGACGATCCGCCCGGAAAAATCACCCAGTTTAAACTTCGACGTTTAACACCGCAGGCGTGCGAAAGCCTGTTAGCGCAGGCGAATCAACGCCAGCTTATCCGTACCCAGGCTGTCGCTGACAGCGCCGGTGAGTGTCCGCTGAGTAACGTGGTGCGCGTGCGCGATTTTGGCCCGGTGAGCCTGAACAGCAGCTTTCTGGCCAGTTGCCCGCTGGCGTTAAGTTCGGCGCTGTTTGTCAGCCAGCAGGCCCGACCGCTCACCAAAACCTGGACCGGAAGCGAGCTTACGCGTATTGAACATCTGGGCAGCTTCGCCTGCCGCAATATCTACAGCCGCCCGGATGCGCGGCGCAGCGAACATGCCACGGCGGATGCGCTGGATATCAGCGCTTTCAGGCTGGCAAATGGACAGCGCGTTACCGTCCTGAACGGCTGGAAAGCGGAAAAGACGCAGCCCTGGCTACAGGCCCTGCTCTCGGCAAGCTGTGGCTATTACGGTAACGGTCTGGGGCCGGACTATAATGCCGCCCATGCCAACCATTTCCATCTGGGGATGCGCGGCTATGGATTATGTCGATGAAGCATAATCTTCCGCCAAAAATTGGATAAATTGTGACTTATTTCACAAATATGATGACTGGGAAGATAAAACACCAAAGTCTGCAAGGCCGCATCTCTGGCGCTATGTCATTGCGCGTAACTTGCTAATCTGTCGGCGAATTCGCCTAAAAATGAAGACTATTTCTGTTATGGAATCCTGGAAAGTTAATCTCATTTCAGTCTGGTTCGGCTGCTTCTTCACCGGACTGGCTATCAGCCAGATATTGCCCTTCCTGCCGCTGTATGTGTCGCAGCTGGGAGTGACTTCCCATGAAGCGCTCTCGATGTGGTCCGGCCTGACGTTCAGCGTGACGTTTCTGGTCTCCGCCATTGTGTCGCCGATGTGGGGCAGCCTGGCGGATCGCAAGGGGCGCAAGTTGATGCTGCTCCGCGCCTCGCTGGGGATGGCGATAGCCATTTTGCTCCAGGCCTTCGCCACCAACGTCTGGCAGCTGTTTATTCTGCGGGCGATAATGGGGCTGACCTCCGGTTACATTCCGAATGCCATGGCGCTGGTGGCCTCACAGGTACCGCGTGAGCGAAGCGGCTGGGCGCTCAGCACGCTTTCCACGGCCCAGATCAGCGGGGTCATTGGCGGCCCGCTGCTCGGCGGCTTCCTGGCGGACCATGTCGGGCTGCGTGCGGTCTTTATCATTACCGCGATCCTGCTAACGATCAGCTTTCTGGTCACCCTTTTTCTGATTAAAGAGGGCGGGCGGCCTGTTGTCAGTAAATCCGAACGCCTGAGCGGAAAAGCGGTTTTCGCCTCGCTGCCTTATCCTGGCCTGATGATTAGCCTCTTTGTGACGACGATGGTGATCCAGCTCTGTAACGGTTCGGTAGGGCCGATTCTGGCGCTGTTTATCAAGTCGATGGCGCCGGACAGCAGCAACATTGCTTTTCTGAGCGGGATGATTGCCGCGGTGCCGGGCGTGTCGGCGCTGATGTCTGCTCCGCGTCTGGGGAAACTGGGCGACAGGATCGGTACGGCACGTATTCTGATGGCAACGCTCATCATTGCGGTGATCCTTTTCTTTGCCATGTCATTCGTCACCACACCTCTTCAGCTCGGCATCCTGCGCTTCCTGCTTGGCTTCGCAGATGGCGCCATGCTGCCCGCTGTTCAGACGCTGCTGGTGAAATATTCCAGTGACCAGGTAACCGGCCGCATTTTTGGCTACAACCAGTCGTTCATGTATTTAGGCAACGTAGCGGGCCCGCTTATCGGCGCCTCGGTCTCGGCGATGGCGGGTTTCCGCTGGGTATTTGCCGCGACGGCGGTGGTGGTCCTGCTGAATATTATTCAACTGGCCTTTGCCTTGCGACGCCGCAGGCGAATCGCTGAGGCAAAGTCGGCCCGGTAAACACGATAATATATTATTTATTCTTATGAACGCCGCATTTTTATATAACGAAATGCGGCGCCTTTCTTTCAGGAAAACGTTTCGCTTTCGCGCTGAAATATCTTTTTTGGCAGCGATGTCACTTTTGCATAAGATAAAGCTAATCCATGCTTTTCATTATTCAGAGAGGGTGTTAATTTCAGGGGAAATCACATAAGGAAATAGCACCATGAAAAATCTCATTGCTGAGTTGTTGGTTAAGCTTGCCCAAAAGGAAGAAGAGTCGAAAGAGCTGGTTGCCCAGGTCGAGGCGCTGGAAATCGTTGTGACGGCGCTGCTGCGACAGATGGCAAAACCGGAGCAGGAGGCGTTGATCGACAACGTTGAAGGCGCGCTGGAAAAAGCGCGTCCTGATTCCCAGGTGCCTGCGGAAGATGCGGAGCTGCTTCAGCAATACGTAAAGAAGCTTTTAAGGCATCCTCGCAGCTAACCTGCCTGAGGTGAAATGACGTGTCACAGAATTGTCATGCAGGATGCCTGGCGTCGCTCTGTTTTTATTTTTACACATTTATGCAGGGAAAATTTAATTGAGACAGAGCACACCTTTCACCGCATAATTTCTGTTATTAATTACCGCCTCCCACCCGGCGAAATCGGTTAATGAATATTGTTCCGATACAGGGCTGAAATAACCGCAGAGCCCGGCGAAAATCAGAGTCGCAGGGTGGTTTTTTTCCCGTAACGAGCCAGACTTAACGTGGAACTTCACATAAAGGATGGTGCAATGAAAACAACAATACTGGTTACCCTGCTCTCTGGCCTGTGTCTGATCGCCTCAGCACACGCGGAAGAGAAAACGTTAACGCCCCAGCAGCAGCGCATGACGACCTGTAACCAACAGGCGACATCGCAAAGCCTGAAAGGGGATGCCCGTAAAACGTACATGAGCGACTGCCTTAAAAATGGTGCGGCTAAACCCGGTGTAAAAAGCCTGACCCCACAGCAGCAAAAAATGCGTGAGTGCAACGCCCAGGCGACACAGCAGATGCTGAAAGGCGACGATCGCAGCAAGTTTATGAGCGCGTGCCTGAAAAAACAGGCGTAGTGCTAACGGGTGAGTCACGGCTGTGGCTCACCCAAAATTTCATACTTTCCCCGCTATCCCCCTCTCTATAATTTGGGAAAATGTTTCAGAATATTCCCAAAAATGATGAATGATGAGTTTTATGACAATCACGAGAACATTCGGGAAGCGTGGCACCAGCAGCTTTCTCAGGATGATTCATACCGTTCCGGTCTGCGATTTGCCCGGCGAATACGGCTGGCACGCATCGTTGGTCTGGCGGCGCTATTTGTTCCGCTTGCCAGCGTTCTGGTGAGCCAGTTTCTTTCCGGCGTCTGGTGGTTATTGCTGGTGGGCTGGGTCTTTGTCTGGCCCCATCTGGCCTGGCAGCTGGCTTTTCGTTCGGCTGAACCCCACAGCAGTGAAATTGTTAATCTGAAAATCGATGCCATTATTGCCGGTGTCTGGATGGGGCTAACAGGGTTCAATGCGCTACCAACGGCGGCGCTGATCGTGATGATCGGCATGAATATGATGGGATCGGGGGGATGCCGGTTATTTCTGACAGGACTCTCGCTACTTGCCCTGTCTGCCCTGTTGACCGTGCAATCCACGGGTACTCCTGTGGTATTGACCTCTGAACCGCTGGCGTTGTGGCTGACGCTCCCCGTGCTGGTGGTCTACCCCATACTGTTTGCCTGGCTCAGCCACCGCACGGCGATCCGTCTGGCAGAGCATAAGCGTCGGCTTGAGCTGATGAGTACCCGCGACGGAATGACCGGCGTATTCAATCGCCGTCACTGGGAAACGCTGCTGCGTAACGAATTTGAGGCCTGCCGTCGAAGCCATCGACAGGCGACGATACTGCTCATCGATATCGATCACTTCAAGACGATCAACGACACCTGGGGGCATGACGTGGGGGATGAAGCGATTGTCGCCATCACGCGCCAGCTTCAGCTGACCCTGCGCTCAGGCGATTATATTGGCCGTTTTGGCGGGGATGAGTTCGCGGTGATCATGTCCGGCACGCCTGCCGACAGCGCGATTGCAGCGATGTCGCGCGTCCACGAACGGCTGGTCAACATGCCGCTGCACGGAGCACCTATGGCGAGGTTGTGTATCAGCGTTGGGGTTGCCCCCTGGGGGGCGCAGTTCACCCACTATCGTGAATGGCTAAAGGCGGCGGACGTGGCCCTCTATAAAGCCAAAAATGCCGGACGGGGCCGCACCGAAGTGGCCGCCTGACGCCCGGCGTAGCGCATCAGGACTTACTGAGCTTCTCTGATTTTTCCATGCATTTTTCCATCGCCTCGATCACGGCGGAGCGGAACCCGCGATCTTCCAGCACGCGCACGGCTTCAATGGTTGTGCCCCCCGGTGAGCACACCATATCTTTCAGTTCGCCCGGATGTTTACCCGTTTCCAGCACCATTTTGGCCGAACCCATCACCGCCTGCGCTGCAAATTTGTAGGCCTGCGCGCGCGGCATTCCACCCAGTACGGCGGCATCGGCCATGGCTTCGATAAACATAAAGACATACGCCGGGGCAGAGCCGCTCACGCCGACTACCGGGTGGATCATCGGTTCGGCAATCACTTCCGCTTCGCCGAAGCAGCGGAAAATATTCAGTACATCCGCCACGTCTTCAGATGTGACCAGCGAGTTCGGGGTAACGGATGTCATACCGGCATTCACCAGCGACGGGGTGTTTGGCATGGCGCGAACAATCTTACGGTCGTGGCCCAGCGCGCGGGCGAGCTGATCGAGGGTCACGCCTGCGGCAATCGATACCACCAGGGTCTCTTTGTTAAGGCTGGAGGTGATCTCGCTCAGGACTTTAATCATGATATTCGGCTTAACGGCGCCAAAGACAATATCCGCCACCTGAGCCACGTCCTGTGCGCTTTCGGCAGCGTTGACACCATACTCATCACGCAGCGCCGCGACTTTATCCGGGGATGGGGTATAGACCCAAATCTGCCCCGGCAGCACCTGCCCGCTGGCAATCAGTCCGCCGAGGATAGCTTTGCCCATATTTCCGCAGCCGATAAACCCGATTTTCTTATCCATCACGTCTCTCCGTTATTATGCGTTGTTATCTCTCATTGATAGCTTAACAACGAAATGCAGGCGACAATAGTCACCAGAATCATAATGGGGAGAGACTATGGCGATTTGGGTTGATGCGGACGCGTGTCCGAATGTCATCAAAGAGATTTTATTTCGTGCTGCCGAGCGCGTGCAGATGCCGCTGACGCTGGTGGCGAACCAGAATATCCGCGTGCCGCCCTCCAGATACATCCGTTCTCTGCGCGTTCCGTCCGGGTTTGACGTGGCGGATAACGAGATAGTACGCCTGTGTGACGCAGGAGATCTGGTGATCACCGCGGATATCCCGCTGGCTGCCGATGTACTGGCGAAAGGGGCGGCGGCGCTGAACCCGCGCGGAGAACGCTATTCGCCGGCAACGATCCGGGAGAAGCTCACCATGCGTGATTTTATGGATACGCTTCGTTCCAGCGGCGTGCAAACCGGTGGGCCGGACAGCCTGTCGCAGCGCGATCGCCAGCAGTTTGCCGCCGAGCTGGATAAATGGCTGCTGGAAGTGAAGCGCCGCCCGGCGTAGCCCACCTCCGGGCGGTTTTGTGGTACAGTGTGGCTTCCACAGGCTTGTCATTCCGTACCGCTTTGCAGTAAAGTTAGCGCAACATCTACTGCAATCATTTCTTTACAGCCTTCAGTTATCCGGCAGCAAGGGGAACACCTGGTTATGAACCCACCCATCTTTTTAGTTGGCCCTCGCGGCTGTGGGAAAACCACCGTTGGTCTGGAGCTGGCGCGTCTGTGCCAGAGTCAGTTTGTCGATACTGACCATTGGCTCCAGGAGAATGCCGGTAAGACCATTGCCGATATCGTTGAGGATGAGGGTTGGGAGAGCTTTCGTGCGCGTGAAACAGCCACGCTGGAAGCGGTGACCGCGCCGTCAACCGTGATCGCGACCGGTGGGGGCATTATTCTGGCACCGTATAACCGCCAGTTTATGCGCGAAAAGGGTGTCGTGATCTACCTCTGTGCCCCGGTCTCTACGCTGGTGGGGCGGCTGGAGGCGTTTCCGGAAGAGGGACAGCGCCCGGCTCTGACCGCGAAACCGCTGAGTGAAGAGGTCAGCGACGTCCTCGCCGAACGCGATGCACTGTACCGCGAGGCGGCACACCACGTTGTGGATGCGTCAGCGTCACCCGAGAAAGTTGCGATTCAGATTATTACCGCCCTGCGTTTGGCTTGCGCCAGCTAACAGCCGTCTATACTCATAGCTCAGACATAAAAAAAGGATGAGCTATGCCAACCAGACCTCCCTATCCACGTGAAGCCCGCATCGTTACCGTTGAAAAAGGTAACGGCGATCAGACCGTAACCTGGTACCAGCTGCGTGCCGATCACCCTAAACCTGATTCGCTGATCAGCGAACATGAAACCGAACAGGAAGCGCTGGATGCGAAACGGCGCTATGAGGATCCTGAGAAGTCCTGACAGGAATCCGAATTCGTTACAACCGTGCCTGAATCACACTTTTAACATATCGCTGATGTTAAGCAGCAGTTAATATTTAGTTATTACAGGTGGATTCGGAAAGGCCAGTCGATCTTTACATTACGGTGTAGAGATCCCCTGCTACCCTTGGTGCTGTTTTGTTGAAAAAATGAACAGTGCAGCGTAGTGAGCCTGTACCTGTGTGGCAGTTGTGGTAGTAACGGAAGGCGATCAAAATGAAGGCGACGTTGGCGATCCTCACGATTGGTGTGGTGCCTGTAAGCGAAGTATTACCGCTCTTAACCGAGCATGTCTCTGAACAACAAATTACGCATCTCAGTCTGTTAGGGAAGCTGAGTCGGGAAGAGGTCATGGAAGACTACGCGGTCGGAGAGGGGGAAGATCCCCTGGCAACGTTACTCAGTGACGGTAAACTGGCGCATGTGTCGCGCCAGAAAATCGAGCGCGCGCTACAGGGCGTGATCGAAGTGCTCGACAATCAGGACTATGACGTTATTTTGCTGATGAGCACGGCACCCGTTAAAGGACTCAGCGCGCGTAATACCATTCTGCTCGAACCGATGCGGATTATCCCCCCGCTGGTGGCCTCAATTGTTGATGGTCATCAGGTTGGGGTCATCGTTCCCGTTGAGGAACTGCTGGATAACCAGACGGTGAAGTGGGCCGCGCTGGAGCACACCCCGCTTTACGCGCTGGCAAACCCGTTCTGGGACAGCGAAGCGAAGCTGATTGCGGCCGGGCAGGAGTTGATCGACAGAGGGGCGGATGTCCTGATGCTCGACTGCCTGGGCTTCCATCAGCGGCATCGTGATTTACTGCAAAAGGCGCTGGATGTTCCGGTGCTGCTCTCTAACGTCCTGATGGCGCGCCTGGCGTCAGAATTACTGGTGTAATGATTTTGCGTGACAGGTCATGAGCATGGCCCCTATAGTGGATTTTTCTCTATAAATATAAGGGCCAGTTCATGCTTCAAAGTAACGAATACTTTTCCGGTAAAGTGAAATCCATTGGTTTTACCAGCAGCAGCACTGGCCGCGCCAGTGTCGGCGTCATGGCGGAAGGGGAATACACCTTTGGCACCGCAGAAGCGGAAGAGATGACGGTGGTCAGCGGCGCGCTGAACGTCCTGCTGCCAGGTGAAACGGAGTGGAAAGTCTATAGTGCCGGGCAGGTCTTCAACGTGCCGGGCCACAGCGAGTTCCATTTACAGGTTGCAGAGCCAACCTCTTATCTGTGCCGCTATCTGAAATAAAAGCATGCCGGGTGGCGCATTCGCTTACCCGGCCTGCGTTTTGCCTGTTAGCGCTGCGCTTCGCCGCCGAGACCTTCCACCAGGTTCTGAATCAGCGCCGCCAGCTCGCCGGTCATCAGGATAAAGTCTGCGTCAAAGCGCTGAGCATAATCTTCGCGGTCGATATCTTCGTTCTGATCGCGCAGTTCATCGCAGAATTTCAGGCGCTTCACGGAGCCGTCATCACACATCACAAACTGAATGCGCTGCTGCCAGTCGAGTGCCAGTTTGGTCACCACTTTGCCCGCTTCAATGTGCACGGCGATTTCGTCGCTCACCAGATCCTGTTTCTTCGCGCGGATCACGCCGCCATCTTCCAGCAGCGCTTTCAGCTCTGCTTCATCAAGGATCTGGAAGCCCTGCGCGGCAGTCCCGCTGCGCACCCACTCGGTCAGGGTCAGCTCAATCGGCGTTTCCAGCGCCAGCGGTACCACCGGTAATGAGCCAAGGCTCTTACGCAGCAGCGCCAGCGTATCTTCCGCTTTTTTGGCGCTGGCGCAGTCCACCATGATCAGCCCGTTCACGGTGTCGATCCACATCATGGTCTGGCTAAAGCGGCTAAAGGCGCGCGGCAGCAGCGAGTGCAGCACTTCATCCTTCAGCGAATCTTTTTCGGTTTTTTTAAGCTTACGGCCCTGTTCAGCTTCCAGCTTGAAGATCTTCGCTTCGAGCGCTTGCTTAACCACGGGCGTCGGCAGGATCTTCTCTTCTTTACGGGCGCAAACGATGATTTGCCCCGTGCTGCTGGCGTGGGTCAGCGCATCGCTTTGAGAACCCATTGGCGGAACCCAGCCGGTTTTTGCCATATCCTGGCTACCGCAAGGGGTAAAGGAGTAAGCGGCTAACTGTTTTTCCATCTCTTCTGCACGCAGCGAAACGTCGCGGCTGAGACGGTAAACCATCAAATTTTTGAACCACAGCATGATAATTTCCACGGCCTTGTCGTTAAATCAGCGGGCATGATAACGAATTGTCGCATCGCTTGCATTGCTAATCGGGAAGCGGGCTTCTACTCTGTTGATAATCAAAATAATGAGGAGTGTCTTGTGCGTATTGGGATTGATTTGGGCGGCACCAAAACAGAAGTTATTGCGCTGAGCGAGCAGGGGGAGCAACTGTTTCGCCACCGTCTGCCTACGCCGCGCGATGATTATCACCAGACCATAGAGACGATTGCCCGTCTGGTCGATATGGCAGAGCAGGCAACGGGCGAGACGGGCACGGTCGGGATGGGGATCCCCGGCTCCATTTCGCCGTATACCGGCGTGGTGAAAAATGCCAACTCCACCTGGCTCAACGGTCAGCCGTTTGATAAAGACTTAAGCCAACGCCTGAACCGGGAGGTGCGTCTGGCGAATGATGCCAACTGCCTGGCGGTGTCTGAGGCCGTGGATGGCGCAGCGGCTGGCGCGCAGACCGTATTTGCGGTCATTATCGGCACCGGCTGCGGGGCGGGCGTGGCCTTCGGTGGGCGCTCGCATATTGGCAGCAACGGCACCGCGGGCGAGTGGGGACACAATCCGTTGCCGTGGATGGACGAAGATGAACTCAAATACCGCGCCGAAGTACCGTGCTACTGTGGCAAGCAGGGCTGTATTGAGACCTTTATTTCCGGCACGGGGTTTGCCACCGATTATCATCGTCTGAGCGGTCAGCCGCTGAAAGGTAACGAGATTATGCGTCTGGTTGAGGAGCAGGATCCGGTGGCTGAACTGGCGCTCAGCCGCTACGAAATGCGGCTGGCTAAGTCACTGGCGCATGTGATCAATATTCTTGATCCCGACGTGATTGTACTGGGCGGCGGCATGAGCAACGTCGACCGGCTGTACGCCACGGTGCCAACGCTGGTGAAACAGTGGGTATTTGGCGGCGAGTGCGAAACGCCGATCCGCAAAGCCGTCCACGGAGATTCCAGCGGAGTGCGCGGCGCGGCGTGGCTCTGGCCGGAATAAACGCAAAACCGTTTTTGATGTTTGTGCCCTCTCCCCGTGGGAGAGGGCCAGGGTGAGGGCACCAGAGCGCATCATCCCCCCATTTACTGCACCGCAAACTCCCTGTCCAGCCTGCTATATCCCAGCCCGTTGATCTTCTTCACTTTGATCTGCACCGGAATGCGCTCTTTCATTGCCTCTACGTGGCTGATCACGCCAATGGTTTTCCCGGTGGCGTTCAGCGCGTCGAGCGCGTCCAGCGCGGTGTCCAGCGTTTCGCTGTCGAGCGTGCCGAATCCTTCATCCAGGAACAGCGAGTCAATGCGCGTTTTGTGACTGACCAGATCGGAAAGCGCTAAAGCCAGCGCCAGACTGACCAGGAAACTCTCCCCGCCGGAAAGGGTACGGGTATCGCGTACCGCATCGGCCTGCCAGGTATCGACCACTTCCAGCTCCAGCGCGTCGCTGGCTTTACGCTGAAGCAGATAGCGGCCATGCAGACGGTTGAGCTGCTGGTTGGCAAGCCACACCAGATTATCCAGCGTCAGCCCCTGGGCGAATTTACGGAATTTATCGCCGGTGCTGGAGCCTATCAGCGCGTTGAGATAGCCCCAGTCGTCGGCCTGACGCGCCGCCTCCTCAATCTGCTGCATAAGCGCCTGCTGGTGCAGACGGTTATCGGCGTCCTGTTTGAGCTGCTGGCGGATCTCCCCCTGATGCGTGGTGTTGTCCCGAAGCTGTTGCGCCAGCTGGTGTAACTGCGCCTGAAGCGTTGCGGCATCGGTTTCCAGCCCCTCGGGGCGCTGTGCCTGATGCGCCTGAAGCTGCTGGCTTGCCTGCATCGAAAGCGCCGTGGCCTGCTGGAGCTGGTTTTCCAGCGTCTGCTTTTGTTGTTCAAGCTGGTGGATCGACGTTTCATCCAGCAGGGCGGAGAGAAATGCGTCCCGATCGGCAAAGCAGCTCGCGGTCAGCGCGGCGTTGAACTGAGCCTGTGATTGCTGGAGCCGTTCACGCTCAAGCGTCTCCTGTTGCTGTAGGGTGGTGAGCTGACTTTGCAGCGACACGCATTCGTCGTGGATGCCGCGCCAGTTCTCAGGGATAACCGCGTCGGCTTCTGCATCATTGGTAACCGGCAGCGTTTCCAGAATGGGCATCAGGGCGTTAATACCTTCCTGAATCGTACCGTGCTGGGCCTGTTTTTCCTGCCACAGGGTATATTCGCTTTCGCGCGCGCTCAGCCAGGCGCTTTCAGCCCCTTCATCGGGCACGCTAAGCGACAGCGATTGTAACGAGGCTGCCAGCGCCTGACGCGTCGCCGTCAGCTGCTGCTGGTACTGGCGCGCCTGACCTTCCTGTTCATTGAGCTGGTTTTGCAGCGTCAGACGCTGGCTGAGCTGATACAGCTGGCGTTCATACTGTTCCTGTTCGCTCATCCAGGGGGCTATATCATCCTGAATATTCAGCGCTATGTTCAGGGAGGCGCAGACCTCCAGCCACTCCTTAGTAAGTGCTTGCTCTTCCTCAGAGAGAGCCTGTGCTTCCTCTGTCTCGCGCTGGATCTGTTGGGTCAGCGCATTCACCTGCCCGAGCACCAGCAATCCTTCCTCTTTTAGCGCGGCAACCTCTTTCTCCAGCGCGTCGCGGCGGCGCTGATTGTCAGTCAGTTCAAGCGCCTGATACTGCACAACTGCCGGGTGTTCGCGTGAACCGCAGAGCGGGCAAGGCTTACCCGCTTCGAGCTGTGCACGATAGTTCTCAAGATCCTTGATTGTCGCCTCACGCTCACAGAGCGCTTTCAGGTCGGCATAGTGCTGATTTTTCTCTTTGAACTGCTGACGCCGCAGGATCAGCGTTTCATTGAACTTAGCCTGCTCAGCCTGCGCTTTCTGCACGCTTTCCGCATTCTGGCGCAGTCGTTTTTGCAGCGGCTGATAGCGAGCGTGAAGCGCTGTCAGACGCTGGCGGAGCGCCCGCGACTGTGCCTGTTGCTCCATTGCCGTCGCGAGATCCTCAGCCGTCAGCGTCAACCTACTTTCAGGCATCTCAGCCAGCTTCTGACGAAGCTCAGCCATGCGCGCTGACTGGGCAACAAGCTGATTTTTATCGCGACCCAGTTGCGTAAAATGCGCCCGCCAGCCGGCAATTTCCTGCCCCCACTGACGGAAACGATCGTGTTCGGTCAGCCACTGCGTCAGTACCTTGTGCTCTGTCTGCAACTGTTCACGGTTGCGCAGCGCACCGTTGCGAATACGCGAGCGCTGCACCGCTCTGTCGAGTAAGCGAGTATTTACTTCAACAATTCGCTCTGTTGTCTGCGCCAGGCGGGTGGTCTGCTCCTGCTGATACTCCCATAGCGGACGTAGCTGGGCGGCGGGCTGCGCCAGCTTGAGCTTCGCCAGTTGGGGCGCGGCGTCCGTCAGAGCCTGTTGCGCCTGCTGCTGCGAAGCGGCTGCACGCTGCTGCTCACGTATCAGTTCGTCGTTACGCGTAAGCCACTGAAAATCTTTCTGTTGGCTTTGCTGCTGTGCCAGCAGGACTTTTTCTTCGTCAGTAAGTGCCTGCAAACTTTGCTGCAAGTGCTGCTGCTGTTCCTCGCTCAGCAGCACAACCCCTGCGGCCTGCGCTTCGCACATCTCCAGCGCGTTACGTGCCGCTTTGTGTTTTTCAAAAACCATGGCGGAAATCTGGCCGTAAATTTCCGTGCCGGTCAGTTCTTCCAACAGCTCTGCGCGATCGCTCGGTTTAGCATTCAGGAAGGCGGCAAACTGCCCCTGAGAGAGCAACATCGAGCGGGTAAAGCGACCATAGTCCAGCCCGGTAAGCGCGGCGGTTTGTTCCAGCTTATCCGTGACTTTGTCGGCCAGAATTTTGCCGTCTTCGCAGCGGGCCAGCTCAACGCGCGGTGCCTGTAAGTTCCCGTCCGGCTGGTTGCGGGCGCGGTTCTGGCTCCAGAAAGCGCGATAAGCAACGCCTTTGACCTCAAATTCTACTTCCGCCAGGCATTCGGCGGTATCGCGCGTCATCAGGTCGTTTTGCGCCTGAGAGACCTTATTAAGACGCGGCGTTTCGTGGTAAAGCGCCAGGCAGATGGCATCCAGCAGCGTGGTTTTACCCGCGCCGGTTGCGCCGGTGATGGCAAACAGCCCGTTGCTGGCGAACGGCTCCGCGGTGAAATCAATTTTCCACTCACCCTTTAGCGAATTCAGATTTTTCAGACGCAGGCTCAGAATTTTCATGCGTTTTCGTCCTCGTCATGGAGGGAATGCAGGGTCTGGGCAAACAGCTCGTTAAGCCTGGTGCGTCTGGCCTCGTCCACCTCTTCATGCGCAAGCCGCCGCGCGAACACCTCTTCAAGCCGAAGTTCGCTAAGCGTTTCACGCTGGGCGTTGAGCAGTATTTTCTCGCGCTGCTCGCGGCTGCGGCGTACCAGCAGCACCTCCACGGGAAGGTCTTCCGTCAGCGTCTGTATTTTACGCTGCATATCGTACAGGTAGTCGTCGGTGGTGATTTCGATATCGAGCCAGACGGGGGGATTAAGCGCTGCGCCGCGCCACTGCTCAAGCTGAGCGGTAATGGCGGCCAGATCGCCTTTCAGCACCGCCAGCGGCTGGGTGACCGGCACCTCAAGCGTCTCAACGGCGCTGAGTTTGCCTCCGGTGAAGCTCACCAGATGCACGGATTTGGCTTTGCCCGTTTCGTCAAAACTGAGCGAAATGGGCGAGCCGCAGTAGCGGATATGCTCGCAGCCGCCGATGATCTGCGCCCGGTGAATATGCCCGAGGGCAATGTAGTCGGCGGGGGGGAAGTTTTGCGCCGGAAACGCGTCCAGCGTACCGATATAGATCTCGCGCACCGCATCACTCTTACTGGCTCCGACGGTGGTGAGGTGTCCGGTGGCAATGATCGGAATGGCCTGATCGCCGCGCAGGGCGCAGGCTTCCGTATGTTGCTGGTGATAATAGCGGGTGATGGCCTGCAACAGATGCTGCTGTTTTTCGCTGCCGGACAGACCTGCCTGGCTTTGCACGATATCGCGCGGGCGTAAAAACGGAATTGGGCACAGCACTGCGCCCGGCGTGCCGTCGCGTTTTTTCAGGATCTGCGGCGCGTGTCCGGCGCTGGCCACCACGGTGGTATTGAGGAACGCCAGAATATCGCGGGATTCATTCAGCGTCGCCACCGAGTCATGGTTTCCGGCGACAATCACCAGGTGACAACCGGTTTGCTGGAGGTTGACCACAAAACGGTTGTACAGCTCACGCGCATAGCTCGGCGGCGATCCGGTATCAAAAATGTCGCCCGCCACAATAATCGCGTCCACCTCGTGAGCCTGAGCCGTCTCCAGCAGCCAGTTCAGGAACGCTTCATGTTCCGCGGCGCGGCTTTTGCTGTAAAAATTTTGACCCAGGTGCCAGTCTGAGGTGTGAAGTATGCGCATAAAAGATCCGTGGCAATAATAAGAAAGCAGGATTATAAACGTTCGGGGAACGGAAAATAACCGCTGTAATAAAACAACAGTTTGCTATTTATAGTGGTAATGTTTTTCATAAATCTGTCATAAATCTGACGCATAATGACGCCGCATTACAGACTTGTAACTTAAATACGATAAGACAGGGCAAAGTATGGCGAGACGTATTCTGGTCGTAGAAGATGAAGCTCCGATCCGTGAAATGGTGTGCTTCGTGCTTGAACAAAATGGCTTCCAGCCGGTTGAAGCGGAAGATTATGACAGCGCGGTGAACCAGCTGAATGAACCCTGGCCCGATCTGATCCTGCTGGACTGGATGCTGCCTGGCGGTTCCGGATTGCAGTTTATCAAGCATATCAAACGCGAGGCGATGACCCGCGATATCCCGGTGGTAATGCTGACGGCGCGCGGCGAGGAAGAGGATCGCGTGCGCGGTCTGGAAACCGGCGCGGACGATTACATCACTAAACCGTTCTCCCCGAAAGAGCTGGTGGCGCGTATTAAAGCCGTGATGCGCCGTATTTCACCGATGGCGGTGGAAGAGGTGATTGAGATGCAGGGGCTGAGCCTGGATCCTACCTCACACCGGGTCATGACCGGTGAAAATCCCCTCGATATGGGACCGACCGAATTTAAGCTCCTGCACTTCTTTATGACCCACCCGGAGCGCGTTTACAGCCGCGAACAGTTGCTGAATAACGTCTGGGGAACTAACGTCTATGTCGAAGACCGAACGGTTGACGTCCATATTCGCCGCCTGCGTAAAGCACTGGAACTGAGCGGCCACGATCGCATGGTACAGACGGTCCGCGGCACGGGTTATCGTTTCTCGACCCGTTTCTGAACAATGACAGGAGTGTGACGCGTGCTGGAACGTCTGTCATGGAAAAGGCTCGTCTTTGAACTGATCTTATGCTGTATTCCGGCCCTCATTCTGGGGGCTATCTTTGGCTATCTGCCGTGGTTTTTACTGGTGGCCGTGACGGGATTGCTCGTCTGGCATTTCTGGAATTTACTGCGTCTCTCCTGGTGGCTGTGGGTCGACAGAAGTATGACACCCCCGCCGGGAAGCGGGAGCTGGGAACCGCTACTCTACGGTCTGCACCAGATGCAGATGCGTAACAAAAAGCGCCGTCGTGAGCTGGGAAGCCTGATCAAACGCTTTCGTAGCGGTGCGGAGTCGCTGCCGGACGCGGTGATCCTGACGACAGAAGAAGGGACAATCTTCTGGTGTAATGGCCTCGCGCAACAGCTGCTGGGCCTGCGCTGGCCGGATGATAATGGTCAGAACATCCTGAACCTTCTGCGTTATCCCGAGTTCACGCTGTATCTGAAAAAGCGGGATTTTTCGCGCCCGCATAATCTGAAGCTCAATAACGGTCGCCATCTGGAAATCCGCGTGATGCCCTACAGCGATCGGCAGTGGCTGATGGTGGCGCGGGACGTCACCCAGATGCACCAGCTTGAGGGCGCGAGACGTAACTTCTTTGCCAACGTCAGCCACGAGCTGCGTACGCCGTTGACGGTGCTTCAGGGCTACCTGGAGATGATGCAGGAGCAAACGCTTGAGGGGCCGCCGCGTGAGAAAGCGCTGCATACCATGCGGGAGCAGACGTTCCGCATGGAAGGGCTGGTCAAACAGCTGCTGACGCTTTCAAAGATTGAGGCTGCCCCGTCGCTGGCGCTAAACGACATCATTGATGTACCGATGATGTTGCGGGTGGTGGAGCGCGAAGCCCAAACGCTGAGTCATAATCAGCACACCCTGAGTTTTGACGTTGATAACACGCTGAAAGTGCTCGGCAGTGAAGATGAGCTGCGAAGCGCTATCTCAAACCTGGTCTATAACGCCGTGAATCATACCCCGAAAGGGACGCATATCGCGGTGCGCTGGCAGCATACCCCGGCGGGCGCTGAGTTTAGCGTCGAGGACAACGGGCCGGGGATTGGGCCCGAGCACCTCCCGCGTCTCACCGAACGATTCTACCGGGTGGATAAGGCGCGCTCGCGGCAGACCGGCGGGAGCGGACTGGGACTGGCAATTGTGAAGCATGCCGTCAGCCACCACGAAAGCCGGCTCAATATCGAAAGCACCCTGGGTAAGGGCACGCGCTTTAGCTTCGTGATTCCGGAACGATTAATTGCCAAAAAAAGCGCCTGACGGCAGATGTGTCAGGCTACCTTTCCACGGGCCAGCGATTGCTGGCCCGTTTGCTTTGCAGTCAAGCGAAACGCGGATGAATATTATACGGCTGGTGCTTTTTTGTTCGCATGATTAGCCATGAGTTTTTCTTATACATGGCATATTATGTTGGTCTGCATTTTCATGCTGGCATATTGTTCTGGTTTTACGATCCCTTCTTGCCTTTAAACGTTATAAGCGTTTAAATTGCCCCCCATATACTGTCAGACCGACTGTATTTGCGTGGTAAATCGAAAAACTATTCTTCGCCACGCCAGGACGGGAGCATATCCCGCTGAAATTGAGCAAATTTTCCGCTGTATCGTCCCGTCAGGGATGGCGAAAATCTCAACGTATTCAACACCACATCCACAGGCAGTAAGGTTTTATGACCCATCACTTGAAATCGCGTGACATTATCGCGCTGGGCTTTATGACATTTGCGCTGTTCGTTGGCGCAGGTAACATCATTTTTCCTCCAATGGTTGGCTTACAGGCGGGTGAACACGTCTGGACGGCTGCGTTTGGCTTCCTGCTTACTGCCGTGGGCCTGCCGGTACTGACCGTTATCGCGCTGGCGAAAGTCGGTGGCGGTGTGGACAGCCTCAGCACCCCGATTGGCAAAGTGGCTGGCGTTCTGCTGGCAACCGTCTGCTATCTGGCCGTTGGCCCGCTGTTCGCGACCCCGCGTACGGCGACCGTCTCCTTTGAAGTGGGTATCGCTCCGCTGACCGGTGACGGCGCGATGCCGCTGTTTATTTACAGCCTCATTTACTTCGCCATCGTGATTCTGGTTTCTCTCTATCCGGGCAAACTGCTGGATACCGTGGGTAACTTCCTGGCACCGCTGAAAATTGTGGCGCTGATCGTGCTGGCGGTTGCGGCTATCGTCTGGCCTGCGGGGCCCATCAGCTCCGCGATGGACGCTTATCAGAACGCGGCGTTCTCAAACGGTTTCGTGAACGGCTATCTGACAATGGATACGCTCGGTGCGATGGTGTTTGGTATCGTTATCGTTAACGCCGCGCGTTCCCGCGGGGTGACCGAAGCGCGTCTGCTGACTCGCTACACCATCTGGGCTGGCCTGATGGCCGGTGTCGGCCTGACGCTGCTGTATCTGGCGCTGTTCCGTCTGGGCTCAGATAGCGCAACGCTGGTCGATCAGAACGCAAACGGCGCGGCGATCCTGCATGCTTACGTGCAGCATACCTTTGGTGGTGCAGGCAGCATGCTGCTGGCGGCGCTGATTTTCCTGGCCTGTCTGGTGACGGCGGTGGGTCTGACCTGCGCCTGCGCGGAGTTCTTCGCCCAGTATCTGCCGCTCTCTTACCGCACGCTGGTGTTTATCCTCGGCATCTTCTCCATGGCGGTGTCAAACCTCGGTCTGAGCCACCTGATTCAGGTGTCAATTCCGGTGCTGACGGCGATCTATCCGCCATGTATCGTGCTGGTGGTGCTGAGCTTCACCCGCCCGTGGTGGCATAACTCGACGCGAATTATTGCGCCGGCCATGTTTATCAGCCTGATTTTTGGTATCCTTGACGGGATCAAAGCATCAGCATTTGCAGAAATCCTGCCAGCCTGGACACAGCGTCTGCCGCTGTCCGAGCAGGGCCTGGCCTGGCTGATGCCTTCCGTTGTAGCGCTGGTTCTGGCGATTATCTGGGACCGTGCGGCAGGGCGTCAGGTGACATCCAACGCCCATTAATCAACGGCAACAAATTGTTTAACCACGGGGCTTAAGGCCCCGTGGTTTTTTGTTTTTTTCGTGTTGAATGGCAAGATTTTAATGGAAAGCACTAACAAACTTAAACGTGGATTGAGCACCCGCCACATCCGCTTTATGGCGCTGGGCTCGGCTATCGGCACCGGTCTTTTTTATGGCTCGGCAGATGCCATCAAAATGGCCGGTCCAAGCGTTCTGCTGGCCTACATCATCGGCGGCGTGGCGGCCTATATCATCATGCGTGCGCTGGGGGAGATGTCGGTTCACAACCCCTCTGCCAGTTCCTTCTCCCGCTACGCACAAGAAAACTTAGGCCCGCTGGCCGGGTTTATCACCGGCTGGACCTACTGCTTCGAAATTCTGATTGTCGCCATTGCCGATGTGACGGCGTTTGGCATCTATATGGGGGTCTGGTTCCCCGCCGTGCCGCACTGGATCTGGGTACTGAGCGTGGTGCTGATCATCTGCGCCGTCAACCTGATGAGCGTGAAGGTGTTTGGCGAGCTGGAGTTCTGGTTCTCCTTCTTCAAGGTCGCGACCATTATCATCATGATCCTCGCTGGTTTCGGCATCATCATCTGGGGTATCGGCAACGGTGGGCAGCCAACCGGCATCCATAACCTGTGGAGCAACGGCGGCTTCTTCAGCAACGGCTGGCTCGGGATGGTCATGTCGCTTCAGATGGTCATGTTCGCCTATGGCGGTATTGAGATTATCGGCATCACCGCCGGGGAAGCGAAAGATCCGGAGAAGTCCATTCCGCGCGCCATCAACTCGGTGCCGATGCGTATCCTGGTGTTTTACGTGGGCACGTTGTTTGTGATTATGTCCATCTACCCGTGGAACCAGGTGGGCACCAACGGCAGCCCATTTGTCCTGACTTTCCAGCATATGGGCATTGCGTTTGCCGCCAGCATTCTCAACTTTGTGGTGCTGACTGCCTCGCTGTCGGCCATCAACAGTGACGTGTTCGGCGTGGGTCGTATGCTGCACGGCATGGCGGAGCAGGGCAGTGCGCCGAAGGTGTTTGCCAAAACGTCGCGTCGCGGCACCCCGTGGGTAACGGTGCTGGTCATGACCGTGGCGCTGCTGTTCTCGGTTTACCTGAATTACATCATGCCGGAGAACGTCTTCCTGGTGATTGCGTCACTGGCGACCTTTGCGACGGTGTGGGTGTGGATCATGATCCTGCTGTCGCAGATTGCGTTCCGTCGCCGCCTGTCGCCAGAAGAGGCCAAAGCGCTGAAGTTTAAAGTGCCGGGCGGCGTGCCAACGACCATTGTCGGTCTCATCTTCCTGGTCTTCATCATTGGCCTGATTGGTTATCACCCGGATACCCGTATTTCTCTGTACGTGGGCTTCGCGTGGATCGTCCTGCTGCTGGTGGGCTGGATGTTTAAATGTCGCCGCGATCGTCAGCTGGCGGAAGCACAGTAAGGTAAAAATGCCGGGTGGCGCTGCGCTTACCCGGCCTACACTCCCTTTTGCCCTGGAAAAAATCTCCTCCTCCGTTCTCCTCCCCCAATAATCCCGAACACGATGAGCTATCTTTAATCACCCTGTGGCAAGGTGACGTCAATTTCATCAAAGGGGATTCGTGATGTTAAACGCCTGGCACCTTCCGGTTGCCCCATTTGTTAAGCAAAACAAAGACAACCTTGTGATTACGCTCTGGCTGGCAGGGGACAATCAGCCTGAACGTGTGACCCTGCGCGCCGAAGTGGATAACGAAGAAACGTCGCTGAAAATGCACAAAGTGCGCAGCCAGCCGCAGCCGGGCGTCACGGCGTGGCGGGCAAATATCGATTTGCGCAGCGGGCAGCCGCGTCGCCGCTACGGCTTCAAGCTGCTGTGGAACAACCGGCAGCTGTGGTTTACCCCGCAGGGCTTCAGCCGTTTTCCTCCGGCCCGGCTGGAGCAGTTTGCCGTGGATCACCCGGATAACGGCCCGCAGTGGGTTAACGATCAGGTCTTTTACCAGATTTTCCCGGACCGCTTTGCGCGCAGCGAAAAGCGCACCGCCGATCAGGACAAGGTTTATTACCATCATGCGGTCGGTCACGACATCATTCTGAAAAAATGGGACGAGCCGCTGACCGCCCAGGCGGGGGGATCGACCTTTTACGGCGGCGATCTCGACGGTATCAGCGAAAAACTGCCGTACCTGAAAAAGCTCGGCGTCACGGCGCTGTACCTGAACCCGGTGTTTAAAGCGCCAAGCGTGCACAAATACGATACGCAGGACTACCGCCACGTTGACGAGCAGTTTGGCGGTGACGAGGCGCTGCTGCGGCTGCGGCACAACACGCAAAAAGAGGGTATGCGCCTGATCCTTGATGGCGTGTTCAATCACAGCGGTGATTCTCACGCGTGGTTTGACCGTCATAATCAGTCGATGAGCGGCGCATGCCATAATCCAGACTCACCGCAGCGTGACTGGTACAGTTTTGATGAGAATGGCCGCGCCCTGGACTGGCTGGGCTACCCGAGCCTGCCGAAGCTCGATTTCCAGTCGCCATCGCTGGTGAATGAGATCTACGGCGACGACGACAGCATCGTGCGCCACTGGCTGAAAGCGCCGTGGAAAATGGACGGCTGGCGGCTGGACGTGGTGCATATGCTGGGTGAATCAGGCGGGGCGCGGAATAACCTTCAACATGTCGCCGCCATTACCCGGTCGGCAAAAGCGGCCCGGTCGGAAGCGTTCGTCTTCGGGGAGCACTTTGGCGACGCGCGTCAGTGGTTGCAGGCTGATGCAGAAGACGCGGCGATGAACTATCGCGGCTTCACCTTCCCGCTGTGGGGTTTCCTCGCTAACACCGATATCTCTTACGATCCGCAGCATATCGACGCCGAAACCTGCATGGCGTGGATGGAAAACTATCGCGCTGGCCTGTCGCATCAGCAGCAGCTGCGGATGTTTAACCAGCTCGACAGCCATGATACCGCGCGCTTTAAATCATTGCTGGGTAAAGATGTGGCGCGTCTGCCGCTGGCGGTGACCTGGCTCTTTACCTGGCCGGGCGTACCCTGCATCTACTATGGCGATGAAGTGGGGCTGGAGGGGAATAACGATCCGTTCTGCCGTAAAACCTTCCCGTGGGAGAGTGAAAAACAGGATCAGGATCTGTTCAGCCTGTACCAGCGTATGGCGACGCTGCGCAGGCAGAGTCAGGCCCTGCGCTACGGGGGCTGTCAGGTGATGTACGCCCACGATAACGTAGTGGTGTTTGTCCGCGTCTATAACCAGCAGCGCGTGCTGGTGGCGATCAACCGGGGCGAAGCGTGTGAAGTAATGCTGGAAGATTCACCGCTGCTGGCCGGTAAAACGTGGAAGATCAAAGAGGGTAAAGCGACGTTCCAGGAGAGCGTGCTCACGCTGCCCGCGATCTCCGCTGCGGTCTGGTTCGGCAGCTAAGCGCAGGCAGAATGGTTTTCACCTTTTAAGATGGCGCAAATGCAACGATTTGTGTCAATCTTAGCGGATCGTTTACGGTGAAGGTGGAAACATGGACGAGCTTTACATCCTTGGCTGTTTGTTCCTGGTTTTTGCGCTGGTCGTGGCACCCGTGCTCGCGGTGATAGGTTTTAACCGAAGCACGGCGGCGCGGCAGGAGATCGCCCGGCTTCGCCAGCGCATTGAGGCGCTTGAGCAGCGCGGTGTCACTGAGAAAGCGCCGGAGCCGGTGCAGACCGCCGCGCCGGTGGAGACGCCAGCGTTGGTGGCAGAAGCCGTTACCGCACCTGTCGATCCCTGGCGTCCCGAACCGCCCGTCACTGAAGCAGAACCAGCGCTTGTACCGGCGGCAAAACGGCCTTCCGCCTTTGGCGGCATCCTGTCCTCGCTGACGCGCTGGTTTATGCAGGGCAATCCGCTGGCAAAACTGGGGATTGTACTGCTCTTCCTCGGCCTCTCTTTCCTGCTGCGCTATACCGTTGAACATTCACTGTTTCCGCTTGAGCTGCGTCTTGCCGCCACGGCGCTGTTTGCCATGGTTCTGCTGGCCGTTGGATGGCGGCTGCGGCACAGGCAGCGGATCTACGCGCTGATCCTCCAGGGCGGGGCGACCGGCGTGCTTTATCTGACCGTCTTTGGCGCATTCCGGCTGTGGCAAATGCTGCCGATGACGCTGGCGTTTGCGCTGCTGGTGGTGATTTGCGCGGCGAGCGTCGGGCTGGCCGTGCTGCAAAAGGCACTGAGCCTTGCCATGCTGGCGAGCCTCGGCGGATACCTTGCGCCGCTGCTGTTGTCTACCGGAGGCGGCAGCGTTGTGGCGCTGTTCTCCTTCTATCTCATGCTTTCCATCGGCATTCTCGCCATCAGCATCTGGCAGCACTGGCGCGAGCTCAACCTGCTCGGGCTGCTCTTCACGTTTGGCGTTGGCGGGGTATGGGGGCTGAGCGACTACCAGCCGGAAGACTATGCTATCTGTCAGCTGTTCCTGATTGCCAATACGCTTATTTTTGGCGTGTTTAGCGTGGCGCTGTCGCTGCGGGCGCAGGAAAAAGGCAAACAGATTATTGACGGCGCACTGCTGTTTGCTCCGCCGCTGATTGGTTTTGGGATGCAGTATGGCATGACGTCTCACTGGACGTACGGCCCGGCGCTCAGCGCGCTGGGCTATGGGGCGTTTTATCTCTCACTGGCGTTTCTCGCACTGCGACGCTATCCGTCTGTCGGGCGGCCACTGATTATGGCGGCGCTGGCGATCGGCGGCGGGTTTGCCACGCTTGCCATTCCGCTGGCGCTTTCAGCGCGCTGGACGGCGATGGCCTGGGCGCTGGAAGGGTTGGGTATTCTCTGGCTGGGCGTGCAACAGCAGCAGCGGCGCATGAGCTATAGCGGGACGGCGCTGCTGGTGCTGGCGCTCGGCAGCGCGATATGGGCGCAAATGGACGGCGTCACCTCGTTGAGCCTGCTGCTTATTTTCGCAGTGCTCAGTCTTTGCTGGCTGGCTGCGGCCTGGCTGTGGCAGAAAATCGCACAGCCGGGCAGTTGGGCATTGCTGGCCGGTGGGCTGCTGTTCTGGTTAGTGGCGCTGCTGGGCGCGTCGCAGCTGTTCCTGAAGCAGGAGTTATCGGTTCTGGAAGGCGTAATGGCGCTGACGGCGGCGTCGGCCTGGGGATGGCGGCAGGCTGCCGCTCGTCTGGCGTGGCGGGAGCTGGATGCCAGCAAATGGCTGCTGTGGCCGGTGATGCTGCTGATGGTGCTGTATCAGATCTGGCAACAGCAAATCCTGGCGGCCGGCTGGGCAAATCTGGCCTGGGCTATTGCGCTGCCTGCCGCCCTGATGCTGCTGCGGCGCGACGAAGATAAACTTCTGCCGCGCATCTCAATGGGGCTGCATCTGTCGCTGGTGTGGATGATTTTACTCGCCATAGCCGCCGAGCTTTACTGGTTTGCCCGCTCCCTGCCGTGGGGCATGGCGGCCTGGGGAAGCGGCATTGCGATGGCTGTTGGCGGTGGGGTGATTATGGCGCTCTCCGCGGCCGTACGGCGTCGCGGGTGGCCGTTCCGGGTATGGCCTGCGCTCTACGCCTGCCTTGCCGCGATCCCTGTGGTTGTGGCGCTGGTGGTATTGCTGGTCGTGACCAATTTGCAGGACGGTGTGGTCTATCAACAGACATGGCTGCCGCTGGTGAACCCGCTTGAGGAAGGGGCGGCGTTCGCGCTGCTGGGGCTGGTGGTGTTTTATCGGGAAGTGGATCGCTACTATCCGGCATCGCTTGCGCAGTCCCGTCCGTGGCCCGCCGTTGTGCTGATGGCCCTGGGTTTCTGGTGGCTTAACGGCGCATTGCTGCGCGCGCTGGCGTGGTACGGCGAGGTGGCCTGGAATTGGGAGTCGTTGTGGCATTCGCGGCTTATCCAGACCACCTTTGCCCTGTTCTGGATGTTGTGCGCGCTGGTGGTCATGATCCGCGCCACCCGTCACGCCTCCCGTCAGCAGTGGCTTGGCGGTGCGGCGCTACTGGGGGTGGTCATGCTCAAACTGATGCTGGTGGACAGCGCGGGCGGTGGCGGCCTGGCGCGCGCCGTCGCGTTTATTGGCGTGGCGATCCTGGTCCTGATTGTGGGCTATTTCTCGCCGCTACCGCCTAAAGCAGGAGAAGAAAAATGAAATGGATGAACGCGGTTGTTTGTGCGGCACTGCTGGCCGTGGCCGGTCCGGCATTCTGCGAGGGCGCGCCAGCGGAATCCCCGCGGGATTATGCCTATGGCCTGTCCCTTGATACCTCTGCCTCTTCGCCGTGGTATCGGGTCATGCTGCCGCTGGCGGTTTATCAGCAGAGCACATCGCCCGATCTGCGCGACGTGCGCGTGTTTAATCAGTCGGGCGAGCCGGTACCGTTCAGCCTGGTTACCACGACGCGTCCGCAGCCGGCACCGACCACCACGGCGCTGCGCCTCTTTGCGCTTAACGCCTCGCCGGGCGGAGAAGAGGACAGCGGCGATAAAATTATGCTACGGGCCAGAAACGGCGTGGAAATTGTGCTGGAAGGGCAACACGCGGCGGCTGCCGGACAGCACTATCTGCTGACCCTGCCGGAAAACGCGACGGAGGTTCCGCTCTCTCAGCTCCAGCTTTTCTGGGACACGCCGCAGGGCTCGTGGCAGGGGACGGCATCGGTCTATTACAGCGAGGATCTGAAAAACTGGTATACCCTGCGCGAAGAGATGCCCCTGCTGGACGTGATGAGTGGACAGGATCGCCTGAAGCTCGACCGCATCGATACCGATCTGGTGTTATCGCCTGAGGCGAATCGTTATCTGCTGCTGGTGCTGAACACGGGGCGTTCTGCCCTGACGTTAACCGGCGTCAACGCGATTAACGCGACTGAACAGCCGGAATCTGAGCACATTAGCCTGGCGGGAGAGGGGGAGCGGTTATCCGAAAGCGAAGCCGTGTGGCGCTGGAAACATCCGCAGCCTCTGAGTGCGATCGGCTTCATGCTGAATGGCGACGGTGTTCTCCCGGCAGAAATAGCCTGGCGGGAGGCGGATAAGGATCGGTGGCATACGCTGAAAAAAGAGGTGATCTACCAGCTCGGCGGCAAAACGTCTGAACCTGTTCCGCTCCCTGGCGGACTGGTCGAGGCGGTAAAAATCAAGACCCTCAATGCGCGTTTGCCTGAGAACCTGCCTGGCGTGACCGGGCAACGCGTGCGCTACGATCTGGTGTTTAACGCGCAGGGGAAGGGGCCGTACCTGCTCGCGTGGGGGAACGGGGCTGCGAAACCGGCGAGCGTGGAGACGGATATGCTGATCCCGACCGAACTGCGTAAAACCTACGATCTGGCAGCCCTGCCGATGGCGGATACGCTGGAACCTGTCCCGCTGGGTGGCGAGGCGCGTTTAACCGCGACGTCTGCGGCTGAGCAGGAAAGCAGAATGAAAACGCTGATGGTCTGGGGCGTACTGATTGCGGGGGTGATGGTGCTTGCGGGTATGGCATGGCGCATCTGGCGCGAGGTAAAAAAAGACGGCGCAGCATAAGCCATAAAAAAACCCGCGTATTCGCGGGTTTTTTGGTAAACCGTGCCGATTACAGGCTGGATACGTTCTCAGACAGGTATTTAGCTACGCCGTCTGGGGAAGCCGCCATACCTTCTTTACCTTTTTCCCACTGAGCCGGGCACACTTCACCGTGCTCTTCGTGGAACTGGAGCGCGTCAACCATGCGCAGCATTTCGTCGATGTTACGACCCAGCGGCAGATCGTTCACAACCTGGTGACGAACGATGCCGTTCGCGTCGATCAGGAAAGAACCACGCAGTGCAACGCCAGCGTCCGGATGTTCGATACCGTAAGCCTGCTGGATTTCGCGTTTGATGTCCGCAACCATCGCGTATTTCACTGCACCGATGCCGCCGTTTTCGACAGGGGTGTTACGCCATGCGTTGTGTACAAATTCAGAGTCGAAGGAGACGCCAACCACTTCCACGCCACGCTTCTGGAATTCTTCGTAACGTTTGTCGAACGCGATCAGCTCAGACGGGCAAACGAAAGTGAAGTCCATTGGCCAGAAGAACAGAACGGTCGCTTTACCGTTGGTGTGCTGTTTGAAGTTGAAGTTTTCAACGATTTCACCATTGCCCAGAACGGCGGCAGCTGTAAAATCCGGAGCCGGACGTGTTACCAGAACCATATGATTCTCCTGTAGATACTAAGGTTATTTGGAACGCAACGCGGGCCAGTATAGAGGCAGTACGGGAATAAGACAAAGAGGTGGTAACAATCGTTCCACCAGCTTTTACCTATCAATCGAACCGACTTCACAGTTCTTTATTTTTCGCCTGCGTCATCATACGTGGATAGAACTGCCAGAAGCGGATTTCCAGCGCATCATAATGTTCATCCAGGTCATGCCATGAGTCGCGCAGCGCGTTCAGACGCGGTCGACGGCTCGCCATGCCGTTCAGGACGTTCTGAATGAAATCCATCTCGCGGTATCGCTCCAGCCAGCGTTCAGACCAGAGATAGTTATTCAGATTCACAAAGCGCGGCGGGGAGTCCGGCAAAATGATCGACACCTGCGCGTGGGCGTAGCGCACAAACTCAGGCAGCGACATATCAGGCGACAGCCGGGACCAGTGGCGCGACAGGAAATGATCCCACATGACGTCGAGCGTGATCGGCGCCACGCGTCGGGTTTCGGGGCGGAACCAGGCTTTGGCTTCCGTCACTTCCGGCAGGTTATCGGTCAGCACGTCGATGCGGCGGTGCATAAAAATCCCGTCGACAACCTCAGGGGAGTACGCTTCCGCGGGGTTGCCGCGTACAAAATCGGCCAGCAAATTGCCGGAGAGGGAGCTGTCCGCGAGATGAGCGAGATGCAGATGAGCGAGAAAATTCATGCGTTTTCGTTGTCCGGTGGCGGCTAGTTGTTGCAGCAAAAGGGTGTGAGCACTAGACTATGCCGCCTGTTTTTAAGTCACGAGTATACGTCATGCGCGTCGCCGATTTCTCCTTTGAACTACCTGAATCCCTGATTGCTCACTACCCCATGCCTGAGCGTAGCAGCTGTCGCTTGCTGTCACTGGACGGGCCAACGGGCGCGCTGACGCACGGTACTTTCACCGATCTTCTCGACAAGCTCAACCCTGGCGATCTGCTGGTCTTTAACAATACCCGCGTGATCCCGGCGCGTCTGTTTGGCCGTAAAGCCAGCGGCGGCAAGATCGAGGTGCTGGTCGAACGTATGCTCGATGATAAACGTATTCTGGCACATATTCGCGCCTCTAAAGCGCCGAAGCCGGGCGCTGAACTGCTGCTGGGGGATGACGAGAGCATCAAAGCGACCATGACCGCGCGTCACGACGCGCTATTTGAAGTGGAATTCAACGACGAGCGCACGGTGCTCGATATCCTCAACGCCATCGGCCACATGCCGCTGCCGCCGTATATTGAGCGCCCGGACGAAGAGGCCGACCGCGAGCTGTATCAGACCGTCTACAGCCAGAAGCCTGGCGCGGTGGCGGCGCCAACGGCGGGCCTGCACTTTGATGAACCGCTGCTGGAAAAGCTGCGCGCGAAAGGCATTGAGATGGCGTTCGTGACGCTGCACGTCGGCGCGGGGACCTTCCAGCCGGTGCGCGTGGACAGCATCGAAGACCACATCATGCACTCTGAGTATGCCGAAGTGCCGCAGGAGGTGGTGGATGCGGTGCTGGCGGCGAAAGCGCGCGGTAGTCGCGTCGTGGCCGTCGGTACAACGTCGGTACGTTCCCTTGAGAGCGCTGCGCAGGCCGCGAAAAGCGAGCTGATTGAGCCGTTCTTTGGCGATACGCAGATCTTTATCTACCCGGGCTATCAGTACAAAGTCATTGATGCGCTGGTGACCAACTTCCATCTGCCTGAATCGACGCTGATTATGCTGGTTTCCGCGTTTGCGGGGTATGAGCATACGATGAACGCCTACAAGTCTGCGGTAGAACAAAAATATCGCTTTTTTAGCTACGGTGACGCGATGTTTATCACGTACAATCCGCAGGCTTTGAATGAGCGTGTCGGGGAATAAGTCCGCGGCACCGTATTACAACGTTGGACTGTTTTTCTGACGTCGGAGAAAAAATGAAATTTGAACTCGATACCACCGATGGCCGCGCGCGTCGCGGTCGTCTGGTGTTTGATCGCGGCGTGGTAGAAACCCCCGCGTTTATGCCTGTGGGCACGTACGGCACCGTAAAAGGAATGACGCCGGAAGAAGTTGAAGCCACTGGCGCACAGATTATCCTCGGCAACACCTTCCACCTGTGGCTGCGTCCGGGTCAGGAGATCATGAAGCTCCACGGCGACCTGCACGATTTCATGCAGTGGAAAGGCCCGATCCTCACCGACTCCGGCGGTTTCCAGGTCTTCAGCCTGGGCGATATCCGTAAGATCACTGAGCAGGGCGTACACTTCCGTAACCCGATCAACGGCGATCCAATCTTCCTCGATCCGGAAAAGTCTATGGAGATTCAGTACGATCTCGGCTCCGATATCGTAATGATCTTCGACGAATGTACGCCATACCCGGCGGACTGGGACTACGCCAAGCGTTCCATGGAGATGTCCCTGCGTTGGGCGAAGCGTAGCCGCGACCGTTTTGACGCCCTGCAAAACAAAAATGCGCTGTTCGGCATTATCCAGGGCAGCGTTTACGAAGATTTACGCGATATCTCGGTTAAAGGTCTGGTAGAGATAGGCTTTGATGGCTACGCTGTCGGCGGTTTGGCTGTGGGTGAGCCGAAGGAAGACATGCACCGCATTCTGGAGCATGTCTGCCCGCAAATCCCGGCGGATAAACCACGATACCTGATGGGTGTGGGTAAACCAGAAGATCTGGTGGAAGGCGTACGTCGCGGCATTGATATGTTCGACTGCGTTATGCCAACCCGAAACGCGCGTAACGGTCATTTGTTCGTTACCGATGGCGTGGTGAAAATCCGTAACGCGAAGCATAAGAGTGACACCAGCCCGCTCGATTCCGAGTGCGATTGCTATACCTGTCGCAATTATTCTCGCGCGTATCTGCATCATCTCGATCGTTGCAACGAGATTTTGGGGGCGCGTCTCAATACCATTCATAATCTTCGTTATTATCAGCGCTTAATGGCTGGTTTACGTAAGGCTATCGAAGAGGGTAAATTAGAGAGCTTCGTGACCGATTTCTACCAACGTCAGGGGCGGGATGTTCCACCGTTGAACGTTGATTAATTTTAATAATGAGGGAATTTGAATGAGCTTTTTTATTTCTGATGCGGTAGCAGCAACGGGTGCACCAGCGCAGGGCAGCCCGATGTCTCTGATTCTGATGCTGGTTGTGTTCGGTCTGATCTTCTACTTCATGATCCTGCGTCCACAGCAGAAGCGTACTAAAGAGCACAAAAACCTGATGAACTCCATCGCGAAGGGCGATGAAGTCCTGACCAATGGTGGCCTGGTGGGTCGCGTAACCAAAGTAGCGGAAAACGGCTACATTGCTATCGCCCTCAACGACACCACTGAAGTGGTTATCAAACGTGACTTCGTAGCTGCCGTTCTGCCGAAAGGCACCATGAAGGCGCTGTAATCCCAACTTTTCCCAAAGGGAACTGCCGTGTTAAACCGTTATCCTTTGTGGAAGTACATCATGCTGGTCGTCGTGATTATCGTCGGCCTGCTGTACGCGCTTCCCAACCTGTATGGTGAGGATCCGGCCGTTCAAATCACTGGCGCGCGCGGTGTCGCCGCCAGTGAGCAAACGCTGATCCAGGTCCAGAAAACGTTACAAGAAGAAAAAATTACCGCTAAGTCTGTGGCACTGGAAGAGGGCGCAATTCTTGCTCGCTTCGACACCACCGACACGCAGCTCCGCGCACGTGAAGCGCTGATGGGCGTGCTGGGTGATAAATATGTCGTGGCGCTTAACCTTGCTCCTGCAACCCCACGCTGGCTGGCTGCGCTGAACGCAGAGCCAATGAAACTGGGTCTTGACCTGCGTGGCGGCGTTCACTTCCTGATGGAAGTGGATATGGATACCGCGCTCGGCAAGCTACAGGAACAGAATATCGACAGCCTGCGCAGCGATCTGCGCGATAAGGGCATTCCGTACACCACCGTACGTAAAGAAGATAACTACGGCCTGAGCATCACGTTCCGCGACAGCGCGGCACGCGATCAGGCTGTGACGTATCTGTCTCAGCGTCACCGCGATCTGGTGATCACCTCTCAGGGCAGCAACCAGCTGCGTGCGGTAATGACCGACGCGCGTCTGAGTGAAGCACGTGAATACGCCGTTCAGCAGAACATTAACATTCTGCGTAACCGTGTAAACCAGCTGGGCGTGGCTGAGCCACTGGTACAGCGTCAGGGTGCTGACCGTATCGTGGTCGAACTGCCGGGTATCCAGGATACCGCCCGTGCGAAAGAGATTCTGGGCGCGACGGCGACCCTGGAGTTCCGTCTGGTTAACTCCAATGTCGACCAGGCTGCTGCGGCTTCAGGCCGTGTGCCGGGCGATTCTGAAGTGAAACAGACCCGCGAAGGCCAGCCCGTTGTGCTGTACAAACGCGTGATCCTGACCGGTGACCATATCACCGACTCCACTTCCAGCCAGGACGAATACAACCAGCCGCAGGTTAACATCTCGCTGGATAGCGCAGGCGGCAACATCATGTCTAACTTCACCAAGGACAACATCGGCAAACCGATGGCGACCCTGTTCGTGGAGTACAAAGACAGCGGTAAGAAAGACGCCAATGGCCGTGCCGTGCTGGTGAAAGAGGAAGAGGTGATTAACATCGCCAACATCCAGTCTCGTCTGGGTAACAGCTTCCGTATTACCGGTATCAGCAACCCGAACGAAGCGCGTCAGCTCTCTCTGCTGCTGCGTGCCGGTGCGCTGATTGCGCCAATTCAGATTGTTGAAGAACGTACCATCGGTCCAACCCTGGGTATGCAGAACATCAAACAGGGTCTGGAAGCGTGTCTGGCCGGTCTGGCGGTGTCCATCATCTTCATGATCTTCTTCTATAAGAAGTTCGGCCTGATTGCGACCTCCGCGCTGATTGCCAACCTGGTGCTGATCATCGGTATCATGTCCCTGCTGCCGGGGGCGACGCTGACCATGCCGGGGATTGCGGGTATCGTTCTAACCCTTGCGGTGGCGGTCGACGCCAACGTACTGATAAACGAACGTATCAAAGAAGAGCTGAGCAACGGTCGTTCTGTACAGCAGGCGATTGAAGAAGGCTACAAAGGGGCGTTCAGCTCCATCTTCGATGCGAACGTAACAACACTGATTAAGGTTCTTATCCTGTATGCAGTGGGTACTGGCGCGATCAAAGGCTTTGCGATTACTACCGGTATCGGTGTCGCAACGTCGATGTTTACCGCTATTGTCGGCACCCGTGCCATCGTGAACCTGCTGTACGGCGGCAAGCGCGTCAAAAAGCTGTCTATCTGAGGAGTGCGTTGTGGCACAGGAATATACTGTTGAACAATTGAACCACGGCCGTAAAGTCTGGGACTTTATGCGCTGGGACTACTGGGCCTTCGGCATTTCAGGTTTTCTGCTGATCTTGTCCATCGTCATTATGGGCGTGAAAGGCTTTAACTGGGGTCTGGATTTCACCGGTGGTACGGTGATCGAAATTACCCTGGAAAAACCGGTCGATATGGACCAGATGCGTGAGTCTCTGCAAAAAGCGGGCTTTGAAGAGCCGCTGCTACAGAACTTCGGCAGCAGCCGCGACATCATGGTGCGTATGCCGCCGGTACACGATGCCAACGGCAGCCAGGAGCTGGGCAGCAAGGTCGTCCAGGTTATTAACGAAACGACCAGCCAGGATGCAACGGTTAAGCGTATTGAGTTTGTCGGCCCGAGCGTTGGTGCTGACCTGGCGCAGACCGGTGCGATGGCGCTGCTGGTGGCGCTGATCTCGATCCTGATTTACGTCGGTTTCCGCTTTGAGTGGCGACTGGCGGCAGGCGTGGTTATCGCCCTGGCGCACGACGTGGTGATCACCATGGGCATACTGTCTCTCTTCCACATTGAGATTGACCTGACGATTGTGGCATCCCTGATGTCCGTTATCGGTTACTCACTGAACGACAGTATCGTGGTATCTGACCGTATTCGTGAAAACTTCCGTAAGATCCGTCGCGGCACGCCGTACGAAATCTTTAACGTGTCGTTGACCCAGACGTTGCACCGTACGTTGATCACCTCCGGCACCACCCTGATGGTGATCCTGATGCTGTTCCTGTTCGGTGGCCCGGTGCTGGAAGGCTTCTCGCTGACCATGCTGATCGGTGTGTCTATCGGTACGGCCTCGTCTATCTACGTCGCGTCCGCACTGGCGCTGAAGCTGGGCATGAAGCGCGAGCATCTGATCCAGCAGAAAGTCGAGAAAGAAGGGGCGGATCAGCCGTCCATTCTGCCGTAAGAGTCTTATGTAGTATCGAAATCCCGGCCTGTTGGCCGGGATTTTTTTTGTCTGCATCTCACAACACTCCTGACAGTATGCTGTCAGGAGCCCTGTCGTAGACTCCTTCTGAACCCTAACAACAGGCAGGAGGACGTATGAAAAGTGTTATTAACTGGTTTGAAATTCCGGTCGCCGATATGGATCGCGCCATCAAATTTTATGAGTCGGTGATGCAGGTCGCGCTGCGGCGCGAGAAGATGGACGTGGCTGATCTGGCGATTTTCCCGCACGAGGATCCGGCCACCGGCGGCGCGCTGGCGAAATTTGACGGCGTTACACCGTCTTCGCAGGGCGCTATTATCTACCTGCATACTGACAATCTGGCGGCCACGCTCGATCGTATTGCTTCTGCGGGCGGTGAGTGCGTGTTTGGCCCGCTGGAACTGCCGCAAGGCATTGGCACTATAGCCCTGTTTACCGACAGCGAAGGTAATCGCGTCGGCCTCCATCAACCGGTATGAGAGTAAACCGATGACCCGACGCGCTGACCGTTTGTTCCAGATTGTGCAGATCCTTCGGGGCAGGCGTCTGACAACGGCAGCGCATCTGGCGGAAAGGCTTGGCGTGTCCGAGCGCACGGTGTACCGCGATATCCGCGACCTGTCGCTTTCCGGCGTGCCGGTGGAAGGCGAGGCGGGAAGCGGATATCGGCTGATGTCGGGTTTTGATTTACCCCCGCTGATGCTGACCAACAAAGAGTCCGAGGCGCTGATGGTGGCGATTCGCCTGCTCAAAACCTGGGGCGGGGAATCGCTGTCGCGCGAGCTGGAGTCGGCCCAGGAAAAAGTGCTGGCGATCCTGCCAGAAGAGAGCCGCCGCAAGGCTGAGCAGACGCGGATTTACGCGCCGGATATTGCCCTTCAGCCACATTCCCGTAGTGGTTTCGACGTGATCCATCAGGCGATTTCCGCCCAGCGCGTGCTGGCACTGCATTATCGTGATGAGGCTGGGCAGCTCTCAAAGCGCGAGGTTCAGCCGCTGGGCTTGTTCTTCTGGGGAGAGCGCTGGCTGCTGGCGGCGTGGTGCGAGCGACGCGATGACTACCGCTGTTTCCGGCTCGACCGATGCCTCAATATTGTGCAGACGGAGAGGCGGTTTAGCGAGAGTGCGGACAGGTCATTGGCAGATTTTTTGCGCAAGGTGAGGCAGTAAAAAGCCGGGGGGCGGCTACGCCTTACCCGGCCTACATTCGGATCGTAGGCCCGGTAAGCGTAGCGCCACCGGGCGGAATCCGCACTGATTAGAAGTTGTAACCCACGACCAGGTAACCACCCCAACCGGTAGAGCGAACGCTGAAGTCGCCGTTGCCAAAGTTCAGGCTGGCGTCGTCGTTCCACTGGCCACCGTTGTGCCAGTAACGCGCAACAACAGAGTAGTGCCAGTGATCGTAGTTCAGCGCCAGGATGTGGCTGGACGCGATGGAGTCGTTAGTGCGCGCTTTTCTGCCGTTCAGGTCGCGGAAATCGTTATCGCCCAGGTCTGAACCCCAGTCAAAGTTGGTGAAGCCGATATAGCTCAGGTTGCCGCCCCACAGTTGGGTAATTGGCACGAAGTATTTCACTTTGAAACGGTAGCCGTCCCACTCGTTCTCGTTCGCGGCGCCGTAGTTCTGCCACTGGTATTTTGCGTATACGTTCATGGACAGGCTCATCGGCAGGCCAGTCTCAATGTCTGTACCCAGACCCATGTACCAGGTGCTCTGGCGACCGGACTTGTTGCGACCCATGTCGTAGATGTAGTTGTTTGCGAAATACCACTCTTTGAACGGACCAAACGCCAGACTGGTACCGGTCAGTTTATCAATGGAGAAGCGGGGTTCGATCTCCATGAACAGTGGGGAACCGTGGTTCCAGATACCTTTCGCGTCGGTGTTACCGCCGAAGAATACCGGTGCGTCCATGTAGCCATAGAAATCAAACCAGTCTTTTTTAGCGAATGCTTCGTACTCGAGGTAGGTATCGTTACGGATCTGCGGTCCGAAACGGGTATGGTAGCTGCCTACAACGTTAACGCTCTGATGCCACCAGTCGGAGAGGTATTGTGGTTTGTCGTTTTCCGCTGCGTTAACAGTGAAAGAGGTGGAGAGTGCCAGAACTGCACCGGCTGCGAGTAATGTTTTTTTCATAATCATGCCACTGATTGAAATTCCCTTCCGGGAGTGAAAAATGCGCGAATTGCGTTTCTAAATATTTCGTATTTCTGCGGAGCCTATTATAGGAATCCTTGCTCACAAAAATATGTGTTGTTTCACATATCTCTCACATACGTAATCGATTGCGTTCACGTTTGCGTACTTTAGACGGGCGGGATTGTAGCGGCAATCATTTATGTTGCCAATCCATACGAAATGTAAATGTTAGCGGAGTGACATTTCACTCCGCTAGAAGGGCGGGTTATTGCGCGGCGGGTTGAATGTCGTGAATACGGATAAAGCCCAGCTGTTCTGGGGTCAGTCCGCTCAGCTGGAGCGGGATATCAACATCGCTCGGCGCCAGCGTGCTGGCGGGGGCGGTGAAGAGCTGATTCTTCACGTTCACTTCCTGATAGCTCTCCGTGGTGCCCTGAATCTGGCCCCACTCTACGGTGCCGCTGAACGCGGGAAGCGGATCGTTGGACTCACCCTGAATGCGTAATGTTGCGCGAGTACCATCGGCATTCGCTGCAACATTCACCAGAGACATCTTTAGGGTGCCAATCTGGCTGTTCAGACGCGCGGGCGTGTTTGCACCTGGCAATAAATAAACGCCATTGCTGGATTTGGCATTCAGCGCGTTCTGCTGGGTGATCTTCACGGTTTCTTTGTTAAGTTTGTCCATCGCCACGTTAAGCGTATTCACGCTTTGTTTCATTTCGCGGACTTCACTTTGCTGTGCGCAGGCGCTGAGCGTGAACAGGCTCCCCACCAGCACTATTTTCAGGTAACGTCTTGTCATTGCGTTTAATTCCTTGAAATCACAGATTGCTGCAATGGTAGACAGGATAGTGCCGTCAGGCATAGATCCTTTGTCTCAAAAAGCTCTTCCTTTGTTGTCGGGCCAGTTCAGGGTAAAATAGAAATCAGTTAACCAGATAACAGGGACATCGTATGCATTGCCCATTTTGCTCCGCTGTGGATACCAAAGTCATCGACTCACGTCTTGTAGGCGAAGGGTCTTCCGTGCGTCGTCGTCGGCAGTGTCTGGTGTGCAACGAGCGTTTTACCACCTTCGAGGTGGCAGAGCTGGTAATGCCGCGCGTGGTAAAAAGTAACGATGTGCGCGAACCGTTCAATGAAGAGAAACTGCGTAGCGGGATGCTCAAGGCGCTGGAGAAACGGCCCGTCAGCTCCGATGACGTCGAAATGGCGTTAAACCATATTAAATCTTATCTGCGGGGGTTAGGTGAGCGCGAAGTGCCGAGCAAAATGATCGGCAATCTGGTGATGGAACAGCTGAAAAAGCTCGATAAAGTCGCCTATATCCGCTTTGCCTCCGTTTACCGCAGCTTCGAAGACATCAAAGAATTTGGCGAAGAGATCGCCCGCTTACAGGATTAAGCCCATGCACGACGAGATGTACATGGCGCGAGCCATGAAGCTGGCGCAGCGCGGTCGGTTTACCACTCACCCTAACCCCAATGTCGGGTGCGTCATTGTTAAAGATGGCGAGATCGTGGGGGAAGGTTTTCACTACCGCGCAGGCGAGCCGCATGCTGAAGTGCATGCCCTGCGCATGGCGGGTGAGAAAGCGCGTGGCGCGACGGCCTATGTGACGCTGGAGCCATGCAGTCATCACGGACGTACGCCGCCGTGCTGTGAAGCGCTGATTGCGGCGGGCGTCTCGCGCGTTGTCGCCGCCATGCAGGATCCTAATCCGCAGGTGGCGGGCCGCGGGCTGTATCGTCTGCAACAGGAAGGCATCGACGTCAGCCACGGCCTGATGATGCAGGATGCCGAAAACATCAACAAAGGCTTCCTGAAGCGTATGCGCACCGGCTTCCCGTTTATCCAGCTTAAGCTTGGCGCGTCACTGGATGGCCGCACGGCGATGGCGAACGGCGAGAGCCAGTGGATCACCTCGCCGCTGGCAAGGCGCGATGTGCAACGTCTGCGCGCGCAAAGCCATGCTATTCTCACCAGCAGTGAAACGGTACTGGCTGACGATCCGGCCATGACCGTGCGCTGGGAAGAGCTGAATGCGGATACGCAGGCGCTCTATCCGCAGGAGAACCTGCGTCAGCCGCTGCGCATTATTGTTGATAGCCAGAACCGCGTGACGCCGGAGCACCGCATCGTGCAGCAGCCGGGTGAAACCTGGATTGCCCGCACCAAAGAAGATACGCGCGAGTGGCCGGAAGGCGTGCGCAGCATTATGGTGCCGGAACATAACGGGCATCTCGATCTCGTGGTGCTGATGATGTTGCTCGGCAAACAGCAGGTCAACAGCATCTGGGTTGAAGCCGGTCCGACGCTCGCCGGCGCACTGCTTCAGGCGGGGCTGGTGGATGAGCTTCTCGTCTACGTTGCGCCTAAACTGTTAGGTAATGACGCGCGCGGCCTGTTTGTGCTGCCCGGCCTTGAAAAACTGGCCGATGCGCCGCAACTCTCATTCAGCGAGATTCGTCCGGTAGGCCCGGATGTCTGCCTCCATTTAACGACAGCGTAATTGCTCCTGAAATAGGGAAGCAGTGCGCAAAGTATTATGATAAAATCCGCCCCCCTGCGGGGCCAAATGAACCCGTAAAGGAAGAGTATGAACATTATTGAAGCTGCTGTAGCTACCCCGGACGCTCGCGTCGCCATCACCATTGCGCGTTTCAACAACTTCATCAACGATAGCCTGCTGGAAGGTGCGGTTGACGCCCTGAAACGTATCGGCCAGGTTAAAGATGACAACATTACCGTCGTTTGGGTACCAGGTGCTTACGAACTGCCACTGGCAGCGGGCGCGCTGGCGAAAACCGGTAAATACGACGCGGTGATTGCGCTGGGTACCGTTATTCGTGGCGGCACTGCGCACTTCGAATACGTTGCGGGCGGTGCAAGCAACGGTCTGGCACACGTTGCACAGGATGCTGAAATCCCTGTCGCGTTCGGCGTGCTGACCACCGAAAGTATTGAACAAGCCATCGAACGTGCTGGCACTAAAGCCGGTAACAAAGGTGCAGAAGCTGCACTGACCGCGCTTGAAATGATCAATGTATTGAAAGCCATCAAGGCCTGATTTTTTTGTAAGGGGAATTCCGTGAAACCTGCTGCTCGTCGCCGCGCCCGTGAATGTGCCGTCCAGGCACTTTACTCCTGGCAGTTGTCCCAGAACGACATCGCTGATGTTGAATACCAGTTCCTGTCAGAACAGGACGTGAAAGACGTTGACGTTCTGTACTTCCGTGAACTGCTGTCGGGAGTGGCGACTAATAGCGCGTATCTCGATGGTCTGATGAAGCCATACCTGTCCCGTCTGCTCGAAGAGCTGGGCCAGGTCGAAAAAGCAGTGTTGCGTATCGCGCTGTTTGAGCTGTCTAAACGTGATGATGTGCCGTACAAAGTGGCCATCAACGAAGCGATCGAACTGGCGAAAACCTTCGGCGCTGAAGACAGCCACAAGTTTGTTAACGGCGTGCTGGATAAAGCCGCACCTGCGATCCGTCCCCACAAAAAGTGATCCGCAAACCGGAGTCTTGCATTGCCTTTTTGGCAGTGCGGCTCCGGTTTTTTTATTTAATTTGCTGAGGCATAACGTATGGCATGCGGCGAATTCTCCCTGATTGCCCGTTATTTCGACCGTGTCAGAACCTCTCGTCTTGATGTTGAAACCGGCATTGGCGATGACTGCGCACTTCTCAATATTCCCGAAAAACAGACGCTGGCAATCAGCACCGACACCTTAGTGTGTGGGCGTCATTTCCTGCCGGATATCGATCCTGCCGATCTGGCGTATAAAGCGCTGGCGGTGAACGTCAGCGATCTGGCGGCAATGGGCGCCGACCCGGCCTGGCTGACGCTGGCTCTGACCCTGCCGGAGGTGGATGAAGCCTGGCTTGAAGCCTTCAGCGATGCCCTGTTTGAACAGCTGAATTATTACGATATGCAGCTGATTGGCGGTGATACCACCGCCGGTCCGCTGTCCATGACCCTGGCAATCCACGGCTATGTGCCTGCCGGGCGCGCGCTGAAGCGCTCGGGTGCAAAACCAGGCGACTGGCTCTACGTGACCGGTACGCCGGGCGACAGCGCGGCAGGGCTGGCGATCCTTCAGAACCGTTTAACGGTTGAAGATGCTGACGATGCGGCGTATCTGGTGAAGCGCCATCTGCGGCCAACGCCGCGTATTCTGCACGGTCAGGCGCTGCGCGAGCGGGCCAGTTCGGCTATCGATTTGTCTGACGGGCTGATCTCCGATCTCGGCCATATCCTGAAGGCCAGCGGCGTGGGCGCACGCGTTGACCTGGATCTGTTCCCGCTGTCGGAGCAACTGCTTCGCCATGTCGAACCTGAACAGGCGCTGCGCTGGGCGTTATCCGGTGGAGAAGATTATGAGCTGTGCTTCACCGTGCCTGAGCTGAATCGCGGGACGCTGGATGTGGCGCTAGCGCATCTGGGGGCGAAATTTACCTGCATCGGGCAGGTGATGCCGGAAAGTGAAGGGCTGAAGTTTGTGCAGAATGGCGCACTGCGAGAACTTGACGTGAAAGGGTTTGATCACTTTGCCTGACTCAGGATGCAGATTGCATCCTGAATTCTCGCGGATTATTTGAATAACGAATGTTCCGGGCATGCTCGCTCATTAACTTCCACCTTCTCTCTATCGGATTCAGGTTAGGGTTGTAAGGTGAAAGATAATGAAAGTTCTTTTTTATAAAACGGATCGCAAAATTTAATTAGGTTAATAGATTTATCAGTGCAATATTATTCATTGCGTGAATGTCATTTATATAATTTTGGCAATTACTTTATTTATAATGTTTTTATCTTGCCGTCTGGCGTATGATTATTCTTGGTGTGAGGGCGTAAGTTATAGGATTGTTAGCACATGTACTATTAAGGGATGAATATGTACGAAATGAATTTTCCTTGCGAAATACTGTTTCAGACAGAACATAGAATTAATGATGCAAGTACAGATGATATGCAGCATAGTGATCTGTCCGCTTTAGAGTTGCAATCATTAGGGCTAAACGATGTTTCTACTATAGTTGATCCCTATAATATGACCTTCAAAGATAACACAGTTAAATATCTTCACTATCCGTTTATTGCTGGATACTCCCTTAAAGACGATCAACGCGTTACCCCTGATGAATGCGCCAGTATACTTTTTGATGAAATGTGGGAGTTGTCAGGGGCGTTTGCGTTCGGGCAATATAAAAACTTAACTGGAGAGATGATTAACCATTTTCAACATGGAGATGGCAGACCTTTTGGTGATAATGCGTTACTCAACAGAGCATTTTCTGATCTTCTCAGGGCAAAGCAATATGGAGATACTACGCTTGGTGTTATCAGGGATGTAATTAATAAATATATCAGTGACAGGCGAAAACAAGTTGGTAGTCAGGATTTTATTTGGGATGTACAAACAGAAATATCGAGGACGATATTACCTAAGTTTAATGATTTCGAAGACAGATTTAACGGAATGGGCATCACCGTCCATGATATTTATTTCCAGCGGATTGTTATGCTTAATTTTAGGCAATATCAAATGGGGTGGGAGGCAGATATATTATTTGAAGCTCAGGATCATTTTGGTCTGGGGCGAGAAGATATTACTAAAAAATTATACCAAAACTTCAGGTTTTTTCGGATATGGTTTGTTCTTCAGCGTTACAACCGCTTTTCATTTAAACCTTTTGTGACGAACTTTAATGCTTCTATAAAATTAACGGGGTAATAATGCTATGAAGAAATCCAGGTTTCTTTATATAGCAACTGTTTTTGTTGTGATTGTTTGCAGTCATTGGGGTGATATTTATCCGGTGAAAATCATTGATGTCCATCGCAGTACTGATCGCTTTGGCTATGATGATATTATCGTTGACCATTTTCCGTTAACGGATCGGGGAAGAATCAACTGGTGGCTATCTCAGCGGGATATGCTTAAGAAAAAATATAACATCCCCTCCGGGCAGGAGTTTGTTTTGACGGTCTGGGATATGGGGGGCGGGTATCTGCGGGACTCACCACGAGAGGATTATTTTTGTTTTCCTGATATGACATCAGAGAAGAACTGTATTGAGAAAAATAAACTTCTTAAGGTTGATGCCAGATTTTCTGATAAGAACAAAGTTAATTTCATTATTGGTGATAATAAGTATGTTATGGATAAAAAAGATGGTTCAATGACGAAAGCGCGGTACTGAAAACCGCAATTGGGAATTATCAAATTATCGGAGCGATAATGCTATGAAAAATCCTGGTTTCTTTATATGGCGATTGCTTTGGTTGTAATTGTTCTTAGTTCCTGGGATTATATTTATCCTGTGAGAATTATTGATATCCATCGCAGCACGAATGGACTTGGCTATGATTATATTATCGTTGACCATTTCCCGTTAACTGACCGGGGGAGAATCAACTGGTGGCTATCTCAGCGGGATATGCTTAAGAAAAAATACAACATACCCTCCGGGCAGAGATTTGTTTTGACGGTCTGGGATGTGGGGGACGGGTATCTGCGGGATTCGCCGCACGAGGATTATTTTTGTTTTCCTGAAATGACTTCAGAGAAAAATTGTATTGAGAAAATTGAACTACTTGAGGTTACTTTCAGATTTCCTGAAAGCAATAAAATCAAGTTTTATGTTGATGGTAATCTGTACATTATGAATAAAAAAGATGGCTCAATGACCAAAGAGCGGTATTGAAAGCTACTGCCTATAATGGCGTCAGAGAGTGTAGGCCGGGTAAGCGCAGCGCCACCCGGCAAGTGTTTACTTAAACCCTACCACCGGATGCTGCTGATACGGCGTCTCCAGCTCGGCAATCTGCTCCGGCGTCAACGATAAGTCCACCGCACTCAACAACTCATCCAGCTGTTCTTCCCGCGACGTGCCCACAATCGGCGCGGCGACACCGCGCTTGCTCAGCAGCCACGCCAGCGCCACCTGCGCGCGCGTTGCACCGATATCGTCGGCGATCCCGGCTAAGCGTTCGGCAATTAACGCATCGCTGGCTTCTGTATCGTCATACAGGTTTTTACCCACTTCATCCGATACCAGCCGGGCGGTAGTTTCCCCCCACGGACGGGTTAACCTTCCGCGCGCCAGCGGGCTCCACGGGATCACCGCCACGCCTTCCTGGTAGCAGAGCGGCAGCATCTCGCGCTCTTCTTCCCGGTAAATCAGGTTGTAGTGATCCTGCATGGTGACAAAGCGCGCCCAGCCGTGCTGCGCCTGGAGATCGAGCGCCTGGGCAAACTGTGAGGCATGCATGGACGATGCGCCGATGTAGCGCGCTTTACCGGCTTTCACAACGTCGTTTAACGCTTCAAGCGTCTCTTCGATCGGGGTGTTGTAATCCCAGCGGTGGATTTGCAGCAGGTCGACGTAATCCATGTTCAGGCGTCTGAGGCTGTCATCAATGGAACGCAGGATCTGCGCGCGAGAAAGGCCTTCCGCCAGATCGCCTGACGGGTAGTACACCTTAGTGGCGACCACAATGTCATCACGACGGGCAAAATCTCGCAGGGCGCGGCCGACAATCTCTTCGCTGCTGCCGTCTGAGTAGCTGTTGGCGGTATCGAAGAAGTTGATGCCGTTGTCAATGGCGCGCTTGATGATAGGGCGGCTGCTCTCTTCCGGCAGCGTCCAGGCATGATTTCCCCGGTCAGGCTCGCCAAACGTCATGCATCCCAGGCAAAGCCGGGACACCTTAAGGTCCGTTTTTCCTAATGTCGTGTATTGCATGGTTCCGCTCCTGCTGTTTAAACAATACGTTTAAGCATAGCAGGAGCAGAAAAGGGGAGGGATCAGGCCAGCCAGGTGCGGATTTTAGCTTCGATACCGGCGGCGTCCAGACCAATGTCGGCGCGCGCCTCATCCTGGGTGCCTTGCGGGATGAAGTGGTCAGGGAGGCCGAGATTAAGCACCGGAACGGCTTTACGGTTCGCCATCAGCACTTCGTTCACGCCGCTACCCGCGCCACCCATGATGGCGTTCTCTTCCAGCGTGACCAGCACGTCATGGCTTTCCGCCATGCTCAGAATCAGAGATTCATCGAGCGGCTTCACGAAGCGCATATCGACCAGCGTCGCATTCAGGTTTTCAGCGACTTTTGCCGCTTCCGGCATCAACGTACCAAAGTTCAGGATCGCCACTTTTTCACCACGGCGTTTCACCAGACCTTTACCGATGTCCAGTTTTTCCAGCGGCTGTAATTCAACGCCAAGGGCATTACCGCGCGGATAACGTACCGCGCAGGGGCCGTCCTGATAGTGGTAACCGGTATACAGCATCTGACGACACTCGTTTTCGTCGCTTGGCGTCATGATCACCATATCAGGGATGCAGCGCAGGAAGGAGAGATCAAACGCGCCCTGGTGCGTCTGGCCGTCAGCCCCCACAATGCCCGCGCGATCGATAGCAAACAGCACCGGCAGCTTCTGAATGGCAACGTCATGGATAACCTGATCGTAGGCGCGTTGCAGGAAGGTAGAGTAGATCGCTACCACCGGCTTGTAGCCGCCAATCGCCAGGCCCGCAGCAAAGGTTACCGCGTGCTGCTCGGCGATAGCCACGTCGAAATACTGGTCCGGGTATTTTTTGGAAAACTCCACCATGCCGGAGCCTTCACGCATGGCAGGCGTCACCGCCATCAGCATGTTGTCTTTCGCCGCCGTTTCGCACAGCCAGTCGCCAAAGATTTTTGAGTAGCTCGGCATCCCGCCGCTGCTTTTCGGCAGGCAGCCGCTGGTATGGTCGAACTTAGGCACCGCGTGGAAGGTGATCGGATCTTTTTCCGCCGGTTCGTAACCACGCCCTTTTTTGGTCATGATATGCAGGAACTGCGGGCCTTTCAGGTCGCGCATGTTTTTAAGCGTCGTCACCAGGCCCAGCACATCGTGGCCGTCCACCGGGCCAATATAGTTAAAGCCCAGCTCTTCGAACAGCGTACCCGGCACGACCATGCCTTTGATGTGTTCTTCGGTACGCTTAAGCAGCTCTTTAATCGGCGGTACGCCGGAGAAGACTTTTTTACCGCCTTCACGCAGTGAGGAGTAAAGCTTGCCGGACAGCAGCTGCGCCAGATGGTTATTCAGCGCGCCGACGTTCTCGGAGATCGACATTTCGTTATCGTTGAGGATCACCAGCATGTCCGGTTTGATATCGCCCGCGTGGTTCATGGCCTCAAAGGCCATCCCGGCGGTGATCGCCCCGTCGCCAATCACGCAGACGGTGCGGCGTTGTTTATTCTCTTTTTCGGCGGCAACGGCAATACCAATGCCCGCAGAAATGGAGGTGGAAGAGTGGCCGACGCTTAACACATCATATTCACTCTCGCCGCGCCACGGGAACGGGTGCAGGCCCCCTTTCTGGCGAATGGTGCCAATTTTATCGCGACGTCCGGTCAGAATTTTGTGCGGATAGGCCTGGTGGCCTACATCCCAGATCAGCTGATCGAACGGCGTGTTATAGACGTAATGCAACGCCACGGTCAGCTCAACCGTGCCAAGTCCGGAGGCGAAGTGGCCGCTGGAGCGGCTAACGCTGTCGAGCAGGTAGCGACGCAGCTCGTCACACAGCTTCGGCAGACTCTCTTTCGGCAACAGACGTAACTCCTGAGTGGAGTCAACTAACGCCAGTGTCGGGTATTTGGCAATATCAAAACTCATCAAAGGCTCATCGAGATTTATAGTTTATTTATCACGCTGGATTATGTAGTCCGCTAGCGCTTCCAGTGCCGAGGTATCCAGCGATTGCGCGGCCAGCTCATTCAGCGACCGGCGGGCATCGTCTATCAGATCCCGGGCTTTACGTTGGGCATGCTCAAGGCCCAACAGGGCGGGGTAGGTACTTTTGCCAAGCTGCTGATCCGCACCCTGACGTTTTCCCAATGTTGCAGTATCGCCCACCACATCCAGAATGTCATCCTGAACCTGGAATGCCAGACCGATACTTTCTGCGTATCTGTCCAGAATCGGCAGGGCTTTACGCCCGCGTTCACCCGCGCTCAGCGCGCCCAGGCGAACGGCTGCACGAATCAGTGCGCCCGTTTTGTGACGGTGGATGCGCTCCAGCTGTTCCAGAGTAACCTGACGCCCTTCAGCCTCTAAATCCAGCGCCTGGCCGCCGCACATCCCGGCGACGCCGCTGGCCATTGCCAGTTCGGACACCATTGCCAGACGATCGCGATCGCTCACCTCAACCATCGGCGCATCGCTCAGAATGGAGAAGGCCAGGGTTTGCAGCGCATCCCCCGCCAGAATGGCATTCGCTTCGCCAAATTTGATATGGCAGGTTGGCTGACCGCGACGCAAATCGTCATCGTCCATGGCCGGCAAATCATCATGGATCAGCGAATAGGCGTGGATACACTCCACGGCGGCTGCCGGGGCGTCCAGCGTGTTATCGCTGATACCGAACATATTGCCCGTGGCATACACCAGGAACGGACGCAGGCGTTTACCCCCCAAGAGTGCGCCATAGTGCATGGCTTCAACCAGTGGAGTGTTCTGAAAAGGCTGCGGCTCAATGAATCGGCGCAGCGCATCGTTGGCGCGGATGACGCGCGCCTGAAGCGCGTTGGAAAAATCCATTTACTCGGCGTCCGGTGTGAATGGCGTGGTTTTAGCGTCTTCGCTGTCGGAAAGCAGGATCTGCACACGCTGCTCGGCCTGCTGGAGTTTTACCTGCCCCTGGCGCGCGAGCTGCACGCCGCGTTCAAATTCGTTGAGCGCGTCTTCCAGCGGGAGATCGCCACTCTCAAGACGGGTAACGATCTGCTCCAGTTCACTCAGCGCAGTTTCGAAACTGGCCGGTGCGTCGTTTTTCTTCGGCATAGTGAATTGACTCTTAAATTTTTCGCCCTGACATGGTAACGGACTCGGAGCAATTATCAAATAACGCGAGTGGCGCGATGGTGGTATACTTGCGCGCCTGGATGCAGCCACGGGTGTGGGCTGCTGTATCATTTTCCACTACAAGCCTTTATAAGCTTGCCTAAGAAACATTGCCGCCATGAAGTTTATCATTAAATTGTTCCCTGAAATCACCATCAAAAGCCAATCCGTGCGTTTGCGCTTTATTAAAATTCTCACCGGGAACATTCGTAACGTATTAAAACACTACGACGAAACGCTCGCCGTGGTGCGTCACTGGGACCACGTAGAAGTCCGCGCGAAAGACGAAAACAAACGTCTTGATATTCGCGACGCGCTGACCCGTATCCCGGGTATTCACCATATTCTGGAAGTGGAAGACGTTCCCTTCACCGATATGCACGATATCTTCGAAAAGGCGCTGGTGCAGTACCGCGACCAGATCGAAGGGAAAACGTTCTGCGTGCGCGTGAAGCGCCGGGGTAAGCATGAGTTTAGCTCTATTGAGGTTGAGCGCTACGTCGGTGGTGGTCTGAACCAGCACGTTGAAACGGCGCGCGTGCGCCTGACTAACCCGGACGTCACCGTTAACCTTGAGATCGAAAACGATCGCCTGCTGCTGGTCAAGGGTCGTTATGAAGGTATTGGCGGTTTCCCTATCGGCACTCAGGAAGATGTGCTGTCGCTGATCTCCGGCGGGTTCGACTCCGGCGTGTCCAGCTATATGCTGATGCGTCGTGGCTGCCGCGTGCACTACTGCTTCTTTAACCTGGGCGGCGCGGCGCATGAAATCGGCGTACGTCAGGTGGCGCATTACCTGTGGAACCGCTTCGGCAGCTCTCACCGCGTGCGTTTTGTGGCGATCAACTTTGAGCCGGTGGTCGGCGAAATCCTCGAAAAAGTGGACGACGGCCAGATGGGCGTGGTTCTGAAACGTATGATGGTGCGTGCGGCGTCCAAAGTGGCTGAGCGCTACGGCGTGCAGGCGCTGGTCACCGGTGAAGCGCTGGGGCAGGTCTCCAGCCAGACGCTGACTAACCTGCGTCTTATCGATAACGTGTCTGATACGCTGATCCTGCGTCCGCTGATCTCTCACGATAAAGAGCACATCATCGATCTGGCGCGTAAAATCGGTACTGAAGATTTTGCCCGCACCATGCCGGAATATTGCGGTGTGATCTCAAAAAGTCCAACCATCAAAGCGGTGAAGGCGAAGATCGAAGCGGAAGAAGAGAACTTCGATTTCAGCATCCTGGAAAAAGTGGTGGCGGAAGCGTCCAACATCGATATCCGTGAGATCGCTCAGCAGACCGAGCAGGAAGTGGTTGAGGTGGAGACGGTCAGCGGCTTCGGTGCTAACGATACGATTCTGGATATCCGTTCTGTTGATGAGCAGGATGACAAGCCGTTGCAGGTGGAAGGCGTCGAGGTGGTTTCGCTGCCGTTCTACAAGCTGAGCACCCAGTTTGGCGATCTCGACCAGAGCAAAACGTATCTGCTGTGGTGCGAACGTGGGGTCATGAGCCGTTTGCAGGCGCTGTATCTGCGTGAGCAGGGCTTCGCGAACGTGAAGGTGTATCGCCCGTAGTTTCTCGCCCGGTGGCGCGAGCGCTACCGGGCCTGCGATTCTATGCTCTTTTTGGCCGGGTAATCGACAATGGAAAAAAAACATAAGTACTGGGAAATCAAAGAGAGAATCAAAAAAGATATTCTCAATGAAGTCTACAAAAAGGGCGAAAGCATTCCGTCGGAGCGCGATCTTGCCAGTATTTATGACGTTACGCGCGTAACGGTTCAGAAAGCCATGGCGATGCTGGTACAGGAAGGGTATATCGAGCGTATCCACGGCAAGGGCATGTTTGTTTTAAAGAATACTGCCAGCAATATTTACATTCTGAATAATGAAAAGAGTGACAGTATTCTCGGGTTTTCCCGTGAATTTCAGGGGCGGGTCAACGTAACCAGCCGCTTGCTGACGTTGACGACCCTTCACGCCGACGCGGCGCTGGCACAGCACCTCGAAATTGCGCAGGGTGATGATGTCTGGTTTATTCGCCGTATCCGTTTACTGGACGGACAGCCGGTGTTAATTGAAGACAGCAATATTCCTCACAAGGTGGTTGCCACTGTTCCGCAGGCTATTCTCGAAGTGGGATCGCTGTATGGCTATATTGAAGACTTTACCGGTAAGAAAATCAGCGACGCCGATTCACTGATTGAAGCGGATCTTTTTGATGAGGAGCTGGCGGCCCATCTCAATATTCTGCCAGGCCAGCCGATGTTGAAAATTACCGAAGTCACGCGCCTCGATGACGGTAGAGCATTTAACTTCTCCATCAGCTACAACCGGGCAGATATTTTCCGCGTCAAGAATATGCACATCAAACGATAACAGGCGCATCAGCGCCTGTTTCTCTTTTACAGCTTAGCGGCTGCCGCTTTATCGACAATGATCCTTAACCGTGGGTGCGGCTTTAGCAGCGTCGCGGGAACCGCCGGGTCCGGTGCGGAATTGACGGTTGTTGCGATGATGTCGGCTTTTTTCTCGCCGCTTGCCATCAAAATAATGGCCCGTGAGGCCAGGATAGTCTTCATCCCCAGCGAAATGCCCTGACGGATATGACGCTGCTGGCCGAAGTATTTAACCGAAACGGCCTGCGTCACCGCATCCAGGTCCACGATGTGGCAACCGGTATCGAGGGCGGCGCCCGGTTCATTGAAGCCGATATGGCCGTTCATACCGATCCCCAACACAATGATGTCAGGCCCACCGTGGGCCGTAATAAAGTTATCCACACGCTGACACTCTTCCTCGGGGGATTGCGTCAGGCCATCAAAGAAACAGATCTGATCGTCGCGCAGGGCCAGGTGGCTGAAGAAATGGCCCCATACCATCTCCCGGCAGCTGCCTTTATCGGCCTGACCGAGCCCCAGCCACTCATCCAGGCCAACAAATGCCGCACGGGAAAAATCGACCTTACCCTGTTTGCTGGCGTGCACAAGCGCGGCAAAAACGCCCAGCGGCGTATCTCCACCCGCGATGCAAATCAGCGCATCGGGTTTTTGCGTAACGGTTTCAATGACCGCTTTCGCCACGGCGTCACTCAGCGCCGCATAATCGTCTGTCTGTTCTACGTTCATTGTGCGTCCTTACGTTTAGCATACTGGGGTAAATAACGGTGGTTGACCTCAAGATATTCATTAAGGATCTGTTCTGCCGCGGCGGCAGAAGGCACAAGGGGATTTACGCTCAGCGCCAGCAGCGCCGTGTCGTAATTTCCAGTGACAGCGGCCTCAACGGTGAGCTCTTCATAGGCCTTCACGCTCTGGATCAGGCCGCGGATCTTCACGGGCAGCCTGCCATAGGCGAGGGGATGCGCGCCGTTTCGGTCGATCATGGCGTTGGTTTCCAGCGTAACGTGATCCGGCAGATCGGGTGTTGTGCCCCTGTTAGGAACATTTACGACGTGGATCTCTTTTTTATCGTTATAAATAGCGCTGATGATCGAGCATGCAGTATCGGAGTACCAGGCGCCTCCGCGCTGCTCCAGCTCTTTCGGCTTGTGCGCGAGATGGGGGTCCTGGTAAAGCGTAAAAAGCCGTTGCTCAATTTCGCGCGTCTGCTCGCCGCGGGTTCCCTTAGTATTTGCATCGCGCAGCGCGGCGTCGGTCATCTCGCGGGTCAAAAAATAGTATTTGAGGTAGGAGATAGGGTACATGTGGAGTGCCCTGGCAAAGCGGGCACTAAACCCAATGTCCGGTATATTTTTCAGGGAGTTATTTGCGCTGCCCTCGGCCAGTTTTTCAATAAAGTCGTCGGTATAATCCTCTCCCTTGAGGAAAATTTGGTCGGCAAAAATAAGATGGTTCAGACCAATAATGCGTGCGTAAACGTCCGACTTCTGCACGCCGTAGGCTGTGGCGATGTCCATCATCATGCTGTTTGCGCCACTGCAAATGCCTATGGTCCGAATGGCCGAGTGGCGGGTGATTGCCTCGGTGACAATCCCGGCCGGGTTGGTGAAGTTAATCAGCCAGCCGTTCGGGCACCATCTTTCCATGTCCTTACAGATATCCAGCAGGACCGGGATCGTGCGTTGAGCTTTCATAAACCCGCCGGGACCTGTCGTCTCTTGCCCCAGAACGCCGTATTTTAGCGGGATTTTTTCATCGTTGATGCGGGCATCAAGAAAGCCGACACGCAGCTGCGTGGTGACAAAATCGGCATCTTTCAGCGCCTCTTCCCGATCGAGCGTCAGGTGGATATTCATTGGGAGCCCGGCTTCAGCTACCATGCGCTGGGCCAGCTTTCCGACAATCTCCAGCTTCTCTTTTCCCTCTTCAATATCCAGCAAATAATAATCGGTGACCGGCAGCTCTGCGTAGCGTTTGATAAAACCGTCGATCAATTCTGGCGTGTAGCTGGAGCCGCCGCCAATAGTGACAACCTTGAGCTTTTTCATCGTGGTTCCTTTTTACAAGATGGGGTCGGAAAGCGTGTCCGCGTTGCGGCGGGCATTCTCTTCGGCCGCTTCGGTTTCAAGTTGTTTGCGCTCGGCCAGTTTGAAAAACGGCAGCCAGACCAGGGCGGAAATAACCAGCGTGCAGACGGACCAGATCACGGCAGGGATATTGCCGCCGGTCACGAACCATGCGGCGAAAATCGGCGGCATGGTCCAGGGGATCTGTAAGACGGGGCGACCAATGATGTCGAAGTACATCAGCGACCAGGTTGAGATGCACAGGATCATCGGCGTCAGGGTAAACGGGATCATCAGCAGTGGGTTGAAGACTATCGGGCAACCGAAAATGACAGGTTCGTTAATACAAAATATCGCGGAGGGCAGGGAGAGGTTGCCCACTGATTTGTACAGCCGACTGCGGGAACGCAGCATGGCAATGACCAGCCCCATGGTCGCGCCCGTTCCGCCCAGGCACATAAAGACGATATAAAACCCGTCGGCGGTAATATGGGGAATGGGCTGATGATGCAGATAGGCCTGAGTATTTTCAGCGATGTATTTCAGGAAAATGGGACTGGTGATGCCGGAAAGCACGTTGTCGCCATGTATGCCGCAGCACCACAGCAGCGAAATCAGAAAAATAAGCACCAGCATGCCCGGCAGCGAACCGAGGCCGGAGACGAGCGGGCTGAGCAGCAGGGTGAAGAAGTGGTTGATATCAAAATTCAGGATGACCCTAATCAGCCAGATCAGAGTGATTGCTACCGCGGCGGGGATCAGGCTCGCAAAAGATTGCGCCACGGCAGGAGGCACGCCCTCCGGCAGGGTGATCACGACGTTGTGCCGGATAAAAAATCGCACGATGTGCACCGTCAAAATCGCCAGGATGATGGCAGAAAACAGCCCCGCCGCACCAAGATTGTCAACGTTGAGCTGATAGCTGTCGTTGAGTTGCGCCAGTAAGAAAACCACCAGCGTGACTATGCAGCAGGTGATAGCGTTGAGGTTGTACTCCTTCGCGAGGTTGTAGCTGATACCCACCGCAGAAATCAGCCCTATCGCACCAAAGGTAACGCCCACCGGGGCGCTGAGCTTTTCGGCAAACGGGCCAAGCCATTCACTCCAGCCGGGTATCGGTAGATTGGCGAGAATGAGAAACAGGCTACCGGTGATGGTGAAGGGTAAGGTCAGCGCAATACCGTTGCGCACGGCGACCAGTATTTTATTTTCGCCTACGCGAATCAGTACAGGAATGACTCTGTGCTCAAGAAATGTAATCACATTGCTTACTCCAGAAGAGATTTCTGCTCTCCCGCCGCTGTTGATGTTATCAGGCTTTGCTGGCGGATTTTTAAACTGGTATATACCAGTTGAATGCAGTTTTTCACGGTTCTTTTAGCCTGTCAAACAGGCATGCAATGCGGTGCGGATTTGATTATTTCTCTGAAAATAAAGGGTTTTTGAAAGGGTAAAACGGTGGGGAGACGCTTCAGGGCAGGAAAATGAATCGCAGAACTGTGACGCTGGCTGCACTATTTCTGTAGGGCAGACGGGCCAGCGCGTTGCCAGCCCGGGAGGACATCAGGCTTCGTAGAAATTATAAATCCCCGCCGCCATCACCAGCGATGACGCCACTTCGTACGCTTTTTCGCGCCCAATCAGCAGGTCAATAATCTTCAGGCCAAAATCAATGGCGGTGCCCGGCCCCTGGCTGGTGAGCAGGTTAACGCGCGGATCCCAGACCACGCGTTTATCCACCCACTGGTCTTCCGGAATTGTGTCCTTCAGGCCAGGAAAGCCTGTCATATTGCCGATGGGGAAAATGTCGTGCGGAACCAGCACCGTACCCGCGGCCGCACAGATTGCCGCGACGATACGCCCGGAAAGATGAAACTGACGAACGGTTTCAACCAGCAGCGGGCTGTCGCGGAAACACTCTGCACCCTTCAGCCCACCCGGCAAAACGATCATGTCGTAATCACCGTCCGCCACCTGTACAAGCGGTGCATCCGCCAGGATCTTCACCCCACGCGAGCAGGTAATCGCCAGACTTCCGTCGCTGGCGACGCTGGCGGTAGTAACCTTAATACCACCACGCACCATCAAATCAATGGTAGTGACCGCTTCTGTCTCTTCGCTACCAGGGGCGAGGCATACCAGTGCCGATGCGCTCATACTCACTCTCCTTTCGTTTTACTAACTCAAACAGACGGCTGTTTTCCGCAACGGTAATACCGTGTGCCCGGGCGCGTTTTAACAGATAACCGGTAATGTAATCAATTTCGGTATGCCGCATAGCCCGGATATCCTGCAACATTGAGGAGATATTTTCTGCCGTACTCTCAATAACCTGGTCGACATAATAACGTAAATCGGACTCTGAGGTGTGGTAGCCTTCGCGTTCAATGACGGCGGCAACTTCCCGGCAAATCAGCGCTACCCGATCGGGATGCTTGCGCAGCTCACCGTTAGGGCAATCCAGCAGGGCGGTCAGCGGATTGATCGCGCAGTTGACCGCCAGTTTGCGCCACAGTTCCGCGCGAATGTTATTGTGCCAGGCGACGTCAGGCAGCGTGCTTTGCAGGGTATCCGCAAGATAGCTGTAATCGCCGGGCTGTTCACGCGCAGGACCGATATGGGTGATACCACTGGCAACATGGATAATGACGTTACCGTCGCGACGTGCCGCGTGGGTGGTTGTCCCCATCAGCAGCGGTTGCCGGACAGATTTTAGCTCTTCAATGGTACCCATACCGTTGTGAATCAGCAGGATTGGCGTGCGTTCAGGTAACTGGGCGGCCAGGCTTTTCACCGCATCGGAGACCTGCCAGGCCTTCAGCGTGACCAGCAGCAAATCACTGGTGGCGAGAAATTCCGGATCGTTTGCCGTCAAAGACTCGTTAAAAATTGAACCGTCTGTACCAATTACGTTCACACTGCAATAGGGCTGGGGAATTCGCAGCCAGCCCTGAACGTCGTGTCCCTGTTTGCATAGCGCTGTAAGCCAGAGTTGGCCAAGGGCTCCGCATCCAAGCACTGTTACTTTCATCGTTCCTCCTCACCTGCAACGGCGCCAGGTGCTATGACGCCAAGTATAGCGCCATCAGCTAAGCTTCTCGTTATGCCTCGTTGCGGGTATTATGCAACGCAACAAAAATGAAGGGAGAAGAAAAGATGCCATCTTTCGATATTGTTTCTGAAGTTGATTTGCAGGAAGCGCGTAACGGCGTAGAAAATGCTGTCCGTGAGGTTGAGTCACGTTTCGATTTTCGTGGCGTTGAGGCGACCATTGAACTGAACGACGCGAACAAGACGATCAAAGTCCTGAGCGAGTCTGATTTCCAGGTCAACCAGTTGCTGGATATCCTGCGCGCCAAGCTGCTCAAGCGCGGCATTGAAGGGACCTCACTCGATGTACCGGAAGATTTTGTTCACAGCGGCAAAACCTGGTTTGTGGAAGCGAAGCTGAAGCAGGGGATTGAGAGCGCGGTACAGAAAAAAATCGTTAAGCTTATCAAAGACAGTAAGCTCAAAGTGCAGGCGCAGATCCAGGGTGAAGAGATCCGCGTGACCGGAAAATCCCGTGATGACCTGCAATCCGTGATGGCGCTGGTGCGTGGCGGCGATCTCGGTCAGCCATTCCAGTTTAAAAACTTCCGCGATTAAGACAATCATGCCCGGCTAAACCGGGCATTTTTTCAGGCCTTCAGCGCCTGCTCCACCTCAAAGCGGTTAGTCACTTTGCTGTCAATTTTGACATACGCACTGCGCTCTTCCGGGACAATCAGCACTTCGCTCACGCCCTCTGTCGCTTCCAGACGCTGTTTTAACGCGTCACCGATTGCCACGTCATCGGGAATTTCTACCCGTAGGCTACTTACATAGCGCGGCTCTTTCATGGTGCTGGCAACAAACAGCCAGAGCATCGCCAGCAGCGCACCGGCGAGGAAAACGGTCTGGGAGTCAAACAGACCGTCCACCCAGCCGCCGAGCGACCCGCCGATCGCCACGCCGAGAAACTGGCTGGTGGAGTAAATGCCCATCGCGGTGCCTTTGTATCCTGCCGGAGACTCTTTGCTGATAAGCGACGGCAGCAGGGCTTCCATCAGATTAAACGCCAGGAAGAACAGCTGTACGCCGGCGATCAGTTCCCAGAAATGCGGGCCAGCGCCCCACAGCACAATCTCGGCAATCAGCAATAACGCCACGCAGCCCACGAAGACGCGTTTCATTTTGCGCTTCACTTCGGCGTAAATAATGAAGGGCACAACGGAGACAAACGAGATCAGCATTGTGACCAGATAAATTTTCCAGTGCTCTGCCGCCGGGAAACCGGCTGCGGCAAGTTGACCGGGCAGGGCGACGAAGGTGGACATCAGCAGAATGTGCAGGCACATAATGCCGAAGTTCAGCTTATGCAGGCGCGGCTCGGCGATGACTTTGCTGAAGCAGCCTTTCACCATCCCGGATTCACGGTTGAGGACGTGGTTTTTACTGTCAGGCACAACCCACAGCGTGAGTGCGATCCCAATGGTCGCCAGCACCGCAATCATCCAGAACAGGGCGTGCAGGCCGAGCGCATGAGTGATAACAGGCCCCAGCACCATGGCAATGGCAAACGTGACGCCGAAGCTGACGCCGATAAACGCCATGGCTTTGGTGCGGTTTTGCTCGCGGGTTAAGTCTGACAGCAGCGCCATCACGGCGGCGGCAATCGCCCCGGAACCTTGCAGGGCGCGCCCAAGAATAATTCCCCAGATGGAGTGGGAGAGGGCGGCGATGATGCTGCCAAGTACAAACACCAGCAGCCCGCCGACAATCAGCGGTTTGCGACCTACGCGGTCGGAGAGCAGGCCAAAGGGGATCTGGAATATCGCCTGCGCCAGGCCGTAGATACCAATCGCCAGACCAATCAGCGCTTCGCTGGCACCCTGTAACGCCATGCCATATGTGGTCAGAACGGGCAGGACCATAAACATGCCAAGCATCCGCAGCGAGAAAACAGTCCCTAAACCCCAGGTCGCACGCAGTTCGCCTGGCGTCATTTTATAATCGTTCATTACCACCTCTACCAAAAAGCAGGCCATAGTTTAGGCGGGGTGATAAGTGCGGTAAATAGGTGTTTGTTTAAGAGATATTACGAGGGTGTGATAAAAGCACCCCCGGATAAAAAATTACGCCTCGACGCGCAATCCGTAGCTTTTGAATTTCTCAAGAACAATGGCAATTTCATCGTCACTGAGTACCGGAACGGGATCTACTATCGCCAGCGTGGCCAGGTAGAGTTTTGCCAGCACCTCTACCTCCTGCGCCAGCCACAGTGCCTTTTCAAGATTTTCTTCGCAGGTTATCAGGCCGTGGTGCTGTAATAGCGTCGCTTTGCGATCGCGTAATGCGACCGCGACATGCTCTGACAGCGCGCGCGTCCCGAAGGTCGCGTAAGGGGCGCAGGGAATGGAGTTTCCCCCGGCGGCGGCAATCATATAGTGAATAGCAGGAATGGGGCGGTTGAGTATCGAGACGGCGGTACAGTTAACCGCATGGTTATGGACGACGGCGTTAGCATCCGGGCGGGTCTGATACACAACCTGATGAAAACGCCATTCGCTGGAGGGCAGTTTATCTTCTTCGTGTCGCCCCTGTGCATCTACATAGACGATACTCTCTTCGGTCAGATGCTCGTAGGGAATTCCGGTCGGCGTAATCAGCATGCCGTCGCGATAGCGAACGCTGATATTGCCGGCGGTGCCCTGATTTAACCCCATGCGGGTCATCTCAAGGCAGGTGTCGATAATGTCTCTGGCTAATCGGGCTCGTTCCATTTTTTATTCTCCGGGTACAGTTTTATTTTTACTGGCGGGAACGTTTGACCAGCTTCATATCGACTTTCGCCGTCTCGTTAACCGCTTCGCCGTCGATGGCTCGCTGCATCAGTTCAAACGCTTTTTCCGCCCAGGTATCTTCATCCTGCTGCATGGACCAGACGCTGTTAGGCAGGAACCCCAGCATGGGGTGCTCATCGAAGGTGCCGATATTGATGTGTTGGGGCACGGTGCCGGTACGCGTCCGCAGGGCTTCAATTGCCCCTTCCAGAACGGGTAACGATGAGGCGATAAACGCCTGCGGAACACCCTGGCTGTCGATAAGCGAATCCATCAGGGCATATCCGCCCTCCGGCGTATTGTCCGGCCCTTCGATGACCCACTCGCGATGGTGAATACCGGCTGTTTTCAGGGCCTGTAAGTAGCCGTTCAGACGGTCCGTAATACTGGGCAGTGCGGTATCGCCCACAAGGAACCAGAGCGGCGTTTTTCTCTCTGCCAGCATGTTGCGGGCCAGTTCATCCCCCCCGGCCTCGTTATGACTCTCAACCAGCGCGTTGTCAGTAAAGCCAAAATCCCGGTCGAGGAGCACCAGTGGTTTTTGGATCTGCCGCAAATGATGCTGCTGGTTTTCCAGCGTCGAGGGAACGATAAACAAGCCGTCCACGTTGCGCGCCATCAGGGCTTTGACCAGCTTGTTTTCGTAATCCACATCGTTGTAAGTACAGCTGATCATCAGCTGGTAGCCCGAACGGCGGCAGCGCAGTTCGAGTTTCTCGGCGAGCGTTGCAAAGAACACGTTCGAGATGTTGGGTACGATGAGTCCCAGCGTCTCGGTTTTGTTTAGCTTAAGACTGCGCGCCGAATGGTTGAGGGTATAGCCGAAGCGCTCGACGTGTTCATTAATTCGGGACTGTGTTTTCACGCTGATCCGATACTGTTCGGCTTTCCCGCTCAGTACCAGCCGCACGGTGGTGACGGATAAATTCAGATCCTTCGCTATCTGTTCAACTGTTTTGGCCATCGCTACGCCTCAATCCTTAACGTACGTAAAAAACTGCTGATAAAGCATACGCATCCTGCCATTACATTTCCTGCTGCATCAGGAGATTAAGCGCCTGCTGCTGGGTCCACAGCATCAGGTACGCCTCATATTTTTGCCTGTGGAAAGCCGCGGTTTGCGGCCGACGGGTGATGATGTCGCCGGCTTTGACCATTTCCCGGGTGGCATCGGTGAGCGTTGCCCATGCACCGCTCGCCACAGCGCCGCAAATGGCCGCGCCGAGAGTGACGGCATCTTCTTCGGCTAAGAGATGAATATCGCAGCCCGTGGCATCGGCATACTCCCGCAGCCAGAGCCGGTTATGGGTGGCTCCTCCACAAATGACAATGCGCGACAAGGTGTGCCCGTGATGTTTCAGGGTATCCATAATATGTCGTGTGCCATAGGCTATGGCCTGTAGCGTGGCCAGATAGAGCCTCGCCAGCGCACGTTCACCGGTTTCTAATGTCAGACCGACCACGCTGCCCCGCGCATCCGGACGCGAACGCGGCGAGCGGTTGCCGTGGTGATCGGCCAGAATGTGCAGGTTGCGGGTGGGATATTTTTCTTCCTGTTCAAGCGCGGCTACCCAGTCGTTGAGCAGCGCCACCGGATGGCGTTGCGCCGCTTCTGCTTTTGCAAACAGGTCTGCGCTGGCTCCGTGCTCGCGCAACGTCCAGTCGACCAGTGCCCCGGCAGCACTTTGCCCGCCTTCCGTCAGCCAGTAGCCCGGCAGCATGGCGCTCCAGTAAGGCCCCCAGACGCCGGGCGTATGGATCTCCGTCTGACTGGCAAGCATATGGCAGTTCGAGGTTCCGCTGATGAGCGCCAGCGTGCCCTCCGGGTGTGAGCCCGTCAGCGCCACGCCACCCGCGTGGGCATCGATCATGCCGCTTGCCACAACCACCTCTTCGGGCAACCCCAGAGCTTGCGCTGCCTGTGGGCTGAGTTTCCCGACGCATTCAGCGACGTCCAGAATAGTATCGGGAATTTTTGTCAGTAAGGTCTCCAGCCCCACCTCCCTGAGCAGCGATTCGCTGAACTGCGCCTCATGCGCAAGGTAGCTCCATTTGCAGGTGAGGGTGCACAGGCTGGCGGCGTCCTGGCCCGTCGCTTTCCAGACCAGAAAATCGGCAAGGTCGAAAAAGCGCCAGGCCTGATTCCAGGTTTCAGGATGATGTCGCTGCAACCACAGCAGTTTTGGCAGTTCCATTTCAATACTCACCTCGCCGCCCACGTAGCACAGGGCCGGATCGCGTGTGGCATTGATGCGAACGGTTTCTTCGTGAGCACGATGATCCATCCACATAATGATGTCCTGCGATGCCGGACTGTCGGGGGACACGCTCAGGCCGTTACCCTCAGCATCCAGCGCGACCAGCGAGCAGGTGGCGTCGAAGCCAATCGAACGAATGGCGTCGGGTGAGATCCCAGAGGAGTTGACGGCTTCCCGCACCACCGCGCAAACCTGCTGCCAGATCTCCGCGGAGGACTGTTCCACGCGCGCGTTGCTGGCGTGAAACTGCGAAATCGGACGGGTCGCGAAGCTCAAACGCTCGCCTTGCGCAGAGTAAAGCCCAGCACGAACGCTGGCTGAACCCACATCGACCCCGAGGAAATAGCCGTCACTCATCATGAACTTCCTTATTTTTTACCAAACGGATGTAACAGTTTATCAATTTCAGGGGTGTTGATATTCTGCGCATTGACATATTTCACTGGAATATCAATTTCTTTAGCCACCGTCTGTCCGGAAATCACCGCGTTCAGCGCCTTTATGCCCTGATAACCAATCTGGTACGCGTCCTGCACCACGAAGCCCTGAATCACGCCGTTTTTGAGGAAGTTAATGATGGCTTCGGTGCTGTCAAAACCGATGACTTTCACTTTGCCCTTCAGATTCTGGCTGTCGATCGCGTTCGCAACGCCCAGGGTTGAGCCTTCGTTGGTGGCATAAATACCGGCGATATCCGGGTTGGCCTGAACCATATCAATGGTTTTATCCATCGCCTTTTGCGGGTCGCCGTCGCTATATTGCACCGGCAGTACCTGAATATTCGGGTACTTCTCTTTCATTCGCTCGCTGAATCCTTCAGAGCGCTCAATGGCGGACGTCGTTCCGGCTACGTGGGCGATAATACCCACTTTCCCCTTCTGGCCTACCTGCTCCGCCAGCGCATCCGCAGCCTGTGCGCCCGCCTTACGGTTATTGGTGGCGACAAAGCTGGCCGGGATATCGGAGTTCACGCCCGAGTCGAAGGTCACCACTTTGATCCCCCGGCTGTTGGCGGTTTCGACCAGCGGGGCAAGGGCGTTTGCATCAAGCGCGGCCAGCAACAGGCCGTTTGGCTTTTGTGCCATGGTGTTTTCGACTAACTGGATCTGCTCGGCGATTTGCGTTTCATCGGCAGGGCCAACGTAGCTGGTTTTGTCACCCAACTCTTTTGCGGCAGCTTCCGTCCCCATTTTGACCGTCTGCCAGAATTCGTGCTGGTAACCTTTACTGACTACCGGCAGGTTCAAATCTTTTGCCAGCGCGCTGCTGGACAGGATGGCAACGAGCGACAGGGCGCTCAGGATATGGCTGGTTTTCATTATTTTGCTCCGTTGTAGGGTTGGCAGGGCTTGTTGTATCGAGAACCTAACGCATTCTTTTACGTAACGTGTCCAGGTAGACGGCGGCAACGACGACCACGCCCATCGCCACCATCTGCCAGAACTGGGACACGCCCATGAGATTGAGGCCGTTTTTCAGTACGCTCATAATGAACGCACCTATGATGGTGCCGCCAATCGTGCCCACGCCGCCCATCAGACTGGTACCGCCAATCACTACCGCCGCAATGGCTTCCAGCTCATAACCCACGCCTACGGTTGGCTGGCCTGAATTGAGACGAGAGGCGAGGATCACCCCGGCCACGCCGGTTAACAGGCCGCATAAGGCGTAAACGAAAATTTTCACTCGCTGGACTTTGATCCCGGAAAGATGTGCCGCCGTTTCATTGCTGCCGACAGCGTAGATATAGCGGCCCATCACCGTTTTCTTCAGGATCCACATGGCGATCAGTGCCACGATGACCAGGTAGAACACCGGGTAAGGCAGGACGTCGAACAGGCGACCCTGCGCTAGCAGCTTGAACTGCGGGTAGTCAGAAAAATAAATCGCGCGGCCATCGGTCATCACCATATTGATGCCGCGTACCGACATCATTAAGCCGAGGGTGGCAATAAACGGTGGTATGGTCATTTTGGTGACCAGAAACGCGTTCACATAGCCGCAAAGCCCGCCGGCGAGCACGCCTGCCAGAATACAGACCGGCAGCGGCATACCAAACCCGGCGGCGATGCCCACCGCAACCCCTGAGAACGCCACCACCGATCCGAGCGACAGGTCGATCCCGGCGGTAATAATCACAAAGGTTACGCCAATGGCCATGATGCCAATCACCGCCGTTTGCAGGGCGATAGTCATGATATTTTCAGTATTAAAGAAGAACGGTGAGCTGAAGCTGAAAAACAGAACCAGCAATACCAGGCTAAAAAGAGGCGCCAGACGCATCAGGAGCGCTTTATTTATTTTCATCGTATGACTTCCGCTTTGCGGCGATGGAACGGTAACGGACATGATTAATCCTCCAGCGTGGCGTATTGCATGATTTTTTCCTGGGTGGCGTGCTCAGCCTCTATTTCGCCGGCAATGTGGCCGCTGCGCATCACAAGTATGCGGTCGCACATTCCTAATACTTCCGGCAGTTCGGATGAAATCATGATGATCGATTTACCTTTAGCGACAAGGCGGTTCATTAGTTCATAAATTTCCAGCTTGGCGCCAACATCAATTCCCCGGGTTGGCTCATCAAAAATTAAAATATCGGTATCTTTACAGACCCAGCGGGCAATAATGATCTTCTGTTGATTACCGCCGCTTAAATTCAGTGCCGCCTGTTCCAGATGCGGCGTTTTTATTCGCAGCGCATCCACCAGTTTCTGGCTGGACTCCCGGCAGCGTTTTTCATCGACATTACCCGCGGCGCCGGCGTAGTCCGGGTAATTGCCGAGCATAATGTTCATCTCAACGGAAAGGCCGAGGGCGAGTCCCTCTTTTTTGCGGTCTTCTGTTAAATAGCTGATGCCTTTCTCAATGGCGTCAGCCACGTCTTTAATCCGTGTGGGGGTGCCGTTCAGCGTCAGTGTACCGGCGTCGATCGCATCGGCGCCAAACAGGGCCCGGCCCAGTTCCGTTCGGCCTGCGCCCATTAAGCCAGCGAGGCCGAGGATCTCACCGCGCCAGAGGGTAAAGTTGATGTCGTGCAGTACACCATTTCGCGTCAGGCCATTCACCTCCAGCACTTTTTCTCTGCGCTGATGCGGCGGGCGTTTTGGGTAGATGTTATCGAGATTGCGGCCAACCATCATGGCGATAAGCTCGCCGATCTGAACCGTTTCATAATCTACGGTGGCGATGTATTGTCCGTCGCGCATGACGGTCGCGCGATCGGCGATCAGCGCCAATTCTTCCAGACGGTGCGAGATGTAGACTATCCCCGTGCCCTGAGCCTTGAGCATCCGCGTGACGTCAAACAAACTCTCGATTTCACTTTCGGTCAGCGCGGCGGTGGGTTCATCCATGATTAGCACTTTGGCATTGACCGAAATCGCTTTGGCAATTTCCACCATCTGCTGCTGGGCTACGGTTAATTCACTGACGCGGGCGTCCGGGGCGATTTTTAAATTCAGCGTGTGCAGTATTTTCTCAACCGCCTGTCGCTGGGCGCGTTTATCTAACTGCCAGCGACTATTTTTGCAGAATTCACGGCCAATAAAGATATTCTCTTCCACGGTTAAATCGGGAAAGAGATTAAATTCCTGATGGATAATCGTAATACCTGCGTGCTGAGCACTTAGCGGATCGCTGAATGATACGGATTGCCCTTCAAAGCGAATTTCACCGGAATCGGGTTGGTAAACACCGGATAATATTTTCATCAGCGTCGATTTGCCGGCACCGTTTTCACCTAACAGGGCATGAACTTCGCCGCGGCGTAAATCGAAATCAACCTGATTCAGCGCCAGCACGCCGGGAAAGCGTTTGGTGATGCGCGTCATCTGAATAAGAGTCTCTGACATTGCAAAATTCCTGTGTTGGAAAGGCAATGAATCACAAGCCACAGTGATTTAGTTATTAAGCTAACTCGACTTAGCTTTCGTCCTTAAAAGCTATTTTAGGGTCATAATTTAGCCAAATCATTTGTATTCAAATTGTGACGTCGTGCAAAGGTATTTTTTTATTTAATTGAATTTAAACGATATGTTTAGTTTTTGCTGAATCGTAATACCTGACGCTGATCGAATTTTGACCTCTCATCGTGAAACTGCTCACAGATCCTGCACATTTATCTTGTCTCATTTTTAGTGAGAACCCTAAGCTAATTCGAGTTAGCAAATTTCACCGCTTTCCGTTCACGGTGCTGCCCGGGCGCTTTTTCACGGCTATGCCCCTGAGACGGATAGGTTAACCAACGTGAGGAAGGGCTATGAAAACGATAAAAGCGTTACCCCGGATTGGCATTCGACCTGTTATTGATGGCCGCCGAATGGGCGTACGCGAGTCTCTGGAAGAGCAGACCATGAACATGGCGAAAGCCACGGCGGCGCTACTCAGTGAAAAATTACGCCACCCCTGCGGTACGCCCGTAGAGTGCGTAATTGCCGACAGCTGCATTGCCGGAATGGCGGAATCCGCCGCTTGCGAAGAGAAGTTCAGCACGTGCCACGTTGGTCTGACGATCACCATCACCCCCTGCTGGTGTTACGGGAGTGAAACCATTGATATGGATCCGCTGCGCCCGAAAGCGATCTGGGGCTTTAATGGCACCGAGCGTCCGGGGGCGGTATACCTCGCAGCGGCGCTGGCAGCGCATAACCAGAAAGGGATCCCGGCGTTTTCCATTTACGGCCACGATGTACAGGATGCGGGCGACGAGACCATCCCGGCAGACGTTGAGGAAAAATTGTTGCGCTTCGCCCGGGCGGGCCTGGCGGTCGCCAGCATGAAGGGGAAAAGTTATCTGTCGGTGGGCGGTGTCTCAATGGGGATCGCGGGCTCGATTGTCGATCACAACTTCTTTGAATCCTGGCTGGGGATGAAGGTGCAGGCGGTGGATATGACCGAACTGCGTCGCCGCATCGATCATAAGATTTACGACGAGCAAGAACTTGAGCTGGCCCTGAGCTGGGCGAAGGCACATTTCCGTTTCGGCGAGGATAAAAACGCAGAGCAGTATCGTCGCAATGAACAGGAAAATGCCGCGATCCTGCGGGAGAGCCTGCTAATGGCGATGTGCATCCGCGACATGATGCAGGGCAACCCTAAACTCGCTGCGATGGGCCGCGTGGAGGAATCGCTGGGCTATAACGCCATTGCGTCCGGTTTCCAGGGGCAGCGCCACTGGACGGATCAGTATCCAAATGGCGATACCGCAGAGGCGCTGCTGAACAGCTCTTTCGACTGGAACGGTATTCGCCAGCCGTTGGTAGTGGCGACGGAAAATGACAGCCTTAACGGGGTAGCGATGCTGTTTGGGCATCTGATGACCGGCACCGCGCAGATTTTTGCTGATGTACGCACCTACTGGTCGCCGGAGTCGGTTGAGCGTGTTACCGGCCAGAAGCTCACTGGACGGGCTGAGCACGGCATTATTCATCTGATCAACTCCGGCTCGGCGGCGCTGGACGGTACAGCGGAGCAGAAAGACGCCGAGGGGAAACCGACCCTGAAACCACACTGGGACATTACTGAGCAGGAAGCCAACGCGTGCCTGGCCGCAACCCACTGGTGTCCGGCGGTGCATGAATACTTCCGCGGGGGCGGTTTCTCATCAAACTTCCTCACCCGGGGTGGCGTGCCATTTACCATGACCCGCGTAAACCTCATCAAGGGTGTGGGTCCGGTATTACAGATAGCGGAAGGCTGGAGTGTTGAGCTGCCGGAACACGTACATGACATTCTGAATAAGCGCACCGATTCAACCTGGCCCACCACCTGGTTTGCCCCACGCCTGACCGGTAAAGGCCCGTTCAGCGACGTCTATTCAGTGATGGCGAACTGGGGCGCTAACCACGGGGTATTAACCGTCGGGCACGTCGGCGCTGATTTCATCACCCTGGCGTCCATGCTGCGCATCCCTGTATGCATGCATAACGTACCGGAGGCACTGATTTATCGGCCGACGGCCTGGGGCGCTCACGGTATGGATCCGGAAGGGCAGGATTACCGCGCCTGTGAAAATTACGGACCGTTATACAAACATTAATCCGGCCTGCCAGCCTGCTCCGGCGGGCTGGCAGCCTGTGGGGACCGCGATGAAAAAATGTTTTCTGGTTCTCGATTGTGGCGCGACGAACGTGCGCGCCATTGCGCTGGATCCCGAAGGGAATATTGTGGCGCGCGCCGCGGTGGCGAACGAAAGCGAAAGCGCCGCTGAAAATCCGGCCTGGCACCAGTGGTCGCTCGACGCCATCATGCAACGGTTTGCCGTCTGTTGTCAGAAAATCAGCGCAGCGCTGAGCGAGCATCAACTGTGCGGAATGAGTGTGACGACCTTTGGCGTGGATGGCGCACTGGTAGATGAGCGGGGAGAACTGCTTTACCCGATCATCAGCTGGAAGTGCCCACGAACCGTGCCGGTGATGGAAGCGGTGGCCCGTTCATGCTCCCCGGCAGAACTACAGCAGATCACCGGCGTTGGGCAGTTTAGTTTTAACACGTTGTATAAGCTAGGCTGGCTTCAGGACAACCATCCCGATCTGTTACAGCGTGCTCACGCCTGGCTTTTTATCTCCTCGCTAATCAACCATCGCCTGACCGGAAAGATGACGACCGATCTCACGATGGCCGGTACCAGTCAGATGTTCGATCTGCATCAGCAGCGCTTCAGTGAAACGATCTTAAGCAAGATCGGCGTGCCTCATTCCCTTTTCCCGCCGCTGGTTTCCCCCGGAGAAAGGATTGGTGAATTGCGGCCCGACGCTGCATCCAGGCTCGGATTGCCTTGCGGTGTGCCGGTGATCTCCGCCGGGCACGACACGCAGTTTGCCCTTTTTGGCGCCGGGGCGGGAATTAATGAGCCAGTTCTCTCTTCGGGTACCTGGGAGATTTTAATGGCGCGCACCATGCAGGTTGATACCGCTTTGCTGGGGCAATACCCGGGCGCAACCTGCGAACTGGATAGCCGGACGGGGCTCTATAATCCGGGAATGCAATATCTGGCGTCTGGCGTACTGGAGTGGATCCGCGCGCTGTTCTGGTCGCCTGATACCGACTGGGACACTATTCTGGCTCAGGCGGCGGCAATTCCGAACGGCGCGGATGGCGTCACGATGAATACCCAACTGCTCGATTCTCCACTCGCCGGCTGGCAGGGCGTTACGCTCACCACAACGCCAGCCCATTTTTACCGCGCAGCCCTGGAAGGACTCACGGTGCATCTGCAAGAAAAATGCCTGGCGCTGGAGGCGATCGCGCAATTTAAGGCGCGTGAACTCCTGCTGGTGGGGGGAGGTAGCCGCAATATGCTGTGGAATCAGCTCAAGTCCAATGCGCTTGGGATCCCGGTGAAGGTTCTTGAAGAGGCTGATACGACCGTGCTGGGGGCGTCTTTGTACGGATGGTGGGGCGTCGGAGAAACGGCCAGCGCTGAGGCTGCTCGCGATCGGGTCCACTATCGTTACCGTTATTTCTATCCTGAGGAGCAACCTTGTGCTTAAAACGATATCCCCTCTGATTTCACCCGAGCTGCTGAAAACGCTGGCAGAAATGGGTCATGGTGACGAGATTATTTTTGCAGATGCTCACTTTCCCGCGCACAGCCTGGGGCCAAAGACGATCCGCGCAGATGGCCTGCTCATCAGCGATTTACTGGCCGCGGTGATACCGCTGTTTGAACTGGACAGCTATGCGCCACCGCTGGTGATGATGGCCCCTGTCGACGGGGATACGCTCGATATACAGGTAGAAGCGCGCTATCGCAACGCACTCTTTGGTGAGGCGGAAGGGGAGGGGATTACGCGTATTGACCGTTATGCGTTTTATGCGCGGGCACAGAAAGCGTACGCCATCGTGGTGACGGGCGAGACCGCGAAATACGGCAATATACTGTTAAAGAAAGGGGTTACGCCGTACCAATAAAAAACGCCGGGCTAAACCCGGCGTTTTTACATCAGTCTTCTTACCAGACGTAAGTCAGCAAGTGTTGTGAATCTGGCACCATGAAGTCTACGGACATCATCACGGACAGGGAGGTGATGGCGACAATCGAGAACACAAACAGCTTGCGTGCCCAGACCTTGTCATCTTCCACTTTATAACCGCGCAGGGCCATGCCGAGCCACCATACGCTCACCGCAGCTGCTACCACCAGATATTTATATCCGGCGTAACCGCCCAGAGAGAGCATCAGCGTTGCCACGGCAAAAGCGATGATGTAGAGCGTGATGTGGTTCTTGGCAACCGAAATGCCTTTCACGACCGGCAGAACCGGAATGTTCGCCGCCTGATAATCCTTAAAGCGGAAAATCGCGATGGCGTAGGAGTGCGGCATCTGCCACAGGCTAAAGATAGCCAGCAGGATGAGCGCACCGCTGTCGAACTCGTTCGTGACGGCGCAGTAGCCAATCACCGGCGGCGCCGCGCCGGAGAGAGAACCAATCAGCGTGCCGTAGACGGAGTGACGTTTCATATACAGGCTGTAGACGCCCACATACACCACGAACCCCATCACCCCCAGCCAGCAGGCCAGCGGGTTAGCACCAAACCACAGCAGCATAAAGCCAGCAATACCCAGCAAGGTGGCGTACACCAGCGAGACGGAAGGAGCAATCAGGCCTTTAACCAGCACCCGATTTTTGGTCCTTTCCATCTTCTTGTCGATATCCATGTCGATGTAGTTGTTAAATACACAACCGGACGCAACCACCAGTGACACACCGACCAGCGTGTAAATAAAGAGGGTGTAATCAATGCTGCCTTTAGAGGCCAGCAGGAACCCTCCGATTACGGAGATCAGGTTGCCAAAGATGATGCCTGGTTTCGTGACTTGCAGGTATTGCTTAAACATACTCGCCGCTCTTAGTGAACCATCATGTTGTAGTTAAGGTTCCACATAATCCAGATGGAACCGACTACCAGGATAGCGATGATAATCACGGTAAAGATAAAGGCCGTCATGTTCCAGCCTTCATCGGACTTGGTGTTCATGTGCAGGAAGCAAACCAGATGCACCAGAATCTGAATCACCGCGGTCACCAGGATTGCGCCCAGGATAACCGGCTTAGATGCAGAACCGTTCATCACCATCCAGAACGGGATCACCGTCAGAATGATCGACAGGATGAAACCTGTCATGTAGGTTTTTACGCTGCCGTGGGAAGCGCCATGATCGTTAGAATGACTCATTACATCGCCCCCATCAGATAGACAACAGAGAACACACAGATCCATACCACGTCCAGGAAGTGCCAGAACAGGCTCAGGCACATAATACGGGTACGGTTAGTACTGGTCAGGCCGCGACGGGAGATCTGGAACATCAGCACCGCCATCCAGATCAGACCCGAGGTCACGTGCAGACCGTGGGTGCCTACCAGCGCGAAGAACGCTGACAGGAAGCCGCTACGATCCGGGCCGAAACCTTCCATGATCAGGTGATGGAATTCATAGATTTCCATCCCGATAAAGCCAGCACCAAACAGCCAGGTCAACGCCAGCCAGGAGACAACCTGGCTCTTGTTGTTTTTGTACATGGCGATAGCCGCCATGCCGTAGGTGATGGAGCTGAATAACAGCAGTGCGGTTTCAACCAGAACGAACGGCAGTTCAAAGATGTCCTTACCGGTCGGGCCGCCCGCTGTCCCGTTCACCAGAACGGCATAGGTTGCGAACAGACAGCAGAACAGGATGCAGTCGCTCATCAGGTAGATCCAGAAACCGAAGACTTTCGTCGGTCCTGTATCATGGTGCGCATGTTCATGCGCGTGGGCAGTTGAGTGCGCCAGAGTATCAGTTGCCATTTTTCAGCCCCGCTTTAGAAATCTCGTCAAAATGCTGGTTTTCCAGCTTTTCAACTTCACGGACTGGTACGTAGTAGTCCACGTCCTCGTCAAAGCTCTTCACAATCCAGCTGATTACGATGCCAGCGAAGCCAACAATCGCCATCCACCAGATGTGCCAGATCATTGCGAAACCAAATACCGTTGCGAAAGCGGCAATGACCATGCCCGCGGCGCTGTTTTTCGGCATATGGATCTCTTCGTAATGCTCAGGTTGCTTGTACGCTTCACCTTTTTCTTTCATTTCCCAGAATGCATCACGCTCGTGAATGTGCGGCACTACGGCAAAGTTATAGAACGGAGGCGGAGAAGAGGTCGCCCACTCCAGCGTACGACCACCCCATGGGTCACCGGTCAGGTCGCGGTTCAGGTTACGGTCACGGATAGACACGTAGTACTGAATCAGCTGGCACAGAATACCGCAGGCAATCAGCGCTGCGCCGCCCGCTGCAACCATCAGCATTGGGTGGAACTGCGGATCGATCTGCTGGCTCAGACGACGGGTCATCCCCATGAAGCCCAGCACGTACAGCGGCATAAACGCCACGAAGAAGCCGATGATCCAGAACCAGAACGCGCGTTTACCCCATTTTTCGTTCAGGGTGAAACCGAACGCTTTTGGCCACCAGTAGGTCACACCAGCGAAGCAGCCGAAGACCACGCCACCGATGATAACGTTATGGAAGTGCGCAATCAGGAACAGACTGTTGTGCAGAACGAAGTCAGCACCTGGTACCGCCAGCAGTACGCCGGTCATCCCACCTACGGAGAAGGTCACGATGAAGCCGATGGTCCACAGCATAGCTGAGTGGAACACAATACGACCCTGGTACATGGTGAACAGCCAGTTGAAGATCTTAACCCCGGTCGGGATCGCGATAATCATGGTGGTAATACCGAAGAAGGCGTTTACGTTGGCACCCGCACCCATGGTGAAGAAGTGGTGCAGCCAGACGATGAACGACAGGACGGTAATACATACGGTTGCCCACACCAGAGAGGTGTAACCAAACAGGCGTTTACGCGAGAAGGTTGCCGCGATTTCGGAGAACACACCGAACACCGGCAGAACCAGGATGTACACTTCCGGGTGACCCCAGGCCCAAATCAGGTTGATGTACATCATCATGTTGCCACCCATATCATTCGTGAAGAAATGGGTACCCAGATAGCGATCCAGGGTCAGCAGCGCGATGGTGACGGTCAGAATTGGGAACGACGCGATAATCAGGACGTTGGCGCACAGAGATGCCCAGGTAAATACTGGCATCTTGAACATCGTCATACCTGGTGCACGCATCTTCAGGATGGTCACGAAGAAGTTAATACCGGTCAGGGTGGTACCGACACCGGAGAGCTGAAGCGCCCAAATCCAGTAGTCAACGCCCACGCCCGGACTGTACTCAATTCCCGACAGCGGCGGGTAGGCCAGCCAGCCAGTCTGAGCAAATTCGCCCACACCCAGTGACAGGTTAACCAGGATAACGCCGACAACCGTGAACCAGAAGCTCAGGTTGTTCAGGAACGGGAACGCAACGTCGCGCGCGCCGATTTGCAGCGGAACGACCACGTTCATCAGACCGATTACCAGCGGCATCGCCACGAAGAAGATCATGATAACGCCGTGGGCGGTAAAGATCTGATCGTAATGGTGCGGTGGCAGGAAGCCGGCTTCGCCCGCAGACGCAAGCGCCTGCTGGCTACGCATCATGATTGCATCCGCAAAGCCACGAATTAACATGACGATACCGACGATGCAGTACATGATACCGAGTTTTTTGTGGTCAACCGAAGTCAGCCACTCATTCCACAGGTAGCTCCACTTACCGAAGTAAGTGATCAGGCCAACTAAGGCCGCGCCACCAATGATAATTGCAGCCACCGTAACCATAATAATCGGTTCATGGTAGGGCACTGCATCCAGTGTCAATTTTCCGAACATTTTCTTCCTCGGCCCCTTAGTGAGCGGTTTCCGCGTGGCTCATGTCCATGCCTTCCATACCCTGGTGCGTGTTGTGCTCGCCTTCAGGCTGGGTCATGTCCATGCTCATGCCGTGATCCATAAATTTGCCAATAACGTCTTTGAACAGATTCGGTTTCACGTTAGAGAAGTACTCCACCTTGTTGTATTCGCTAGGTGCAGCCACTTTTTCGAACGCCGCCATGTCAGACATGGTGTTTGGAGACTGCTTCGCTTTTGCAACCCACTGGTCGAAAGTCGCGCGGTCTGGCGTAGCGATAGCTTTGAACTTCATACCCGAGAAGCCCGGGCCACTATAGCTGGCGGAGATACCGTCGTAGGTGCCTGCTTCATTCGCGATCAGGTGCAGGTTAGTCTGCATACCGGCCATCGCGTAAATCTGGCTGCCCAGACGTGGGATGAAGAAGGAGTTCATTACGGAGTTGGAGGTCACTTTGAACTGAACCGGAGTGTTCGCCGGGAAGGCGATTTCATTCACGGTAGCAATGCCCTGTTCTGGATAGATGAAGAACCATTTCCAGTCCATGGAGACCACTTCAATGGTAATAGGTTTTTCATCGTGAACCAGCGGTTTGCTCGGCTCAAGTGCGTGAGTGGTTTTCCAGGTCAGTACAGCAAGGAACAGGATGATCAGAATAGGTACCGTCCAGACCACAGCTTCCACTTTATTGGAGTGTGACCAGTTAGGGCTATACTTCGCATCTTTATTGCTCGCACGATACTTCCAGGCGAAACCAACAGCCATCAAGATGGCAGGAATAACCACAATCAACATCAGGCCAAAAGCCGTCAGTATCAATGAACGTTGTTCCAGTCCAATCTGTCCTTTGGGGTCTAGTAGTGCAGAATCGCAGCCACTGAGTAATACAGTGCCTGCGAATAATGACAACCATCCCAAACTTTTATTGTATTTCCTGAGTCTCATTTAACGACCTCAATTCCACGGGAGTCTGGTGGCGTTTAAAGTGTGGGGGCATTTTACGGGAAGGTTACATTACTGTAAACATCATTAGCCCTGTGTCAGGAAGGTGTTACCGGGTTCTGCCGCACATGTCACAAGTGTTGCAAATTATGTCGCGTTTTCCGGGGGAAGCCGCACGGAGCGGGCGTTATAACGAAAGGGTGCCCCAGCATACCGCAAAAGGGACAATTGGTATAACCATTGTGAAAAACACACAAATAATTAACAATTAATTATCAATAAAAAGACAACTAAAAAACGAAAATTCAATCTTTCGAATGCTGAATCGTTTAACGGAAAATAGCGTAGCGAAATAAGCTCCAATAATTTCCGAATGCTATCCCGCACAAAACAACAAATATTTTTTTTGCCGATGGCGGTTATTTCGCCGTTATAATTTCGTGTCGTTATTACAACGGGAAATAACCTTTCGCTTTTTACTTCATGTCATCTGCGTTTTCCGCAATGACATGAAATCCAGCATCCCACCGGTCAGGATACCCACGATGGCGAGTAACACCCCTGCATCAAGCAGCTGGGTTTCAAACGGAAGCGACAAGGTGGTCGTCGCATTCAAGATGAGTACCGCGAGCCACACTACCAGCGCAAGACAACCAGCCATCAGCAGACGCAGGGCAAACCGATAGGCAGCCTGATATTCCGTGCGCGGCATGAAGTGTTCCGTCCGCTGGGTATATTCCAGCGTCTGGCGACAGACCAGCAGCAATAAAATCCCCGGCACCGCCGCCACCACCGAGAAGAGATAAAACGTCGGCCAGCCGTGAGCTTCAACAAACCAGCCCGCGACGGGGCCAACGTATACGCGCCCGACGGCAGAAAGGGCAGACAGTAGCGCAAATTGGGTGGCGGAAAATGACTTATTGCACAGCGTCATCAGCAGGGCGACAAATGCCGCAGTGCCCATACCGCCACACAGGTTTTCAAAGAATACCGCCGTCGCCATGCTGATCATATGCTTGTCGGTGATCGACAGCAGCCAGTAACCGGCATTCGATGCGCCCTGAAGGATGCCGAAGATCAGCAGAGCGCGGAACAGCGTCAGGCGCTGCATTAATACACCGCCGTACAGCGCGCCGACGATCGTGGCAAACAGTCCCAGGGTTTTGTTCACCACGCCGACTTCGCCCGCATCAAACCCGACGCCGCGGATCAGGAAGGTGGTGGTCAGACTCATGGCGAAAGCGTCGCCAAGCTTATAAAGGACAATCAGCAGCAGGATCAGCCAGGCATTATTGCGACCAAAGAAATCGCGGAGCGGTGCGGCGACGGCCTGCTCCAGCGAGCGGGGGACCGGAATCACATCGCTCGGTTCAGGCGCGAATAGCGTGGCAATAATGCAGGGGATCAGCAGAGCGGCCATCAGCCAGTACATTCCCTGCCAGCCGAGATAGCGGTCGGCAAGCCAGAGGGCCAGCCCGCCGGAAACCAGCATACCCAGGCGGTAGCCAAGCACGCTGATTGCCGCACCGGCGCCACGCTCTTCTGCTGGCAGGACGTCCGTCTTCCAGGCGTCAAAAACAATGTCCTGCGAAGCGGAGCAGAAGGCGATGACCACCGCAAGCGCGGCCATCCAGCGCAGCTGTGTTGACGGCTCAAGGAAACCCATTGCGGCAATGGCCAGCAACAGCAGCACCTGCGTCATCACTAACCAGCCGCGACGGCGCCCGAGGAACGGTGGGGTATAGCGATCCATCACCGGCGACCACAGGAACTTAAAGACGTAAGCCTGGCCGACGAGCGAGAAGAAACCAATGGTTTTAAGATCGATGTTCTCAACCGTCATCCACGCCTGTAACGTGCCGGAGGTGAGCGCAAGGGGTAAACCGGAGGCGAAACCAAGGATCAGCAGAATAGCTGATTTCGGTTGCTGGAAAATACGTAAGTAGTGACTGGACATGTTCTTATGAACTGACCCGGTGAAGCACCGGGTCAGTCAGCAGGATTAACGGGCGTTCTGCTTGATGAAGTCGTGAATGCTGGTGTCCTGTGCCATGTCGGCAATGGTGTCAGTCAGCACACTGTTAACCGCGTCAGCGATATTTTTGTTGGAGGCCTGGAATGCGCCTTCAACGGAATAGCTTGCACGGTAGTTTTTGTTCATTTTATTGCCGTTCTTCGCGGTAGCAATGATGGCGATATCGGCTTTGGTCGCAATGTTGTAGCGAACGTTACCCTGGGAGACGTCAGCGTACAGGTTGTTCACGATGATTTGCAGATCAACCGCGCCGCTTGGGCCAATCATGTAGCCACGGGAGGTCATCTGTTTTTCCAGCACTTCCTGCAACAGGAAGCGCAGGTCGCGGGAGGCGGTCAGCGTGACCTGCTGGTTGTCGCGAGTCACTTTCGCCAGCGCCTGGTCCTGACGCTGATCGGCGCCATTAATGCTGACTGTGACGCCCATCAGGCTTGGATCCTGCTGAGGCAGGGTAATTTTTGGTGAAACGTCAATGGTCGTCGGCGGAGTCGCGCAGCCGGCGAGCATAAAGAGTGCTACCAACGGAAAGAAGAGTTTTTTTAACATTTTCGGGTTCTCAACGAATCGTAAGCAAAGAGAGAAAAATTGCCGCCATCATAACATCGCTAACGGCCAGGGGAAGTGGTCAACGCATGTAAATTCATCGCCTTGTCCGAAAACTGACCACCTTTCCGCTTTTCTCTGCCTGTAAGTGACAAAACGTATGAACCTCATAGTGAACTTCATTCGTTTGGATGAGAAAATCAGACGAAAGCTAAATATTTGTTGTCAAGGTGTAATGGAACCGGTAAAAGCGGCTAATATTTAAAGGGATGGGTGACACCTTAGCGTTGTCGGAGGAGTGATTTCATGATGATACGTGAACAGATAGAAGAAAAATTAAGGGCAGCGTTCAACCCTGTGTTTCTCGAAGTTGTCGACGAAAGCTATCGTCATAACGTGCCGGCAGGTTCTGAAAGCCACTTTAAAGTGGTTCTGGTCAGCGATCGCTTCACGGGAGAACGTTTCCTGAACCGACACCGCTTGATCTACAGCACCTTGACGGAAGAACTCTCCACAACCGTACATGCGCTGGCGCTGCATACCTACACCATTAAGGAATGGGAAGGGCTACAGGATACGGTATTCGCATCACCGCCTTGTCGGGGTGCAGGCACCATCGCCTGATAAATCGGATTTGCAACCGCCGGAGTTTTTCCAGTATGTTGCTTACAGATTTCGTCAAAACGGCCTTCGGGCCGTTTTGTTTTGTCTGAGTTTTGAGCGGATGGCGCGTTTTTAAGGCTAAAAATAGCCTTAAAGTGTGAAAAAAGCCGCAGCAACATGCTCCAACCGTTCTCGACTCACCTAAGTGATGCCGCTATAATGCCGCGTCTTATTGAATGTCTTCGGGATGATTCTGGCGACAGGGAATGTGAATCTGCACATAAGAGAGCATCCCGGTATAACAGACAGATTCAGAGTTGACCGAGCACTGTGATTTTTTTGAGGTAACAAGATGCAAGTTTCAGTTGAAACCACTCAAGGCCTTGGCCGCCGTGTAACGATTACTATCGCTGCTGACAGCATCGAAACTGCTGTGAAAAGCGAGCTGGTCAACGTAGCAAAAAAAGTACGTATTGACGGCTTCCGCAAGGGCAAAGTACCAATGAATGTTGTTGCTCAGCGTTATGGCGCTTCCGTGCGTCAGGATGTGCTGGGTGAACTGATGAGCCGCAACTTTATCGACGCGATCATCAAAGAAAAAATCAATCCAGCCGGCGCGCCGAACTACGTTCCAGGTGAATACAAGCAGGGCGAAGACTTCACCTACTCCGTAGAGTTCGAAGTGTACCCGGAAGTTGAGCTGAAAGGTCTGGAATCTATCGAAGTTGAAAAACCGATCGTTTCCGTGACTGACGAAGACGTTGACGGCATGCTGGATACCCTGCGCAAGCAGCAGGCGAACTGGAAAGAGAAAGAAGGCGCTGTTGACGCGGAAGACCGCGTAACCATCGACTTCACCGGTTCTGTAGACGGCGAAGAGTTCGAAGGCGGTAAAGCGTCTGACTTCGTACTGGCGATGGGCCAGGGTCGTATGATCCCAGGCTTCGAAGACGGTATCAAAGGCCACAAAGCGGGCGAAGAGTTCACCATTGACGTGACCTTCCCTGAAGAATACCACGCTGAAAACCTGAAAGGTAAAGCAGCGAAGTTCGTTATCAACCTGAAGAAAGTGGAAGAGCGCGAACTGCCAGAACTGACTGAAGAATTCATCAAGCGTTTCGGCGTGGAAGATGGTTCTGTTGCGGGTCTGCGTACCGAAGTGCGTAAAAACATGGAGCGCGAGCTGAACGGCGCTGTACGTAACCGCGTGAAGTCTCAGGCGATTGAAGGTCTGGTGAAAGCGAACGACATCGACGTTCCTGCTGCCCTGATCGACAGCGAAATCGACGTTCTGCGCCGTCAGGCTGCACAGCGCTTCGGTGGCAACCAGCAGCAAGCGATGGAACTGCCACGCGAGCTGTTCGAAGAGCAAGCGAAACGTCGCGTTGTTGTCGGCCTGCTGCTGGGCGAAGTGATTCGTACCCACGAGCTGAAAGCTGACGAAGAGCGTGTGAAAGGCCTGATCGAAGAGATGGCTTCTGCATACGAAGACCCATCAGAAGTGATCGAGTTCTACGGTAAGAACAAAGAGCTGATGGACAACATGCGCAACGTCGCACTGGAAGAGCAGGCTGTTGAAGCGGTACTGGCGAAAGCGAAAGTGACCGAAAAAGAGACCTCTTTCACCGAACTGATGAACCAGCAGGCATAATTTCGCCCCGACGGTTTAAAGTTTGAACAAAAAACCCGTTGCCCTCCGGCGACGGGTTTTTTTTATCACAGCTTTAGTCCTGGAAGGGTGCTAAAACGCCCTTTCAGTGTTAGCGTTACAACAAAACGTTGTTATGCTTGAAATAGGGCATGACGACCCCCATTAGTATGTAATCACGATGATTGAGACTGGCTGATAATCCGTCCATAAGGTTACAATCAGTACAGCAGGTGTTTTCAATTTTGAACCAGGAGACGGAAATGTCATACAGTGGCGAACGAGATAACTTTGCACCCCATATGGCGCTGGTGCCAATGGTTATTGAACAGACCTCACGCGGTGAGCGTTCTTTCGATATCTATTCCCGTCTGCTCAAGGAACGCGTTATCTTTCTGACCGGCCAGGTGGAAGACCATATGGCTAACCTGATCGTGGCGCAGATGCTGTTCCTGGAAGCGGAAAACCCGGAAAAAGACATTTACCTGTACATCAACTCGCCAGGCGGTGTGATTACGGCGGGCATGTCAATTTATGACACCATGCAATTCATCAAGCCGGATGTCAGCACCATCTGTATGGGGCAGGCGGCGTCCATGGGTGCTTTCCTGTTAACCGCAGGGGCGAAAGGTAAGCGTTTCTGCCTGCCTAACTCCCGCGTGATGATTCACCAGCCGCTGGGTGGTTACCAGGGCCAGGCGACGGATATTGAAATCCACGCCCGAGAAATTCTGAAAGTAAAAGCGCGCATGAATGAACTTATGGCGCAGCATACGGGTCAACCTCTCGAGCAGATCGAGCGCGATACCGAGCGCGATCGCTTCCTCTCTGCACCAGAGGCAGTTGAGTACGGCTTAGTCGACTCCATTTTGACCCATCGTAATTGATGCCCGCGACGCGAGTGTGCCGCTATACTAAGGTAGGGCGGAACGTTGCCTGTAAGCAGCTTGCGTCTGAGAATGGCATTTGCGTCGTCATGTGCGGCACATAGAACTTAAAAAGAGGTTTGGACTCATGACAGATAAACGCAAAGATGGTTCGGGCAAACTGCTGTACTGCTCTTTTTGCGGCAAAAGCCAGCATGAAGTGCGTAAACTGATTGCCGGGCCGTCCGTGTATATCTGCGACGAATGCGTCGATTTATGTAACGACATCATTCGCGAAGAGATTAAAGAAGTCGCGCCGCACCGTGAGCGCAGCGCGTTACCAACGCCACACGAGATTCGCCACCACCTGGACGACTATGTCATTGGTCAGGAGCAGGCGAAAAAAGTGCTGGCGGTGGCGGTATACAACCACTACAAACGTCTGCGTAACGGCGATACCAGCAATGGCGTAGAGCTGGGCAAAAGTAACATTCTGCTGATCGGGCCTACGGGTTCTGGTAAAACCCTGCTGGCGGAAACGCTGGCGCGCCTGCTGGATGTTCCGTTCACCATGGCGGATGCCACCACCCTGACCGAAGCCGGTTATGTGGGTGAAGACGTTGAAAATATTATCCAGAAGCTGCTCCAGAAGTGCGATTACGACGTACAGAAAGCCCAGCGCGGGATCGTCTATATCGATGAGATCGACAAAATCTCCCGTAAATCAGACAACCCGTCGATCACCCGTGACGTCTCGGGCGAGGGCGTGCAGCAGGCGCTGCTGAAGCTGATTGAAGGTACGGTTGCGGCTGTTCCACCGCAGGGTGGGCGTAAACATCCGCAGCAGGAATTCTTGCAGGTTGATACCTCCAAGATCCTGTTTATCTGTGGTGGTGCGTTTGCAGGCCTGGATAAAGTGATCTCTCACCGTGTGGAAACCGGCTCCGGCATTGGTTTTGGCGCAACGGTGAAAGCCACGTCTGAAAAACCAAACGAAGGCCAGCTGCTGGCGCAGGTTGAACCGGAAGATCTGATCAAATTCGGTTTGATTCCGGAATTTATCGGCCGTCTGCCTGTTGTGGCGACCCTGAACGAACTGAGCGAAGACGCGCTGATTCAGATCCTGAAAGAGCCGAAAAACGCGCTGACCAAGCAGTATCAGGCGCTGTTTAATCTGGAAGGCGTTGAGCTGGAATTCCGTGACGAAGCACTGGACGCGATTGCCAAGAAAGCGATGGCGCGTAAAACCGGTGCCCGTGGCCTGCGTTCTATCGTAGAAGCAGCATTGCTCGACACGATGTACGATCTTCCTTCTATGGAAGACGTTGAAAAAGTCGTGATCGACGAGTCCGTCATTGGTGGCCAGTCCAAGCCGTTACTGATTTACGGTAAACCGGAAGCGCAGCAGGCATCTGGCGAATAATTCACCATTTCATACAATCAGTTAATCAAAAAGGGGGGATTTTATCTCCCCTTTACTTTTTCCGTATTCATGGCGTTGAATGTATGGGAAACATCCCCATATACTGGATTACATGTTAATGGTTGTGTGAAGCACAGTTACATGACCAGTTTACCTGGCGGACACTAAACTAAGAGAGAGCTCTATGAATCCTGAGCGTTCTGAACGCATTGAAATCCCCGTATTGCCGTTGCGCGATGTGGTGGTTTATCCGCACATGGTCATACCCTTATTTGTAGGGCGGGAAAAATCTATCCGTTGCCTCGAAGCCGCCATGGATCATGATAAAAAAATCATGTTGGTCGCGCAGAAGGAAGCATCAACGGATGAGCCGGGTGTAAACGATCTTTTCACCGTCGGGACCGTGGCCTCTATTTTGCAGATGCTGAAGCTGCCAGACGGCACCGTGAAGGTGCTGGTGGAAGGCTTACAGCGTGCGCGTATTACCACTCTGTCAGACGATGGCGAGCACTTCTCTGCGAAGGCAGAGTACCTTGATTCACCGGAACTTGATGAGCGCGAACAGGAAGTGCTGGTACGCACCGCGATCAGCCAGTTCGAAGGCTACATCAAGCTGAATAAGAAAATCCCACCTGAAGTGCTGACGTCGCTGAACAGCATCGACGATCCTGCACGTCTGGCGGATACCATCGCTGCGCACATGCCGCTGAAGCTTGCTGACAAACAGTCCGTGCTGGAAATGTCCGACGTTAACGAACGTCTGGAATACCTGATGGCGATGATGGAGTCTGAGATCGATCTGCTCCAGGTTGAGAAGCGCATTCGCAACCGCGTCAAAAAGCAGATGGAAAAATCGCAGCGTGAGTACTATCTGAACGAGCAAATGAAAGCCATTCAGAAAGAGCTCGGCGAGATGGACGATGCGCCGGATGAAAACGAAGCGCTGAAGCGTAAGATCGACGCGGCGAAGATGCCGAAAGAGGCGAAAGAGAAAGCCGAAGCTGAGTTGCAGAAGCTGAAAATGATGTCTCCGATGTCGGCAGAGGCGACCGTCGTGCGCGGCTATATTGAGTGGATGGTGCAGGTTCCGTGGAATGCCCGCAGCAAGGTCAAAAAAGACCTGCGTCAGGCGCAGGAAATCCTCGATACCGACCACTACGGCCTGGAACGCGTGAAAGACCGCATTCTTGAGTACCTCGCGGTACAGAGCCGTGTGAACAAAATCAAAGGCCCAATTCTGTGCCTGGTAGGGCCTCCAGGCGTGGGTAAAACCTCTCTGGGCCAGTCCATCGCCAAAGCGACCGGACGTAAGTATATCCGTATGGCGCTGGGCGGCGTACGCGATGAAGCGGAAATCCGCGGCCATCGTCGCACCTATATCGGTTCCATGCCGGGCAAGCTGATCCAGAAGATGGCGAAAGTGGGGGTTAAAAACCCGCTGTTCCTGCTCGATGAGATCGACAAAATGTCTTCGGACATGCGTGGCGACCCTGCGTCGGCGCTGCTGGAAGTGCTTGATCCAGAACAGAACGTGGCGTTCAGCGATCACTACCTGGAAGTGGACTACGACCTGAGCGATGTGATGTTCGTGGCGACCTCCAACTCCATGAACATTCCGGCCCCGCTGCTGGACCGTATGGAAGTGATCCGTCTCTCCGGTTATACCGAAGATGAGAAGCTGAACATTGCTAAGCAGCACCTGCTGCCGAAACAGATTGAGCGTAACGCGCTGAAAGCCAACGAGCTGACCGTCGAGGACAGCGCGATTATTGGCATCATTCGCTATTACACCCGTGAAGCGGGCGTGCGTAGCCTCGAGCGTGAGATCTCTAAGCTGTGCCGTAAGGCGGTGAAACAGCTGCTGCTGGATAAGAGCCTGAAGCACATTGTGATTAACGGCGACAATCTGCATGCTTACCTTGGCGTTCAGCGCTTCGACTACGGTCGTGCGGACAACGAAAACCGCGTTGGTCAGGTGACCGGTCTGGCATGGACGGAAGTGGGCGGCGATCTGCTGACCATCGAAACCGCCTGTGTCCCGGGCAAAGGCAAGCTGACCTACACCGGTTCACTGGGTGAAGTGATGCAGGAGTCCATCCAGGCGGCGCTGACCGTGGTGCGCGCGCGTGCGGAAAAACTGGGTATCAACCCGGATTTCTACGAAAAACGCGACATTCACGTTCACGTTCCGGAAGGGGCGACGCCGAAAGATGGCCCAAGCGCGGGTATTGCCATGTGTACGGCGCTGGTTTCCTGCCTGACAGGGAACCCGGTTCGTGCTGATGTGGCCATGACCGGTGAAATTACGCTGCGTGGTCAGGTACTGCCTATCGGCGGGTTAAAAGAAAAACTGCTGGCGGCACACCGCGGTGGGATCAAAACCGTATTGATCCCTTACGAAAATAAACGCGATCTGGAAGAGATTCCGGACAACGTTATTGCCGATTTGCAGATCCATCCGGTGAAACGCATTGAGGAAGTTCTGACTCTCGCACTGCAAAATGAACCGTCCGGAATGCAGGTTGTAACCGCAAAATAGTGACCTCGCGCAAAGAGCGCCAATAAAAACAAGGCTGGTAAGTCATTTCGTACTTGCCAGCCTTTTTTTGTATAGCTAATTTAGATTGCTGATTGGGTTAGCCATCAACAACGGGTGTTGTAAGGTCATAGCAGGACTGATATAACTGCTGCGCGGTCGCGCTGTGAAGGATTCAGGTGCGATATAAATTATAAAGAGAGGAAGAGAACAGTGAATAAATCTCAACTGATTGACAAAATTGCTGCGGGTGCTGATATTTCTAAAGCTGCAGCGGGACGTGCTTTAGATGCTTTAATTGCTTCTGTTACTGAATCTCTGCAAGCTGGGGACGACGTTGCACTGGTAGGCTTCGGTACTTTTGCGGTTAAAGAGCGTGCAGCCCGTACTGGCCGCAACCCTCAGACCGGTAAAGAGATCACCATTGCTGCCGCTAAAGTGCCGGGTTTCCGTGCAGGTAAAGCGCTGAAAGACGCAGTAAACTGATTGCTTTCCCGCTCCAGGGAAGCTGAAAAGTACAAGGGCGCATCGTTTGATGTGCCTTTTTTGTTTGTCCAGACCTGATTTGTGCGAGTTTATGCGAGTTGTGGGCTGACAATTGCCCTGTTTTCTTGTCACAATACGCCTTTACGCGCGACGGTCAGGATTTTCCGTCAGCGTCAGGTAACCAGTCACCTACAGCGGAGTGTTGTTACACCATGATGGACAGCTTACGCACGGCTGCTAACAGTCTCGTGCTCAAGATTATTTTCGGTATCATTATCGTGTCGTTCATATTGACCGGTGTGAGTAGTTACCTCATCGGCGGTGGCGCGAACTACGCCGCAAAAGTGAATGGCCAGGAAATTAGCCGTGGGCAGTTCGAGAACGCTTTTGCTGGTGAACGTAACCGCATGCAGCAGCAACTGGGCGACCAATACTCTGAACTTGCAGCCAACGAAGGCTATATGAAAAACCTGCGTCAGCAGACGCTGAACCGCCTTATCGACGAAGCGCTGCTGGATCAGTACGCGAAAAGCCTGGGTCTGGGCATCAGCGATGAGCAGGTTAAAAAAGCCATCTTCTCGACGCAGGCTTTCCAGTCTAATGGGAAGTTCGACAACGCGCGTTACAACAGCATTGTTAACCAGATGGGTATGACGGCTGACCAGTACGCTCAGGCGCTGCGTAACCAGTTGACCACGCAACAGCTGATCAACGCGGTGGTGGGCACCGATTTCATGCTGAAAGGCGAAACTGAAGAGCTGGCGGCACTGGTGGCGCAGCAACGCGTGGTGCGTGAAGCGACGATTGATGTCAACGCACTGGCAGCGAAACAGCAGGTTAGCGACGCTGAAGTTAATGCTTACTACGAGCAAAACAAGAACAACTTCATCTCTCCGGAACAGTTCCGCGTAAGCTATATCAAGCTGGATGCAGCTGCGATGCAGGAAAACGCGACTGACGCCGAGATCCAGTCTTATTACGACCAGCATCAGGATCAGTTCACTCAGCCGCAGCGTAACCGTTACAGCGTGATCCAGACCAAAACGGAAGCAGAAGCGAAAGCCGTGCTGGACGAGCTGAACAAAGGCGCTGATTTCGCCACCTTAGCGAAAGCAAAATCCACCGACATTATTTCTGCCAAAAACGGCGGTGATATGGGCTGGCTGGAAGAGTCCACTACCCCGGACGAGCTGAAAAATGCAGGCCTGAAAGAGAAAGGCCAACTGTCTGGTGTAATCAAATCCTCCGTTGGTTTCCTGGTGGCGCGTCTGGACGATGTTGTGGCGGCGAAAACCAAGCCGCTGGCTGACGTTCGTGATGATATCGCTGCGAAAGTGAAGCAGGAGAAAGCGCTGGACGCCTTCTATGCTCTGCAACAGAAAGTGAGCGATGCCGCAAGCAACGACAACGAATCACTGGCGGGTGCTGAGCAGGCTGCTGGCGTTAAAGCGGTTGAGACGGGCTGGTTCAGCCACGAAAACCTGCCGGAAGAACTGAACTTCAAACCAGTTTCAGATGCCATTTTCAATGGTGGTCTGGTCGGTGAGAACGGTACGCCGGGCAGCAACTCAGACATCATTACCGTTGACGGTGACCGTGCGTTCGTACTGCGCGTCAGCGAGCACAAAGCCGAGGCAGTGAAGCCCCTGGCGGAAGTGAAAGATCAGGTGGTGGCGCTGGTCAAACACAACAAAGCGGCACAGCAGGCAAAACTGGATGCAGAGAAAATTCTGGCCGATCTGAAAGCCGGTAAGAACGATGCGCTGAAAGCGGCTGGCCTGAGCTTTGGCGAAGCAAAAACGCTGAGCCGTACCGGTCAGGATCCTGTCAGCCAGGCGGCGTTTGGCCTGAGCCTGCCGGCGAAAGACAAACCTGTCTTTGGCACCACGACCGATATGCAGGGTAACGTGGTGCTTCTGGCGCTGGATGAAGTAAAAGCCGGTACGCTGCCAGACGCGCAGAAGAAGGCCATGGTTCAGGGAATTACCCAGAACAATGCCCAGATTGCTTTCGAAGCGATGATGAGCAACCTGCGTAAAGAAGCCAAAATCAAACTGGGTGATGTGGTCACTCAGGAGCAATAATTACGTATCTGCTCGCAGATTTTAGTAACGCTCTGCAAAAACTAAAGGCCGCTTTCGCGGCCTTTTCCATTTCTGCAATCTGTTGTTTGTCCCTGTTTTCCCGTGCGGTTATCGTGGCGTGGCTGTCAACAAACAAGGAGAAAACAGCATGAAATGTGGAATCAAAGCACTGTTAATTACACTGGCTATTGCCACTTCCGGGATGAGTGCGGGCGCGCTGGCGGCGTCCCCCTCGGTTAAAGCGCAGGCTGCACAAAACCAGGCCGATGCAACGTCACAAGGTCATGTTAAAGCCAACGCGACGGCCAGCACGAAAGCCATTGAGGACGAGGGTACGCGGGTCAGTATCAATACTGCCTCTGCGGACGATCTTGCTCGCGTTATGAATGGTGTGGGTCTAAAAAAAGCGCAGGCCATCGTCAGCTATCGTGAAGAGTATGGCCCTTTCAAAACCCTTGACGATCTCAAGCAGGTGCCGGGTATGGGCAGCGCGCTGGTTGAGCGCAATCTCGCACACCTGACGCTGTAATCGCGTAATCACTTGCACTGCGGCAAAAATTTGCCAGGATAAAGAGGTCATACCAGTTATGACCTCTGAACCTATAACAACGAAAGGCTATTGCGCTATGCAGACACAAATCAAAGTCCGTGGTTATCACCTCGATGTTTACCAGCACGTCAATAACGCCCGCTACCTTGAATTTCTTGAAGAGGCGCGCTGGGACGGTCTGGAGAACAGCGAAAGCTTCCAGTGGCTGACCGCACACAACATCGCGTTTGTGGTCGTCAATATCAACATTAACTACCGCCGCCCGGCTGTGCTGGGGGATGTGCTCACCGTGACCAGTGAGGTCCAACAACTGAATGGCAAAAGTGGTGTATTGAGCCAGGTCGTTACGCTGGAGCCAGAAGGGCAGGTGGTGGCCGATGCGCTGATCACCTTTGTCTGTATCGATCTCAAAACCCAGAAAGCGTTGCCGCTGGAAGGGGAGTTGCGCGAAAAGCTGGAGCTGATGATCGCGTAAGAAATGTTCAGGAATAACTGTGCTGTCGACACTTACCGTTCGACAGCACGGTCAGGTAGCCCTTATTTCAGCCCGGTCTTTTTCTGCATCGCGGCCATCACGCCCGCTTTATCCGCAAAATAATGATTCAGACCGTTCGCGCGCAGGTTACAGGCGGCACACTGCCCGCAGCCGTCCCCTTTAATGCCGTTGTAGCAGGTCAGGGTCTCGTTGCGAACAACATCCAGCTTGCCCCAGTAGTCGGCCAGGGCCCAGGTTTCAGCCTTATCCAGCCACATCAGCGGCGTTTCGAAGCGGGTCTCTTTTGCCATTCCCAGATCGACAGCGTGATTGAGTGCTTTCACGAATTCATCCCGGCAGTCCGGGTAGCCAGAGAAGTCGGTCTCACATACGCCCGTGATCACCGCTTCGGCTTTCACCTGGTAGGCATAGATCGCCGTCAGGGTCAGGAAGAGAATGTTGCGGCCCGGTACGAAGGTGTTCGGAATGCCGCTGGCATCCGGTTCGTAATCAGGCACCGGAATGCTGTCGCGGGTGAGGCTGCTGACGGCCAGTTCATTTAACAGCGTCACGTCCAGCACTTTATGAGCGCGGGCGCCCAGTTTGAGGGCCAGTTCACGAGCGACATCGATTTCAGCGCGATGACGCTGACCATAATCAAAAGTGACGCAGTGCACTTCATCATACTGGTGAAGCGCCTGAATCAGGCAGGTGGTGGAATCTTGTCCTCCGCTGAACACGACGACGGCACGTTTCATAGATCATCTCGACAGTTACAGTAAAAGCGTCATGTTAACGCCTGGCTAAAGCGGCGACCAGCTTCTTCACGCGTTTGGGGGAGGAAGCCAGGCTTCGGTGAAGTCAAACCAGCCGCGAGTGTTAAGGCGTATGCCGTTGACGCCCGGAGGCGCGCTGATTTGATACTGGTAGTTAAAGAGCGGCGTCAGGACGGCTGTCTCCATTAACCGGCTGAATATAGCCTGAAGTCCTGCGTGTCGGTCACGTTCGTCGGCCTGCGTCTGCACCGCATCCAGCGTGGCCTGCAAATGGGCGTATGCCGGTGCGCTCAGCAGATGCGGCCAGAGCGCATCGCAGCGGAGCCACTGCTCAAGCGTGTACGCTGGCGCTTCGCCAATCAGTCTGTCTCCCATCATGATGTCTGCATCGGCAAGCTGCTGGCACCCGTCCCACGTTTTGGCGTCGTGAAAGATGACGGTCAGTTCACAACCCTGCCGCGCAAGGTATGCTTTTAACTGGCTGGCCATGGTGTGAAGCTCAACCGGCAGGTGGTAGACGAGCGTCAATGCCTCTGGCAGCGCAACGTCGGTTAAATCAGGCCATTGGGGGATCGCCCAGCCGGGAAGCAGTTCCTCGGTAGGGGTGATGAGCCCTTCGTTCAGGGGAAGCGTGTGCAGCAGCGTTGAGAGATGAATGATATTAATCAGCCGCTTTGCCTGAAGTTCGCTCAGACGTGGGCTCTGTTTCAGCGTGAGGTAGCAGAAACCCAGACTGGTGCTGTTACTCACCAGCCGCAGGCTGGCCAGCTCGTCGGCCTCGCCAATGGCGATTTGCACCGGGTGGCGACAGCTGGTGCCCAGACTGTAGTCAAAAAGCTGGGGCGTGATCCAGTACTCGATAGCCTTAAGCAACGGATGGCCAAGGTGATACTGCTCGTGGCTTTCCAGACGCACCAGTTCAGGCTCAAAAACGCTCAGTCGAAAGGGACCGCTGCCCACCACGGGGTAATCGGGATGCGCCAGACGGCTACAGTAGGTTGCCAGCCTGTGCGCCAGCCAGTAGTCAGGTTGATGGAGAATAAACGTCAGGCACTGCGGATGCGTGGTTTCGATACGTAAGACGCTGCGGAAAAGCGTGCCCATGCCGGGCTGCGATAACAGCGCCGTCAGGCTTTTCCGGAGCTGTGCCGTCTCTATTTTATCGCCGTTATGCCAGTGCAGGGTGGAGCGAATGTAGAAATGCCAGCGCAGGCCCTCAGCGGAGATTTCCCAGTGATGCGCCAGATCGCCCGTGGGTTCACTGCTGGTACCATTAAAACGCGTCAAACCTGAGAATACCTGTCCCGCCAGATGCTGCTCCGCCCGGCCAGGGAGAAACCCCGGCTGAAGCGGCTCCAGCGAGCGATAGTAGGGAATACGCAGCGTCGGCGTATCGTTCTGCCACTGCCCGCCCATAAACGGATGCAGCAGCGATCGCAAATCTTCAGGCGCGAGCTGGGCCAGCTCCAGCGCGTTGTGCTGCTGTCCACTTTTCAGGGCCTCTTCCATCATCGTATTACGCAACGAGTCCGGGGTGACGTGAAAGCGTAATTCCCCACGCTTACCTCGTCCGGAGCGGGCGTGCCAGCTTAGCCAGCCCGCCTCCTGCGCCTGGCGCAGCAGGGTGCGAACATGTCGCTCGCTGCAAAAGCAGCGGCTGGCAAGTTCACTGATGGTAACCTGCTGCGGTGCGCCGGCGGAGGGGTGCCACAGACGCTGATACTGGTTAAGACGATTAAGCTGGCGCATGAAAAACCCGGAACAATAATTATCATCTATTCACTATTACTTCCGTATATCTCACGTAATACTGATGCACAAGTTAACCGCATCACATTTCGGGAGTAATTATGGCTCGGCTCGCTGCATTTGATATGGACGGCACGCTGTTAATGCCGGATCACCGTTTAGGGGAGAAAACCCTGAACACACTTAAGCGCCTGCGCGAGCGTGAAGTCACCCTGACGTTTGCCACTGGTCGTCATGTTCTCGAGATGCGCCATCTGCTGGGAACATTTGCCCTCGATGCGTTCCTGATCACCGGCAACGGGACGCGCATTCACTCCGTCGACGGCAATATGCTGCACCGTCAGGATCTGAATCCGGAAGTGGCGGACATTGTCCTGCACAGCACCTGGGATACGCAGGCCAGCGTGCATGTTTTTAATGATGAAGGCTGGTTTACCGGGCGTGAGATCCCGGCCTTGCTGCACGCTCACGTTTACAGCGGCTTTAAATATCAGCTTATCGATTTGCGCCGCATTCCGGCACACAAGGTGACCAAGATCTGCTTCTGTGGCGATCACGACGATCTCTGCCGCCTGCGTATTCAGCTTAACGAGGCGCTGGGCGACCGGGCGCACCTGACCTTCTCGGCGGTGGACTGCCTTGAAGTGCTGCCGGTGGGCTGTAACAAAGGATCTGCGCTGGCGGTGCTGAGCGATCATCTGGGGCTGACGATGCAGGACTGTATGGCCTTTGGTGACGCCATGAACGACCACGAGATGCTGAGCAGCGTGGGTCGTGGACTGATTATGGGGAACGCGATGCCGCAACTTATTGCCGCGCTCCCGCATTTACCGGTTATCGGACACTGTCGTAACGAAGCGGTGTCCCATTTTTTGACGCATTGGCTGGACAAAAATAACCTCCCATATTCCCCCGAATAGTGAGACCCTTCCAGCAAGCCAGGCTTTAGCCTGGCTTTTTTTTATTTCACCAGCTGCGAAATCTGCGCTTTCCACGGTTCTACATCGCCAATAGTTGCCTGCACCCATTCTGCGTTGTAATAGGTGTCCAGGTAGCGCTCCCCGCTGTCACACAGCAGCGTGACGACAGAGCCGGTACGGCCTTCTTCGCGCATCCTCGCGGCCAGCTGTAGCGCGCCCCACATATTGGTGCCGGTGGAAGCCCCGACTTTACGGCCAAGCTGTGTCTCCAGCCAGTGCGCCGTCGCGACGCTGGCGGCGTCCGGCACGCGGAGCATCTCATCCACAACGTCCGGAATGAACGAGGGTTCGACGCGCGGGCGACCAATCCCTTCGATCTTGCTCCCCACGGGGCTGCGCAGGCTGGCATCGCGGGATTGCCAGTAATCGAGGAACACCGAGTTTTGCGGGTCAACCACCATCAGCTGCGTATCATAACCCTGACAGCGGATATAACGTCCGATGGTGGCGGAGGTTCCGCCCGTGCCCGCGCTCATGACAATGTAAGAGGGAACAGGATGCGGCTCGTGGGTCATCTGGCGGAAAATGCTATCCGCAATGTTATTATTGCCGCGCCAGTCGGTGGCGCGCTCGGCGAAGGTGAACTGGTCCATATAGTGACCATTCAGTTCGCGGGCCAGCATTTCGGAGGCCGCATAGATTTCGCAGGCGCTTTCCACAAAGTGGCAGCGTCCGCCGTAAAATTCGATCTGTTCGACTTTACGTTTCGCCGTGCAGGAGGGCATCACGGCGATGAACGGGAGGCCCAGCAGGCGGGCAAAGTAGGCTTCGGAAACGGCAGTTGATCCGGACGACGATTCAATAATCGTGGTGCCTTCTTTGATCCAGCCGTTACATAAACCGTATAAAAAGAGTGAACGCGCCAGGCGATGCTTCAGGCTGCCGGTAGGATGGGTGCTTTCATCCTTCAGGTAAAGCTGAATGCCGGGAAATCCAGGCAGAGGCAGGCGGATCAAGTGGGTGTCTGCCGAGCGCTGATAGTCGGCATTTATTTCGCTGATGGCATGTTTAACCCAGTTGCTATTCATCGTAGTTATCCGTTTGTCATTTTGTGCCCAGCATAGCGAAAAGCACAGAAAAAATTGTTGCTATCTGACCTTTAAAATAGAATGTAAGGAGAATAATTTTCTCTTCGAGGTGGCTATGTTAGATAAAATTGATCGTAAGCTGCTTTCTTTGCTGCAAAGCGACTGCACCCTCTCTTTGCAGGCGCTGGCAGATGCCGTTAATCTGACCACCACACCGTGCTGGAAGCGCCTCAAGAAGCTGGAAGATGATGGCATTCTGCTGGGACGCGTGGCGTTGCTGGACCCCGAAAAACTGGGGCTTGGACTGACCGCCTTCGTCCTGATAAAAACGCAGCATCACAGTAGCGAATGGTACTGCCGCTTCGTCACCCAGGTTTCCGACATGCCCGAGGTGCTCGGCTTCTGGCGCATGGCGGGGGAATACGACTATCTGATGCGCGTTCAGGTGGCAGACATGAAGCGCTACGATGATTTCTACAAGCGGCTGGTCAATAGCGTACCGGGCTTGTCCGATGTTACCTCCAGTTTCGCCATGGAACAGATTAAATACACCACAGCGTTACCCATTGAATAACTTCTTAAAATACCTTCAGGAAAAGACCGCGTGCGATTATTTGCCCAATTAAGCTGGTACTTTCGTCGGGAGTGGCAACGCTACCTCGGCGCGGTGGCCCTGCTTATTATCATTGCCATTCTGCAACTGATCCCGCCCAAAGTGGTGGGTTACGTCGTGGATGGCGTTACGGAACAACATTACACCGCCGCACGGGTGATGATGTGGGGCGGTACGCTGGTGCTGACGGCCGTGGTGGTTTACCTGCTGCGTTATGTCTGGCGAGTGCTGCTGTTCGGCGCGTCCTATCAGCTTGCCGTTGAGCTGCGCGAGGACTTTTACCGCCAGCTGAGCCGCCAGCACCCTGAGTTTTATCTGCGTCACCGTACCGGGGATCTCATCGCCCGCGCCACTAACGATGTAGACCGCGTGGTGTTTGCCGCCGGTGAAGGGGTGCTAACGCTGGTGGATTCCCTGGTGATGGGCTGTGCGGTACTGATTGTGATGTCTACGCAAATTAGCTGGGAGCTCACGCTGCTGGCGCTGCTGCCGATGCCGCTGATGGCGCTGGCAATTAACCGCTACGGCGAGCAGCTCCATGAACGCTTTAAGCTGGCGCAGGCGGCGTTCTCGTCGCTGAACGATCGCACCCAGGAGAGCATGACCAGCATCCGCATGATTAAAGCGTTTGGTCTGGAAGATCGCCAGTCCGCGCTGTTTGCCGCCGACGCCGCCGATACCGGCGCGAAAAACATGCGCGTGGCGCGTATTGATGCCCGTTTCGATCCGACAATTTATATTGCGATTGGCATGGCGAACCTGCTGGCAGTGGGCGGCGGCAGCTGGATGGTGGTGCAAGGCACGATGACCCTCGGGCAGTTAACCAGCTTTGCGATGTACCTTGGGCTGATGATCTGGCCGATGCTGGCGCTGGCCTGGATGTTTAATATCGTTGAACGCGGGAGCGCCGCTTACAGCCGTATCCGCGCCATGCTGGCGGAAGTGCCGGTCGTGAACGATGGCAGCGAGCCGGTGGCGGAAGGTCCGGGTATTCTCAAGGCTGATATCCGCGCCTTTATCTACCCGCAAACGGAACATCCGGTGCTTGAGAACGTCAGTTTCACGCTGCGTCCTGGTCAGATGCTGGGCATCTGTGGCCCGACGGGTTCCGGTAAAAGCACCATTCTGTCACTGATTCAGCGCCATTTTGACGTGAGCGAAGGCGATATCCGTTTCCACGACGTCCCTCTGCCACGTCTGCTGCTGGATGACTGGCGCAGCCGCCTGGCGGTCGTCAGCCAGACGCCGTTTTTGTTTTCAGACACCATTGCCAACAATATCGCGCTCGGGTGTCCGACGGCGACACAGGACCAGATCGAGCACGTGGCGCGTCTGGCCAGCGTCCACGAGGATATTCTGCGCCTGCCGCAGGGCTACGACACGGAAGTGGGTGAGCGGGGCGTTATGCTCTCCGGCGGACAAAAACAGCGTATCTCTATTGCCCGCGCGCTGCTGCTGGACGCTGAGATCCTGATACTGGATGATGCGCTGTCCGCGGTTGACGGGCGTACTGAACATCAAATTTTGCATAACCTTCGCCAGTGGGGAGAGGGGCGCACGGTCATCATCAGCGCGCACCGTCTGTCGGCCCTTACCGAAGCCAGCGAAATTCTGGTGCTTCAGCACGGGCATATTGCTCAGCGTGGTCAGCATGAGCAGCTTGCCGGGCAGACCGGATGGTATCGGGATATGTACCGCTATCAACAGCTTGAAGCCGCGCTGGATGAGGAGGTCGCCGATGCGTAAGTTTGGACAGATGTGGCCGACGTTAAAACGGCTGCTGGCCTATGGCTCGCCGTGGCGCAAACCGCTTTCCATCGCCGTGCTGTTGCTGTGGATCGCCGCGATTGCGGAGGTGACCGGTCCGCTGCTTATCAGCTATTTCATCGACAATATGGTGGCGAAAAACTATCTGCCGCTGGGGCTGGTGACGGGGCTGGGCGTGGCGTATGTCGGCCTACAGCTGACGGCGGCGGGGCTGCACTATGCGCATTCGCTGCTGTTTAACCGGGCCGCCGTGGGCGTGGTCCAGCAGCTTCGCACGGATGTGATGGATGCCGCGCTGCGCCAGCCGCTGAGCGAGTTTGATACTCAGCCGGTCGGGCAGGTTATTTCGCGCGTCACCAATGACACCGAGGTGATCCGCGACCTCTATGTAACCGTTGTCGCAACGGTTCTGCGCAGTGCCGCGTTGATTGGCGCGATGCTGGTGGCGATGTTCAGCCTGGACTGGCGTATGGCGCTGGTGGCGATCGCTATTTTCCCGGCGGTGCTGATTGTGATGGTAATTTACCAGCGCTACAGCACGCCGATTGTTCGTCGCGTGCGCGCTTACCTCGCAGATATCAATGATGGCTTCAACGAAGTGATCAACGGCATGAGCGTTATCCAGCAGTTTCGCCAGCAGGCGCGTTTTGGCGAGCGAATGGGAGAAGCCAGCCGCTCGCACTATATGGCGCGGATGCAGACGTTACGGCTGGATGGCTTCCTGTTACGCCCGCTGCTGAGCCTCTTCTCTGCGCTGGTGCTGTGCGGGCTGTTGATGCTGTTTGGCCTGACGACGCGCGGAACCATCGAGGTGGGGGTACTGTACGCATTTATCAGCTACCTTGGACGCCTTAACGAACCGCTGATTGAACTCACCACGCAGCAATCGATGCTGCAACAGGCAGTGGTCGCGGGCGAACGTGTATTCGAGCTGATGGACAGGCCGCGTCAGACCTATGGCGATGACGAACGCCCGCTGGAAAGTGGATCCATAGCGTTTGATCATGTCTCGTTTGCCTACCGCGACGACCAGCTTGTCTTGCAGGATATCAACCTCGAGGTACCGTCGCGCGGTTTTGTCGCCCTGGTTGGGCATACCGGCAGCGGCAAAAGCACGCTCGCCAGTTTGCTGATGGGCTACTATCCGTTGACGCAAGGGGAGATCCGTCTGGACGGACGGCCGCTTGCCGCGCTTAGCCACAACGCGTTACGTAAGGGCGTCGCGATGGTGCAGCAGGATCCGGTGGTACTGGCGGATACCTTTTATGCCAACGTGACGCTGGGACGACCTTTCACGCCTGAGCAGGTATGGGAGGTGCTGGAAACGGTGCAGCTTGCGGATCTGGCGCGCGGGTTAAGCGAGGGGATCCATACCCGGCTGGGTGAGCAGGGCAATAATCTCTCGGTCGGGCAAAAGCAACTTCTTGCGCTGGCGCGCGTGCTGATTGAGACGCCACAGGTGTTAATTCTGGATGAAGCGACCGCAAGCATTGACTCCGGTACCGAGCAGGCGATCCAGCAGGCGCTGGCTGCCGTGCGGGATCGCACTACGCTGGTGGTAATCGCCCACCGCCTCTCAACGATCGTCGATGCTGATACCATTCTGGTGTTGCACCGTGGCCAGGCCGTTGAACGGGGGACGCACAGAGCGCTGCTTGAGGCAAAAGGACGCTACTGGCAGATGTATCAGTTGCAGCTGGCAGGCGACGAACTGGCCGCCAGCGAGCGCGAGGAAGAATCACTCAGCGCCTGATGCACCATAACAAGGCAATGCGCTAACAGACTTAACCGTTGGTGCAAAACTGAAACGCACCCTGCACTGTCATGGTGCGTTTTTTTTCATCCCTACCCGGCGCATGCGCGCCGCGGCGCTTTCCTCCTCACCTTTCACTTCTGGCACACCCTTTGCAATATCCCTTTCGTGTTAGCTGCGGCCATTACCGAATTCTGACTGGAGGGGATATATGAAGCTGGTTACGGTGGTAATCAAACCATTCAAACTCGAAGACGTGCGTGAAGCGCTGTCTTCCATGGGTATTCAGGGACTGACTGTCACCGAAGTGAAAGGCTTTGGGCGTCAGAAAGGTCATGCCGAGCTTTATCGCGGGGCGGAATACAGCGTTAACTTCCTGCCAAAAGTGAAGATTGATGTGGCGATTGCCGACGATCAGCTTGATGAGGTGATTGATGTCGTCAGCAAAGCAGCCTACACCGGAAAAATTGGCGACGGCAAAATTTTCGTTGCCGAACTACAGCGCGTCATTCGCATCCGTACCGGCGAATCTGACGAAGCGGCGTTGTAAGTAACTCCTGGCACACAGTGATAGGGATCGAGAAAATGAAGAAAGCAACAATGAAAACAGGTCTGGGTTCGCTGGCACTGCTGCCGGGCCTGGCAATGGCTGCACCTGCTGTGGCAGACAAAGCCGATAACGCCTTTATGATGATTTGCACCGCGCTGGTGCTGTTCATGACGATTCCGGGGATCGCGCTGTTTTACGGCGGCCTGATCCGCGGCAAGAACGTACTCTCCATGCTGACGCAGGTTGCCGTCACGTTCGCGCTGGTGTGCGTGCTGTGGGTGGTTTACGGTTACTCGCTGGCCTTCGGGGAGGGCAACGCCTTCTTCGGCAACGTTAACTGGGCGATGCTAAAAAATATCGAACTGACCGCAGTGATGGGCAGCTTCTATCAGTATATTCATGTCGCGTTTCAGGGTTCATTCGCCTGCATCACCGTGGGGCTGATTGTGGGCGCGCTGGCTGAGCGTATCCGCTTCTCTGCGGTACTGATTTTCGTGGTGGTCTGGCTGACGCTCTCCTATATCCCGATTGCGCATATGGTCTGGGGAGGTGGTCTGTTGGCTTCCCATGGCGCGCTGGACTTTGCGGGCGGTACCGTTGTGCACATCAACGCCGCGGTAGCAGGTCTGGTAGGCGCATACCTGATTGGTAAGCGCGTGGGCTTCGGGAAGGAAGCATTCAAGCCGCACAATCTGCCGATGGTCTTTACCGGCACCGCCATCCTCTATTTTGGCTGGTTCGGCTTCAACGCAGGTTCAGCCAGCGCCGCTAACGAAATCGCCGCGCTGGCCTTCGTGAATACCGTTGTGGCAACCGCCGGCGCTATCCTCTCATGGGTATTTGGCGAGTGGGCCGTTCGCGGCAAGCCATCGCTGCTGGGTGCCTGTTCCGGGGCGATTGCCGGTCTGGTAGGTATTACGCCAGCGTGCGGTTACGTGGGCGTGGGCGGTGCGCTGCTGATCGGTATCGTCGCAGGACTGGCGGGGCTGTGGGGCGTTACCGCACTGAAACGTGTTCTGCGCGTTGACGATCCGTGTGATGTATTCGGCGTACACGGTGTGTGCGGCATCGTCGGCTGTATCATGACCGGTATCTTTGCTGCCCAATCTCTGGGCGGAGTAGGTTACGCAGAAGGCGTGACCATGATGCATCAGGTGCTGGTACAGCTGGAAAGCATCGCGATCACCGTTGTCTGGTCCGGTGTTGTGGCCTTTATCGGTTACAAGCTGGCTGATATGACCGTTGGGCTGCGCGTGCCGGAAGAGCAGGAGCGCGAAGGCCTGGACGTCAACAGCCACGGCGAGAATGCCTATAACGCATAATTTGAGTGCCTTGCCGGGCGGCGGCTTCGCCTTACCCGGCCTGAAAAAGCACAATTCGCAGGCCCGGTGAGCGCAGCGCCACCGGGCTTTTTACATCACCCGCGATTACGCATCACACCTTCCTGCACGGTAGAAGCCACCAGCACGCCATCCTGAGTGTAAAACTCCCCGCGTACAAAGCCGCGCGCGCTGGACGCAGAGGTACTTTCCACGCTGTAAAGCAGCCATTCGTTCATATCGAATGGACGGTGGAACCACATGGAATGGTCAATTGTGGCTACCTGCATCCCTTTTTCGAGGAAGCCCACACCGTGCGGCTGTAGCGCAACCGGCAGGAAGTTGAAATCCGACGCATACCCCAGCAGGTACTGATGCACGCGTAAATCTGCGGGTACGCTGCCGTTGGCGCGGATCCACACCTGGCGGGCGGGCTCAGCGGTATGCCCCTTCATTGGGTTATGAAATTCGACCGGGCGGATCTCCAGCGGTTTATCGCACAGAAACTTCTCTTTTACCTGCGGCGGCAGCAGATGCGCGAGAGCGCGGGCAATTTCGGTTTCCGATTTCAGATCGTCCGGCGACGGGGCAGACGGCATCTTTTTTTGATGCTCATAGCCCGGCTCTGGCGCCTGGAACGAGGCGGTCATGTAGAAGATGGGTTTGCCATGCTGGATGGCCGCCACGCGACGGGCGCTGAAGCTTTGACCGTCACGCAGAACTTCCACGTCGTAAACAATCGGTTTAGCGCTGTCACCGGGGCGTAAAAAGTAGCTGTGAAACGAGTGCACCAGACGGTCTGCCGGGACGGTCTCCCTGGCGGCATACAGCGCTTGCCCCACGACCTGGCCGCCAAAAACCTGGCGTAAGCCTAAATCTTCGCTCTGTCCGCGAAATAGCCCTTCTTCTATTTTTTCCAGGTTCAGTAATGTCAGCAGATTGTTCAGTGCCTGACTCATAGTGGTCCTCAATAAACGCCGTGGCGAAAGATACGCTGAGTATAACCCAGAAATGAAAGTGGTCCGATGGGTAGAATAATCTTAATATCCGGACGAAATTAGGCATAAATCCGTGATTTGTGCCACACTTGTATTCGTTATGTGAATAAAACGACATCAGATGGGATCGATCCCGCTGGTGCATTGATGATAAGGAGACTTCAATGAAACTCGTGCCTATGCTCAGTGGTGTAGCAATTGCGGTAGCGTTGTCCGCCTGTGCTGGTAAGAGTGCCGATGTACCGGTGCCAACAGCAAGCGCAAACGGGATTAACACCCTTTCACAGCAAGCTATTCAGCAGCCAAATGTTTCCGGTACGATCTGGATCAAACAGAAGGTTGCGCTGCCGCCGGATGCGGTTTTAACGGTCACGCTGTCTGATGCTTCCCTGGCGGATGCGCCGTCCAAAGTGCTTGCGCAGCGCGCGGTTCGTACAGAGGGTAAACAGGCGCCGTTCAGCTTTGTGCTGCCGTACAACCCGTCTGACGTGCAACCCAATGCGCGTATCCTCCTGAGCGCGGCGGTAACGATCAACGATAAGCTGGTCTTTATCACCGATACCGTGCAGGAAGCGGTCAACAAAGGCGGCACCAAAATCGACCTGACCCTGGTACCGGTGCAGCAAACTGAAGTACCTGTTGCAACGCAGAACAATCAGCCGACTCTGCCTACACCGCCAACACAGCTGTAATTCTCTTTCGCCCTCTCCATGTTGACGGGAGAGGGCGTCAGTACTCCCAGCGATACTTCTGCATATCAATTTGTCCTGCCCCGGACACCTGCACCCCTTCTGAAAGTAAAGCCTGACGCTGGCGCTGCAAGTCTGGCCCGGTGAGGGAAATGGCGCCATGGCGATTGACGACCCGGTGCCACGGTAACGTGCTTCCTTCCGGTAGCCTCCTCAGCACGCCGCCTACCTGACGCGCCGCGCGCGGAGAACCCGCCAGCCGGGCGACTTCCCCATAGGTCGTGACACAGCCTTCCGGGATCGAGGCTACGATTTGCCAAACTCGCTGTGGGAAAGTGTCATGTTCGTCCATTGTTTCTCCTGCGGGAAATCAGCGAAGGGTAATGTTATACGAAGATAAAGAAGATTGTCGGGGCAGTTTGCGCAATAATCCAGCATCCGGTTGCCAGCAGCTTGCAATTGAGGTGCTCCGCAGGGATAATGCGCCAGCGCGTTGGTTATCAACGCTCTCAATGGGGGCTCTGTTGGTTCTCCCGCAACGCTACTCTGTTCACCAGGTCAGGTCCGGAAGGAAGCAGCCAGGGCAGACGACGTGGGTGCCGGGATGTAGCTGGCAGGGCCCCCACCCATTTGAGCTCCTCTCCAGTCGTTCCCCTGAATAAACCTTCTAAATTATGTGACTATTGTATTTTTTGTAATGCAACCTTCATTTAACTGAAATAATAATGTCATAAACCTGTAATAATAGACTGTCATTTTATTTTTCGATGCCTTTATTCTGTTATAAGCTAAAAAATATATATCTGGATAACAAACTTATCTTCGTGTATTAAATTAAACACGTGTTCCGAAAGGATGTGACAATCATGGTTACTGCGGTTTTAAACGTTAAAATTGATGAAGCGCTAAAAGAAAGACTTCGCCACTATGCGGAAGACAATAATGAGAATTTAAGCGTGACCACAGAGAAACTGCTGCTGCTGGCATTTGAAGCAGTAGAAGAGGCGGGAGTATCGGAAGAGGATGTTGATAATCAGCATACGGAAGAAGAGAGCGTAACTCCATTTACTCCTAAAGAAATCAAAGCACTACGTAAACTTCTGAAGAAGAGAAAATGAAACAACAACTATCGACTGCCAGTGACTACAACGAGGCCTGCAATCTGTTACGTTCCGGCTACGTGAAACATGTTCGTCTTGGCTGGAATGTAGGAAGTGATGAGTTCTTTCGTATTGCGTCTGACTGGTGTGATACCGGTGCAAAAATAAAGAAAGAAGGGGATAATTTCATTATTTCGCTGAAAGGCTTCCCGATTCCACCTCAACATTAAGTTGTTCTTCATGAAAACTGCTGACTGCATGCGATACAGTCAGCAGTTTTTATTGTTTCTGGCGAATAATTTACACCAGGCTCCGTTTTACTGGCGCTACACTTTTATTTAATGCACGCCACAGCGGTTTGATCCGCAATAATGCCTCTTCAAGTTCTGGTGAACTGAGTGAGAAGGGCATACGCAGGTAGCGGTCAAACGCGCCTGATAGTCCAAAACGCGTGCCGGTGCCCATAATGATGCCTGTCGTTTCGGCGCGTGCCGCCAGCTGTGTCGCCAGCATGCCGGGTAATTCAATCCAGTATGAAAGCCCTCCCTCCGCTTCCTGAAACCGCCATTCGGGGAAATGTTCCCGCAGCATCTGGCCGCAGCGGTCGCGCCGTTCTGCCAGCATTTGCCGCCGGGCAGGCAGGAAGGTTGCACTGTTTTCGATAAGCCACAGCGTGGCCAGCTGTTCCAGCACCGGCGAGCCCAGATCCAGCGTGTCGCGCGTTTGCGCGAGGGTGGCGATAGTGCGTGACGAGGCGCGGATCCAGCCGAGACGCAGCCCACCCCAGAAGCTTTTACCTGCGGAACCCAGCGTCATCACCGTGGCCTCCGGGTTAAAGGCGGCCAGCGGCGGCGGCGGGGGAACATCGAACCAGAGATCGACCATGGTTTCATCCACCACCAGCGTGGTGCGGGTCTGCGCGGCGATGTCGGTTATGGTCTGGCGTGTCGCGGCATCCATGCAACGTCCGGTTGGATTATGAAAATCCGGCATCAGATAGGCCAGACGCGGGGCGGTCTGGGCAAGCGTTGCGGCAAAACCGTCGGTATCCCAGCCCGTTTCAGGCAGCGAAACGCCCACGGGCCGGCATAGCGCCCCCTGAATAGCGGCTATCGCCAGCGGGTAGGTGGGATGATCCACCACCACGCGATCCCCGGGACCGGTCATCATTCTTAAGATCAGGGCGAAGCCGCTGACGGCGCCGTTCACTACCATCACTTCGTCTGCCCGGGTGGGCAGACCGCGTGCGGTGTAGCGGGCGGCGATAGCTTCACGCAGCGCCGGAAGCCCAAGCTGATCGTACCCGGTCAGCGCCAGATTCGGCGTGATGGCCGTCAGCGCGTGGGCGTAGGCCTGGTGGATCTCTGGTCCCGCGTTGAGTGCGGCGGTTGAGAGATCCAGCGCCGCGCTGGCAGTAGAAAGCGTGGGCACGGCGCGGCGGTCTGGCAGGATCGCCCGCGAACCGCTGCCGTGACGGCTCTCCAGATAACCCTCTTCCCGCAGATGCGCCAGCGCGCTGCTGATGGTGGTGCGGCTTACGCTCAGAGCGGCGGCCAGTTCCCGCTCTCCGGGCAGGCGCGTGTTTAACGCCAGCCTGCCATCCAGAATTAACAGGCGTAACGCGTCAGCCAGCTGGCGCCACAGAGGGGTGCGGGAAGAGGCTTGCTGCCAGTGCCCTAACAGGCGAACCAGAGACTGGCTACCAAAACGACGTGATGACATGTGCAGTCCACTATTTGAAAACTGGACATTAATCATAGTGCCATTTTCACCGAAGATGGAACCTGGTTCTTCGGAGAAGAGAAAATGGTACGTCGTCTGGTACAACTTTATGTCGGTTTAGGCCTGTATGGGCTTTCAACCGCGATGTTTATTCGTTCGGATCTGGGTGTCGACCCGTGGGATGTCTTTCACCTTGGCGTCGCCATCCAGACCGGGATGAGTATCGGCACGGTGATTATTTTAACCGGGGCCGCGGTGCTGCTGCTGTGGATCCCGCTGCGTCAGCTGCCGGGACTGGGTACTATCAGTAATGTGATTTGTATTGGTCTGGCGGCCGATGCGTCAATGGCGCTGATCCCTGAGCTCACCTCGCTGCCCGTGCGCATCACCCTGCTGGTTTCCGGCATTGTGGTTAACGCCCTTGCCACCGGGATGTATATCGGCGCGGGTTTTGGCGCAGGCCCGCGCGACGGTCTGATGACCGGCATACATACCCGGCTGGGCTGGTCGATCCGCAGCGTGCGTACCGCGATCGAGGTGACCGTGTTGATCGTCGGCTACCTCCTCGGGGGAGCGTTTGGCGTTGGAACCGTACTGTATGCATTAACCATCGGCCCGCTGATCCAGCTCTGTTTGCCGTGGTTTCGGCAGAGACCGCGCATTCAGAAAGCCGCGCGGCCGGAGCGGATTGTTTAATTTTGCGAAGCGCTCACAGGCTATGATGGCGTAACTGTGTCAGAATAGAGACTTCTCTTTTACGACGCCAGAATGTATGAAAGCGATCACTCTTTATGACGTTGCCCGCGTGGCGGGCGTTTCCTATCAGACCGTTTCCCGGGTGATTAACGACGCAGAACACGTTTCTGCCCGTACGCGGGAAAAGGTCCGGCAGGCCATGGCGGCGCTACACTATGTGCCTAACCGTGGCGCGCAGCAGCTGGCCGGGAAACGTACCCGCACGCTGGGGCTGATGACCAGCGATCTGGCGCTGCATGCGCCGTCGCAAATCGCCTCAGCTGTAAAATCCCGGGCAGTGGAGCAGGGGGCTAGCGTACTCATCTCCATGGTGGAGCAACCCGCGCAGTGTCAGGCTGCTTTGCAGGAATTACTGGCGCAGCGCGTGGAGGCGCTGCTGGTGAACGTTCCGCTGGAAGATGCACAGGCAGAAATGCTTCAGGAAATGGCCTCGCCGACCCCGGTTCTTTTTCTCGATGTTTCCCCCACAGCTCGGGTTAACAGCCTTGTTTTCAATGCCGAACAGGGCGCTGGCCTGGGGGCAGAGCATCTGCTTTCGCTGGGGCACCAGCGAATTGCGCTGCTCGCCGGGCCGGAAAGTTCTGTCTCTGCCCGGGCTCGTCTGGCGGGATGGAAAACCACGCTGGCCCGGGCCGGCGTGGAGGCGTTTGCGGTGGCGCAGGGCGACTGGAGCGCGGCCTCGGGCTATGAGAAAGGGCATCAGCTCCTGGCGGGCGCGCAGCTGCCGGAGGCGATCCTCGTCGCTAACGATCAGATGGCGCTTGGCGTTTTACGCGCCTGTGCGGAAAAAGGCGTTGCGGTACCGGGGCAGATCTCGGTTGTCGGGTTTGATGATACGGCTGACAGCGCGTGGTTTTCACCTCCGCTCACCACCGTTCGGCAGGCGTTCCGCGAGGCCGGTGAGCGCAGCGTGGAGCGGCTGATGGCACCTGCCCATCACGACGAATGCTGGCAGGAACAACTTCCCGTTACGTTGATCGTGCGTCATTCCACCGCGCCGCGCGCCGCACAGCAGGCCGATCGTGAAGATCTGGCGCAACAGCTCAGAACTCTGGCGCTGCTGGCGGAGAAGCTGGCGCGCAGCTAGCACTTTTGTGATCGTGCTCGCCTGGTGACGATCAAAGTCTTTACCGCCACCGTTTACCAGGGCATGTTGGCTAAAATTGTGAGCGCTTCGCAAAGAGGTTGATATGTCTTCTACATTGCCGCTGACCCTCAGCGCACTTCTGGCGCGTCGTGACTGGGAAAACCCGGGCGTGACGCAGTGGAATCGTCTGGCCGCACACGCGCCTTTTCATAGCTGGCGCGATGATACCTTCGCCCGCGAGGATAAGCCTTCGCTGAGCAAGCGTCTGCTTAATGGCGTCTGGCGATTCAGCTTTTTCCCGGCGCCAGAGCAGGTTCCCGAGACATGGTTAACGGACGATCTGGCTGACGCCGTTGAGATGCCCGTGCCGTCGAACTGGCAGATGGAGGGATTTGATACTCCCATCTATACCAACGTCACCTATCCGATAAATGTGAACCCGCCGTATGTTCCGGCTGAAAACCCAACCGGTTGTTACTCGCTCACATTTGATATGGATGACGCCTGGCTGTGCAGCGGGCAAACCCGCATTATTTTTGACGGGGTGAATTCAGCTTTTCATCTGTGGTGTAACGGCCAGTGGGTGGGTTATTCGCAGGACAGCCGTCTGCCTGCGGAGTTCGATCTCAGCGCGGTGCTGCGACCGGGGCAGAACCGTCTGGCGGTGATGGTGTTACGCTGGTGCGACGGAAGCTACCTGGAAGATCAGGACATGTGGCGGATGAGCGGCATTTTCCGCGACGTCTCGCTGCTGCACAAGCCGGAAACGCGAATTGCCGATTATCAGATCGTGACCGATCTGAATGCCGAATGCGATCGGGCGATACTCCGGGTTGACGTTGCGCTGGAAGGCTCACGCTACGCCGAATGCGAGGTGGCGTTTACCCTGTGGCGTAATGGCGAAGCCTGCGCGCAAACCACGCAGCAGCCCGGATCGGCCATCGTGGACGAACGCGGCAGTTGGGCTGAACGGCTTACGGTGGCGATACCCGTGAACGCTCCCGCGCTGTGGAGCGCTGAAACACCGGAATGCTATCGGCTGACAATGTCGCTTCGGGATGCGCAGGGTAACGTGCTGGAGACTGAAGCCTGCGATGTCGGTTTCAGACGCGTCGAAATCAGCAACGGCCTGCTGAAGCTTAACGGCAAACCGCTGCTGATCCGCGGCGTGAACCGTCACGAACATCATCCTGAGAAGGGGCAGGTGATGGATGAGGCGACCATGCGCCGCGACATCGAACTGATGAAGCAGCATAACTTCAACGCCGTGCGCTGCTCGCATTATCCGAACCATCCTCTGTGGTACACGCTTTGCGATCGCTACGGCCTGTACGTGGTCGATGAGGCGAATATTGAAACCCACGGCATGGTGCCGATGAGCCGCCTGGCGGACGATCCGCGCTGGTTGCCTGCCATGAGCGAACGCGTAACGCGTATGGTGCAGCGGGACCGGAATCATCCGTCCATCATCATCTGGTCCCTGGGGAATGAGTCCGGGCATGGGGCGAATCACGATGCGCTGTACCGCTGGCTGAAAACCGCCGATCCCACGCGGCCGGTGCAGTACGAAGGCGGTGGCGCCAGTACGGCCGCTACCGATATTGTCTGCCCGATGTATGCCCGCGTCGATCAGGATCAGCCATTCCCGGCGGTGCCAAAGTGGTCGATTAAAAAGTGGATCGGCATGCCGGACGAAACCCGTCCGCTGATCCTGTGCGAGTATGCTCACGCGATGGGCAACAGCTTTGGCGGCTTTGCCAGCTACTGGCAGGCATTCCGCAGCCATCCCCGGTTGCAGGGCGGATTTGTCTGGGACTGGGTCGATCAGGCGCTGACGAAAAAAGCGGAAGACGGCACGGCATTCTGGGCCTACGGCGGCGATTTTGGCGATAAGCCCAACGACCGTCAGTTCTGCCTCAACGGGCTGGTGTTTCCCGATCGCACTCCGCACCCCGCCCTTTACGAGGCGCAGCGTGCCCAGCAGTTCTTTACCTTTACGCTGGTGAGCACCGTTCCGCTGGTCGTCGAGATCCAGAGCGAATATCTGTTCCGTCATACTGACAACGAATATCTGCGATGGTCGGTGGCGCGTGACGGTGCGGTATTGGCCTCCGGCGAAACACCCCTTTCTGTTGCGCCTCAGGAGACGCAGCGCGTTGAGATCCCGCTGCCTGAGCTTGACGCTGAGCCGGGCGAGGTCTGGCTCAACGTGGAGATCGTTCAGCCGCAGGCCACGCCGTGGTCGCCGCCCGGCCACCGTTGTGCCTGGGATCAGTGGCCGCTCCCGGCTCCGCTGTACCTTGCGCCACCGAAAGCAGGCGGAACCCCTCCGCAGCTAACGGTGCAGGACGAGGCGCTGGACATTACTCATCAGCAGCAGCGCTGGCAGTTTAGCCGTCTCACCGGAAACCTGGCCCAGTGGTGGAACGAGGGCGCTGAAACGCTCCGTTCCCCGCTAACGGATAACTTCACCCGCGCGCCGCTGGACAATGACATTGGCGTCAGCGAGGCGACCCGCATCGATCCGAACGCGTGGGTGGAACGCTGGAAAGCGGCAGGGATGTATGGGATGTCCGCGCGCCTCCTCCAGTGTGAAGCGGAGCAGCATGCCCGTGAGGTGGTGGTGACCACGCAGCACGTGTGGGAGCATCAGGGTAAAGCGCTGTTTATCAGCTGCAAGCTCTGGCGGATTGATGACCACGGGGTGCTGCACGGTGATGTGCAGGTGACGGTGGCGTCTGACATTCCTGAGCCCGCTCGCGTGGGCCTGAGCGTTATGCTGGCGGATATCCCGGAAACGGTGCGCTGGCTGGGGCTAGGCCCGCTGGAGAACTATCCGGACAGAAAACTGGCGGCGCAGCAGGGGCGCTGGGCGTTACCGCTGGAAGAGATGCAGACGCCGTATATCTTCCCGACGGAGAACGGTTTGCGCTGCGACACCCGCGAGCTGACGTTTGGCTCCCATCAGTTGCAGGGACAGTTCCATTTCTCCCTGAGCCGTTATAGCCAGCGGCAGCTGCATGAGACAACGCATCAGCATTTTCTGCGGGAAGAGGCTGGCTGCTGGTTAAATCTTGATGCGTTTCACATGGGCGTAGGGGGAGACGACTCATGGAGCCCGAGCGTAGCCCCGGCCTTCATTCTGCAAAACCGCCGGCTGCGCTACACGTTTAGCTGGCAGCAGAACGGCTAAGCAGAAGCGTGCGGCCACTGCCGTGGCCGCAATGCTTATCTCAGGATCCCGCTTACGCCGTGAATGCTCATATAAACTCCGACTATCGCGATCAGTGCCGCTGAGATCCACGGCGCCTTGCGCGAAAAGGCGCTAAAGCCGGGCCAGCGCTTCGCCGCATGTTTCATGCTTAATGCGGCAATTGCGCCAGAGGCGACGAGAGTGAGCGCCAGCCCGATACTGAAACTGAACACCAGCGTGGCGCCGAGCGCGAAATGTTTCAGTTGCAGGCAGATCAGCAGCACCGTAATGGAGGCCGGACAGGGGATAAGCCCACCGGTCAGGCCGAATAGCGCGATTTGCCCGGTGGTGACCTCTTTACCGTTGAAGCGTCGGTTAATGTCCTGAGCGTGTGCGCGCTGGTGGGCATCCTGCCACTCCTCTTCAACCAGAGGAGACGTGTGGTCGTGATGATGCGCGTGGTCGTGATGATCATGATGGTGATGATGATCATCATGCTGGTGATGCGGCTGGCTCTCATGCCAGGTTCGCCACGCCATCCACAGGGCGATCAACACGATCAGAACCCCGGAAATCAACTGAAACCAGGGCTCAGATGTATCTGCGTCCCATCCCCGACCAAACCATAATCCTGCCATCGCAATGATCCAGACGACCGCCGTATGAGACAGCGTTGCGGACAACCCAAGCAACACTGCCTGTTTCAGCGTACCGCGGATCGCCACGATGAAAGCCGCCATCATTGTTTTTGAATGGCCTGGCTCGAGGCCGTGGAGCGCGCCAAGCAGGATGGCGCTGGGGACAAACAGCCAGGCGTTACCCTGCTGTAGAAGAGAAGAAAAATCGTTCATTGAACATTCCGGGGTGGAAAACATGCCGAGAATACTACTCCCCCCCAGTAGTATAATACTACCCCCCAGTAGAAAAATACCCAGGGGGAGTAGAGCGTGATATGCTTTTTACGCCACCAAAGAGGAGCTAAGCGATGTCACACACAGTTCGTGATAAAAAGAAGTTATTGACCCGCCTGAAAAAAATTCAGGGGCAAAGCGCTGCGCTGGAAAAAATGCTCAACAGCGATCATGAATGCGCCGAGGTGTTACAGCAGCTGGCGGCGATCAGGGGCGCGGTAAACGGCATGATGATGCAAGTGATTGAGGGACATTTAACCGATCACGTGGTGAAAGAGCCAGAGGAAGCGCAGCGCGAGGCCGATCTCGGGGTCGTGATGCAGGTGATCAAATCGTACCTTAAGTAATGTGCTTCTCCAGATTGTGCCCGGCCCAGAGAATGAAATCCTCTTTAGGCAGCGCCTTGCTGAAATACCAGCCCTGGCCGTACTGCACGCCGTGGCGATGCAACCATTCGATCTGCCCTTCAGTTTCAATGCCTTCTGCGACCATCGCCAGTTTAAGCGATTTGGCCATTTCGATGATGTGGGGAGTCACGTTCTTGTACTCCAGCGCATCCACAAAGGATTTATCAATCTTCAGGGTATCGACATCCAGATCCTGCAAATAGCTCAGGCTGGAGTAACCCGTACCAAAATCATCAATGTAGATAGCGTGCCCGGCGCGGCGAAACGCAGCGATGGCAGGCACGCTGACGGCGGGATCGGCAAAACCGCGCTCGGTTAATTCAAGGGCGATCTGGCGCGGGTGGACGCCCCATTTGTTGAGCAACTGACTCAGCTGGCGAGGCAGCTCGGGGGACGTTAAATCCGATGGCGCAAGGTTGACAGAAATGTGCAGTTCCGGATGATGATGCAGCCAGGCGCCTAAATCCTCAAACACCTTATTCACCACCAGCTGCGTCAGCGTTGAAATAAGCCCCGTCTGCTCAGCCAGCGGCACAAAGAGATTGGGCGACAGGTGACTGCCATCTGGCTGCGGCCAGCGCATCAGCGCTTCAGCACCCACCAGTTTTCCACTGCACAGCGCCACGATGGGCTGATAGTAAACCTCGATCTCCCGGTTGTTGATTGCGTCGATCAGGCGGTGACGCGGGGACAGCAAACGGCGGAGGATGCGCAGGACAATAAGGGCAGCAGCCAGGCTTAGCAAGATGCCAGCCGGTAGCCAGATGATCAGCTGCTGGTGCCAGGATTCCGCCAGCGGTTTTAACGACGCCCACGCGATCACCGTAAACCCCAGTTCGGGTACAGGTTTCAACACGTACATCGAGCCGTTGTATTGTACGCGCGTAACGTCCTGCTGCTCCTTAACGACAGAAAGAATATACGGGTCGACAATATTGCTTCTGGCAAATATCCGATGGGTTTCACTGCCCACCAGGGCGGCATCCATCGAAATTTCACCAAACGGGACAACATCCACAAGCGAGGCAGGATCAACCATCACCAGATAATGTCCTTTCCCCAGAACGGCCATATAACGGTGAATGCCGAGGTCGTTTTGCGAGGTGAGCCACGCGCTATACCCGTCTGCGGTGATCCGCATCGGGGGCGGCAAGATCGCCGTATTACTGGATTGTTCCAGGGATGAGCAGAGCGGCTTCAGGTTATCGGTATACATCACTTCCTGAATATAGCGCCAGGAGAATGCAACCCGACGCATCTCGCGTAAATGCGGGGGAGTGCAGGGCGGGGCGCGGAATGTCTGTAGGTGCGTGAGCGCCTGTTTTGCCTGCGCAACGACTCTGTCGGTACGGATCAGGACGCGCGAGGCATAGCTGTCCAGAGCGTCCACAAATTTATCCTCTGCCTGACGATGCGCCAGCCAGATACTGAGGCACACAGGGACCAGCACAGAGAAGATCAGTATGCCTGTTACCAGGCTGACCAGATGTCGGGTTCGCATGCTGCTTTATCCTTTCCATATGCCCACCTTGGGCCTGGAGTTTGCGCGCCAGAAGAAAAAGTTTTTTATCGCTAAATGATATAGTTATAGCATGTGACAGTCTCAGGCAGGTATCTGAATCAACCTTTCAAAAACAGGCTGTGCGTCACAGGGGTTGTTTTTGCAGTAAAGCTCAGATAGTATTTTGTTATGTTATAACAACACATGAAGGCCAGAGATGAAACCGAATATCCATCCAACCTATCGCACCGTTGTGTTTCACGACACCACGGCGAATGAATACTTTAAAGTCGGCTCAACAATTAAGACAGACCGTGAAATTGAGCTGGAGGGGAAAACGTATCCCTACGTTACCCTTGATGTCTCCTCTAAATCACATCCGTTTTATACCGGGAAGCAGAAGACCTTCTCGACGGATGGCAGCGCGGCACGCTTCCGCAAGCGTTTTGGTGGCTTTCTTGATGCGAAGCGAGGCTAATCATGCAGGTGCTGAACTCATTGCGCAGTGCAAAACAGCGTCACCCGGATTGCCAGATAGTCAAACGCAAGGGACGCTTATACGTGATTTGCAAATCTAACCCGCGCTTTAAGGCGGTGCAGGGACGTAAAAAAAGACGCTAGACGCGCGTCTCTCGCCAGCTTTCCAGGGATCTTTTCTGTTTGCCATCGGCGGTAAAATTGTCGGTGGCAAGCCAGCTTTCAAACGCGCTCGCCAGCGCTGGCCACTCTTTGTCGAGAATTGAAAACCAGTCGGTGTCCCGGTTTCGGCCTTTAATGACCAGCGCCTGGCGAAAACGCCCTTCAAACTGAAAGCCCAGACGCAGAGCCGCTTTGCGGGATGGTTCGTTCAGGCTGTTGCACTTCCATTCATAACGCCGGTAGCCCAGGGTATCGAACACGTACCGCATCAGCAGATACTGCGCTTCTGTCGACATGGGCGTGCGACTTAACAGTGACGAGAAGTGAACATGTCCCACTTCCACAACGCCGTTTTTAGGATCGATCCGCATCAGGGACAGCGTCCCGACAGGAGACTGGGTCTGGTTATCGATAACGGTAAAGTGGATGGGATCGGCTAATTCGCTCACGCTCGCCACCCATTCGGCAAACTCCTCTGCGGTGGCATCGGGTTCACGCAGCAGCCACGTCCAGCTTCGGGTATCTCCGGCCAGGGAATACGCAGAGAACAACGCCGGGGCATGCTCCACGCGCAGAGGCTCAAGCCGACAATAGCGACCCTGAAGTATCACCCGGGACGGGTGCGGGCGAGGCTGCCAGTCGATGAGGCTTTCGCCAACAGGTTGTCCAAACTCATTGAATGTATTCATCTTTATTCCCGTCACATTGAAAAGATCTCCAGATTAATGAATTGCTGGTTCCTTAAAAAGAACCACCAGGCTATGTTTTTCTGGTACCACGAGGAGGAAAGATGAATATACCGGGTGATGAGCTTTACACCTTGCTCCATGCTGCGCTGAAAAAACGTGGGGAAGAGACGCTCCAGCGTGCGCTCTATCTTGCTTTGCGGGAGGCCATACTGTGCGGAAGGCTTCGATCCGGCAGCCATTTGCCCGGCTCACGAACGCTGGCGCAGCAGATCTCTGTGTCCCGAAATACCGTCAACGCGGCGCTGGACCAGCTCACGCTCGAAGGTTATTTGCTGCGTAGCCGCCAGGGCACGCGGGTGGGGCAATTCGCTCCTCGGACGATTGCCCGGACATTACCGGACCCGGACGTCAGGCTGACAAAACGTGTCGCCCTGCTGCCCGCGCCTGTGCCGCGCGACACTCCGGTGATGGCGTTTACGCCGGGAACGCCTGCCATCAACTATTTCCCCTTGCCGCTGTGGCGGCGGTTGTACGATCGCGTCCTGCGCGAGGAGGGAAGCGCCCTGTTAGGGTATGGCGACCCGGCCGGCGAGCCGACGCTGCGGGCCGCCATTGCCCGCCATCTTGCGCTCTCCCGCGGCATTGACTGCGATGCCAGCCAGATAGTGATAACCGAAGGGGCGCTGGAGGGCGTCAATCTCTGCACGATGCTGTTAAGCGAGCCGGGGGATGTCGCCTGGGTGGAAAATCCCGGCTATAGCGGCGCCAAAAGCGCTTTTGTCAAAACCGGCCTGGCGATGACAGGCATACCGGTGGATGACGAGGGGATGTGCTGGGAAGGGCTGTCTGCGCCTTCACCCACGCTGATTTTTACCTCGCCATCGCATCAGTTCCCTTGCGGAAGCGTGCTCAGCGCGCGGCGGCGTCTGGCGCTGCTGGAACTGGCCCGGCAGCACAGCGCGTGGATCATTGAGGATGATTACGACAGCGAATTTCGTTATACCGGTGAGCCCGTCCCGGCGATGCTGGGAATGGTCAACAATGCGCCCGTTGTGTATCTGGGGACGTTCAGCAAAACGCTGTTTCCATCGCTCCGGATGGGGTTCATGGTGTTACCGCCAGCGCTGGCGAAGGCGGCGCGTCCGGCCATCGGCTCGCTGCTGCGCGGCGGGCATCGCGCTGAACAGCGCACCCTGGCGCTGTTTATTGAGGAAGGCCACTATGCACGACATCTTGCCGCCATGCGCCGCCTTTATCGTAAGCGTTACCGCCAGCTGCGGGAGGTGCTGAGCGCAGAGCTTCATACGCCGCACCGTGTTCTTGCCGGGGAAGGGGGAATGCATCTGACGCTGGCAATTGACGGTATCGACGACCAGCGGCTGGTGGAGCAGGCGAGAGCGTTTCAGCTGGCACCCGCTGCGCTGAGCGGGTATTACCTTGAGACGAAGCAGGGGCAAACCGGTCTGGTTTTAGGTTACGGTAATACCTCTGCTTCGCAGTTTGCGCCGGGTATCCGACGTCTTCAGGCGCTCATTACACAGCAGTGGGGCGGGAAAGGGTAAAGACATCATAAAAAGAGAGCTGGCCCTTAGTGATGACCATTTTCTGCAACTTCTCTTTTTGCCCGGCTTCGACGGCCGGCGAGTGCAGGATGCTGTCGATCAGCTCCTTCGGCACGTAGCGCGTGTTGTACCACTCCCCGTTGTAGCACACGCGGAAATCGAGTACGTCGATATCTTCATACCGGTAACGCGGATTGACGTCGAAAAAGAAAAACGCGTTAAACACCACGAACAGCACAACCAGTAGCCAGACGGAATCGACCAGTGTTTCAGACTTCAGCATGACGATAAGCGTTGCCAGCCAGGCGGCGTACATGGCGACGAACAATCCGGGGTGTTTGCGAATAAAGCTGATGCTAAAGCGCGGGCGATTGTCGCGCTTTTCGCGGGTATTGAGATCGTCGATGGTGGCGGTAAGCAGGCGCTGTATCTCTGTCATTTTTTGCCTTTATGATTGTTAAAAATACAGGTGATCTGCCTATTTTATGAGAGGGGTTTATGCGATGAAAGTAACAGTTATGCCAGGAAAAAGCATAACAGTTACTCAGGATGCGCTTAGATCATTTTAATGATTTTCGCCGGATTCCCGCCCACTACCGCATTGGCCGGCACGTCTTTGGTCACTACCGCGCCGGAAGCGATAACCGCATTATCGCCAATGGTCACGCCTGGATTAATCACCGCGCGTCCGCCGATCCAGACATTATCACCAATGGTGACCGGTTTACCGTACTCCAGCCCGCTGTTACGTTCGGTCGCATCCAGAGGATGCGTGGCCGTATAAATGTGCACTCCCGGCGCAAGCATACAGTTATCGCCAATGCGGACAGGGCAGACGTCCAGCATGACGCAATCGAAGTTAGCGTAAAAATTGTTGCCCAGATAGATGTTATACCCGTAGTCGCAGCGGAAGCTTGGCTCTATATAGGCACCTTCGCTTTGACCCAGTAGGTCAGCTAATAAGGCGCGACGTTCGGCCTTCTCATCGGGTGCGGTATGGTTATAGCGGTGAACAAGATGACGCGCGCGTAAACGGTCAGCCCTCAGCGTGTCATCGCCAGGGCGGTAATATTCACCTGCAATCATCTTCTGTTTTTCTTCACTCATGGGAACCTCTCTGGAATCGTTTTACGCAGCGTAAAGAGGATTAACCAGAAAGGGAACGTTCCCTAAAGGTGGCTGTGACGGGAGTCACAACATTCTTGCGCATAAATACGTTTTATACGGGAACCTGGCGTTTGCATTTGAAGCGTAATTCGAAAGGTAAATTCAGCTTAACAACGGGCGTAATGCCTTTACAGTCTCTCTTCAACGATTAACGAACAAATTTCCAAACCGAAGAGGGGATCTTGTCATACAGTTTATTCATGGTCAGCTCAGCAAGACGATGGTCGGCAGCTGAATAAAATACCGCCAGTTCATTATCAGACAGCTCGTATTTATTTTTCTCAATAACTCGTTCAAGGGTGTCAATTGACTGGCAGCGTCGCAGGCGCATCAAATAATCGACTTTTGTTAATGGTTTATCAGACATAAATTCACCTTAGTAATTGTAATAATTTTAACAGGAAAGACTAACCGGATTAGCTCTGCTGACATTAGTGAAGCAGCGAAATAGACGGTTTCCTGATTTACGCCATTTCTGCAAATCCTGTGCGTTAATGCCGTAGCTGCTGAACAACATAAAGGTGTCGTCCAGGTATTCATCAATTTGCTCTATCAACTTATTATCTTCATTGTACTTAATTTTATAATTAAGTGCGAAGGTGGCGATATGCTCGATCAGCTCGTTAAGCTGTAAATTGATAGCAGACGTTGGATCGTTCACCCAGCCATGGTTACTTTCTTCAAGATTGGCAAGGCAGTCATGGTACAAGGATTCGCAGAGAAATTTCAACTGCGCGATATCATGCCTTTTTGGCGAGTACTCGTCCATAGCGCATCCCCTTCTGAGTGATTTTTTACTCACCGAACATCATGTCGGGATGGATACAACTTGCTTAGCCACACGGGAGCTGTGTTCCTGATAACTCTAACTATAAGCCACTCTGATCAAGATTTCACCGCGCTATTACGAAAAATTACAATTAAATCGTTACTGTTCGAGCCTTTACGCAAATCTACCTTTTGCAGCGAACGCGTTAATCAATAAAAAAGCCGATTTTTATCGGTTCCTTAGAATTCATTGAGTTAGCGCAAAGTTTCATGTGAAGTCCGAAACCAGATATCTTCAGATATTTTCCATTGCTTAGGAATAATCCGAATAATTTACGTCACGAAATGATAATAAAAGTATGCTGAGTTCCTGGTGTAAGTTATCGGCCTATTATGATAGGCCTTATTAAAAAGGAGGAAAATAAATAGAAAGGCAATAGGTCTATTTTATGATTTTTTCTGAAAAAGAAAAAGGCCGCAAATGCGGCCTTTTTATCATGTGAAACCGGTATCAGTGATGTTCTACCGAATGATTGTGCTCAACGTCTTCATTCTTACGGCTGAAGCGGCGGCGAACCACCACGAAGAACACCGGTACGAAGAAGATCGCAAGAACGGTCGCGGTTACCATCCCACCCATTACGCCGGTACCTACTGCGTTCTGTGCGCCGGAGCCCGCGCCGGAGCTGATAACCAGCGGCATAACGCCGAGGATAAATGCCAGGGACGTCATCAGGATTGGACGCAAACGCATACGAACGGCTTCCAGCGTTGCTTCAATCAGGCCTTTTCCTTCTTTCTCCATCAGATCTTTGGCGAATTCGACGATTAGTATCGCGTTCTTCGCCGACAAGCCAATGGTTGTCAGCAGGCCCACCTGGAAGTAAACGTCGTTGGTCAGCCCACGGAACGTTGCGGCAAGCAGCGCACCGATAACCCCCAGCGGAACCACCAGCATAACGGAGAATGGAATCGACCAGCTCTCATACAATGCCGCCAGACACAGGAACACCACAATCAGTGAAATGGCGTACAGGGCAGGGGCCTGGTTACCGGACAGACGTTCCTGGTAGGACATGCCGGTCCAGTCGTAGCCGACACCCGCAGGCAGTTTGCTGGCCAGTTCTTCCATCAGGTTCATGGCTTCACCGGTGCTTCGGCCCGGCGCTGCCTGACCGAGGATTTCCATCGATGGCAAGCCGTTATAACGCTCCAGACGCGGTGAACCGTATTCCCAGCGCGAGGTTGAGAAGGCGGAGAACGGCACCATCTGGCCATCGCTGCCGCGAACATACCAGTTGTTGATATCGTTCGGCAGCATACGGTATTGCGCTTCGGACATCACGTAGACTTTCTTCACGCGACCACGGTCGATGAAGTCGTTGACGTAGCTGCCACCCCAGGCTGCACCCAGCGTGGTATTAATGTCGCTGATGGAAACACCCAGCGCCTGCGCTTTTTCCTGGTCGATATCGATCTTGTACTGCGGCGTATCTTCCAGACCGTTAGGGCGAACGCCCACCAGCAGGTCAGGGTGTTTTGCCACCTCGCCAAACAGCTGGTTACGCGCCTGAGTCAGTTTTTCGTGGCCCAGACCGCCCTGGTCAATCAGCTGGAAGTCGAAGCCGGTCGCCGTACCCAGTTCAACAATCGCTGGCAGGTTAAAGGCGAAGACCATCGCATCTTTAATCTGTGAGAAGGTGCCCATCGCGCGGCCGGTAATGGCTTCTACCTTGTTCTCTGCGCCCGGACGTTCAGACCAGTCTTTCAGAGAAACGAAGGCGATACCGGTGTTCTGACCACGACCCGCGAAGCCAAAGCCGTTAACCGCAAACACGGATTCGACGTTGTCTTTCTCTTTGGTCAGGAAGTAGTCGGTCATCTCATCCAGCACCTTTTGCGTACGCTCTTGCGTCGCACCGGCCGGAAGCTGCGCCATACTCAGGAACACGCCCTGGTCTTCATCTGGCAGGAACGAGCTTGGCAGACGAACGAACAGGAAAGCCATCCCCACCACGATGATGATATAGAGCAGCAGGTAACGACCGGTGCTGCGCAGGATGTTACCCACGCTGTCGGTGTAGTGGTGCGTACTCTTATCAAACATGCGGTTGAACCAGCCGAAGAAGCCCTTATGCTCGCCGTGACCGCCTTTCTGAATCGGCTTCAGCATCGTCGCGCACAGGGCTGGCGTCAGGATCAGTGCAACCAGTACCGACAGCGCCATCGCCGAAACAATGGTGATGGAGAACTGACGGTAAATCGCACCGGTAGAGCCGCCAAAGAAGGCCATCGGGATAAATACCGCAGACAGTACCATCGCGATACCGACCAGCGCGCCCTGGATCTGGCCCATTGATTTACGGGTTGCTTCCTTCGGCGGCAGGCCTTCTTCCGCCATGACACGCTCGACGTTTTCGACCACCACGATGGCGTCATCCACCAGCAGGCCGATGGCGAGCACCATCCCGAACATCGTCAGGGTGTTTATCGAGTAGCCAAATATCGCCAGCACCGCGAAGGTCCCGAGCAGTACAACCGGCACGGCGATGGTTGGGATCAGCGTTGCGCGGAAGTTTTGCAGGAACAGGTACATCACCAGGAAGACGAGAATGATCGCCTCAACCAGTGTTTTCACCACTTCGTGAATCGAAATTTTAACGAATGGCGTGGTGTCATACGGATAAACGATTTTCAGACCTGACGGGAAGAACGGTTCCATCTTCTTCAGTTCTGCACGGATAGCCGTCGCGGTGTCCAGGGCGTTCGCGCCCGTCGCCAGTTTGATACCCAGACCGGAAGCCGGTTTACCGTTGAACTTCGCAATGATGTCGTAGTTCTCACCGCCCAGCTCAACCTTCGCCACGTCACGCAGGCGAACCTGCGAACCGTCCTGATTCACCTTCAGCAGAATTTTGCTGAACTCATCGGCGGAGGTCAGACGCGTTTGCGCGATGATCGACGCGTTAAGCTGCTGGCCTTTCACCGGCGGTGTACCACCCAACTGACCGGCGGCAACCTGGGCGTTCTGCGCTTTAATTGCGCTGATAACGTCAACCGGCGTCAGCTGGAAGTTGTTCAGTTTATTCGGATCCATCCAGATACGCATCGCGTACTGGGAACCGAACAGCTGAACGTCACCCACACCAGACGTACGGCTGATGGCGTCCTTCATGTTGGCGCCCACGTAGTCGGAAATATCCTCCTGCGTCATGGTGCCGTTGGTGTTGATCACGCCGACAACCATCAGGAAGCTACTGGACGATTTCTCGACGCTCACGCCCTGCTGTTGTACTTCCTGCGGCAGCAGAGGCATCGCCAGCTGCAATTTGTTCTGCACCTGAACCTGTGCAATGTCCGCATCCGTACCGGATTCAAAGGTCAGGGTGATCTGAACCGTACCGGTTGAGTCACTGTTTGAGGACATGTACATCAGGTTATCGATACCGTTCATGTTCTGTTCGATAACCTGCGTAACGGTATCCTGCACCGTTTTGGCATCAGCGCCCGGATAGGTTGCGGAGATCGTCACTGCCGGCGGCGCAATCGTTGGATATTGCGCGACAGGCAGCTTCAGGATCGCAAGTCCCCCGGCCAGCATGATGATTATGGCGATCACCCACGCAAATATGGGGCGATCGATAAAGAAATTAGGCATGTCTTAACGGCTCCTGTTTAAGTTAAGACTTGGTTTGTTCTGACTGGCCAGTGGCCGACGCTTGTTGTTTGTCGTCAGATTTCACTTCCTGAGCTTTGACCTGCGCACCAGGACGAACTTTTTGCAAACCAGTAATAATTACGCGATCGCCATCTTTCAGACCTTCCGTTACCAGCCACTTGTCGCCAATCGCCTGCGTTGCAGTGATATTGCGCGTTTCGACTTTGTTATCGGCACCCACAACCAGTGCGCTCGCATCGCCGCGTGGCGTACGGGTCACACCTTGTTGAGGAACCAGAATGGCGCTTGGGTTAGTCCCTTCCTCAAGACGGGCGCGTACGAACATACCCGGCAGCAGGGTTTTATCCGGATTGGGGAAAATGGCCCGGATGGTGATAGAGCCGGTGGTCTGATCGACGGTCACATCAGAAAATTCCAGTGTGCCAGTCTGTGAGAACTTGATACCGTCGTTGGTAACCAGTTCCACTTTGGCTTTACCGTTTTCCTGTTTCAGGGTGCCGTTAGCCAGCTCCTGTTTGAGACGCAGGAAATCGTTGCTGGACTGGGTGACGTCAACGTAGATCGGGTCGAGCTGCTGCACGGTGGCCAGCGCGTTGGTTTGACCGTTCTGCACCAGCGCACCTTCGGTGACGGCTGATTTACCAATGCGACCGCTGATAGGGGAGGTCACTTTGGTGTAGGCCAGGTTAATACGCGCGGTTTCTACCGCCGCTTTCGCCGCCACAACGGCTGCGTTGGCTTGCTGTGCATCGGCCAGGGCAGAATCGTAATCCTGTTGGCTGATGTACTGCGTGCCGAGCAGTTTCTTGTAACGATTCAACGTCAGCTGCGAGATTTTGGCTGCCGCTTCGGCTTTGGCCAGATCGCCCTTAGCGCTCTCATAAGACGCCTGATAGGTTGCTGGATCAATCTGATACAGAGACTCGCCTGCCTTGACATCACCGCCTTCGGTGAAGTTACGTTTCAGGATGATACCGCTCACCTGCGGACGCACTTCCGCAATGCGGTAGGCGCTGGTGCGGCCCGGTAGTTCTGTTGTCATCTGGAGAGGTTCGGATTTGAGCGTCACGACGCCAACTTCTGGCACCTGCTGAGCTCCTTGTTGAGCCTGTTTGTCGTCACATCCTGTAAGCGCTAAGCTGCCTGAGAGCATCAGAACGACCGCCAGAGGCGTTAACCCTCTGTTTTTGTTCATATGTAAACCTCGAGTGTCCGATTTCAAATTGATCAAGGGTCCTGAGTCTAAAAACCCATTGCTGCGTTTATATTATCGTCATGCTATGGTACATACATTCATAAATGTATGTAAATCTGACTCCTGTAAATTCATCAACGTATGGCACGAAAAACCAAACAACAAGCGCTGGAAACCCGACAACACATTCTGGATGTGGCAATGCGTTTGTTCTCACAGCAGGGTGTTTCGGCAACCTCGCTGGCACAGATTGCTCAGGCCGCGGGCGTCACGCGGGGAGCGATTTACTGGCATTTCAAAGACAAGTCCGATCTGTTTGGTGAAATCTGGGAGCTTTCAGAGTCCAGCATTAGCGATCTTGAGAGTGAGTATCGGGCAAAATTCCCTCACGATCCACTCTCAGTGTTAAGAGAAATTCTAGTATATATCCTTGAAGCGACGGTTGTTGAAGAGCGTCGTCGTCTGATGATGGAAATCATCTTCCATAAATGTGAGTTCGTTGGTGAAATGGCGGTGGTTCAGCAGGCGCAGCGCGACCTGTGTCTGGAAAGCTACGATCGCATCGAACAGGTCCTCACGGAGTGCATGCAGGCCAAAATGCTTCCTGCCACATTACTCACCCGCCGGGCGGCGATCCTGATGCGCAGCTATATTTCCGGCCTGATGGAAAACTGGCTTTTTGCTCCGGAGTCGTTCGATCTCAGATCAGAGGCGCGCAGCTACGTCGAAATTTTTCTTGAGATGTGCCAGCTCTGTCCGACCCTTCAAAGTAAACTTAGCCCGCGCTCTGCCTGATCGGGCATGGGAAAAATCGTAGACCCTTTCCGTCGTACTATTCTGCTTCAGCCGGGCGTGATATCCTTCATGCCCGACTATTTCCGGTCATTTCTCACATCACATTCACAACTATGCTGCACATCAATCGCTCGCAACATCCTGTTCTGGCCCTGTTTTTGATCCTGCTGTTTTACTTTGCAGCCGCGCCGCTTTCATGGGCACGTGCAGACAACGGCAGTGACATTCCCACGCGTGCTGATGTTCAGTCGCAACTCGACACCCTGAATAAGCAAAAAGATCTCTCCGCCCAGGAAAAGCTCGTTCAGCAGGATCTGACGGAAACCCTGGAAACGCTGGACAAGATCGATCGCATCAAAGCCGAAACGGCCCAGCTACGGCAGAAGGTCGCTCAGGCGCCGGAGAACATGCGTAAGGCAACGGAGGCGCTGAGTGCGCTCAGCGACGTCGATAACGACGATGAAACCCGAAAAACGCTTGCCACGCTGTCGTTGCGCCAGCTTGAGTCGCGCGTGGCGCAGCTGCTGGACGATCTGCAAACGGCGCAATCCGATCTCTCAACCTACAACAGCCAGCTGGTTTCGCTGCAAACCCAGCCTGAGCGCGTGCAGAACGCCATGTACTCGGCGTCGCAACAGCTACAGCAGATACGTAACCGTCTGAATGGCATCACCGTGGGGGAAGGGGCGCTTCGTCCCACCCAGCAAACGCTGCTGAACATCCAGCAGACGCTGCTAAACGCGGAGATTGAACAGCAGCGTAAGAGCCTGGAAGGCAACACGGTGCTACAGGATGCGCTGCAAAAACAGCGTGACTACGTGACCGCGAATATCAACCGGCTTGAGCATCAGCTTCAGCTGTTGCAGGAAGCGGTGAACAGCAAGCGCCTGACGCTGACTGAAAAAACGGCGCAAGAAGCGGTTTCGCCAGACGAGACGGCCCGTATTCAGGCCAACCCGCTGGTGAAGCAGGAGCTGGAGATTAACCACCAGCTGAGCGAGCGTCTGATTCAGGCGACTGAAAGCGGCAGCGCGCTGGTGCAGCAGAATATTAAGGTCAAAAACTGGCTGGATCGCGCTTTGCAGGCCGAGCGCAACGTCAAGGAGCAGATTGCCGTCCTGAAGGGCAGCCTGCTGCTGTCGCGCATTCTCTACCAGCAACAGCAGACGCTGCCGTCCGCCGACGAGCTGGAAGACATGACCAACCGCATTGCGGATTTGCGTCTTGAACAGTTTGACGTTAACCAGCAGCGCGATGCGCTATTCCAGAGCGATACCTTCGTTGCCAAAGTGGAAGAGGGCCATTCAGGTGAAGTGAACGCTGAAGTTCACGACGCGCTGTTGCAGGTGGTGGACATGCGCCGCGAATTGCTCGATCAGCTTAACAAGCAGCTGGGCAACCAGCTGATGATGGCGATTAACCTGCAAATCAACCAGCAGCAGCTGGTGAGCGTTTCTAAAAGCCTCCAGGAGATCCTGACCCAGCAGATTTTCTGGGTGAACAGCAATAAACCCATGGACTGGGACTGGTTTAAATCTTTCCCGGAAACGCTGAAATCCCAGATCAAAAGCATGAAAATTACCGTGAACTGGGAGAAAGCCTGGCCTGCGGTGATGATTGCCTTCCTGACGGGGCTGCCTTTGCTGCTCATCGCTGGCGTCATACGCTGGCGTTTGAAATGGCTGAAACAGTACCAGGCGAAGCTGGCCTCGGAAGTGGGGCAACTGCGTAACGACAGCCAGCTGCACACCCCGAAAGCGATCCTGATCGATCTGATCCGTGCTCTGCCGGTCTGCCTGTTGATACTCGCCGTGGGCCTGATCCTGCTGACCATGCAGCTGAATATCAGCGATCTGCTGTGGGCGTTCAGCAAGAAGCTGGCGCTGTTCTGGCTGGTGTTTGGTCTGTGCTGGAAAGTGCTGGAAAAAGATGGCGTCGCCGTCCGCCACTTCAACATGCCGGAAAAACTCACCAGCCACTGGCGTCGCCAGATTGTGCGCATCAGCCTCGCGCTGCTGCCGCTGCACTTCTGGTCAGTTGTGGCGGAGCTTTCCCCGCTGCACCTGATGGATGACGTGCTGGGGCAACTGGTGATTATGCTGAACCTGCTGCTGATTGCCGTTCTGATGTGGCCAATGTGCCGCGACAGCTGGCGGGATAAAGAGTCCCACAATCTTCGTCTGGCTACCGTAACGGTACTGGCGATCATTCCTCTGGCGCTGATGGTGCTGACGGCGACGGGTTACTTCTATACCACGCTGCGTCTGTCCGGCCGCTGGATCGAAACGGTTTATCTGGTGATTGTATGGAACCTGCTGTTCCAGACCGTGCTGCGTGGTTTGAGCGTGGCGGCGCGCCGCATTGCTTATCGTCGTGCTGTTGCCCGTCGGCAGCATCAGGTGAAAGAGGGGGCTGAAGGGGCAGAGCCGCAGGAAGAGCCGACCATTGCTCTGGAGCAGGTTAACCAGCAAACGATGCGTATTACCATGCTGGTGATGATCGCCCTGTTTGCTGTGATGTTCTGGGCCATCTGGTCTGATTTAATTACCGTCTTCGCCTACCTCGACAGTATCACGCTCTGGCAATACAACGGTACCGAAGCGGGCGCTGCGGTAATGAAAAGCGTCACCATGGGCAGTCTGCTCTTTGCGCTGGTGTCGTCAGTGGTTGCCTGGGCGTTGATCCGCAACCTGCCGGGTCTGCTGGAAGTGCTGGTGCTCTCAAGGCTGAACCTGCGTCAGGGGGCGTCGTACGCCATTACCACCATCCTGAACTATGTCATTATTATTGTCGGGGCGATGACGGTATTCGGCTCGCTGGGCGTCTCGTGGGATAAACTCCAGTGGCTGGCGGCGGCGTTGTCGGTGGGTCTGGGCTTCGGCTTGCAGGAGATCTTCGGTAACTTTGTCTCTGGCCTGATTATCCTGTTCGAACGTCCGGTGCGTATCGGCGATACCGTCACCATCGGTACTTTCTCCGGGACCGTCAGCAAGATCCGCATTCGTGCGACCACCATTACCGACTTCGATCGTAAAGAGGTGATCATCCCGAACAAAGCGTTTGTGACCGAGCGTCTGATCAACTGGTCGCTCTCGGATACCACCACTCGCGTGGTGATCCGACTCGGGGTGGCCTATGGCTCGGATCTGGACAAGGTGAAAGAGGTACTGCTGAAGGCGGCAGCTGACCATCCAAAAGTGATGCACGATCCTGCGCCAGCGGTATTCTTCACCACCTTCGGGCCGAGCACTTTGGATCATGAGCTGCGCCTGTACGTACGCGAACTGCGCGATCGCAGCTACACCGTCGATGAGCTGAACCGCACCATTGACCGTCTGTGTCGTGAAAACGATATTAATATCGCCTTTAACCAGCTTGAGGTTCATCTGCGCAACGAGAAAGGCGATGAGCATACGGAAGTGAAGCGCGAGATTAAGGGGGACGACCCTACTCCCGCCTAATCTATTTCCCTCTCCCCTCTGGGGAGAGGGTAGGGTGAGGGGGAAGTTTCCCCTCAAAATCTCGTCGCACAATCTCCAGCGCTTTCAGCACCGTCTCCGCCGGGATCTCGTGATTTTCCAGCAGCATAATTAAATCGACGGCCAGCTTGACCTCGTCGGGGGCATTTTCCAGTGACATCAGTGGCTCCTGTTAACGGGTCAGGCGTTCAATGACGCGTTCAATCTCATCCAGCGCCTGACGGCAGCGGACGATACGGCCTTCCAGCGCGCTGATTTCACGCATTAATAACTGCTGCTCTTCCAGCGTTTCGCTGGTGTTCAGGCGGGCTTCGCGCTCGCGCTTCATCTCAAACAGACGGCGCTCAAACTCCTGGTTCTCCAGCCGCTTGCGCTGCCATTTACCGAGCCCCGGCGAGGCGCTGTCCCACGCCCGTAACGGCCAGGCGGCGATTTCCCGGTGCAGGGCGGTGATCTGCTCGGTAAGATGCTCCGCAAGCCACGCGACCTGTTCCTGCTGTTCACTCTCAACCGCGTGACGAAGCTCGTCGAGATTGGTCTGCGCTTCAGCAAGATAATCCTCAATGACGGTGCTGCGGGTGCGGAAGAGCTGCCGGTCAAAGCGCGGTTTCAGCGTGGCGTGGCCCATCAACGGCGTGGCCTGCGCCCGCAGCGCGATCAGCTGATTTTGCAGCCTCTCAAGAAGCAGTGCTGTTTTCAAGGCGCTCTCCAGTGGTAAAGTAGCCGTTCAGTTTGATAACGATTCGCATTATGCAGCGTACTATTTTAATCATCATTGGCTGGCTCGCGGTAGTGCTGGGCACGCTGGGTGTGGTTTTACCCTTGCTGCCGACCACCCCGTTTATCCTGTTGGCCGCCTGGTGCTTCGCCCGCTCGTCGCCGCGTTTTCACCACTGGCTTCTGTACCGCTCGTGGTTTGGCGGCTACCTGCGGCACTGGCAAAAACACCGGGCCATGCCGCCCGGGGCTAAGCCGCGCGCCATTGCCTTCATCTTGATCACCTTCGCCGTCTCGTTATGGCTGGTGAAAATGATGTGGGTGCGCATTCTGCTGCTGGCGATCCTGGTTTGCCTGCTGATCTTTATGTGGCGGATCCCCGTGGTTGATGAAAAGCAACAAAAGCACTGAAGCCTCATCATGGCGGTTGCAATTATGGCGCACAGCCAGTAAATTCGACCGTTTTCGAGCACAGGTGCGCCTGGTCAAAGGTTAAACAACTGTTACTTTGACCGACTCGTCGCGCGCCGTGAGTAACACTGTTTCATTTAGGCACAAACCGATGACCGCAACTGCACAGCAGCTTGAATATCTGAAAAATAGCATCAAAAGTATCCAGGACTATCCAAAACCTGGCATTCTTTTCCGCGATGTCACCAGCTTGCTGGAAGACCCGAAAGCGTACGCCCTCAGCATTGAACTGCTGGTTGAGCGTTATAAAAACGCCGGGATCACCAAAGTAGTAGGTACTGAAGCCCGTGGCTTCCTGTTTGGCGCACCGGTTGCGCTGGCGATGGGCGTGGGTTTTGTGCCGGTGCGTAAGCCGCGCAAACTGCCGCGTGAAACCATTGCTGAGAGCTATGAGCTGGAATACGGCACCGATCAGCTGGAAATTCACGTTGATGCCATCAAGCCAGGCGACAAAGTGCTGGTGGTGGACGATCTGCTGGCAACCGGCGGCACCATCGAAGCGACCGTGAAGCTGATCCGTCGTCTGGGCGGGGAAGTGACCGACGCGGCATTCATCATCAACCTGTTCGATCTCGGCGGCGAGCAGCGCCTGGAAAAACAGGGTATTACCAGCTACAGCCTGGTGCCATTCCCGGGACATTAATCCCGTATCTCACAACCTCGCTCAATGGGTGAGGTTGTGATAGCATTCCCCTCCATTAATTCACCTTCCAGCGTTGCAGAGCCTGCCCATGAGTTATCAGGTGTTAGCCCGTAAATGGCGACCACAAACCTTTGCTGACGTTGTCGGTCAGGAACATGTGCTGACGGCCCTGGCGAACGGCTTGTCGCTAGGTCGCATCCATCACGCCTATCTTTTTTCCGGCACCCGCGGCGTCGGTAAAACCTCTATTGCCCGTCTGCTGGCAAAAGGTCTGAACTGCGAAACCGGGATCACCGCCACCCCGTGCGGCGTGTGCGACAACTGTCGTGAGATCGAGCAGGGGCGTTTTGTCGATCTGATTGAGATCGACGCCGCCTCGCGCACCAAAGTGGAAGATACCCGCGATCTGCTCGACAACGTGCAGTACGCCCCGGCGCGCGGCCGCTTCAAGGTCTATCTGATCGATGAAGTGCACATGCTGTCGCGCCACAGCTTCAACGCCCTGCTGAAAACGCTGGAAGAGCCGCCTGCGCATGTCAAATTCCTGCTGGCGACCACCGATCCGCAAAAGCTGCCGGTCACGATCCTCTCGCGCTGCCTGCAATTCCACCTGAAGGCGCTCGACGTTGAGCAGATCCGCGCTCAGCTTGAGCATATCCTCGATGAAGAGAACATTGTCCACGAGCCGCGTGCGCTGCAACTGCTGGCCCGTGCCGCGGACGGCAGCCTGCGCGATGCGTTGAGCCTGACCGATCAGGCGATTGCCAGCGGTGACGGTAAACTCTCCACCGACGCGGTCAGTACCATGCTCGGCACGCTGGATGACGATCAGGCGCTGTCGCTTATTGAAGCGATGATTGCCGCCAACGGTGAGCGGGTAATGACCCTCGTCAACGACGCCGCTGCCCGTGGCATTGAGTGGGAAGCGCTGCTGGTCGAGATGCTCAGCCTGCTGCACCGCGTGGCGATGCTGCAACTGTCTCCGTCGGCTATTGGCGCGGACATGGCGACCATTGAACAGAGGATGCGTGAACTTGCGCGCACCGTGCCGCCAGCTGACGTTCAGCTTTATTATCAGACGCTGCTGATTGGCCGCAAAGAGCTGCCGTTTGCACCGGATCGCCGGATGGGCGTTGAAATGACGCTGCTGCGCGCGCTGGCCTTCCATCCGCGCAAGCCATTACCGGAGCCGGAAACGCCCCGGCAGTCCTTTGCGCCGGTTGCGCCGACCGCGGTAATGTCACCGCAGCAGGTGCCACCGCAACCGGCATCGCCGCCGCCGCAAAACGTGCCACTGTCGGATGCCACCAGTTCGGTGCTTGCCGCACGAAGCCAGTTGCAACGTGCGCAGGGAGCAACCAAACCAAAAAAGAGTGAACCGGCAGCGCCTGCAAGAGCGCGGCCGGTGAACAACGCCGCGCTTGAACGACTGGCCTCGGTAACGGAGCGCGTGCAGTCGCGTCCGGCACCGTCCGCGCTCGAGCAAAAAGCCCCGGCGAAAGAAGAGGCATACCGCTGGAAGGCGACCACCGTTGTTGAAACGGTCAAGGAAGTGGTCGCCACGCCAAAAGCGCTGAAAAAGGCGCTGGAGCATGAAAAAACGCCGGAGCTATCCGCGAAGCTCGCGGAAGAATCCATTGAGCGCGATGCCTGGGCCGCCGAGGTCAGCAAACTGCAACTGCCGAAGCTGGTGGAGCAGGTCGCGCTGAACGCCTGGAAAGAGCAGGACGGTAATCAGGTGCGTCTGCACCTGCGCCCTGGCCAGCGGCACCTCAACTCCCCTGGCGCGCAAAAGGCGCTGGCCGAGGCGCTTACCGCATTACAGGGTGTACCGGTTGAATTGACTATCATTGAAGATGATAATCCGGCGGTGAAAACGCCGCTCGAGTGGCGTCAGGCCATTTATGAAGAGAAGCTCGCGCAGGCGCGCGAGGCGATAATTGCGGATAACAACATCCAGACCCTGCGTCGGTTCTTCGACGCCGATCTGGATGAAGAGAGTATTCGCCCCATTTGATCGTGAGTCTGACTTACGGTTGTAATCCTTAACGTGAAAGAAGAGAGAAGCCTATGTTTGGTGGAAAAGGCGGTCTGGGTGGTCTGATGAAGCAGGCTCAGCAGATGCAGGAAAAAATGCAGAAGATGCAGGAAGAGATCGCTCAGCTGGAAGTCACGGGTGAATCCGGTGCCGGTCTGGTCAAGGTGACCATCAACGGTGCGCATAACTGCCGTCGCGTTGAAATCGACCCGAGCCTGCTCGAAGACGACAAAGAGATGCTGGAAGATCTGGTTGCAGCCGCGTTTAACGATGCCGCTCGCCGTATCGACGAAACCCAGAAAGAGAAAATGGCCTCTGTTTCCAGCGGTATGCAACTGCCGCCGGGCTTTAAGATGCCATTCTGATGCAAACCAGTCCGCTGCTCACGCAGTTAATGGAAGCACTGCGCTGCCTGCCGGGCGTTGGCCCGAAGTCGGCGCAGCGTATGGCGTTTACGCTATTGCAGCGCGACCGCAGCGGCGGGATGCGCCTGGCGCAGGCTCTGACCCGCGCCATGTCAGAAATTGGCCACTGTGCGGATTGCCGGACCTTTACCGAGCAGGACGTATGTAACATTTGTACGAACCCGCGTCGTCAGGAAAACGGTCAGATTTGCGTGGTGGAGAGTCCGGCGGACATCTACGCCATCGAACAAACCGGGCAGTTTTCCGGCCGCTATTTCGTGCTGATGGGGCATCTCTCCCCGCTGGATGGCATCGGCCCGGACGATATCGGTCTCGATCGCCTGGAGCAGCGCCTGGAGTCGGAAACCATCAAAGAGGTGATCCTCGCCACCAACCCGACGGTGGAAGGGGAGGCAACCGCCAACTACATCGCCGAGCTGTGCGCGCAGTACGGCGTTGACGCCAGCCGCATCGCCCACGGCGTGCCGGTCGGCGGTGAGCTGGAGATGGTCGACGGCACCACGCTGTCACACTCGCTGGCCGGACGTCACAAGATTATTTTCTGACCAAACGGAGGCTGCGCGCGCGGCCTCCGCTTGAAAATTCCTCCCCTTATCCCCATCTCTCACTCAACGTTTTACAACCCCATTAAATGGCATTGTTGAGGTCGACTTAGATGAAAGGACAAGAAACCCGTGGTTTCCAGTCAGAAGTAAAACAGCTTCTGCACCTGATGATCCATTCCCTGTATTCCAACAAAGAAATCTTCCTGCGTGAGCTGATTTCCAACGCCTCTGATGCGGCGGACAAGCTGCGCTTCCGCGCGCTGTCTAACCCGGATCTGTATGAAGGCGACGGCGAGCTGCGCGTGCGCGTCTCGTTTAATAAAGAGAACCGCACCCTGACCATCGCCGATAACGGCATCGGGATGAACCGCGACGAGGTGATTGACCACCTCGGAACCATCGCCAAATCCGGCACCAAAGCGTTCCTTGAGTCCATGGGCTCTGACCAGGCGAAAGACAGCCAGCTGATCGGTCAGTTCGGCGTAGGCTTCTACTCGGCGTTCATCGTGGCGGACAAAGTCACCGTGCGCACCCGCGCCGCGGGCGACAGCGCCGAGAACGGCGTGCTGTGGGAGTCTAAAGGTGAAGGCGAGTACACCGTTGATGACATCACCAAAGCGGATCGCGGCACCGAAATCACCCTGCACCTGCGTGAAGGCGAAGACGATTTCCTGAACGACTGGCGCGTACGCTCCATCATCAGCAAATATTCCGACCATATCGCGCTGCCGGTAGAGATTGAAAAACAGGAAGAGAAAGACGGCGAAACCGTGGTTTCCTGGGAGAAAATCAACAAGGCGCAGGCGCTGTGGACGCGTAATAAAGCTGAAATTAAAGACGACGAGTACAACGAGTTTTACAAGCACATCGCCCACGACTTCACCGATCCGCTGACCTGGAGCCACAACCGTGTGGAAGGGAAACAGGAGTACACCAGCCTGCTGTACATTCCGGCGCAGGCGCCGTGGGACATGTGGAACCGCGATCACAAGCACGGCCTGAAGCTGTACGTGCAGCGCGTCTTCATCATGGACGACGCCGAGCAGTTCATGCCGAACTACCTGCGCTTTGTGCGTGGCCTGATAGACTCCAACGATCTGCCGCTGAACGTCTCCCGTGAAATTCTTCAGGACAGCACCGTCACCCGTAACCTGCGCAACGCCCTGACCAAACGTGCGTTGCAGATGCTGGAAAAACTGGCGAAGGACGATGCGGAAAAATACCAGACCTTCTGGAAACAGTTTGGCCTGGTGCTGAAAGAAGGTCCGGCGGAAGATACTGCGAACGTGGAAGCTATCGCTAAACTGCTGCGCTTCGCCTCTACGCACAACGACTCCTCCGCCCAGACCGTGTCGCTGGAAGAGTACGTCTCCCGCATGAAAGAAGGGCAGGAGAAGATCTACTACATCACCGCCGACAGCTATGCGGCAGCGAAGAGCAGCCCGCATCTGGAACTGCTGCGTAAGAAAGGCATCGAAGTGCTGCTGCTGTCTGACCGCATCGACGAGTGGATGATGAACTACCTGACCGAGTTCGACGGTAAATCCTTCCAGTCCGTTGCCAAAGCCGACGAGTCTATCGATAAGCTGGCGGATGAAGTGGACGACAGCGCGAAAGAAGCCGAGAAGGCGCTGGAGCCGTTCGTTGAGCGCGTTAAAACGCTGCTGGGCGACCGCGTGAAAGAGGTGCGCTTCACGCACCGTCTGACCGATACGCCAGCCATTGTCACCACCGATGCGGACGAAATGAGCACCCAGATGGCGAAACTGTTCGCTGCGGCGGGCCAGGCCGTGCCGGAAGTGAAATATATCTTTGAGCTTAATCCGGATCACCCGCTGGTGAAACGCGCGGCGGATACCCAGGACGACGCCCGCTTTGCGGAGTGGGTTGAACTGCTGCTGGATCAGTCCCTGCTGGCCGAGCGCGGTACGCTGGAAGATCCTAACCTGTTCATTAAACGTGTGAATGCGCTGCTGCTGGCGTAATCTTCCCTCACCCCGGCCCTCTCCCTGTGGGAGAGGGTTAGGGTGAGGGCACCAGACCGCACTCTCCCAAATTATCTCCCCCCGTTAACCGTTTCAGCCTTCCCACCTTCCTTGAGCCATACCCGTTCTGGTGGTATTGTTTAGCGCTTTTTGAAAAATTGAATCGACTTTTGAGGGGATTTTCGCAATGCGTATTATTCTGCTTGGCGCTCCGGGCGCGGGTAAAGGAACTCAGGCTCAGTTCATCATGGAGAAATACGGTATTCCGCAAATCTCCACCGGTGACATGCTGCGCGCCGCTGTTAAATCTGGCTCCGAGCTGGGTAAACAAGCGAAAGACATCATGGACGCAGGCAAACTGGTGACCGACGAACTGGTTATCGCGCTGGTTAAAGAGCGCATTGCTCAGGAAGACTGCCGTAACGGTTTCCTGCTGGACGGCTTCCCGCGCACCATTCCTCAGGCTGACGCCATGAAAGAAGCGGGCATCAACGTGGATTACGTGCTGGAGTTCGACGTACCAGACGAGCTGATCGTTGACCGTATCGTTGGCCGTCGCGTACACGCTGCTTCTGGCCGCGTTTACCACATCAAATTCAACCCACCTAAGGTTGAAGGCAAAGACGACGTGACCGGCGAAGAGCTGACCACCCGTAAAGACGATCAGGAAGAAACCGTGCGTAAACGCCTGGTGGAATATCATCAGATGACCGCACCGCTGATCGGCTACTACACCAAAGAAGCGCAGGCGGGTAACACCAAATACGCGAAAGTGGACGGCACCAAAGCCGTGGCTGACGTACGTGCAGAGCTGGAAAAAATCCTCGGCTAAGCGCACCTCTCTCACCCGGAGCCCCGGGTGAGAAAAATTCTCATCTTACCTATTACAGCAATGGGTTTCGTTTAAACGCATTTCCGCTACAATTGACAGCCTATCAAATGGTTAAGAGGCGTGAATGAGTCAGGCGAAAACCGGCATCCTGCTTGCCAATCTGGGCACCCCAGAAGCACCTACTCCAGCGGCGGTCAAACGCTACCTGCGACAATTTTTAAGCGACACGCGCGTCGTGGATACCCCAAGACTGCTGTGGTGGCCACTGCTGCGTGGCGTCATTCTGCCGATTCGTTCCCCGCGTGTGGCAAAGCTCTATCAGTCCGTGTGGATGGAAGAGGGCTCGCCGCTGATGGTGTACAGCCGTCGTCAGGAGAAGGCGCTGGCCGCCCGCCTGCCGGACATGCCCGTTGCGCTCGGCATGAGCTACGGTAAGCCGTCCCTGGAAAGCGCCGTCGACTCTCTGCTGGCGCAGGGCGTTGAACACATTGTGGTGCTGGCCCTTTATCCGCAGTATTCGTGCTCCACGGTAGCTGCCGTCTGGGACGAACTGGCGCGCATTCTGGCGACCCGCCGCCGTATACCGGGTATCACCTTTATCCGCGACTACGCCGATAACGAGCTGTACATTCAGGCGCTTGCCAGCAGCGCGCGCGCGTCGTTTGAAAAACACGGCGAGCCGGATCTGCTGCTGCTCTCCTATCACGGTATTCCGCAGCGTTTCGCGAACGAAGGGGATGATTACCCCCAGCGTTGCCGCGATACCACCCGCGAGCTGGTCTCCGCCCTCGGCCTGCCGCCTGAGAAGGTGATGATGACCTTCCAGTCGCGCTTCGGCCGTGAACCGTGGCTCACCCCGTATACTGATGAAACGCTTAAGATGCTGGGCGAGAAGGGCGTGAAGCACATTCAGGTGATGTCGCCGGGCTTCTCGGCGGACTGTCTGGAAACGCTGGAAGAGATTGCTGTCCAGAACAAAGAGTTCTTTATGGAGGCGGGCGGAACGAAATACGAATACATTCCTGCGCTTAACGACTCCCCTGAACACATCGACATGATGGTGTCACTGGTCACCACCCGCCGCTGATCGCGTTACGGGCCGGGTTTGTGCTACCATTCCCGGCCCGTATTCTTTGCACAGTTCAGACCATGAAATTTCCCGGTAAACGTAAGTCCAAACACTATTTCCCCGTCGATGCCCGCGATCCGCTGTTACAGCAAATTCAGCAGGAAAGCGAAACCAGCGCTGCCTGGGTGGTCGGTATCGATCAGACGCTGGTGGACATTGAAGCCAAAGTGGATGATGCGTTTGTCGCACGTTACGGTCTGAGCGCCGGGCACTCGCTGGTGATTGAGGATGACGTTGCTGAAGCGCTGTATCAGGAGCTGGTGCGCGAAAATCTTATCACCCACCAGTTTGCCGGCGGCACCATCGGCAACACCATGCACAACTACTCCGTACTGGCAGACGACCGCTCGGTGCTGCTTGGCGTGATGTGCAGCAATATCGAAATCGGTGGCTATGCCTACCGCTACCTGTGCAATACCTCCAGCCGCACCGATCTGAACTATTTGCAGGGCGTTGACGGGCCGATTGGCCGCTGCTTTACGCTGATAAGCGATTCCGGCGAGCGTACCTTTGCCATCAGCCCCGGCCATATGAACAAGCTGCGCGCTGAAAGTATCCCGGAAGAGGTGATCGCGGGCGCGTCTGCGCTGGTACTGACCTCCTATCTGGTGCGCTGCAAGCCGGGCGAACCAATGCCGGACGCAACCATGAAGGCAATTGAGTACGCGAAGAAATACAACGTGCCTGTGGTTCTGACGCTGGGCACCAAATTCGTCATTGCCGACAACCCGGAGTGGTGGCAGGCCTTCCTGAAAGAACACGTCTCGATTCTGGCGATGAATGAAGAAGAAGCCGAAGCGCTGACCGGCGAAAGCGATCCGCTGCTGGCGTCTGATAAGGCGCTGGACTGGGTAGATCTGGTGCTCTGCACCGCCGGGCCGGTCGGGCTGTATATGGCGGGCTTCACGGAAGAAGAGAGCAAGCGGAAAACCCAGCACCCGCTGCTGCCGGGCGCAATCGCCGAATTTAACCAGTACGAGTTCAGCCGCGCCATGCGTTATAAAGACTGCATCAACCCGCTGCGTATCTTCTCCCACATCGCACCGTATATGGGTGGCCCCGAGAAGATCATGAACACCAACGGCGCGGGCGACGGCGCGCTGGCCGCGCTGCTGCACGACATCACCGCCAACGCCTACCACAAAACCAATGTGCCGAATTCCAGCAAGCACACCTTCAACTGGCTGACCTACTCCTCGCTGGCGCAGGTGTGCAAGTACGCGAACCGCGTGAGTTATCAGGTGCTGAACCAGCATTCACCGCGCTTAACGCGGGGGCTGCCGGAACGGGAAGACAGCCTCGAAGAGGCGTATTGGGACAGGTAAAAGCAAAACGGCAACCTGTGGTTGCCGTTTTTAGTGTTTGTTCCCTCTCCCTGTGGGAGAGGGCCAGGGTGAGGGCATCAGGCCGCACAAAACTTACCCCGTCACCGCCTCTTCAACTGGCGGTTTCGTCAGCATTGTCAGCATTGTATTCGCAATCTCACGCTCACCCATCACCACCTGATTCGCGCCGCGCTCGGTGATGTACTCCACTTCGTCATCATAATGGGCGCGGGCAATGATTTCGATATGTGGGCATTTTTCACGGGCTGTGGCGACAATCTCGCCAGCCTCGTAACCGTTCGGGATAGTGAGCAGCAGCCAGCGAGCGCAGTCCAGATGCGCCAGATTCATAATCTCTTCGTTAGCCGCGTTGCCCAGCACCGCGCGGATGCCGCGCTCGCGAAGCTCGTCGACGCGAGTGCGGGAGGTTTCAATCACTACCAGGGGGATCCCCTGGGCCATCAGCTTCTCACCGAGCAGGCTGCCGACGCGGCCAAAACCGACCAGCAGCGCGTGGTTGCAGATATCTACGGGGATCTGTTTCTCCTCCTCAATCGCTTCTTCCAGGGTTTGCTCTTCGAGGGTTTCGGTCTTCTCGAGATATTTCTCCAGCAGGGCAAACAATACCGGGTTTAGCATGATGGAGAGGATCGCCCCCGCCAGCACCAGATTTTGCCCCGCCTGTGGCAGCAGGTTCAGGGCCATCCCCAGACCAGCAAGAATAAAGGCGAACTCGCCAATCTGCGCCAGGCTGGCGGCGATGGTCAGCGCCGTGCGCGGCGAGTGACCGAACATCCGTACCAGGAAGAAGGCGGCAACGGACTTACCAAAGATGATGATTGCCAGCGTACCCAGCACGGCCAGCGGCTGCTGAATGAGGATCAGCGGGTCGAACAGCATCCCGACGGAGACAAAGAACAGCACCGCGAATGCATCACGTAGCGGCAGGGTATCGTGCGCGGCACGGTGGCTCAGCTCGGACTCGTTCAGCACCATCCCGGCGAAGAACGCGCCCAGCGCAAAGGAGACGTCAAACAGCTCGACGGCGCCAAAGGCAATGCCCAGCGCCAGCGCAAGGACCGAAAGCGTGAACAGTTCACGCGAGCCCGTGGCGGCGCTGCGGGACATGATCCACGGCACCAGACGGCGGCCCACCAGCATCATGATGGCGATAAACGCCACGACTTTACCGATGGTAATGCTCATATCCAGCGCCAGCGAGGCGAAGCCGATATTCTCTTTTTCCATCATCCCGGCAACGGCAGGCAGCAGAACCAGCGTCAACACCATTACCAGATCTTCAACAATCAGCCAGCCTATCGCGATTTGTCCGCGCTGGCTGTCTATCAGCTGTCTCTCTTCAAGCGCGCGCAGCAGCACCACGGTACTGGCGGTTGAAAGACACAGCCCAAATACGATACCGGTCATGATTGACCAGCCCAGCACCGCCGAAAGCGCCATGCCCAGCAGCGTCGCCACCCCTATCTGGGCGATCGCTCCCGGTATGGCGATCGACTTTACCGCCATCAGATCCTTCAGGGAAAAATGCAGTCCGACGCCAAACATCAGCAGGATCACGCCCAATTCCGCCAGCTCAGGCGCCAGTTTGGTATCTGCGACAAAACCCGGCGTAAAGGGCCCTGCCAGCACGCCCGCCAGCAAATAGCCTACAAGGGGCGAAATACGCAGTTTATTGGCAATCATGCCGAGAATAAAAGCGAGCACAAGTCCACCAACAATGGTGGTGATAAGCGGTGTGGCGTGGTGCATTCCGTCTCCTTTCGCGATGGGTGATCCATTTTTGGTGCAAATACCAAAAAGCCGATTAATAGTTTATGACAATTTTTACGCTTATGTTTATGAATAATTGTTGAAATCACAATAAAAAGGCAATAAGCATGAAAAAAGGCAGATTTTGATAAATTTGCTGAGGGGAGGGAGAGGAAAGCCTTATGGCATCAGGTTATCCGGCTGCCAAAGTTTAACTTTGGCAGCCGTGAAGTCACGCTTTATGACGATTGTCAGGCAGGAATATGGTCAACATCCCCAGAAGTGGCAGGAAAGCGCAGATTTTATAGACCAGGAAGATGCTGGTGTGGTCTGCAACCATCCCCAACACGGCTGCGCCAAGGCCGCCCATGCCAAAGGCAAAACCGAAAAAGAGGCCGGAAACCATACCGATACGTCCCGGCAGCAGCTCCTGCGCGTAGACCAGGATGGCTGAAAATGCCGATGCGAGAATAAAACCAATAATCACCGTCAATATTCCGGTCCATTCCAGCGTTGCGTACGGTAAAACAAGCGTAAACGGCGCGACGCCGAGGATAGAGCCCCAAATCACATATTTACGTCCAATTTTATCCCCTACAGGGCCGCCTATCACCGTGCCTGCCGCCACCGCAAACAGGAAGGCAAAGAGGTGGAACTGGGCGTTTTGTACTGATAATCCGAATTTTTGCATCAGATAGAAGGTGTAATAGCTGCTGATGCTCGCCATATAGAAATATTTCGAGAAAATCAGCACCAGCAGCACGCTGACGGCAAGGATCACCTTATTGCGCGGAAGGGGATTGGTTATCTTCGCGGCAGGTTTTCCCTTATTTACGCGATGCTGCGCGGCATACCAGCGGCTGATTTGCGCCAGGACGACAATCGCCAGCAGCGCGGCCAGCACAAACCACGCCACGTTGCCTTTGCCGTAAGGCGCGATAATTACCGCCGCCAGCAGAGGACCGAGGGAGCTACCAAAGTTACCCCCCACCTGGAACAGAGACTGCGCCAGCCCGTGACGTCCGCCGGAGGCCATACGTGCCACGCGGGACGATTCCGGATGGAACACCGATGAACCGGTTCCCACCAGCGCCGCGGCAACCAGTACCGCCTCAAAGCTGCCCGCCATGGCCAGCAGCACCAGCCCGCTCAGGGTAAAGCACATCCCAATGGGCAGCGACCATGGCATCGGGTATTTGTCCGTCCAGTAGCCCACCACCGGCTGTAGCAGCGAAGAGGCCAGCTGGAAGGTCAGGGTGATCATCCCGATCTGCACGAAGGTTAATGAGAACTCAGATTGCAACAGCGGGTAGATCGCCAGAATCAGCGACTGGATCATGTCGTTGAGCAGATGAGAGAGACTGATTGCGCCTAATACTTTAAAGGAAGTGCGCGATTTCGGCGGCGACGCCGGAGCGCCCTGGACGGGCTGGGTTGATTCACTGATTGCCATAAATACCACGTCGATTTGTTATTAGAGATGCAGGGAGTAATTATTATCCGACTAACATACCCGTCCGTGACATTTGAAGAAAGTCGCAATTCTGAAAACTTATTTGTCTATTCTTGTGAGTCACTGTAATTTTTGCGTTTGTCTATGGGTCAGGGAGAGAGAAGATGAAGTTAATGAAGCGTGGCGTCGCGCTGGCGCTCATCGCCGCATGGGGGCTGACAAGCCAGCCCGCGCAGGCGTATGAAAAAGATAAAACCTATAAAATTACCATTCTGCATACTAACGATCATCACGGCCATTTCTGGCGCAGCGAATACGGTGAATATGGCCTGGCGGCGCAAAAAACGCTGGTGGACGGCATTCGTAAAGAGGTCGCGGCCCAGGGCGGCAGCGTCCTGCTGCTGTCGGGCGGGGATATTAATACCGGGGTGCCGGAATCTGATTTACAGGATGCCGAGCCTGATTTCCGCGGCATGAATTTAATTGGTTACGACGCGATGGCGGTCGGAAACCACGAGTTTGATAATCCGCTGAGCGTGTTGCACCAGCAGGAGAAGTGGTCCAAATTCCCGTTCCTTTCCGCCAATATTTATCAGAAAAGCACCGGCGAGCGCCTGTTTAAACCGTGGGCGCTGTTTAAGCGTCAGGATCTGAAGATCGCGGTCATCGGCTTAACCACCGACGATACGGCCAAAATTGGTAATCCTGAATTTTTCACCGACATTGAATTCCGTAAACCGGCGGACGAAGCGAAGCTGGTGATCCAGGAGTTGCAGCAGAATGAAAAACCGGATGTGATTATCGCGACCACCCACATGGGGCATTACGATAACGGTCAGCACGGCTCTAACGCGCCGGGCGACGTGGAGATGGCGCGCAGCCTTCCTGCGGGCTCGCTGGCGATGATTGTGGGCGGTCACTCACAGGATCCGGTCTGCATGGCTTCTGAGAATAAAAAGCAGGCAGATTATGTGCCCGGCACGCCGTGCGCGCCTGATCGTCAGAACGGAATCTGGATTGTACAGGCCCACGAGTGGGGTAAATACGTTGGCCGCGCGGATTTCGAATTCCGTAACGGCGAAATGAAGCTGGTGCACTATCAGCTCATCCCGGTCAACCTGAAGAAGAAAGTGACCTACCCGGATGGCAAAAGCGAGCGGGTACTCTACACGCCAGAGATCGCTGAAAACCAGCAGATGCTCTCTTTGCTGACGCCGTTCCAGAGCAAAGGGAAAGCGCAGCTGGACGTGAAGATTGGCACGCTTAACGGACGACTGGAAGGGGACCGCAGCAAAGTCCGCTTTGTACAGACCAACATGGGGCGTCTGGTGCTGGCCGCGCAGATGGCGCGCACGAATGCTGATTTCGGCGTGATGAGCGGCGGCGGTATTCGTGATTCCATTGAAGGCGGAGACATCACCTATAAAGACGTGCTCAAAGTGCAGCCGTTTGGCAACGTGGTGGTCTATGCGGACATGAGCGGGAAGGAGGTGATTGACTACCTGACCGCCGTGGCGCAGATGAAGCCGGATTCCGGGGCGTATCCGCAGTTTGCTAACGTCAGCTTCGTCGCGAAGGACGGCAAGCTTAACGATCTCAAAATCAAAGGCGAACCGGTTGATCCGGCGAAAACCTACCGCCTGGCAACGTTAAGCTTTAACGCCACCGGCGGCGACGGCTATCCGCATATCGATAACAAACCGGGCTATGTAAATACCGGGTTTATTGATGCGGAAGTGTTGAAGCAGTTTATCCAGCAAAATTCACCGATTGACGTGAACATGTATGAGCCGAAAGGCGAGGTGAGCTGGCAGTAGTGCGTTTTTTTGCCGGGTGGCGGCTTCGCCTTACGCGGCCTACATTTGAATCGTAGGCCCGGTAAGCGCAGCGCCACCGGGCAATTTTCTCAATCCCGGCGCGCAATATCCGCAAATTTCGCGTCCAGCATTTTCGCCAGATCGCCTGCGGCCAGTTCGATATCCAGCCCGCGTTTGCCGCCAGAAATATAGATCGTCTCAAATTCCTGCGAAGGCGCATCGATCAGCGTCGGCAGACGCTTTTTCTGGCCGAGCGGGCTGATCCCGCCGACCAGATAACCCGTTGTGCGTTGCGCAACCATCGGGTCAGCCATATCGACCTTTTTCGCTCCCAGCGCTTTGGCCACTTTCTTCAGATCAAGCTGTCCGGCGACGGGCGTCACTGCCACGGCGAGGTGCTTCATATCGCCGTTCACCGCGACCAGCAGCGTTTTGTAGACCTGGTCCGCGTTCAGCCCCAGCTTGCGCACCACTTCATCACCAAAGTTGGTTTCGTTCGGATCGTGATCGTATGTGTGGATCCGGAAAGAAATTTTGTTTTTTTCGAGTAATTTAACGGCGGGAGTCATGGCTATCCTTCTTACGACAGACGATTCATACCAGCAGCATACGCCTGACGTTTGTCTAAAAAATAGCACCATCTTGCGCAATAGTATTGGCAGTGATGGTTACTTTGAGCGACAATCGGCGTAGCCGAAGGTCACTTCGGTATAATAAAAACGATGAAATTCCTCTTTGACGGGCCAATAGAGATATTGGCCATTTTTTTATTTCAGCAGCGACGGCAAATTCCCTTCTCCGTACAAATGCAACGCGCCAACCGCGACAACATAACGACCGGCAGGCAGGGCATATAGTATCTCCCGCCACGCCTGGTTGCGCGCGTTCATCAGCACATCATACAACGATTCACTGAACGTCGACGGTAACGCCAGCTTACCGTCTGCGGGCGGCGCATCCAGCCACCAGCCAATCATCGTTTGCAGCAGACGCGCGTTGGTGTGCCAGTGGGTCAGGGTATCATCCAGCAGCATCAGGCCGTCATCGGGAAGCTGGCGAAGAAGCGCAATCTGGCTGTCCGTGCCTTCCAGTTCAATGACGGACAGGTTGCGCGCCCTTGCCGCATTCAGCAGTTGATAATCGATACCGTAATCGCCGCGCAGCCCCAGGCGCTGCGCCTGGGTGGCCTGTAACACCATGGCAATTTGCCACAGGGGCAGAGTGTCGAGCATTGAGAGCGAGACGCCGGTCTCATCCGCAAGACGGGTAAGCTCAGCCAGCTGCGTCCCGTTAAGACGTTCCGCCAGGGGGCGATCGCTTTCCAGCCCGGCAAACGGCGATTCATGGCCGGAGATGTCGGCTTCGACGATCAGCGCGTCGGCGCGCTTCAGCAGTTTAATCAGGCCGGAGGGCAGGGGGGACATGTCCTGCGTGCCCATATGAATGCTTCCCACCAGGTGCAGATGCTGCCCGCCCGGAAGCGAAATATCCATACCGGGCCAGGCATAACGGCGGGGAAAAAGGGCGCGAAACGATGTTTTTAGACGATTAAACAGACCCATACGCGCTCCATGATCGGAAAGGTTCATGCTAGCGCGTACGGGTACAAGGTTCAATCCTTCGGTTTAAACCGCAGCAGACGGTTAGCGTTGCTCACCACGGTAATTGACGAGAGCGCCATCGCCGCACCCGCAACAACCGGGTTCAGCAGGGTACCGGTCAGCGGCCACAAAATCCCGGCGGCAATCGGAATGCCGAGCGAGTTATAGACGAAGGCCCCCAGCAGGTTCTGCTTCATGTTGCGCAACGTGGCTTGCGAAATCGCCAGCGCATCCGCCACCCCCATCAGGCTGTGGCGCATCAGGGTGATCGCCGCGGTTTCAATGGCGACATCGCTCCCGCCGCCCATCGCAATGCCTACGTCAGCCTGCGCCAGCGCCGGGGCGTCGTTGATGCCGTCGCCCACCATCGCCACCTGGCGACCCTGACTTTGCAGGTTCTTGATGGCGTCCGCTTTGCCGTCCGGCAGCACGCCCGCGATCACCTCATCAATACCGGCTTCTTTCGCAATGGCGTTGGCGGTGGTCGGGTTGTCCCCGGTCAGCATCACCAGACGATAGCCCGCGCGGTGCAGGCGCTGTAAGGCATCTACGCTGTCCTGGCGTAACGGATCGCGCACGGCCAGCAGCGCCGCCACCTGACCATCCCTCGCCAGCAGAACCGGCGTCGCGCCCTGAGAGGCCTGCGCGTTTAGCTCTGCGTCCAGCGCGGACGTATCAACGCCGTGTTCAGTCAGCAGTGCCTGGTTGCCCAGCAGCAGCGTATGGCCTTCGGCTTCACCGCTGACCCCTAAACCGCGCAGGGTGCGGAAGTTGCTGACCTGCGGCAGACGGCCATCACCGGCTTTCTCCAGGATGGCGCGCGCCAGCGGGTGGCTGGAACCTTGTTCCAGCGCGGCGGCAAGGCGCAGGGCGTCCGTCTCCGTACAGCCAACGGTACTGACGGCCACCACCTGCGGTTTGCCCTCGGTGAGCGTGCCGGTTTTATCAAAGACAAGGGTGTCCAGCGTGCTTGCCCGTTGCAGGGCGTCAGCATCACGGACCAGTACGCCAAATTCGGCGGCGCGTCCGACGCCAGAGATAATCGACATCGGCGTGGCCAGGCCAAGGGCACAAGGGCAGGCGATGATCAGCACCGTGGTGGCGATCACCAGGGTGTAGACAATCTGCGGCGCCGGGCCGAAGAAATACCAGATCGCCGCGCTCAGCAGGGCAATACCGACGACCACCGGCACAAAAATGGCGGAGATTTTATCGGCAAGCTGACCAATCTCCGGCTTACTGCTCTGCGCCTGGCGGACCATGCGAATGATGCGTGACAGCGTGGTATGGCTCCCGACCGCGCTGGCGCGGAACAGTACGCTGCCGTCCTGTACCACCGTACCCGCATGCACCGCATCGCCCTGAGATTTCTGCTGGGGTATCGGCTCGCCGGTCAGCATCGCTTCATCCAGCCAGGCATCGCCCTGGGTGATTTCACCGTCGACGGGCACGCGGTCGCCGGTGGTCAGGCGCAGCGTCATTCCCGGCTGTACCTCTGAGAGCGGAACGCTTTTTTCCCCGTCGTCCGTGACCACGCGGGCCGTCGGCGGGGTTAAATCGAGTAATCTTTCCAGCGCTTTCGACGAGCGCTGACGCGCTCGGGCTTCGAGCATATGGCCTAAGTTAATCAGACCGATAATCATCGCACTCGCTTCATAATAGAGATGGCGCGCCTCCATCGGGAACCACTGCGGCCAGACGTTCACGCTCATCGAATACAGCCACGCCGCGCCGGTACCGAGCGCGACCAGCGTGTCCATCGTCGCGGTGCGGTTTTTCAGGCTCTTCCAGGCGCTGGTATAGAAATGTCCGCCAGCAAACACCATCACCGCAAGGGTAATCAGACCAATCACCAGCCACAGGGTGCGGTTGTCAGCGGTGACCATCATGTTGTCACCCATCATGCCCCACACCATCACCGGAATACCGACCAGCAGGGCGACAATCGCCTGCCAGCGGAAACGCTTCATAGTGGCGACAGCCGTTTCCTGCTGGCGCTCGCGGCGCTCGGCATCATCTTCGATGGCCTCCGCCCCGTAGCCCGCTTTCTCCACGGCCTGCACTAACTCTGCGGCGGAGGCGCTGCCCATCACCAGCGCAGTACGCTCCGCCAGGTTTACCCGTGCCTGTGCGACGCCCGGTACCGCCTGTAAGGCGTTTTGTACCCGGGAGACGCAGCTGGCGCAGCTCATGCCGTTGATCAGCAGCTGTTGGCTGTCATCAATATCATCAGCTACCGGAAGCTCAGGAGTGGCCGCTGTCAGTGCTTCCGACGGGGATGATGACTCTGCCAGCGGTTTAGCCTTTGGGTGGCTTAACTCCGCCCCGTAACCGGCCTGTTTAATGGTATCAATCAGCGCGTCGGCGCTGGCGCTGCCGGTCACGGCGGCATGATCGATACTCACCTCAGCGCTTTCCACGTCAGGACGCTGCTCCAGGCTTTCTTTAACGCGTTTGACACAGTGGCCGCAGGAGAGGCCGTCCAGTGTCAGGTCAATAGTGTGAGACATAACAAAACTCCCGTATAATGTTCTGGTCAATTGTTGACCTTCACTCTGCTTTTCGCTAACTGTTATGAAGGTTAAACCTTCCATCAAGGGGAAGGTCAAGGGGGAAATGTGAATATCAGCGATGTTGCGAAAAAAACCGGCTTAACCAGCAAAGCGATTCGCTTTTATGAGGAAAAAGGGCTGGTGACGCCACCGTTGCGCAGTGAAAACGGCTACCGCAGCTATACGCAGCTGCATCTTGATGAACTGACGTTACTGCGCCAGGCAAGACAGGTAGGATTTAACCTTGAAGAGTGCGGCGAGCTGGTTAACCTGTTTAACGATCCGAAACGCCACAGTGCCGACGTGAAAAAACGTACGCTGGAAAAAGTGGCGGAGATCGAACGCCATATCATCGAATTACAGGCGATGCGTGAGCAACTGTTACAGCTGGCAGAATCCTGCCCGGGAGATGACAGCGCCGAGTGCCCGATTATCGACAATCTTTCCGGCTGCTGCCACCGTAAAACCCACGCCTAACAGGCTTTAACCCGCAGGGTAATGCCTTCCACCGCAATGACCTCAACCCGCGTGCCGGCGCTGAGGTCATCGTCGGCCACCACCGGCCACGAACTGTCCCCCACGCGCATATGACCGCGTCCGTTGATCAGCGCGTTATCAAGCGTAAAGCGTCTACCCACGATCTGCTGCCCACGCTGGTTGAGGTGCGCGTCGACCGGCTTCTGCGCCTTCACCCGTTTGTTCAGCCAGCGCCACCACAGCCAGGCGGCCAGCAGCGTCAGCACGGCAAACAGCGCGCCCTGCCACTCCCAGCCGACAGGCAGCAGCCAGACGACCAGCCCGGTAATCACCGCGGCAACCCCGCTCCACAGCAGATAACCGTTGCCGCCAAGCATCTCGGCGGCCAGCAGTAAACCGCCAAGGCTTAGCCAGAACGCATGAGGATGTGCAACGATGAGCTCAATCATTTTTTACGCTCGTTTCCGCCGTCTTTGATCAACTCGGCAATTCCGGCGATAGATCCCATCAGACTGCTGGCATCCAGCGGCATCATTACCACCTTGCTGTTGTTCGCGGAGCCGATCTCCTTCAGCGCATCGGTATATTTTTGCGCGACGAAGTAGTTCACGGCCTGGATATCCCCGGCGGCAATCGCCTCGGAGACCATTTGCGTCGCGCGGGCTTCCGCTTCTGCCGAACGTTCACGCGCTTCCGCCTGGAGGAAGGCAGACTGACGGTCGCCCTCGGCTTTCAGGATCTGCGACTGTTTTTCCCCTTCCGCTTTCAGGATTTCAGCCTGACGCACCCCTTCGGCTTCAAGAATATAGGCACGCTTGGTACGCTCGGCCTTCATCTGCGCGTTCATGGAAGCAATCAGCTCTGCCGGTGGGCGCACGTCGCGGATCTCAATGCGGGTCACTTTGATCCCCCACGGATTGGTGGCTTCATCCACAATGTGCAGCAGGCGGGTATTTATGCTGTCGCGCTGGGAGAGCATTTCGTCCAGCTCCATTGAGCCAAGCACGGTACGGATGTTGGTCATGGTCAGGTTGACGATCGCCAGCTCCAGGTTGCTCACCTCATAGGCCGCTTTCGGCGCATCAATCACCTGAATAAAGCAAACCGCATCGATGGTGACGTTGGCGTTATCCTTGGAGATGACTTCCTGGGAAGGGATATCCAGCACCTGCTCCATCATATTGATCTTACGCCCAATTCTGTCCATGAACGGGACGATCAGGCTTAAACCCGGCTGAAGAGTATTGGTGTAGCGACCGAAGCGTTCGACGGTCCACTGGTAACCCTGCGGGACAATTTTGACGCCTGCGCCCACGATAACCAGCGCAACGAATATAAGGACAGGAACAACGATGAGCATAAAAACCTCCTGTTTTGCATGCCGTAACGAGAAAAACTGCGTATTTGTTGAACGTAAGTATATCGGCTAACGAACAGGATTTCGCCCCTGTAAAGAGGTGGGAACCGGACTGGCAGAAATAAAACGCCCCGTTCGGGATGCGGGGCGCAAAGCGTTACTTTTCAGACCAGGTATAGCTGAAGTCAGTGATAAACCCATCCCCGGCGTCAGCGATAGCTTTTGATAAGCCCTGATAGTATTTTTCCAGGCCGATGGCCTCTATCTGCTGGATCTGCTCGCGAACGGGAGCGCAGAACAATACCGCATTGCCCGCCCCGACACGTTTGTTGTTCGGCGGCAGATCGCCGGTAATCGCCTTAAACCAGGTTCTGATCCCTTGCTTTAAGCTGTGCGGCGCTTTTGTAAGATCCTCCTGGCCGGTCAGCACCTGTAGGGTAGGGAATTCATTAGCATTGACGGCGGTTTTCATACGCGCAAAGAACGCGGTAAAAAGCTCAAAAGAGCCGAGGTCTGTGACGCGAGGCTTGGTGGTTTTTCCGTTTTTATTGCCCATTTTTCCGGCAGGGGCTGTAGGCGCCGGAACCACATTGACCTTATGCAGATCCAGACCAAACAGCAGATTGCAGTGCGCCCGGCGCTCTTTAAGCGGATAGGACATCAGCACGTCAATAAACGCCGTCGCCTTCACATCGGCCAGATCATGGTTAATCAGCCATTGCGAGCGGGCAAATTCCGCGGGGGAAACGAACCAGTCCGGCACCTCAGTAAAGCGTCTGGATTTACCCTTGCCGTCAAACTCGAGAAAGTAAGCCCCATCATCGAAAGCAAAATAGCAGTTTTTAAAGCTACCGATTGTGGTGTTAACGATGAGCGCCTTCTTAACAAAATCGACCACCTCTGCACCCATGACAAAACGCGTGAGTTCAGAAGAATTGATGACTTCCATTAATGTTTCCACATCAGGAACACCAGGCTTCAGGGAAGAGAACTCATAAAAGATATGTGTCATGTTGCTGACTTCCTGTAGTTATAGAGGTGACAATTAGCGAGCAAAAAGTTTAACACTTGCTATAGGTTAAGGCTATTCGCGCTGCGTAGCGGAAAGGATTATGCTAAAGGCTGTTCTTATTACAGCGGTTAATGGAATCGGAATGAATAATAAAAAAAATCTTCTGGATATCAGGGATGTTGGCTTTCGTGTGGGTGATAACACCATCCTTCAGCACGTTGATTTTTGTCTCTCTCCGGGCGAATTTAAACTGATAACTGGCCCCTCCGGCTGCGGCAAAAGCACCCTCCTGAAAATCGTGGCTTCGCTACTGAGCCCAACGGAGGGAACCATCCTGTTTGCAGGAAAAGATATCGCCACGCTTTCACCGGAAAGCTATCGCCAGCAGGTGTCATACTGCGTGCAAACGCCGTCCCTGTTTGGCGACACGGTGTACGACAATCTGGTTTTCCCCTGGCACATCCGCAACCAAACGCCTGATCCAAAAAAGTTTACCGACGATCTGACTCGGTTCGGGCTTTCGCCGGAGACGCTGACCAAATCGATCGCCGAACTGTCGGGAGGGGAAAAGCAGCGCGTCTCGCTGATCCGTAACCTGCAATTCTTGCCGAAGGCGCTGTTGCTGGACGAAATCACCAGCGCGCTGGATGACGCTAACAAGCGCAACGTCAATGACATTATCCATCGCTACGCCCGGGAGCAGAATATTGCCGTGCTGTGGGTGACGCATGATTCAAATGAAATTACCCATGCGGATGATGTCATCACGCTCAGGCCGCAGGGCGGGAAAATGGAGGAGGCTCATCGTGGGTGAACATAACATAACCAACGAATCGCTGGCGCTGTCGATGGTCCTGGTGCTGGTGGCGATTGTGGTCAGCTACCGGGAAAAGCTGGGGCTGGAAAAAGATATTCTTTGGAGTATCGCCCGCGCGGTCATTCAGCTCATCATCGTCGGCTATGTGCTGAAATACATCTTCAACGTCAATCATGCCGTGCTGACCCTGTTGATGGTGCTGTTTATCTGCTTTAACGCGGCATGGAACGCGCAGAAACGCAGTAAATACATCGATAAAGCGTTCATTTCGTCGTTGATCGCCATCACTACCGGGACCGCGTTAACGCTGGCGGTACTGGTACTCTCCGGCTCGATAGAATTTACGCCGATGCAGGTGATCCCCATTTCCGGGATGATTGCGGGCAATGCGATGGTGGCGGTCGGGTTGTGCTACAACAATCTGGGGCAACGGTTCAGCAGTGAACAGCAGCAGCTTCAGGAGAAGCTAAGCCTGGGCGCGACGCCGAAGGTGGCCTCTGCGCGGTTGATCCGCGACAGCATTCGCTCTTCGCTGATCCCAACGGTGGATTCCGCCAAAACGGTGGGTCTGGTGAGCCTGCCGGGCATGATGTCGGGGCTGATTTTTGCCGGTATCGATCCGGTAAAAGCGATTAAGTACCAGATTATGGTGACGTTTATGCTGCTCTCTACGGCGAGCCTGTCCACCATCATTGCCTGCTACCTGACCTATCGGAAGTTTTACAACGCGCGCCACCAGCTGGTGGTGACGCAGTTGAAAAAGACGGGGTAATATCGGCTTTTGTAGGCCCGGTAAGCGTTAGCGCCACCGGGCATTTTTTTACTAGTAGAGCAACGCGTACAGCTGACGACGATATTTCGACGCCAGCGCGTCACCGGTACCCAGCGCGGCCAGGATCTCCTGGAACATCTTCCGCGCCTGTCCGTCTGCGGCGCCCAGGTCCTTCTGAAGATGGCTAAACAGCAGCTCCAGCGCCTCTTCGTTACGCCCCACCTGATGAAGCTGAAGCGCCAGCTGGCTTGCCAGCGCGGCATCCTGCGGGTTGTCCGCAACCTGCTGCTGAAGCTGTTGAATTTCAGGGGTATCGGCCGCCTGTTTCAGCAGGTCAATCTGCGCCACCAGACCCTGATAACGGGTATCCTGATCCTGCATCGGCACCGTTTTCAGCACGGCTTCCGCGTCTTCAGGGCGGTGCAGCGCAATCTGGGTCTCTGCCAGCAGCAGACCAATCTGGCTGTTCTGGTTCGACAGCTGCCACGCGTCTTTTAACAGCGGCAGCGCCTCGTCGTACTTACCTTCCTGCATCAGCGCCATGGCTTCCTGCGCTTTCAGCTCTTCTTCGCGCGGCAGAACTTTATCCAGCAGGGCGCGGATCGCCTCTTCCGGCTGCGGCCCCTGGAAGCCATCCACCGGCTGACCGTTCTGGAACAGGTAGACGGTTGGGATCGCGCGCAGGCCAAACTGGGAAGCCACCATTGGTTCGGCGTCACAATCCAGCTTCGCCAGAATGAACTGACCGTTGTACTGCGCGGCAAGGCTTTCCAGGACCGGCGTCAGTTGCAGGCAGTGTTGGCTGCGTTCAGACCAGAAGTAGAACAGCACCGGTTTAATCATTGACTGTTCGAGCGTCTGTTGCAGGTTAGCTTCAGTTATGTTGACGATATTCTGTACGGACATGCGGCATTCTCTTTTATCGGTTTACTCTTTACATGGGGGTAAGCGTCGTCGCTTCAACTCAACCCTGCAAAATTTTGTCCATCATCCGCCCCGGCAGCAGGCGTTTCAACCAGCCGACGGCATGGGTTACCAGCGTGACCGGATAGCGCATTTTAGGGGTATCGCTCTCAAACGCGTGGCGCACTTTGGCAACGACGGCTTCTGGCCCAAGCGTAAAACGCGCCGCGATGCCGGGGTTTTCGACCGGTTTGTCCGCCTGCGTCTGGTTAACGTTTTCCGTAAAGCGGGTGCGGATCGGGCCCGGTTCAATCAGGCTGACCTTAATACCGCTGTGGCGCAGCTCCATGCGCAACGCATCGGACCAGGCTTCAAGCGCATATTTGCTGGCGGCGTAAGCCCCGCGGCCCGGCGTGGAGATCAGGCCCATGACCGAGGAGGTCATCACGATGCGCCCTTCGCCGTGCGGCAGCATGGCGGGGAGAAGGCGCATGGTAAGCTGATGCGCCCCGAAAAAGTTTGCGGAGAACTGCTGCTCCAGCTGTTCCCGTGAGAGAGTCTGTAGCGGGCCGTACACGCCGTAGCCCGCATTGTTGAAGAGACCGTAAAGACGGTTGTTGGTCAGGGCGATAACCTCATCGGCGGCCTGCTCTACGCTCTCTGGCGAATCGAGATCCAGCAGAATGCCGGTAAATCCCAGCCCTCGCATGCGTTCGACATCCTCGGGTTTGCGGCAGGCTGCCAGTACCCAAAACCCCTGACGTTTCAGTTCAAGGGCGCTTTCAAGGCCAATTCCGCTGGAACATCCTGTTATTAAGACCGATTTTTGCATAACTTTACCTGTCAGGTTCTCAGCTGTTTGACGAGTCATGTTTTACTAAAGGAGCCAGCCGGGTTGCCATCCAGTCGGCAATGAACGGCTGGGCATCGCGATTGGGGTGAATGCCATCATCCTGCATCCACTGGGGTTTCAGATAGACCTCTTCCATGAAAAATGGCAGCAGCGGAATATCAAACTCTTTGGCAAGCTTAGGATAGATCGCGCTAAACGCCTCATTATACCGACGGCCGTAGTTGGCGGGCAGGCGAATTTGCATCAGCAGCGGCTGGGCATTGGCGGCCTTAATGGTCTGCAAAATGGTCCGCAGCGTTTGCTCCGTTTGCTGAGGCTGGAAGCCGCGCAAACCATCATTACCGCCCAGTTCAACCAGCACCCAACGCGGTTGATGCTGCTTAAGCAGGGCAGGCAGGCGCGATAAGCCTTGCTGCGACGTATCGCCGCTGATGCTGCCGTTCACGACAGACGCCCGGGACTGCCATTTATCATTGAGCAGGGCGGGCCAGGCCGCACTGGCGGCCATACGATAGCCCGCACTCAGGCTGTCGCCCAGAATCAATAACGTGTCCGCAGCCGCCGCGCGGAAGGTCATCAGCATCAAAAACAGGAAGGGCAAATGCCAGCGGAAAACATTGTTGAAGTTCATCGTCTTAAGAAGTCCGTCGGTCAGGGAGAACACGAGCTTTCCATCCTCACCGGAGTTGAACTCGTTGTCAAACGTGCCGAAACCATCGCCCTGATTGGTGAATCCGGTTCCGGTAAGTCCACGCTGCTGGCCATTCTCGCCGGTCTGGACGATGGCAGCAGTGGGGAAGTGAACCTGGTCGGCCAGCCCCTCCACGCGCTTGATGAAGAGGCCCGCGCCGCGCTGCGTGCCCGGCATATCGGGTTTGTCTTTCAGTCATTCATGCTGATCCCGACGCTGAACGCGCTGGAAAACGTTGAGCTGCCCGGCCTGCTGCGCGGTGACAATACTCGTGAAAGCCGCGATCACGCGAAGGCGTTGCTGGAACAGCTGGGGCTGGGCAAACGTCTCGACCACCTTCCGGCACAGCTTTCCGGCGGTGAGCAGCAGCGCGTGGCGCTGGCCCGGGCGTTTAACGGCCGCCCGGAAGTGCTGTTTGCCGATGAGCCAACGGGCAATCTCGACCGTAAAACCGGGGACAAAATTGCCGATCTGCTGTTTTCCCTCAACCGCGAGCACGGCACCACGCTGATTCTGGTTACCCACGATCCGCAGCTGGCCGCCCGCTGCGACCGCCGCCTGCGGCTGGTGAACGGTATTCTTCAGGAGGAAGCATGATTGCCCGCTGGTTCTGGCGCGAGTGGCGCTCGCCCTCGCTGCTGATTGTCTGGCTGGCGTTGAGCCTGGCGGTGGCCTGCGTGCTGGCGCTCGGTAGCGTCAGCGATCGTATGGAGAAAGGGCTTAGCCAGCAGAGTCGGGAATTTATGGCCGGGGACCGGGCTCTGCAAAGTTCTCGCCCCGTGCCGCCGGGCTGGATTGAGGAAGCGCGCAAAGAGGGGCTGAAGGTAGGGGAGCAGATCACCTTTCAGACTATGACCTTTGCGGGCGACACGCCGCAGCTTGCAAGCGTAAAAGCCGTGGATGACATCTACCCGATGTACGGTGACTTACAAACCAGCCCGCCGGGGCTAAAACCGACGGCCGGTACGGTCCTGCTGGCATCGCGACTGATGGCGCTGCTGAACCTGAAACCCGGCGACAGTATCGACGTCGGCGACGCGACACTCAAAATTGCCGGGGAAGTGGTGCAGGAGCCCGACTCTGGATTTAATCCGTTCCAGCTTGCGCCGCGCCTGCTGATGAACAGCGCTGATGTGGCGAAAACCAACGCCGTCCAGCCGGGAAGCCGTGTCACCTGGCGGTATAAGTTTGGCGGGACGCCTGCGCAGCTGGAGGCGTACGAAAAATGGCTCCTGCCGCAGCTCAAGCCGGAACACCGCTGGTACGGGCTGGAGCAGGATGACGGGGCGCTCGGCAAATCCCTCGAACGTTCCCAGCAGTTCCTGCTGCTGTCGGCGCTGTTAACTCTGCTGCTTGCCATTGCGGCGGTTGCCGTGGCGATGGGGCACTACTGCCGCAGCCGTTACGATCTGGCGGCGATCCTCAAAACCCTCGGCGCGGGCCGCGCGCAGCTGCGCAAGCTGATTGTCGGCCAGTGGCTGATGGTGCTGGCGCTGTCGGCTCTGACCGGCGGGGCGATAGGGCTGCTGTTTGAAAAGCTGCTGATGGTGCTGCTCAAACCGGTACTCCCCGCCGCATTACCGCCTGCCAGCCTCTGGCCGTGGCTGTGGGCCATCGGCGCGATGACGACGATCTCCCTGCTGGTGGGGCTTCGCCCGTACCGGCTGCTGCTCGCCACCCAGCCGCTGCGCGTGCTGCGCCGCGATGTGGTGGCCAGCGTCTGGCCGCTGAAGTTCTATCTGCCGGTGATTATTGCGGTGGCGGTCGGGCTGTTGGCCTGGCTGATGGGCGGCAGTACGCTGCTGTGGGCGGTGCTGGCGGGCGCGGTGGTGCTGGCGCTGCTGTGCGGCGTAGTGGGCTGGATACTGCTTAATGTCCTGAGAAAGCTGACAGTTAAATCACTCCCCATACGGTTAGCGGTTAACCGACTGCTGCACCAGCCGTGGTCTACCCTCAGCCAGCTCTCGGCATTTTCGCTGTCTTTTATGCTGCTGGCGCTTCTGCTGGTGCTGCGCGGGGATCTGCTGGATCGCTGGCAGCAGCAGCTTCCGCCGGAAAGCCCGAACTATTTCCTGATCAACATTGCTCCCGAACAGGTGACGCCGCTGAAGGGTTTCCTGTCTGAGCATCACATTATTCCGGAATCGTTCTATCCGATCGTGCGCGCCCGCCTGACGCAGATCAACGGCCAGTCCACGGAGGGAAATAAGGATGAATCGCTCAATCGCGAACTCAACCTGACCTGGCAGGCGAAACGTCCGGACCATAACCCGATCGTTGCCGGCACCTGGCCGCCGAAAGCGGGGGAAGTGTCGATGGAGGAGGGGCTGGCGACACGCCTGAACGTGAAGCCCGGCGACAGCGTGACCTTCACCGGTGATACCCAGGATTTCACCGCCAAAGTTACCAGCCTGCGTAAAGTGGACTGGGAAAGCCTGCGGCCAAACTTCTTCTTCATCTTCCCGCCGGGTGCGCTGGACGGTCAGCCCCAGAGCTGGCTGACCAGCTTCCGCTGGGAAAACGGCAACGGCATGCTGACGCAGCTTAACCGGGAATTTCCGACCGTGAGCCTGCTGGATATCGGCGCGATCCTTAAACAGGTGGGGCAGGTGCTGGAGCAGGTGAGCCGCGCGCTGGAGGTGATGGTAGTGCTGGTGACCGTCTGCGGTGTGCTGTTGCTGCTGGCGCAGGTGCAGGTGGGCATGCGTCAGCGTCATCAGGAGCTGGTGGTCTACCGCACGCTGGGGGCCAGTAAACGGCTGCTGCGCGCCACGCTGTGGAGCGAATTTGCCCTGCTCGGGCTGGTGGCGGGCCTGGTGGCGGCCATCGGAGCGGAAACCGCGCTGGCGGTACTCCAGAGCAAAGTCTTCGACTTCCCGTGGGAGCCCGACTGGCGGCTGTGGCTCACGCTGCCCGTCTGCGGCGCCGTGCTGCTGTCCCTGTGCGGCGGCTGGCTCGGAACCCGGCTGTTGAAAGGTAAAGCGCTATTCCGCCAGTTTGTCAGCTAGTTTACTGACGTGATGATGACGCACCGGCATTTCTGCTGGTGCGTCATCGCTTAACGGCACAAATCGTTAATGCCCCTGCATTTAGTAGCACAAAACATTAAAAACCCGCCCACACAGCCCGAATTTTTCCGGTTAATATTCACCAGCTAAATATTTAGCAGCGTGTCTATCAAGGAAAAAGAATGACTATAAGAAAAACAGCGCTGGCGACAACGATCGGCGCAGCAGTGGCATTGGCTTCTTTCGCATCTCAGGCGGAAATCACCCTTCTGAAACAGGATCCGCAGGCGGGTAACCCGCTGAGCCGCCTGAACTTCACCGTTGGCGGCAGTATTCGTCCTCAGTTCCAGAATATGACCGGTGATGACGGCAAAAACAGCTACAAGCGCAACGGCTTTGACGGCGGCACCCGCTTCCGTTTCGCTGCGGATTACTACCTGTTCGATGACATCAGCTGGATCAGCTACTACGAGCTGGGTGTGAACATTCCGGCGCAGTTCAACTGGGATCATCACTATGCCGACGGCGCGCACGACACCTCTCGTCGTATGCTCTACACCGGTCTGAAGAGCGACACCTGGGGTACGCTGACCTTCGGCCAGCAGAACAGCGTGTACTATGACGTAGTGGGCGTAAAAACCGATATCTGGGACTACGACATGATTGGTCAGGCGCCAGGTAACGGGATCAACGGCGACTATGACGGCTCTTACCGTTCACGCCAGATGCTGAAGTACAAGAAAACCGTGGGCGATGCTGACATCTACGCCTCTTACCTGTTTGAAGACAGCGAATACCTGCCGGGCAACGGCCTGCGTTACAAACGTAAAGGCGGCGGTTCACTGGGTATCGATTATCACCTGACTACCGATCTGACCTGGGGCGCAGCGTGGAACTACACCCGCGCGGACATGCGTAACCCGGACAACGGCGACAGCAAATCCTACGACCAGAACATCCTTGGTACCGCCCTGAGCTGGACGCCGGATAACTGGACCTTCTCCGCAGGCGGCGGCTGGTATCAGAACTTCCTGACCACCAAAAAAGTGTCCGTTAACGACTACTTCGCCGGTGATGCATGGGGTATTGAATACTTTGCGGGTTACAAGTTCCCGGTTGGTCAGTATGCGGTGAAATCCATCCAGCCGTACTTCATGGGCGACCGTATTGAGTACGTGAATGGCCGTAACTACCAGCGCATCGACAACGGTGTGGGTATCAGCTTCCAGCTGGATTACGGTTTCCGCGTGGATTACGAACACGTGTTCACCTCCAGCACCGACAACCTGGGCGATATGAACCTGGTGCGTCTGCGTTACGACTTCTAAGTTGTCATGTAGGGTGCGGCCTGATGCCCTCACCCTGACCCTCTCCCACGGGGAGAGGGAAAAAACATTAAAAACGGCAACCCAGGTTGCCGTTTTGCTTTTACCTCGCCACCCGGCTTTATTTTTCAGCGATCGAGCCACTCAGCAATTTCTTCGTACGTCCCGCGATACACAATCTTCTCCGCCTTTTTCTCCAGCTGATAGCCGTACATCGGGTCGTAATAGTCCTTCAGCAACGGCACAAGCCAGCTGAAGTGCGCGTCAGTGCTGCCAGTACGCTGTTGCTCGACAAGCGCGGCATCCAGCAGGGCGGTAAATTCCGCAAAGCGTTGCAGCCCCAGACGGCGACGAATGGCGTACAGGCCGTGATGCAGATATTCGCTGTACGCTTTCCAGCCCGCCTCTTCACCGCAGGCGGCAGAAAAGTCGGCCCACATGTGGACGAAATACTCTTCGCGCAGGCGCTCAAGACGGATCTCAAACGGATCGTCGACCACCACGACAGGCGCTTCAGCCATGCGGTCGCGCAGGCACTCCGGCAGGTGGTTAGAGCCAATCATCCGGCCTTCATCTTCCAGCACCCAGCGCGCGGCGTCTTTTTTCAATAGCTCAACCGCAAGGTGATTCTCGAAGCTCGCCTGTGAAAGCTGCGGGGTGAGCGTGCGACCAAACGACGAGCCGCGATGGTGCGCCAGCCCTTCCAGATCGATGCCCTGCGCATGCTGCTTCACCAGCAGCGTTTTACCGTTACCGGTACAGCCGCCGATAAGCACCATCGGCTTTTGTGACTGCTCAATGGTCGCCTGAATCGCCGTCTGACGCAGGGCCTTATAGCCGCCGCGGATCAGCGGGTAGTCGATGCCCGCCTCTTTCAGCCAGGCCTGGGAGATGTGTGAGCGCTGGCCACCGCGCGCGCAGCAAAGGTAGCCCTCAGGATGGGCAAGGCTGGCTTCCCGCCAGGCGCTGATGCGCGCCTCGCGCGTCTCGCCGTTGACCAGGCTATGGCCGAGCGCCAGCGCGGCGTCTGGACCCTGGCGTTTATAGCAGGTGCCGACGGCGGCACGCTCGTCGTCGTTCATTAAGGGCAGGTTGAGTGCGGCGGGCATCGCACCCTGGGCAAATTCGATCGGCGCGCGAACGTCGATTAAAGGGGTATCGGACGCGAGGATCGCGCGATAGTCCGTTCCATCGTTCATGGTGGTTCCAGAAGAAAACTGAGCAGCAATGGGCGGGGATTGTACGCCGGGGAAGGGGAAGGTCAACTCCCCGGCGAGGGATACTTACTTCAGTTTTGACTGCGCCCAGACAATACCGCTCGCATATTCTGGCGGCAGCAGGGGAACAATCGCTTCCAGCGTGGCGCTCAGTCGGTCCGTGTCGGTATCGTTCAGGTTCAGATGGCCGACCTTACGCCCCGGACGCACCTCTTTGTCGTACCAGTGCAGGTGCACCAGCGGTAGCTTCAGCCAGTTGTAGTTCAGATCGGTGCCGATCAGGTTGATCATCACCGACGGGCTGGTCACCACCGGCTGCGGCAGCGGCAGGTCAGTGATGGCGCGCAGGTGCAGCTCGAACTGGCTGATGGAGGCGCCGTTTTGCGTCCAGTGGCCGCTGTTGTGCACGCGCGGCGCAAGTTCGTTGATCAGCAGACCCGACGGCGTGACGAAACACTCCATCGCCATCACGCCCACATAGCCCAGCTCATGCATGATGGCAGAGAGCATCTCTTCCGCCTGCGCCTGCTGGTCAGCATTGGCCTGCGGGAAGGCGACGCTGGTGCGCAGAATCCCGTCCTGATGCAGGTTATGCGTTAGCGGATAAAAAACGGTGTGCCCGTCATGCCCGCGCGCGCCAACCAGCGACACTTCACCGCTAAAGTTTATGCCCTGCTCAACAATGCACTCGCCGTAGCAGTCGTCCGGCAGCTCGGCGGTGTCGTTCGCGCGCAGGCGCCACTGCCCGCGGCCGTCGTAGCCGCCGACGCGACGCTTCACAATCGCCAGGTCTCCCAGCATCGCAAACACGTCATCCCACTCGCGCTTATCGGAAAGCAGCTGCCACGGCGCGGTCGCGAGGCCGAGCTTGTCGAAAAGCTGTTTTTGCGTGAGACGGTCGGCAATGATCGGGAAGACGTCGCGGTTCACAAAGGCGTTATGGCGCGCCAGCTCGCGGGTCAGGGCGGTTTCCGGCCAGCGTTCAATTTCGGCGGTGATCACGCTCTGATGGAACGGCACGGCTTCCGGCTCGGCATCCAGCCCGACAGGCCAGACGGCAATACCCAGCGGCTCACCGGCCTGACGCAGCATCCGGCCAAGCTGACCATTACCAAGAACGCAAACCTGCTTCATGCTGCACCCCGCGGATCCGGGTTATCCAGCACCTCATCGGTCTGGGCTTTACGCCACTCCGCCAGACGCTGGTGCAAATCTTTATCATGCGTCGCCAGGATCTGCGCGGCCAGCAGGGCGGCATTTGCCGCACCTGCTTTACCAATCGCCAGGGTACCGACAGGAATACCGCGCGGCATCTGGACAATAGAGTAAAGGCTATCCACCCCGCTTAACGCGGCGCTTTGCACGGGAACACCCAGTACCGGCACCAGCGTTTTGGCGGCAATCATGCCCGGCAGATGTGCTGCGCCGCCCGCACCGGCAATGATCACCTCGTAACCGTTCTCTTCGGCGCTTTCGGCGAAGCTGAACAGTTTATCCGGCGTACGGTGCGCGGAAACCACTTCGACGTGGTGCGGAACATTCAGGATTTCAAAGATTTCGGCGGCGAACTGCATGGTAGCCCAGTCGCTTTTGGACCCCATCACGATGGCGACACGCGCCGGATTATTGCGGGAAGACATGCGTCTTAAAACTCCTGTGGTGCGGAACACACTGCTTTCGAGGGCACAGAGAATAGCATGTAATACCGGCAAGGAAAACGGTTGCGTGGTCGGGAAATGAGCGAAAAGACGGGGAGGCGTTAAAACGGGAAGGCGATCAGTTCGACACCTTCCGGCGTAACTTTGACCATCGATCCTTCGCTGTGCCAGGCGCCTAAAACCACGCGATGGGCGGGCTCGCCGTTGGCGATAAGGGAATGCACATCGGGACGATGGGTATGGCCGTGGATCAGCCACTGAACGCGATGCTTCTCCATCACCTTCACCACCGCCTGCGGATTGACGTCCATGATGGTCATCGATTTGCTGCTGTTGGCGGCCTTGCTGCCCGCGCGCATTCTGGCGGCGATGCGGTTGCGGATAAACAGCGGCAGGGCGAGGAACACTTTCTGGATCCACGGGGTGTGAACTTTGGCGCGAAACGCCAGGTAGCCGGTATCGTCAGTGCAGAGCGTGTCGCCGTGCATGATCAGAATATTGCGGCCATAGAGGTTGAGCACCTGCTCTTCCGGCAGCAGCGTCATACCGCTCTCGCGGGCGTAGCGCTGGCCGATCAGGAAATCACGGTTGCCGTGAATGAAATAGCAGGGGACGCCGGAATCCACCAGTGCTTTAATGGCCGCCGCCATCTCACGGTGCAGCGGGTTCGGATCGTCGTCGCCAATCCAGGCCTCAAACAGGTCGCCCAGAATGTACAGCGCGTCGGCGCTTTTCGCTTCACCGCGTAAAAAACGCAGAAAACCGGCGGTTATCGCCGGTTCTTCTGTTTGCAGATGCAGATCCGCAATAAAGAGTGTCGCCACGAATTACTCGCTGACGGTCACGCTTGTGATCACAACGTCTTCTTTAGGAACGTCCTGGTGCATACCGCTGCGGCCAGTAGAAACGGCTTTGATCTTGTCGACCACGTCCATCCCTTCAACCACTTCTGCGAATACGCAGTAGCCCCAGCCTTGCAGACTTTCGCCAGAGAAGTTCAGGAAGTCGTTGTCCGCTACGTTGATGAAGAACTGTGCGGTCGCAGAGTGTGGCGCTTGAGTACGGGCCATTGCCAGCGTACCACGGGTGTTTTTCAGGCCGTTGTTCGCTTCGTTTTTGATCGCTTCTTTCGTATCTTTCTGGCGCATGCCAGGCTCGAAACCGCCGCCCTGGATCATAAAGCCGTTGATCACACGGTGGAAAATAGTGTTGTTGTAGAAACCTTCGCGGCAGTAGTCCAGGAAGTTTTTAACTGTTTCAGGCGCTTTGTCATCAAAGGTTTTGATTACGATATCGCCATGATTAGTGTGGAAAGTAACCATTTTTGCATCCTGTTCCGTTATTGTGGTGCGTCGACCCGTGCTCGGGTCACATATAGGGGCTTGTTATAGCATAACCACAGGACACGATCACCTTGCATTGTGTGCTGACCGTACTCCGAATTATGGGTATTATAAGGAACAAACAATCCACACACGTGTTTACATGGAATCTTCGATGTTAAAAATCTTTAATACAATGACGCGCCAAAAAGAGGAATTTAAACCTATCCATGCCGGGGAAGTCGGCATGTACGTGTGTGGTATTACGGTTTACGATCTCTGTCATATCGGCCATGGCCGTACCTTTGTCGCGTTCGACGTGGTGTCACGCTACCTGCGCTTCCTGGGCTACAACCTGAAGTACGTGCGCAACATCACCGATATCGACGACAAAATCATTAAACGTGCTAATGAAAATGGCGAAAGCTTTGTCGCGCTGGTGGATCGCATGATCGCCGAAATGCACAAGGATTTTGATGCCTTAAATATTCTGCGCCCGGACAGCGAGCCGCGTGCGACCCACCATATCCTTGAAATCATTGATATCACCCAAAAGCTGATCGAGCGCGGTCACGCCTATGTGGCGGACAACGGCGACGTGATGTTCTCGGTGCCAACGGACCCAACCTACGGTGCGCTTTCCCGCCAGGATCTGGACCAGCTCCAGGCCGGTGCGCGCGTGGACGTGGTTGACGTGAAGCGTAATCCGATGGACTTCGTGCTGTGGAAGATGTCCAAAGCGGGCGAACCGAGCTGGCCATCCCCGTGGGGCGAAGGGCGTCCGGGCTGGCACATTGAATGTTCCGCGATGAACTGCAAGCAGCTGGGCAACCATTTCGACATCCATGGCGGCGGTTCGGATCTGATGTTCCCGCACCATGAAAACGAAATCGCGCAGTCCACCTGTGCACACGGCGGCGAGTACGTGAACTACTGGATGCACTCCGGGATGGTGATGGTTGACCGCGAGAAGATGTCGAAATCGCTGGGTAACTTCTTCACCGTGCGCGACGTGCTGAAGTATTACGACGCGGAAACCGTGCGCTACTTCCTGATGTCTGGCCACTATCGCAGCCAGCTGAACTACAGCGAAGAGAACCTGAAGCAGGCGCGCGCTGCGCTGGAGCGTCTGTATACCGCCTTGCGCGGCACCGATAAATCTGTTCCGGCCGCAGGCGGTGAGGCGTTCGAGGCCCGCTTCGTTGAGGTCATGAACGACGACTTCAACACCCCGGAAGCCTACTCCGTGCTGTTCGACATGGCGCGTGAGGTGAACCGCCTGAAGTCAGAAGATATGGCGGCGGCCAATGCGCTGGCGTCTCATCTGCGTAAGCTCTCTTCCGTGCTCGGCCTGCTGGAGCAGGAGCCGGACCTGTTCCTGCAAAGCGGCGCGCAGGCGGACGACGGTGAAGTGGCGGAAATTGAAGCACTGATCAAAGCACGTCTCGAAGCGCGTCAGGCGAAAGACTGGGCGGCGGCGGATGCGGCGCGTAACCGTCTGACCGAGATGGGCATTATTCTGGAAGACGGCCCGCAGGGAACCACCTGGCGTCGTAAGTAGGTCCGTAACGCCCGGTGGCGCTAACGCTTACCGGGCCTACAAAATCACGACCGTAGGCCGGGTAAGGCGTAGCCGCCACCCGGCTTTTCTTTTACCTCCGCCTCCACCACAGCAACCCCATCAGCACCATCCCCGGCAGCCACACCCACAGCAGTTCTGAAATGATTACCTGATGCCCGTACGGCGTGGTATAGCGCGACAGCGCAAACGGCGCGACCTTGATCACCTGCCACGGCGCAAAGAAGCGCTCATCTGACCAGGGCCACAGCCAGCCGACGCCTTTCCCGCCTGTCGTTATTGAATCCAGCAGGCTGTGCGACAGCAATGACACGGTTAAAAACAGCCAGCACCGCGTCAGGCTGGCCCTGAACCAACGTCGGCCTGCCAGCACGCAGAGTATCGGCACCACCAGGGCAAACAGTAGCGAATGAGTGAAACCGCGGTGGCCGAAAATATTCCCGTAGGCGACACCGAATTTAAACGCCAGTACGTCGGCATCGGGCAGCATGGCGAGGACGATCCCGGCAAACAGCAGGCGGGGTGGGATGACTTTGGTTCCGAGCCCTAAGCCCATACACAGAGGTACGGCAGCGTGGGTGATAACGGTAGGCATTGCATTTATCCATGGCAAATCATGGGAATATAGCAGCAGATCCGCCGCAGCAAACCTGTGCTAAATTCTGATTTTACGCCGATTCCCGCGCGATAAGCTGCCCGGAGAGGGTAATGCGCTGCGTTTGCAGATCCGGCTCTTTCAGCCTGCGGATCATCAGCCCTGCCGCCTGGCGGCCGGTCTCTTCGCTGGCAGACGAAACGTAAGTTAGTGACGGCGACGTGAGATTAATGTGGAGCATATCTTCAAAACCAATCAGCGCCACCTGCTGGGTTAAAAACACGTCTTTACCCACCGTGCGCCCCACCTGGTGAATACCTGAGATTGAACCGATCATCGCGTCCGGTGAATGGCAGAGCAGGGCGGTAATCGTGTTGTTCTTCTCCAGCAGCTGACGAGTCGCCATGGCCGCCGCCTGCGTGTCATCGGTGCAGGCGGGAGAATATTCCTCACGCCAGACCAGGCCGCTCTGCGTCATCGCGCTGCGAAAACCAAGCAGGCGCTGCTCGCGGATACGGCACCCGTCGCGCCCGCCAATGTAGGCGATGTTACGGTGCCCGCGCTCGATAAGATAACGCGCGGCCAGGTTCGCCGCCTGGCGATTATCGCGCATCACCAGGTTGCATTTCTCTTCCAGCAACGACTGCGAAACCGCCACAAGCGGCAGCGGGCAGTGACGAATGTGTTCCGGAAGAGAGGCGGCGCGGGTGTCCGACGCCAGGTAGATGACGCCCGCCACGCCCTGCTGCTTAAATGAGAGCAGGGTACGCTCAAGATGTTCGCCGTCGTTCAGCGGCTGACCGAGAAATACCATATAACCCTGTTTCTCCAGCTCCTGAACGATGCTCGCCATCACCTTGATGGAAAAGCTGTCGCTGAAGTCGCGCAGGATCAGGCCGATTAAGTTGGAGGTGTTGGCGCGAAGATTGGCAGCGGCGACGTTATGAACATAGCCCAGCGTTGTGATGGCGGCATTGACCTTCCCGATCGTCGCCTCTGAGATCTTCCCTTTCTGGCGCAGCACCAGCGAAACGGTAGAAACCGACACGCCCGCATGCTTTGCGACATCAATGATGCTGACTTTCTTCAAAACCGCTCCCTGAAATTTCCCGATTATCAGCCAGATAAGAGGCGTCCCCCAGCGTACAGGAGACGCCTCCTTCAGGCATCTTATTATTTGCCAATCATCGTGGACATGGTCTGGGCGATAAACTGTGCTCTGGCCCCGAAAATCACCTGTATTCCGTTATCGCCAACGAACACCACGCCGCGCGCGCCAAGCCCGTTCAGCCCGTCCCGGTCCACCGCTTCGCTCTTCGCCACTTCCAGACGCAGACGTGTGATGCAGGAGCCGACGGAATCAATGTTCTGCGCACCGCCCAGTAGGCCGATGATTTCGGTGGCAAGTTCGGAATCGGACTTGTCATTCGCACTGGCGGTCACTTCGGTGCGGCCCGGCGTTTTCACGTCGAAGCGACGGATCACGAAGCGGAAGGTGAAGTAGTAGATCAATGCCATCGGAATGCCGATGATAATGGCGCTCAGGAAGTTGGTCTGATAGCCGTTAAACGACGGCAGGATCCCGAACGACAGGTAGTCGATAAAGCCCGCCGAGAACGACTTGGCGATGTGCGCATGCAGCAGGTACATGGTCATGTACGCCAGGCCCGCCATGATGGCGTTGAAGACGTAAAGGATCGGCGCCACGAAGATAAAGGTGAACTCTACCGGCTCGGTGATGCCCGTCAGGAAGCAGGTGAGGGCCGCAGAGAACAGAATACCGGCCGCGATTTTCTTATTCTTCGTGTGCGCTTCGTGGTACATCGCCAGACACGCCGCGGGCAGTGCGAACAGCATCAGCGGGAACTCGCCCTGCATGAATTTCCCGGCGTTCTGGTAGGTGTCGCTGCTGAAGGATTTCACTCCCTCTTCCAGCATCTTGAACCAGATGGTCTGGTCACCGTGGATCACCTGTCCCGCCTGGGTAGTGTAATCCCCGAACGAATACCAGAAGGAGGGATACCAGATATGGTGCAGGCCGAGCGGGATCAACGCGCGCTCCACCAGCCCGAAGATAAAGGTCGAGGCCGCCTGGTTATCGCCGTTCACCACCACGGACAGGGCGTCGATCCCGGACTGAATATGCTGCCAGACGTACGGCAGCAGCAGGCCGAGCAGGAACGACAGAAACGCCGTCGCAATCGCCACAAAGCGCTTGCCGGAGAAGAAGCCGAGGAACTCCGGCAGCTGCATGGTGTGAAAGCGGTTGTAACACCAGGCCGCAAGAATACCGCAGATCAGGCCGCCAAAGACGCCCATCTGCAACGTCGGAATGCCAACGACCATGGCGTATTTGCCGCCCTGAGAGGCCATTTCTGGCGTGATGCTCAGCACGGTGCTGATGGTGATGTTGGTGACAAACACGGAGACCGCCGCAGAGAGTGCGGCAATGCCGGATTCCGAAGCCAGACCGACGGCAGAGCCGATGGCGAACAGCATCGGCAGGTTATCAAAGATAACCCCGCCGGCGTTCATCATCAGCGGCAGATGGAACTTATCGCCGAAGGCCAGCAGCAGGCCCGCAGCGGGAAGCAGTGAAATTGGCAGCATTAAGGCGCGACCAATCATCGATAACTTAGACAGCGATTTAACAAACCCTGATATCAGGCTCATGCTGATTTCCCCCGAGTAGCGCTTTTTCGCGCTGTTATTGTAAGTAGAACGTTTTAGTAGAACGTTCTACTTATCGTGAGGAAAGTCTGAAAATCGCGCAACTTAAATTTCACATTTCGCCAGAGGGAATAGTGATTATTTGAAGTTGATCGATAATTAACCGTGATGGGTGTGAGGGGATTGTGAGAGAAATTGCCGGGTGGCGGCTTCGCCTTACCCGGCTTACAAACGGAGACCGTACGTAGGCCCGGTAAGCGCAGCGCCACCGGGCATCAGACAGCTTACGCCGTCACGGTCACGCTCTGACCTGCAAAGCTCACGGTCTGACCCGCGACAATTTTGCAGCGCTTGCGGGTTTCCACCGCGCCGTCTACTTTTACCTGCCCGTCGGCGATGACGATCTTCGCCTGCGCACCGCTTTCGCTCCAGCCTTCCAGCTTCAGCAGATCGCACAGCTCAACGTGCGGATGTTTACCTAAAGAAAAAGTTGCCATGATTACGCGTCCTCTACGTCGTGATACTCCTCGCACGCCTGCAAGGTATTCTGAATCAGTGTTGCTACCGTCATCGGGCCTACGCCGCCCGGGACCGGAGTGATATAGGATGCGCGCGCTGCGGCATCTTCATACACCACGTCGCCGACCACTTTGCCATTTTCCAGACGGTTAATACCCACGTCCACGACGATTGCGCCCTCTTTGATCCACTCGCCCGGAATAAAGCCCGGCTTGCCGACCGCAACGATCAGCAGATCGGCGTTTTCGACGTGGTGACGCAGGTTTTTAGTGAAGCGGTGGGTAACGGTGGTGGTACAGCCCGCCAGCAGCAGCTCCATGCTCATCGGGCGGCCCACGATGTTGGAGGCGCCAATCACCACGGCGTTGAGGCCGTAGGTATCGATGTTATAACGCTCCAGCAGCGTCACGATGCCGCGCGGGGTGCACGGACGCAGGCGTGGCGCGCGCTGGCACAGTCGGCCTACGTTATACGGATGGAAACCGTCAACGTCTTTGTCCGGCGCGATGCGCTCCAGCACCTTCACGTTGTCAATGCCCGCAGGCAGCGGCAGCTGAACCAGGATGCCGTCGATCTCCTTATCGGCATTCAGAGTGTCGATCAGTTCCAGCAGTTCCGCTTCGCTGGTGGTTTCCGGCAGATCGTAAGAGCGGGAGACGAACCCCACCTCTTCACACGCTTTGCGTTTGCTGCCGACATAAATTTGCGAAGCCGGGTTGCTGCCAACCAGCACAACGGCCAGCCCGGGGGCGCGAAATCCGGCGGCTTTACGCGCCTTCACTTTTTCCGCAACCTCAGAGCGCACCTGCTGCGCAATCGTTTTACCGTCAATAATCTTTGCTGCCATCAGAGAGAAGATTCCGTCTGTAACGTTAGAAAGGAGGGATTGCCTGTATTTTGTCAGAAGCGAGCGCCGCTGTCAGTCACCCTTTACGAGATTTCATCGATGTCCCGCAAAATCCCTTCTCAGGGCATGGTCAATTTCTTAGAGGTGATTAGGATGTGACCTGGCAAAATGGCAGCGTTTTGACATATTACAAAATAGATTCCTGAGCTACTTTGTCCTCTCCGAAATAAGCCTTCAATTTTTTAATTGATCGTATTTCTTATTCCCGAATATGCGCGGGAAGGGTTATTTACATTTTAAAGGAATAGACATGGAACTCAGCAACATTGCTTCTACTGTTATTGCAACTCTGGCCCTGGTCGCGGGTGCCGCTCACGCAGAAGATACTACCACGCCTGTATCTGTAAACGGTGGTACGGTGCATTTTAAAGGTGAATTAGTGAATGCCGCGTGCTCAGTGAATACTGACTCTTCAGAGCAGACGGTTAATCTTGGCCAGTACCGTACCGCGAAATTCACTAAAGTAGGTGACACCACCTCCAATATTCCGTTCACCATCGAACTGAACGACTGCGATCCTGCGGTAGCGAAAACCGCTGCTGTCGCGTTTACCGGCCAGATCGACGCCACCGACAAAACGCTGCTGGCGGTAAGCTCCGGTAATAACGACAACTCCGCGAAGGGCGTGGGTATTGAGATCCTCGACAGCAAATCCTCCACGCTGACCCCGGACGGCGCCACCTTCTCTGCGGCGCAGAACCTGATTGAAGGGACTAACACCCTGAACTTCACCGCGCGCTATAAAGCCACGGCGGCGACCACCGAGCCAGGCCAGGCAAACGCGGACGCAACATTCGTAATGAAATACGAGTAATGACTGAGTACAGGGATGTGGCTGGCCTCAGGGAAGAGGTCTTTTGATCGCCTATACCGGGAGCGAAGGATGACAAGGACTGGGATACTGCTGTGTGCCCTTGCGATTGCCTCAGCGGTAAACGCACATACCGTGGTCATAGACGGCGGCAAAGTACACCTCAGGGGAGAGCTGGTTAACGGCGGCTGCGCCGTGGCCCCGGACAGCCAGAATATGCGCGTGGATATGGGGCAATACCGCACAAACGCCTTTTCCGGCGTCGGCAGCTTTTCCACGGTTAATGTGCCTTTCACCGTACGTCTGCTGGATTGCAGCGTGGACGTCTCCCGCACCGTGGGGATCCAGTTCCAGGGAGTGACACCGGCAGAAGATCCGCAGGTTTTCCTGGCGACATCGCGGCCGGGGGAAAATGCGGTCAGCAGTGGTGTCGGGCTGGCGCTTTTTGACGAACAGCAACGTCAGATCATCCCGAACGCGACGGCGGTGAGCTGGTTACCCATTGACACCCGCGAGCTGGTATTTCATTTCAGCGCCCGCTACCGGGCAATTTCCGAACACCTTGTACCAGGCACTATTCAGTCGAATGTCTGGTTTACGTTGATTTATCCCTGACGCCTGCGAACTAATTATTAAAGGTACGGTTGTGATGAACACCCTGATTAAACCTGGACTGTTTTTAGCTTTTATTTTGATGATGGTTTCTGCCAGCGCGAATGCGTCCGGCGGAATTGCGCTGGGCGCGACGCGCGTTATTTATCCGGCCGATGCCAAACAAACGTCGCTGGCGATCACCAACAGCAATAAACAAGAGCGCTATTTAATTAACGCGTGGATAGAAAATGCCAACGGGCAAAAGGAAAAAACCTTTGCCGTCACGCCGCCGCTGTTTGTCAGCGAGCCGGCCAGCGAAAACACCCTGCGCATTATCTACGCAGGCCCGGCGCTGCCTGCCGATCGCGAATCGCTCTTTTACATGAACGTCAAAGCGATTCCCTCCGTCAGCAAAAAACATCAGGACGGCAACAACGTCCTGCAACTGGCTATTCTGTCACGTATCAAGCTGTTTGTTCGCCCGGCTAACCTGGCGATGCCGCCGGAAGAGGCGCTCTCACAGCTGCGCTTTGAGCGCGTCGGCAACCATCTTAAGGTGAGCAATGCCTCGCCGTATTACGTCACGCTGGTCAATCTGAAGCTCGGCGGTCAGACGCTGGATAACCTGATGGTTGCTCCTAAAAGCTCGGCGCAGCAGGTGCTGCCTGCCGCTGCGAGCGGCACGCTCTCCTGGCAGAGTGTGAATGACTATGGCGCCATTACGCCGGCGCGTAGCGTCAGCCTGTGAGCAGAGACAGGGCGATGAACACTCAATGGCGTTACTGCCCGGTTGCGCTGGCACTGATGGCAACGCTCTGGCCACTCGCTGGCTGGGGCGAAAGCTACTTTAACCCGGCGTTTCTCTCCGATGACACGGCGAACGTGGCGGATTTGTCGCGTTTTGAAAAAGGCCACCAGCAGGCACCGGGCGTCTATCGCGTCGATATCTGGCGTAACGATGAGTTTATCGGCACGCAGGACGTGCGGTTTGAGCAAGCTGACAACACGCCGCCGGTCGCGGGCGGTTTGTCGCCGTGCATTACGCGCGCGATGCTCGATCGCTTTGGGGTCAATATCGCCGCCTTCCCGGAACTGAGCAACGTGCAGGGCGATACCTGCGTTCCGCTCACCACGGCTATTCCGGGCAGCGAAACGGCGTTCAACTTCGCCTCGTTGCGCCTGAACGTCAGCCTGCCTCAGGTGGCGATGCAAAACAGCGCCCGCGGGTATATTCCGCCTGAACAGTGGGATGAAGGCATCCCCGCCGCGCTGCTGAACTACAGCTTTACCGGCAACCGGGGCAGCGACGACGACAGCTACTATCTGAACCTGCAAAGCGGGTTGAACTATGGCGCCTGGCGATTACGCAATAACGGCGCGTGGCGTTATACCGAAAGCAACGGCCAGCGGCACAGCAGCTGGCAAAATATTGGTACCTGGGCGCAGCGTACGATCATCCCGCTGAAAAGCGAGCTGGTGCTTGGCGACAGCAACACCGGTAACGATGTCTTCGACAGCGTTGGTTTTCGCGGTGGTCGCCTCTATTCGTCCGACAGTATGTACCCGGACAGCCTGCAAGGTTACGCGCCTACCGTGCGCGGAATCGCCCGCACCCCTGCCAAAGTGGTGATCCGCCAGAACGGATACGTGATTTACCAGAGCTATGTGCAGCCGGGGGCTTTTGCGATAACTGATCTTAACCCGACCTCCTCAAGCGGTGACCTGGAGGTGACGGTGGAAGAGAAGGACGGCAGCCAGCAGCGCTACACCGTCCCGTATTCCACCGTTCCGCTGCTCCAGCGTGAAGGACGCTGGAAATACGATCTGGTGGCAGGGGACTATCGCAGCGGCAACAGCGAGCAGGACACGCCGTTCTTTACTCAGGGTACGATGATTGCGGGTCTTGCCGACGGCTACACGCTGTACGGCGGAACGCAGCTGGCCTCGCGCTATACTGCCATCGCTATTGGCGCGGGTAAAAACCTCGGTGACTGGGGGGCGGTTTCACTTGATCTCACCCATGCCCGCAGCCAGCTTGCCGATGACAGCCGCCATGAAGGGCAGTCCCTGCGGTTCCTGTACGCAAAATCCCTTAACGGATTCGGCACCAACTTCCAGCTGCTGGGCTATCGCTACTCGACCAAAGGCTTCTACACCCTCGACGATGTGGCCTGGCGCACAATGGAAGGCTACCAGTATGGCGACGATCAGGACGATGACGGCGTGCCGGACGTGCAGAGCTATCACAACCTGACGCTGAATAAAAAAGGGCGTTTCCAGCTCAATATCTCCCAGTCTCTCGGCGATTACGGCTCGGTGTACGTGTCGGGCAGCCAGCAGAGTTACTGGGGCACCAGCGAATCCAACGTCTGGTATCAGCTTGGCTACGCGGGCGGGGTGAAAGGGGTCAGCTACGCCTTATCCTGGTCGTGGAACAAGGCCGTCGGCATTGACGGAACCGACCGGATCGCCTCGTTCAACGTCTCCGTCCCGTTCAGCCTGTTCACCCGTCACGGCTACCGTCGCGATAACGCGATCGACCGGGCCTATGCCACAGCCTCTGCCAGCCGTAACAGCGATGGTGATACCAGCTGGCAGACCGGGATCAGCGGAACGCTGCTCCAGGATCGTAACCTGAACTACAGCGTCACGCAGGGTCACACCAGCAATAACGGTGCCAGCGGCAGCGCCAGCGCTAACTGGCAGGCGACGTACGGCACGCTGGGCGTGGGCTACAACTACGCCCGGGATCAGCACGACCTCAACTGGCAGCTCTCCGGCGGCGTGGTAGGGCATTCAGACGGCATCACATTCAGTCAGCCGCTGGGCGATACCAACGTCTTGATCAAAGCGCCGGGCGCGTCAGGCGTGAGCGTCGAAAACCAGACCGGCGTCAAAACAGACTGGCGTGGCTATGCGGTGATGCCGTACGCCACGGTGTACCGTTACAACCGCGTGGCGCTCGACACCAACACCATGAGCAACAACACCGACATTGAAAATAACGTTTCCAGTGTCGTGCCGACGAACGGTGCGCTGGTGCGCGCCAGTTTTGACACCCGCATCGGCGTGCGTGCGCTGCTCACCGTGAAGCGTGATAACCAGCCTGTACCGTTTGGGGCGGTGGTACGCGAGACGCAGAGCGGCGTAACCAGCATGGTGGGAGATGACGGTCAGATTTACCTGAGCGGGCTGCCGCTGAGCGGAGAACTGCTGATTCAGTGGGGAGACGGGAAACAGTCCCAGTGTCGTGCGCCCTACAGCCTGCCAGAACAAAGCCTGCAACAGGCGATCACACTTAAGGGGATCCGCTGTGAATAAAATCCATTATCTGGGGCTATCCCTGCTGGCGTTTTTTCCGCTATCTGAGGCCTTCGCCACGGTCTGCGTCAATGAAAATGGCGTGCCGACGGAGGTGTATTACGACCTGACGGATAAATTTAACAGCTCCAATAACCAGGTGGGGCAGATTGTCACGCTCAGCGAGAAGTCCCAGTGGGTGGGCGTCAACGCCGTCTGCCCTAAGGGAACGTCCGGGAACACCACCAAGCGCAGCTATGTTACCGATTTCCCTGTTACGGGCACCAGCGATGGCTACCAGTATCTGAAGCTAAACGACTATCTGGACGGGGCGATGAAAATTACCGACAGCTACGCTGGCACGTTTTATCCGCCCAAAAGCTACATCCAGATGGGGAGCCACCCGAATGTGTCTAAAAACAAACCGTTTGGCGTACAGGATTCCAGCCTCGTCTTCCGGCTTAAAGTGACCCGACGCTTTATCAATATGGTGGTGATCCCCCGGGCGACCATGTTCCGGGTTTACGTCACCACGACCTCCTCGGATCCGCTCACCACGCCGGTTTATACCATCAGCTACAGCGGGACTATTCAGGTGCCTCAGAGCTGTGAAATTAATGCCGGGAATGTGGTGGAGTTCGATTTCGGAGACATCGGCGCCTCCCTGTTCAGTAAAGCAGGCATCGGGAATAAGCCGGAGGGGATCTCAGCGCAAAGCAAAACCATCGGCATCAAATGCACCAACGTCGAGGCGAACGCCATGCTCACGATGCGTGTTGAAGCGGAGAAGGTTTCAGGCAGTGCGCTGGTTTCCGATAACGCGGATGTGGGTTTTGTGATTGCCAACAGTAATGGCGTGCCGCTGACGCCCAACAACCTGACCAGCAAAATCCCGTTCCGTCTGGACGACAGCGCTCAGGCGCAGGTGGGGATCCGCGCGTGGCCCGTCAGCGTAACCGGTAAAAAACCTGCCGAGGGGCGTTTTACCTCTCGCGGCTATTTACGCGTCGACTACGACTAAGGAGCAGGTATGCGAAACGGAATGCGGTATTTAGCCGTCGCGCTCTTTGCGCTTTGCTCCCCTGCACACGCAGAGACGGCGCTTGGGGAAATTAACATTCAGCTCTACGGCAATATCGTGGATTTTACCTGCGTGGCGGAGGGGGACGACAGCAATAAAACCGTCACGCTCGGCACCTGGCCCACGAAACAGCTTCGCACAACGGGGAGCCGGACGCAGCCTGTACCGTTCACCCTGAAGCTGACCGGATGTCCGCCGGGGGCGGCTTCGGTCACATTTACGGGGAAGATGGACGGGCATGATAATAGCCTGCTGGCGCTGAATGATGCCAGCGCGGCCAGCAACGTGGCCGTGGAGATCCTCGACCGGGATAAAACGCGCCTCGCGTTGCAGCAGACCAGCCAGACGGTGGCGGTAGATGCGCAGGGAAATGCCGAACTGTCGTTTTATGCCAATTATATCGCCACGGCGGATAACCCGCAGCCGGGACGGGCTGACGCCGATGCAACTTTCATGATTAATTATAATTAATCGTATCCACTCTCCCTGTAACGGTTATATGTTGCAGGGAGAGGGTAGGATTATAGTAATTCGTGCGCCTTCGCGTAATCAATTAATTCAACGATACTTTGCACGCCCAGCTTGGAAAAGATATTAGACTTATGGGCGCTAATTGTTTTGTTGCTAAGTAATAATTGATCCGCAATCTCCTTATTAGATAATCCGTTCGCCAGATATCGCAGAACCGTCACTTCACGATTTGATAATGGCATATCCACAGCGGCGCCCGTCCGCGAGCCCAGATGGTTTATAAAACTCAATGTTTCTGAGGGGAAGAAGGAATAGCCCGTCAGGATCATTTCCACCGCGTTATAAATTTCCCCCAGATCTTTTCGCTTACTGACAAAACCATTTGCCCCGGCGCGGATGGCGCGTCCTGCGTAGAAGGCTTCAGATTTCGAAGAGAGGAAAAGAACCTTAATGTCTTTATTTAAGTTCCTGATTCTTTTCAGTAATACGAACCCATCCGTGCCCGTCATTTCAATATCGAGAATGACCAGGTCAATGGGGTGGTTGCGTATACAGTCAAGCACCTCGTGGCTGTCGCCTGACTTCAGTTTGACCTGGATGTTTTTATTTTTCTGTAGCAGGACTTCTATCGACATTCTGACGATAGGGTGTTCGTCCATAATGATAACGGATGCCGGTTTCATTTTTTATGCCTCAGATTGTTAAAAGCGTTATGCTGAGTTTTGTTAAAACTCTCGAAAAGCCGGAAGGATAATTGCGCAGATCCTTGTACGGTAAATGTCCCTGGGAAGAGCGAAAGCATCCTTGTTTACGTAGTGGTGATATCAATGCCTCAGCGCAGTTATCTCATAAGGCTGGTTATGGCAAAATGATTTTTCTTATTCGCGTGTCAAACACGTCTTATTATACCGTTTAAGTATTGTCCGAAAAGCCTGTAAATTAATATCCATATATTGCTGATTATTATGTTCTGGATCTGAATCACTAACTTTTTAAAATTAGCAAAAATGTCCTGATATTGCATTTACCACACACTTTCATCTTTATGTAATAACAAAAAATAAACGATTTTACTGTATGTTAAATTAATGTTAACAGCGGGCAGACTGTGACAACCAACATCCCGCCTGCCTGCCATCCCTGAAATCCGCCATTTCGTGCGTCATCTCTCCGTTTCAAACGCCTCCTGGCAAATTGCCGTTCCCAACAACAGAACAGTACTATCTGCTGTTTTCTTCACCTCTCATCGCATTCTTTTACAGGTGAATCGCTTGTTTTTACACCATTATCATCCTGTTAACTGAAGCGCCAGAACCTTAAGGCATGGATAAAATCACTCTCGTTGAGCGTACCGGCAGCATTTCGCATGGTTTAAGACCTGGAATTAGGAATAGTTATAAAATCGAAAGTTTTGTTAAAAAACACAAAAATTTAACATACATCCTAAGTAATTTCCTAAAGGTCTTTAGGAATTAAGAAGTTACTGAATACGTTAATACGTGAAATCTGAGAGGTTGTTGAGAAGATGTAGCAACTCATGACGATGATTCAGCCCAAGTTTCGCCAGGATGCAGCTGAGACGGTAAATAATGCGGCTGTAGGGGCGGTTCTGTAACTGCGCGATCTGCCGCAAGGAGCTCCCCTGCGACAGCGCCTGTAAGATCGGCCATTCATCCCGTGAAAACCACTCTTTGCGGTTGCCGGCGGGTGACGGTGCTTCCAGCAAGGTTTGTTGCATAGCCAGCGCCGTTAGCTGGCGTTCAAGCACATGAAAAGGGCCAGCCGCTTTACAAAACAGGCGAGCATCATAATCATCGGCGCGGACGAGCAGGTAGGGTGTCAGGTAGGGGGCGAACAGGCTGTGGCGGCGTAATCGGTCCAGCAGGTCGATGAGCGGCGAGGCGCGGCTCTCAATGTCTATTACCAGACGCGATGAAGGCCAGTGATTTAAATCACTGAGGGCGGCTTCCAGCGTGGAATAGTCGCAGCAATTGCTCAGGGGCGACTGCCCGCTCAGTAAACCGGAACGGAAAAAATTATCCTGTGTGACCAGAATGATAAAGGGAGCATCGGTTTTGCGGGTCTGGTTGATTGACTGGCTCAAATATTCGAGACGATCAAAAAATGGGAGAGCAAAAGGCGAGTGCGTAGAACCCAGTGAATCACTTCCTGTCCGACGACGCCGGTAACGGCGCACTGTCATTCGCATAGCTTCCCTCTTGGCGATGACCGTTCAGTCCTCCTGCCATCTCCAGGATGGCCAATAATATCCCTGACCGAAGCGCGCGCCAGCATGAAGCGCGCAAGTACGGTCCCGTTCTGTTTCAATGCCTTCAATAAGCACATTCGCAGCGATTTTTGAACAAAGGGTGACCAGCTGTGTCAGCGCCTGCGTTTCACGTAAACGCCAGAAAGCGATCTTATCGATTTTTATTCCGCTTAATGGCAGGCGGCAGGATAAAAATGCTTGTCCTGACGCTTCATCAATATCATCCAGCCAGATCCGGTGTCCTCGCGCGGTCAACTGCTGAAGCGCACAACTCACCCTCAGACGCGCCGGGTCTGAGAGTGTAAAGAACGAGGCAGGCTCCACGAGTTCAATGTTCAGCGGTGGGCTGTTAAGTTGCAGTAAACGCTGGAACATTTCCGGTATGGTCAGAACGGTTATCGGCAAATTTATGAAAAGGTTGTCACAGGGGAAGGGGTTTTTTAACGCGGCGATCTGTGCTTCCAGCAGCATAAGCGCCCGGGCGGCGGACCAGTCCTGGAAAAAGCTTTCGTTTTGCTGATGCGGCGACAGCACGCTGAGCACTTCGGCCCCCACCGTGCGCGAAGATGAGAGGGCGACAATGGGTTCAAGCTTAATGCCTGTAATATCGTGTGAGATGTGCTGCACGCACGAGGGAAAACCTGTCTGGTCTGGCGCTGTCACTCCGTCGTCCTGTTCACTTCCAGCCTCCAGGCGGCCGGGTTACCGCTGGACAGTGTGAAGGTGAAGTAAACAGGAAAACAGCAGGCGTTACTTAAAAGCGGCTAAGCCTTTTCGCAGCCCGTAAAAGAGGGATAAATGTTGAAAAAACAGCCGTATTTACAATCAGCTAGTCATTATCGCCAGAGAAGGCGGAAAAGGCATTGACTCACTACGCATTGACCGTATAATTCCAGGCGTTTCACCACCGCGAAGTACACTCTTCTCCGTGCGCCCTTAGCTCAGTTGGATAGAGCAACGGCCTTCTAAGCCGTAGGTCGTAGGTTCGAATCCTACAGGGCGTGCCATTAAATTTCACAGATTGCCGCCTGCGCGACGTCCTGCTGATTTTCTCCATGAAATACCCCTCGCGAAAGTAGCGTTAACGCACATTTTTCACAGCACAATTGACTGTTATAACAGTATTTTTCTTACCCTATGGCAATTTTGCTATTCCTCTACCATGCTCATATCACCTCACTCTTACTCGTGGGGCTTTTCGTAGTTGCTGATTAATCTCAAGGAAAAAGGTTATGAAAAAAACGACTGCTATTTTGATGGGCGCTGCATTTCTGTTTACCACCAATACCTTTGCGGCTGAACTGCTGACGAAAAACGAGTTTGAGAAAGTGGAATCACAGTATGAAAAAATCGGTACGGTTAGCACTTCCAATGAAGTCTCGGTAGACGACGCGAAAAAAGAGCTGATCGAGAAAGCCGATAAAGAAGGTGCTGATGTTCTGGTGCTGACTTCCGGCAACACCAACAACAAAATTCACGGTACCGCCGATATTTTCAAGAAAAAATAATGCCTTAGCAACCACCCCTGTTTCGGGGTGGTTGCGCGCCATACCTCCCGCCAGCCTTGTTTCTTGTCTCTTCTCGCTCAGAGATGTCCGTTGACACTTGATTACGCATTCATAATGCGTATAGTTCTCATTTGCATTTCTTTTAATAACTTTTAAGGCCCGACAACGGGTCATTTTTGCGCGCACGTTAAGAGCTCATTATGAACAACACCACAATGCACAAAACGCTGCTGGCGATTGCCATCGGCGCGGTTACACACTCCGCTTTTGCGGCGGATGAGAAAAAAGAGGACACCATCGTGGTCCAGTCCACGGCGGGGAGTGATTTCAAACCCGGTGGTGACCAGCTGCTTCCAGCCTTCCTCGACGGCCAGGTGGCGAACGGCGGGCGCATGGGTATGCTCGGTCAGCAGAACGCCATGGACGTGCCGTTCAACATCATCAGCTACACCTCGAAGCTGGTGGAAGATCAGCAGGCAAAAACCATTGCTGACGTGGTTGCCAACGACGCGGGCGTGCAATTTGTTCAGGGTTACGGCAACAGCGCGGAAACCTTCCGCATTCGCGGCCTGAAGTTTGACGGCGACGATATGACCTTTGGCGGATTGTCCGGGGTGCTGCCGCGTCAGGTGGTGGATGCCCAGATGGTCGACCGCATCGAGATCTTCAAAGGGGCCAACTCCCTGATGAACGGTGCAGCAAGCTCCGGCGTGGGCGGGATGATCAACCTTGAGCCCAAACACGCGGGCGACACCCCGCAGGCGAAAGTGGGCGTTGACTACACCTCGGATTCCCAGATTGGCACCACGCTGGATGCGGGTCGTCGCTTTGGCGATAACGACCAGTTTGGCGCGCGCGTGAACCTCGTGCATCGCGAAGGGGAAACCGGCGTGCCGAACGACCGCCGCCGCACCACGCTGCTCTCCACCGGCCTGGATTACAAAGGCGACCGCTTCCGCACCTCGCTGGACCTGGGCTACCAGAAAAAAACCTTCCACGGCAGCCCAACCAGCGTCAACATCTCGGCGGTGGACTTTGTGCCTGAGCCGCCGAAGAACGATCGCAACTTCTCGCAGAAGTGGGCCTACAGCGATATCGAAAACGAGTTCGGGATGTGGCGCAGCGAGTATGACATCACCGATAGCTGGACGGCATATACCGGTCTCGGCGCGCAGCACGCGCACGAAGAAGGGATCTACAGCGCGCCGAAGCTCCTCGATAAGAGCGGTAATGCGACGGTCAGCCGCCTTGATACCAACCGCATCAGCGATTCCGTCAGCGGCATGGCGGGCATTCGCGGTAACTTTGACACCGGTTTTGTCTCGCACAAGGTCAACGTCGGGTATTCAGCGATGACCAAAAACGAAAAAATCGCGTGGAAAATGTCGGCGGCGGCGGATAATCCGACCACCAACATCTATCACAACACCGGCGTTGATATGCCGGACAGCACTAACTTCAACGGCTTAGGCGGGAAATACAGCGATCCGCTGACCAGCGGGCGCACCCGTACCCAGGGCTGGCTGCTGAGCGATACGCTGGGCGTACTGGACGACAAGCTGCTGTTCACCGCAGGCGCACGTCATCAGAAAGTTGTCATCCGCGGGTACAACAAAATCACCGGCGCGGAAAACGACGCGGACGGTTTCGACGGCAGCCGCTGGATGCCAACCTACGGCGTAGTCTATAAACCGTGGGAGGAAATTTCCCTCTACGCCAACCACACCGAGGCGTTACAGCCCGGTGAAACTGCGCCGAACACTGCTACTAACTACGGCCAGAGCACCGGTATCGTGCACTCTAAGCAGAACGAAGTGGGCGTAAAGGCGGACTTTGGCCGCGTGGGCGGCTCCCTGGCGCTGTTTGAGATCAAAATGCCGTCGGCGATCCTTGACGACAGCGGTCACTACGGCCTGGATGCAGAACAGCGTAACCGCGGCGTGGAGCTGAACGTCTTCGGCGAGCCAATGCTTGGGATGCGTCTGAATGCCAGCGCCACCTGGTTGCAGGCCGAGCTGACCAAAACCAAAAACGGCGTCAATCAGGGCAACGATGCGATCGGTATTCCGAGCTTCTACGCCGTGCTGGGCGCAGAGTACGATATCAAGCCGATTGAAGGCCTGACGGCGACCGCACGCGTTAACCACTCCGGCACGCAGTATGCCGATCTTGCGAACACCAAAAAGCTGGACAGCTACACCACGCTGGATCTGGGCATGCGCTATCGCTTCGCGGTGAACCACAATGAAAACCAGATGACCGTGCGGGCAGGCATCGACAACGTGACCAACGAGAACTACTGGTCAAGCGTGGACGATTCCGGTACTTACATCACTCAGGGCGAGCCGCGTACCTTTAAGGTCTCGGTTGGCTACGAGTTCTAAGCGTTCCACCTCGTTATCCGGGGCAGGGACGCCCCAATCCCTTCGTTGTCGTGTTATAAAATTGTAATAAAAGCTTCTTACACTGGTCGCCACATCCTTACCTCTTGGCCAATGACAGGAAGCCGCTATGGGCAGACCCCTCAAATCCGTATTTAAAAAAGAACATCGCGACGATATCAGTAACCGCAGCGCTAACCCGGTATTCTCCGAGGTTGCAGAGGTGTTCCTCTCCCGCCGCCGTTTTCTCCAGATGGGGGCCGTAGCGGGGGCCGCCGTATCATTCCCGTATCTGATCACACCCGAAAATGCCATTGCCGCGGTATCGAAGCCTTCCGCGCTGGCAAAAGCGGTTTCCCTGGGCTTTACCAGCATCGACGTCTCCACGGAAGACACGGTCAGGGTGCCAGAAGGCTATATTGCCCGCCCGTTCTATCGCTGGGGTGATCCGACGGGAATCAAAGACAACATGCCGGCATTTAAGCCGGACGCCAGTAATACCACAGACGAACAGGCTGTGCAGGCGGGCATGCACCACGACGGCATGGCGTGGTTTAGCCTGCCGCAGGGGGCGCAAAACCCGGAACATGGCCTGCTGGCGCTGAACCATGAATACATCGATAACGGGATGCTGTTTACCGACGGTACGGCGAACTGGAGCCTCGATAAAGCCCGCAAGGGGCAGAACGCGATGGGCGTGTCGGTGGTGGAAGTGAAAAAAACGGGCAGCGGCTGGGAGGTGGTGCGTCCGTCTTCCTTCGCCCGGCGTATTACCGTCAATACGCCGATGCAGCTTACCGGCCCGGCGCGGCATCAGGAGTTAATGAAAACCGCCGCCGATCCGCAGGGGGAACGCGTTCTGGGCACCATGCAGAACTGCGCCAACGGCCACACGCCGTGGGGCACCTATCTCACCTGCGAGGAGAACTGGTCGGACATTTTTGTGAAAAAAGCCGATCTCAATCCGCTGGAAAAACGCTACGGCATCAGCGACAGCGATGAGTCCTATCGCTGGAACGAGGTGGATGAGCGGTTTAGCGTCGATAAAACCCCTAACGAACCCAACCGTTTCGGCTGGGTGGTGGAGATCGATCCCTTCAACCCGACCTCCACCCCGCGCAAGCACACCGCGCTGGGCCGCTTCAAGCATGAGGGGGCCGCCGTCACGCTTGCCGCCGATAATCGCGTGGTGGTCTACATGGGCGACGACCAGAAGTTTGAGTACATCTATAAGTTTGTCTCCGACAAAAAATACGATCCCGCGAACCGGGAAGCCAATATGCAGCTGCTGACGTCCGGCACGCTGTACGTCGCCAGGTTCAACCAGGACGGAAGCGGCGACTGGCTGCCGCTGATCTTCGGGCAAAACGGCCTGGATAAAAGCAACGGGTTTGAAAGCCAGGGCGATCTGCTGATCAAAACCCGCCTGGCGGCCGACGCGGTGGGGGCAACGAAAATGGATCGTCCCGAGTGGATTGCCGTCGATCCGCACGCCAGCGGCAGCGTCTACTGTACGCTCACCAACAACAGCGATCGCGGTAAAGAGGGGAAGGCACCGGTCGATGCCGCTAACCCGCGCGCCAACAACGTGTTTGGTCACATCATGCACTGGCACGAAGAGGGTGCCGATCCTGCCGCCGCACGCTTTAAGTGGGATATTCTGGTTATGGCCGGGCGCACCGACGGCGACGATCCGAAGGCCAAAGGCTCCATGCAGGGCGCGGCATTCGGCAGCCCGGATGGGTTGTCGTTCGATCACCAGGGCGTCCTGTGGATCCAGACCGACGTCTCCTCCAGCACCATCAATAAGAAAGCGTACGAGGGGATGGGCAATAACCAGATGGTCGCCACCATTCCAGGCACCAACGAGTATCGCCGTTTCCTGACCGGGCCGCGCGGATGTGAAATCACCGGCATTGCGTTTACGCCGGACAACCGCACGCTGTTTATCAACATTCAGCATCCGGGGGAGGGCGGGGATGATATTACCGACCCGGCCAATCCGCGCGCTGTTTCCAACTGGCCAGACGCCAGCCCGAACGGGCGTCCGCGATCGTCAACGGTGGTGATTACCAAAGCGGACGGCGGGATCATCGGGTCGTGACGTTTATCCGCCGGGCGCATGCGCTGGCCCGGCGTTAAGCTTGCTACCACCAGCATGAAGTGTTAAAACGTGCCCCTTCTAAAAAAGAGACAGGGGTAGGGCGTGAAAGACGCGTCATCCGCTTCAGGCCATGGTAGCGCTGAAGCTTCGTCGGATCAGAGTCCGACGCTGCAACGTGGTTTGCAAAATCGACATATTCAGTTAATTGCCCTTGGCGGCGCGATCGGTACCGGGCTGTTTCTCGGCATCGGCCCCGCCATTCAAATGGCTGGCCCGGCGGTTCTGCTGGGTTACGCTATCGCCGGGATTATCGCCTTCCTGATCATGCGCCAGCTCGGCGAGATGGTCGTTGAAGAGCCGGTGTCCGGCTCCTTCGCACACTTTGCCTATAAATACTGGGGGCCGTTCGCAGGCTTCCTCTCCGGCTGGAACTACTGGGTGATGTTCGTGCTGGTGGGCATGGCAGAGCTGACCGCCGCCGGCATCTATATGCAGTACTGGCTCCCGGACGTGCCGACGTGGATTTGGGCCGCGGCCTTCTTCATCATCATTAACGCCGTTAACCTTGTGAACGTGCGCCTGTATGGCGAGACCGAGTTCTGGTTTGCGCTGATCAAGGTGCTGGCGATTATTGGCATGATCGGCTTTGGCCTGTGGCTGCTGTTCTCCGGTCACGGCGGCGAGCGTGCAAGCATCGACAACCTTTGGCAGCACGGCGGCTTTCTGGCGACCGGCTGGAAAGGGCTGATCCTCTCGCTGGCGGTCATTATGTTCTCCTTCGGCGGGCTGGAGCTGATTGGCATCACCGCAGCTGAAGCGCGCGATCCGCACAAAAGCATTCCGAAAGCGGTCAACCAGGTGGTGTACCGTATCCTGCTGTTCTATATCGGCTCGCTGGTGGTGCTGCTGGCGCTCTATCCGTGGGTAGAAGTGAAATCTGACAGTAGCCCGTTCGTGATGATTTTCCACGATTTGAACAGTAACGTGGTGGCTTCGGCGCTGAACTTCGTCATTCTCGTGGCGTCATTGTCGGTTTACAACAGCGGGGTTTACTCCAACAGCCGCATGCTGTTTGGCCTCTCCGTACAGGGCAACGCGCCGAAGTTCCTCACCCGCGTCAGCCGTCGCGGCGTGCCGATCAATTCGCTGTTCCTTTCTGGCGCTATCACCTCGCTGGTGGTGCTGATTAACTATCTGCTGCCGAAAGAGGCGTTTGGCCTGCTGATGGCGCTGGTTGTCGCCACGCTGCTGCTGAACTGGATCATGATCTGCCTGGCGCACCTTCGCTTCCGCGCGGCGATGCGACGCAAGGGGCGCGAGACGCAGTTTAAAGCGCTGCTCTATCCGGCGGGGAACTACCTCTGTATCGCCTTCCTCGGCCTGATTCTGGTGCTGATGTGCACCATGGATGAGATGCGCCTGTCAGCGATGCTGCTGCCGGTGTGGGTGGTGTTCCTGTTTATCGCATTTAAGCTTTCACGCAAAAAGTAGCGCGGTTTTCTCCCTCTCCCTGTGGGAGAGGGCCGGGGTGAGGGCACCAGACCGCACCAAACCAGACCGCACCCGCCTTCACGCCCGGTGGCGCTGCGCTTACCGGGCCTACATGTTCGGGGACGTTATTTAGTAGGCCGGGTAAGGCGCAGCCGTCACCCGGCACCTCCCCTTCACCTTTATCGTGACCCCTCTCCCAATTCTGTTTCGATCCACAGGATCTTTATTTTGTAATCGATTACTTTTCATTTGAACGAATTTGTAATCGATTACTTTTTCCGGGTGAGGCTTATCATGGTGTCAACTGAGAGTAGTGAAAAGGCGATAACACAGCACCGGCTGCTGGTGCCGCGTCTGTCGCTGATGATGTTTCTGCAATTTTTTATCTGGGGTAGCTGGTCGGTCACGCTTGGCCTGGTGATGAGCCAGCACAACATGTCTTTGCTGATTGGCGACGCGTTCTCTGCCGGGCCTATCGCTTCCATTCTTTCGCCGTTCGTGCTCGGGATGCTGGTGGACCGCTTCTTTGCCTCGCAGAAGGTGATGGCGGTGATGCACCTCGCGGGCGCGGCGATCCTCTGGTTCGTGCCGGGGGCGCTGATTGCTGAGAACGGCGCGCTGCTGATTGGCCTGCTGTTTGGCTACACGCTCTGCTATATGCCGACGCTGGCGCTGACCAACAACATTGCGTTTCACAGCCTGGCGAACGTGGATAAAACCTTCCCGGTAGTGCGCGTGTTCGGCACCATCGGCTGGATCGCGGCGGGCATTTTCATCGGCGTCACCGGCGTGGCGTCCAGCGTCACCATCTTCCAGGTGGCGGCGATAAGCTCCGTGCTGCTGGCGCTCTACAGCCTGACGCTGCCGCACACGCCCGCCCCGGCGAAAGGCCTGCCGGTAAAGGTGCGGGATCTCTTCTGCGCGGACGCCTTCGCGCTGCTTAAAACCCGCCACTTCTTCGTCTTCTCCGTCTGCGCGATGCTGATCTCCGTCCCGCTCGGCACCTACTACGCCTACACCGCCTCGTATCTGGCGGATGCCGGGATTGCCGACGTCAGCACCGCCATGTCCTTCGGGCAGATGTCTGAGATCGTCTTCATGTTGGTCATCCCTCTGCTGTTCCGCCGCCTGGGCGTGAAATATATGCTGCTGATCGGCATGCTGGCGTGGTTCGTGCGTTATGCCATGTTCGCGCTGGGCGTCAGCGAGGAGGGGCGCATTCTGCTGTATCTCGGCATTCTGCTCCACGGCGTCTGCTACGATTTCTTCTTTGTCGTCGGCTTTATCTATACCGACCGCGTGGCGGGCGAAAAGGTGAAAGGTCAGGCGCAGAGCATGATCGTGATGTTCACCTACGGCATCGGCATGCTGCTCGGCTCGCAGATTTCCGGCGCGCTCTACAACCGTCTGGTGGCAGGGCAGACCGTGCCGCAGGCGTGGGTCACATTCTGGTGGATCCCGGCGGTGGCTGCCGCGGCGATCGCGCTGATTTTCCTTCTCACGTTTAAGTATGACGATGACAAGGCGTAATGTTCAGGAGGTGGTATGAGGACAATGAAAGGACCTGGCATTTTTCTGTCGCAGTTTATTGGCGGGGAAGCGCCCTTCAACACGCTCGACGGGCTGGCAGGATGGGCGGCGGGGAAGGGTTACAAAGCGGTGCAGATCCCCTGCAACCATCCGCATATCTTTGATGTGGAGAAAGCCGCAGAGAGTCAGGCCTACTGCGATGAAATCGCGGGCAAGCTGGCCGCGCACGGGCTGGTCATCAGCGAGCTGTCGACCCATCTGGAAGGGCAGCTTGTGGCGGTAAACCCGGTTTACAGCGAGGCGTTTGACCACTTCGCCCCTGCTTCCGTGCGCGGTAACGAGGCGGCGCGTCAGGCGTGGGCGACGGAAAAGCTGAAGCAGGCGGCGGTCGCCTCGGCCCGATTAGGCCTGAAAGCGCACGCTACCTTCTCCGGATCGCTGGCCTGGCCGTTTTTCTATCCGTGGCCGCCGCACAACGAGCAGCGCTTTCAGGAGGCGTTCCAGGCGCTGGCAACCCGCTGGCGGCCGATTCTGGATACCTTCGACGAGCAGGGCGTGGACGTCTGCTTTGAGCTGCATCCGGGGGAAGATCTGCACGACGGCGTCACCTTCGAGCGTTTTCTGGCGCTGGTCGACAACCATCCGCGCTGTAATATTCTCTACGATCCAAGCCATATGCTGCTCCAGCAGATGGACTATCTGACCTTTATTGATATCTACCATGCGCGCATTAAAGCGTTCCACGTGAAGGACGCCGAGTTCCGCCCCAGCGGGCGCAGCGGCGTCTACGGCGGCTACCAGCCGTGGATCAACCGCGCCGGACGCTTCCGCTCGCCCGGCGACGGACAGATCGACTTTAAGGGCATTTTCAGCAAGCTGACCCAGTACGACTACGACGGCTGGGCGGTGCTGGAGTGGGAGTGCTGCCTGAAGGATGGCGATACCGGCGCGAGTGAGGGCAGCGAATTTATCCGCCGTCATATCATCCCGGTTTCCGGACGGGCGTTTGATGATTTCGCCGCAGGGGGCAGCCATGATTAACGTCGGGATTATCGGCAGCGGGTTTATTGGCCCGGCGCATATCGAGGCGCTCAGGCGTCTCGGGTTTGTGCAGGTGGTCGCGCTCTGTGACGGCTCGCTCGTTAAGGCGCAGGAAAAGGCGCACCAGCTCAATGTGCCGCACGCCTGTGCCAGCGTGGAGGAACTGCTCGCGCTCCCTAATCTGCACGCGGTGCACAACTGCACGCCGAACCACCTGCACGCGGAGATTAACCGCCAGATCCTGCGTGCGGGCAAGCACGTGTTTTCCGAAAAGCCGCTGTGCATGACGCCGGACGAGGCGCGCGAGCTGGTGGCGCTGGCGGAGCAGGCAGGCGTGGTGCATGGCGTGAGTTTTGTCTATCGCCAGTTTGCGATGGTGCGCCAGGCGGCGAGCATGATGCGTGCGGGCAGCCTCGGGCGGCTGTTTGCTTCGCACGGCAGCTATTTACAGGACTGGATGCTGCTGGAAACCGACTACAACTGGCGGGTGGATGCCGCGCTCGGCGGCGCGTCGCGGGCGGTGGCGGACATCGGCTCCCACTGGTGCGATACGGTACAGTATGTGACCGGCAGGCGTATTACCGGGGTGATGGCTGATTTATCCACCGTCTGGCCGACGCGCAAGGCCAGCGCGGGCGGTCATCAGACCTTCTCCCATGACGAGCAGGCGGAGTATGAAGACAAACCGGTCACCACCGAAGACTTTGGCTCGGTGCTGTTCCGCTTTGACGACGGCAGCAAGGGCAGCTTTAGCGTCTCGCAGGTGAGCGCGGGGCGAAAAAATCGCCTGACCTTTGAAATTAACGGCAGCGAGCAGTCGGTGGCGTGGGATCAGGAAATCCCGCAGCAGCTGTGGGTCGGCCATCGCGCCAGGGCAAACCAGATACTCTGCGACGATCCGGGCCTTATGAACCGTGACGTGGCCGACAGCGCCCACTTCCCCGGCGGGCACATTGAAGGCTGGCCGGATGCCTTTAAAAATATGATGGCGCAGTTTTACCGTGCCGTGCAGGCGGGCGCGATGCCGGATAATCCGCAGTTTGCCACCTTCCACGATGGCGCCTGTGTGATGTATATCATTGATGCGATTATGAAAAGTCATCAGCAGCAGCGCTGGGTGCGCGTGGAATACTGACGCATTGCCCGGTTCGCCGGGCAATCAATTTATGGTAGCCTGCACAAAACGCTAACCGCAGGATGTATCGTCGCTATGTCAATTCAGAAAATCGCTCAACTGGCCGGGGTATCCGTAGCAACGGTCTCCCGCGTACTGAATAACAGCGATACCGTGAAGGCGAAAAACCGCGAGCGCGTTTTGCAGGCGATCCAGGAGAGTAACTATCAGCCCAATCTGCTGGCGCGTCAGCTGCGCACTGCCCGCAGCTATATGATCCTGGTGATGGTCTCGAACATCGCCAACCCGTTCTGCGCCGAAGTGGTGAAGGGCATTGAAGCCGAGGCAGAAAAGAACGGCTATCGCATTCTGCTTTGCAACTCCGGCTCGGATATTGAGCGCTCCCGCTCGGGCTTAAGCCTGCTCTCCGGCAAAATCGTCGACGGCATTATCACCATGGATGCATTCTCGAAACTGCCGGAGCTGGCCGCGCTGATTGGCAACGCGCCGTGGGTGCAGTGCGCTGAATACGCCGATGCGGGCGCGGTCTCCTGCGTGGGGATTAATGATGTTGATGCCTCCCAGCACGTTGTCAGCCAGCTTGCCGACGGGGGACGCAAACGCATTGCGCTCATCAACCACGACCTCAGCTACAAATATGCCCGTCTGCGCGAGCGCGGCTATAAGAGCGTCATACACCTGCGGGATCTGGATTATCAGGCGGTGGAGTACGCCAGTGAGCTCAGCTCTGGTGCGGGCATGGCGGCGATGCAAAATCTGTTAAAAGCAAACCCGCCGGATGCGGTGTTTGCCGTTTCCGATACGCTGGCGGCGGGGGCGCTGCGCGCCATTCAGCAGGCAGGGCTGCGGGTGCCAGAAGATATCGCGGTGGTCGGCTTTGACGGCACTGAGCTGGCGGAGATGATTTCACTCACCACTATTGAACAGCCGTCGCGGGATATCGGGCGCAAGGCGGTCAATCTGCTGTTAAATAAGATCGACAACCCGGATGCGCCCACGGAAAGGGTCATGATGGACTGGCGCTTTATTTCCCGCGCCAGCTCCTGATTATCTGGCGATGACGCCAGCCAGCGAGCGAATATCGTTTCCGGTTGGCGACTGGTGAATACGCAGGCCAAATTCATCTACCACCGCGAAAATATGATCGAAGATGTCGGCCTGAATATCTTCGTATTCCGCCCAGATCACCGTGTTGGTAAAGGCATATATTTCAATCGGCAGCCCGTTGGCATCCGGCGCGAGCTGGCGCACCATCAGCGTCATATCTTTGCGAATGCGCGGGTGGTTACGCAGATATTCATTCAGGTAGGCACGGAAGGTGCCGATATTGGTCATCTTGCGCAGGTTTAATACCGATTCCCCTTCGCCGTTCTGCTGATTCCACAGGTTAATTTCCTCATGACGCGCCGCCAGATACGGCTTCAGCAGTTTCGCCTGAATCAGCTTCTGCTGCTCCTGCTCGTCGAGGAAATGAATGCTGGTGGTATCGATATTCAGGCTGCGCTTGATGCGGCGTCCGCCGGAGGCGGACATGCCGCTCCAGTTGATGAACGCATCGGACACCAGCGCCCACGTCGGGATGGTGGTGATGGTGTTATCGAAATTGCGCACTTTCACGGTGGTCAGGCCGATGTCCGTCACCGTGCCGTTGGCGCCGTACTTCGGCATCTCCAGCCAGTCGCCGAGCTTGAGCATGTCGTTGGCGGAGAGCTGAATACCCGCCACCAGGCCGAGTATCGGGTCTTTAAAGACCAGCATCAGAACGGCAGCCATTGCACCCAGGCCGCTTATCAGAATGGCGGGTGACTGACCGATCAGCAGGGAGATAATCAGTATCCCCACCAGAATGGCACTCACCAGCTTAACGCCCTGGAATATCCCCTTCAGCGGCAGCTGCGAGGCGGTAGCCATTTTCTGCGACAGATTGAAAATCACGTCCAGCAACGAGAAGAAGGAGAGCAGGGCATAAACCATCACCCACAATTTCGCGCAGGTGGTGAGTAATTCCGCCGCTTCGCTGCCTTTTTGCAGCCACAGAACCGCCTGAACGTTGACGATTATCCCCTGGAGGGTAAACGCCAGACGGTGAAATAATTTGTTCTGCGTAATGATCTGCAACCATAAATGACTGCTGGCCTGGGCGCGTTTCTCGAATGCGCGCAGCACCACTTTGTGCAGAATAAAATGAACGATAATGGCCGTAAGAAAAATAATACCAAAGATAATCACTAAAGAGGTGGTGTGATTAATTTCAATCCCTAACTCTTCAACCTGAGCAATTAATTCCTGCATAACGTCTCCTGTATTGATGCAGCCCCATAATGGCGGCTGCGGATCTATTATGCAAATTCAGGCAGTTTTATTTTGTCGCCGGACAGGCCTTGACGACCGGTAAACACAGACGATGACGCATACGCAGCGTGACCAGCGCCAGCACCACCATCATGGCCGTTTCCACCATCAGGAAGACGTTGACCGCCTGGGTATAATCTCCGTGATGATTTTGCAGCCCGTGCAGCAAAATCGCGCCGAAAATGGCCGGGCCAAGCCCCAGCGCAGCCTGTTGCAGCGTGCTTAAAATCGCGCTCGCGGCCCCCGCGTCGTCAGGCTGAATATCGCGCATCCCGATACGGTAGAAGCTGTTTACAATCAGCGCCTGCCCGTAACCCACCAGCCCGGTGGCCGGGGCCAGCGTCAGCGCGGTATTCTGCATTCCCCAGTGACGGAACGTGGCGATCAACGCCACCAGGCCGACAAGCTGAATCGCAAGCCCGGTCAGCAGGATGGCGCTGGTGCTGTAGCGGGCAATCAGGCGTGGGGCGAACCAGGCAGAAATAAAATAGGTGACGCCAAGCGCGATAAAGCTGTTCCCGGACTGCCACGGCGCCATCCCCAGACCGCTTTGCATGGTCAGCGCCATACAGAACATGAACCCGGACCAGACGCTGAAAAAGAGTATCCCGATCAGCACGCCAAAGCGGATGCTGCGCAGCTGCAACAGGCGCGGCGCGATGAGCGGGTGGGCATTCTCACGCTCTTTTTTGCGCGCGTTCAGCACCATCAAACAGGCCAGCGGTACAATCGCCAGCAGTGCGGCTTTCAGCGGCCACGACCAGTGCCACTGCGGGCCGAGCGCCATCGGGAACAGCAGACAGCACAGTATTGCCGTCAGCAGGACAGTCCCGGTCCAGTCAATGCGCGACGGCGTGTCGCGGCGGGTTTCCGGCACGTAGCGACGGCTCAGCGCCAGCACCACCAGACAAATCGGCACGTTGATAAAGAAGGCGTTGCGCCAGCCCAGCCCGGCGATGTCCGCCGACACCAGCCAGCCGCCACCCATCTGGCCGACGATAAATGCAATTCCGCCGATACCCCCGAACAGGCTGATCGCCCTGGCGTGTGCCGTTCCTTTTAACGTCACATGCAACGTCGCGAGAATTTGCGGCATGATCAGCGCGGCGCCCGCGCCCTGAAGAATGCGCGCGCCAAGCAACTGTTCGATATTGCCCGCCATGCCGCACAGCAGCGAGGCCAGGCCAAAACACGCCACGCCCCACATAAACAGGCGACGGCGGCCAAGGTTATCGCCCAGCTTGCTGCCGGGGGCCAGGCAGACGGCAAAGGCCACGCCGTAGAGGGCGACGATCAGCTCCAGTTCGGTGGCGGTGGCGTGTAACGAATGGGTGATGGAATCCAGCGCCACGTTGGTGATTGAGGTATCAATCAGCGGCAGCATCTGGCCGGTTAACAGCAGTATCAGGCCCGCACGACCCGGTGAAACAACTGACGTATTCATGGTGACTCCATTGCGTCAAACAGCGTAGAGTCGTAGCATCAACCATCTGATAAACGGGTACCAGTTCTTGCTTATACTGGTACTGACACTACCATGCAGGAGATGTTATGGCGCTGATGTCTGAACCTGTCACCTCTCTTCAGGATGACACCCGCAAGCAGCTGGGCGCGTTTTTGCGTGCCCGGCGCGAAAGCCTCGATCCGCAGCGGCTCGGCTTACCGCGCAGCGGCCGCCGCCGCACGCCGGGCCTGCGCCGGGAGGAGGTGGCGATGCTCGCGGATGTCGGCGTGACCTGGTACACCTGGCTGGAACAGGGCCGGGACGTCAATCCGTCCAGCGCGGTGATGGCCGCCATCGCAAAAGCGCTGCAATGCACCCCGACCGAAGCCCGGCATCTTTTTGTGCTCGCCGGTTTGCCGCCGGGCGAAGCCCCGCAGGCGGTGTGCTGCGAGGGGATCAGCGAAGGCACGCGTCGCCTGCTGGATACCCTGATGCCGAAACCAGCCAGTATTCAGAAACCGAATTTCGATATCGTGGCCTGGAACGACAGCTTCGGACACCTGATGGGCGTCGATTTCAACGCCATCCCGCCGGAAGATCGCAACTGTATTTACCTGTTCCTCACCCATCCGGCGTGGCGCGCGCGGCTCGGCAAACGTGACGACGTGCTGCCGATTTTCGTCTCCTACTTCCGCGCGGCCATGGCTGAGCACCGTGGTGACCCGCTCTGGGAAGCGAAGCTGGCGCGTTTTTTTGCGGTGTCCGAAGAGTTCAAAACCCTGTGGCACCAGCGTAACGACGTGCGCGGCGTGGAGAACCAGCTCAAGCTGTTTACCCATCCCGAGCTGGGGGATTTTCATCTCCAGCAGATGTACTGGTACTCCGCCCCGCGAAACGGATCGCGGCTGCTGGTCTATTTACCCGTGGATGAGGCAGGGGAGAGGGCGATGGCGTGGCTGGCGGAGCAGGGGAAATAAGTTTTTTGCGAGGGGCTTTGAGGGAATCAACGCGGATCCGGTCCTGCCTGGAATAAGCTGGTAAGGTGAATCACGAAAGGCAAAATTAGCCTTTAATGCAAATTGCCTTACATGCTAATATTATCAGGGATGAAATACAGTGTTCAGACTTATCGTTCATGCGGCAGTCAGGGAGGAGATCCTCTCATTGCCTGCGGGAGTACAGGCGAAGCTGATTCGCCAGCTTGATAAATTACGCAACAACCCGACAGTATTGCGTGAACCTGACAGCAAACCCTTACCCAATGGTTTGTTCGAAATCCGAACCGTCGGGCTGATCCATACTCGTGGGATCTACGTTTATCAGCGGGAAAGAACCATTTTTCTGCTGCGGGTGTTTATCAAGAAGACGCAAAAAACGCCCTCTGCTGAACTCCGTCTGGCACTGAAACGACAACAGGAGATGTTGGATGAGCAAAAAGATTATTGACTGGGACGAACTCAGAGCTGAACTGTTAAGCGATTCAGAGGTACAGGCTTCCTTTGATGCAGAAGAGCGCAAGGAGCGTCTGCGGGAGATGCTGGCGCAATGGCGCAATCATGCTGGTCTGACGCGCGCCCAGGTGGCGGAGCGGATGGGCGTCAGCGCACCGACGGTATCACGAATGGAAGCAAATATTACCCGGGCGAGTCTCGATACATTAACGCGTTATGCGCTGGTGTGCGGGGTAAAGCATCCGCAGATAACGCTTTACTGAAAACGGGCACGCCGATAGCCGGCGTGCCAGAAGCGCTTAGCATTCAGTCACAATCGTGCTCAGCGGCAGGCGAGATTTCGGCAGCGTGGCGTTGAAATCTTCCACGCTGTGATGCCCGACCGGGACCACCACCAGGCTGGTGAAGCCTTTCTCTTTCAGGCCAAACTCTTCGTCGAGGATCGCGGCGTCAAACCCTTCGATGGGTACCGCATCCAGGCCCATCGCGGCCACGCCCAGCAGGAAGTTGCCGACGTTCAGGTAAACCTGCTTCGCCATCCACTGGTCGTCATCTTTCAGATCCACGCGGTGCATGTCGGCAAAATAGCAGCGGCCTTTGTGGTTCGCGGCTTTTGCTTCTGGCGTGGCGAAACGGCCGTCAGCCTCTTCCTGATCGACAACGCGCTCAAGCCAGGCATCGTCCATCGCGGTTTTCGCGCAGAACACCACCACGTGAGAGGCGTCCAGCATTTTGCGTTCGTTAAACACATAGGTGCCCGCCGCGGATTTTGCCACGCGCGCTTTACCCTCTTCAGTGCTGGCAACAATAAAGTGCCACGGCTGGGAGTTGGTGCTGGACGGGCTGTATTGCAGCAGCGTTTTGATTTTTTCCGCTTCTTCTGCGGTCAGTTTTTTGGCTGGGTCGAACGCCTTGGTAGAGTGGCGTTTCAGGGCGACAGAAATAATATCCATAACAACTCCTGGTGATGAAATTCGCCCGCGGGCGGGCGTGAAAGGAAAGCAGATTACCGCGCGAAGCGGGAAAAGATAAGTGCGATTCGAGCGCTTATTCTGTTCGTCTCAGACGAACAATCAGGCTGGCCGAATCCACTTCTGATCTTTTTTCGGCAGTTTATCAACGACCAGATTCCACGAATCCGTAATCAGGTCGCTGACCAGTTCAGGCGTGATGTCGTCCGTGCCATAAAGTGAGATCCAGTGTTTTTTATTCAGATGGTAACCGGGCTCCACGCCACGGTAGATCTGCTGATTGAGCAGCGATTTTTCCGGATCGGATTTCAGGCTGACGTGGGCCCGACCGTGTGCGGTCGCCATCAGCATAAAAATTTTCCCGCCCACCTTAAACACGTCATACTCCGGGCCAAACGGCCAGCAATGTTCGGTAAAAGGCATCTCCAGCGCGACGCGTCTGGCATGTTCCTGCAAGGATTTACTGTCCATGGTTATCTTCCTCAGCAAGCCCGCGCCACATGGCTTCAAAGCCCAGCGCTTTAAAATCGACGGCTCGGGACGGATCGCGCGCGGCAAACTCCATGGTGGTTTCAGCCAGCGATAAGAACATTGCATCACCGAAGGTCTTAAACTCGTCAGACATAAACACCGGGCGGATCGAACGACGACACAGTTCATGCAGTTCCGGGAACATGTCTTTCACCGCCTGCTCGGTTTCGGCGTTCAGCTTTTCACTGACGCCAATCTGGCGGATAGCCGCATGCGCCAGGGGGTTACGAATACCCCAGTCTACATAGCTGTTCCAGATATTGCGGGTATGCTCTTTTGGCTCGGTGATGGTGCGATCGAGATTCGCCAGCATGGTCTGGCAGAGATCCTGCTTCAGATGCAGGTAGAGGGCATTCAGCAGATCGTCTTTGGTAGCAAAGTAGCGAAACAGTGTCCCTTCAGCGACGCCCGCATTACGGGCAATTAACGCCGTTGAGGCGGCAATACCTGACTGCGCAAACGCAGCCGTTGCTGCTTCCAGTAAGGCCTGTTTTTTATCTTCACTCTTCGGACGTGCCACTAAATTTTTCCTCCCGTCAATTGTAAAAGCCCTGATTGAAACACGAGCCTTGATACGCTGCAACGCGGAATGTCAAAGAACGAAAACCTTCTTGACGGCGTAATCATCCTATCTATAATGAGTGCTTACTCACTCATAATCAAGTGTCACCCGCGCAAACCATCGGATGGGGCGCGTAGGCGGGTCAGGAAATGAAAAAGCCTCTATTCATCTGCGTGGTGTTAGTCATGATTATTGCTTCAGCTGCCAGTTTACCGTTTGTACTGAATGCCGGATTTGGCCAGCCACCGCAGGGTGCGCAGCTCTCTGAAGTGGAAGCCTCTCCGCACTATCGCGACGGGCAATTCCATAACACGCTCCCTACGCCGGGCTTTACCGGGCAACAAAATATGCTGGTGGCGTGGTGGCAGTTCCTTACCCGTAAAACCGAAAACGCCCGTCCTGCGCAGCCGCTGCCGCTGGTGAAAACCGATCTGGCGAGCCTGTCGCCTGAACAGGACACGCTGGTGTGGCTCGGCCACTCCTCCTGGTATATGCAGCTGGCGGGGAAACGCATCCTGATCGATCCGGTTCTGAGTAGCTACGCCGCACCGTTCTCCTTCCTCAATAAAGCGTTTGCGGGGGAGTACCCGTGGCGTGCGGAGAGCATGCCGGAGATCGACCTGCTGATTATCTCCCACGATCACTATGACCATCTGGATTACGCCACCATCAAGGCGCTGCTGCCGAAGGTTAAGCGCGTGGTCACCCCGCTGGGCGTGGGGTCGCATCTGCGCTACTGGGGGATGAACCCTGAGATTATCGACGAGCGGGACTGGAACCAGTCGGTGCATATCAGCGATGCGCTGACGGTACACGTTCTGCCGGCGCGCCATTTTTCCGGGCGCGGCATTAAGCGTAACCAGACCCTGTGGGGCAGCTTTATGTTTGTCACCCCAGAGCGAAAGGTCTACTACAGCGGAGACTCCGGTTACGGCCCGCACTTCAAAGCGATTGGCGAGCAGTTTGGCGGAGTTGACTTAGCCATCATGGAAAACGGCCAGTACGACCAGGACTGGAAGTACATCCATATGCACCCGGTAGAAACGGCGCAGGCCTCGGCAGATCTCAATGCCAAAGCGGTCGTACCGGGACATAACGGGCGTTTTGTGCTGGCGAAACATACCTGGAACGATCCACTGATCCAGCTGGCGAAAGCCAGTAAGGATAAAAACTACCGGCTGCTGACGCCGGAGCTGGGCGAGCCCGTGCGGGTGAGTGATACCACGCAACAATTTCGCGAGTGGTGGGAATAATGTTTAAGCGAGAAGCAGAGGGGGAGAGCAGTATGACGATTTCCGCTCAGGTCATTGATACGATTGTCGAATGGATTGATGACAATCTACACCAGCCGTTACGCATCGAAGAGATTGCCCGCCATGCGGGTTACTCAAAATGGCATCTACAGCGGCTGTTTATGCAGTACAAAGGCGAAAGTCTGGGGCGCTACATCCGCGAACGCAAGCTGCTGATGGCGGCGCGCGATCTGCGTGAGTCAGACGAGCGCGTGTACGATATCTGCCTGCGCTACGGGTTTGACTCGCAGCAGACGTTTACCCGCATCTTTACCCGCACCTTCAACCAGCCGCCCGGGGCGTATCGCAAAGAAAACCACGGTCGGGCGCACTGAAAAACATCCCCTCACCCTAACCCTCTCCCCAAAGGGGAGAGGGGACGATTACACCCTCGCCCCTTTGGGGAGAGGGCCGGGGTGAGGGGATCAGACAGCACCATGCTTACCAGCTGTAATTCACCGTCGCCGTCACCGTCCGGCCAATCCCGTAGAAGCACGCCGTATCGCTTGCGCATGACGCCACATACTTCGTGTCTGCCACGTTATTGACGTTGAACTGCACGCTTGCCCCTTTCAGGCTGCGGTTCATCTCGCCCAGATCGTAGCGCAGCATCGCGTCATACAGATCCACCGATGGCACCTTGAAGGTGTTCTTCGCATCGCCGTAGCTGGTGCCGATGTAGCGCATCCCCACGCCAGCGGTCAGGCTCTTCAGCGCTCCGCCCGGAACGGTATAGCTGGCGAACGCCGATGCCATATGCGCTGGAATGCGCGCAGGCGTTTTGCCTTCAGTTCCCGCCACCGTGGTGCTTTCGGTTTTTGCATCGGTGTAAGTGTAGGAGCCAATCAGGTTGATGTTATCCATCAGCGTGGCGTGGATTTCCGCTTCAGCGCCTTTCGAACGCACCTTGCCCGCATTTTCGAACCAGCCTTCAGCGCTGTTATAGGTCGCGACGTTGTCCTGAGTCAAATCGTACAGCGCCAGGGTCATCAGCGTGGTGTCGACCGGCTGATATTTCATGCCAATCTCGGTCTGCTCCCCGGTAGTAGGCCTGAATGGCGCAACGCCCGGCGCACGGTTGGTTTGCAGGTTCGGTTCAAACGAGGTGCTGTAGCTGATGTACGGCGACAGGCCAGAATCAAACGCGTACAGCAGGCCAGTGCGCCAGGTAAATTTGTTGTCGTTCTGCTGCGTAAAGCTGTTATCGGTGAAGTCGTTGGTACGCACTTCGCTCCAGTCGTAGCGCCCGGAAACCAGCCACTCCCAGTTGTTCCAGCTCATCTGATCCTGAAGATACAGGCCCATCTGGTCGAGATTTTGCTGCTCGTCGGTGGCCGTTTTGAAGGTACTTTCATCCACGTTCACGCCGTAAACCGGGTTTGTCCAGTCGAGGTCATACTGTGAGCCGCTCCCGCGCGCCAGCAGCTGTTTATCCTTACTGGTCTTGTAATCAAACCCGCCGAGCAGGGTGTGGTTGACGCTTCCGGTCTCCAGCAGATATTCCAGCTGGTTATCAAGGCCAAATTCGTTGGTCGTGCGCTCTTCACGCTGGGCGCGACGGGTCAACACCGTGCTGTTGGCCGCGCTGTTGGCGTAAACCAGATAACGATATTTCTGCTTGATGGTGGCGTAACGGGCGTTCTGGCGGAAGGTGAGGTTGTCGGCGAACTGGTGTTCCAGCTCGTAGCCAATCATCGTCTGCTCGCGCCAGGATTGATTGTAATTCGGATCGCTGACGTTAAAGTCGCGCGGGATGTACTTCCCGTCGGCACTTTTCACCGTGCCATACGCGGGCAGGAAGTTGCGGTATCCGGCATCCGGATCTTTCTGGTAGCTGGTCAGCAGCGTAAAGCGGGTCTGATCGTTCGGGTACCAGGTGATCGCCGGGGCAATCGCCATCCGCGTCTCTTTATAATCGTCCACCTGATTATGCTGCGTACGGGCGATACCGTTCACGCGATACAGCACGCGGCCGTCGTCGCTCAGCTTGCCGCCGAAATCAAACGCACCTTCGGCGAGATCGTTATTGCCGGTGCGGAACTGCACGTTGTGAATGGCCTCCGCCGTCGGGCGCTTGCTGGTCATGCTGATTAATCCGCCCGGATTCACCTGTCCAAACAGCACCGACGCCGGGCCGCGCACCAGCTCCACGCGCTCCAGCAGCCACGGGTCAACTGTGCCCGTCTGTGAGGAAGCCGTTGCGCCAAAGCTTAAGCCGTCGAGGAATTTCGGCACGTAGCTAAAGCCGCGCACAAACACCTCGTCGTTACGGTTAGACGAGCCCCGGTACTCGGTAAACACGCCCGCCGAGTAGCGCAGCGCCTGCGAAACGGAGGTGACGTCCTGCATGTTCATCTGATCGCGGGTGATCACTGATACCGACTGCGGCGTCTTCACGATCTCCGCGCTGGTCTTGGTGGCGGAGAGCGTTTTCGTCGCCACAATGCCTTTTACGGGCGCAGTGGGCTCTTCACTCACGCCCTGCGTCACTGTAATCGTTTCTTCTTTCGTTTCTGCCTGAGCCGCGACGCTGGTCGTCGCCAGACTCAGCAGCCAGAGCTGTATTATCTTATTATTTTTAAACATTTTTATTGAACGTCCTTGGTTGCTATCGCCATAAAAACACCGGTAAAACGCCGTTGATGATATTGCAAATTATTACCATTTGCATTAGCGTTGTTAACAAATTTCGTTGGGGAACAAGCGGTAATGAAGAGGGTATGGAGTGGGTTGCTGTTGGGGATCGGCGCGCTGCCCGCCGTGGCGGCAACGTGCGAGCAGTCGTCCCGGCAGGGCGATGTTCAGGGAAAGTTTGATGCCAGCGCCGAAGTCTGCTTTTCCCTGCCCGAGCTGGATGAAAATTACGTTTCCGCCACGCTGCATGGCGTGACGGATGCGCGCCTGCTGGATGGGCAAAACCGTCGCATCCGCACGCTGATCGAAAACGGTCCTGCGGACGGGGAACACACGCTGCTGTTTGCCCTGCCGGTGAAACAGAACACCTCGCTGGTGCTACACGGCGAAGCTGGCAAGCCGTGGCGTTTTCAGTGGCGGATGAAAGAGACCTCTCCGTTACCACGCGTGCAGATGCTGGCGCCAGAAAGCCCGACGCTGAAGGCGCTGGCAAACGTCATTTCTGCCGGTGGAAGTACCGAGGCGTTCTGGCAGGCGCAGCGTCGACAGGGAACGCCGATGGTGGAGCCGGTAGATGCGAGCCATAAGCGCGTGACCTTTCTGTGGCGCGGCGCGCGGGATAACGTCTTCATTCTCGGCTCGCCGGCGGGGGATCACGATCCGCTGTTCCGCCTGGGCAACAGCGACGTCTGGTTCCGCAGCTACGTGGTCCCCGCTGATACGGTGATGCAGTACAAGCTCGCCCCCGATGTGCCGATCGTTGAAGGCTCTGCCCGCGATCAACGCCGCGCCATCCTGGTAAGCGCGCAGGCCGATCCGCTTAACCCGAATAGCTTTGGGGAGCAGAAGACCGATCGCTGGAATCGCTATTCTCTGCTCGATCTCAGCCCGGCGCGCTACTGCTCCGTTCGGGCTACGGCACAGCCGCTGTTACACGGGACGTTGAGCCGCCAGAGGCTGAGCAGCAACATCCTCGGCAATGCCCGCGACGTGATGATCTACCAACCGCGCGGCGCACAGCTTGCACGCTGGACGCTCATCCTTTTCGACGGACAGGTTTATCAGGACGAATACCATTTTGCCAACGTGCTGGACGGTCTGATTGCCCGACATCACCTGCCTCCGATTAACGTGGTGTTTATCGACAGCCTCGATCACGCCCGTCGCGGCAACGAGCTGCCGCCGAACCCGGATTTTGCTGACTTTATGGCGCACGAGCTGCTGCCGTGGCTGCGGGGGAAGGGCATCGGCATGCAGCGGCAGAAAACCGTACTGGCAGGATCAAGCTACGGGGGAATTGCCTCTTCATGGGTGGCGCTGCGCTATCCGCGCCTGTTTGGCAACGTGCTGAGCCTTTCCGGTTCTTACTGGTGGGCACCAGAAGGTGACGCTCCCGGCTGGCTGACGCGTCAGTACCAACAGTCTCCACCGTATCCGGTGCGCTTCTGGTTACAGGCCGGGAAGTTTGAAACCACGGGACCGGGCGGCGGCATCTATCGCACCACGCAGGATTTTGAACAGGTGCTGAGGAATAAAGGCTACCGCGTCAGCTTCCACCCCTCATCCAGCGGCCACGACTACGCGGCCTGGTGTGAAGCGCTGATCCACGGGATGCGCGATCTCACTGGCTTACGACGCCAGTGAAAACCAGCGGCGCCAGATGAAACGCAGGATAAAGAATTCGATGGCGCCGAGCACCAAAAACCACAGACAGAACAGAATGGTGTACAGCTGATTCAGATCGACCATATGAAAGGTCTGAACCAGCTTCTGCGCCAGCACCAGACCCAGCGACGGCGCGGGTAACAGCAGGCAGGAGAGCAGGGCCATCAGCAAAATGCCCCCTGCGGTGAGCAGCGATTCTAACGGGTGTTTCATCGTAATGTTAATCGTCAGTTAAAAATGTCATTGTCCGGCATCCTGAAACGTAAAGCAATATCATCCCCGCTGGCAAAATTGGGTAAAAGGCCACCGTTATTCTGCGAATTAATAACAGAAAATAGATAATATTTTCGGGGCGATTAAATTAATATCGCGTTATGTAAATAAACGTCTTTCTCACGAAAATAATTTTACAAAGCTATAGGTGCTATATCCAATTAACGTCGCAATAACAATGGCTGCGACAATGTATAACGCCAGACGCCGTCCGCGATAAATACCAAACATGCTTCCTCCTCGTTTAGTGTTGGTTTAGAAATATTTTGTAAAAATCAACGCGTCGAAATAATTTTAATCAGTTTTGAATAACCGGGTAGTCAATATATTGCGGTAGATCAATTTAACCCGCAAGACTTAAAAATGAATTATTTAAAGCCAGAAAGGAATTCCGGCTTCCGTCCACCGGATATTGAAGGAAAAATACCATGACCAAAAAAAATTTCTCGCAGAATATGCCACCCGCAGGCGGGCAGGCGTACCAGCAGACCGTAGAGCAGGTGCTTGCTCAGGCGCAGAGCCAGGCTAATGGCCTGGACCGTGCCGAGGCGCAGGCGCGTTTACAGAAGCATGGCCCGAACGCGCTGCCGGAGAAAAAAGGCAAGCCGGGCTGGCTGCGTTTTCTCGCGCATTTTAACGATGTCCTGATTTACGTCCTGCTGGCAGCCGCCGTATTAACGGCAGTAATGGGACACTGGGTTGATACGCTGGTTATTCTGGGCGTGGCGGTAATCAATGCCTTAATTGGCCACATTCAGGAAAGTAACGCGGAAAAATCCCTGAAGAGTATTCGCAATATGCTCTCCAGCGAGGCGCGCGTTATTCGTAACGGCAACCATGAAACTATCCCGACGACGGAAATCGTCCCGGGCGATATTATTGTGTTGCGCGCAGGAGATCGTATACCGGCGGATATGCGCTTAATCGAAGCGCATAATTTACGCGTGGAAGAGGCAATTCTGACCGGTGAATCCACCGTGGTGGATAAACACACGAACCCGCTGAACGGCGAATTACCGCTGGGCGACCGCACGAACCTGGTCTTTTCCGGTACGACGGTAAGCGCGGGCGGCGGCGTTGGCGTGGTCATTGCCACGGGCCAGGAGACCGAACTCGGCCACATCAACCAGATGATGGCGGGCATTGAAAAACACCGCACCCCGCTGCTGGTGCAGATGGACAAGCTGGGTAAAGCGATCTTCGCCATCATTCTGGCGATGATGGCCGCGCTGTTTGTCTTCAGCCTGGTGTTCCGCGAGATCCCGATGGGCGAGCTGCTGCTCTCCCTGATTAGCCTGGCGGTAGCCTCCGTACCGGAAGGTCTGCCAGCGATTATCTCCATCATCCTCTCGCTGGGCGTACAGGCGATGGCGCGCAAGCGGGCCATCATCCGCAAGCTGCCGACGGTTGAAACCCTGGGCGCGATGACCGTGGTCTGCTCGGATAAAACCGGCACCCTGACCATGAACGAGATGACGGTGAAAGCCATCATCACCGCCGACACCTGCTATCGCGTGGACGGCAACAGCTACGAGCCGGTGGGCAACATCTACCTCGAAGGCAGCGACGAGCCGGTGCAGATCCAGCCGGGCACCGTGCTGGAGCAGTATCTGCGCACCATCGACCTGTGTAACGACAGCCAGCTGATTCAGGACGAGCGTGGCCTGTGGGGCATCACCGGCGGGCCAACCGAGGGCGCGCTGAAGGTGCTGGCGGCCAAGGCCCACCTCGAGCCGGTCGTGACCACGCTGGTTAACAAGATCCCGTTCGACTCTCAGTACAAGTACATGAGCACCCACTACCAGATTGGCAGTGAGGAGCAGATTTTGATTACCGGCGCGCCGGACGTGATTTTCGCCCTGTGTGAGCAGCAGGAGACCCGCAACGGTGCGCAAGCCTTTGACCGCGCGTACTGGGAAACGGAGATGGAGCGCTATGCGCGTCAGGGGCTGCGCATGGTCGCCGCGGCGTTCAAGCCAGCGAACGGCGAGCAGGCATTAACTCACGACGACCTGAGCCACGGTCTGATCTTCCTCGGCATTGCCGGGATGATGGATCCGCCGCGTCCGGAAGCGATTGAGGCGATTAACGCCTGCCAGCAGGCGGGGATCCGCGTGAAGATGATCACCGGGGATCACCCACAGACGGCGATGAGCATCGGCCAGATGCTGGGGATCACCAACAGCGAGCAGGCGGTTACCGGCTACCAGCTGGAGAAGATGGACGACGCCGAGCTGGCGGAAGCGGCGGTGAAGTATGACATCTTCGCCCGTACCAGCCCGGAGCATAAGCTGCGCCTGGTGAAAGCGTTGCAGGACAAAGGCGAAATCGTCGGCATGACCGGTGACGGCGTGAACGATGCCCCGGCGCTGCGCCAGGCGGACGTGGGTATCGCGATGGGCATCAAAGGCACGGAAGTGACCAAAGAGGCGGCGGACATGGTCCTGACGGACGATAACTTCGCCACCATCGCCAGCGCGGTAAAAGAGGGGCGTCGCGTTTACGACAACCTGAAGAAGACCATCCTGTTCATCATGCCGACCAACCTGGCGCAGGGGCTATTGATTGTGATTGCGCTGCTGGCGGGGAACATCATTCCGCTGACGCCAGTGCTGATCCTGTGGATGAACATGGCGACCTCCGCCACGCTCTCCTTCGGCCTGGCCTTCGAGGCCGCCGAGCGCAACATTATGCGCCGCCCGCCGCGTCAGACCGGGCAGCACGTGATGGACGCCTACGCCGTCTGGCGCGTGGCCTTCGTCGGCACCATGATTGCCATCGCCGCCTTTGCGCTGGAAGCCTGGCTGGCCCCGCGCGGCCACAGCGCGGAGTTCATCCGCACCGTGCTGTTGCAGATGCTGGTCTGCGCCCAGTGGGTATACATGATTAACTGCCGCAACACCGACGGGTTCTCCCTGAACCACGGCCTGCTGGCGAACAAAGGGATCTGGCTGGTAACGGGCGTACTGTTCCTGCTCCAGGCGGCGATTATCTACCTGCCGTTTATGCAGATGCTGTTCGGCACCGAAGCGCTGCCGCTGCGCTACTGGTTCGTGACGCTGGCGGTGGCGGGCGTGATGTTCTTCGTCGTCGAAATCGAGAAGCGACTGACCCGCAGGTTCCGTAAGGCTGCATAACCTTTTGCCCTCACCCTAACCCTCTCCCACAGGGAGAGGGAACTCTGACCTCCCTCTCCCTGTGGGAGAGGGCCGGGGTGAGGGAAAACAACGCCGAGGTACTCCCATGAAATTCCCACTCCTGTTCGCGCTCCTCGCCTGCACCCTGCCACCCGCATTCGCCGCGGCCATTCCCGTGCGTGTCGCCACCGTGGAGCAGACCGCCCACGCCGCCGAGCGTCAGATCCCGGGTCGCATTGAAGCTATCCACACCGTTGAACTGCGCGCCCGCACGGAAGGCGTCATCACCAGAATCCACTTCCGCGACGGGCAGTACGTGAAAAAAGGCGACGTGTTGTTCGAACTGGACGACGCCGAGCCGCGCGCCGCCCTGCGTCTGGCGCAGGCCGAAGTGAGAAGCGCCGAAGCCACGCTGCGTCAGGCGCAGCAGCAGCTGTCACGCTTCGAAAGCCTGGGCAGCAGCAACGCCATCAGCCGCCACGACGTGGACAACGCCCGCATGCAGCGCGACGTAGCGAGCGCCGCGCTGGAGCAGGCGAAAGCCCGTCTCGACACCCGCAGCGTCACCCTCAACTACACGCGCATTACCTCACCGATTGACGGGCGCGTGGGGCACAGCAACTTTCACGTCGGCAGCCTGGTGAATCCTGCCAGCGGTGTGCTGGTGGAGGTGGTGCAGCTCGATCCCATCCGCATTGCCTTTGCGCTGGAAGAGGGCACGTTTGCCACTAAAGCCGGACAGCATGCGGATATCAGCGCCATGAAGCAGGCCTGGCAGGCGCTGATTGACAGCAACGGCCAGCGCATCAGCGGGGAACTCACCTCCGTGGACAACCGCATCGACCCGCGCACCGCCAGCGTGATGCTGCGCGCCGAGTTCGCCAACCCGCGCCATCAGCTGCTGCCCGGCGGCAACGTGAACGTCTACCTGCGTCCGTCAAGTGAGCAACCAGTGCTGACTCTGCCCGCCGCTGCCGTACAGCAGAATGGCCACGGGTTCTTCGCATGGGTGGTTAACGCCGAGGATAAAGCCGAAATGCGTCCGCTGAAGGTCGCCGGACAGATCGGCCAGCAGTTCCAGATTGCCTCCGGCCTGAAGCCCGGTGAGCGAGCGATTACTGACGGTGCGCAGCGCGTGCAGCCAGGCGTTGCCGTCCAGATACTGAATTAAGGAGCCATCATGCTGACGTTTTTCATCAAACGCCCGCGCTTTGCGATGGTGATAGCGCTGGTCATCACCCTGCTGGGGGCCATCGCGCTGAGGATTATTCCGGTGGAGCAGTACCCGCAGATCACCCCGCCGGTCGTGAATGTGTCAGCGTCATGGCCGGGCGCCAGCTCGGCTGACGTGGCGGAGGCCATCGCCACGCCGCTGGAAACCCAGCTGAACGGGGTGGATCATATGCTCTATATGGAGTCCACCAGTTCGGACGAGGGTAGCTATAGCCTGAACATTACCTTTGCGGCAGGCACCGACCCGGATCTCGCCGCCATCGACGTGCAGAACCGCGTGGCGCAGGCCGTGGCGCAACTGCCGACCGAGGCACAGCAAAACGGCGTGCAGGTGCGCAAGCGCGCCACCAACCTGATGATGGGGGTAAGCCTTTACTCACCGAACAACACCCACACGCCGCTGTTCGTCAGCAACTACGCCAGCACCCAGGTGCGCGAGGCGCTGTCGCGTCTGCCGGGCGTCGGGCAGGTACAGATGTTTGGCGCACGGGACTACAGCATGCGCATCTGGCTGCGTCCGGACCGCATGAACGCCCTGAACGTGACCAGCGATGACGTGGCGCAGGCGCTGCGCGAGCAGAACGTGCAGGGGGCGGCAGGCCAGGTCGGCACGCCGCCGGTGTTTAACGGCCAGCAGCAGACCCTGACCATTAACGGGCTGGGGCGCTTAAATCAGGCCGATGACTTTGCCAACATCATTATCCGCGCCGGGGAGATGGGTCAGCTGGTGCGCCTGAAGGACGTCGCCACCATCGAGCTTGGCTCGCGCAGCTACAGCTCTGGCGCGCAGCTGAACGGGCACGACTCCGCCTACCTCGGCATCTACCCGACGCCGTCCGCTAACGCCCTGCGCGTGGCCGATGCGGTGCGCGCGGAGCTGGAACGGTTATCCACGCGCTTCCCGGACGATCTGGTCTATGAAGTCAAATTCGACACCACCTCGTTTGTGGCCGCCACCATCAAAGAGATTGGCGTCTCGCTGGCGCTGACGATGCTGGCGGTGGTGGTCGTGGTGTCCCTGTTCCTGCAAAGCTGGCGCGCGACGCTGATTGTTGCCCTTGCCATTCCGGTGTCGCTGGTGGGCACCTTCGCGGTGCTCTATACGCTCGGCTACTCCGCCAATACGCTGAGCCTGTTCGCTATCATTCTGGCGCTGACCATGGTGGTGGATGACGCCATCGTGGTGGTGGAGAGCGTCGAAACGCTGATGGCGGAAGGGCAGAGCCGTACGGCGGCGACCGCGCTGGCGCTGCGCCAGATCGCCGGGCCAGTGATTGCCACCACGCTGGTGCTGCTGGCGGTGTTTGTGCCGGTGGCGCTCCTGCCGGGGATTGTCGGCGAGCTGTACCGCCAGTTCGCGGTGACGCTCTCGACTGCCGTCACGCTCTCAAGCCTGGTGGCGTTGACTCTTACGCCCGCCCTGTGCGCGCTGTTGCTGCGCCCGCGACCGGAGAAACCTGCGGCACTCTATCGCGCCTTTAACCACGGGCTGGACGCCACGCGCGGTTTCTACACCCGCATCGTGAACGTTTTAAACCTGCGCCCGTGGCTGGCGCTGCTGGCCACCGCAGGCGCGGCGGCGGTGGTGGTATTCAGCTTTATGTCGATGCCAAAGGGCTTCCTGCCGCAGGAGGATCAGGGCTACTTCTTCGCCAGCGTCCAGCTGCCGGAGGCAGCCTCGCTGGAGCGCACCGAAGCGGTGATGACCACCGCGCGCGAGCTGATCGCTAACAACCCGGCGGTAGAAGACGTGATTCAGGTCTCCGGGTTTAACATCCTCAACGGCACCAGCGCATCGAACGGCGGGTTTATCTCCATCATGCTCAAAGACTGGAGCGAGCGTCCGCCGCTGGATGAGGTGATGGGCATCCTTCAGCGCCAGCTGCTGGCCCTGCCGGAAGCCACCATCATGACCTTTGCGCCGCCGACGCTGCCGGGGCTGGGCAACGCCTCCGGCTTCGACCTGCGCATTCAGGCGCAGGCGGGGCAAAGTCCGGCGGAGCTGGAGCGCGTGACGCGTGAGGTGCTGGCGAAAGCCAACCAGAACCCGCAGCTGAGCCGCGTGTTCACCACCTGGAGCAGCAACGTGCCGCAGATGACGCTCACCGTTGACCGCGAGCGCGCGGCCCGCCTCGACGTGCCGGTGTCACGCATCTTCAGCAGCCTGCAAACCGCCTTTGGCGGCACGCGCGCCGGGGATTTCAGCGTCAACAACCGCGTCTACCACGTAGTGATGCAGAACGAGATGCAGTGGCGCGAGCGCGCGGAGCAAATCAGCGAGCTGTTCGTGCGCAGCAACAGCGGCGAGCGGGTGCGTCTGAGCAACCTCATCACCATCACGCCGACCGTCGGCGCGCCATTTATTCAGCAGTACAACCAGTTCCCGTCGGTATCGGTGAGCGGCTCGGCAGCGGAAGGGGTGAGCAGCAGCACCGCAATGGCGGCGATGGGCGAGATTCTGGCGGAAAACCTGCCAGCCGGGTACGACTACGCCTGGAGCGGCATGTCGTATCAGGAGCAGCAGACCGGCAATCAGGCGATATGGATTGTGCTGGCGGCGGTGGTGATGGCGTGGCTGTTTCTCGTCGCCCAGTATGAGAGCTGGACGCTGCCGGCGAGCGTGATGCTCTCGGTGCTGTTCGCCATCGGCGGGGCGCTGGTCTGGCTGTGGCTGGCGGGCTACGCCAACGACGTGTATGTGCAGATAGGTCTGGTGCTACTGATAGCCCTCGCCGCCAAGAACGCAATTCTTATCGTGGAGTTTGCCCGCGCCCGGCGCATGGATGGAATGGCGATTGTCGATGCCGCACGGGAGGGGGCATCGCGCCGCTTCCGCGCGGTAATGATGACCGCCGTGTCGTTCATTATCGGCGTCCTGCCGATGATGCTGGCGACCGGGGCGGGTGCCCAGAGCCGCCGCATCATCGGCACTACGGTGTTCAGCGGCATGCTGGTGGCGACCGTGGTGGGGATAGTGTTCATCCCGGCGCTGTTCGTGCTGTTCCAGCACCTGCGCGAGTGGGGCCACGGCCTTACGGACTCGTCGCCCACAGCTCACAGTGCTTCTGCACCAGAGAAATCAGCGAGCCGCCATCGGCGATAAAGTCCCGCATGCGCTGCGCCTCGCTCTTGCCCTGCTTTAACAGCAGGGCAATCTCATTGATTGCGCTTGTCGCGCCGAGCTTCTCGGCCGACGGCGCAACCTGCTCGAGCAGCCAGGCGATATCTTCCGCCACGGTTTTGTGCTCGCCGGTATGTACGTCCGTCAGAATGCCTTCCAGCCCGTAGCGACAGGCCTGAAAACGGTTAAAGCGATACAGCAAAAAATCCCGTTCCTGATGCTTATACGGCCGCGCGGTCAGCAGCCAGTGCGACGTCGCCTGAATAAGCCCGGCGATGTTAATGGCGTGGCTGAGCGTCAGCGGCGTATCCATCACCCGCACCTCGACGGTGCCGAAGTGCGGGCTGGGGCGGATGTCCCAGTGCAGATCCTTAATGCTGTCGATCATGCTGGTGGAGCTCAGGCGGCGGAACAGCCCCTCGAACTCCTGCCAGCTGTTGACCCACGGCATCTGACCGTTATCCGGGAAGCCCGAGAAGATGTTGAGACGCGATGAGGCGAACTTCGTGTCCGTGCCCTGCATATACGGTGATGCGGCGGCCAGGGCGATAAAGTGCGGCACAAAGCGCGACAGGCCGTGCAGCAGGTAAATGGCGTCGTCCCCGGTCCGACAGCCGACGTGTACGTGCTGGCCGAACACCGTCGCCTGCAAAATCAGATAGCCAAAGCGCTCCAGCGTGACGTTATAGCGCTCGTCGTCGCACACTTCCTGCCGCTGCCATTTCTGGAACGGATGCGTCCCACCGCCGCAGATCTGGATATGCTGATCTTCCGCCGCGCGCAGGATGCTCTGCTGCATCACTGAAAACTGCGCCGCTGCCTGGTCGATGGTCTGGCACACGCCGGTGGCGATTTCGAGCATGCTTTCGGTGATGTCGTGTTTGACTTCCCCCCCTTTGATGTCGTCTTTGACGGCGGCGATGAGGGCAGAGGAGTCCTGGCTCAGATCGTAACCCGGCGGGTTAACCACCTGGAGTTCGAGCTCAATGCCGAGGGTATAAGGTTCAGAGGATTTGAAGTCGGGTAAAGGCATGGCGCACTCCGTTGTCTGTTATGAGTTGAGTATAGACAATGGGCGTGGCGCGCTCGTCTCAGGGTGGTATAACTGATAGCAGGCTTAGCAAAAGGGGAGTGATCCATGTCTGACTATCCAACCATTGCGCTGACAGGACCCGGTGCGATAGGGACCACCATCGCCGCGGTGCTGCATGAAGCGGGCCGCACGCCGCTGCTGTGTGGGCGCACCGCGCATCCGGAACTGCGCCTGCGTCATGATGAGGGTGAAATTGTGGTGCCCGGTCCGGTACTCACCGATCCCAGCGTCATTACGCGCCCCGTTGACCTCGTTTTTTTGGCGGTCAAAACGACGCAAAATGCCGACAGCGCCGGGTGGCTGCGCGCTCTGTGCGATGAAAACACCGTGGTCTGCGCGCTGCAAAACGGCGTGGAGCAGAAAGCCCAGCTTGCGCCTTTGGTCAATGGCGCAACGGTGCTGCCCTCGGTGGTCTGGTTCCCTGCCCAGCGCGAGCCGGATGCCTCCGTCTGGCTGCGCGCCAAACCGCGCCTTACGCTGCCGGACGTGCCGCAGGCGCAGCGGGTGGTGGAGGCGCTTCGCGGCACGCGCTGTGACGTTGAGCTCTCGACAGATTTCACTACCGTCGCCTGGCGCAAGCTGCTGCAAAACGCGGTCGCCGGGCTGATGGTGCTGGCCAATCGCCGCGCCGGGATGTTCAGGCGCGAGGATATCAGCGAGCTGGCGCTGGCCTACCTGCGCGAGGGGCTTACCGTCGCCCGCGCCGAAGGGGCGAAGCTGGACGATGCGGTGGCTGAGGAGATCCTGGCGAATTTCCAGCGTGCGCCAGTGGATTTAGGCACGTCGATCCTTGCCGACCGTCAGGCGGATCGCCCGATGGAGTGGGACATCCGCAACGGTGTGATCCAGCGCTATGGCCGCAGGCACGGGATTGCGGTGCCCGTCAGCGATGTGGTGGTGCCGCTGCTGGCGGCGGGGAGCGAGGGGCCGGGCTAACGGCCGCTGTTTTTCCGTTCGGCATAGTAATGGGCGGCCGTGCTGCCCATCGCTTTTCTAAACAAGGTGATAAACGCATTCATACCTGAGAGTGGCGGCGGGCCGATAGAGAGGAAGAGAGATGAATATGAATGTCCGCTCTGTGCCATAAGCGGACATAACTCACAGCTTATGCGTTCTTGGTTAACAAAATATTTTTCAAATCTGATGAGGGAGAAAGACCAAAATGGCGCGCATATTCGCGACTGAACTGAGTATGACTTTGATAACCAACAGAATGCGCTATGGCAGTAATGCTATCACCGGTAGTGGCTAATCTCAGCCGTGCCTGCATGAGCCGCACCCGTTTCTGATACTGCATGGGGCTGAGCGCCGTTATAGCCTGAAAATGACGATGAAATGCCGAAACGCTCAGCGCGGCCATCGCTGCCAATTCTTCCACCCGCACGGCCTGCATGTAGTTGAGCTTCAACCAGTTAATTACCCTATAAATCCGGGAAAGATGCGATTCCGGCGTGGCGATATTACGCAGCATCCAGCCAAGCGGCCCCTGCAACACCCGGAATAAAATTTCACGCTCATAGGCCGGTGCCAGAGCAGATATCTCCTCAGGCTTGTTGATTAATCGCAGCATCCTCAGCCATGCATCCAGCAATTCAGACGTAACCGGAGCCACAGAAAATCCCGCATGGTAAAGATGCATCTTGTCAACAGCCGGCATGTCATCCAGCAGTTCAGCAATAATTTCCGGCTTCGGCGTCAGGCTCACAGCAAGATACGGCGCGCCGGTTTTCTCATCTGCACAGACCTTACCCACGGCGGGCAAATCAACCGACATCACAAAGTAGGTGGCAGGGTCATACTGCCAGGTTTTATTCCCAACCGTCATGCTCTTGGAGCCAGTCAGGATCAGGTTAATCATCGGTTCATATACCGCTGAAAGTCTGTGTTCAGGAATTTCTCCCTGCACCATTGCGACACGCGGTATACCGGTTTCTGTGGCCTTGTTTCCGGCTCCGGAAGCCAGCAGTCGCAGTTCAGTTAATTGTTTTTGCATCTTCGTAAAATAACACGGCACGGGACAGGCAACAAGATTAAAGCAGGATTAGGCAAATGTCAGAGAGGATTACAGGAGCCAGAGCCTGGTGCTGTGCGTAATCTTGAACTCGTCATCCATTCTGTCAGGAGCTTTTATGAAACATGTCTTGATTACCGGCGGAAGCCGCGGCATCGGAGCCAGTACGGCGATTGAATGTGCACATCGCGGCTACGGCGTCATTCTCACCTGGAATAGCCAGCCGGAAGCGGCCAGCCAGGTCGTTAAGCGGATTAAAAACGAGGGGGGACGCGCGTTAGCATTGCGGCTGGATTTAGAGGATGTCGGCAGTTTCAGTACTTTTCGTTCACAACTGGCTATGACAATGGAGACACACTGGGGCGCCAGGGGACTGAACGGGCTGGTAAACAATGCAGGATATGGTTTGTATAACCCCATTGAAACCGTGACTGAAGCGCAGTTTGACAGCTTAATGAATGTGCATCTGAAGGGCCCCTTCTTTCTAACTCAGACGCTGCTTCCACTTCTTCAGCGGGATGCCGCTATTGTTAATCTCACCAGTGCCACCACCCGCGTGGCGACCGCTGGTGTGGCACCTTACGCCACTTTTAAGGGTGGCCTCGAAGTGCTGACACGTTATATGGCCAAAGAGTTTGGTGAACGGGGGATTAGGGTAAACGCCGTATCGCCAGGCCCGATCCGTACTGAACTGGGAGGGGGCCTAAGTGATGAGTTTGAAGCATTGCTCGCCGGACAAACGGCACTTGGACGAATTGGTGAACCTGATGAAGTTGCCCGTGTTATCGCCGGATTACTGACAGCCGATGGCGGCTGGATTAATGCACAGACGATCGAAGTCGCGGGCGGTTATAACATCTGACAACGGAGCTTTTTATGCTGGACCATATCTTTATTACCGTAAGCGATACCGAGCGCTCAATTACCTTCTATGAACGCGTGCTTCCTCTTCTCGGCATCATCAACCGCCACGATTATGACGGCAGCGATGGCCCGTCAGGCCATCCCGATCTTAAGGGATTTGGAGCCAGTGGCCGCGTATTTTTCTGGCTTAGGCCAGGAATGCCATGTCCGCAGGCCGTTCATGTGGGGTTCGCGGCGGATTCTGAAACGATGGTTAACCAGGCTTATGCAGAAGCAATCGCGGCGGGAGCAACAGAAATTCATCCGCCAGGAGCACAACTTCATTATGACCCGCGCTATTACGCCGCCCAGGTCAGAGATCCGGATGGATACAGCCTGGAGTTTGTTTATAAAAGCTGGCAGCACGGGCGCTGATAACAGGGTGGTGCTGGCCAGAAAAAATTTTATATGGGTGTAACCCCACTAATGCCGACCTTAATCATTCCGCTTTAAGGATGCTATTTCTGTATGAAAAAACTCATGATTTACGGTGCGACAGGCTATACCGGCAGTATGATCGTACGACATGCGCTGGAATCCAGCCTGCAGATAATTATTGCCGGGCGCGATCGGGAAAAACTGGCAGCGATGTCGTCTGTTCTGGATGTCCCTTTCCGGGCTTTCAGGCTGGATAATCCTGACACCATTGATGGTGGCTTAGCGGATATTAACGCTGTCTTAAATTGTGCCGGTCCGTTTTTGCATACCGCACGGCCGTTAATGGAGGCAGCAATCCGCCAGAAGGTACACTACCTTGATGTGGCTGCCGAACTGGACAGTTACCAGCTTGCAGAAATCCTCGATGAAGCCGCTTCTTCAGCGGGCGTTATGCTGCTTCCTGGCTGTGGCGGGAGCGTAGCAATGCTGGGATGCCTCGCAGCTCACGCGGCCACGCGGGTCAAAAATCCGGCCAGTATCTCACTGGCGCTGCATATCACCGGCACGATGTCTCGCGGCTCTGCGGTAAGCGCAGCTGAGAATTTATCAACCCAGTGCCTGATTCGCCGTAACGGCCAGCTGATGCAGAGCGAGTCAGGTGAGCTGCGGGGCTTCGATTTTGGCAACGGTCTGCAGGCCTGTTTTCCTGTGACGCTTCCTGATGTAATCACCGTCTGGAAAGCGACTGGCATTTCTGATATCAAAACTTTCGTACATATTTCCGGTGAGGGTTTTCCGCAGGGCAATTTGGCTGAACTGCCCGATGGCCCGACAGCTCAGGAACGTGAGGCCAGTCGTTATAAGGCCGTTGCGGAAGTGCTAAATGCAGATGGCGAGACCCTGCATATGCTACTGGATGCGGTTAATGGATATAGCTTCACTGCGCTGGCGGCTGCCGAAGCCGGGCGCAGAGTGCTGGCGGGAGAATATCGTCCGGGATTCCAGACACCGGCGGCGCTATTCGGCAAACACTTTGCCGAAACCATCGCCGATACCCGGATTACGACATCTGAAGCTCTGCGCTGAAAAGAAGGAAATACAAGCTCCGTCCGTTTTTTCCGGAAGGAGCTTGTGAAAATGAATTACCAGGGTCGTCGGCCTTCCGGGCCAAAGAATTTTCCTGTCGGGCCATGTCTTTCCGCCAGTGCTAGCCTGATAACCGGCATCGCCCCCTGTTCCGGTGTAAGCGCACCGGTATTGCCATTGAGATCGGTTTTGACGTTACCCGGCTCGACGACATTGATCTTAATGCCCTGTTCGGCTAACTCTTTGGCAAAACACACCGTGGCCGCATTGAGCGCCACTTTTGAGGCACTATAGCTGAGCAGGTTTACGGTTGAGTAAATTGATGCCTCATCAGTAATCAGAGCAAGAGATCCCAGACCGCTTCCCAACATGATAACACTGGCATTTTCTGCTGTTTGAAGCAGGGGAAGAAACGCCTGGGTTACCCGTACCGGACCGAAGAAATTAACCTCAAACGTGTTTTTCATGTCTGATAAACGTGTCTGGCTCGGCGTAGCTGAGACATCAAGCAACACGCCTGCGTTATTGATCAGTACGTCCAGCCTGTCAGTGACTGCCGATAAAATTGCCGCTGCCTGCTGTACACTTGCGTCGTCAGTTACATCCATTATCAGTAGCTGGACAGTGAGTCCTTCTGCCTTTAGTTGCTGAACAGCCTCTTCGCCGCGTCGCCGATCGCGCGCTGTGATCCAGACACGAAATCCCTGCCGTGCCAGTCCTTTTGCGATCGCCAGTCCAATGCCTTTATTGGCTCCCGTAATCAGTGCCGTACGGTTATCCGATGTTTTCGCAGTCATAGATTTGCCTCTGCATTTGCACCGCTGACATGAAACCGGATATCCCCTATCAGATGAGGCACAACGGCACGGTGTACGAACTGCCATTCATCGCCGATGAGTGCAAAGCGGTCTTTGTAATGACCAGTGCAAATCGGTTGCAGGGGGAAGCCGGGCAGTTCCTGATGAACGGTAAAATAACTGGTCGCTGAAGCTTCACCGCTGAAGGGGTTTCCCTCAACCAGAATATTGGAGACGGCGTGCCAGGTGCGAGGCGTGCCGTCCTGGTGCAGCTGAATGCCCGACGACAGAAATCTCTCAATCTCATTCCTGCCCGTAATCTGATGACCGGGCACCTCCAGCGTGGCATGGCGTAAAAGTCCTGCAACTTCACTAAATTTTCCACTGTCGAGCAGATAAGGGTAAGAGTTGATGAGACGGGTAATGTCGCGCTCAGCCTGCAGAACAGAGACCAGATCTTTTTCATTTTGCGGATACATAATAGCGTTTCCTTTTGTTTCATGGAAAAAACGAGATACAACAGGAACACGATGGTTGTGTGCCACCGTGCAGGTTTATGGCCGGGCCTGTTAGGTTTGCGATGCGCCACCGTCAGCGAATAACTCGATGCCGTTCACATAGCCTGAATCATCACTGGCCAGGAATGCCACAGCGGCAGCAATTTCTTCCGGCTCGCCGATACGGCCCAGCGGGCTTTTCGCGGTAAGGAAGGCAAGTCCCTCTTCAGCCTTATCGCCAAAAGCAGCCCGTAGAGAAGGCGTGTTCGTCGGCCCCGGACTAACGATGTTGAGGCGAATGCCTGAACCATGGAGTTCTGCCACCCAGCTCCTGACCATGTTGCGCACTGCGGCTTTGGTTGCACCGTAAATACTCATTGCCGGTCCGGGATCAAAGGAGGATGTTGAACCGATGATGACCACGCTGGAGCCTTGTCCAAGCAAAGGCAGCGCCTGCTGAACAGTCAGAACCACGCCTTTAACGTTGGTCGCGAACTGTTCATCAATCTGCTGTTCAGTTATTTGACCGAGAGGCGCATGAATACCGCCCCCTGCATTTGCCACCAGGATATCGATATGACCAGTTGCTGTTTTGATCTGCTGGTAAAGTTCATCAAGACTTGCTCTACTGCTGACATCAGTCACAACTCCATTCGCTTTTTCTCCCAGCGTCATAACTGCCCGATTCAGTTTTACTGCGGTTCTTCCAGTAATCACCACGTCCGCACCGTCATCGATCAGGCGTCTGGCTATAGCCAGGCCAATACCACTGCTTCCGCCAGTAACTACGGCAAATTTGCCTTTGAGTGGCTGGTTCATTTGCGCTCCCCCTTCATTTTATGTAGTGGTCACTATAAACAGAAGCAGATAATCTGTCACCATTAATTTGTAGCGACCACTACAATAATGGCGTAAAATAGCCGTATATTTTTACGGGCACAGCCGGGTAATGAGCATATGAGTGAGACAGAAAATAACGTCAGGACACGCAGGCGTGCATTTGACCGGGAAGCAGGGATTGAGACAGCTCAGGCACTGTTTCATCAGAGAGGATATGACGCTGTTGGTATTTCTGAACTGACAAAAGCATTAAATATTAATCCGCCAAGCCTTTACGCCGCCTATGGCAGTAAAGCAGGCCTGTTTGGCCGGTGCCTTGCGCGATACGTTGATGAAGGCAACCTGCCGGCGGATAAGATCCTCATCGCCGGACGCTCTCTGGCCGAAGCCATTGAAGAATTATTTATCACGGCCGCGCGTCTGTACGTGAAATCTCCGCTGCAGCGGGGATGCCTCGTCGCAGAAGGTATGCGTGCTGACGATGAACAGGCGCGAGAACTGGCAAACCAGTATGCAAGACCAGGAATACTGTTTATTGAAGATTACATCCGCCAGTCAGAACCGGAAAGAGCGAAAGAACTGAGCGATTTCGTCGTCACCACACTGCGCGGATTTTCGGCTGCGGCGGTCACCGGCTTATCACGTCCCCGCCTGTTAAAAGTGGCCCGCATGAACGGGCAAGCTTTTGCTGCGTTACTCAGTCTAAACCCTGACACATAACGGGAGTTTTTATGTCTGCCATCGACCATCTTGAGATTTCAGTGAAAAATGCGCCGTTATCGCTGCGCTTCTATCAGCAGGCACTTGAGCCGTTAGGCTTCAGGCTGGTTATTACCCAGGAGCCAGCCAAAACACGAACCGGCGGTTTTCGTTACGGGCTTGGGCCGCAGGGCTACCCCCGGTTATGGCTGCATGACAATGAGGAAACCGGTGCATCGTTGCATCTGGCTTTTTCTACTGATAAGCGCAGCATTGTGGATCAGTTCTGGAAACAGGCTCTTCTGGCGGGCGGGAAAGATAACGGAGCACCGGGAATTCGTAAGCATTATCATTCACAATACTATGCAGCGTACGTTTTTGATCCTGACGGTAATAATCTGGAAGTCGTCTGCCAGCAGGTAAGTTAATCAAGTCGTCCATGCTACGCTTATTATGTTAACCCGCAGCTTAATCTGGGTGGAAATGACACGCGAAATTTTTGCCCGGATTTGCTCGCTTCGTGGTTTGTCATGTGCGTTGCTTAACGCCAAAATCGTCCGCACCTCGCTCATAAAGGACAACCATACTCAAATCTCCCACATTGCAGGAGATTTGAGTATGAACACGTCACCGTGGAATAAAGACCGTATCATAGGCCAAAAAAGACCACTTCAGATATCTCATATCTGGGGGATCCGAATCCGGCTTGAACTGGAAGGTAAAACGCGTGATTTAGCTCTGTTCAATATGGCCTTAGACAGTAAGCTACGAGGCTGCGATCTGGTGAGCCTCAAAGTATCTGATGTTGCATATGGTAGCTCGGTTTCAAGCAGAGCTACGGTGCTGCAACAGAAAACCGGTAGCCCTGTGCAATTTGAGATAACCAAAGGGACAAGAGAAGCTGTTGCTGCATTGATAAAGCTTGGCAATTTGCACAGTAAAGACTTCTTGTTTCGGTCTCGGATCGGAACTAACCGGCACATATCAACCCGACAATACAGCCGAATTTTTCATGGGTGGGTAGAAAAGCTTGGTCTCGAAGCTTCGCTTTACAGCACACATTCCATGAGAAGAACAAAACCTTACTTGATATACAAGAAAACCAAGAATCTCCGGGTGATACAAATTCTGTTGGGCCATAAGAAACTGGAAAGCACAGTCCGTTATCTGGGCATCGAAGTCGATGATGCGTTAGAGATATCTGAATCGATTGAAGTCTAAGGTTGTCAGGGCTGCAACAGCAGCCCTGTGCCAAAAACAGTCGTTGTCGTCGCATGTAATTTCGATATTGGCCCCCCCACTCTGGCAGACAATACTGCCCTATTGTTGAACTCTGAGATTTCTGTTGAGCCTGTCACGGTTCAGCTATGTTTTAGTGGCGCCTAATTGCAAAGTCATGTTTTACATGACTTACGATCGCGCTCTTTACGAACAAGGCTTTCAGGCATAATCTGTGCTAACAATAGAGTAAAATCAGAGGGATAGCTGAAGAAAATGAACTGGCTTTAGCTAATCTTTAGCGTTGTTTCTGGTATAATAACGCTAACTTTTATAGGTATGATTTTGTTTGATTAACTGCGAGAAGTAGGTCTCTCGGTGAAGATGGGGAAGGGATATCAATGAGTGATGACAGCTATAAATTTCAAAAGCTAACACCGATAAGCGATGTTGAGCTGGGTATATATAAAAATGCGATAGATTTTGTTTTTGCCAATGACGATTTAAAAAATGTTGCTATATCAGGGCAATATAGTGCAGGAAAAAGTAGTCTTGTAGAGTCCTATAAGAAAAGTCATTCGAATATAAAGTTTGTTCATATTTCACTTGCCCATTTCAGAGCGACGGAGGAAGCTGAAACTAATGAACCCGGTAGAGTCATGAGTGAAACCGCGTTAGAAGGTAAAATTCTAAACCAGTTAATTCACCAAATTAATGCTGAAGATATTCCCCAAACGCATTTTAAAGTAAAGAAAAAAGTAAAAACGAGCAGCATTGTGATGAATACTATCTTCACGGTATTATTTATCGCCACGGCACTGCATATTACTCTATTTAATAAATGGGGTGACTTTGTTTCACTTTTATCTGATGGAGTTGCAAAGACACTACTAACATTATCTACTAGACACGATTCTTTATTAATTAGCGGTTTTATAGCTACAATCCTTTCTTGCATCTTTATTTATAAATTAATAAAAACCCAAAAAAATCGCAATGTCCTTAAAAAAATAAATTTACAAGGCAATGAAATAGAGATTTTCGAAGAGAGCGAAGAGTCTTATTTTGATCGGTATTTAAATGAAGTATTATACCTTTTCGAGAATGTTAATGCTGATGCCATTATTTTTGAAGACATGGATCGTTTTAATAGCAATCATATCTTTGAACGTCTTCATGAAGTGAATAGACTGGTTAATATTCAACGAACCCTGGCAGGGCACAAGAAATCGACGTTACGTTTTATTTACTTGCTTCGTGATGATATCTTCATTTCAAAGGATAGAACCAAATTCTTTGATTATATCATTCCAGTTATTCCTGTTGTTGATAGTTCTAACTCTTACGATCAGTTTATCTCACATTTTAACAATGGTGGTATTCTCAAATTGTTCAACGAAAGATTCCTACAAGGGATGTCTCTGTATATTGATGATATGAGAATATTGAAGAACATTTATAATGAATTTCAAATTTATTACAATAAATTAAATACAACAGAACTTGACTGTAATAAAATGCTGGCCATTATTGCCTATAAAAATATATTCCCACGAGATTTTAGTGAGTTACAACTTAATCAAGGTATGGTTTATTCCATATTTAGTGAACGGGATAATCTTATTATAAAAGAGATAAAAGATATAGAAAAATACATTAGCGATAGAAAAAAGGAGATTGAGGTAATCAAGAATGAAATGCTCAATTCTAGCCAAGAGGTTGATGCTATATATGATAAGGAATTGTCTAAATATAACAGTCATCATTACTATAATCAGGCTGAGAAAGCTGATATAGAAAAGAGAAGAGCAGCTAGAAGGGAAAGTGTTGAAAATAAAACCAATGGAAAAATAGAAGAAATCAATGAACTTATATCAAAATCAAGAGATAGTTTGGTTGACTCTAGGAATAAAAGACTTAAAGAAATAATAACAAGAGAAAACATTGATGAAATATTTAAGCTCACCTACACTAATGAAATTGGAGAAAAAAGAGATTTTAATGAAATAAAAAGTAGTGAGTATTTTGACTTGCTTAAATACCTTATTCGTGATGGATATATTGATGAAACCTATACCGACTATATGACCTATTTTTATGAAAATAGCCTGAGTCGAAATGATAAGATGTTTTTACGCAGCATTACCGATCAAAAAGGCAAAGATTTCACTTATCAACTCAAGAACCCCAAACTGGTCGTTACCCGCCTTCGAGAAGTGGATTTTGAAAAGGAAGAGGCGCTTAATTTTGATCTATTAGCTTATCTGCTTCAAACGCCAGCCCAAGTAAACTTAATAGAACGTTTATTCAAACAACTAAGAAAAGATAGAAGAGTTGAGTTTATTCGTAGCTACTTTGAAACTGAGAGGGCTCAGTCAGGCTTCATCAATCGATTAAATACGCAGTGGCCTGAATTCTTTTCTTATGCGCTAACCGATAGTGAATTTTCTGCTGATTGGGTTAAACGCTACTCTATAGGCACACTTTATTATTCTGCCAGTAACGCCATTGAGGCTATTAACATTGATGATTGTCTGACTGATTACCTCTCTGACTCGTCGGATTATTTAGCAATATCAGAACCGAAGGTTGACAAGTTAATCAGTGGTTTTAAGTTGCTTAATGTCTCATTTGTCAGTATTAAATTCGAAAGCGCAAATAAAGTACTCTTTGATGCGGTTTATCAGCATTCACTTTATGATATTAATTTTGCCAACCTGACCTTAATGCTGAGTAAGGTTTACACATTTAACAGTGAAGATGATATTCGCCATAAGAACTATACCCTAGTTATGTCACAGCCTGATTCCCCCTTGGCTAGTTATGTTAATAACCATATTAGTGACTATCTGGATATGGTTTTATCTAGTTGTGATGGATCAATCGTGGATGATGAAGCCATTGTTTTATCCGTTCTTAATAATGAGGAAATAACTGATGAACAAAAAGGGCAGTATATAAACTCTTTGCAAACTTTCGTGACCTCTCTGAGTGAGGTTGAGAGCGAATCCTTATGGTCATCTTTGTTGGATAAAGATAGAGCAATTTGCTCTGAGGGAAATATTGTTTCTTACTTTGAACATGTTGATGGACTGGATGGTTCACTTATCGAATTTATCAATAGAACTGATACCGAGCTTGATTTTAAAAAAATTGACCTCGAAGACGAGCAGAGAATCAAATTATTTAGATCGATTATTGTCTGTAATGATTTATCAAATAATAAATATGATGAATTAATTTGCTCGCTAAATAGGATTTATCCGACCTCCTTTGGCACTGCTAATATTGCTGGTGATAAATTTAAAATATTAGTGGATAAGAACATTATTCGTATGAGTCTTAGTTCACTTGATTTCATACGAGACAATTATCCTGAACAAAACTCCTACTACATTAAGAAAAATATCCAAACCTACGTTGAGTTAATGACAATTGATAATTTTGTCTTAGATGAAGCCATATCAATTCTTTCTTGGAAAGTTGATGATGATTTGAAAATTAAGTTACTCGAATTGATTAAAGTACCATTAACTATTCATGATAAAAAATACCCTCCGGTCGTTAATGATTATATTTTAGAGAATAATTTTAATTCAGGCGAATTATTAAGCTTGACGTCATCTTATAAAAATTGGGGAACCTCTACTCAGTCACTCATTCTGATCAGAGCAATACAGGATATATCGACATTGATAGCAAACCCTGATGATGTTGCTGAGCTGTTACTAAAAGATCTGTTTGTCGCAGAGGGACTGAATATGCAGAATAAAATAGCACTGCTAATCGCTCTGCTGCCGGGTAAGGATTTGAGTAAGACGACTTGCAAAGAGTATCTTGATCTGCTTGGTTTATCGGAGTTCAGTAAAATTTTGGGGCGAGGCAAACCTAAAATTGAAGTTGATACAACTAATCAAATTTTATTAACAGCATTACGAGATAACCATTTCTTCTCTGATTTTGAGGTGGATGATGAAAATCCCACTTATTATAAAATAACAAGGCGGCGCTCAATGTTTGGCTCAGATACATAGCATTATGTATTTTTCTACAGTTTGGGCACTTTTATAGTGCCCAATTTTTACGCTGAAACTTACGTAGCTAATCTGACTTTTTCTCAGTTGACATGTACTCCTAGGTGTTCGTTAAGCCCTCTGTGTGTTGGGAAAGATGCGAGCGTCCGCTCCTCGCTCTTAACGGACATTCAACAAACCACATTGCATTATGCATAAGGCCGAAATCCTGCTTTTTACCCCAGCAGAGCCCCGGCCTCCCATCACCCGCCTCAGTGCGCCGTTATATAAGGCTCCTTCACAAACTCCGCCAGCAGCCAGACCATATCATGCAGTAGCCCGGTGAGTTCTTTCGCCACGCTCACAGGCAACGTCCCGCCCATTACCGCCAGCGTTAACGCCACAGCATAATCCACCTGCAACGCCGTATCCTGCCAGCAGTCCGGTACGCAGGAGGCGATCTTTTCCCCCGCAATTAGCTGTTCCACCAGATACGGCGGAAGTTCCGAGTCACAGCGCTCACGCATTCGTTTTAGCGCAGCCAGCAGTTGCTTACAGAGCGTGGCAAATGTCACCGCATCGTCCGTTTCCACCAGTACGCTTACGTACGCCGCACAGGTGTCAGCCAATTCAAAGAGATCCGCAGAATCGGGAAGTTGCAGGTGAAGAAGGTGATGAAGAGCGCTTTCTTCAGTAAGCGCGTAAGAAAATCCAGGGATAGTAGCCATAAGGCATCCTCTTTATGCAAAAAATGTTAACCGCCCGATGAGTTCCTACGCTCAGAGGGGGTAGCGCTGACGGAGGTAGGAATACCGTGCATAAAGAAAAACGGCCAGCCTTTCGACTGCTCCGTCAGCGCCACCGTGATTCTAACGGGATATGCGCTGTCGCGACAAAAAATATCGCTTTATGCTAACGGGTTCCTACGCCCGGTTACGGATGTGCCGCAACGCAGGCACTTTAAAACCGCGAAGAAGGGATGAAAAGGGATGCCCCTGAATTACATAAGGTTGCTTAAAAGTTTGCGAGGCGGCTTCCAAAGGGCATTGCCGGGTGGCGGCTGCGCCTTACCCGGCCTACAAAACCGCCAACCAGCCAACCTATCCGCGACACGAACCGTAGGCCCGCGCAAGCGCAGCGCCGCCGGGCACAGCCACACCGTAGCTACCCCTCGCTCATCATCGCCAGAAACCGTTTCACCGTCCGCGAGCGTTCAAAACGCCGCCAGCAGAGCGCGATATCGGTATAAAGCTCCGGCGAGCGCAGCGCATGGTAGGTGACATTCGGCGGAGAAATAGCGGCCATGGATTTCGGCACCAGCGCGAACCCGCCGCCAGCGGAGACCATGCTCAGGGAAGAGGAAAGTTGTGAGGATTGCAGCGTGTGTTGCATATCGATCCCGGCCCGCTCGCAGCTGCCGTAAACGCGGTCATACAGCCCCGGTGCTACCTCCTGGGGGAACAGCACCACCGGCGTATCCCGCAGCTCATCCAGCGCCAGATCGCCACATGCCGCCAGAGGATGATCGCGATGCAGCGCCACCACCATCGGCTCCCGATCGAGGATTTTTAACTCAAACACCTTGCTGCTCTCGCACGGCAGGCGCACAAAGGCGATATCCAGCTCACCCTCCGCCAGCATCGTCGTCAGCGACGACATATTGGCTTCCACCTGGTGAACCTGCACCGCCATGTTCTGCACCTGAAACTGGCGAATCAGGGCGAAGATTTTGGGATGAAAAGCATCTGAACTGGTGATGCCAATCGACAGGCTGCCGTTCAGCCCGCGCGCGATGCCCCGGGCTTTCTCCAGCGCGGCATCGCTCAGCGCCAGTATCTTACAGGCGTCCTCATAGAAGGCCTCTCCCGCTTCGGTCAGCTCCACGCCCCGTGTCAGGCGCCTGAACAGCGGCGTGCCCACTTCCTCTTCGAGCCGTTTGATCTGCTGACTCAGAGGAGGCTGTGAAATACCCAGCGCTTTGGCCGCCCTGGTGAAGTGTCGCTCGCGTGCTACCGCGACAAAATAGCGCAGATAACGAAGTTCCATATCAAAAACATCTCAAACCAGCATGGATTCTATATTGGAACTCTCTGCTGAATCGGGTCAACATTTATTTAACCTTTATAAATAAAGTTGAAGAGGACGGGCATGATGATGCATTCATCTGCATGCGACTGTGAGGCGAGTTTATGCGAGACCCTGCGCGGGTTCTCGGCTCAGCATCCTGACAGCGTGATCTATCAGACATCGCTAATGAGCGCGCTGCTAAGCGGCGTCTACGAAGGAGAGACCACCATCGCCGACCTGCTGGCACACGGTGATTTTGGTCTCGGTACCTTTAACGAGCTGGATGGCGAAATGATTGCCTTCAGCAGCCAGGTGTACCAGCTGCGCGCCGACGGCAGCGCCCGCGCCGCGAAGCCGGAGCAAAAAACGCCGTTCGCGGTGATGACCTGGTTCCAGCCGCAGTACCGCAAAACCTTCGACGGGCCGGTCAGCCGTCAGCAGATCCACGACGTGATCGACCAGCAAATCCCCTCCGATAACCTGTTCTGTGCGCTGCGCATCGACGGCAATTTCCGCCACGCGCACACCCGCACCGTACCGCGCCAGACACCGCCGTACCGGGCGATGACCGACGTGCTGGATGACCAGCCGGTGTTCCGCTTTAACCAGCGCGAGGGCGTGCTGGTCGGGTTCCGCACCCCACAGCATATGCAGGGCATTAACGTGGCGGGCTATCACGAACACTTTATCACCGACGACCGTCAGGGCGGGGGCCACCTGCTCGACTATCAGCTGGAGAACGGCGTGCTCACCTTCGGCGAAATCCACAAGCTGATGATTGACCTGCCCGCCGACAGCGCGTTTTTACAGGCCAACCTGCACCCCAGCAACCTTGATGCGGCTATCCGCGCCGTCGAAAACTAACAGGAGAACTACCGTGAACAGTGAGAAACAGTCACGTCAGTGGGCGCACGGCGCCGATATGGTTGTCGGCCAGCTGGAAGCGCAGGGTGTGAAGCAGGTGTTCGGCATACCGGGCGCAAAAATCGACAAGGTCTTTGACTCCCTGCTGGACTCCTCCATCGAGATTATCCCGGTGCGTCACGAGGCGAACGCGGCGTTTATGGCGGCAGCGGTAGGGCGGCTAACCGGTAAGGCCGGGGTCGCGCTGGTCACCTCCGGGCCGGGCTGCTCCAACCTGATCACCGGCATTGCCACCGCCAACAGCGAAGGTGACCCGGTGGTGGCGCTGGGCGGGGCGGTGAAGCGGGCAGATAAAGCGAAACTGGTGCACCAGAGCATGGATACCGTCGCCATGTTCAGCCCGGTCACCAAATACGCCGTCGAAGTCAATTCACCGGACGCGATTGCCGAGGTGGTGTCGAACGCGTTTCGCGCTGCCGAGCAGGGCAGGCCGGGCGGGGCGTTTGTCAGCCTGCCGCAGGATATTGTCGACCAGCCCACCACTGGGGCGATTTTACCCGCCAGCACCGCGGCGCTGATGGGCCCGGCGCCGGAGTCAGCCATCAACGACGTGGCGAAGCTTATCGCGAAGGCCAAAAACCCGGTCATCTTACTCGGCCTGATGGCCAGCCAGCCCGCCAACAGCGCCGCGCTGCATAAGCTGCTGGAGAGAAGCCGTATTCCGGTCACCAGCACCTATCAGGCCGCCGGGGCGGTGAATCAGGAACACTTCACCCGCTTCGCCGGACGCGTCGGCCTCTTTAACAACCAGGCGGGCGACCGGCTGCTGCATCTGGCGGACCTGATTATCTGCATCGGCTACAGCCCGGTGGAGTACGAGCCGTCCATGTGGAACAGCGGCGACGCCACGCTGGTGCACATTGACGTGCTGCCCGCCTATGAGGAGCGCAAGTATGTTCCCGATCTGGAACTGGTCGGGGATATTGCCGCCACGCTGAATCTGCTTGCCAGTCGAATCGAGCACAAACTTGAACTCAGCCAGCGCGCCTCGGAAATTCTTGTCGATCGCCAGCATCAGCGGGACCTCCTCGACCGTCGCGGCGCCTCGCTCAACCAGTTTGCCCTGCATCCGCTGCGCATCGTGCGCGCCATGCAGGATATCGTGAACAACGACGTGACGCTCACCGTCGACATGGGCAGCTTCCATATCTGGATCGCCCGCTACCTCTACAGCTTCCGGGCGCGTCAGGTGATGATCTCCAACGGTCAGCAGACCATGGGCGTGGCGCTGCCGTGGGCGATTGGCGCGTGGCTGGTCAACCCGGGGCGCAAGGTGGTCTCGGTCTCCGGGGACGGCGGCTTTTTGCAGTCGAGCATGGAGCTGGAAACCGCCGTACGCCTCAACGCCAACGTGCTGCACATCATCTGGGTGGATAACGCCTACAACATGGTGGCCATCCAGGAAGAGAAAAAATACCAGAGGCTTTCCGGCGTCGAGTTCGGCCCGGTCGATTTCAAAGCCTATGCCGACGCGTTCGGTGCGAAAGGCTTTGCCGTCGAGAGCGCCGATGCGCTCGAACCGACGCTGCGTGCGGCAATGGATGTCGATGGCCCGGCCGTGGTGGCCATTCCCGTTGACTACAGCGATAACCCGCTGCTGATGGGCCAGCTCCATCTCAGCCAGATTTTGTGAATCAATATAAGGACAGAGAAATGCAAAAAGTGGCTCTCGTAACCGGCTCCGGTCAGGGGATTGGCAAAGCGATCGCGCTTCGCCTGGTGAAGGATGGTTTTGCCGTTGCTATTGCGGATTACAACGAAGAGACGGCGAAAGCGGTCGCGGATGAGATCACCCGTAACGGCGGGAAGGCCGTCGCCGTGAAGGTGGACGTCTCTGACCGCGAGCAGGTGTTCGCGGCGGTGGAAAAAGCCCGCACCGCGCTGGGCGGTTTTAACGTCATCGTCAATAACGCCGGGGTGGCGCCGTCCACGCCCATCGAATCCATCACGCCGGAGATTGTCGACAAGGTCTACAACATCAACGTGAAAGGGGTGATCTGGGGCATTCAGGCCGCGATTGACGCCTTTCGCAAAGAGGGGCACGGCGGCAAAATTATCAACGCCTGCTCTCAGGCGGGCCACACCGGCAACCCGGAGCTGGCGGTCTACAGCTCCAGCAAGTTCGCGGTGCGTGGCTTAACCCAGACCGCCGCGCGGGATCTCGCGCCGCTGGGGATCACTGTTAACGCCTACTGCCCGGGGATCGTCAAAACGCCGATGTGGGCGGAAATCGACCGTCAGGTCTCCGAGGCGGCGGGTAAACCGCTTGGCTACGGGACGGAAACCTTTGCCAAACGCATCACGCTTGGCCGTTTGTCCGAACCGGAAGACGTGGCCGCCTGCGTCTCTTACCTCGCCGGGCCGGATTCCGACTACATGACCGGTCAGTCGCTGCTGATTGATGGTGGGATGGTGTTCAACTAAATACACAATACTAAAAAGCTCTGACATGAACTTTCCCCTGCTCCCGTGCAGGGGCTTTTTTTTGTCTCGTCAGCCATTGTGCATTACACTGCGCGCTGCAAAACTTTAGTCTTGAGATCTGACAGGCGGTAACAGCGATGAACGGTACAATCACAACGTGGTTTAAAGATAAAGGCTTTGGATTTATCAAAGATGAAAACGGCGACAACCGCTATTTTCATGTGATTAAGGTCGCCAACCCTGATCTGATTAAGAAAGATGCGGCGGTGACCTTCGAGCCAACCACCAACAGCAAAGGCCTTTCCGCGTATGCGGTGAAGGTGATCCCGGAGAGTAAGCATCTTTATATTGCGGGCGAGCGCGTGAAGCTCACCTCAATTAAATCCTTCGTGGTGTTCAGCGAGGAAGAGCCCGTTGAGACCAAAATCGACAAAGAGAATGCGGTGCTGTCGGTGGGGCTGCTGATGAACAGCATCAAACCCAAAACCGAGAAAAAGCCGGGCGAAATGCGCACGGTGAAGAAGCTGGCGATCACTACCTTCCAGAACACGACGCTGATCTTCACTGAAGATGAGATCGACATCGATGCCACGGTGAAGCTGCTGAAGTAACGTTTTGCCGGGTGGCGGCTACGCCTTACCCGGCCTACGAAATGCGTGCGGCACTCGCCGCCGCACGGTTTACCCCATCCTGTGCTCCCCCCGCAACATTGCTTCACGGTCAAATACCCGCTGGATCTTCCCGTGCGCCATAAATGCCGCCCGGTCGGACATATGCGCAATCACGTCCGCATCGTGGCTCACCAGCAGGTAGGTCATGCCGTGCTGCGCCTTCAGGCGGTTGAGCAGGTTCAGGATCTCCGCCTGTACCGACATATCCAGCGCCGAGGTCGGTTCATCCAGCAGCAGAAGCTGCGGGCGCAGCAGCAGCGCGCGGGCAATGGCCACGCGCTGACGCTGTCCGCCGGAAAGCTGATGCGGGTAACGCCTGCTGGCGTCGGCAGCCAGACCCACCTGTTGCAGCGCATCCGCCACCTTTTCGGCAACCTGGGTTTCGCCGTGGATGTTTAACGGCTCCGACAGGGTGCGGGCAATGGTGTGGTTCGGGTGCAAAGACGCCCACGGATCCTGGAACACCATCTGCACGTTACGTCGAAGCGCGCCTTCAAAACGTCGTCCTGGCCGTAAATTTTCCCCGAGGACGGAAATGTGGCCATTCCACTCGCGCAGCAGCCCCGCCAGCACGCGCAGAATAGTCGATTTGCCGCAGCCGGATTCACCGATCAGGCTGAAGGTTTCGCCTTTTTCGATCGCAAAACTGGCGGCGGAAACCGCCGTTTTTTCACCAAAACTCACCCGGAGCTGGTTAACCTCAACGAGTGCCATTGTCGGCCTCCTTCCACGGTTGCGAACGGTCGAGCGTCGGCAGCATCTGGCCAAACGTCCCGGCGTTCGGGCGGCAGGTCCAGAGCGTGCGCGTGTAAGGATGGGTTGCCTGCGGCAACTGGCTCGCCGCCATTTCATCAACTTTCTCACCCTGATACATCACCAGCACGCGGTCACAGTGTTCCGCGACGAGCGGCAAATCGTGGCTGATTAACAGCATCGCCATCTGCCGCGCCTCGCACTGCTGTACCAGCAGCTCCAGGATCTGGTTGCGCAGGCGTGCGTCCAGCGCGGAAGTCGGTTCGTCGGCGATCAGCACCTGCGGGTTGTTGACGAGCGCAATGGCGATCATCACGCGCTGGCCCATGCCGCCGGAGAGTTCGCTGGGATAGCGCTGGAGCACGTGCTCGTTCAGCCCCACGGCGCGGATGATATCGTGAATGCGCGCCAGGCGTTCGGCGCGGGGCAGGCGCTGATGGAGGGTCAGCGCCTCATCAAGCTGGGCGGCGACGGTTTTCACCGGGTTTAGCGCGTAGCGCGGGTCCTGTAGAACCATCGCAATGCCGTTGCCGCGCAGCGCCTGCCAGCGGCGGCTGTTCAGGGTCAGCAGGTCGTTGCCAAGCACGTTAAGCCGCTTAGCGCTCACGATGCCGGGCTTGCGCACCAGCCCCAGCAGGGCGCGGGCAGACATGGACTTGCCGGAGCCGGATTCTCCCACCAGCGCCAGCCGCTCGTTGCCTAACGTAAAGCTCAGGTTGTTGACCACGCGCGCGGCGGGGTAGTCGATATTTAGCGCATCGACGATGACGCGGTGTTCAGTCATGCTGTGGCTCCAGTACGTCGCGCAGGCCATCGCCCAGCAGGTTAAAGGCCAGGCTGGCAAACAGAATCGCCCCACCTGGAATGGCGGCAATCCACCACTGGTCAAAAATGACCTGCATGCCGTCGGCTATCATCGCGCCCCATTCCGCCATCGGTGGACGTGCGCCCAGGCCAAGGAAGCCCAGCCCGGCGGCGGCCAGAATGATCCCGGCCAGATCCAGCGCCAGCCGTACAATCGCGGAGGGCAGGCACAGGGGCAGAATATGGCCGACCAGCAGGCGCGGGCCGCGAATGCCCATCATCTCCGCGGCGGCCAGATAATCGCTGTGGCGCAGACGCTGGATTTCACTGCGCGCCTGGCGCGCATAGGCAGGCCAGGTCGTTAAGGCCAGCGCCAGCGCGCCGTTCACCAGACCGGGGCCGAGCATCGCGACAAACGCGAAGGCGAGGATCAGGCGCGGCATCGACATCACCACGTCGGTAAAGCGCATCAGGATGCGCTCCATCCAGCCGCCGTAGTAGCCTGACAAAATCCCAACCAGCAGACCGGCGGGGAGGGTAATAACGGTGACTAAGGCCACCAGCCCCAGTGCCGGACGGGTGCCGTAGATTAATCGGGAGAGCAGATCCCGCCCATAGCTATCGGTACCCAGCCAGTGCTGCGCGTTGGGCGGTTGCAGACGCGCGGCGGCGTCCTGCCAGTTGGGGTCATGCGGCGCAAGCCACGGTGCGAACAGGGCAATAAGCACCAGCAGCGCGATGGCGATCAGCCCGCAAAACGCGGCAGGGGAGCGGCGCAGGCGGCGTAAGAAGAGATAAAACGGCATTAGCGCACCCTGGGATCGGTCGCCCGCACAAGCAGGTCGGTAAGGTTATTGATCAGAACAAAGCAGACGCCAATCAGCAGCGTGCCGCCCATCACGGCGGTGGTGTCACCGGCGAACAGGGCCGTGGTGAGGTAGCGCCCGATGCCCGGCCACGAGAAGACGGTTTCGGTTAATACCGCGCCCTCCAGCATGCTGGTGTAGGCCAGGGCAATCACCGTCAGCAGGGTGCTGCGAATGTTCGGCAGCACGTGACGCAGCAGGATGGTCATCTCTCCAGCGCCCTTGGCGCGGGCGAGCAATATGTACTCTTTGTTCATCTCGCTCAGACAGGCGGAGCGCGTCAGGCGGGTGATACTTGCCAGCGAGTAGTAGGCCAGCAGCAGCACCGGCAGCACCAGGTGGCTGATGGCGTTGCGGAACGCCTCGCGGTCGCCGGAAAGCCAGGTATCAACCAGCGCAAATCCGGTTCGTGGCTCGACGGTGAATTGCCAGATGTCGTCCAGCCTGCCGGGGCCAGCGCTCCACTGTAGTTTCGCGTAGAACAGAGCCAGCATCAGCAGTCCGAGCCAGAATATTGGCACCGAATTGCCGAGCAGGGTGAGCGTTCTGATCGCTAAGTCCAGTGGCGAACCGGCGTAGCGGGCGCACAGTACACCCGCAATCACGCCGAGTACCGTGCCGATAATTAGCGCCAGCGTTGCCAGTTCCAGCGTGGCGGGAAAGGCGTGCAGCAGGTCCTGCAATACCGGCTGACCGGTAGCGCTGGCGGTGCCTAAATCCCCGTGAGCGAGGTTTTGCAGGTAGTGCAAGAACTGCACCGGCAGGGGCCGATCCAGCCCAAGCTGGTGGCGAACCTGATCGTAAGTGGACTGGCTGGCGTGATCGCCGACGATCTGCAATACGCGATCGACCGGGGAAAAGGCAGAGAGCGCAAACGTGACCAGCAGTAGCCCGAACAGCGTGAGCAGGAGAGTCAGCAGACCCTGAAGCACGCGGGTGGAAAGATGTGGCATGGGAAATCTCTTTATGCCGGGTGGCGGCTTCGCCTTACCCGGCCTACAAAAACCAGGAACGTAGGCCGGGTAAGCGCAGCGCCACCCGGCAACAAGGGCTACTTCGTAACGCGATCGTACCAGACCATATCCGCGTTCAGCCCCTGCTGATACCCCTTCACGTTATCGCGCACCACGATCTGGGTTTTGCCCTGGTCAACGAACACATACGGCGAGTTATGCTGTAACTGTTCCTGCATCTTCTTATACAGATCCAGACGTTTTGCCGGATCCGGCTCGGCAACCGCCGCCAGCGTAGCGTTGTTCAGCTTCGGAATTTTCCAGCCGTTAAGCCCGGCCACGGTGCTGGATTTCCCGTCATTCCATGCGAAGGCGCTGGCGTTGGAGTGTGCATCGAAGTAGTCCGGGATCCACAGACGTATGGCCGCCTGATGCTGTTTCGCACGCACGCGGGCGTACACCTGGCTACCCGCCGCGGGCAGCAGATCCACCTTCACGCCGCCCTGAGCGAAGCTCGCCTGCATGGATTGCGCGATGGTGATGAACGGCGGTTTATTCTCTACGTCCAGCGTGAAATGCGCGTCTTTGATGCCCGCCCTGGCGAGGATCGCTTTTGCTTTTGCCGGGTCAAACGTGAACGGATTGTCCTCCAGCGCGCCCGGCAGGCCGACCGGCAGGAAGCTCTGATGAACAAAATACTGGCCTTTCAGCAGGTCCTTGGTGATGCCTTCATAATCCACCAGCCAGCGCGAGGCTTCCCAGAACGCTGGATTATTCAGCAGCGGGTTAGCGCTGTTGCCGGTGTTAAACACCAGATAGTTTTGCTCGGCAGAAGGGATGCTCAGCACCTTCACGCCCGGCTTGCCGCTGAGGGCGCTTATCTGGTCTGCACCCAGATCGCGCGCCACGTCCGCATCACCCTGCTGGATCAGCAGGCGGCGGGAAGCGGGATCGGGGACGTTTTTAATGATGATGCTTTTAAGCTTCGGCGCGCCGCCGGGCGCGGATTCGTTGGCTTCCAGCACGATGGCCTGATGCGGCTGGTAAACGCGCATTTTGAACGCGCCGCTGCCCGCAGAGTGCATTTTTAACCACGCGTTGCCGAAGTCGTTATCCTTCACGTTCGCCGCAACCTGCTTTTCATCGACGATGGAGGCAATCGGCGTGGAGAGTATATTCAGCGCTACCGACGGGCTGACGTCCGCCGTCCAGCGAAGCGTGAGGGTATGGTCGTCCACTTTCTTCAGCTGGCTGGCGATGTTGCTGGCGTCCCAGCCCAGTACGTTGAGGATAAACGCCGGGGATTTGTTCAGCGTCACGGCGCGGGTATATGAGAAGATCACATCTTCCGGGCGCAGCGGGTTGCCGGAGGCAAATTTTGCATCGGGCTTAAGTTTGATGGTCAGGGTTTTTGCTGCCGCGTCCGCTTCCCAGCTTTCGGCCAGAACCGGGGTGATTTTTTCCGGGTTATCGCGGTCCGGCTGTACCAGACGCTGATACAAACTCGGTACGGTCTGGATGCTGGAAAGTTCGTTGGCTTCGGCCGGGTCAAGGCTCACGATATCATCCAGACCCTGGGCGACAACCAGCGTGTTGGGCGGGGTAGCGGCGTGAGCAGCGCTTGAGAGCGCAGCCAGCACCAGTAACGGCAGCAGTTTTTTATTCATAGCGATCCCTGAAGAAAATATATTGTGATTGTTTTATGCACCGTTACGGTAGGCTGGCTGAGGATTTCCTCAAAGTCGAAATTCTGCTTTGCTTATGCCCTCCGGGAATAACGCATTCGGTCTGGTTATGAGTCACCTCTCTTTTCGTTCGCTTTTTAACCTGCTATAACAAACTCCTTACCTTTCAGGGAGTCACCGCCGTGCCCGAAATCAATCAACATGGTCAAACCGTTAACGATATTGTCCCGGACTGGAAATGCGCCCGCGCGTTAACCCGTACCCTGCTCACCGGGCAGTATTGCCGCCTGGAGCCGCTGGATGCCGACCGCCATTCGGCTGATTTGTTTGAAGCCTATGCGCTGGGTGACGACAGCGACTGGACGTGGCTTGCCAGCACCCAGCCTGGGAGCGTTGAGGCCACTGCGCACTGGGTGCTGGGAAAGGTGCTGGATGACGACCTGGTGCCCTTTGCCGTTATCGATCTGCGCACCGAAAAGGCGGTAGGGCTGGTCAGCTATATGGCGATAGAACGCTTTCAGGGCTCGGTTGAGATCGGCCACGTCACCTGGTCGCGCAGAATGAAGGGCACCCGCGTGGGTACCGAAGCGGTGTGGCTGCTGCTGAAAAATGCCTTTGAGCATCAATATCGCCGGCTGGAGTGGAAGTGCGATTCGATGAACATCGCCTCACGCAACGCGGCGGAGCGGCTGGGGTTTGTCCTGGAAGGGCGCCTGCGCCAGAAGCTGGTGCGTAAAGGACGCAACCGCGACAGCGATATGCTTTCGATTATTGACGGCGAATGGCCGCAGCGCGATGCAGAGCTGCGCGCCTGGCTGGCGGCGGAGAATTTTGACGGGGAAGGACGGCAGGTTAAGCGGCTTGAAGCATTTCGGCAATAATTTCCCCTCACCCTAACCCTCTCCCTTTGGGAGAGGGCCGGGGTGAGGGGAGAAGTTCGCACTCAGCGGCGAACCGGCGCCCCATCCGCCACATAATACGCCGCCGTGCTCTTCGCCAGCGGCTCGCGCCCGCGAATGGCGTCGGCAATCTTTTCGCCAATCATAATGGTGGTGGCGTTCAGGTTGCCGGTGATAATCTGCGGCATAATCGACGCATCCACTACGCGTAACCCTTCCAGCCCGTGAACCCGGCCTTCGCCGTCAACCACCGCCATTTCGTCGTAGCCCATTTTGCAGGTGCCGCACGGGTGGAAGGCGGTTTCGGCGTGGTTGCGCACGAACTCGTCCAGCTGTTCGTCGGTCTGGCATTCGACACCTGGGCTGATTTCACGACCGCGATACTTGTCCAGCGCAGGCTGGTGCATGATCTCGCGGGTGATGCGGATCGCGTCGCGGAACTCCTGCCAGTCCTGCTCGTGGGACATGTAGTTGAACAGGATCGCCGGATGCTGTTGCGGATCGCGCGACTTGATGCGCACGTGGCCGCGGCTCGGCGAGCGCATGGAGCCAACGTGGCACTGGAAGCCATGTTCTTTCACCGCGTTCGAGCCGTTGTAGTTAATCGCCACCGGCAGGAAGTGATACTGAATGTTCGGCCACTCGAACTCCTCGCGGCTGCGGATAAACCCGCCCGCTTCGAAGTGGTTGCTCGCGCCCACGCCTGTGCCGCCAAACAGCCACTCCGCGCCAATCTTCGGCTGGTTCCACCATTGCAGGGCAGGGTAGAGGGAGACCGGCTCCTTACATTCATACTGAAGGTACATCTCCAGGTGATCCTGCAAGTTTTCACCCACCCCGGGTAAATCATGCACCAGCGGGATATCAAACTGCTTCAGCAGTTCAGCGTTGCCCACGCCGGAGCGCTGGAGGATCTGCGGAGACGCGATGGCGCCCGCGCACAGCAGCACCTCTTTCTTCGCTGTCGCTTTTGACGGAATGGTGCTTTCGCCTTCCAGCCACTCGACGCCCACCGCGCGCTTGCCGTCAAAGATAATGTGATCGGTCATGGCGTGGGTGCGGATGGTCAGATTCGGGCGCGGTTTGGCCTGGTCCAGATAGCCGCGCGCGGTGCTGGCGCGTCGGCCCTGCGGCGTGACCGTACGGTCCATCGGGCCAAAGCCTTCCTGCTGGTAGCCGTTGAGATCGTCGGTGCGCGGGTATCCCGCCTGCACGCCCGCCTCTACCATCGCTTCAAACAGCGGGTTCACGCCCGGCTTAGAGGTGGTGACGCTCACCGGACCGTCGCCGCCGTGGTAGTCGTTCGGCCCCACGTCGCGGGTCTCTGCCTTGCGGTAATAGGGCAGGCAGTTGAGGTAGCTCCAGTGCTCCAGACCCGATTGTTTCGCCCAGTTGTCCAGATCCATCGCGTTACCGCGCACGTAGCACATGCCGTTGATCAGCGACGAGCCGCCCAGCCCTTTACCCCGTCCGCATTCCATGCGGCGATTGTTCATGAAAGGCTCAGGCTCGGTTTCATACGCCCAGTTGTAGCGCTTGCCCTGCAACGGGAAGGCCAGCGCGGCAGGCATCTGGGTGCGGAAGTCAAAGCGGTAGTCCGGCCCGCCCGCCTCAAGCAGCAGGACGGTGGTGTTCGGATCTTCAGTCAGTCGTGTTGCCAGTACGTTGCCGGCAGAGCCGGCCCCGATAATGATGTAGTCAAATTGCAAATAAACCTCCCGGTTAAAATATGGACTGGAATTTACCCATCTCAACCTGGATGGACTTCACCTGGGTGTAACTCTGAAGCGTCATGACGCCGTTCTCACGGCCAATGCCGGAGTGTTTGTAGCCACCGACCGGCATCTCTGCGGCGGATTCGCCCCAGGTGTTGATCCAGCAGATGCCCGCTTCGAGCTGATGAATGGCGCCGTGGGCGCGGTTCAGATCGGCAGTGACGATGCCCACCGCCAGACCGTAGTCGGTATCATTGGCGCGGCGAATGGCTTCTTCGTCAGTGTCATAGGTAAGAATGGACATCACCGGGCCGAAGATCTCTTCGCGCACGATGGTCATTTCGTCGGTGCAGTCGGTGAACACGGTCGGGGCCACCCACGCGCCGTTATCAAAGCCGTCGCCCTTCAGCACGTCGCCGCCGCACAGCACGCGCGCGCCTTCCTCTTTGCCTCTGGCGATGTAGCGCAGCACGCTCTCGCGGTGCGGGAAGCTGACCATCGGGCCAAAGTTGGTGTTTTCATCGAACAGGTCGCCCGCGCGGATGCGGCCCACGCGCTCAACGATTTTTTGCTCAAACGCGGCTTTGACCTTCGCGGGCACGAACACGCGGGTGCCGTTGGTGCACACCTGGCCGGAGCTGAAGAAGTTCGCCATCATGGCGATATCTGCCGCGAGATCCAGATCCGCATCGTCGAAAACAATCAGTGGGGATTTACCGCCCAGCTCCATCGTCACCTCTTTCAGGGACGAGGCCGCCGAGTTCGCCATCACCTTTTTGCCGCTGGCGACGCCGCCGGTAAAGGAGACTTTGGCGATGCCCGGATGCTCGGTCAGAAACTGGCCGGTCTCTGCGCCCACGCCCGGCAGGACGTTAAACACGCCGTCCGGCACGCCCGCTTCGGTGTAGATCTCCGCCAGTTTCAGGGCGGTAAGCGGCGTCACTTCGCTCGGCTTGAAGATCATCGCGTTGCCCGCCGCCAGCGCCGGGGCCGATTTCCACAGGGCGATCTGGATCGGGTAGTTCCACGCGCCGATGCCCGCCACCACGCCCAGCGGCTCGCGGCGGGTGTAGACGAACGAGGTGTCGCGCAGCGGGATCTGGCTGCCTTCCAGCGCCGGGATCAGCCCCGCGTAGTACTCCAGCACGTCCGCGCCGGTAACGATGTCGACGGTCGAGGTTTCGGAATACGCTTTACCGGTGTCGAGGGTTTCCAGCGTTGCCAGCTCGTCGTTGCGCTCGCGCAGGATATCGACGGCGCGGCGCAAAATGCGCGAGCGCTCCATGGCGGTCATCGCCGCCCAGATCTTCTGCCCGCGCTGTGCGCTTTCCACGGCGCGGTCCACGTCTTCGCGCCCGGCGGCCTGCACGGTTGCCAGAACTTCACCGTTCGCCGGGTTGATGGTCTCGAAGGTGCGACCGCTGGTGGCCGATGTGTAACCACCATTGATATAAAGCTGCTGTTCTGCCATTCGGGACATAAATTCTCCTCGGTTAATCGGTCGGTAAATGCTGGCTGATAAAGTGGCTGGTGAGCGACTGGGCCAGGGTTTTATCCAGCGGTTTGCCGCTGAGCGCAGCGCGCAGCCATAGCCCGTCAATCAGTGCGGCGAGCCCGTAGCCCGCCTCTTCAGCCTGTTCACGCGGCAGCTCGCGGCGGAACTCGTACACCAGGTTAGAGAGCAATCGGCGGCTGCTGACCTGCTGCAAACGGTAGAGCATCGGCTGATGCATGCTGCTGGCCCAGAAGGCCAGCCAGGCCTTCATCGCCGCGCCGCTGATCTGGGTTTCATCAAAATTGCCGCCGACAATCGCCTGCAATCGCTGCTCTGCGCTGCCGTCCGGCAGGGCGCGTAAACGGCTTAATACCGCGTCGCGCAGCTGACCGGTGATGTCACGCATGGTCGCTTCCAGCAGACCGTTTTTATCTTTGAAATAGTGGCTGATGATCCCCGTGGATACGCCCGCCCGACGGGCGATTTGCGCGATGGTTGCGTCATGCATTCCCACTTCATTAATTGCTTCCAGCGTGGCATCGATTAGCTGCCTGCGCCGGATCGGCTGCATCCCCACTTTGGGCATTTTTGCCACTCCATTCATCAGCGTTGGTTAACCATTAAAGCGGTTTTTGATTGGACGTTCAATATAAAATGTGTCTTAATTGTTGCGGATTTGGATTTCAATAGTTACAAAAACAGTGGGGATACTGGATGACAGACCTTTCACAGGACAGAGAAAAAGACAAAATCAACCCGGTCGTTTTTTATACGTCCGCCGGGCTGATTTTGTTGTTTTCCCTGACGACCATTTTCTTTCGTGATTTTTCTGCCGAGTGGATTGGGCGCACCCTGAACTGGGTGTCGAAGACCTTCGGCTGGTACTATCTGCTGGCGGCGACGCTCTATATTGTCTTCGTGGTCTGCATTGCCTGCTCGCGCTTCGGTTCGGTGAAGCTCGGGCCTGAGCAGTCCAAGCCCGAGTTCAGCCTGCTGAGCTGGGCCGCGATGCTGTTTGCCGCGGGCATCGGCATCGACCTGATGTTCTTCTCCGTGGCGGAACCGGTCACGCAGTATATGCAGCCGCCGGAAGGGGCAGGGCAGACGATGGAGGCCGCGCGCCAGGCGATGGTCTGGACGCTGTTCCACTACGGCCTGACGGGCTGGTCGATGTACGCTCTGATGGGCATGGCGCTTGGATACTTTAGCTATCGTTATAATTTGCCTCTCACTATCCGCTCCGCGCTGTACCCGATTTTCGGCAAAAAGATCAACGGCCCTATTGGGCACACGGTAGACATCGCGGCGGTGATCGGCACCATCTTTGGTATCGCGACAACGCTCGGAATTGGCGTAGTGCAGCTTAACTACGGGCTGAGCGTGCTGTTTGACATCCCGGATTCGATGGCGGCGAAGGCGGCGCTGATTGCGCTGTCGGTGATTATCGCCACCATCTCGGTGACCTCCGGCGTGGATAAAGGGATTCGCGTGCTCTCCGAGCTGAACGTCGCGCTGGCGCTGGGGCTGATCCTGTTCGTGCTGTTTATGGGCGACACCTCGTTCCTGCTCAATGCCTTAGTGCTGAACGTGGGTGATTACGTGAACCGCTTTATGGGCATGACGCTGAACAGCTTCGCCTTTGACCGTCCGACAGAGTGGATGAACAACTGGACGCTCTTCTTCTGGGCGTGGTGGGTGGCGTGGTCGCCGTTTGTCGGCCTGTTCCTGGCGCGTATTTCGCGTGGGCGCACCATCCGTCAGTTCGTGATGGGCACGCTGATCATCCCGTTCACCTTTACCCTGCTGTGGCTGTCGATTTTCGGCAACAGCGCGCTGCACGAGATCATCCACGGCAATGCGACTTTTGCCCAGGAAGCGATGGCGCACCCGGAGCGCGGCTTCTACAGCCTGCTGGCGCAGTATCCGGCGTTTACCTTTAGCGCGTCCGTAGCGACCATTACCGGCCTGCTGTTCTACGTCACCTCGGCGGACTCCGGCGCGCTGGTGCTGGGGAACTTCACCTCGAAGCTCAAGGACATTAACAGCGACGCGCCGAACTGGCTGCGCATCTTCTGGTCCGTCGCCATCGGCCTGCTGACGCTCGGCATGCTGATGACCAACGGTATCTCGGCGTTGCAGAACACCACGGTGATCATGGGCCTGCCGTTCAGCTTCGTGATCTTCTTCGTGATGGCCGGGCTGTATAAATCGCTTAAGGTGGAAGACTACCGCCGCGTCAGCGCCAGCCGCGACACCGCCCCGCGTCCGCTGGGCGCGCAGGACAGGCTGAGCTGGAAAAAACGTCTCTCGCGCCTGATGAACTACCCCGGCACGCGCTACACCAGCCAGATGATGGAGACGGTCTGTTTCCCGGCGATGGAAGAGGTGGCCCAGGAGCTGAAGCTGCGTGGCGCCTACGTGGAGCTGAAAAACCTGCCGCCGGAGGAGGGCGAAACCCTGGGGCACCTGGATCTGCTGGTGCACATGGGCGACGAGCAGAACTTTGTCTATCAAATCTGGCCGCAGCAGTATTCGGTGCCCGGGTTTACCTACCGGGCGCGCAGCGGGAAGTCGACCTACTACCGGCTTGAGACCTTCCTGCTGGAAGGCAGCCAGGGGAATGATTTGATGGATTACAGCAAGGAGCAGGTGATCACTGACATTCTGGACCAGTATGAACGGCACCTGAACTTTATCCATCTGCACAGGGAAGCGCCGGGGAATAGCGTGATGTTTCCGGATGTTTAAATGATGACAAACCCCTGTCGTTAACAATCCAGCCATCTTTCTTGCCGGGTGGCGCTGAGCTTACCCGGCCTACAAATCTGCTTTACCGTAGGCCTGATAAGCGAAGCGTCATCAGGCACGCCCTTCATTGACACAACTTTAATGATAATTATTTTCATTTAAACATAGCCTGTGCTATACCTTATAGCACAGGCTAATTTTGCTTTGAATTTAATCACCTCAGGAGACTTCTGCGATGCATCCACGGCAAGGATTGAAGCGTCTGTTGCTCGGCGCGCTGCTCATGACTGCGACCACGACCGGCGCGCTGGCGGCTGAAAAGTTCCAGGTCATCACCACTTTTACCGTTATCGCTGATATGGCGAAAAACGTGGCGGGGGATGCCGCAGAGGTCACCTCCATCACCAAACCGGGCGCGGAAATTCACGAATACCAGCCCACCCCGGGCGATATCAAACGCGCGCAGAAGGCACAGCTGATCCTGGCGAACGGCATGAATCTGGAGCTGTGGTTCCAGCGCTTTTATCAGCATCTGAACGGCGTGCCGGAGGTGATTGTCACCAAAGGCATCACCCCGATGGGCATCAGCGAAGGGCCCTATAACGGCAAGCCCAATCCGCACGCGTGGATGTCGCCGGACAACGCCCTGATTTACGTCGATAACATCCGCGACGCGCTGGTGAAGTACGATCCGGCCAACGCACAGACCTATCAGCGCAATGCGGAAGCCTACAAGCATAAGATCACCGCCACTCTCGAACCGCTGCGCAAGCAGGTCGCGGAGATACCTGAAGACAAACGCTGGATGGTAACCAGCGAAGGGGCGTTCTCCTATCTGGCGCGGGATTTGGGCCTGAAGGAGCTTTACCTGTGGCCGATCAACGCCGATCAGCAGGGCACGCCCCAGCAGGTGCGCAAGGTTATCGACATGGTGAAAAAACATCACATTCCGGCGGTGTTTAGCGAAAGTACGGTCTCGGATAAGCCCGCCCGTCAGGTGGCGCGTGAAACCGGCGCCCACTATGGCGGCGTGCTGTACGTCGACTCTCTGAGCGCGGAAAACGGCCCGGTGCCGACCTATATCGATCTGCTGAACGTCACCACCCGCACGCTGGTGCAGGGCATCCGCGACGGGATGAAGGAGTAACCATGCAGAAAGGGATTGTTGTAACCGACGTGACCGTGACCTACCGCAACGGCCACACGGCGCTGCGCGACGCGTCGTTCAGCGTGCCGGGCGGATCGATTGCCGCCCTGGTGGGGGTGAACGGTTCCGGCAAGTCCACGCTGTTTAAGGCGGTGATGGGGTTTGTGCGGGCGGCGAGCGGCACTATCTCCATTCTGGGGTTGCCGCCTCACCGGGCGCTGCGTCAGAACCTGGTCGCCTACGTGCCGCAGTCGGAAGAGGTCGACTGGTCGTTTCCGGTGCTCGTCGAGGACGTGGTGATGATGGGCCGCTACGGGCATATGGGGTTTCTGCGTCGTCCCAAAGAATGCGATAAGCAGATCGTCACCGACGCCCTGAAGCGTGTAGATATGCTCGAGCTGCGCCATCGGCAGATTGGCGAGCTGTCCGGCGGGCAGAAGAAGCGCGTGTTTCTGGCGCGGGCGATTGCCCAGCAGGGCGAGGTGATCCTGCTCGACGAGCCGTTTACCGGCGTGGACGTCAAAACCGAAGCCAGGATCATCAGCCTGCTGCGGGAGCTGCGCGACGAGGGCAAAACGATGCTGGTCTCGACCCATAACCTGGGCTCGGTCACGGAATTCTGCGATTACACGGTGATGGTCAAAGGCACCGTGCTGGCGAGCGGCCCGACGGAAACCACCTTTACCGCCGAGAATCTCGAGCGCGCCTTTAGCGGCGTGCTGCGCCACGTGGTGCTCAGCGGCTCGGAAGATCGCATTATTACCGACGACGAACGCCCCTTCGTCACGCACCGTCAGGAGGCCAAATGAACGTGCTTCTCGAACCCTTCGGCTACGAGTACATGCTCAACGCGATGTGGGTCTCGGCGATGGTGGGCGGGCTGTGCGCGTTTCTCTCCTGCTATCTGATGCTCAAAGGCTGGTCGCTGATCGGCGATGCGCTGTCGCACTCCATCGTGCCGGGCATAGCGGGGGCCTACATGCTCGGGCTGCCGTTCTCGCTGGGGGCGTTTTTATCGGGCGGGCTGGCGGCGGGCAGCATGCTGTTTCTCAACCAGCGCAGCCGCCTGAAGGAGGACGCCATTATCGGGCTGATCTTCTCCTCGTTTTTCGGGTTGGGGCTGTTTATGGTCTCGCTCAACCCGACCTCGGTGAACATTCAGACCATCGTCCTCGGCAATATTCTGGCTATCGCCCCGGAAGATATCGTCCAGCTGGCGATTATCGGCGTGGTGTCGATAGTTATCCTGCTGTTCAAATGGAAAGATCTGATGGTGACCTTTTTTGATGAGAACCACGCCCGCGCCATCGGCCTGCGTCCTGAACGCCTGAAAATTCTCTTCTTCACGCTGCTGGCGGTCTCTACCGTGGCGGCGCTGCAAACCGTCGGCGCATTTCTGGTGATCTGTCTGGTGGTCACGCCCGGCGCGACCGCGTGGCTGCTGACCGACCGCTTCCCGCGCCTGCTGATGATTGCGGTCGCCATTGGCAGCATCACCAGCTTCCTCGGCGCGTGGGCCAGCTATTACCTGGACGGCGCCACCGGCGGCATTATCGTGGTCGCCCAGACGCTGCTGTTCCTGATGGCGTTCGTCTTTGCGCCGAAGCACGGACTGCTTGCCAGCCGCCGTCGGGCGCGGGAGGCACACCCATGTTGACGCTGCTTCTCGAACCGTTCCAGTTTGCGTTTATGAACAACGCGCTGCTGATTTCACTCATGGTGGCCGTGCCCTGCGCGCTGCTGTCGGTTTTTCTGGTGCTGAAAGGCTGGGCGCTGATGGGCGACGCCATGAGCCACGCGGTGTTTCCCGGCGTCGTGCTGGCCTGGATGATGGGCCTGCCGCTGGCGCTGGGCGCGTTCGTAGCCGGTCTTTTCTGCGCGGTCGCCACCGGATATCTGAAGGATAACAGCCGCATCAAACAGGATACGGTCATGGGGATCGTCTTTTCCGGCATGTTCGGCGCCGGGCTGATCCTCTATATCGCCGTCAAACCTGAGGTGCATCTCGACCACATTCTGTTCGGCGATATGCTGGGTATTAACGGGATGGACATTCTGCAAAGCGGTCTCGTCGCGGGGCTGATTGCGCTGGTGATTGGCCTGAAGTGGCGCGATTTTCTGCTGTTCTGCTTTGACTATCAGCAGGCGCAGGCGAGTGGCTTGCGCACCCACTGGCTGCACTACGGCTTACTGTGCATGGTTTCGCTGACCATCGTTGCGACGCTGAAAGCGGTGGGGATCATTCTGTCGATTTCCCTGCTGATTGCGCCCGGCGCCGTGGCGGTGCTGATTACCCGACGCTTTCACATGGCGCTGCTGGTGGCGGTCGCCGTTTCAGCGCTGGTGTCGGTAAGCGGCGTTTATGCCTCGTTTTATCTCGACAGCGCGCCTGCGCCGACCATTGTGGTCCTGTTCGCGATGGTGTTTATCGTGACGTTTGTGGTGACCAGCGTGAAGGCTCGTCGCCAGGAGCGTGTGACAGCAGGGTGATGACCTGTTCGCCGTGCTGCTGCCAGTGCAGGCGGAAGGCGGTGCCTTCTTCAAAGCCTGCCAGTTGACGGGTCAACGCCAGCGTGAGCGTCTTGTCGTCGAGCTTGGTAACGCGGGCGCTGTCAAAACCCATCCAGGCCTGTACCTGCGGAAAGAGGGCCTTGAACAGGCTCTCTTTGGCGCTGAAGACCAGCGTCAGGGCGAGGGCGAACGGGTATCCCTGGCGGGAAAGCACAGGTTCTTCCTGCGTATCAATAATGCCGTCTTTGATTTCCCTGGCTTCGTTTTCGAAGAGGATCGTTTCACAATCGATGCCGATAAGCGCCGGGTATTGCGTGACGACGGATATCGCCTGCGTGCCGCTGTGGGTGATGCTGCCGGAAATACCTTGCGGCCAGAGCGGTTCCCCGCTGGGGCCGATGGCGGGCATGGTGTGGTCAGGTAAGGCGTGCGCGGCGGCGATGCGGCCTGCCAGGTGGTCGGCCTTGCGTTTGCGTCCGGCGTCAGCAAGCTGCGCGTGATGGGGGAGCCAGAGGAGATCGGCGTCGGTAAAGGTGGCGGGGTCGAAAGTGATGCGGTGGAGGGTGTGGCCGGCGAGAGAAAATGTGCTGTGGGTGGTGTGCATGGTTTTTCCCCTCACCCTGACCCTCTCCCCGGAGGGGAGAGGGAAGGATTGACTTCAGTCCCTTAAAAACGCGTATTCACGCTCATATACCAGGTACGGCCCGGTTCATTATACGTATACGCGCCCGCACCGTACATATACGCGCCGGTGGTGGTATTACCCGTGGTCTGGGCGTTACCCGCACGCCACTGGCGCTTGTCGAAGACGTTGTCCACGCCGCCGGTCAGGCTGACGTTTTTGGTCACGTCCCAGGTCGCGCTCAGGCCCACGATGCTGTACGGGCTGACTTCGTCTTTCTCAGACCCGGTGACCGGCTGACCTTTGTAGTTGTACTTCTTCGGCTGCTGCTTGCCGTACCAGGTGAAGGTCGACTGGAGCGATACGTCCTGATGCACCTGCCAGCTCAGGGTTGAGTTCAGCGTGTACTCAGGAATGATCGACAGACGATCGCCGGTCTCCTTGTTCTTGCTTTGCAGCATGTAAGTGATGTTGTTGGTCCAGTTGATGGTATCGCTGACCGGCACGTTCAGGGAGCCTTCCAGACCTTCTACTACCGCCTTCGGCACGTTTTCCCACTGGTAGATATCGGTGGTGACTTTGCCGGTGGACGTCTGGCCAATCGGCGCGTAGCCCGCTTCAATCTTGTTGCGGTAGTCGTTGCGGAACCAGGTCACGCCCGCCAGCCAGCCGTCGCGTTTCCACTCCAGGCCAATCTCTTTGTTGATGCTGGTTTCCGCTTTCAGATCGTCGTTACCCATCATGTAGCAGCCCACGCCGTCGGAACTTGCGTAGCAGCCCTGGCCTTTACTGTACAGCAGATAGTTCGGGTTGGTCTGGTACAGGCTTGGCGCTTTATAGGCGCGCGCGATGCCCATCTTCAGGGTGAAGTCATCCCCCAGACCCTGCGACAGGTTCAGGGACGGGCTCCAGTTATTACCCACAATGGTGTGGTGGTCGAAGCGCAGGGCAGGGGTCAGCATGGTGCTGTCGGTCAACTCCATGTTGTTTTCGGCAAACAGGGAGAAGATCTCCGCTGAAGTGTACGGGCTACGGTCTTCGCTCATGCCCGGAATGGTGCCGCCCTGCTGGGTTTGCGTGAAGGAGGTCGAGTCCTTCATGCGCTGCTGGTTCCACTCGGTGCCGAGCGTCAGGTTTTGATTCACAATGAAATCAATCGGCAGGTTGATTTCGCTGTGCAGCATCACGTCGGCCAGGTCGGTATCGGTGAATTTATTGCTGTTGAACAATCCTTCCAGACCGCCCGCCAGGCCTTCGCCCAGACGCGAGTTGCGGGTGTGCTCGTACTGCGCCCAGTTGCTGGTGGTAATGCCGTTATCCCAGCCGCCGTTCCAGGTCACGGCGAAGTTCTGACGATAGATACGGTTAGTCTCTTTACCGTAGTTCTTCTTCACCAGCCCGCTTGAGCTGTTGTCGTTGTTGGTATTCTGGGTATCGCCCGCGTAAAGGTTGTTCTGGCGGCTGTATCCCGCCTCAAACTCCAGGGACTGCATAGGCGCAAAGTCCCAGCGCACCACGCCGTTGATGTCTTTATTCTCGACCCCTTCACGGCCTGCCGGCAGCGTGTCGGCATATGCGCCGGTACGGTCAGACTGATGGCCCTGGTTAATGTCCCAGGCGTCGGCCTGAGTTTTATCCAGGTTACCGTACATGCGGAAGCTGAAATCCCCGCCCAGCGGGCCGCTCAGGCTGAAGTTAGTGCGTTTGGTGGAACCTTCGTCTTTATGCTCTGGCGCATTCAGGTAGGTGTTCCAGGAGCCGTGCCACTGGTCGTCAAATTTTTTGGTGATGATGTTCACCACGCCGCCCGCCGCACCGTTACCGTAGCGGGCAGCAGCCGGGCCACGGATCACTTCGATGCGCTCGATCATCTCCGGCGGGACCCAGCCGGTATCGCCGCGGGTATCACGCTCGCCGCGCCAGCCCAGACGGATGGAGTTGCGGCTGGTGACCGGCTTGCCGTCGATCAGGATCAGGGTGTTTTCCGGGCCCATGCCGCGAATGTCAATCTGACGGTTATTCCCGCGCTGGCCGCTGGTGGAGTTGCCGGTCAGGTTAACGCCCGGCATGGTGCGGATGATTTCCGCCACGTCGCGCGCGGGCGGGTTTTTGCGGATCTCGTCGGCGGTGATGGTCGACACGCCCGGCGCCTGCAAATTCTGCTCGGCGGCGGTGATCACCATGGTGTCTTCATGCTGCGCGGAGGCGGTGTTGTCGTCTGCCATGACGGGCAGCGCGACACCATAAATCCCTAAATTGACCAGCAAGGCCAGAGAGTGAATCTTCTTATTCATTGTACGTCCCGCTTTTATGGTTATTTAATGAGCGCGCTTCCCACAGCGCGGGCATTACGCTATTGCAAATGCAAATAGTTATCAATAATATTATCAATAAAATTTGCTCTGAAACGAAAAAGACTGTTAAACATGGGGTTATAAGGGTGACGGCGTTAACAACCGGAAGTGAAGCGTGGTGGCAGGCGAAAGACGGGCCGGAACGGGAACGTCATCAGGAAAACTATCGCGTGACATTCTGGTGGCGGGACCCGGCGGGAACGCAGAAAACGTCGACGGTTAAACGCGTCTGGCTCTACGTCACCGGTGTGACCGATCACCATCAAAATGCCCGTCCGCAGTCCCTTGAACGTATCCCGGATACCGACGTCTGGCAGTGGCAGGGCGAGTTCAGCCCGGAATGGCGCGGCAGCTACTGTTTTATCCCCTCCGACAATGAAAACGATTTTGCCAGCGCAGTGTTTGAAGGCGATCAGCCGGACCGCATGGCGCTGCGCGAAGGCTGGCGCAAACTATTGCCGCACGCGGTGTCCGACCCGCTGAATGCCCAGAGCTGGCGCGGCGGGCGCGGGCACGCCGTCTCGGCGCTGGAGATGCCGGAGGCGCCCGTACAGCCCGGCTGGAACCATCCCGATACCCCTTACAAAAAGCCTGTCTGCATTGAGTGGCACAGCGCGCGTCTGAAGAACCGTCGCCGCGTGTGGATTTTTACCACCGGGGATGAAAGCCCCGAGCGCCCGCTGGCGGTGCTGCTCGACGGGCAGTTCTGGGCCGAAAGCATGCCCGTCTGGCCTGCGCTGGCGTCGCTCACCCTTGAAGGCAAACTGCCGCCTGCGGTCTATGTCTTAATCGACGTGATTGACACCGCACACCGCAGCCGCGAGCTGCCGTGTAACCCTGATTTCTGGCTGGCGGTGCAGGACGAACTTCTCCCGCAGGTGAAAAGCATGGCCCCGTTCAGCGACCGCGCCGACCATACCGTGGTGGCGGGTCAGAGCTTCGGCGGGCTCTCTTCCCTCTATGCGGGCCTCAACTGGCCGCAGCGTTTTGGCTGCATCCTCAGCCAGTCCGGATCCTACTGGTGGCCGCACCGCGGCGCGCAGCAGGACGGGCTGCTCATCGAACAACTCAAAGCGGGTGACAAAACCGCTCGCGGGCTGCGCATCGTCCTTGAGGCCGGGCGCAACGAGCCGCTTATTTTGCGCGCAAACCAGGCGATCCTCGCCGAACTACACACTCAGCAACCGGTTTTCTGGCGTCAGGTCGACGGCGGACACGATGCGCTTTGCTGGCGCGGTGGGCTGACGCAGGGGCTGATGACCCTCTGGCAGCCGCTTATTCAATAACGGAGTCTGTATGGAATTCAGCAATCCTTTCGATAATCCGCAGGGACAGTTCGCCATTTTGCAAAATGACCAGGGGCAGTACAGCCTGTGGCCGCAGCAGTGCGAGTTGCCCGCGGGCTGGCGCGTGGTCTGCGAACCGCAATCTCAGGAGGCGTGCCAGCAGTGGCTGGCGGAACAGTGGCAGACGCTTGAGCCGTCATGTTTTGCGGGGGAGCGCGCATGAACCGTCTCCCTCTTGTCGCCGCCCAGCCGGGGATCTGGATGGCAGAGCAGCTTTCCTCCCTGCCAAACGCCTGGAGCGTCGCGCACTACACCGAGCTGAACGGCGCTATCGATGCGCCATTGCTGGCAAAAGCCATCGCTGAAGGCATGATGCAGGCCGACACCCTGCGGATGCGTTTTGCCGAAGATAACGGTGAGGTGTGGCAGTGGATCGATGAGGCCATGCTCCTGCCGGAGCCGTCCATCGTGCGCGTTGACTCCCACGACGCCGCCGTGGCGCTGATGGAGGCCGATCTCAACCAGAACCTGCGCGTCGACAGCGGTCAGCCGCTGGCGTTTCACCAGCTGATCCAGGTGGGAGAAAGCCACTGGTACTGGTATCAGCGGTATCATCATCTGGTGGTAGATGGCTTCAGCTTCCCGGCCATTACCCGTCAGATCGCCGCCATTTACGCTGCGTGGCAGAAAGGTGAACCCGCGCCCGCCTCGCCGTTCACCCCGTTCGCCGAGGTGGTGGAGGAGTATCAGCGCTATCGCGACAGCGAGGCGTATCAGCGCGACGGTGCTTTCTGGGCCGAGCAGCGCAAACAGCTTCCTTCTCCGGTCTCGCTCTCTTCCGCGCCGCTGCCGGGACGCGCCGCCACCACCGACATCCTGCGCCTGAAAATTGCGATGGACGGCCGTGCGTTCAGCCAGCTTACACAGATGGCAGGCCAGGCGCAGCGTACCGATCTGGCGCTTGCGCTGGTGGCGCTGTGGCTGGGCCGCCTGACCGGACGGCTGGACTACGCCGCCGGGTTTATCTTTATGCGCCGCATGGGCTCCGCCGCGCTGACCGCGACCGGACCGGTGCTCAACGTCCTGCCGCTGGCGGTGAATATTCGCCCGCAGGAGAGCCTGCCGGAACTGGCGCTGCGCCTGGCGAACCAGCTGAAAAAGATGCGCCGCCATCAGCGTTACGACGCCGAGCAGATCGTGCGCGACAGCGGACGTGCCGCAGGCGACGAAGCCCTTTTTGGTCCGGTGCTGAACGTTAAGGTGTTCGATTATCAGCTGGATATCGATGGCGTGGAGGCCATCACCCATACGCTGGCAACCGGCCCGGTGAACGATCTCGAGCTGGCGCTGTTCCCGGACGAGCAGGGCGGACTGAGCATTGAGATCCTCGCCAACGGGCAGCGTTACGACGAGGCGACGCTGAAGGGGCACGCGGCGCGCCTGAACGCAATGCTGACGCAGTTTGCCGCCAATCCGGACCTGCGCTGTGGCGACGTGGAAACCGTATCAGAGCAGGAATACGCCCGGCTGGCGCGCATCAACGATACCGGGCTGGCGCTGCCGTCCACCACGCTGGCGGATCTTGTGGCGGAGCAGGCGAGCAAAACGCCGGACGCCCCCGCGCTGGCGGATGCCCATACTGAACTGAACTACCGCCAGCTGCGCGAGCAGGTGGTCGCGCTGGCAAACCTGCTGCGCGCGCGCGGCGTGAAGCCGGGCGACAGCGTGGCGGTGGCGCTCCCGCGCTCGGTGTTCCTGACCCTGGCGCTGCACGGGATTGTTGAAGCAGGCGCCGCCTGGCTGCCGCTGGATACCGGTTACCCGGATGACCGTCTGCGGATGATGCTGGAGGACGCGAAGCCGTCGCTGCTCATTACCACCGACGAGCAGCTTCCGCGCTTTAACGATCTGCCGATCGCCACCTTTAGTTACAACACACTATTACCGGCCACCGATGCTGAACCTCTGCGACTGGCGAAGCCGGAGCAGACCGCGTACATCATATTTACCTCCGGTTCGACGGGGCGTCCAAAAGGGGTGATGGTCGGCCATACCGCCATCGTTAACCGCCTGAAGTGGATGCAGGATCATTATCCACTGGCGGCGCATGACGTGGTGGCGCAGAAAACGCCGTGCAGCTTTGACGTGTCGGTGTGGGAGTTCTGGTGGCCGTTTATCGCCGGGGCGAAGCTGGTGATGGCCGAGCCGGACGCGCACCGCGATCCGCAGGCAATGCAGAGTTTCTTCGCGCAGTACGGCGTGACCACCACCCACTTCGTGCCGTCGATGCTGGCGGCGTTCGTCGCCTCGCTGACGCCGGAAAACGTCGACTGTTGCAGGACGCTGAAGCAGGTGTTCTGTAGCGGCGAGGCGTTGCCGACTGCGCTGTGTCGCGAGTGGGAACAGCTCACCCATGCGCCGCTGCACAACCTCTATGGCCCGACCGAAGCGGCGGTGGATGTGAGCTGGTATCCGGCGTACGGCCCCGAGCTGGCGGCGGTGGAAGGCAACAGCGTGCCTATCGGCTTCCCGGTGTGGAATACGGGGCTGCGCATTCTGGACGCGATGATGCGCCCGGTGCCGTTCGGCGTGGCGGGGGATCTCTATCTCACCGGCATTCAGCTGGCGCAGGGGTATCTGGGACGCCCCGACCTTACCGCCAGCCGCTTTATCGCCGATCCGTTTGCCCCCGGCGAGCGAATGTACCGCACCGGGGACGTTGCCCGCTGGCTGGACAACGGCGCGGTGGAATATCTGGGCCGCAGCGACGATCAGCTGAAAATCCGCGGCCAGCGCATTGAGCTGGGCGAAATCGACCGGGCGATGCTCGCGCTGCCGGATGTGGCCCAGGCGGTGGCGCACGCCTGCGTGTTCAACCAGGCGGCTGCCACGGGCGGCGATGCCCGCCAGCTGGTGGGATACGTTGTCTCTGAATCCGGCTTACCGCTGGATCGCGACGCGCTGCTTGCATCACTCAAAGCCCAGCTGCCGCCGCATATGGTGCCGGTGGTGCTGCTGCAAATCAGCGCGCTGCCGTTAAGCGCCAACGGCAAGCTGGATCGTAAGGCGCTGCCGCTGCCGGAGCTGACCAGCAAAACTTCCGGTCGCGCGCCCGAGACGCAAACTGAAGTCACCGTGGCGCAGGCGTTTTCTGCCCTGCTGGGCTGCGCGGTGAACGATATCGAGGCCGATTTCTTTGCCCTCGGCGGCCACTCGCTGCTGGCGATGCGCCTTGCGGCTCAGCTCAGCCGTGCGTTCAGCCGCAAGGTCACGCCGGGGCAGATTATGGTCGCCTCGACGGTGAGCAAGCTTAGCGCCCTGCTGGACTCGCAGATGAGCGACGAGCAGGCGCAGCGTCTGGGGTATGAAACCGTTCTCCCGCTGCGTGAAAGCAACGGCCCCACGCTGTTCTGCTTCCATCCGGCGTCCGGCTTTGCCTGGCAGTTTAGCGTCCTGGCGCGCTACCTCAGCCCGCGCTGGTCAATCGTCGGCATTCAGTCTCCCCGGCCTGAGGGGCCGATGCAGCAGTGTGCGGATCTCGATGCGGTGATCGAACATCATCTGAACACGTTGCGTAAGCAACAGCCGCAGGGGCCGTATTATCTGTTCGGCTATTCCCTCGGCGGCACGCTGGCGCAGGGCATTGCGGCGCGTCTGCGCGAGCAGGGTGAAGACGTAGCGTTCCTCGGCCTGCTGGATACCTGGCCACCGGAAACCCAGAACTGGGCGGAGAAAGAGGCCAACGGCCTCGATCCGGAGGTGCTGGCGGAAATTGAGCGCGAACGCCAGGCGTTTATCGCTGCCCAGCAGGGGCAGGGCTCCAGCGAGTTGTTTAACGCTATCGAAGGCAACTACACCGACGCGGTGCGGCTGCTCACCACGGCGCACAGCGCGCGGTTTGACGGTAAAGCGACGCTGTTTGTCGCCGAGCGAACGCGAACCCTGGATCCGCAGGCCGCGTGGGCGCCGTGGGTGGGTGAGCTGGAGGTATACAGCCAGGACTGCGCCCACGTGGATATTATTTCACCGCAGGCGTTTGAAAAGATTGGGCCGGTACTGAAGGAAATTTTTGGGTAACGTTTAAAGCCCCTCACCCTAACCCTCTCCCACGGGGAGAGGGGATGGTTTGCTCCCTCTCCCCGTGGGAGAGGGCCGGGGTGAGGGCATCAGACCGCACGCTTGCCCAACGGCACCACCAACGGCGTACCCGCCACCGGATCGTCAATAATCATGCAGCGCATTCCGTAGATCCGCGCGATCAGATCCGGCGTCACAATCTCTTTCGGCGCGCCCTGCGCCACAATCTCGCCGTCGCGCAGCGCAATCAAATGCGTCGCGTAGCGGCACGCCTGGTTTAAGTCGTGCAGCACTGCCGCCAGGGTGTACCCCTGCGTACGATTCAGTTCGCTCAGCAGCTCCAGCAGGTCAATCTGATGGCTGATATCCAGCCAGGTCGTCGGCTCGTCCAGCAGCATGATGGAGGTCTCCTGCGCCAGCACCATCGCGATCCACGCGCGCTGGCGCTGTCCGCCGGAGAGGGTATCGACGCTTTGCTGGGCCAGATCGGTGATGCCCGTCGCCTGCATCGCGCGCTTCACGGCCTCGTCGTCCTCCTTGCGCCAGCGGGTAAACAGCGGCTGGTGCGGATAGCGCCCGCGGGAGACCAGCTCCTGCACGGTAATATCCCCCGGCGTGGTGGCGTTTTGCGCCAGCAGCCCAATTCGGCGCGCCACCTCTTTGCTGGCGAAGCGCTGGATCTGCTCCCCGTCGAGGAACACGCTGCCCTCAACCGGCGACATCAGGCGGCTCAGCGTGCGCAGCAATGTCGATTTGCCGCAGCCGTTTGGCCCGATAATGGCGGTGAAGTGGCCGTCCGGAATGGCAACGGATAAGTCCCGGGCAATGATTTTTTTACCGTAGCCGAGGGTCAAGTTTTCGCCGCGCAAGCGGGGTGTTGAATCTGTCATTTCTTGCGTGACTCCTGAACGAGCAAGACGATGAGGTAAATCCCGCCGAGGCTGACGGTCACCACGCCCACCGGCAGTTGATAAGGCGTAAACAGCTGCTGAGCGCAGAGATCGGCGGCCAGCAGTAATACTGCGCCGCACAGCGCTGCTTGGGTTAATCCCCAGCGCGCGGTGCCGCTAAGTCGCCGCGCGATATGCGGCGCGACAAGGGCAATAAACGAGATCGGCCCGGCGATGGCGGTAGACGCTGCGGTCAGCAAGACCGCCACCAGCATCAGCATCAGGCGCGAGCGCTCTACGCTCACGCCCAGCGCGCAGGCGCTGTCGTCGCCCATCTCCAGCAGCCGCATGCGCCTGACCAGCAGCAACGCGCCAATAAACATCAGGATAATCAGCGGCGCGGCGGGCCAGGTTTTTCCCCACGTCAGACCGTTGAGGGAACCGGCGTACCACAGCCCGGCGGAGAGTGCGGTTTCCAGCGACGCCTGTAGCAGAAGCCAGGTGTTAAACGCCATCAGCATCGCGCGGATGCCGATCCCGATGATGATCAGGCGGAAGGTGTCGATGCCGTTGCGCCAGGCCAGGGCCCAGATAAGCAGGGAGGTGAGAATGCCGCCCGCCATCGCCGTAAAGGTAATGGCCATGAGATGCTGCCCGAACAGCACCATCGCCACCAGCACGCCGCTCCACGCGCCGGTATTCAGGCCCATCACGTCCGGGCTGCCGAGGGGGTTACGCATCAGCGACTGGAATATCGCGCCGCTGACGCCAAGCGCCGCGCCAACCAGGATCGCCATCGCCACGCGCGGCAGTCGCCATTCGGTGACCACCATGGTGATGTTACGCGGCGCGCTGCCGGTGAGAGCATGAAAGACCTGCGCGAAATCAAGCGTTACGGCACCGCTTTGCAGGCTCCAGACCGCCAGCAGCAGACTGGCGACGACCAGCAGGGCGACGCTGGTGAGTAATCGACGGGACGGGGCCATCATGCGCCACCCCCGCGTCTGCGTCGTACCAGGAAGATCAGCACCGGCGCGCCGATAAAGGCGCTGACCACCGAGACGCGCAATTCACCCGGCACCAGCAGGCGGCCCAGTACGTCGGCAAACAGCAGCAGGGCAGGGGTCGCCAGCAGCGTGACCGGCAGTGACCAGCGGTGATCCGCCCCCACCAGCCAGCGCGCCATGTGCGGCATCATCAGGCCGATAAAGGCAATCGGCCCGACGACGGCGGTCGCGCTGCCGCACAGCACGGTGATGACAAGCAGGCCCGTCAGCTGCGTGCGCGCCACGCGGTTGCCGAGGGCGGTCGCGGTGTCGCTGCCGAGGCTCAGGCTGTTGAGCGCCCGGCTTAAACACAGCGCTACGGCGGCAGAGATAAACACCGGGAATGCCACCACTTTCAGGGTATCAAGGGTACGGATATCCAGCGAACCGGCCTGCCAGAAGCGCAGCTGGTCATACACGTCCGGGTTGAGCAGGGCGATGCCGTTCGATAAGCCTTCCAGCACCGCCGCGAGCGCCACGCCCGCCAGTGTCAGACGTACCGGGCTGAGCTGTCCGCCGCCCTGGCTGCCGGTAAAGGCCACCACCAGCGAGGCGGCCAGCGCGCCGCAGAAGGCCATCACCAGCTGTTCAGACGGAGAGGTGAAACCAAACAGCGCCGCGCCGAGCACAATGGCGAAACTGGCACCAGAGTTCACGCCGAGAATGCCAGGGTCCGCCAGCGGGTTGCGGGTGAGGGTTTGCATCAGGGCACCGGCAAGCCCGAGTGCGCCACCGGCCAGCAGGCCGGCAAGGGTGCGGGGCAGGCGGGCGTCGAGCACGATAATGCAGTCGGCGCTCTGGCAGGTACCGGAGAGCGCATCGACAATAACGGACGCGGGCAGCGGCTTCGCGCCAACCAGCAAACTGAGTGCAATCGCAAGGATCAACAGCAGCAATAAAACGGGCACGGCTACGGCGCGCACCGCGGAAGAGGAAAACGACATAGCAACGTCCATGATGTGATAATGATAGTAATTATCGTTATCTATCTTATTTGGCTATGTTAGCATGTGCGCCCATGGAAATGGTAGACCGATACCTCAAGGCCTTGTCATGAATCAAAAATCCTGGCTGCTCAACCTCAGCCTGCTGAAAACGCACCCGGCGTTTCGAGCGGTTTTTATCGCCCGCTTTATCTCCATTTTATCCCTCGGCCTGCTCGGGGTCGCCGTGCCGGTACAGATCCAGACCATGACCCACTCCAGCTGGCTGGTGGGGTTATCCGTCACCTTAACCGGCGGGGCGATGTTTATCGGCCTGATGGTGGGCGGCGTGCTGGCGGACCGCTACGAGCGTAAAAAACTGATCCTGCTGGCGCGCGGCACCTGCGGGGTGGGCTTTGTCGGGCTGTGTCTGAACGCAATGCTGCCGGAGCCGTCGCTGATGGCGATTTATGCCCTGGGCCTGTGGGACGGCTTTTTTGCCTCGTTAGGCGTGACGGCGCTGCTGGCGGCCACGCCCGCGCTGGTCGGGCGCGAGAACCTGATGCAGGCGGGGGCGATCACCATGCTCACCGTGCGTCTGGGATCGGTGATTTCGCCGATGTTCGGCGGCCTGCTGCTGGCGACCGGCAACGTGGCGTGGAACTACGGCCTTGCCGCGGCGGGAACCTTTATCACCACCCTGACGCTGCTGCGTCTGCCGCTCCTGCCACCCCCGCCGCAGCCGCGCGAGCATCCGCTGAAGTCCCTGATGGCCGCGATTCGTTTCCTGTTCAGCAACCCGCTGATTGGCGGCATTGCGCTGCTCGGCGGCCTGCTGACGATGGCGAGCGCCGTGCGCGTGCTGTACCCGGCGCTGGCGGGCGAGTGGCAGATGAGCGCCTCAGAGATTGGGGTGCTGTACGCCGCCATTCCGCTCGGCGCCGCGTGCGGGGCGCTGACCAGCGGAAATCTGGCGCAGAGCGCGAGACCGGGGTTAATCATGCTGGTGGCGACGCTGGCCTCGTTTATCGCGATTGGTTTCTTCAGCCTGATGCCGGTGTGGGCGCTGGGGGTGATGTGTCTGGTGATTTTTGGCTGGCTGAGCGCGGTCAGCTCTCTTTTACAGTACACCCTGATCCAGACCCAGACGCCGGAAGGGATGCTCGGGCGCATTAACGGCCTGTGGACGGCGCAGAACGTCACGGGCGATGCGATTGGCGCAGCGATCCTCGGCGGGCTGGGGGCGATAATGACCCCGGTGGCGTCGGCGAGCAGCAGCGGGTTTGTGTTAGCCGTGGTTGGCGTAATTTTATTGGCGGTTTTGGTGGAGTTGCGTCGGTTCAGGCAGAACCTGTAGGTCGGGTAAGGCGTAGCCGCCACCCGACAAAACGCCCGGTGGCGCTGCGCTTACCGGGCCTACGGGAAACGTGCCACTTATTTAAAAATTGAATTCAAACGCTGCAACACCAACAACGCGCTGTAATAATCCAGGCGGAACGTCTCCGTTCCCAGCGCCCAGACGCGCTTGTTCTTGACCGACGGCAGATGCGCCAGCAGCGGATTGGCGTAAATCGCGTCCACGTCTTTCTGGTCGCCGGCAAACACGAACAGCCCTTCGCCGTTCAGCCCCGTCGCCAGGTTTTCCCCGCCCAACTGAATAATGTCGTGACGCTTGCCCTGGCTTTGCGAGGTGTGCAATCCATCAGGTAACGCCGCCAGCGTGAAGCCCAGCTGGTGCAGCAGCTTGCCCTGAGCCGAGTCTGTCGTCCACAGGTTCGCCGTGTGCGCCGCGGCGGTGTAGACGATGGCGTTCACCGGCTGCGGCGGCAGCTTCATCTGCTGCTTCACCTGGGCGAGCTGTTTATCGAAGGCAGCGAGGCGCTCTGCGGCCTGTGTTTCCTGCCCGGTGATCGTCCCCAGCTGGGTCAGCAGTTCCTGCCAGCTTTTGTCGTCGTAGTTAATGATAAGCGTCGGGGCGATGGCGGAAAGCTGATCGTAGAGTGCCAGAGCGGAATCCCCGCCGGTGGCGCTGATCAAAATCAGGTCCGGCATCTGGGCCGCGACCGCTTCGGCGCTCGGCTCGCCGATGTACAGCCGGGCAACCTTACGCTGTTTCGCGATATCGCCCCACTGACGTAAAAAGCCCTGTGCATCCGCCACGCGGTTGTTTGGCGTGGTGGCTCCGCTGGCAATAACCGGGGCGTCAATGGCCAGCAGGGAGCCGGTTAGGGTCACGCTGGTGGAGACAATGCGCGTCGGTTTGCTCTCCAGCGTATGTACGCCGCGGCTGTCTGTGACCTGACGCGGCCAGTCGGCGGCCGTCGCTGAGGTTAGTCCTAAAACAAAAAGTCCTGTTAAAAGAAAGGCATTACGGCAAACGGCAGGGAGTTTCACAGAGCGGCATCCTGTTTTTGTTGAAGTTAATGCTTCTCATTTTCATGATTGCGGGGAAGGTATGCAAGCGTTAGTCGCACAAGTTGTTTGCTCTGCGGTTGACACCAGGGCGATGTGGGATTAGGTTAGCCGACGAAAATATAAATGATAATCATTATTACTGCTTTTATCATTTTAGGAGGATGATATGGATACGTCATTGGCTGAGGACCTTCAGCACACCGCGACCACGCTGCAATCAGACAGCTTTTTCTTTATGTCGCCCTATCGCAGTTTTACCACGTCAGGCTGTTTTGCCCGTTTTTCTGAACCCGCCGTCGGCGGTGACGATCCGGCGGGCCCCTTTCAGCAGAAATTAGCTCAGGCTTTCCAGAATGCGAAAAACAGCGGCATTGCCCATCCGGTGATGGTAGGGGCGATCCCCTTCGATACCCGCAAACCGTCATCGCTGTTTATTCCGCAACGCTGGCAAACCTTCTCTCGCCCGGCGCGTCAGCAGTCCGCACGCTACGCCTCCGGCGCGCAGACGCTGAATGTGCAACAACGCACCGAGATCCCGCCGCAGCCGGTTTTCGAGGAGATGGTCGCCCGCGCCGCGTCGCTCACCGCCACGCCGCAGGTGAATAAGGTGGTGCTGTCGCGCCTGATTGATATCGCCACCGACAAACAGATTGATAGCAGCGCGCTGATGGAGCGTCTTATCGCCCAGAACCCGGCGAGCTTTAACTTCCACGTACCGCTGGAAGACGGCGGCGTGCTGCTGGGCGCCAGCCCGGAACTGCTGCTGCGTAAAGAGGGCGCGCACTTTAGCTCGCTGCCGCTGGCGGGCTCTGCGCGCCGTCAGCCGGACGATGTGCTGGATCGCGAAGCGGGCACTAAGCTGCTGGCCTCCGAAAAAGACCGTCACGAGCACGACCTGGTAACGCAGGCGATGAAAACCATTCTGGAACCGCGCAGCCATCATCTGACCATGCCGGCTTCCCCGCAGCTCATCACCACCCCGACGCTGTGGCATCTGGCGACGCCGGTAGAAGGTGACGCGCGTGAAAACGAGAACGCTCTGACGCTGGCCTGTCTGCTGCACCCGACGCCAGCGCTAAGCGGCTTCCCGCATCAGGCGGCAAAAGAGCTGATTGCCGAGCTGGAGCCGTTCGATCGTGAGCTGTTCGGCGGCATCGTCGGCTGGTGCGACAGCGAAGGTAACGGCGAGTGGGTGGTAACTATCCGCTGCGCGCGGCTGCATCAAAATACCGTTCGCCTGTTTGCCGGCGCGGGCATTGTGCCTGCTTCCTCCCCGGTGGGCGAGTGGCGCGAGACGGGCGTGAAGCTCTCCACCATGCTCAACGTGTTTGGTTTGCACTAAGGAATACTCATGACCATCCCTTTTACCCGCTGGCCTGAGGATTTTGCCCGCCGCTACCGTGAAAAAGGCTACTGGCAGGATCTGCCGCTGACCCACATCCTGACGGACCATGCGGACAACGATGCGGTCGCGATAATTGACGGCGATCGCCGCATCACCTACCGCGCGTTTAATCAGGCGGTGACGAATCTGGCGTCTGTCTTTCAGGCGCAGGGGCTGCATCGCGGCGAGACCGCGCTGGTGCAGCTCGGCAACGTGGCCGAGTTCTACATCACCTTCTTCGCGCTGCTGCAAATCGGCGTCGCACCGGTCAACGCGCTCTTTAGCCATCAGCGCAGCGAACTCAACGCCTACGCGGAGCAGATCAAACCCGCCGTGCTGATTGCCGACCGCGACCACACGCTGTTCGCGGGTGATGATTTTCTCAATACCTTTGTGGATGCGCATCGCTCGGTACGCGTTGTGCTGCTACGCGGCGATAAGGGCGAACACGCGCTGGAGGCGGCGATTGCACGCCCGGCGGACAATTTCATCCCGAACCCGACGCCCGCCGACGAAGTGGCGTTCTTCCAGCTCTCCGGCGGCAGCACCGGCACGCCGAAGCTGATCCCGCGTACGCACAACGACTACGACTACAGCATCCGTCGCAGCAACGAAATCTGCGGTATCACTGCGCACACCCGCTATCTGAACGCGCTTCCCGCGGCGCATAACTACGCCATGAGCTCGCCGGGATCGTTAGGCGTCTTCACCGCGGGCGGCTGCGTGGTGCTGGCGAACGATCCGAGCGCCACGCTCTGCTTCCCGCTGATTGAGCAGCATCAGATAAACGTCACCTCACTGGTGCCGCCCGCGGTCAGCCTGTGGTTGCAGGCGATTGCCGACGGCGCGGGGAACGCCCAGCTGAAATCCCTTGAACTGCTCCAGGTAGGCGGCGCACGTCTCTCCGCCACGCTTGCGGCACGTATTCCGGCGGAAATTGGCTGCCAGCTTCAGCAGGTGTTTGGCATGGCGGAAGGGCTGGTGAACTACACCGCCCTCGACGATGCGCCGGAGCGCATCATCAATACCCAGGGCCGCCCGATGTGCCCGGACGATGAAGTGTGGGTGGCGGACGAGGACGGCAACCCGCTGCCGCGCGGGGAAGTCGGGCGTCTGATGACGCGCGGCCCTTACACCTTCCGCGGCTATTTCAATAGCCCGGAACACAACGCCAGCGCCTTTGATGCCAACGGTTTCTACTGCTCGGGCGATCTGATCGCCATCGATGAGCAGGGTTACATCACCGTGCAGGGGCGCGAGAAAGATCAGATCAACCGCGGTGGCGAGAAGATCGCCGCCGAAGAGATCGAAAACCTGCTGCTGCGCCACGACGCGGTGATCCACGCCGCGCTGGTGAGCATGGAAGACAGCCTGCTGGGCGAAAAAAGCTGCGCGTACCTGGTGGTGAAACAGCCCCTGCGCGCGGTGGAGGTGCGCCGCTTCCTGCGCGAGCAGGGCGTCGCCGAATTTAAGCTGCCGGACCGCGTGGAGAGCGTGGATGCGCTTCCGCTCACGCCGGTCGGCAAAGTTGATAAGAAACAGTTGCGCCTGTGGCTTGCTGAACGCGCCCGGGGCTGAGGAACAGAGAATGGCCATTCCAAAATTAACCGCATACGCGCTGCCAACCGCCGCCGAACTGCCGACCAGTAAAGTGAACTGGGCGTTTGAACCGGAGCGCGCCGCGCTGCTGATCCACGATATGCAGGAGTACTTCCTGAACTTCTGGGGCGAAAATAGCGACATGATGCAGCAGGTAGTGGCGAACATCGCTAAACTGCGCGCGTACTGCAAAGAGCACAATATTCCAGTGTACTACACCGCGCAGCCGAAAGATCAGAGCGATGAAGACCGCGCCCTGCTGAACGATATGTGGGGGCCGGGCCTGACTCGCTCGCCGGATCAGCAGCGCATCGTCGCTGAGCTGACCCCGGACGAAGCGGACACTGTGCTGGTGAAGTGGCGCTACAGCGCGTTTCACCGCTCGCCGCTGGAGCAGATGCTTAAAGAGACCGGGCGCAACCAGCTTTTGATCACCGGCGTGTACGCCCACATCGGCTGCATGACCACCGCCACCGACGCCTTTATGCGCGACATCAAACCGTTCTTTATCGCCGACGCGCTGGCGGATTTCACCCGCGACGAGCACCTGATGTCGCTGAAATACGTGGCAGGACGTTCGGGCCGCGTGGTGATGACCGACGAGCTGCTGCCGTCCGTTCCGACAACGAAAGCCGCGCTGCGTGAGCTGATCCTGCCGCTGCTGGACGAGTCCGACGAGCCGATGGATGACGAAAACCTGATCGACTACGGTCTGGATTCAGTGCGCATGATGGCGCTGGCCGCCCGCTGGCGCAAAGTGCACGGCGACATTGATTTCGTGATGCTGGCAAAAAATCCGACCCTCGATGCCTGGTGGGCGCTGCTCTCCCGCGAGGTGAAGTGATGGCTTTTGATTTCACCGGTAAAACGGTCTGGGTGACGGGCGCGGGTAAGGGCATTGGTTATGCGACCGCGCTGGCATTTGTGGAGGCCGGGGCGCAGGTGACCGGGTTCGATCTGGCTTTCCCTCACGGCGAATATCCGTTTGCCACCGAAACGCTGGACGTGGCGGATGCGGTGCAGGCGAGTGACGTCTGCGGGCGTTTGCTCAGCAGCCTTGAGCGGCTCGATGTGCTGGTTAACGCGGCGGGCATTCTGCGTATGGGCGCGACGGATCAGCTCTCGCAGGAGGACTGGCAGCAGACCTTTGCGGTCAACGTCGGCGGCGCGTTCAACCTGTTCCAGCAGACGATGGGCCAGTTCCGTCATCAGCAGGGGGGGGCGATTGTGACGGTGGCCTCTGACGCGGCGCACACGCCGCGCATCGGCATGAGCGCCTACGGCGCGTCGAAAGCGGCGCTGAAAAGCCTGGCGCTGACCGTCGGGCTGGAACTGGCGGGCAGCGGCGTACGCTGTAACCTGGTGTCGCCGGGTTCAACGGATACCGACATGCAGCGCACCCTGTGGACCAGCGATGATGCGGAACAGCGGCGCATTCGCGGCTTTGGCGAGCAGTTCAAGCTCGGCATTCCGCTCGGTAAAATTGCCCGTCCACAGGAGATTGCTGCGACCGTGCTGTTCCTGGCATCCGATGCCGCCAGCCATATCACCTTGCAGGATATCGTGGTGGACGGCGGCTCCACGCTGGGGGCGTAATGATCTGGAAACGTCATTTAACGCTCGAGGAGCTGAACGTCACCAGCCTGAATACGATGGTGGGGCACCTTGGCATCGTCTATACCCGCCTCGGGGACGATACGCTGGAAGCGGAGATGCCGGTGGATGCCCGCACCCACCAGCCGTTTGGCCTGCTGCATGGCGGCGCCTCGGCGGCGCTGGCGGAAACGCTGGGCTCAATGGCCGGTTTTCTGATGACCCGTGACGGGCAGAACGTGGTGGGCACGGAACTGAATGCCACGCACCACCGCGCGGTCTCTCACGGTAAGGTACGCGGCGTGTGTCAGCCGCTGCATCTGGGCCGTTCCAGCCAGAGCTGGGAGATCGTGGTGTTCGACGAGCAGGGGCGGCGGTGCTGTACCTGTCGGTTGAGTACGATGGTGTTGGGGTAAGTCATTCAGCTGAAAGTGATCGGCTTAACACTGTGGTGTAAATCTCTGGTTTGACCACGCATTATTGCGTTTCAAAGTTGTTAAATTTTATCCGTTGTTCTAGAAACAAAATGTAACATCTCACTGTTTCACAACAACGGACAACAACTATGAACAACTCAGGGAAATACCTTACGTGGGCGGTGCTCTCCGTGGTGGGAGCCTTTGCCCTGGGCTATATCGCCCTCAACCGGGGGGAGCAGATCAACGCGCTGTGGATCGTCGTCGCCTCCGTCTGCATTTATCTGATCGCATACCGTTTTTATGGCCGCTATATCGCTAAGACGGTACTGGGCGTAGACGGCACGCGCATGACGCCGGCCGTGCGTCATAACGACGGTCTGGACTACGTGCCGACCGATAAAAAAGTGCTGTTCGGTCACCATTTCGCGGCGATTGCCGGGGCAGGCCCGCTGGTGGGGCCGGTACTGGCCGCGCAGATGGGCTACCTGCCAGGGATGATCTGGATCCTCGCGGGGGTGGTGCTGGCGGGCGCGGTGCAGGACTTCATGGTGCTGTTCGTCTCCACCCGCCGCGACGGTCGTTCGCTGGGTGAGCTGGTGAAAGAGGAGATGGGCGCAACCGCCGGGGTGATTGCGCTGGTGGCGACCTTTATGATCATGGTGATCATCCTCGCGGTGCTGGCGATGATCGTTGTGAAAGCCTTGACCCACAGCCCGTGGGGAACCTATACCGTCGCCTTCACCATTCCGCTGGCGCTGTTTATGGGGATCTATATCCGCTATCTGCGTCCGGGGCGCATTGGTGAAGTTTCAGTTATTGGCCTGGTGTTCCTGGTGTTTGCCATTATCTCCGGCGGCTGGGTAGCGGAAAGCCCGACCTGGGCGCCGTTCTTCGACTTCACCGGCGTGCAGCTGACCTGGATGCTGGTGGGCTATGGCTTTGTGGCGGCGGTGCTGCCGGTGTGGCTGCTGCTGGCCCCGCGTGACTACCTCTCCACCTTCCTGAAAATCGGCACCATCGTCGGGCTGGCGATCGGCATTCTGATTATGCGCCCGACTCTGACCATGCCTGCGCTGACCAAATTTATTGACGGCACCGGCCCGGTCTGGACCGGCAACCTGTTCCCGTTCCTGTTTATCACCATCGCCTGTGGGGCGGTGTCGGGCTTCCACGCGCTGATCGCCTCCGGGACCACGCCGAAGATGCTGGCGAATGAAAATCAGGCCTGCCTGATCGGCTATGGCGGCATGCTGATGGAGTCCTTCGTGGCGATTATGGCGCTGGTTTCGGCCTGTATTATTGACCCGGGCGTTTACTTTGCGATGAACAGCCCAATGGCGGTACTGGCCCCGGTGGGCACCGTTGACGTGGTGGCCTCTGCCGCGCAGGTGGTCAGCGGCTGGGGCTTTGCGATTACCCCTGAAACGTTGACGCATATCGCTAATGAGGTCGGCGAGCAGTCGATTATCTCTCGTGCAGGCGGGGCACCAACGCTGGCGGTGGGCATGGCCTACATTCTGCACGGCGCGCTGGGCGGGCTGATGGATGTCTCGTTCTGGTATCACTTCGCCATTCTGTTCGAGGCGCTGTTTATTCTGACGGCGGTGGATGCCGGTACGCGTGCGGCGCGCTTTATGTTGCAGGATCTGCTGGGGGTGATCTCCCCGAACCTGAAGCGTACCGATTCACTCCCGGCTAACCTGCTGGCGACGGCGCTGTGCGTGCTGGCGTGGGGCTACTTCCTGCATCAGGGCGTGGTCGATCCGCTGGGCGGGATTAACACCCTGTGGCCGCTGTTCGGTATCGCCAACCAGATGCTGGCGGGCATGGCCCTGATGCTCTGTGCCGTAGTCCTGTTCAAGATGAAGCGCCAGCGTTACGCATGGGTGGCGCTGGTGCCAACGGCGTGGCTGCTGATCTGTACCCTGACCGCGGGCTGGCAGAAAGCCTTCAGCCCGGACAATAAGGTGGGCTTCCTGGCGATCGCCAACAAGTTCCAGGCGATGATCGACAGCGGTAAGATCCCGGCACAGTACACCGAATCTCAACTGTCGCAGTTGGTGTTTAACAACCGTCTGGACGCCGGGCTGACCATCTTCTTTATGGTGGTGGTTGTGGTGCTGGCGTTGTATTCTCTGAAAACCGCGCTGGCGGCGTTGAAAGTCGACACACCGACGGCGAAAGAGACGCCGTATGAGCCAATGCCTGAGAACCTGGACGAGATTGTCACCCAGGCGAAAGGGGCGCATTAACCCGTGTGCCGGGTGGCGGCTTCGCCTTACCCGGCCTACATTTCCTGTGAGATCAGAACTATGTTCGACACCCTTTCCAAAGCAGGTAAATACCTGGGCCAGGCCGCTAAAATGATGATTGGCGTGCCGGATTACGACAACTACATCGAGCATATGCGCGTCAACCACCCGGATCAGACGCCCATGACCTACGAAGAATTTTTCCGCGACCGTCAGGACGCCCGCTACGGCGGCAAGGGCGGGGCGAAGTGCTGTTAACCCTCTTTTGGTAAATAGAGGCTGATCTGCTCCTGTTTACAGCCGTAAATTGCCGCCAGCTTTTCGCGGGTGCGCTTTTGCGGTCGGGAGTCCAGCGCTTCCAGCTGTGACACGGCGGACTGGCTGATGCCAAGCTTCTCCGCCACCTCCTGCTGGGACATGCCGCGTAAAATGCGCCAGGCGGCCTGTAGGCTGACGTTTTGCCAGGTCATGATGCTGCATACTTCTCCGGGCAATTCCACGTCATCCAGACTATCGTGTTCGACTTCAATATCCTCCAGATCGTCGTCGGTTTCGTCGTCAATTTCTGACATTTGTAAGAGCATACGAAAATATTCGTGATAGGGAATAACGGCGTACTGCGTTTTCCCGTTATCGTCCTTGATTAGCTGAACAGCCATAGGTGGCACTCTCCTCATGCAGGTAAGTCGTTGAAGTTCTGCGCTTGACGGCCAAAACATAACAATGGTTATCAGGATTGTCCCGAAGCGTATAGACGATGCGGTAATCGCCTACGCGAAGCCGGAAATGATCTTCGGTCGCCGATATTTTTTTGATATCGGGCCGGGGAGCCGAGCGGTCATCCAGCTCAGTAAGCTTTACCTCAATGCGACGCTGATACCGCTCGTCAATTCTGGAAAATGCCTTTTTTGCACCATTGGACCAGACAATCTTCATCCGTACCTCCACTGTACGCCCACACAAAATATAAGGAAATAATAAGACTATTAGATAAATTCCGAATTTCTAATGGGGTACTGTAGAGCGGAGAAAAAACGGGTGAAAGCGGCAAAACGCGAATCGTCGAGGCGCCTCGAACAGGCCTCTGCCGGGCGACAGAGGCTTGCAGTAAATTTGCGATCAGGCGTTCAGACCGCCGTCGACATCCAGACCGGTGCCGGAAATTTGCCCCGCGGCCCCAGCCCACGACTGGCGCCAGTAACCAGCGCCTTTTTACCTGTTAAATCGATCTGCATGATGACCTCGTTGCAAGAGTGGAGAGAATCATCATTAGGTATAGCCCGTCGGCGCGATTAGCGGCTGAAGGATTCCACCTTCTCAAACGCGGCGCGCAGCACCTCAGGCGTTAACGTCACCGGCAGATAGTGAATCGACTCCACCGGGCGCAGGGTGTGGGCAATGACCTTATCCAGCTCGTCGCGGTTGTGAATATCGACGTCCAGCTCGCGAAGCGTGGTCGGCAGATTGAAGCGCTGGTACGCCGCCACCAGCTGCGCCAGCACGTCGTCCTGACCGAGCAGGGCGCTCTGCACCAGAATGCCGTAGGCCACCTTGGTGCCGTGCAGGTATTTTTCCGTCTGCGGCAGCACGGTTAACCCGTTGTGCACCGCGTGCGCCGCCGCCACGCGGGTATAGCGCTCACCCAGACCGCCGACCATTCCGCCTCCGGCAATAATCGCATCCACCACGTCCCGGAACGCCTGCGTCTGTTCGCCGCGCTGCTGATCCGCAAGCGCCTCTTCGCTGCGTGCCAGCAGCACGTCACGGATCGCCAGCGCACCGTTCAGGCCAAGACGCACGGTCAGCGGCAGACTCTCAGGTTGAGGGGCGAGCACCGCCGCTTCGTACCACTTCGCCAGCGTATCGCCGATGCCCGCCAGCAGATATTCCGCCGGGGCGTTAAGGATGATCTGCGGCTCCACCAGCACCAGAAAGTTGGCGTCGTCAAAAATCTCAAACTGTAGCGCCTGACCGGCATCGTTGTACCAGACGGAGAGCGGGGTCCACGCCGCGCAGGTGGCGGCGATGGTGGGAATGCCCACGAACGGCACGCCCAGACGACGCGCCACGGCCTTGACCGTATCCATCACCGCGCCGCCGCCCACGCCAATCACCACGCTGGCTTCATTTCCCGACTCGTTCACCAGATGAGTGACGTCACGCTCGCTGCAATGGCCCTTAAACAACAGATGTTTTGCCCCCGTCGCGTTAAAACTCTGCGGCAGATAAGGGCGTGCGCCCTCGATTGCCCGCTCGCCGTAGATCCACACCGCGCGGGAAAGCTGTTCCGGAGTAAAGAAATCATCCAGGCGCGCAAGGCTTCCCGGATGAGAGAAGTAGTTCGCCGGGCCGGGCACGACGCGGATATCGGTGTTGCTCATGAAGTTGTCCTTTTTTAGCAAGCGCTAACCCGATGTTATGTCTGGACATCCGGATGGCTAATAATATTTCGCTTTATCTTATGCCTTTTCCGTCGTTGTCAGTCAACAGGAGCTGTGAAAAATTCGCTAAATCAGAAGAGTAATGAAGGATTTACGCGGATGGTTTCCAGTCGCCTTGAGATGCGCGGTATAAGCCTGGCCTTTTCCGGCTTTCAGGCCCTGTCACGCGTGGATTTCACCCTGAACGGCGGGTCGGTGCATGCGCTGACCGGCGCCAACGGTGCGGGGAAATCGACGCTGATGGCGGTGCTGTGCGGGACGCACGATCGTTATGAAGGCGAAATCTGCATTAACAACCAGCCGGTAAGCATCCGCGAGCCGCTGGACGCTAAACGACTGGGTATCCACCTCGTGCAGCAGGAGGTGGATGTGGCGCTTATCCCCGGGTTAAGCATTGCCGAAAACATCATGCTCGACCAGCTGGCGCAGCCGGGGCACCGCTACAGCTGGCGCACAATTCGTCAGCAGGCAAGGCAGGCGCTGGCGCAGCTGGATGTTTCGCTTGACGTTCGCCGCTCCATCGACAGCTGTTCGCTGGCTGAAAAACAGCAGATTTTGCTGGCGCGGGCGCTGTCGCACCACTGCCGTTTTCTCATTCTTGATGAGCCCACCGCGCCGCTGGACGCGCACGAGAGTGAGCGTCTGTTTGCGGTAGTAAGACGTCTGCAACAGCAGGATATCGGCGTGGTGTTTATCTCTCACCGCATTCACGAGCTGAAGGCCATCTGCGACACCCTGACGGTGCTGCGCGACGGCAGGCTGATTGAGTCCGGCCCGATGGCGGATCTGAGCGGAGAGGAGATCGTCGAGAAGATGCTCGGCCACGAGCTGAGCGATATCTATCCGCCCCCGCGTCCGCCGCACGGTGAAGAGACGCTGCTGCGGGTGGAAGGGCTGCACGACGACGCGCTGCTGAAAGATATCTCCCTGCACCTGCGCAAAGGCGAAATCCTCGGCATTGCCGGGCTGGCGGGAGCGGGGAAAACGGAACTCTGCAAGGCGCTGTTTGGCGCCAGCAAAAGCCGCGTCGCGAGCGGCGAGCTGAACCATCAGGCCTGGAAACCGCGCGATCCGGCAGACTCGGTACTGCGCGGTCTGGCGCTGGTGCCGGAGGAGCGGCGCAAAGAGGGCATTTTTATCGACGAGCCGGTGAGCATGAACCTTGCCGTGTGCGCCGATAACAGCTTCTCGCGCTGGAGCCTGTTTGGTCATCGTCAGGCGTGGCGCTGGGCAGAAGAGGTGATTGCCCGCGTCGGTGTGCGCACGCGCGGGCCGGGGCAGGTGCTGCGTCGGCTTTCCGGCGGTAACCAGCAGAAGGTCGCCATCGGCAAATGGCTGCGCAATGACGCCAGCGTGCTGATATTCGACGAGCCGACCAAAGGCGTGGACGTGAAGGCCAAAACCGATCTGTTTCAGCTGATCGACGGCCTGGCGCGCGAGGGCAAAGGTGTCATTTACGCCTCGGGCGAGTTCGCCGAGCTGGTCGGGCTGTGCGACCGCATCTGCGTGCTGTGGGACGGACGCATCGTGGCGGAAATCGCCGGAGCCGAGGCCCGGGAAGAGACACTACTTTATTATTCAACCGGAGGAACGGCGTCGTGAGCAAGGCCCTTTCAGTGAACGCGGCGGCGTCTGGCCGTCAGCAGATTTTCGATTTTCTCTACAGGTGGGGCATGCTGTTGACCGTCGTCGCGCTGGTGGCGGTGTTTGGCCTGGCGTCGGACAGCTTCCTCGATCCGAACAACATCATCAACATTCTGCGCTCGATTGCCATCGTGACGGTGATTGCCATCGGCGTCTCGATTTCGCTGACCGTCGGCGGGTTCGATCTCTCGGTGGGGTCAACCGCGTCGCTGGCGAACGCGCTGGTGATTTCGCTTTTCGTCTGGCACGGCTTCGGCACCACCGAGTCGATTCTGCTGACCCTTGCGCTCTGCACGCTGGTCGGCCTGTTTAACGCCTTTCTGATCGTCATCCTGCGCATTCCGGACATGCTCGCGACCCTTGCCAGCCTGTTTGTCATCCAGGGCGTGGCGATGACCTACAGCTACGGCGGGTCGATTACCGAGAACATGGTGCTGCCGAGCGGCGACATGGCGGAAGGGACCATTCCGGCGGCGTTCAGCCTGCTGGGGCAGGTGCCGACCATTGTGATCGTCATGCTGGTGGTGACGATTCTGGCGCAGCTTGGCCTGTCGCTGACCACCCACGGACGCCGGATGTACGCCATTGGCGGCAACCCGGAAGCTGCGCGTCTCTCCGGTATTCGCACCACGCGCTACAAGGTGGCGGCCTACGTGATCGCCTCGCTGCTGGCGGGACTGGGCGGAATTTTGCTGGCTTCGCGTATCGGTTCATCGCAGGTGAATGCGGGGGGCGGCTACCTGATGGATGCGGTGGCGGCGGCGTGGATCGGGTTCTCGCTGGCCGGGTCCGGCAAGCCGAACGCGCTGGGCACGCTGGTGGGGGCGGTGATCCTCGGCGTGCTGTCGAACGGGCTGGTGATGCTCTCCGTGCCGTATTACGCCATGGACATTATAAAAGGGCTGGTGCTCGCGATGGCACTGGCGATTACTTACATACAAAAACGCTGACAACACAACGGGATAATAAATGAAAAAGATTGCGCTCTCTTTGGTAGCTCTTGGATTACTCACTTCTTTGCCGGGCCTGGCGGCTACCCCCGCGCCGGTTCCGGCCGCCATTGCCAGCCATGACGGCCCCATTCGCATTGCGGTGATCCGCAACCTGGGCTCGGACGACAACACCACGCAGTTTGTTGCCGGGGCGATTCAGGAAGGGAAAAAGCTCGGCTTTAAGGTCAGCACGTTTTTAAGTAACGGGGACGACGCCAGATTCCAGGATTTCGTGAACCAGGCCATCAGCCAGAAATACGACGGGATTATTCTCTCTCAGGGGCGCGATCCGTACTCCACCGCGCTGGTAAAGAAGGCGGTGGATGCCGGGATTAAAGTTTCGGTGTTTGATACCGCCGTGAACGGCGAGATCCCGGGCGTAACCGTTACCCAGCAGGACGATGCCTCCCTGACCAACCTCTCTTTTGGTCAACTGGCGAAAGATTTCAACGGCAAGGCCAATATCGTCAAGCTGTGGGTCGCGGGCTTCCCACCGATGGAGCGCCGTCAGGCGGCCTACAAAGAACTGCAAAAACAGTATCCGGAGATTAAAGAGCTGGAGTCCATCGGCGCGGTCTCCTCGGACGTGCAGGGCGACACCGCCAACAAGGTGGGGGCGATCCTCGCGAAATACCCGAAAGGTAAAATCGACGCCATCTGGGGGACCTGGGATGCCTTCAGTCAGGGCGCGTATAAGGCGCTGAAAGAGAATGGTCGCACCGAGATCAAGCTCTACAGCATCGACATCTCCAACCAGGATCTCCAGCTGATGCGCGAGCCGGGTAGCCCGTGGAAGGTGAGCGTGGCGGTAGATCCGAAGCTGATTGGCGCGACCAACGTACGCCTGATCGCCAATAAGATTGCCGGAGAAGCGACGCCTGCCACCTACGATTTCAAGGCGGCGGCTATTCCGCAGGCGCTGCTGACCGCCCAGCCGGGCGCGGTGAACGTGGCGTCTCTGGGGAAAATCATTCCGGGCTGGGGCCAGACGGAAGATTTTATCGCGCCGTGGTTTGCGACGCTTGAAGCCAGGTCAAAATAATGCCCGGTGGCGCTTCGCTTACCGGGCCTACGGTGTTGTAGGCCGGATAAGGCGCAGCCGCCATCCGGCGAAAGGACTTATACATGTCTGCATTACCTCAACCCGAATACAGCCGCAATATGCGGCTGATTGGCCACAGCGACCAGGGCGGTCGTCCGGACGGTGTACAGCTGATGGTGCACCGTGGTTTCGCCTATATCGGTCATATGGTGTCGCAGGGCTTTTCCATTGTTGACGTGCGCGATCCGAAAAAACCAAAAGCCGCAGGTTACGTGCCCGCGCCGCCGGGTACCTGGAACGTACACCTCCAGGCGCACGACGATCTGCTGCTGGTGATCAACGCCCGGGATCTGTTTGCCGATGCGCGTTTTGCCGATGAGAAGGTCTACTACACCCGCCAGGTGGGGGAGACCGTCAGCGACGTGCAGGATAAAGTCTGGAGCGCCGGGCTTCGCGTCTTTGATATCTCCACGCCGGACAGGCCACGCGAAATCGGCTTTCTGTCGCTGAGCGGCATCGGCATTCACCGCATCTGGTACGTCGGCGGCCGCTGGGCCTACGTTTCAGCGCTGATCGACGGCTTTACCGATTACATCTTTCTGATCATCGATCTTGCGGACCCGCGTAAGCCTGAAGTCGCGGGGCGCTGGTGGCTGCCCGGGATGAACCAGGCCGAAGGTGAGAAGCCGGACTGGCCGGAAGGCAAACGCTACGCGCTGCACCATGCGATTATTGCCGGCGACACCGCGTATGGCAGCTGGCGTGACGGCGGCCTGACGCTGCTGGACGTGAAGGACCGCACCCGGCCTAAGCTCATTAGCCACCGTAACTGGAGCCCGCCGTTTGGCGGTGGGACGCACACCGCGCTGCCGCTGCCGGACCGCGACCTGCTGGTGGTGCTGGACGAGGCGGTGCTGGATAACCAGCAGGACGGCGAAAAGCTGATCTGGCTGTTTGATATCCGCGAGCCGTCGAATCCGGTAAGTATTGCCACCTTCCCGCAGCCGGATGAAACTGACTACGTGGCGAAAGGGGCGCATTTCGGCCCGCACAACCTGCACGAAAACCGGCCGGGGAGCTTCGTCAGCTCAACGCTGATCTTCGCGACGTACCAGAACGCGGGCGTGCGCGCGTATGACATTTCCAATCCGTATCGCCCGGTAGAAACGGGAGCACTGGTGCCCGCGGCGCCGGAGAGGATGATGGATACGCGGCCCAACCGCCCGCAGGTGATCCAGTCGTGTGACGTATTTGTGGATGCGCAGGGGATTATTTACAGCACGGACTATAACGGCGGGATGTCGGTGATTGAGTATCTGGGGTGAGTTTTTGCCGGGTGGCAGCTTCGCCTTACCCGGCCTACATTTTGCACCCGTAGGCCCGGTAAGCGCAGTGCCACCGGGCAAACGTTCTCAACTGTACTGCCGCACTCTCGCCACCAGCTCTTCCGCGCTGTCGATGCGGTCGGCAATGACAATCAGCGCTTTACCGAGGGATATTGCATGGCGGAGGCATTCGTGGCGCATGGCTTCATCCTGGATGGTATCGATATCCGCCACGTGTGAAAGCCCGACGCTGCGGCGAATCAACTCGGTGCCGCAAAACCCGATGGCGTCATGCCAGACCTTTTTCAGGAACGCGGAGGCATAGCCCGGCGCGCTGAGTGCGGCGTCGCGGGCTTTCTCGTTTGCCAGCGCCTGGAAGCGCTCCGCGAAGGTGTTCCACAGTTCCTGAATATCGGTCAGGCGCTGCTCGCGCGCGGCGGCGGCATCGCGAATGCCGAGGTGCCCAGGCAGGCCGCAGAAGTTCAGCAGCAGGTTGCCGATGGCGGTGCCAACGTCAAAGCCAATCGGCCCAAAATAGCCGAACTCAGCGTCGATGGCCTTCAGGCTGCCGTCGGCCACAAAAATCGAACCGCTGTGAATGTCTCCGTGCAGCAGGGCTTCGGCGTGCGAGAAAAAGCGGTGCTTGAGGGAGGCCACGGCGATTTTAAGCTGGGCGTCGTCGCGCAGGGCGGCAACATCGTTTTCCAGCTCGGCCGGGTAGCTGTTGCGCGCGTGGATCTGGTACGGATCGTTAAAGAACAGATCTTCGGTGATCTCGCACATCTCCGGGTTGATGAATTTCGCTACCTGCGCTTTTTTATCGTGCGGATGCAGATAAAAATCGCTGGTGTGAAACAGGGTGTGAGCCAGATATTCCCCCAGCTGACGCGCCGCCTGGGGGTAGTAAATGTTGTTAATCAGCTCGCCGCGCCAGATGCGATGGCTGGAGAGATCTTCCATCACCATCACCGCCAGTTCCGGGTCAAAGTGGTGGATTTTCACCGTGTGCTGCGGGCTGTGCTGGTAATGCTCGACCAGGGTTTGCGCTTCAAGACGGGCACGATCCAGCGTCAGCGGCCAGGATTCGCCGACGCAGCGTACATAGGGCAGCGCCTGCTTAACGACGATGCGGCTCACGCCCGCGCGGTCGAAAATTTTAAAGACCAGGTTGAGGTTGCCGTCGCCGATTTCCTGCGCCTCTACCAGCGATGAAGGATCGTCAAGTCCGCCAAACTGCCTGGCATACTCCACGGCGTCCTGAGCGGTAAAGGTACGGTATTGCGACATGGACTGCTCCTCAGTTTTGCTAATTAAGACATGTAGACGTCTATACATCTGGATTTCATCCTGACACAATGTGCTACAACAACGCAACAGGGAATTAACGACATGCAGACATTACAGACGACCAGCCTGCGGGTGGCGGATAATCAGCTCTTTATTCTCGACCAGCAGGCGCTTCCACAGGAGAAACGCTGGCTGGATGCCTCGACGGTCGAGGCGCTGGTCGGGCACATCCACGCCCTGCGGGTGCGCGGCGCGCCGCTGATTGGACTCTCTGCAAGCCTGCTGCTGGCGCTGTTAGCGGAAAGCGGCAAAAGCCGCGACGAGCTGGCGGTGGCGCTGGAAACCCTGCGCGCCTCCCGCCCGACGGCGGTGAACCTGATGAATAACCTCGATCGCATGAAGATTGCGCTGTGGCAGGAAGATTATATTCCGGCGCTGGTGGCTGAAGCGCTGCGGCTGATTGACGAAGACAAACGGCTCTGTGACGCTATTGCCAGTGCGGGCAGCGCGCTGGTGAAGCCCGGCAGCCGTCTGCTGACCCACTGCAACACCGGCGGGCTGGCGACGGCGGGCGTCGGTACCGCGCTGGGGGTGATTGCTCGCGCGCATCAGGAAGGCAAGGTAAGCAACGTCTGGGTGGATGAAACCCGTCCGCTATTGCAGGGCGGCAGGCTGACCGCGTGGGAACTCGGCGAGCTGGGCGTACCGTATCAGCTGATTACCGACTCCATGGCCGCCAGCCTGATGGCAAAAGGGCAGGTGGACGCCGTGTGGGTGGGTGCAGACCGCATTGCCGCCAACGGCGACGTGGCGAACAAAATCGGCACCTATTCCCTGGCGGTGCTGGCGAAGTTTCACGGCATTCCGTTCTACGTCGCTGCCCCGCAAACGACCCTCGACCCGGACTGCCCGAACGGTGACGCAATCCCGATTGAGCAGCGCGCCGCCAGCGAAGTGACGGGCGTGGCGGGAAGCTTTGGCGCGGTGCAGTGGGCGCCGCAAGAGGCGCAGGTTTATAACCCGGCGTTTGACGTCACGCCCGCCTCGCTGATTAGCGGCTGGGTGCTGGATACAGGCGTGGTCACACCGGACGAGGTGGCGGAAGGGAAATTTGCCTGAGTCCGGCTATTCTTTAAGGGGGTTTCCTGAGAGGACAACATCGTGACGCTCGATCCTGACACAGACTTAAAACTGGAGCGCGTGGTGGATGCACCGCGCGACCTGCTGTGGCTCTGCTGGACCACGCCGGAGCACATCAAAAACTTCTTCATTCCTGCACCGCATAAGGTGATCGACTGCGACCTCGATCTGCGCGTGGGTGGGCGGTTCAACACCATATTTGAGGTGGATGGGCAGCGGATGGATAACCGGGGCGTGTTTCTTGAAATCGACCCGGGGAACAAGCTGGTCTTTACCGACGGTTATACCGAGGGCTGGAAGCCTGCCGAAAAGCCGTTTATGACGGCGATCCTGCTGCTGGAGGACGTTGGGGAGGGCAAAACCCGCTACACGGCGATTGCGCGTCATCCGACGAAGGAAATCCGCGAGCAGCATGAGCAAATGGGCTTCGACGAGGGGTGGGGCGTGGTGCTGGATCAGCTGGTGGGGTATGTGAAGTCTCTTCAACCCCCTCTCCCTTGAGGGAGAGGGTTGGGGTGAGGGGGAGAAGGCGTTGATCATGTTGAAGACAGATTTCTCTTTTTTGTATTCCTCATCTGACGAAATACTGGCGCTCCCTTTTCATCAAAATATCTTTCCGGCCATATCACATCAGGCGGAATGTCTAGCGCCTGAGCGATAAGCAATTCACCTTTAGGCCATGGTCGGGTAAGCGCATTTGCCAGTGTGGATGATGAAAGCCCAGCCTTTCGAGACAAGGCTGCGAGGCTTGTTCCATGTTTCTTTAGTGCGGCGATGATATCGGCAGGATGCCAGTTCTGATGACGCATTGTGTCCTCCTTACATGTGTTCGTTACGCACTCAATTATCCTGTTTTGGGATAAAAACGCAATGGGAGGATATTCGATTTCAGGATATTTGTATGGAATCGGAACAATGGCCTCAGTCTATTCAGAAGAATACCAACGTGTTATCAATGCGTTGAAGAAAGCTCGTAAGGAGAAGGGAATTACTCAGGCACAGCTTGCTGAGGCACTGGGCAAACCGCAGTCGTTTATCGCTAAAGTGGAAAACGGGGAGCGCAGGTTAGATGTGGTGGAGTTTGTGCATCTGGCGCAGATGATAGGATTAGAACCATCAACTGTGATTAATACTATAAAATCCCATGATTAAAATGTGAGGTTTTATGATTGAGAAAGCTTCTGAGTTATTAGAGCGGTTTATAGAAATCGAAAGAAGTAAACTTAATGAAGTTGAAATGCCTCATATGCCTACACTTGGTTCTGCTTATGAAGAAATTACAAAGCAAAGTATTGATCAAGAGTTTATTATCCCTAGCGGATTAGAGCTTAAAGTAGTTTCGGGGTTTATCTCTATACGTGATAAAATTTTATCTAACCAAATTGATGGAATGCTTGTTCATGGAGAAGGGAAAAGGTATGGATTAACTAGTGACTTTATTTATCCTATAGATCAAGTTTTATGTGTTTTTGAAGTGAAGAAAACTTTGAATAAGTCAGATTACGCAGATGCTTTTGACCATCTAAGGTTTATTAGGAAGGAATTTGCTAAATATTTTGAACTTAAATTGAGAGATCCAACATTTAATCCTAATATTTCTATTGCAAGTAAGCACTATTCTCAAATAACAGGAAGAGATGCACCGACTTTTTATAGAGATATTCATTCCTTATCCAAAACAGATGCCATTCTTTTCTATGCTTTGGTACAAGAAAGTCTGGCCCCATCAAGCATTATCCATGGATATGGTGGATATACAACTGAATATGGAATCCGGAATGCCTTTGTTGATATCTTAATTGAGAAAAGTAAGTTATCTGGGGAAGGCTTCGGAGTACCCAGCTTTCCTACATTGGTGACAACTAATAATATCAGTATTGTTAAGGCTAATGGCATGCCTTTTCTTGCTATCAATAAAGATCAGCAATGGTCGGCGTTGGTATCAATGAGGGACAATGCTGCAAGAATTATGTTGGAAATAATCTGGTCAAAAATATCATTTTATTTTGATGTAAAAATGCCATGGGGAAATAATCCAAAAGATGAAATTCTGGCACCGTTATTGTATGCTATACCCGTACATCAGGACGGACGTACTGGTTGGAACTTTAGATATGTAGAAATGAAAGAAAATGAATTAAAAAAGAGAGTATTTCTAAAAAATTGGGAGCCGGAACGTATAGACAAAAAACTACTAGCTGTTTTTCATATCATGTTAATAAATGGCGGTTATATTCATGAGGATCATTTGGCATCGATTGCTGAAAATTATCATGTTACGCAGAAAGAGTTAATGGGAGAAATGATGAGTTTGTTTTTATTTAAACAAGTTGAGCATTACATTCGTCCGATTTCTTCCTGTTTATTGCTTGTTACCGATATTGATGGTTTTAGCTATTTAACGTCAAATCGAGAGAATTTGGATATATGGTGTGATAAAAAAGGGGTGGCAAAAGATTATATTCATTTGATTGTTATAGAGTGATACTTTTCTTTATGACTTCAGTCACAACATTCAACACGGTAATGGAATGACTGAAGTACTAGTAGAATGTTTAATCTAAGCGTGGATACGCATCCGCAATCGCATCCCCGGTAAACTGTGCGACCCAACCCTCCGGGTTATCGAAAATACGAATGGCGGTAAAGTTCGGCTCTGAGCCCATATCAAACCAGTGCGGCGTGCCCGCGGGAACGGAAATCAGGTCGTTTTTCTCGCACAGCACCTGATACACCTCATCGCCGATGTGCAGGCAGAATAATCCCGCCCCTTCCACGAAAAAGCGCACTTCGTCTTCGCCGTGGGTGTGTTCGTTCAGGAACTTCGCGCGCAGCGCCTCTTTCTGCGGATTGTCGGCGCGCAGGCTGATCACATCCCAGCTCTGGTAACCTTTCTCTGCCACCAGCTTGTCGATCGCATGCTGATACGCCGCGATCACGGCTTCAGGCGCGGGATCGTGCCCTAAATCGCGATCCGCCGCCCAGCGTTCAAAACGCACGCCTTTGGCGTTCAGCTGTTGAGCAATCTCGGCGGCGTCGGTGCTGTGCCACTGGTGCTGACTGGCGTCTTTATCGGAATAAATGGTCAATGCGCTCATGAAGGGATCTGCTCCGGATTAATCTCGTCAAACTGGTGGATCTGATGATGATGGCTTGCGCCGTCATCTTCACCGCGAATCAGTTGCAGGGTGCGAAAACCCGCCTGTTCAGCCGCGTCCAGCTCCTGATGAATATCCGACAGGAACAGGATCTGCGACGGGGCGATGCCCGTTTGCGTCGCAATATTTTGATAAGACTGCACCTCGCGCTTGGCGCCAATGTGGGTATCAAAATAGCCGCTGAACAGATGAGTAATATCACCTTCGTCGCTGTAGCCAAATAACAGTTTCTGCGCGGCGACGGAGCCAGAGGAATAAACATAAAGATCAATTCCTTGCGCCTTCCATTTTTCCAGCGCGGGCAGTACGTCAGGATAGAGATGTCCGGTAAAGTCACCGTTGACGTAACCGTCCTGCCAGATGATGCCTTGCAGGGCTTTGAGCGCCGTTGATTTGCGGTCTTCATCCATAAAGGTAAACAGCACGTTGATGAGATCGCTGACGCTGGCATGCGGAGCGCTGATTTCATCGCGCAGGTTGTCCAGAATCGATTTGACCGGCTCGGCGTACTGCTGCGCGGTCACAAAGGCCGCCAGCCGCTCACGCGCGTAGGGGAACAAAACATCATGGACAAAACGGATATCGCTGGTAGTCCCTTCAATATCCGTCACAATCGCGCGAATCATACTCTCTCCCATTGTCGTAAACGCATTTCGCATTCAAATAAGAATTCTAAACCTTCCAGATGACGGCGGGCTTCGGCCACGTCGCGTCCCCAGCAGGTTAAGCCATGGCCGCGCAGAAGAAAACCATAATTAAGCGGGCGTTCCTGCGCGTAATGGGCGATGCGTGAGGCGAGGGCGTCGATGTCCTGGTCGTTATCAAACACGGGGATGGCCACCGTATCCCGGTGCGTGGTCTGCCCGGTAAGGGATTTTTGCATCTCAAAACCGGTGATCTTCAGCTCGGCCTCGTTGACCAGACGCGACAGTACCGTGGCATTGACGGTGTGAACGTGCAGGACGGCGTTAGCCTCGGGGAACAGGCGATAGATGAGGGTATGCAGCCCGGTCTCTGCCGACGGTTTACGGCCAGGCGGCGCCCGGTTGGTGGCGATTTCAACCTGTAGAAAATCGGCGGTGGTCAGGCTGCCTTTGTCTTTTCCGGATTCGCTCAGCCAGCACAGGTGTTCATCCTGACGCACGGACATATTGCCGCCGGTAGCGGGCGCCCAGCCTTTAGCGCCAATCCAGCGGCAGGCCTCGACAAGGTGTGTGAGTTGCAGGTTGTCTGTCATTTCCTTTTACCCTCTCGGCCAGGAATATTTATATCGTTTAGACGTCTAAGCGTCTTGATTGCCAAAGACTAACATCGTGTTATAGTGTCAGCAACATAAGTATTACAGGCAGGCACACTACAATGAGCAATAACCCGTTGATCCCGCAGAGTAAACTTCCGAATCTCGGCACGACGATTTTTACGCAGATGAGCGCCCTGGCGCAGCAGCACAACGCCATTAACCTCTCACAAGGTTTCCCGGATTTTGACGGGCCGAAATATTTGCAGGAGCGTCTGGCGTACCACGTTGCGCAGGGAGCCAACCAGTATGCGCCGATGACCGGCGTGCAGGCGTTGCGTGAAGCCATTGCGGATAAAACGGCGGAGTTATACGGCCATAAGCCTGACGCGAACAGCGATATCACGGTAACCGCAGGGGCGACCGAAGCGCTGTATGCGGCGATAACCGCCCTGGTGCGTACCGGCGACGAGGTTATTTGTTTTGACCCCAGCTACGATAGCTACGCCCCGGCGATTGAACTGGCCGGCGGCGTAGTGAAACGCGTGGCGCTCCAGCCGCCGCATTTTCGTCCGGACTGGCAGGCGTTTGCCGCGCTGCTGAGCGATAAAACCCGGCTGGTGATCCTGAATACGCCGCACAACCCATCGGCGACGGTGTGGCAGAAGAGCGATTTTGCCGCCCTGTGGCAGGCCATCGCCGAACGTGAAATCTATGTTCTGAGCGACGAGGTGTATGAGCATATCTGCTTCGCCGAAGAGGGGCATGCCAGCGTGCTGGCGCATCCGCAGCTTCGTGAGCGTGCAATCGCGGTATCGTCATTTGGCAAAACCTACCATATGACCGGCTGGAAGGTCGGGTACTGCGTGGCGCCCGCCGCCATCAGCGCTGAGCTGCGTAAAGTGCATCAGTATCTGACGTTTGCGGTGAACACACCCGCTCAGCTGGCGCTGGCGGATATGCTGCGCAGCGAACCCGGACACTACCGTGAGCTACCGGATTTCTACCGTGCGCGTCGGGATCGGTTTGTGGCTGCGTTGAGCAAAAGCCGTCTGGAGATTTTACCCTGTGAAGGGACCTATTTCTTGCTGGCCGACTACAGCGCGATTTCCGATCTGGACGACGTGAGTTTCTGCCAGTGGCTGACGAAAGAGGTGGGCGTGGCGGCCATTCCGCTGTCGGTGTTCTGCGCCGATCCCTTCCCGCATAAGCTGATCCGACTTTGCTTTGCGAAGCAGGAATCGACGCTGCTGGCAGCGGCAGCGCGGTTAAACGCGCTCTGACTATTTCACCGTCCAGGCTTCAGAAAAACGACGGTCTGCGAAGAGTTCGAGCAGACCGTTGATCTGCTTCAGACGCAGTACTTCATCGCTGTCCATACCCAACTCCTGGCCAATTTTCTGCTCACTCCAGCCCATAAGCACCAGCTCGCGCACGATTTCTGACATGGCGTTGATCTGGTGGCGTCCGCGCGCGCGGTTGTGGCGAATGGTCGCAGCCATGCGGTCGAACTTTTCCTGCCGCGCTTTACGCAGGCAGGTGACAGGAAGGTAACCCTTAAGCTGGCGCTTCAGGGTCGCCCGGTTACTGCCGATATCATGGCGGTGAAAACCATCGACAATTTCGTAGTGCTGTGGCGCATTTTCCGTCACCACGATAGGCTGTGTGAATCCATCCAGCTCCAGTGACTTGCTGAGCAGCCGCTTTTCCGGTGGCGCGACGTTATTTGGGTTGTAATCGTTAGCGCTGATGTTTGTCTTTTTTATCCACAATACGCAATCGACGGGCTGATCGCGAAAAGGGCTGATTTCATGTAATGCCTGACGAAACGCATTAATAGCGGCTATTCGCTCTTCCTCAGAAAGTGCCTGAAGGTACGTTTCCATTTCGGTGATTATTCGTTGTTGCATAAAATCCCCCATTCCTTGCGTTTTGCTTTCACTCTGTCGCTGTAGCGCTGATAGTGTTTGGGCTTATTTGGGCTAAACGAAAGTGCCCGGCACCAATAGTCATTGTTGAGTAAAACCTTACAAATGCGTCGCCAGGAGGGGATATCTTTTGCACCAATGTCACCCTCCTGCGTATCGGGAATATCGTTCATGCCTCGCTTTTGATACCAGTGGAGATAAACCGCGATTTTATTGCGGTAATGTTCCGCCGTATTTTGCGGCATGCTGTCGAGTAGCAGCATGGCGTATTCGCGCCAGCCAAGATGGTCTGGTTTCAGGATCTTCCGGTGGCCATAAAAATGGTTATCGTGCCCGGCATAAATACCGCCGCTGCGCACCCCGCAGGCACGCTCACACATCGCCGCCCAGCGTTCGGGTTCAATGACATGATAGAGCCACAAGCCCTGACGCTGTTCCGGGCCAAACGGTTCGCAGATGCGCATATAACGCGGCGGCACCCCCGCCTTGTACATCAGGTCGTATAACGGGTTATAGCAACATTTCGATTTCGCGAACCACGTCCAGATGTCGGCGGTTTTCCAGTCGTACAAAGGGTAGATATACCAGGTGTGCCCGCCCGGTGCGACGGTCGTCCAGGGTTTATCGTCAGAAAAGCGCTGCTTACGTGCCGACGCGATAGCCAGAAAGCGGTTGTAGGATTCATCGGCGCGGATCCCCACCATGACGGCGGCAGGACGTTTTTGCGCATACCATTCGGCAAACTCTCGCACGAAGACTTCAAACGTCATTCCCTGCTGATAAAAATCGAAATAGTGATAATCGGTAATGGCATCTTCCGGTGGCTGGCGAACCCAGTTTGTCCCGGGTTCCCAGCACTGCCATTCAGGTTGAAACTGTGACAGGGCGTTCTGGGTCGTGAGCGGAAGCGCTACCCACCAGAACTGATGGATAACATCCCGATACTGCGTTCTCATCGTGTCAACATGCTGAATGGTTGAGGAGAATTGCGCTTCCCAGTCCAGAAAGATGACATCTATTTTTCGCTTTAATTGCCGTGCTTGCTGGGCAACGAGATGCAGCATCACGGTAGAATCTTTTCCACCGGAAAAGGAAACGCATACCCTGGAGAAATTGTTTAGCGTCCAGTCTATGCGTTCCGCTGAAGCGTCTAAAACATTTTCCTGTAAAGGGATTTTATAGATCGACATGGTTAATCGCATCCTGCGTGTTAAATGTCTGGAAAAAATTAAGACGATATTATGAAATCATTTTTCATTATTTTCACGGGATCATTTTTTCAGTTTGCGATTTTTGTATTCATCATATAAATGATTTTACGCAGACGGAGCGGAAAGACAGAGTTTATGCATTTTCTCAATGAACGTTGAAAAAACGCTGCTGTTCAGCGATGAACGGCTGTAAAGCATATAGACATGTATTTCGGGCAATTCAAATGGGTCGGCGATCCGTTTTATTTTTAACGTCTCTTTATAGGCTTCATAGATTGATACGGGTATAAAGCCTAACAGATCAGATGAACTGACCATGGAGATAAGCGAAATGATGGAGTCCGTGCGAAAAGCAATATCTCTTTCCGGGAAAAGGTCATTGGCACGATTCTGGAACTCTTTAACGCCCGGGTGCGCACTCTGGTAAAAGGTGAATTTTTCCCGGTATAACGCTTCAAGACTGACCGTATCGGCGAGTCTTGGATGGTTTTCTCGGCAGATTAACGCTATTGGCACCGTGGCAAAGTGAGAACACACCACAGAGCGATTCTTAATTGGGGCAATAGTAAAGATCAGGTCGGCTTTACGGTAGGCGAGCAGGTCCTCTGCGGATTCCGGAGAGATAAGCATATCTCGTTGTTCTATCTCGTAATTTTCCTCTGACATTAGCAGCTTCATTGGTTCGAGCATATAGCCGGGCGACATCATTTGAGAGCAATAGATAACGAACTTTTTCTTGATGTCCGAGTGATGCATCATGTTGATCGTCTGCTCAATTTGGTTGAGATTCTGTTCAAGATGATGATGCAGGTTGGTGCCCACCGTGGTCGGCGTAATTCCCTTACCTGAGCGGATGAACAGGGGGTCATTGAGCTGGCCACGCAGACGTTGCAGCGACTGGCTCACGGCGGATGGCGTGATATAAAGTGTCTCGGCAGCCTTACTGATACTGAGATGTTGGTAAATGCATTCGAAGATGACTAACAGATTGAGATCGAATTTTTTTAGGTCGTAGAGGTTGGCCATGTTTCGTCCTGAGTGTGCTGTGTTTGCTGTCGTTATCACATCATGGAGTACGACAGAGGGAAGTTACCTTTAACAATCCGTGGGGGTAACTCGCTTAATTTAAAAATTAAGTGATCTTAATATATCACGGCTTTGGATTATTGAAACACAACTTCAAGATTTATTAAGATAATTTTATCTTTAAAGTGTGATTGAATTATTTGAATGACAACTGGCATTTATATATAGCGCGGAATTTATAATGAAATTAAATTTATAACGTTTCTGAGGCCTGTTCGATTCTGCCTATCACAACCATAGGCAGGACTATCCCTCTTATGCATTGCTCAATGCGCGCACGGATGCTGTAATCAAACCGCTGTTACGGCCTTGATACAAGGTATGTAGAGCGCAACGCAACGCCAGCTTCGGCTGGCACTGAATGTACCTGCGGGGAATTCAGGTATCAGGGCCGCCCGTTGAGGCGGCCTTTTTACTTTCAGGCTTTCCTGTAAAAGGTTCACCTTGCTGTCTTGTTGCTGTTGTAAGGTTTGGCTGATTGATTTGATAAAGCATACGCATTAGCCCCGATGAACAAAGTTGGTTACCTTACATCTCAACGAAAACACGGAGGAAGTACAGATGTCCTTGATTAACACCAAAATTAAACCTTTCAAAAACCAGGCGTTCAAAAACGGTGAGTTCATCGAAGTGACCGAGAAAGATACCGAAGGCCGCTGGAGCGTGTTCTTCTTCTATCCGGCTGACTTCACCTTCGTTTGCCCGACTGAACTGGGTGACGTGGCAGACCACTACGAAGAACTGCAAAAGCTGGGCGTAGACGTTTACTCTGTGTCTACTGATACCCACTTCACCCACAAAGCGTGGCACAGCAGCTCTGAAACTATCGCGAAAATCAAATACGCGATGATCGGCGACCCGACTGGCGCCCTGACCCGTAACTTCGACAACATGCGTGAAGATGAAGGCCTGGCTGACCGTGCGACCTTCGTTGTTGACCCGCAGGGCATTATCCAGGCTATCGAAGTTACCGCTGAAGGTATCGGCCGTGATGCATCTGACCTGCTGCGCAAAGTGAAAGCGGCTCAGTACGTTGCTTCTCACCCAGGCGAAGTGTGCCCGGCGAAATGGAAAGAAGGCGAAGCGACGCTGGCGCCATCTCTGGACCTGGTTGGCAAGATCTAAGTCTGTAAAACCTGGCGGCGCTGCGCTTGCACAGGCTTACAGTATCGTAGGCCGGGTAAACGAAGTGCCACCCGGCAATCAATGGGCGCACCCGCGCCCATTTCATTCCAGCACCATGATGCAAGTTGCATTCAGGCAGCCCGTATAAGGCGGCTTGCATGATGACGTTTTAAGAGAGGGAAGAATAATGCTCGACACTAACATGAAAACCCAGCTCAAGGCCTACCTTGAGAAACTGACCAAACCTGTTGAGCTGATTGCCACGCTGGACGACAGCGCGAAATCGGCAGAAATCAAAGCACTGCTGACAGAGATTGCTGAGCTGTCGCCGAAAGTGACCTTCAAAGAAGACAACACCCTGGCAGTCCGTAAACCTTCTTTCCTGATCGCCAACCCAGGGTCTGACCAGGGGCCACGTTTCGCGGGTTCTCCGCTGGGGCACGAATTTACGTCCCTGGTGCTGGCGCTGCTGTGGACCGGTGGTCATCCGTCAAAAGAAGCGCAGGCGCTGCTGGAGCAGATCCGCGATATCGACGGTGATTTTGAGTTTGAAACCTATTACTCACTCTCCTGCCACAACTGCCCGGACGTGGTGCAGGCGCTGAACCTGATGTCAGTCCTCAACCCGCGCATTAAGCACACGGCGATTGACGGCGGTACGTTCCAGAACGAAATCACCGAGCGCAACGTGATGGGCGTTCCGGCGGTTTACCTGAATGGTCAGGAGTTCGGCCAGGGGCGTATGACGCTGACCGAAATCGTCGCCAAAGTGGATACTGGCGCAGAAAAACGCGCGGCGGAAGAGTTGAATCAACGCGATGCTTATGACGTGCTGATTGTTGGCTCCGGCCCGGCGGGCGCGGCAGCGGCGGTCTACTCCGCACGTAAAGGGATCCGTACCGGTCTGATGGGCGAGCGTTTCGGTGGTCAGGTTCTGGATACCGTAGACATTGAAAACTACATTTCCGTGCCGAAAACTGAAGGCCAGAAACTGGCCGGGGCGCTGAAGGCGCACGTCAGCGACTACGACGTGGATGTCATTGACAGCCAGAGCGCCAGCAAACTGGTTCCGGCGGCGGTCGAGGGTGGTTTGCACCAGATTGAAACGGCGTCCGGCGCGGTGCTGAAGGCGCGCAGCGTGATCATTGCCACCGGCGCGAAATGGCGCAACATGAACGTCCCGGGCGAAGATCAGTATCGCACCAAAGGCGTGACCTATTGCCCGCACTGTGACGGCCCGCTGTTCAAAGGTAAACGCGTCGCGGTGATCGGCGGCGGTAACTCCGGCGTGGAAGCGGCTATCGATCTGGCGGGAATTGTTGAACACGTTACCCTGCTGGAGTTCGCCCCGGAGATGAAAGCGGACCAGGTGTTGCAGGATAAGGTGCGTAGCCTGAATAACGTCGATATTGTGCTCAATGCCCAGACGACAGAAGTGAAAGGCGACGGCAGCAAAGTGACCGGTCTGGAATACCGTGACCGCGTGAGTGGCGATATCCACAGCGTGGCGCTGGCAGGGATCTTTGTTCAGATTGGCCTGCTGCCAAACACCACCTGGCTGGAAGGCGCGATTGAGCGCAACCGCATGGGCGAGATCATCATTGATGCGAAATGCGAAACCAGCGTGAAGGGCGTGTTTGCGGCGGGCGACTGCACCACCGTGCCGTACAAACAGATCATCATCGCCACTGGCGAAGGTGCGAAAGCGTCGCTGAGCTCGTTTGATTATCTGATCCGCACCAAAACCGCATAATAAAAGAAAGCAAGACGACACCTGCAATGCCAGAGGCCACCAAAAGGTGGCCTCTTTTTTTATCTCACGACCATCACCGGAATGTGGGTGTGGCGGATTACGCTGGAGGCGTTCGACCCCAGCAGGTGAGTGGTGATGGAAGGGTTACGTGAACCAATCACTACCACGTCGGCATTTAATTCTCCCGCCAGCTCATTAACGGCGTCGCGCACGCTACCGAACCGGACGTGGGTTTTGATGCGGGAAGGATCGATGCTGAAGTGCCCGACCATGGTTTGCAGGCGTGTCTCGGCTTCATGCTGTAAATGCTCTTCAAAACGACGCACATCAGCAGCGAAACGATGCAGGCTCAGGCTGGCAGAGCCCGGTAAAACATGCAGAAGATGAATAACTCCGTCCTGCTGCGCGAGAAATTCCGCGTGACGTACAGCCTTATCACTCAGTTCCATTTCGAAAACATCAACCGGCATAATGATTGTTTGATACATAACCGTTTCTCCTTGTTTATAAACGCTGAAATCATTCAACCACAAAATATAAAAGGTTTCTGTAATCCCGACAGCACTTTTTTATCTCGCCAGGATAAATCTCAAAACAGCCGGATTCCGGGGCAGATCCCGAGAGGTAGCTACCCTTTTATAAGCTTACCCACACCCTTTCGGAGGTTGCATGAAAGCTCTCACCTATCACGGTCCACATCATGTTCGGGTCGATAATGTCCCCGATCCGGGCATCGAACAGCCTGACGATATCATCCTGCGCGTAACGGCCACGGCGATCTGTGGTTCTGATTTGCATCTTTATCGCGGAAAAATTCCCAAGGTCCAGCACGGCGATATCTTTGGTCATGAATTTATGGGCGAGGTGGTGGAGTGCGGGAGCGAAGTGAAAAACGTGCAGAAAGGTGACCGGGTGGTGATCCCGTTTGTGATTGCCTGCGGTGACTGCTTCTTTTGCCAGATGCAACAGTACGCGGCCTGCGAAAACACGAACCGCGGGCAGGGCGCGGCGCTGAACAAAAAGCAAATTCCCGCCCCTGCCGCGCTGTTTGGCTACAGCCATCTTTACGGCGGCGTGCCGGGCGGACAGGCGGAGTATGTGCGCGTCCCGAAAGGCAACGTGGGGCCGTTTAAAGTGCCCCAGCTGCTGTCTGACGACAAAGCGCTTTTCCTGTCAGATATTCTGCCTACCGCCTGGCAGGCGGCAAAAAATGCGCAGATCCAGAAAGGCTCCAGCGTCGCCGTATTCGGGGCCGGGCCGGTGGGGTTACTGACCATTGCCTGCGCGCGGCTTCTCGGCGCAGAGCAGATTTTCGTGGTTGACCATCATCCCTATCGACTGCGGTTTGCCCAGGAGCGCTACGGCGCGATCCCGATTAACTTTGATGACGATAACGACGCGGCGGAGAAAATCATTGAGCAAACGGCCGGACAGCGCGGAGTGGATGCGGTGATTGATGCCGTCGGGTTTGAGGCCAAAGGCAGCACCACGGAAACGATCCTCAGTAACCTGAAAATTGAAGGCAGCAGCGGCAAAGCCCTGCGCCAGTGCATTGCTGCGGTGCGGCGCGGCGGCGTGGTCAGCGTGCCGGGCGTGTACGCCGGTTTTATTCACGGCTTCCTGTTTGGCGATGCCTTCGATAAAGGGCTGAGCTTTAAGATGGGGCAGACCCACGTCCATGCCTGGCTGGGAGAGCTGCTGCCGCTCATCGAAAAAGGGCTGCTTACCCCAGAAGATATTGTGACCCACTATCTTCCGCTGGCTGATGCGGAACGCGCCTATAAGATCTTCGAAAAACGGGAGGAGGAGTGCCGCAAGGTGATCCTGGTGCCTGGCGCAGATACCCCGGAGGCAGCGCAGCAGAAAGTGAAGGGACTGGTGAATGCCTTCCCCGGCGGCGTTGTGTGAGGTTCCTCACTCACCAGTGGCGCTCAAGATACAGCACCGCCACGACGAGGATCGCCAGGATGATGAGAAAAACCAGTGTGATAACAAGTATCTCACCCATGACCGTCCCCACGGCACTACAACAGACTAAGCGTGGATTAAGCGGTTTTTGTCCGGTATAGCACAATAGGGTGAATTTGCGGAAAGAGGATGCGGGTGCATCCTCTGTGCAAAGCGGGGTCGCTTGTTCAGAAGGGATTAACGCAGGTAATCGCCAGCGGCTTCGGGCTGGTAGAGCAGCTCAAGCACTTCCAGGTGAGCTGAGGCACAGCCCGGGAGTTCCCAGTGGATGGTATCGCCCGTGCGCAGTCCAAGCAGCGCTGCGCCCACGGGTGCCAGTACCGACAGTTGCGTGCTGCTGTCGGTCATCTGCGCCGGATAGACCAGCGTACGGGTGAGCTCCTCTCCGGTGGTCAGGTTGCGGAACTTCACCTGGCTGTTCATGGTGACCACATCATGCGGCATGGTCTCAGGCGTACACATCTGCGCCCGGTCGAGCTCTTCGTTCAGCGCATCGGCTACCGGCAGCGAGGCGAATTCTGGTTTCTCCAACAGTCGGTCAATACGTTCTGCGTCGAGTTCATTGATGATAATCGTAGGTCTGGACATTTTTACTCCATGTCGTTAATGCTGCGTGTAACGCAGAAACCAATCCAAAAGAAAACCCTCGCCGTCTGGCAGCGAGGGTTTAACTTATCTGATGATACTGTCTGAAACCGTAAGTTTGAAGTGATGAAGGTCACAATCATGCGCCATATGAATTTTTGGCAATAAACCCGGCGTCCCGATTCACGCTGAACGGAAATTTCGTTACGCTGGAAAGACTGAACCCGGGCAATGCGCGTTGCAGCCCCAGCGTAGAGAGAGCGATATGTACTTTTACCAACCGTCTCAGGGGCACGGCCTGCCGCACGACCCGCTGAACGCCATTATCGGTCCACGTCCGATTGGCTGGATCTCATCCTGTGACAAGGCCGGTCAACTGAACCTTGCCCCGTACAGCTTCTTTAACTGCTTTAACTATCGCCCACCGATCATTGGTTTTTCCAGCAACGGCTGGAAGGATAGCGTGCGGAATATTACCGAAACGGGGGAGTTTGTCTGGAACCTCGCAACGCGCGATCTGGCCGAGGCGATGAATGAAACCTCCGCCACGCTCCCTCATGGCGAGGATGAATTTACCTTTGCCGGCCTGACGCCCGTAGCCAGCCAGCTTGTGAGCTCGCCGCGCGTGGCGGAAAGCCCGGTGAATTTCGAGTGTCGATTGTCACAGTGCATTCAGCTTACCGGCGCGGATGGGACACCGATTGATACCTGGCTGGTGCTCGGCGAAGTCGTGGGCGTCCATATCGCCGAGAGTTTGCTGGAAGAGGGGATTTACCAGACCGCGAAAGCGCAGCCCATTCTGCGTGCGGGTGGACCTACAGCCTACTACGCCATCAGTGACAGCCATCGCTTCGACCTGGTACGCCCGGATGCGCGCAGGGGGTGATATGCGCGCAACCCTGTTGCCCGCCGATCAGCAGTTTTTTGCCGATCTGTTGAGCGGCCTGGTGCTCAACCCACAGCAGCTGGGGCGAGTCTGGTTTGCTCAACGTGGCGCGTCTGACGCTGTCGGAAGCGTGAGCCGCGACTGGCCACGGCTTGATGTCGTTCTTCGCGGGGAATATGGCAACAGACTGGTTACCGGGCAGCAGACCCTCTGCCAGGGGGAAATGCTGTTTCTTCCCGCCCAGGCCGCCAGCGTCCCGGTGTTTGAACGACCGGTCATGCTGCTGAGCATTCTTTTTGCGCCGTCGTGGCTGGGGCTGGTGTTTCATGATACCCGTCACGGGCGCTCCGTGCCTGCGCAGCGACACGTTGAGCTTCCTCACCCTGAACGAGGCGAATGTGCTGCGATGCTGATGGCCCTGACGCACCTGAGCGCTTCCCCGCAGGATCAGGCCATTATTCAACCGCTGGTGCTGAGCCTGCTGCACTGGTGCCGGAAAGTGGTGTCGTCGCTGCCTGAACCGGGACTGTCGCGCGGGGATTTTCTCTATCAGAGCATTTGTAACTGGGTGCAGGAAAACTATGCTGAATCCCTGTCGCGGGACAGCGTCGCCGCGCTTTTTAATATTTCGGCTAACCATCTGTCACGCCTGTTCTCCCAACAGGGGACGATGAGTTTTGTGGATTACGTTCGTTGGGTGCGTATGGCGAAGGCGAGAACCATCCTGCAAAAATACCACCTGCCGGTGGGGGAAGTGGCGAAGCGCTGCGGCTATGCCGATAGCGACTATTTTAGCCGTCTGTTCCGGCGCCAGTTTGGCCTGACGCCGGGGGAGTATCGCGCACGCTTTCAGTGACAGTCAGAACGTGATTTCAGCGTTCAGCAGATCCAGGATACTTTGCGGCGTCGTTGCTGCAAACAGCGACTCGCGAAACGTTTTATTGACCAGCTTCCGCGCCAGCTGGGAAAAGACCTTCACGTGATTAATCCCTTCCTGAGCGCCGAGCGTCAGCATGATCACCAGCTCGACGTCGCCCAAATCCGACTCCCAGTCAATCGCCTTGTCCAGGCGTGCAATGCTGATGCTGGAGTGGCGTATCCATTGCGATTTGGTGTGAGGGATCGCCACGCCAAACCCGACGGCGGTGGTGACAATCTCTTCGCGCTGCCAGAGATCTTCTTCAAGTTCGAGCGGGTTTTCGGTCCTGCCATGAATCGCAAGATTTCCGCATAAGAACTGAAGCACCTGCTCTTTTGAGGTCAGCGGCTCATTGACCACGATAGTCTCCAGGGCCAGCAAGGGACGCGGCGGCGCTTCCGGTGTGAAATCCGCCAACAGGGCTTCAATCTCCTCTGCGCTGCGGCTGTCGCAGGCCTTTTCCGCCAGCGCCCGGCAGGTTGCCATGTCCAGCTGACGCAGCTGGGTTTTTACCGCAGGGATGCGCGGCCCGCTCATGCTGAACTCATCTAAGCCCAGACCAAGCAGAAGAGGGAGGTAGCGCTGCTCTCCGCCAAGTTCCCCGCAAATGCCGACCCATTTCCCGTGACGATGCGCTGCGGCGACAATCTGGCGAACCATGCGTAAAAAAGACGGTGTGATGGGGTTATACAGCCCCGAAACGCGCGGGTTGTTGCGATCGACAGCGTAGAGATACTGAGTCATATCGTTCGAGCCGATACTGAAGAAATCCACCTCTTCGCAGAAGTGATCGATGATAAAGCAGACTGAAGGCACTTCAACCATGATCCCCAGCGGCAGGTGCGCGGTGTGACGTAACCCCTGTGAGGCCAGGGCGTCACGAACGTTTTGCAGCTCCTGTTTGATCCATAAAATCTGATCGAGACTGTGCACCATCGGGATCATCAACAGCGCATTGCCGCTCGCGCCTGCGCGTAAGATCGCGCGCAGTTGGGTGCGGAAGAGATCGGCAAATTCGGGATAAATACGAACGGCGCGATAGCCGAGGAACGGGTTTTCTTCCTGGGGAATGTTCAGGTAAGGGATCTGCTTATCGCCGCCGATGTCCATTGTGCGAAAGATGACCGGCTTGCCCTGCGCGGAGAGCAGCACCTGCTGATAGGCTTCGAATTGCTCCTGCTCGTCCGGCGCGGAGTCTCTGTCCATATACAGCATTTCAGTGCGAAACAGCCCGATACCCTGCGCGCCGCAGGTAAACGCCCCGGGCGCTTCCAGCGCGCTGCCGATGTTAGCGGCAATCTCTACCGGTACGTTGTCGCGGGTGAGTGCTGGAAGACCCGCATCTTTGATCTGCTGCTGGTGGCGTCGGTCGGCAAGGCGCTGCGCCACGCTATAGTAATCATTCACCGCGTCGTTGGGTTCAACGACCAGCACGCTACAGATGCCGTCCAGAATGACCTCTTTTCCCATCAACGGCGCCAGCGAGGCGACCGTTAAACCACTCAGCACAGGCACGGAGGCCGCGCGTGCCAGGATCAGCGTATGCGACGTCCGGCCTGTTTTTTCAAGCACCATGCCTTTCAGATACTGCGTGTCGAGGCTGAGAAACTGGCTGGGCGTCAGATCTTCCGCCACCAGAATAGTGGGAGCGCTGAGGGTGAATGCGGAGGTTTGCTGCAACTCCGGCCAGGTAATGTTAAGAAGCTGCTCGCTGATGTCGCGAATATCGCTGACGCGTTCACGCAGGTAGTCGCTGGCGGAGAGCGACAGCTTGTCGCAGATCAGCTCCATATTACGAATGATCGCCTCCGCAAGGCTTAGCCGCTCCTCGGCGATCAGTCGGCGTATGGTGCCGCCAAACTCCTCATCCTGGATCAGCGAAAGATGCGCGCTGAGAATGGTTTTACTCTCGCCGTCCAGCCCGCGCAGACGGTGGTTGAGCTGTTCAGCCAGCGTTGCCAGGCTGTGTTCCAGGCGGGTAATATCTTCCGGTGAGGCGGGGATCTGACAATAACGTTTGAGGTTATCGCTCTGCCAGCCTCGCAGAGTGCCAGCCCCGATGCCACTGGCGAGCGTAATGCCGTGCTGAAGATGGGGAGCAAGCCTTACAAGCGAGCGGGGCAGGGGATGCGCAACGTGCGGCGCGTCGCCGGAAGGAATACTGTCGCTGTCGATAAACGCGCCGGTGAGATACGCCTCCAGCACGCGTCGGGCCTGCTCCTCGTCGCTGCCGTTAATTTCCAGCACGCAGCTGTCATTAAACAGCGTACCGGTACTGATCAGCGCCAGCGAGCTTTTGGCATCCGCGTGAGTGTTAAGCCGTCTGTTGATAAAACGGATGTCGCTGCGCCATGCGCTGCACTGCTCTTTTAACGCCCAGGCCGGACGCGCATGCAGGCCGTTGGGCAGTGGGCAGAAAAATTCAATTGAAAGCATACTTCCTCCTGGCCGCGTGAGATCAGCATCTGAAGTCCGTCAGATGATCCACGGTCTCACGGTTCATGCATGCCACAAGCGCGACAAGCAGTTGTTGGGTGTGATGAATGTCTTTTTCGTCGGCAATGGATGCCGCGCAGTGCCCGTGTCGGGTTGGGGGACCAAGCACAAGAGTCGGCACGCCAGTGCCGGAGAGATGGATCGCCCCGCCGTCCGTTCCGCCGTTGCTGAACATGTCTTTTTGCAGCGGGATCCCTTGCGAGCGCGCGATCGTCTCAGCCAGCGCAATCAGTTTGGCTGGGGCGATGAGCGTTTTGTCGTACAGCACCAGCATCGGGCCCGCACCGATCTGGCGATGGTTGGCGCTGCCATAATCGAAATTTTTTGACCAGCAGGCGGTATCCAGCACCAGCGCGATATCAGGATGAATGGCGCGCGTGGCGGTCTGGCCGCCGCGCAGGCCGACCTCTTCACTTGAGCTGGCCACCAGCCAAAGCTCGCAGTCGAGCGGCGTCTGGTGCAGCTCACGCAGCAGCGCGATCAGCAGGTAACAGCCGAGACGATCGTCGAAGGCTTTACCCATCACCCGATTGTGGGGAAGGGTCTGAAAGGGTGTATCGAACGCCACGCGGTCGCCTGAGTCGATACCGGCGGCGAACACCTCCTCCGCCGACGTCGCGCCAATGTCGACACGTAAATTGTCAACGTTTTCTCCTTTCAGATCCCCATCCAGCAGTCCCGGTATTTTTTCCCCGTTACGCGTGGTGATGCGCACCGGCTGAAGGGTACGGGCCATCATGCGCACGTTGCCGATGGGCAGGACATCAATGGCCCCTTCGCGCGAGACGCTACGCACCATAAAACCGACTTCATCCATATGGGCGCAGACCATCACCTTCGGGCCCCGGCTCTGGTTGACGCGGATAAGCACGGAACCCAGCCCATCAAACTGAACCTCTTTATGGTATTTTTGCGCCTCACTGAGCAGGATGTCGCGCACCTCTTGCTCTGAGGCCGCAATGGCGTCTGCTTCGCTCAGGGCGCGCAGTAAATCTCTGTCCACTCTTGTTCTCCCGTCAGCAATAGCCGTTTGTCGAGGGTATAAAGCACCTCGGCGCCCGTTTCCGTCACCAGCACCACATCTTCAATTCGTACCCCGCCCTGGTGTTCAAGGTAGATCCCCGGTTCAACGGTCAGCACCATGCCGGGCTGCAACGGGGTGCGGTCGGTAGGGGAAAAACGTGGATTTTCATGGACATCAATACCAATGGCATGACCGGTGTTATGCCCGAACTGCGGACCGTAACCTGCACGTTCAATCACGGAACGTGCGGCGCTATCGATCTGATGACAGGAAACGCCGGGGCGGATGGCATCAATGGCCGCCTGTTGTGCCGCCAGAACGATCTGGTACACCGCATAGAGAGGGTGCTCCTCCGGCGGCGTGTTTTGCCCGGCGACAAGAAAGGTCCTTGTCATATCCGAGCAATACCCCTGGTGTCGGGCGCCGAAATCAAGGGTGATCATCTCGCCAGGCATAATCACTTTGTCAGAGGCTTTGCCGTGGGGCAGCGCACCGCGCGGCCCGCTGGCGACAATGGTGTCGAAAGAGGGCTTGTCCGCACCCTCCTGCTTCATAAACCACTCCAGCTCGGCAGCGACTTCACGCTCGCGCATACCGGGCTGAATGAAACGCCGGATGTGCTGTGCGGCGCGGTCGGCAATGCCGCATGCTGCACGGATACGGTCGATTTCGTCAGCGGTTTTTATCTGCCGCAGCGCGTCTAGCGAGGTGCTGCAAAGGGTGGTATTCAGCGTATCGCGCCACAGCACGCCTGTTTGCCAGCTCACGTATTCACCCTCAAAGCCAAGACGGGTAAGATCTTCCTTCGCAATAATCTGATTCACCGCCTGCGCAAACGGGTTCTCCGTGTTAAGCAGGTGCATTTCATAGCCCGCCGCTCGTGAAGCGATATCGCTGTAGTAACGGAAATCCACCAGGATATGTGCCGCGGTTTGTGTCACCAGCACATATCCCGAACCGGTTGAAATGCCCAGGTGCGGCTGTTTATTCTGGCGCGAAGAGATGAGCACGCCGTCCAGTTTTTCCGCAGCCAGCCAGGCATGAAGCCTTCTCAGTAATTCCATGGTTCACCCCGTTACAGCGTGTCGATAGCGAGTTTTCCGCGCTTGTGCAGACTGTTACGAATAATCACGACCAACAGCGCGGTGATCGCCGCCCCGACCACAATACTGAGCATGTACGCCCCCAGATTGGTGACCAGCGGCCACGCCCAGATCGCCGATTCAGGGAACCACTGCACGGCACCGAGCGCGGTGGCGGTCATCGCACCCGCGATCGCACCCGCCATATACGCCGGCAGCGTCGCAAGCGGATTTTCCAGCAGGAACGGGATGGCCCCTTCACTGATGCCCATAAAGGCGAGGAACATGGCCGTTTTGCCTTGCGGATAAAGCTGCGGACTAAACAGTCGTTTGCCGGTCAGACGATGGTCAATCAGCGTGGCCAGCCCCAGACCAATGGGCGGAATAACAATCGCCACGGCGCGGGAGGTGATGGGCAGGACATGATCGGTTGTCAGCCCCAGGCCAACAAATCCCGCCGCTTTGTTAATGGGGCCGCCAAGATCAATCGCCGTGGCCGCCGCCATCCCGATGGCATACATCATGGAGCCCGCCTGACCCGCCGCCAGCAGTACGGTCCGCATACCTGCATTCAGCCAGCCGCCAATCGGCGTGATGATGTAATACATCGCCAGCATCACAAACAGCGCCGAGAGGATTGGGATCAGAAAGGTGCTTTTAAAGGCCAGCAGATACTGCGGTACGTTAATACGGCTATTCAGCCATTTGACCAGATAGCCTGCGGCTATGGCGATAATCAGCGCGCCAATAAACGTGGAGGGCACGGGTTTGGTGGCAAGCCAGGTCAGTTTTTCCGCATCAAAGTTCAGCACCAGCGTCGGCTGCGTGGCGACAAGGCCACCGATAAACCCGGCCGGGAAGGCCAGCTTTCCGCCGATAGAGTTGGCGACAAAGGCGGCAAACATCGGGATGGCGAAGCTGAACAGCAGCCCGCCGAACGATTCGGTCAGATAGCCAAATTTCAATACCGAGAGATTGAAACCGGTGAATTTGCCAGAGTTAAGCGCGTCGAGAATACCGGTGTCAGGCGGGATCTCCAGCCAGACGTAGGCGATGAGCTGTGAAATGGCGAGGATAACCCCGCCCATGATAAGCGTTGGCACCATGCGGGATATCCCCGACATAATGTGCTGTGGAAGCTCTTTCCAGAAAGACGCACCGGCGGCAACCGGTGCGGATTTGATGGCAAGTGTGTCACCCTCGTGACTGTCCGGGCGAACCGCGCTGCGTTTTTTAATAGCCATGACGAAAACCCCTGGGTGTGAGGATTATTATTGTTCTGCTGCAATCATCTCTTCGATCTCTTTCAGGGTGCCTGCCGCGTTTTTAATAGCGTCCTGAAGCGTAATCTCATACACGTCGCGCGTTTCGAAGCGCTCATTGTCTTCCGGGGTGATCGCGATGGCGTGGATAATAATGTCAGCGTCGGCAATATCCTGCGGGGTCAGGCGATTCTGGATCCCGTCCGCGCCCTGGGTTTCAATTTTTACCTCATAACCGGCTTCCGTCGCCGCGTCTTCCAGCGCCTGGGCTGCCATGAAGGTATGTGCCAGGCCCATCGGGCAGGCGCACAGTGCAATCAGTTTTTTAGCCATGTGAAATTCCTCCTGTAGATAACGCCATGATTATGGCGGGGAGGTTTCAGTGATGTTTACCGGATTAATAATGCTTTAGCTGGAAAAATGATGCGTGTGAGCGGAAGTGTGAGGTTAATCGTCATATCACGGAAATCAATGAAAAACCGGGCAAAAAGGTGCCCGGCGCAGCATCAGTAACCGGCTTTATCAATGACAAACTGTTTGCCGCAGTTGCCCGGATGCGGCTGTGGCGCAAAGGAGCCGGCAGAGAGCGGGTTGTTGATGGTGCTGGCGTTCAGCGAGATCTGCATCTCGGTCAGATAAGCCGGATTGCCGTGGCAGGTAAGCTTGAACGCTTTTACGCTCTGTTTCCCCCAGCTTTTGGCCACGGCTGCATCGAAGTCGCTGCGGCGGACGGTTTTGCCATAATTTTCCGCCAGAAATTTTCCTGCCGCGCTGTGCTTCACTTCCTGGTTCATGCGCACCATGGTGCCGAAGTAAGCGTCGGGATCAAAACCAAAGCAGACGCCGTGTTTCGCGTATTCATAACGTTCAAGGCAGGAGTTGCCGCCCGCGCCGGGCATCACGCTGTTCAGCTTCGCCGCGCCGGTTAGCGATAGCCCGGTCTCTGCGGCGTCACATTTGCGGCTGGCTTTTGCTTCCGGCATATTTGGAACCGGACGAGTGGCACAGCCGAAGCGCATCCAGCGGCGTTCATCCACTCCGCGAGCGGCAATAGATTTCGGCAGCGCGGGCCATAAGCCGTGGACGGTCAGAAAATCGGTTTTGTTGCTGCTCTCTTTTTGCAGGCGACACTCTTCCGGTTCGTCACGGTTACGTTCGACCATGCTCTGGCAAAATCCGGTTTGCCAGGAAAGGGCCAGAACGTAGCGATCGAAATCGCCGTACTGGGTTGGCTTAAGCGGATCTGCCTGAATTGAGAAGACACAGAGTGCAAGCGCTACTGCGCCAGACGGGATAACGATATCCTTCCTGAACATTTGCTTTCCTGATTGGTTGGGCGCGATTAATTTCTGGGGGTTATTAAAGCACAAAAAGCGCCCGCAGGCGCTTTTTGGAAATCAGGAATTTCGCTTAGGCAGCGCCGGGAACCAGTACTTCGGTGGCGATAATAACGATAATCAGGCCAACCAGCACTGGCACTGACGTGCGTTTTACCACTTCAAACGGAGAGATTTTCGCCATCCCCGCAACCGCAACCACCACGCCCGATACCGGAGAAATGGTACGACCCAGGTTGGAAGCCTGAAGCATTGGAATGGACAGGTAAGCCGGGTTGATGCCGGAGGAGTGCGCCAGCTTAGGGATCATCTCAACAAAGGCGTAGAACGGCGCGTTACCGGAGCCGGTGGTCATCGCCGCCAGCATGGTCAGCACCACCAGCACCAGCATCAGGATAATGCTGGCCGAGCCGAACGAGGTGGCGATAGAGATCAGGCTCTGAATAAAGCCGATGGTGCTCAGCCCCTGGGCAAACACCCCCGCGGCAACCAGCAGCATCACCACGCCCGCGAAGGCATCCGCCATACCGCGGAAGGCAACTTCCAGACCCGTGAACACTTTCTGGGTGTTAAAACCACGAACGAATTCCAGGATGGCCGCCAGCAGCATACAGATCACCAGGATAGTGATGATGTGCAGCTGCGGGCCCCATTTGCCGTCGAAAATAAGCACGCCAATAATCGGCGTGAAGGGCAGGATGGAATAAAACGCCGGGGCGGTAGTGGTGATTTCGCTGACGTCCATCATTTCGTGGCTGACGTTCTCTTTCTTATCGAGATAGCGCTGCCAGAAGAAATGCGCCACGCCCATGCCGAGAATAGCGGTGATGGAGATCGGTAGTGTGGTTTTGAAGGCGAAGTCAATCAACGACATTTCCGCGGCTTTTGCGGCCAGCACTACGTCACCGGAAGTCGGGGAGAGAATAATCGCCGCCGGAGAGGCGCAAATAGCCGCCGCTGCGCCACGGCTGATCCCGACGTTAACCATTACCGGGAACAACGTTGCCATTAACAGCACACCAAGACCCGTTGCTGAGGAAACGGCTAATGACATCAGACAGGCCAGGAAATAGGCCGCGACCATCAGCAGATAGGGGGAATTAATATATTGCAGCGGCTTAGAAGCCAGCTTTACCACCATATCATTCGCGCCGATATGGGTCATATAGGCAGCAAATCCGCAGAGCATCATGATCATCATGCCCAGATCGCCGCCGCGGCTCATCAGCAGAATTTTTATATATTCCACAATATCGGTAGCGGTATATCCGGTGCTGGCTTCACTGGCGGGTAAAACCTGATGACCCATTAGCGCGCTAATGATCAGCAGCGTCAGGCCGCCGACAAATAGCACGCCGGTGGCTGAGTAACCTTTAATGATGTAGCGTGCTACACCGACAATGACCACGACTCCAATGAGGAGTTCGAGAAAAGTAAGCATGATTTCCCCTGTATCCTTGCTGCCCGAGAGACAAATAATCAATAAAAAAGAAGCTGAAATGTGCCGAATAAATGTCCAGTCCTTGCTGATTAAAATCAAGAAAGAGACTACTAAAGGCACTGATGACGATATTTTTGCTAACCCTGCGTCATTTATATTAAGACGTTATTGACCTGATGAATAGATATTATATGTCATTAAATTGATGGTGAAGTGTTAAGGTTTTGAGTATTACTTGCCGAGAATCGATTTAAAACGTAAATCTCTTTAAAACCACTTCTCTTTCATTCTTTTGCCTGCTTATACTCGGTTCACTTTCTCCTGTCCGACGATCTGAATATGCACGCCAGCTGGACATATCGCCTGCGCTTTATCAAAAAACATCTGCTGATGTTTTTGCTGGCGTTTGGCTGGCTGTTGATCCAGAGTCAGGTGGCCGTCGCCTCCCATCAATGTTCAATGGATTTGCGCGGCGAGGTGGCCACCATCCAGCATATGGAGATGATGGCGCAACCGGGGCCGCATTATGCTGCCGGTGCTTCACCGCTGTGTGAAAAGCATTGTGTGCCGGATCAGGTACAAAAAGATCCTGCCCAGCCGCATCTGGTGGCGCTGCCTGCCGCCATGACCCTGACCTTAACGACCCCAGAGTGCTCATCTGCAAGCCATTCTGCGTGGTCCGTTACCCCTCCTGCTGTGGGGCCGCCGGCAACGATCCGCTACTGCCGGTTTCGGGAGTAAAAACCTGTTAATTCGTTGATTTTATTTACTTAACGTTTAACAGGAGATTTATCATGCGTACTATATTCCTTTCCGCGCTGGTTGGCGCGTCCGTCTCTTTCGCTTCTTATACCGTTCAGGCAAACCAGACCTGGCAGGGCCACGGCGTGGTTCAGTCGATCTCTGACAGCGCCGTCATGCTCCGGCACGAGGCCATACCGGAACTAAAATGGCCAGCAATGACCATGCCGTTTACTTTATCTGCCGGCGCCACGCTGAATGACGCCAAACCAGGGGATGAAGTGACCTTCACGCTTGAGCGTGCGGGTGACGGTTTCCAGATTATCTCGCTGACGCCAGCACGCTAAGCGAGGTCACCATGAAACAACACACACTGAGCCTGTGGCTCGGTGGGGTGTTGTTCGGCCTGTTAACCTCCGCCGCGCAGGCGGAGCCGTGGACGCTCGAACACACCCTGACCGAAGCCCAGCGCTACTCAGCAGAACTCTCCGCCAGCCGTAACGAAGCGCAGGCGCTGGATGCGATGGCGGATTCCGCCACGCAATTACCTGACCCAAAACTGAAATTCGGTATCGAAAACGTGCCGGTACAGGGCAGCAACGATCGGCGGCTGACGCGCGAAGGGATGACCATGCAGAAGGTTGGCATCATGCAAAGCTACGTCAGCTCAGAGAAGCGGGAACGTAAAGCGCAGACCTTTCAGGCGCAGGCGCGAAGCGTGCTGGCAAAATCCGAAGCCGTCCGCGCCGCGCTTCAGCGTGATACCGCCCAGGCCTGGCTGGATCTGGCGCTGGCCCAGCAGGCGCTGAACACGGCCAGAACGCTGGTCCGTGAAACCGAACGCCAGCGGGGCGTGCAGAAGGCGAGCGTCGGGGCGGGAAGCGCCACGCCGGACAGCGTACTGGCCCTGCAAATGATCCTCAGCGCCATGCGCGACAAAGAGACGCTGGCGCAGCGGGATGTGCAGCTGGCGCAAAGCCGTCTGCTGGAGCTTACGGGGCACGCGATTACGGCGGTTCGCGGTCCGCTGCCGCGCTATCAGCGTCTTCCTGCCGATGAAAAAACGTTGCAGGAGGGGATCGTCAGGCACCCGGAAGTGGAGGCCGCACGACGTGAAGCCGAGACCGCGAAAGCGCGTTCAGCGCAATCTGCCGTGGCGGCGATACCCGATGTGGATGTGGAGGTCTATTACGCCCACCGCGCCGAAGGCTATGACGATATGGCTGGCGTGATGTTCAGCGTGGATCTGCCTTTGTTCCAGTCAAAACGTCAGGACAAGGATTACGCCGCCGATGTTTCCCGCTCAATGCAGGCGGTGGATCAACTGACGCTGCTCAAACGTGAACACATTGCCCAGGTGCAAACGCTGGTGGCGCAGTATCAGGCTGCGCAAACGGTGTGGCAGCGTCAGCGGGACGAGGTACTGCCGTTGCAACGTCAACGGCTGGCGGTGCTGACGGCGCAATATCGCTCTGGACAGTCGGCGCTTCCGGCCCTGCTGGAGGCGCGTCGTGGCGTACTGGATACGGAACTGGCGGTGAACCAGGCGGAGCGCGAAATGGCGCGAACCTGGGCTGCCGTGAACTGGCTGATCCCGCAGGAGCTGGCGCAATGAAAAAAATAACGTTAATGGCTATTGCCATCGCGATAGCTGCCGCTGGCGGCTATTTTGTCGGAAAGAAGCAGACGCATCAGCCGGCTGCGGCTGCACAACCCTCTGAACGTAAGGTGCTTTACTGGTACGACCCTATGGTGCCCGGTCAGCGCTTCGATAAGCCGGGTAAATCCCCCTTTATGGATATGGATCTGGTCCCGCGCTACGCCGATGAAGCGCAGGCGGCGTCAGGCGTGGCCATCAGCACTCAACAGCAGCAAAACCTGGGGATGAAAACCGCCAACGTTGAGATGCGCCAGCTGGTTTCGCCGTTCTCGGCCTTTGCCACGGTTGCAACGGATGAACGTAACGTCTCGGTGGTGTCAGCCCCGGCCAATGGCGTGGTGTCAAAATTGTTTGTTAATGCGCCAGAGCAGCAGGTGAAAGCCGGAGAGGCGCTGGCGCAACTGTGGATCCCGCAATGGACCACCGCCCAGCAGGAGTACCTCGCGGTTCGTCAGCTTGGCGATGCCGCATTGACCCGCGCCGCACGCGAGCGGCTGGCGTTGCAGTTTATGCCGGAAGAGGTCATTCGTTTGCTGGAGCGTAGCGGTAAGCCGCAGACCACGCTCACCCTGCGCGCTGACCGGGCGGGCTATGTGGTGAAGCTGGACGTGCGGGAAGGGGCGCAAATCACCGCAACGGCGCCGCTGTTTGAGATCGCCAGCCTCGATCCGGTCTGGCTGGTGGTCGACTACCCGCAAACGCAGGCGCAGTCTCTGGCAGTGGGCAGCTACGTGGTAGCAACGTCAGAAAGCTGGCCGGGGGAGCAATTCCACGGCACGGTCAGCGAATTGCTGCCGCAGATGGAGGCGACCACGCGAACCCTGAAAGCCCGTATCGTGCTGGAAAATACCGCACATAAGCTGAAGCCAGGCATGTACCTCTCCGTCAGGCGTGCGGAAGAGATGAAAGGCCCGCCGGTGCTGGCGGTGCCGGAAGAGGCGGTGATTAACAGCGGAGAGTCTGCGCGTCTGCTGCTGGCCACCGGGGACGGTTATTTCCAGCCTGTGACGGTGACAACCGGCCTGACGGCGCAGGGCTGGACGGCGATCCTGTCCGGGGTCAAAGAGGGCGATAAGGTGGTGACGTCCGGGCAATTCCTCATTGATTCCGAAGCCAGCCTGCGTAGCGTGATGCCGGAGGTGACGCCATGATTGCCGCTGTGATTCGCGCCTCGTTGCGTAACCGCCTGCTGGTGATCCTGGCCGCGCTGATGATGGCCGGCTGGGGCTGGTGGGCGGTGCAGCGCGCGCCGCTGGACGCGTTGCCCGATCTGTCTGATGTGCAGGTCATTATCAAGGCGAGTTACCCCGGAAAAGCGCCGCAGGTGATTGAAGATCAGGTGACCTGGCCGCTGACAACTTCCATGTTGTCTGTGCCGGGCGCTAAAACCGTGCGTGGTTTTTCAATGTTTGGTGACGCTTATGTGTATGTGCTGTTTGAGGATGGCACCGATCTCTACTGGGCGCGATCCCGGGTACTGGAATATTTAAGCCAGGTATAGGCGCAGTTTCCGCCGGGCGTGAAGGTGTCGCTGGGGCCGGATGCGACGGGCGTGGGCTGGATCTACGAATATGCGCTGATCGACCGTAGTGGAAAACACAGCCTGGCAGATCTGCGGGCCCTTCAGGACTGGACGCTTAAGTTCGAGCTTAAGACAGTACCGAATGTATCTGAAGTGGCAAGCATTGGCGGAATGGTGCGTCAGTATCAGATCATGGCGGACCCGGCGAAGATGCGCGCGCTGAATATTACCCACAGCCAGCTATCCGGCGCGGTGCAGGACGCCAATAAAGAGAGCGGCGGCGCCCTGCTGGAGATGGGCGAAGCGGAGTATATGGTGCGGACAACAGGCTATTTGCGCTCGCTGGAGGATTTTCGCAATGTGGTGATCGCCACCCGCGATGGCGTACCTGTTCTGCTGAAAGATGTCGCCACCCTTGGCATTGGCCCGGAGATCCGCCGGGGCGTGGCAGAGCTTAACGGTGAAGGGGAGGTCGCTGGCGGCGTGATCGTGATGCGCTACGGGCAGAATGCGCTGGACACGCTTCGTGCGGTAAAAGCGAAACTGAGCGAGCTTCAAAAAACGCTGCCGCAGGGCGTCGAGATTGTTCCCGTCTACGATCGCTCCACGCTGATTGAGGACTCGGTCAAAACGCTGACGCATAAGCTGCTCGAAGAGTTTGCCGTGGTGGTACTGGTGTGCGCGCTGTTCCTGTTCCACCTGCGCTCCGCGCTGGTGGCGATGGTCTCTCTGCCGCTGGGGATCCTCGGTGCTTTTGTGGTGATGCACTATCAGGGCATTAACGCGAATATGATGTCGCTCGGCGGGATCGCCATTGCCATCGGGGCGATGGTGGATGCGGCAATTGTGATGATTGAAAACATGCACAAGGTGCTGGAGCAGTGGCGGCATGATAATCCGGGCAAGGAGCCCGCGCCGGGGGAATACTGGCGTCTGGCGGAAAAGGCGGCGGTTGAAGTGGGACCGGCGCTGTTTTGCAGCCTGTTAATCATCACGCTGTCATTTATACCGGTTTTTTCGCTGGAAGCGCAGGAGGGGCGAATGTTCTCGCCGCTGGCGTTCACCAAAACCTGGTCGATGGCCGTGGCCGCCGGGCTTGGGATCACCCTGGTGCCGGTGCTAATGGGCTTTTTCATTCGCGGGAGAATCCCGGATGAAAAGGCAAACCCGATCAACCGCCTCCTGATCCGCCTGTATGAGCCGCTGCTGGACAAGGTACTGACCTTCCCGAAAATGACGATGGCACTGGCATGTCTGCTGCTGATCGCCACGCTCTGGCCGCTGAGCCGCCTGGGAAGCGAATTTATGCCGCCGCTGGATGAAGGGGATTTACTCTATATGCCCTCCACGCTGCCGGGGATCTCTGCTCGCGAGGCATCGCGGCTGCTTCAGCAGACGGACCGCTTGATCAAAAGCGTACCGGAGGTCGCGAGTGTGTTTGGCAAAGCCGGTCGCGCGGAGTCGGCAACCGATCCCGCGCCATTAACCATGCTGGAAACAACCATTCACTTTAAGCCCCGCGAGCAGTGGCGGCCAGGAATGACGCCGCAAAAGCTGGTGGAGGCGCTTGATAAAACCGTGTCGCTGCCGGGTATTGCCAATGTGTGGGTGCCGCCTGTCCGTAACCGCCTGGACATGCTGGCAACCGGGATCAAAAGCCCGGTCGGCATTAAGGTGAACGGCAATAATATTGCCGACATTGAGCGTGTGGCCCGGCAGATTGAGCAGGTGGTGAAGGACGTTCCTGGCGTCTCCTCTGCGCTGGCGGAGCGTCTGGAAGGCGGGCGCTATGTGGATATACGTATCGACCGGCAAAAAGCCGCGCGCTACGGCGTTTCCGTCGATGAACTGCAAAGCCTGGTCTCCACGCTGGTCGGGGGGGATAACATTGGCGAGGTGATCCAGGGACGCGAGCGGTATCCCATCAACCTGCGTTATCCCCGCGATTTGCGTGATAACGTCGGCACGTTGCGGGTGTTGCCGGTAGTGACCGCCAGCGGTAACCAGGTGGCGCTGGGGGAATTGGCCGATATCGTCGTGACGGAAGGCCCACCGATGCTAAAAAGTGAAAACGCGCGCCTTTCCAGCTGGATCTATGTGGACTTGCGCGGGCGCGATCTGAAGTCCGCCGTGGATGAAATGCAAAAACGGGTGGAGGAGAAGGTGGTATTGCCGCAGGGCGTGTCTCTCTCCTGGTCCGGGCAGTTTGAATATCTGGAACGGGCGACCGCGACGCTCAAAATAGTTTTACCTGTCACGCTGATGATTATATTCGTCCTTTTATGGTTAACCTTCAGGCGGATATCAAATGTCCTGATAATAATGGGGACATTGCCTTTCGCGCTTATTGGGGGCGTGTGGTTACTGTGGCTGCTTGAATATAATTTGTCAGTGGCGGGGGCCGTTGGCTTTATCGCCCTTTCCGGGGTGGCGGCAGAATTCGGCGTAATTATGGTTCTTTATTTGAATCATGCGCTCGATAAATATCACAGGCTGGAGCCAGAAGGGGGAAATACGGTGCTGATGCGGGCGATCCACGAAGGTGCCGTGCTGCGCGTGCGTCCGAAGGTGATGACGGTCGCCACTATTATGGCAGGACTGCTGCCCATCATGTGGGGGAGTGGGAGTGGTTCGGAGGTGATGCAACGTATTGCCGCGCCGATGATTGGTGGCATGGTAACGGCACCGTTATTGTCGATGTTAGTTATTCCCGCACTCTACAAATTGTTACATCAACGTTAAATATGTCAACTGCATGTGCTTATTCAGGCATGCAGTTTATGTATCCTCAGATTATTCCCAGGAACGGGATGGTAATTAGGAATAACACCCATGCTGTTAAGCGTTCATTCAAGTATTCTGTGTTAAGGTCTGCACCGAATACTAAATATGGTAATGGCATTGTGATTGTACGAATTAAATTCCCCCTGATTTTGTTGTTTATTATTGGGCAGTTATCGTTTGCGTCTGCGGTTAATGCAGACAGCAATACAGCGGATAAAGGCTGGTTCACCACCTTCACGGATAACGTGGCGCAAACATGGAATGAACCTGAGCATTACGATCTCTATATTCCGGCCATTACGTGGCATGCACGTTTTGCCTACGATAAAGAAAAAACTGAACGTTATAACGAGCGTCCGTGGGGGGCCGGCTTCGGTCAGTCTCGCTGGGATGAAAAAGGTAACTGGCATGGCCTGTACCTGATGGCGTTTAAGGACTCCTACAATAAATGGGAGCCTATTGGTGGCTACGGCTGGGAAAAAACCTGGCGTCCGTTATCAGACGACAACTTCCGTCTGGGGCTGGGCTATACGGCAGGGTTCACGGCGCGTGATAACTGGAAATACATTCCTGTTCCGGTACTGCTGCCGCTTGCCTCCATCGGCTATGGTCCGGCAACGTTTCAGATGACCTACATACCGGGTACCTATAACAACGGTAACGTTTACTTTGCCTGGATGCGGTTTCAGTTTTAACTGAATTTTTCTGCTAAATCGGCCAAAAAACGCACAGACATTGAAATGTAAAGGATAAAAATCGAACAGCGAAAATTAACGCGACTTTTGTCACTTTTTATCAAAGATCCGCTGGACAAAACGCCTCACAATTGTTGTACTGATACCCGACACAGCATTTGTGTCGTTTTTTAATGTAAAGGTAATTTTGATGTCTAAGATTAAAGGTAACGTTAAGTGGTTTAATGAGTCCAAAGGATTCGGTTTCATTACTCCTGAAGATGGCAGCAAAGACGTGTTCGTACACTTCTCTGCAATCCAGTCTAATGGTTTCAAAACTCTGGCTGAAGGTCAGCGCGTAGAGTTCGAAATCACTAACGGTGCCAAAGGCCCTTCTGCTGCTAACGTAATCGCTCTGTAATTCAGACGCGTCAGCAAGAATTTCAAAACCCGCTCAATGAGCGGGTTTTTTTCGTTCTGAATCAACCAATAAGATAGATCTTCAGGAAGCTGGCGACGATCGCGACGCTTAGCAATACCATACCTGCGCCTAAGAGATTTTCTTTCATGCTATCACCCTCGTTCAATATTGAGCCAAGAGTGACAGAGAAAAATTAAGCCAACATTAAGGTTGCCGTGCTTAATGTCCGCTGGCGGAGGAAAATAACCAGAATGCGATCGCAGTCATCGCAAACGAGCCAAGCATGTTAACGGCAATGTTCGTCAGCGCCCAGCCCATCCGGCCTTCCTGAAACAGAAACACCACCTCCGCAGAGAAGGTAGAAAACGTTGTTAAGCCGCCGCAGAAACCAGTTGTAATCAGAACCTTCCACATAGGGTCGATGTTGGTCATGCGATTAAACCAGGCCAGCCCCATCCCAATAATAAACGCCCCGATCAGATTTGCCGCCAGTGTCCCCATCGGAATGGCCTGATGCAGGGGGTTAAACCGCATGCTTAAGAGCCACCGCGCAACGCTACCCGTGCCTCCACCAATAAAAACGGCTATAAGTAGTTGTAACACTGTCAATACCTGCTATTTGCTGTGTAAGTGCATCGAGTGTAACGCTGTTTTTAACCGGGAGACAATTATGTATGTTGCAGTAGGGCAGTTCGCGGTGACGCCGGACTGGAATGAAAACGCGGAAAAATGCGTCTCCCTGATGCATCAGGCGAAGCAAAAGGGGGCGTCGTTGCTGGTACTTCCCGAGGCGTTACTGGCCCGTGATGATGGCGATCCAGACCTGTCGGTAAAGTCTGCGCAAACGCTGGAAGGGGCGTTTCTGAAACGACTGCTGGCCGAAAGCGTTGGCAACACGCTCACCACCATCTTGACGGTCCATATTCCGTCCTCGCCGGGGCGCGCGGTAAACACGCTGGTGGCGATACGTGAGGGTGCCATCGTCGCGAGCTACGCCAAACTTCATCTGTATGATGCGTTCAGCGTTCAGGAGTCGCGCCTGGTCGATCCGGGGAGTGTAATTCCGCCGCTGATTGAGGTCGAGGGTTTTAAGATTGGCCTGATGACCTGCTACGATATCCGTTTTCCCGAGCTGGCGCTGAACCTGGCATTGCAGGGGGCCGAGGTGCTGGTTCTGCCTGCCGCGTGGGTCAAAGGACCGCTTAAGGAGCATCACTGGGCGACGCTGCTGGCAGCACGTGCGCTGGATACCACCTGTTACGTGGTAGCCGCGGGTGAATGTGGTAACAAAAATATCGGGCAGAGCAGGGTTGTCGATCCGCTGGGGGTGACGGTTGCGGCAGCAGCGGAGACGCCTGCGTTATTGCTGACGGAGATAATTTCCGCCCGAATAGCGCTTGCGCGTCAGCAATTACCTGTTCTGCGCAACCGCAGGTTTGCGCCACCGCAATTAATGTGATGTTTTTTTCAACAATGCTTGATTCACCTTGTTACAGATTGCTATTGTGTGCACGCGCCAAATGACCGTTAATACGTTCAGGTTTTTTGGCGGAATGCAGCCTGTTTCATGTAAAGAAGGTATTTATGGGTGAGATTAGTATTACCAAACTGCTGGTGGTTGCCGCACTGGTCGTCCTGCTGTTCGGTACCAAGAAGTTACGCACGCTGGGTGGAGACCTGGGTGCTGCCATTAAGGGCTTTAAGAAAGCAATGAACGATGACGACGCGGCAGCAAAGAAAAGCGCCGAAGATGACATCACTGCACAGAAGCTTTCACACAAAGAGTAATGGCAATGCTGCAAGGCTTGCATAAAAAAACCGGCTCACGAGGCCGGTTTTTTGTTTTACTGTAAATAAATTTTACAGCTTTATTTCACTTCTTCGCCCTTCGCCTGCATATCGGCGTGATAAGAGGAGCGAACAAACGGACCGCACGCGGCATGGGTAAAGCCCATCGCCATCGCTTCGGCTTTCATTTCATCGAACTCATCCGGGCTCACGTAACGCTGTACAGGCAGGTGGTGACGGCTTGGCTGGAGGTACTGGCCCAGCGTCAGCATGGTGACGCCGTGGCGGCGCAGATCGCGCATCACTTCAATGATCTCAGCGTTGGTTTCACCCAGGCCGACCATCAGGCCGGACTTGGTTGGAATATGCGGATGGGCTTCTTTAAAGCGCTCCAGCAGCTTCAGCGACCAGTTGTAGTCTGCACCGGGACGTACCTGACGGTAGATACGCGGTACGTTCTCCAGGTTGTGGTTGAATACGTCTGGTGGCGTCGCGGTCAGGATATCGAGCGCGCGATCCATACGGCCACGGAAGTCCGGCACCAGCGTCTCAATCTTAATGTTCGGGCTTTTTTCGCGGATGGCGGTAATACAGTCAGCAAAATGCTGAGCACCGCCATCGCGCAGATCGTCACGGTCAACGGAGGTGATAACAACATAACGCAGCGCCATATCGGCAATCGTCTGCGCCAGTTTTTGCGGTTCGTTTGCGTCAGGCGCAACAGGACGGCCATGGGCAACGTCACAGAACGGACAGCGGCGGGTGCAGATGGCACCCAGAATCATAAATGTCGCGGTACCGTGATTGAAACATTCAGCAAGGTTAGGGCAGGAGGCCTCTTCACAGACAGAGTGAAGGCCATTTTTGCGCATCGCCGCTTTGATCCCCTGGATACGCGAAGAGTCGGCCGGAAGTTTGATTTTCATCCATTCCGGTTTTCTTAACAGCGCCTCGCGCTCTGTAGCCACGTTTTTAACCGGGATAAGGGCCATTTTATCGGCATCGCGGTATTTAACACCGCGTTCCATCACAATGGGTTTACTCATAGCGTGCGTGTTCCAGTTGCGAATATCGAAGGAAAGCGTTTCAATTCAAGGGAATGTTGTAATTATCAACTATTTTTGAACGAACGACAGGCAGTATATCATTTAAAGGGGCGATAAAGCAGCCTGCCAGGTCGCCAATTTGTAAAATAGTTGTTGTTTTGTGCCTTTTGCCCCGCTTGCGGCAGGGGCTTGTGCTGAAAGGCGGGATCAGAACGCCTGGCGGATCACGTTAATGACGTTTTCCAGCACCGGATCGCGCAGGCTTAGCTTGTTGTAATGCAGTGAGATTTCAACAGATTCCGTCGTAAGTTGACTCAATGGAATGCTCTCCAGCGGCCAGCACTTTTGAAGCAGAGTGAAGAGACGCACAGGCATAATACAGAGCAAATCGCTGCTGCCAATCAGGGCCGCGAGGGTAAACATATTGTAACTGCTGAAGCTGATCAGACGGTCCGGGAACAGTTCGTCAATACGCTGGCGCAGCGGATCCGGACCCTGTCCCTCGGACATAAAGGTTGCATGTTCGTAATGACGCAAATTTTCAGGCGTCAAAGCTGCGCCCAATGCAGGATGATTCTGACGACACACGAGCGCCAGAGAGTCGGTATAGAGAACGTTATGCCCTAATGCCCTGGCCGCGAAGCTGTTGCTGTCGATGATCAAGTCCGTCTGGAATTGTGCCAGCTGAGTTTCCGGATCGTTAACGGGCACGTTGCGGATCAGCAGCTGTGGCGCATGCTGTTTAACAGCCTGGTAAATAGCGGGCATGACCAGAACGCCCACAGAGGGAGAGGTGCCTATGGTGATGGTTCGTTGCTTATCGTAACTGCCGGTGAGATCCAGCGCGCCCAGAATCGATTCAAGACCCTGGCTGATGTACTCATGCAGATGGGTGGCGTACGCGGTGGGGGTTACGCCCTGGCCTTTACGAATAAATAAGGGATCGGGAAATATCGCGCGCAATTTTTGAATTGACTGGCTAATAGCAGAGGGCGTGAGATTAAGAATTTTCGCAGCATTAACGATACCTTTGTGGACATATACCGCCTCAAAAATAGTCAATAAATTGAGATCAATATTACGTAAAGTCCGGAAAATTTGCGGCTTATCTTCGCCGCTGGTTTCATTCAGGCGTTTGGCTGGTAAATTAGTAGGCTCCACGCTCTTACTCCGTATCCATTCACAATATGAATGATAGTTGAATTTATTTATTATGCTTGCAGAGATTCGTAAAGTGTTTCGTAAGCTTCCCTTGTTTATCGAAAACAAGCAGTTGGGTGATTATCACGCACGTTACACGATACCCGGTGATGGTACTATTAAGGTTCTAATTAATATGGGACGCTAATATATGGGCGACTCGAAAATATAGAATATGCGGTTTATTGTAAAGCGTAAATGCGGCAATTAAGCAGTGGCTGGTCAAATAACCGAACCACTGCCGGAAGTGTGTTAAGCAGCAATATATTCGTAGTCAGGATTGTTAAGCAGCGCTAAAAACTTCTTCAGAAGCACGGGGCGGATATTCTCAGGGGTGGCGGTATCGACCCACTGGCGCATTTGCGTCATTTCCATACCGGCATACCCGCATGGGTTGATGCGCTGGAAAGGAGTCAGATCCATATTGATATTCAGCGCCAGCCCGTGGAACGAGCAACCTTTACGGATACGCAGCCCCAGCGAACAGATCTTCATCTCTCCCACGTAGACGCCCGGGGCATCGGCGCGAGGGTGAGCATCGATACCGTACTCAGCGAGCGTGTTCACCACGGTTTGTTCCAGTAAGGTCACGAGCTCACGCACGCCCAGCTTTCTGCGTTTCAGGTTAAGCAGGACATACATTACCTGCTGGCCCGGGCCGTGGTAGGTTACCTGTCCACCGCGATCGCTCTGGATCACCGGGATATCACCCGTCATCAACAAATGTTCGGCTTTTCCTGCCTGGCCTTGAGTAAACACCGGCAAGTGTTCAACCAGCCAGATTTCATCAGGGGTGGTGTCATCGCGCATATCGGTAAAGTCATGCATAGCCTGAGAGACTGGCTCGTAAGGCTGTAGCCCAAGATGGCGGACAAGAATTTTATCCTGGTACAAAAGGACGTCTCCGAAGACAAGGGAGAATAGGTAACGGGGAGTATATCACAGCGGGGAAGTGGGTTACCCGGCAAACCGGGTAACCGCTGAGGGACTACAGCACCATACGAACAATTTCGATATTGCCGAGCTCTTCGTACAGCGTCTCAACCTGCTCAATGTGTGTCGCAGTGATGGTGATTGAGACCGAGTGGTAGTTACCTTTGCTGCTCGGTTTGACTGATGGAGAGTAGTCACCCGGCGCATGGCGCTGTACCACTTCAACCACCTGATCAACCAGCTCAGGTTTCGCCAGACCCATTACTTTGTAAGTAAAAGGGGTAGGGAATTCAAGCAGTTCGTTAAGTTTGGTTTTCATGTCAGCTCCGGCGTGTGTATAAAAAATAATAACTCCCGCCACGGGGCGGGAGTTTTACTGATACGTAGTATATGGGGATCAAAATCACACTTTCAAGTGTTCGATTTTTAACCAAACCAGTGATGGAACATCAGCTTAATGTAATCAATGATTTTGCCGAAGAAATTGCCTTCAGGAATTTCCTCCAGCACCACCAGCGGGCGCTGATCGATGGTTTTGCCATCCAGCTGGAAGTTAATCGTACCCACGACCTGATTCTTTTGCAGCGGGGCGTGCAGCTCGGTGGTATTCAGCACGTAGCTGGCTTTCAGATCTTTCATACGACCGCGTGGGATCGTCAGATAGAGATCTTTGTCCACGCCCAGGGAAGCGCGATCGTTATCGCCAAACCAGACAGGTTCAGAGGCAAATTCTTTACCGGCTTTCAGCGGGTTCACGGTTTCGAAGAAGCGGAAGCCCCAGGTCAGCAGCTTTTTGCTTTCCGTTTCGCGGCCTTTAAACGTACGTCCCCCCATCACGGCAGAGATCAGACGCATCTGGCCTTCAGTGGCGGAGGCCACCAGGTTATAGCCGGCTTTATCGGTGTGGCCAGTTTTGATGCCGTCGACGTTCAGGCTGTTGTCCCACAGCAGGCCGTTACGGTTGGTCTGACGAATGCCGTTGAAGGTGAACTCTTTCTCTTTGTAGATAGAGTACTCGTTTGGCACATCGCGGATCAGCGCCTGACCGATCAGCGCCATGTCACGCGCGGAGCTGTACTGACCCTCGGCGTCCAGGCCGTGAACGGTCTGGAAGTGGCTGTTTTTCAGGCCCAGGGCGGAGACGTAGCTGTTCATCAGGCCCACAAACGCGTCCTGGCTGCCCGCTGCAAAATCGGCCATGGCCACGCAGGCGTCGTTACCGGACTGCAAGTTGATGCCACGGATAAGCTGAGAGACCGGAACCTGCATGCCTGGCTTCAGGAACATCAGCGATGAACCTTTGAACACCGGGTTGCCGGTTGCCCACGCATCGTTACCGATGGTCACCAGGTCGGTTTCTTTGAATTTGCCTGCTTTCATGGCCTGGCCGATAACATAGCTGGTCATCATTTTGGTCAGGCTGGCCGGATCGCGGCGGGCATCGGCGTTCTGTTCTGCCAGAACTTTGCCGGAGTTGTAATCAATCAGGATGTAGGATTCCGCGTCGATCTGCGGAACGCCAGGGATCATGGTCTTGATGTTCAGGTCGTCCGCGTGAGCTGCGGAGAACGCAGCAGCGCAAAGGGCCGTGGTCAGCGCCATGCGCTGCACAAAACGAGCAGAAAAAGTGGTCTTCATGGTCAGAACTACGACATCCGTGATGGAATTAAAAAAAGTGCCTTACTATAGCAAATGCTATACGGGCAGGCATCCGACTTTCATCATGAGAGTGTTAACGTGGTTTACACAAACTGACATTTCGGATACCACCGATTAATTATTTTGCAACAGCGATAAACGACTGGAGCTGCGCCTCGCTCTGCAAACGCTGTTGCAGGGATGCTGCCTGCGATTTACTGGCAAACGGACCCATCTGGATACGCCATACCGCACCGTTTTGCTCAACGCGGCCTGGCACGCCAAACTGCTTGCTTAAACGCTGCTGATATTGCTCTGCACGGGTCCGATCGCTGACGGCACCAACCTGAACCATGTAGCTGCCGCTCGCAGTCGCAGGCGCCGCAGTCTGCGTAGCAGCAGGCGCGGTTACCGGGGCGGGTTGTGTAGCGGGTGCAGCAACGACGGGCGCAGGCGCTGGGGCAGGTTCATTTGATTCAATCACGCCCGGCGCTAACGTGGTGGGTGCGCCAAGGAAACCACTGCTTTTCACCGGGGCGCCGGTCGCGTCTTCACTTTGCAGCGTATCGTTGCTGATAGCACGCACTTCACCCTGCGGCTGTGCGGGCTCTGCCGGCGTTGAAGCGCCCCCCATACCACCGCTCAGATCCGGGCGAGCGGGCAGGGCATAGGTCTGTTTCGCGACCGTGGTACAGGCCGTGCCCGGGCCAGACAGTGAACCATCCTGCGCCACGATAATCGGGTCGATACGCACTTTAGTATTGTTTGAGGTGTTCAGACGGTCGGCCGCCGCGCGGGACAGGGAGATCACGCGATCGGTGCCGTAAGGACCGCGATCGTTGATACGCACCACGATCATTCGGCCATTCGCCAGGTTAGTGATGCGTGCATAGCTCGGGACAGGCAACGTCGGGTGTGCCGCCGTGATCTGCATCGGATCGAAGGTTTCACCCGACGCGGTCAGATTGCTGCCGGGCTCAGCATCATAGATGGCAGCAAAGCCAGCCTGGCTGAAACGGGAAGGATCCTGAACGATTTTATAGCTTTTACCGTCGCGCTGATAATCCTGATTCACGCTGGCGTTCAGCGGTTCATAAATGGGATCGGCACCGCTAATCTCAACAATCGGGCCATTACAGACCGCAGGCTGCGGCGGCGCGACGGTTGCCTGTTGCTGACCATCATCACTTGTACAGGCGGCAAGTAAACTTGCTGCGATGCAGATCCCCAGCCACTGCTTACGCATTGCGATCCCCTTATTTTTATACGCTTTTGGACAACATTTTCCTGTGGGTATGGATCGACATGACGATACCAAACCCGGCCATCAACACGATCAGTGCCGAGCCCCCGTAACTCACCAGCGGCAGCGGTACGCCAACAACCGGCAGAATACCACTCACCATACCAATATTTACGAAGACATAAACGAACAAAATCAACATTAATCCGCCTGCCATCACGCGACCAAAGGTGGTTTGCGCGCGCGCGGCGATCCACAAACCTCGCATGATCAGCAGCACGTAGAGTGCAAGCAGCACCAGGATGCCAACCAGCCCTAACTCCTCAGCCAGAACGGCAAAGATAAAGTCGGTGTGGCGTTCCGGTAAAAATTCGAGCTGCGACTGCGTACCGTGCAGCCAGCCTTTACCACGCAGGCCGCCGGAGCCAATCGCAATCTTCGACTGAATAATATGATAGCCTGCGCCCAGCGGATCGGTCTCGGGATCGAGCAGCATCATAACGCGCTGACGCTGGTAATCATGCATCAGGAAGAACCAGAGGATAGGGATAAACGCGGCAACCAGCACCACGGCGATACCGATCAGACGCCAGCTCAGGCCGGACAGGAACAGGACGAACAGGCCGGAGAGGGCGATAAGAATTGAAGTACCAAGGTCCGGCTGTGCGGCCACGAGCAGCGTCGGCAGGAAAATCAGCACCAGCGCAATGGCGGTATTTTTCAACGACGGCGGGCAGACGTCGCGGTTAATAAAGCGCGCCACCATCAGCGGGACGGCGATTTTGGCGATTTCCGACGGCTGGAAGCGGACAATCCCCAGATCCAGCCAGCGTTGCGCCCCCTTCGAGATGGCGCCGAAAGCATCTACTGCCACCAACAAAATGATACAAAAAATATAGAGATAGGGTGCCCAGCCCTCGTACACGCGTGGCGGTATTTGCGCCATCACCACCATAATGACCAGACCCATGGCGATCTGGCCGATTTTACGCTCCATCATGCCGATATCCTGGCCGCTGGCGCTCCAGATAACGAGGGCGCTATAGACCAGCAGAGCCAGCAGGATCAGCAGCATGGCAGGGTCGATGTGGATCTTGTCCCACAGCGATTTTTTATTCGGATTATCCGTCATGATTATTGGTCCTCCGCCGCAGCGGCTGCCGGGTTTTCAGCTGGCAGTTCGGTGTTGTTGTCACCCAGCATGATGTGGTCGAGGATTTGACGCATGATGGTACCCACCGCCGGGCCTGCGCCGCCGTTCTCCAGAATCATCGCCACCGCAACCTGCGGGTTATCATAAGGGGCAAACGCCGTCATGAGCTTGTGGTCACGCAGACGTTCGGCAATTTTATGTGCGTTATAGGTTTCATTCGCTTTCAGACCGAAGACCTGAGCCGTACCTGATTTCGCGGCTACCTTATACGGTGCGCTAGCGAAATATTTGTGCGCCGTCCCGTTAGGGCGGTTGGCTACACCGTACATGCCGTCTTTCGCGATTTCCCAGTACCCGGAATGAATGTCACCCACCGGCGGCTCGTGCGGCTGTATCCACGGCACTTTTTTGCCGTCTTCAACGGTGCTTTGCAGCAGGTGCGGCACTTTCACAACGCCATCGTTAATGAGGATCATCATCGCCTTGTTCATTTGCAGCGGCGTTGCCGTCCAGTAGCCCTGGCCGATCCCTACCGGAATGGTGTCACCCTGATACCAGGGTTTTTTAAAGCGCTTCAGCTTCCATTCGCGGGTTGGCATGTTGCCGGAACGCTCTTCCGCCAAATCTATGCCGGTGTAATGCCCGTAGCCGAATTTGCTCATCCATTCAGACAGACGGTCAATACCCATGTCGTAGGCGACCTGATAGAAGAAGGTATCCGCCGACTCCTCCAGTGATTTGGTCACGTTCAGATGGCCGTGGCCCCATTTTTTCCAGTCGCGGTAGCGTTTCTCAGAGCCAGGCAACTGCCACCAGCCGGGGTCAAACAGACTGGTATTACGGGTGATGACGCCCGCGCTTAGCGCAGACACGGCGACATACGGTTTAACCGTTGAAGCTGGAGGATAAACCCCCTGCGTCGCGCGATTCACCAGCGGCGTGTTTGGATCGTTGAGCAGGCCGGAGTAATCCTTGCTGGAGATGCCATCCACGAACAGGTTCGGATCGTAGCTTGGCATCGAAACCATCGCCAGAATGCCGCCGGTACGCGGGTCGGTCACAATAACCGCGGCACGGCTACCCGCCAGCAGCGTCTCGATATACTGCTGTAGCTTCAGGTCGAGCGTCAGATAGACGTCATGCCCCGCCTGGGGGGGAACCTCTTTCAGCTGACGGATCACGCGGCCACGGTTGTTAACTTCAACCTCTTCATACCCGGTCTGACCGTGCAGCACGTCTTCGTAATAACGTTCGATCCCCAGCTTGCCAATATCATGGGTGGCGGCGTAGTTAGCCAGCTTGCCGTCTTTATCAAGGCGTTCGACGTCTTTATCGTTGATTTTGGAGACGTAACCAATGACGTGCGTCAGCGCGGAGCCGTAAGGATAGTAGCGGCGTTTATAGCCTTTGACTTCCACACCGGGGAAACGGTACTGGTTAACGGCAAAACGGGCGACCTGCACTTCCGTCAGGTTGGTTTTTACCGGAATGGAGGTGAAGCGGTGAGAACGTGCGCGCTCTTTTTTGAACGCAGCGATATCGTCATCAGTCAGGTCGACAACGCTTCTCAGCGCGTTCAGGGTATCCTGCACGTTATCCACTTTCTCGGGCATCATCTCTATCTGGTAGATGGTGCGATTAAGCGCCAGCGGCGTGCCGTTACGATCGTAGATAATGCCGCGGCTGGGCGCGATGGGCACCAGCTTGATACGGTTTTCGTTTGAGCGGGTCTGGTAATCGGTATAGCGGACAATTTGCAGATTATAGAGGTTGGCGATCAGCACGCCGGTAAGCAGCAAAATCCCCGTAAAGGCGACCAGCGCCCGGCGCACAAACAGCGCGGACTCAGCCGTATAGTCGCGAAAAGAATTCTGTAGTTTCATCCGCTGCTTAAATTACCCTGGTCAGTCATTACTCGCGGTGATAAGGGTGGTTGGTAGTGATGCTCCATGCGCGATACAAACTTTCTGCCACGAGAACCCGTACAAGCGGGTGGGGCAGCGTCAGCGCCGAGAGTGACCAACTTTGTTCTGCTGCCGCTTTGCAGGCGGGAGATAACCCCTCTGGTCCGCCAATCAACAGACTGACGTCCCGACCATCCTGCTTCCAGCGCTCCAGTTCGTGCGCCAGCTGCGGCGTATCCCAGGGTTTGCCCGGAATATCGAGGGTCACGATGCGGTTTTTGCCTGCGGCAGCCAGCATCAGTTCTCCCTCTTTATCGAGAATACGTTTGATATCTGCGTTCTTGCCGCGCTTTCCTGCTGGGATCTCCACCAGTTCGAACGGCATATCTTTTGGAAAACGACGCAGATACTCAGTAAAACCGGTTTGTACCCAGTCCGGCATTTTGGTGCCGACGGCGACCAGTTGCAACTTCACGCATTAACCCCAGAGTTTTTCCAGCTCATACAGGCGACGGCTCTCTTCCTGCATGACGTGGACAATCACATCGCCGAGATCGACAACCACCCAGTCAGCGGTCGCTTCACCTTCAACGCCCAGCGGAAGCAGCCCTGCCGCGCGCGATTCCTGAACAACATGGTCAGCAATCGAAACAACGTGACGAGTTGAGGTCCCGGTGCAGATGATCATGCAGTCGGTGATGCTGGATTTACCCTTAACGTCGATAGCGATGATGTCCTGACCTTTCAGGTCATCAATTTTGTCGATAACAAAATCCTGGAGTGCTTTACCCTGCAAGTTTTCCCCCTGGGTGAATGAGATTGTACAACTATGAATTCGTGGTCAGTCAGTATACCTGAACTGACGCCAGTCGCGGGACAAATGTCACCGCCCGGCTTTTGAAGGCGGGTATCATCCCACCCTCCGCCTGATATTGCATCGCCATTTTTGTAAAACAATTTCTGTAAAGCAGCGATCGGCGGGAAAGTCTGGCAGCGGAGGATATCAGTATGGCTTAGCCTGTCAAGGCAGGATAATCATTAACGGACAATTTCGCCGGCGATGCTCAGACATCTGTACTTTTCTGATACAGACCGTGTGCGTGGATATAGGCCAGCACGGGCGAGGGGAGGAGATCGTCACAGTCTAAACCCTGCTGGAGACGCTCGCGGATGAGGGTTGCGGAAATATCAAACCACGGCGTTTCAGCGAGATAAATTTTCCCGGCGGGGAGACTGTGCAGGTCTTCTATATTGTCCGTCAGATGCGCGTCAAGCCACTGCTGATGCTGTGCGTCGCGCATGGTCAGCGGGTAGCCCGGACGGCGGCAGACCAGCAGATGACTGTTTTCCAGAATGGTTTCGTACTGGTACCAGCTGGGAAAGTTGAGCAAGGAATCCTGGCCGATAATAAACGCCAGCGGTTTCATGGGCCCTTGCTCAGCGCGCCACTCCCGCAGCGTTTGCGATGTCCAGGAAGGGGTATCCCTGCGCAGTTCACGCTCATCCAGCGTGAAGAGAGGCTTATCGGCGATAGCCAGCGCGAGCATCGCTTTACGCTGCTCGCTGGTTGCTTCTGGCTGAGGACGGTGCGGCGGAACATTGTTGGGCATGATGATTACCCGCTGCAACCCAATCAAATTCGCGAGGATTTCTACCGGCTTAAGATGCCCATAGTGTACCGGGTCGAAGGTCCCGCCATACATTGCCTGTAAAGAATGCATATCACCCATCGATAAATACGTCTGCCAGCGCCTTATGGCAGAGCAGCAAAGAGAGGCTCTCCAGCTCCGCCCAGACAGACTGGCCGTAATCCTGTTTTAACGTCAGTTCGGCGCGCATCAGAAGTTGTACTGCCTGACGCAACTGCTCCTGGCTCAGGCGGTTTATCGCCTCCGTGGTCATCGCCCGACGGTTTTGCCAGACGCGATGTTTGTCGAATAAGGCGCGCAGGGGCGTGTGTGCTGACTGGCGTTTAAGGTTGTTCAGCAGCAGTAATTCGCGCTGGAGCGTACGGAGCAGGATGACCGGCTCACTCCCTTCCAGGCGCAGCTGTTGCAGGATGTGCAGGGCACGCTTACTTTTCGCCGACAGCAGCGCATCAACCCAGTGGAAGGGGGTAAAGTGCGCGGCATCATTCACCGCCTGTTCCACGCGCGGCAGCGTCAGCTTACCATCGGGCCACAGCAGGGCGAGCCTGTCCAGCGCCTGCGCCAGTGCCAGAAGGTTGCCTTCGTAGCAGTAGCACAGGAGCTGACTGGCGGCCTCATCCAGCTGCAAATTGTGCTGCTTTGCTCGCGCGGCAACCCATTTTGGCAGATGCGCCTGCTCTGGCGTCTGGCAGGTGACCAGCACCGCACTGGGGGCTAGCCGGGTAAACCAGGCCGCGTTTTCCTGCGCTTTTGTGAGTTTGTTGCCGCGTACGATAAGCAGCAGATCGTCGTGTAACAAACTTACCAGCATGGCCAGCTGTTCATTGATAGCAGCGTTAGGTCCATTCTCTGGCAGCAGGATCTGGATTGTCTGACGAGAGGCAAACAGGCTCATGGCCTGACAAAGCGAGAAGATAGCGTTCCAGTCGGTACTGTTATCGATCTGGAACGTATGATGCTCATCGAAACCCTGCGCGGCTGCCGCATGGCGAACCGCATCAAGGCTTTCCTGAAGTAACAGGGGGTCATTGCCGAGTAGCAGATAGGCCGCGCGCAGCCCTTCGTTGAGCTGCGCGCGGAGTTGTTCAGGATACAACCTGATCATCAGTTACCCAGAGACGTTGGCATATCCGGCGTGCTGGCATCCGGTGTTTCGATGACGTCAGCGCCTTTTTTCGTCGACGCGGCAATGGCAGGCAGTCTGCGGATCAGCTGTTCCGCGGCCTTATCGTACATCTCTTTGATGATAATCTGCTGTTCGGCGTCTTTTGCCAGCGCCGTCTGCGGGTTATCGAAGAACGAGCGGTAGACTTTGGTATTGATAGGGTAAATATCTTTACCTGGCATCAAGACGGCCGCATCAACGGTAAGCACCATCTGATATTCCGCCGTCCGCCCATCCTGGAAGATCGAGGCCGTATCTTGTGACAGCGTTGATTTCAGGACGCGAAGCGAAGGAACATCCTGACGCAGGGTTCCCTTCTCGATCAGCTCAACATCGTTCAAACGCAGCTGGTTACGAATGGCCCGGCTCAGCGGTCCGTTCGGATCGGATGAGTCGAAGATCATTGTTTTCATCTGAGCAGGCACTGCCGTGGTGTTGCGCAGGTGCCAGCCGCAGCCAGCGGTGACCAGCACCGCCAGAGATAAGAGTATTGTTGCCAGTTGTCGCACGTTTCCTCCCGCGCTTAGCCAACGACCAGATTCAGCAGTTTACCAGGTACGTAGATCACTTTACGTACGGTAAAGCCCTCAAGGTATTTCGCGACCAGATGCTCCTGGCTTGCGCGCTCGCGAACCTGTTCTTCGGTTGCGTCGACCGCGACGGTAATTTTACCGCGCACTTTACCGTTAACCTGCACCACCACCAGCGTGGTGTTTTCCACCATAGCGGATTCATCCGCCACTGGCCACGGCGCGTTGTCGATATCGCCTTCGCCTTTCAGCTCCTGCCACAGGGTGAAGCTAACGTGCGGCGTGAACGGGTTAAGCATGCGAACGACCGCCAGCAGCGCTTCACGCATTAAGGCGCGATCCTGCTCGCCGTCCTGCGGGGCTTTCGCCAGCTTGTTCATCAGTTCCATAATAGCCGCAATTGCGGTATTGAAGGTCTGACGACGACCAATATCATCGGTGACTTTCGCAATGGTTTTATGAACATCACGACGCAGCGCCTGCTGATCTTCGCTCAGTGCAGCCACGTTCAGCGCTGGCGCATCACCCTGAGAGGTGTGCTCGTACACCAGTTTCCAGACGCGTTTCAGGAAGCGGTTTGCCCCTTCAACGCCGGATTCCTGCCATTCCAGCGTCATATCTGCCGGGGAGGCGAACATCATGAACAGACGCACGGTGTCAGCGCCGTAACGCTCAACCATTACCTGCGGGTCGATACCGTTATTTTTCGACTTGGACATCTTGCTCATGCCGGTATACACCAGTTCATGACCTTCGGCGTCTTTCGCCTTCACGATACGGCCTTTCTCGTCGCGCTCCACAATCGCATCAACCGGAGAAACCCAGTTACGCTCGCCGTTCGCGCCAACGTAGTAGAACGCATCTGCCAGCACCATACCCTGACACAGCAGCTGTTTTGCCGGCTCGTCGGAGTTGACGAGGCCTGCGTCACGCATCAGTTTGTGGAAGAAGCGGAAGTAGAGCAGGTGCATGATGGCGTGTTCAATGCCACCGATGTAGATGTCTACCGGCAGCCAGTAGTTTGCTGCATCGGAATCCAGCATGCCTTCTTTGTACTGCGGGCAGGTGTAGCGCGCATAGTACCAGGAGGATTCCATAAAGGTGTCGAAGGTGTCGGTTTCACGCAGCGCTGGCTGACCGTTGACGGTGGTTTTCGCCCACTCAGGATCGGCTTTGATCGGGCTGGTGATGCCGTCCATGACCACGTCTTCCGGCAGGATCACCGGCAGCTGATCTTCCGGCGTTGGCATCACGGTGCCATCTTCCAGAGTCACCATTGGGATTGGCGCACCCCAGTAACGCTGACGGGAAACGCCCCAGTCGCGCAGACGGTAGTTCACTTTACGCTCGCCCACGCCCAGGGAGGCCAGCTTGTCGGCGATGGCGTTGAAGCCTTCTTCGAAGCTCAGGCCGCTGAACTCACCGGAGTTAAACAGGGTGCCTTTTTCAGTCAGCGCTTGCTCAGAGAGATCGGGCTCAGAGCCGTCAGCGGCAAGAATAACAGGCTTGATGGTCAGGCCGTATTTGGTGGCAAATTCGTAGTCGCGCTGGTCGTGACCCGGCACGGCCATCACTGCGCCTGTGCCGTATTCCATCAGTACGAAGTTGGCTGCCCAGACAGGGATCGCTTCGCCCGTCAGCGGGTGAATGGCTTTAAAGCCGGTATCAACGCCTTTTTTCTCCATCGTCGCCATGTCGGCTTCGGCCACTTTAGTATTGCGGCATTCGTCGATGAAGGTCGCCAGTTCCGGATTGTTTTCTGCCGCTTTCTGCGCCAGCGGGTGACCTGCGGCCACGGCCAGGTAGGTCGCGCCCATGAAGGTGTCCGGACGGGTGGTATAGACGGTCAGGGTCTGGTCGTAGTTCTCAACGTTGAAGGTAATTTCCACACCTTCGGAACGGCCGATCCAGTTGCGCTGCATGGTCTTAACGGTATCTGGCCAGTGGTCCAGATTATCCAGATCGTTCAGCAGTTCGTCAGCGTAGGCGGTGATTTTGATAAACCACTGCGGGATCTCTTTACGCTCTACTTTGGTGTCGCAGCGCCAGCAGCAGCCGTCGATAACCTGTTCGTTCGCGAGAACGGTCTGGTCATTCGGGCACCAGTTAACGGCAGAGGTCTTCTTGTACACCAGGCCTTTTTTATACAGCTCGGTAAAGAATTTCTGCTCCCAGCGGTAGTATTCCGGGGTACAGGTTGCCAGCTCGCGACTCCAGTCATAGCCAAAGCCCAGCATTTTCAGCTGGTTTTTCATGTACGCAATGTTGTCGTACGTCCACGGAGCCGGTGCCGTGTTGTTTTTCACCGCCGCGCCTTCAGCAGGCAGGCCGAACGCATCCCAGCCGATAGGCTGAAGAACGTTTTTGCCCAGCATACGCTGGTAGCGCGCAATCACGTCTCCGATGGTGTAGTTACGCACGTGGCCCATGTGTAGTCGACCAGAAGGATAGGGAAGCATCGACAGGCAGTAATACTTCTCTTTGCTCTCGTCTTCGGTTACTTCAAAGGTGCGCTTCTCGTCCCAGTGTTGCTGGACTTTTGATTCTATCTCTTCCGGGCGGTATTGCTCTTGCATGGCAGCCAGTGGTCCTGTGTTCAATACAGCTACAAATGTAGCCAATGGATGTGGTAATTCAGATCCGCATAGCATAGCCCAAACGCCCGCGTCAAAACAGCCTTTCACGCAAATGCACTTTGCAGGAATTTACCGGGTCTGTGCTTCACCTGACAAAGCGGCGGCGAAATAAGGTCTATTATTAGAGACAGTTACTTACCCGGGAGGCAAAATGATGAACAAGGTTGCTCAATTTTACCGTGAACTGGTAGCGACTCTGACGGAACGGCTGCGTAACGGCGAGCGTGATATCGACGCGCTGGTCGAACAGGCACGCGCACGCGTGACGCAAACGGGTGAGTTAACGCGAACCGAAGTGGAAGAGGTGACGCGCGCCGTGCGCCGTGACCTGGAGGAGTTCGCGCGAAGCTATGAAGAGAGCCAGGACGAGATCGCCGACAGCGTTTTTATGCGGGTCATCAAAGAGAGCCTGTGGCAGGAGCTGGCGGATATTACCGATAAAACTCAGCTGGAATGGCGTGAGGTGTTTCAGGATTTAAACCACCACGGTGTCTATCACAGCGGCGAAGTAGTGGGGTTGGGGAACCTGGTGTGTGAGAAGTGCCACCACCATATCGCCGTTTATACGCCGGAGGTGCTGTCGCTGTGTCCGAAGTGCGGGCACGACCAGTTCCAGCGTCGGCCATTTGAGCCGTAGGTAAAAGCAAAACTGTTTGCACCCTCTCCCTGTGGGAGAGGGGCGGGGTGAGGGCATCAGGCCGCAGAATAATAAGGCAGCCGCTCCGCCAGCAAATCCACAAACGCTTCCCGATCGATATCCACCATTACCGTGGTATTCGGCTTGTTTCCCGTCAGCGAGTAATAGTCCACCACCGTCATTCCCTGGGTATATTTCCCCTGTGTTTCCACACCAACCCAACGCTCGACCGTGGTAAACATTTCCGGCTTCAGCAGCCAGGCGATGGTGCATGGGTCATGCAGCGGGGCGCCGTGGAAGCCCCACTTCTCGGCTTTGTGATACTCCATAAAGAAGTCGAGCAGCTCGGCCACGGTCGTTGCAACCGGGTTGCCCACGGCGCGGAAGCGTTCAATATCGTCTGTCATAATCTGTGCCCGATGCGTCACGTCCAGCCCCGCCATCACAATCGGCAGGCCCGACTGGAAGACGATTTCCGCGGCTTCCGGGTCAACGAAGATGTTGAACTCTGCTGCTGGCGTCCAGTTCCCCAGCCCCATTGCCCCGCCCATGATGACGATACGGGCGATGTTGCTGTGCAGTTCAGGATGGCTGTTCAGCAGCAGCGCAACGTTGGTCTGCGGGCCGGTCGCCACCAGCGTCACGGGCTCTGCGCTCTCACGCAGCACCTTCGCCATGAGCTCGACGGCAGTGCAGTTTTGCGGTGCGAAATTCGGCTCCGGTAGCGCCGGGCCATCCAGCCCACTCTCACCGTGAACATTATCCGCAATGATCAGCTCGCGCATCAGTGGCTTAACGGCGCCACCTGCGACCGGAATATCGGTGCGTTTCAGCAGCGTCAACATGCGCAACACGTTTCGCAAGGTTTTATCCGGCGTCTGGTTCCCGGCGGAGGAGGTGACAGCTTTTACGTCCAGTTCAGGGGAAGCAAGAGCAAGGACGAGTGCGATCGCGTCATCATGACCCGGATCGCAGTCGAGAATAATTGGCTGTGCCATAGCGTTCTCCATTCTCAGCATTATTTGTGACAAGGTTAACGCTGCGATGTGACGCCGAATAGAAAAAGAGATCTAAAGCGTGAAGCAGTGCGCAATCCGCAGATTGCGCACTAAAAAGATTAATGCAGGATTTTGGCGAGGAAGTCTTTTGCACGTTCAGATTTAGGATTTGCGAAGAACTCTTCTTTTGGTGAGTCTTCAACAATTTTCCCTTCATCCATGAAGATCACGCGGTTGGCCACTTTACGGGCGAAGCCCATTTCGTGCGTCACCACCATCATGGTCATCCCTTCGTGCGCCAGCTCCACCATGACGTCCAGCACTTCGTTGATCATCTCAGGGTCGAGCGCGGACGTCGGCTCATCAAACAGCATTGCCACCGGATCCATGCACAGCGCACGCGCGATTGCCACACGCTGCTGTTGGCCGCCCGAAAGCTGGGCCGGGAACTTATTCGCATGCGCAGACAGCCCGACGCGTTCCAGCAGCTTCAGCCCCTTTTCGCGCGCCGCTTTTTTGTCGCGCTTCAGCACTTTGACCTGCGCCAGCGTCAGGTTCTCAATGATGGACAGGTGAGGGAACAGCTCAAAATGCTGGAACACCATCCCTACGTGAGAGCGAAGCTGGGCAAGGTTGGTTTTGCGGTCATTTACTTTGGTACCGTTAACGACAATCTCGCCCTGCTGGACAGGTTCCAGCCCATTAACGGTTTTGATAAGCGTCGACTTACCGGAACCGGACGGGCCGCATACCACCACCACATCGCCTTTTTTCACTTCCGTTGAGCAGTCGGTCAGCACCTGAAAGTGCCCATACCATTTAGAAACATTTTTCAGGGAAATCATTATACCGTCCTTTTCTTCAGCCAGCTGACCAACAGCGATGCGCTTAAACTAATCACAAAATAGACCCCGCCCGCGAAGAGGATCATCTCAACCTGCGTTCCGTCACGTTCGCCAATGGTGGAGGCGGTACGGAAGAAGTCTGCCAGACTCAGCACGTAGACCAGGGAGGTATCCTGGAACAGGACGATGCCCTGCGTCAGCAGCAGCGGAACCATGGCGCGAAACGCCTGCGGCAAAATAATGAGCTTCATGGACTGCCAGTGCGTCATACCGAGCGCCAGCGCAGCGCTGGACTGCCCGCGAGAGATACTCTGAATACCTGCGCGGATGATCTCTGAGTAGTAGGCGGCTTCAAACATGGAAAACGCCACCATGGCAGAGATCAGGCGGATATCGGTCTTTGGCGACAGTCCCAGTACGTTCTGTAAAAAGCCGGGAACAATCAGATAAAACCACAGCAGCACCATGACCAGTGGAATGGAGCGGAATACGTTAACGTAAGCCGTGGCAAACCAGGCGAGCGGCTTAAAGCTCGACAGGCGCATCACTGCCAGCAGGGTGCCCCAGACAATACCGACGATAATGGCGATAACGGTGATCTTTAAGGTGATTGCCAGTCCATCCAGCAGATAGGGCATGGAGGGAACAATGGAACTCCAGTCAAAATCGTACATTTATTTGCCCCCCAGATTGCCCGGCAGGCGTACTTTGCGTTCAACCAGGTTCATCACCAGCATGATGAAAGCGTTAATCAGAACATAGGCGAGCGTGATCGCCGTGAAGGATTCCCAGGCGTGAGCGGAGTAATCCAGCAGTTTGCCCGCCTGTGCCGCCATATCCACCAGACCGATGGTTGAGGCGATAGCCGAGTTTTTTACCAGGTTCATCATCTCGGACGTCATCGGCGGAACGATGACGCGGTAAGCGTTAGGCAGCAGTACGTAACGGTAGGCCTGGGGCAGAGTCAGGCCCATTGCCAGTGCCGCATTCTTTTGCCCGCGCGGCAGTGACTGTATGGCGGCACGTACCTGCTCGCAGACGCGCGCAGCGGTGAACAGCCCCAGACACAGCATAGAGGAGACAAAAAATTGTACGTTAGGATCCAGCTCGGCCTTAAACCACATGCCGAGATCTTCCGGCAGCAGTTCCGGGATCACCAGATACCAGGTAAAGAACTGCACGATCAGCGGAACGTTACGGAACAGTTCCACATAGAGCGTGCCAATCGAAGAGAGAAAACGGTTAGGGACGGTACGCAGAATACCGAACAGCGAACCGACAAGAAACGCGATAATCCACGCCGTTATCGATAACGCAACGGTAACCTGAAAGCCGCTCCACAGCCAGCCGAGATAGGTGGTGTTGCCGAACGGGGCTTGTTGCAGAAAGATGCCCCAGTTCCAGTCAATTGACATAGTAAACTCCAGAAAAAAAAGGGTAGCAGCGCTACCCTCGAAGATTGGTGAGAAGCTCAATTTTTGCGCTGAGTGGGGAACGACCACTCAACGTATAGTCTGTCCATGCTTCCCGACAATCGAGAGGGCAGGAGATCCCGCCCCTGTCGTTCTAATTAGTTAAGAGCTTTGTCGTTTGGTGATTTGAACAGCGCTTTCATGTCGTCAGACAGTTCAAAGTTCATGTTCAGGTTTTTTGGTGGAATTGGGTTCTTGAACCATTTGTCGAACCATTTTGCCGCTTCGCCGGAGGTTTGCGCCTGAGCGATGGTGTCATCGATCAGTTTCTTGAAGTCCTCGTCACCTTTACGCAGCATACAGCCGTAGGCTTCTTTCGACTGGGCGGTACCGACGATTTCCCAGTTGTCTGGTTTCTTCGCTTTCGCGCGTTCGCCCGCCAGCAGGGCGTCATCCATCATAAACGCGACAGCACGGCCGCTTTCCAGGGTACGGAAGGAGTCGCCATGGTCTTTCGCGCTGATGATGCGCATGTCCATTTTCTTCTCGTCGTTCAGCTTGTGCAGCAGCACTTCGGACGTGGTACCGGAGGTCACGACAACCGCTTTGCCTTTCAGGTCAGCAAAATCTTTGATGTCGCCGCCTTTCTTCGTCAGCAGGCGGGTGCCCACAACGAAGATGGTGTCCGAGAAAGCGGCCTGTTTCTGACGTTCAAGGTTGTTGGTGGTTGAGCCACATTCAAAATCAAATGTGCCGTTTTGCAGCAGAGGAATACGGTTCTGTGAAGTGATGGGGATCAGCTTCACTTGCAGGTCAGGTTTGTTCAGCTTTTTCTTCACGGCTTCAACGATGGCGTTGGAGTAATCCTGTGAATAGCCCACGACTTTTTGCGTGTTGTCGTAGTAAGAGAACGGGACAGAAGATTCACGGTGGCCGACCACGATCACGCCGTTTTTGGCAATCTTGTCGAGAGTGCTTCCTGCTGCCGGAGCGTCTTCAGCGTGGACAACCCCCGCAGACATTCCCATAACCAGCATTGCTGTGGCCAGTTTACGTAATTGCATACCCAACTCCTTTCTTATCAGCGCCAGTGACGCATAGATACCCATTGTGATGTTGTTATATCTCGCGCAATGCGAGTGCAGTGTTATGCAAGCTTGTTAACATTTAGTCTGGCTTAATGTAAAGATTTTGCTGCGTTATTGTTTATTTTTGCGAAGCGCGCCGCACCATTCAGAGGCAATAATCCCTCGTTGCACCGTTTCGGTGCTACCGATGATCTACGCTGGTGCGACAAAGTTGCACGTTAAGCCAGACAGCGTTGATATGAATAAACAAAGCAACAGGCGTGCCAGAATTGAAGTTTGGGAGGAAATTGTCGGGTGGGGGCGGCGGAGAGTAGGCCGGGTAAGGCGTAGCCGCCACCCGGCAACAGAAGGTAAGGTTATTTACGACGCTGACGCAGGCTCATCAGTACTGCGCCAAAGCCGAAGAGCAAGGTCAAAATCCACAGCGGCCAGTTCCCGGTGCGCGCGTAAGGCGTAAGCCCGGTAGTTGGCGTGACGTTAGTAGTCAGCACCTCACGGGTAAATTGCGGGATCATGGCCTGGATTTCACCCTGCGGACCAATCACGGCGGTAATGCCGTTATTGGTGCTGCGCAGCAACGGACGTGCCAGCTCCAGAGAACGCATTCGCGCCATCTGGAAGTGCTGCCACGGGCCAATCGATTTACCGAACCACGCATCGTTTGAGATGGTCAGCAGATAGTCGGTGTCCGGGCGGAAATTATCGCGCACCTGCTCGCCGAGGATAATCTCGTAGCAAATGGCGGCCGTCAGGGCAAAACCGTGCGCATGCAGCTGCGGCTGAACGTAAGGGCCCCGGCTGAATGAGGACATCGGCAAATCAAAGAACGGTGCCAGTGGGCGCAAAATAGACTCCAGCGGAACAAATTCGCCAAACGGTACAAGGTGGTTTTTGTTGTAGCGATTGGTGGAGGTATAGCTGTATTCGCTGTCCTTACCGAGCGTAATGATCGTGTTGTACGTGTCATAGCGGTTCTGCTGATTGAGACGCGCATCCACAATTCCGGTGATCAGCGTACTGCCGCGCGCGCGCAGCAGATCGTCCATCATCTTCAGGAAGGGCTGCTGATTGATCTCCAGGTCCGGGATCGCAGACTCAGGCCAGATGATGAGCTGCGATTTGCCCATCACCTTTTCAGTGGCGTTGGCGTAGATTTTCAGCGTGTTCAGCAGCTGATTCTCATCCCATTTCAGGGACTGCGGGATATCGCCCTGTACCAGAGAAACCTGCGTGGCGCGCGCGGGCTCCAGCGTAAACCACTGGATATAACGCAGCGGGAAGGGCAGGGCAAACAGGATCAACGCGGCAACCAGCGGCTTCCAGTTACGTGTCACCAGAGCCAGCACCAGAAGGCCGCTGACCGCCATGAGCAGGAAGTTGATCGCCTCCACGCCCATGACCGGGGCCAGGCCTTTCAGCGGGCCGTCTACCTGGCTATAGCCGAACTGCAACCACGGGAAGCCGGTCAGTACCCAGCCGCGCAGAAATTCGGTGATTTGCCAGACAACGGGTGCCGCTATCGCCACGCGCAGCCAGGTCGTTTTTGGCCACAGGCGAGACAGGATGCCCGCGAACAGGCCGGTGTAGAGTGAGAGATAGGCGGCGAGCAGCACAACCAGGAAGACGTTAACCGGCCCCGGCATTCCGCCAAATTGCGCGATACTGACGTAGACCCAGTTGATACCAGAGCCGAACAGCCCCAGCCCCCAGAAGTAGCCAATGGCCGCGGCCTGTACCGGACGACGGTTCAGGGTAAGACCCTGTAGCCCCATCAGGGAGAGAATAGCGGCCGGCCAGATATCGTAAGGAGAAAAAGCCAGCGTACCGCTGGCTCCGAGTAACAGCGCCAGCAGCAAACGGACGCGCTGGCGTTCAAAGAGTGGGGCAAATGCCATTTACATTAATCTTCCAGTTTTGGCACCGGTGAGTCGTCCGGCATTCTGACGTGAACCTGAATAATACGTCGGCTGTCAGCCATTGCGACCTTGAACTGGTAACCATCGATGTCAACGGTTTCACCGCGGGCCGGAAGATGGCCGAAGGCCTGCATCACCAGACCACCAATGGTGTCCACTTCTTCATCGCTGAAGCTGGTGCCAAAGGTATCGTTGAAGTCTTCAATGGAGGCCAGCGCGCGCACGGTCCAGGTGTGGCGGCTCAGCTGACGGAAGTCGATATCCTCTTCTTCGTCATACTCATCTTCGATTTCGCCCACGATCAGCTCAAGGATATCTTCGATTGTGACCAGACCGGAAACGCCACCAAATTCATCAATAACAATCGCCATGTGATAGCGCTGGGAGCGAAACTCCTTCAGCATCCGATCCACACGTTTACTTTCCGGCACAACCACGGCCGGGCGTAACACCTTTTCCATACTGAAGGCTTCGGCATCGCTGCGCATAAACGGCAGCAGATCTTTCGCCATCAAAATCCCTTCAATGTGATCTTTGTCTTCGCTGATGACCGGGAAACGTGAGTGAGCCGATTCGATAATCACATCGAGGCACTCGTCCAGCGTCTGGTTGCGTTTCAGGGTAATCATCTGCGAGCGGGGGATCATGATGTCGCGGACGCGCTGGTCGGCGATGTCCATAACCCCTTCGAGCATTTCGCGTGTATCTTCGTCGATAAGGTCGTTCTGCCCGGAATCACGAATCAGCTCCAGCAGTTCATCACGGTTTTTCGGTTCGCCGTGGAAAAGCTGGTTCAGAATGAGGGAGAAAAATCCCTTTTTAGTGGTTGTCGTGTCGCTACTGTGTGAATTGTCGTCGCTCATGGCGTTTGTTAAGGGTTCTCTTGTTAGTTCAATGTTAACCGCCGCGCTATGTCCCTGCGCGGCGGCATGGTAGTCAGTGACTGACTATTCTTTCTCGGCAATGTACGGATCCTCATAGCCCAGAGCAAGCATTATCTCTGTCTCGAGGGATTCCATCTCTTCCGCTTCGTCATCTTCAATATGGTCGTAACCCAGAAGATGCAGGCTACCGTGCACCACCATGTGTGCCCAGTGCGCTTCCAGCGGCTTTTGCTGCTCTTTGGCTTCCTGCTCAACCACCTGACGGCAGATGATCAGATCGCCCAGCAGCGGCATCTCAATGCCCGGAGGGGCTTCGAACGGGAAAGAGAGCACGTTGGTCGGCTTATCTTTCCCGCGGTAGGTCAGGTTGAGCTCATGGCTTTCTGCTTCATCCACCAGGCGAATCGTGACCTCTGATTCTTCCTGAAACTGGGGGATAACGGCATCCAGCCATTTCTGAAACTGTGCCTCTTCTGGCATGTCGGAATTATCTTCACAGGCCAGCTGTAAATCGAGGATCACCTGACTCATTTCTGTTCATGCTCCTGCGCTTCGCGCTTACGTTCTGCGGCCAGTTCGGCCCTGCGCTTCTGATCTGCCTCTTCCCAGGCCTCATAAGCGTTAACGATACGCGCGACGACCGGATGGCGTACCACGTCTTCACTGTGGAAGAAGTTAAAGCTGATTTCCTCTACCTCGGCCAGGACTTCGATGGCGTGACGCAGACCCGATTTGGTGTTACGCGGCAGGTCAATCTGGGTGACGTCACCGGTGATAACCGCTTTCGAGTTAAAGCCAATACGCGTCAGGAACATCTTCATCTGTTCGATGGTGGTGTTCTGGCTCTCATCCAGAATGATGAACGCGTCGTTAAGCGTACGGCCACGCATGTAGGCCAGCGGAGCAACTTCAATCACGTTACGCTCGATGAGCTTTTCAACTTTCTCGAAGCCGAGCATTTCGAACAGCGCGTCATACAGCGGACGCAGGTAGGGATCTACTTTCTGACTCAAATCACCCGGCAAGAAGCCCAGTTTTTCACCGGCTTCAACAGCAGGGCGGGTCAGCAGGATACGGCGGATCTCCTGACGCTCGAGCGCATCAACCGCAGCGGCAACCGCCAGATAGGTTTTACCCGTACCCGCCGGGCCTACACCGAAGGTGATGTCGTGGTCGAGAATGTTGGCGATGTACTGCGCCTGGTTCGGGGTACGAGGCTTAATCACGCCGCGTTTAGTTTTGATGTTGATGGCTTTGCCATAGTCCGGCACGCTCTCCGCGCTCTGCTCAAGCACGCGCGCCTCTTTAATGGCCAGGTGGATCTGTTCAGGTTCAATATCCTGGATCTCACCGCGCATCGGGGCGGTATCAACATACAGGCTGCGGAGAATATCCGCCGCGGCGTTGACGCAGATTGGGCGTCCGGTGAGTTTGAAATGGTTATCGCGACGATTGATTTCGATACCCAGACGTCGCTCAAGTTGTTTGATGTTGTCATCAAACGGCCCGCACAGGCTCAGCAGGCGAGCGTTGTCTGCTGGCTCAAGGCTAATTTCACGCGTATCTATGTTCAAACTGTTCCTCTTTGAGTAGTTAACTGACTCGCCGCCACACGGCGTAATAAAACGGTCATTACCGAAATTATTCACGCCACACAATAAAGGCGCAAGCGTTGCGGTAGATATTGGGGGTGATGAGAGGAAATACAAGGCCTGCCGGACAGGCAGGCCAGAAGGATCAAGGCTGGTAAATACCCACGCCAGAGTCGTTGACTTTGCGGGTGCGAGAGATAACGGATTCCGGAGTCTGTGCAATTCGCAGACCCATTTCGTCCTCAGTGCGTACCACCTTCCCGCGCAGCGAGTTCGTGAGTACTTCGACAATCTCGACGTCCACAAACTTACCGATCATGTCCGGGGTGCCTTCAAAATTCACCACGCGGTTATTTTCGGTTCGACCAGACAGTTCCATGACGCTCTTACGGGAGGTGCCTTCCACCAGAATACGCTGGACAGTACCGAGCATACGACGACTCCAGGCGTTGGCCTGCTGGTTGATACGCTCCTGTAGAATATACAGACGCTGCTTTTTCTCTTCTTCCGGCACATCGTCAACCATATCGGCCGCAGGGGTGCCCGGGCGCGCAGAGAAGATAAAGCTGTAGCTGACGTCGAAATTCACCTCGCCGATGAGCTTCATGGTGCGCTCAAAGTCATCAGCGGTTTCGCCAGGGAAGCCGACGATAAAGTCGGAGCTAATCTGGATATCCGGGCGCGCTTCACGCAGCTTGCGGATGGTGGACTTATACTCGAGCACCGTATGTGGACGACCCATCAGGTTCAGCACGCGATCAGAACCGCACTGGATCGGCAGGTGCAGGAAGCTCACCAGCTCTGGCGTATCGCGATAGACGTCAATAATGTCGTCGGTAAATTCCATCGGATGGCTGGTGGTAAAGCGAATGCGGTCGATGCCGTCAATCGCCGCCACCAGACGTAGCAGTTCAGCAAAGCTGCCGGTGGTACCGTCGTAGTTTTCCCCGCGCCAGGCGTTCACGTTCTGACCCAGCAGGTTCACTTCACGAACGCCCTGCGCGGCAAGCTGCGCGATTTCAAACAGGATATCGTCTGCCGGGCGGCTCACTTCTTCACCGCGGGTGTAAGGCACCACGCAGTAAGTACAGTATTTGTTGCAGCCTTCCATGATGGAGACGAAGGCGGTCGGGCCATCAGCGCGCGGCTCTGGCAGACGGTCAAATTTCTCGATCTCCGGGAAGCTCACGTCAACCACCGGGCTACGGCTGCCGCGAACCTGATTAATCATCTCTGGCAGGCGGTGCAGGGTCTGAGGGCCAAAAACGATATCCACATAGGGGGCTCTCTGGCGGATCAGCTTACCTTCCTGCGATGCGACGCAGCCACCCACGCCAATAATCAGGTCCGGATTTTTCCGTTTGAGAAGCTTCCAGCGGCCTAACACATGAAAAACTTTTTCCTGTGCTTTTTCACGAATTGAACAGGTGTTCAGCAGCAGCACATCGGCTTCTTTCGCATTTTCAGTCAGCTGGTATCCGTGGGTGGTATCCAGCAGATCGGCCATCTTCGATGAATCGTATTCGTTCATCTGACAGCCCCAGGTTTTTATATGGAGTTTTTTAGTCATCGACTTGCTCAGCTCAGGATTGCAAGCCGCGTATTGTAATGCTTTGGTGCGGTTGTGACCAGTATGAAGGTTGTCAACCTCAGGGCCGCAAAAATCCGGTAAACTTAAGGTATTCTTCAATAAGGAATAGTGACCATGACACTCCTGAACACCGAAGTTGCCGTTGTTGGCGGCGGTATGGTCGGCGGCGCACTGGCGCTGGGGCTGGCGCAGCAGGGATTTGACGTAACCGTTATTGAACAGGCGGCTCCGCCGGCATTCGATCCTGCCAGCCAACCGGACGTGCGTATTTCCGCCATCAGCGCGGCCTCTGTTGATCTGCTTCGCGGGCTGGGCGTCTGGGAGGCGGTGCTGGCGATGCGCGCGCACCCATACAGCCGTCTTGAAACCTGGGAGTGGGAAAATGCTCACGTGTCGTTTGATGCCGCCGAGCTGAAACTGCCGCGCCTGGGCTATATGGTGGAAAACAACGTGCTCCAGCAGGCACTCTGGCAGGCGCTGGAGGCGCACCCGAAGGTGACGCTGCGCGTTCCGGACTCGCTGAAAGCCCTGCATCGTCATGATGGCGGGTATCTCCTGACGCTGGACAACGACGATGAGCTGGCCGTGAAGCTGGTGGTGGGGGCGGATGGCGCGAACTCGCAGGTCAGGCAGATGGCAGGCATTGGGATCCATGCCTGGCAGTACCAGCAGTCCTGCATGCTGATCACCGTTCAGTCAGAAAACGCGCCGGGCGAAAGCACCTGGCAGCATTTTACGCCGAACGGCCCGCATGCATTCTTACCGCTGTTTGATAACTGGGCCTCGCTGGTGTGGTACGACAAACCGGCGCGCATTCGACAGTTGCAGGGGCTGTCCATGGATCAGTTGCAGCGCGAAATTCGCCAGCACTTCCCGAGTCGTCTGGGTAACGTGACCCCGGTTGCCGCCGGCGCATTCCCGCTGATGCGACGCCATGCGTTACAGTATGCCCGTGAAGGACTGGTGCTGGTGGGGGACGCGGCGCACACCATTCATCCGCTGGCGGGGCAGGGGGTGAATCTGGGATACCGTGACGTCGATGCGTTACTGGATGTGCTGGGTAACGCTCGCGCCCACGCGGAAGCCTGGGCCAGCCATCAGGTACTGAAGCGCTACCAGACGCGCCGTATGGCGGATAACTTCATTATGCAGTCGGGGATGGATCTGTTCTATGCCGGGTTCAGCAATGATGTTGGTCCGGTGCGTATAGTGCGCAATATTGGATTGATGGCGGCGGAGCGTGCCGGTGGTCTGAAGCGTCAGGCCCTGAAATATGCCCTCGGACTCTGATCTTTATTCCCTCTCCCCGTGGGAGAGGGTTAGGGTGAGGGCATCAGGCCGCACTATTCTGAGCAACAAAAACAAAAAAGCCCGCAGAGCGGGCTTGTTTGTTTTAAGTGGCTGGGGTGCAGGGATTCGAACCCCGGAATGCTGGTATCAGAAACCAGAGCCTTACCGCTTGGCGACACCCCAATTGCGTTAAACAAACTGCTTAACGACTTTAAAGTGGCTGGGGTACGAGGATTCGAACCTCGGAATGCCGGAATCAGAATCCGGTGCCTTACCGCTTGGCGATACCCCAACAATGTTCAGTTTACCGAATCGTATTCGATAACATAAATATGGTGGCTACGACGGGATTCGAACCTGTGACCCCATCATTATGAGTGATGTGCTCTAACCAACTGAGCTACGTAGCCAGTACTGCAATCTTCGATGGCTGGGGTACCTGGATTCGAACCAGGGAATGCCGGTATCAAAAACCGGTGCCTTACCGCTTGGCGATACCCCAATACCGCGGAGAACCGCATAATCGAAGAAATATGGCTGGGGTACCTGGATTCGAACCAGGGAATGCCGGTATCAAAAACCGGTGCCTTACCGCTTGGCGATACCCCATCCGTGCAACGCTTACTTGGGAATGGTGCGGGAGGCGAGACTTGAACTCGCACACCTTGCGGCGCCAGAACCTAAATCTGGTGCGTCTACCAATTTCGCCACTCCCGCAAAAAAGATGGTGGCTACGACGGGATTCGAACCTGTGACCCCATCATTATGAGTGATGTGCTCTAACCAACTGAGCTACGTAGCCATCTTTTTTTCGCGTTACCTTATCGGCGTTGCGGGGCGCATTATGCGTATAGACCCTTGCAGCGTCAACACCTTTTTCAATGAAAATAGCCGGAATGTGACTGTTTGGTTAGGTTGCGAACAGCGAGGCCGAATATTCGACAATTATTGGTTATTAATCGATTTTATGCGGAGAAAAGAGAGGCAAAAAAATCAGGCCCCGGAGGGCCTGATGATACTCTGAACATTATTTATAGGCAGACTGGTGAACGCCCACCGCGCGTCCTGACGGATCGTTCATCGCTTTGAATGATTCATCCCATTCAATGGCTTTAGCAGAAGAGCAGGCGACCGATGGGCCACCCGGTACGCACTCTGCTGCGCTTGGAACCGGGAACAGCTCCTCAAAGATCTCACGGTACAAATACGCTTCTTTCGAGGCTGGCGTGTTGTACGGGAAACGGAAGCTCGCAGTTTCCAGTTGTTGATCAGAAACCTGTTTCGCCGCCACCTCTTTCAGGGTGTCGATCCAGCTGTAACCCACGCCATCCGAGAACTGCTCTTTCTGACGCCACGCCACGCTCGCCGGCAGGTAGGATTCAAAACATTCTCGCAGGATATGTTTCTCCATTTTGCCGTTGCCGCACATTTTGTCCTGCGGGTTGATGCGCATCGCCACATCAAGGAATTTCTTATCGAGGAACGGCACGCGGGCTTCCACACCCCAGGCGGACATCGCTTTGTTGGCGCGCGCGCAGTCAAACATGTGCAGCGCCTGTAGCTTACGCACCGTTTCTTCATGCAGCTCTTTGGCGTTTGGCGCTTTGTGGAAATAGAGGTAACCGCCAAATACTTCGTCAGAACCCTCGCCGGAGAGCACCATCTTGATGCCCATCGCTTTGATCTTCCGCGACATCAAATACATCGGCGTGGAGGCGCGAATGGTGGTCACATCATAGGTTTCAATGTGATAGATCACATCGCGGATCGCATCCAGACCTTCCTGTACGGTGAAGTGAATTTCATGGTGCACCGTGCCGAGATGATTTGCCACTTCCTGGGCGGCTTTCAGGTCAGGTGCCCCTTCCAGACCCACGGCAAAGGAGTGCAGCTGCGGCCACCAGGCTTCAGAGCGCTCCTGATCTTCCACGCGACGTGCGGCGAATTTCTTGGTGATCGCGGAGATCACGGAGGAGTCCAGACCGCCGGAGAGCAGTACGCCGTAAGGTACGTCTGACATCAGGTGGCTTTTCACTGACTCTTCCAGGGCCTGACGCAGTTCGGCTTTGTCCGTCACGTTGTCTTTCACCGCCTCATAATCAAACCAGTCGCGCTGGTAGTACGGGCGGATCTCGCCGTCTTTACTCCAGAGGTAGCTACCTGCCGGGAACTCTTTGATGGTGCGGCACACCGGTACCAGGGCTTTCATCTCTGAGGCAACGTAGAAGTTGCCGTGCTCATCGTGTCCCATGTACAGCGGGATAATACCGATATGGTCGCGGCCAATCAGGTAAGCGTCTTTTTCGCTGTCGTACAGCGCGAAGGCGAACATACCTTGCAGATCGTCGAGGAACTCCGGGCCTTTCTCCTGATACAGCGCCAGGATCACTTCGCAGTCTGAGCCGGTCTGAAACGCGTAGCGATCGCCGTACTCGGCGCGCAGCGCCTGATGGTTGTAAATTTCACCGTTAACAGCCAGCGCGTGCGTTTTTTTCTCGTTATACAGCGGCTGTGCGCCAGCGTTGACATCAACAATGGAGAGACGTTCGTGAGCCAGAATCGCTTTATCGCTGGCGTATACGCCTGACCAGTCCGGACCGCGATGGCGCATCAGGCGGGACAATTCGAGTGCTTTTTTACGCAGTTCGCCCGCGTCAGTTTTAATATCCAGTACGCCAAAAATAGAACACATAACCTTCTCCGTTAACCCTGTTGCGTTGTGATGTTGCTTGCTTATGAAAATGCCGCAAAAGGGGGAGGGGGCGCAAGCGTTTTACCGATGAAAACGTAAAAAGTGCAATGGCGATTGCCGAATCTTAAAAAAAGAGTATGTCTTAAGCAATTCTATTGATGATTTCTCAATGAAGGGCTGATTTCGTTAGATGAAGTGATGTTTTCAGACGGCAGAAATGAAAAACCACGCCCTGAGGCGTGGTTCTGAATCAAATAACGTCGATTTCGTCGACAGAGGGGTAAATCCAGCTTGGCCGGAACGGCATCGTATCAATGTCATCAAGCTGTGAAACGCCAGAAAGCACCAGGATGGTTTCAAGCCCCGCCTGGAAGCCAGCCAGAATATCGGTACGCAGGTTGTCGCCCACAATGACGGTTTCTTCTGAGTGTGCCTGCATCGTATTCAGTGCGGCGCGGATGATCCACGGGCTCGGTTTACCGACAACAAACGGCTTACGACCCGAGATTTTTTCGATACCGGCGCACAGCGCACCGCAGGCGGGATAAAAACCACGACCGTGCGTGTCCGGGTTGGTGGCGATAAAACGCGCACCGTTGGCGACAAAGTAGGCTGCCTTATGCATCATCTCCCAGTTAAAGGAGCGCGTTTCGCCCACGATGACAAAGTCCGGGTTCACGTCGGTGATGGTGAAGCCCGCTTTATACAGCTCGTGGATCAGCGCACCTTCACCAACGACATAGGCTTTTTTGCCTTCCTGACGCTTCAGGAAATCCGCGGTCGCCATCGCAGAGGTATAGAACACGCTGTCCGGGACGTTGACGCCTGCGGTAGCAAAGCGGTTTGCCAGATCCTGACCAGTCTGTGAAGGGTAGTTCGTGAGAAGAACCAGTGGCATTCCTTTGTCGATGATGCGGTGAAGAAACTCCGCAGCACCCGGCACGGCAACGTTGTCGTGCATCAGCACGCCGTCGATATCACAAATTACATTCTTAATGGTCATGGACAATCCGACATCAAAAAAAGAAGGCGTTACTATAAGGTCCGATCAGGATTCCAGCAAATGTTGCAGCAGGATCCCGTTGAGCATGGCACGTTTTACCAGGGCGAATGCGCCAATTGCCGAGCGGTGATCGAGCGTAGATCGCACCACCGGCAAATTCTGGCGAAATGCCTTCAGCGCCTGGGTATTGATGCAGCCTTCAATGGCGGGCAGTAACACTTTTTCGGCTTCAACGATCTCGCCGGCAATCACCACTTTCTGCGGATTAAACAGGTTGATGGCAATGGCGATGGTCTTACCCAGGTGGCGTCCTACCTGTTCGATCACTTCGCAGGCCAGCGCATCGCCTTTGTTTGCCGCTTTGCAGATGGCACCGATCTTACAATCGTCCAGCGTGACGCGGCTCTGGTAACCCTGCTCCAGCAGATGGCGAACGCGATGTTCAATGGCGGCATTGGCGGCAACGGTTTCAAGACAGCCAAAGTTACCGCAGTGGCAGCGCTCGCCAAGCGGTTCCACCTGGATATGACCAATCTCGCCTACGTTACCGTTACGGCCAATAAAAATGCGGCCATTCGAGATGATGCCCGCACCTGTACCACGGTGAACGCGCACCAGAATAGAGTCTTCGCAGTCCTGGCTCGCACCAAAGTAGTGCTCCGCCAGCGCGAGCGAGCGAATATCGTGACCAACAAAGCAGGTCAGCTTGAAGCGCTTTTCCAGCGCCTCAACCAGCCCCCAGTTCTCTACCTTAATATGCGGCATGTAGCGAATAACGCCGCTTTCCGGGTCAACCAGGCCGGGCAAAATCACCGAGATGGAGATGAGTTCACGGATCTTGCGCTGACAGCTTTCGATAAACTGCGCAATGGTATTCAGTAACGCGTGTTCAAGCGTCTCCTGCGTGCGCTCAGGAAGGGGGTAGTGCTCTTCGGCAATGGCCTTGCTGCTCAGATCGTAGAGCGTAAGCGTGGTGTCATGACGTCCTAAGCGAACGCCAATGGCCTGAAAATTGCGGGTTTCCGTGACGATGGAAATCGCGCGGCGGCCCCCAGTGGAGGCCTGCTGATCGACTTCTTTGATCAGGCCGCGCTCAATAAGCTGACGTGTAATTTTTGTCACGCTGGCGGGAGCAAGCTGGCTTTGTTCGGCTATCTGAATGCGCGAGATTGGCCCGTGCTGGTCAATCAGGCGATAAACCGCCGCGCTGTTAAGTTGTTTAACGAGATCGACATTACCGATTTGAGCTTGTCCGTCTGGTGTCATACTTTTACTTACTCAGTGACGACCTCGTTACCATTAACGATGGTCTTAATAATTTTATAATCGTGTGTGAACGCCGTCAGGTTTGCAACCATACCTGGCGCAATACCGCCGAGCTGTTTATCGACGCCAATGGCGCGCGCCGGATAAAGCGTGGCCATGCGCAGCACTTCCTCAAGCGCGATGCCGCAATGTTCAACGAGGTTACGTACCCCTTCGATCATCGTCAGAGAAGAACCGCTCAGCGTGCCGTTCTCATCCACACACAGTCCATTCCGGTAGTATATTGTTTTACCAGCAAAAATGAACTGCTCAATATTCGCTCCTGCCGGAGCGGTGGCATCTGTTACCAGACAGAGCTTGTCACCTTTCAGCCGCTTGGCATTGCGGATGTTGGTGTAATCGACATGCAAACCGTCGGCGATAATGCCGCAGTAGACGTCTGGTTCATCCAGAATGGCGCCAACCAGTCCCGGTTCGCGGCCAGTAATATAGGGCATCGCGTTATAAAGGTGTGTGGCAAACGTAATGCCTGCGCGGAAACCGGCCTTCGCCTCTTTCAGCGTCGCGTTCGAATGACCCGCAGATACCACAATCCCGGCAGCGGCCAGTTTGCTGATAACGTCCGTGCCGGTCATTTCCGGGGCCAGCGTCACTTTGGCGATCACATCGGCATTGGCGCACATGTAATCCACCAGCTCGGCATCCGGTTTGCGCACGTAGTTTGGGTTATGGGTGCCTTTCTTGACCATATTCAGCCAGGGCCCTTCCAGGTGCAGGCCCAGCGCCTGGTTCGGATGCTTTGCCAGGTATTCGCGCATGACGCGGATACCCTGTTTCATCAGGTCATCGCTGCTGGTGATAAGCGTAGGCAGATAGCTGGTGCAGCCCGATTTCTCGTTGGCTTTTTGCATGATTTCCAGCGTTTCAACCGATACCGCCTCTGCGGTATCGTTAAACTGGACACCGCCGCAGCCGTTGAGCTGTACGTCGATGAAACCGGGGGAGATTACTGCTCCATTGAGGGAACGCTGTTCGATCTCCGGCGGCAGTTCTGCCAGCGGGCAAACACGTTCAATCAGGCCATTGGCGATTACAATCGCATGGTCATCCAGAATTTCATGGCCGGTATAAATCCGACCGTGGGTTAAAGCGTACATATCGACCCCCGGTTAAAAAAATCGACCGCCCCGGATATAAAGAGGCGGTTATTCAATTACAGACCTTTGATGTTCTCAGCTTCCAGCTCGTTGAAGTATTTCAGCGTTTTCACTTTCAGCTCCATGGTGGACGGTTCGTCACACACGACAACCGCTTTTGGATGCAGCTGTAAGCAGCTGATCGTCCACATATGGTTCACGTTACCTTCAACGGCAGCCTGAAGCGCTTGCGCTTTCACCGCGCCCAGCACCAGAATCATCACTTCTTCGGCATCCAGCAGCGTGCCCACGCCCACGGTCAGCGCGTATTTAGGCACCTGATTGACGTCGCCGTCAAAGAAGCGGGAGTTAGCCACGCGCGTATCATGGGTCAGCGTTTTAATACGGGTACGGGAAGCCAGTGAAGATGCCGGTTCGTTGAACGCGATATGACCATCGTTGCCTACGCCGCCCATAAACAGGTGGATTTTACCGTAGGAACGGATTTTTTCTTCATACTGACGGCATTCTGCGTCAATATCAGGCGCGTTTCCATTCAGCAGGTTAATGTTTTCAGCCGGAATATCAACGTGATCGAAGAAATTACGGTGCATAAAGCTGTGGTAACTTTCCGGATGTTCCTTCGGCAGGCCGACATATTCGTCCATGTTGAAGGTCACAACGTGTTTAAAGCTAACCTGGCCCGCTTTGTGCATTTCAACCAGAGCTTTATACGCGGTCAGGGGCGTGCCACCGGTTGGAAGACCGAGAACGAAAGGACGATCGGCTGTTGGTTTGAACGCGTTGATGCGGTTAACGATATGACGAGCAGCCCATTTTCCGACTTGTTCAGCTGTTGCCAGGGGAATCAGTCTCATTATTCACCTCTAAAGTTTAAGTAAAAGTGGGCGGATGATTAGTGCAACCTGAACTAAGCGTAACCTGGAACCTTTCAGGCCGGATCAATCCGTCTTGATTTTTTGAATGATAAAATAAGTTTTCGTCGTTAGCCAGTGAAAGGGAGGGTTTAATACGATATTTGGTGACAATAATCACAAAAAATAGGTGTTTAATTTGCGATACGAATTAATTTTTCACACACTCACACTGCCAGTGAATCATCAACTGTATCTATCGTTCGTGACACAATAAAAACATAGTTTATGCGCGAGTCTTAACAAAGGGTCTCGTAGGGGGAATAGGATGAATATTTTAGGTTTTTTCCAGCGCCTCGGTAGGGCTTTGCAGCTCCCTATCGCCGTGCTACCGGTTGCAGCGTTGCTGCTGCGATTCGGGCAACCCGATCTTCTTAACGTGCCGTTTATCGCCCAGGCAGGCGGCGCAATTTTTGACAACCTGGCGCTGATTTTCGCCATCGGTGTGGCGTCAAGCTGGTCAAAAGACAGCGCTGGTGCCGCGGCACTGGCAGGGGCTGTCGGTTACTTCATCCTCACGAAAGCGATGGTAACCATCAACCCTGAAATCAATATGGGTGTGCTGGCAGGTATCATTACCGGCCTGGTGGGTGGCGCCGTGTACAACCGTTGGGCAGGTATCAAACTTCCTGACTTCCTGAGCTTCTTCGGCGGTAAACGTTTTGTGCCGATTGCGACGGGCTTTTTCTGTCTGATCCTCGCCGCCATCTTTGGCTACGTTTGGCCACCGGTGCAGCATGCTATCCATGCGGGTGGCGAGTGGATCGTGTCTGCGGGCGCAATGGGCGCGGGCATCTTCGGTTTCATTAACCGTCTGCTGATCCCAACCGGTCTGCATCAGGTACTGAACACCATCGCCTGGTTCCAGATTGGTGAGTTCACCAACGCGGCCGGCGCGGTATTCCACGGTGATATCAACCGCTTCTACGCAGGCGACGGCACCGCGGGCATGTTCATGTCTGGCTTCTTCCCAATCATGATGTTTGGTCTGCCTGGCGCGGCGCTGGCAATGTACCTGGCTGCGCCGAAAGCGCGTCGCTCAATGGTTGGCGGGATGCTGCTGTCCGTTGCGATCACCGCCTTCCTGACCGGCGTGACCGAGCCACTGGAATTCCTGTTCATGTTCCTGGCTCCGCTGCTGTATCTGATGCACGCGATCCTGACCGGTATCAGCCTGTTCGTCGCCACCCTTCTGGGTATCCATGCTGGCTTCTCCTTCTCCGCAGGCGCCATCGACTATGTGTTGATGTACAACCTGCCGGCGGCAAGCAGCAACGTCTGGATCCTGATGGTGATGGGCCTGATCTTCTTCGTTATCTACTTCGTTCTGTTCAGCGCGGTTATTCGTATGTTTAACCTGAAGACGCCGGGCCGCGAAGATACGAAAGATGATGTTGTGACCAGTGAAGCCAACAGCAATACCGAAGAGGGTTTAACCCAGCTGGCAACCAACTACATTGCCGCTGTGGGTGGCACCGACAACCTGAAAGCGATCGATGCCTGTATTACCCGTCTGCGTCTGACCGTAGGTGACTCCGCGCGCGTGAGCGATGCAATGTGCAAACGCCTGGGTGCGTCTGGTGTGGTGAAACTGAACAAACAAACCATCCAGGTTATCGTGGGTGCGAAAGCCGAATCTATCGGCGATGAAATGAAAAAAGTGGTTGCCCGTGGGCCGGTCGCTGCCGCCTCAACGGATAACGCGCCAGTGGCTGACGCGCCGGTTGCAAAACCGCAGGCTGTGCCAAACGCGGTGACCATCGCTGCGCTGGTTTCTCCGGTGACAGGTGACGTTGTTGCGCTTGAGCAGGTGCCTGACGAAGCGTTCGCCAGCAAAGCGGTCGGTGACGGCGTGGCGGTGAAACCAACGGACAAAACCGTGGTCTCTCCGGCTGCCGGTACTATCGTGAAAATCTTCAACACCAACCACGCGTTCTGCCTGGAAACGGAAAAAGGCGCGGAGATCGTTGTCCATATGGGTATCGATACCGTTGCGCTGAACGGTCAGGGCTTTACTCGTCTGGTGGAAGAGGGTGCTGAAGTGGCGGCAGGTCAGCCGATTCTGGAAATGGATCTGGACTTCCTGAACGCCAACGCGCGCTCCATGATAAGCCCGGTCGTGTGCAGCAACATCGACGACTTCAGCGGTCTGGTGATCCAGGCGCAGGGGCAGGTGGTTGCAGGCCAGACGCCACTGTATGAGATTAAAGGCAAGTAATCGCTCCTGAGTAGAGTTATGCCTTTAGCGGCGGGGGATATCCTCCGCCGCTTTTTTTTGCAGCAATTGCCCCCATTATTTTCTTCCGGGACGTTTTAAGGGTTGTCACTACGTCCGGCTTATAAGATCATATGCCGTTATACGTTGTTTACGCTTTGAGGAATCCACGATGAGTGAGGCAGAAGCCCGCCCGAGTAACTTTATTCGTCAGATCATCGATGAAGATCTGGCCAGTGGTAAGCACACCACAGTCCACACGCGTTTCCCGCCGGAGCCAAATGGCTACCTGCACATTGGTCACGCCAAATCGATCTGCCTGAACTTTGGTATTGCGCAAGATTACCAGGGGCAGTGCAACCTGCGTTTCGATGACACCAACCCAGTAAAAGAAGACATCGAATACGTTGAGTCGATTAAAAACGACGTGCAATGGCTGGGCTTCAACTGGTCTGGCGATATCTGCTACTCCTCAGACTATTTCGATCAGCTGTATGCCTATGCGGTTGAACTGATTAACAAAGGTCTGGCATACGTCGACGAATTGTCTGGTGACGAAATCCGTGAATACCGCGGTACGCTGACTCAGCCTGGTAAAAACAGCCCGTTCCGCGATCGTAGCGTGGAAGAGAACCTGGCGCTGTTTGAAAAAATGCGTGCCGGTGGCTTCGAAGAAGGTAAAGCGTGTCTGCGTGCCAAAATCGATATGGCGTCTCCGTTCATCGTGATGCGCGATCCGGTGCTGTACCGCATTAAGTTCGCTGAACACCACCAGACCGGTAACAAGTGGTGCATCTACCCGATGTACGACTTCACCCACTGCATCAGCGATGCGCTGGAAGGCATTACGCACTCTCTGTGCACGCTGGAATTCCAGGACAACCGTCGTCTGTACGACTGGGTGCTGGATAACATCACCATTCCTGTGCATCCGCGTCAGTACGAATTCTCTCGTCTGAACCTGGAATACACCGTGATGTCCAAGCGTAAGCTGAACCTGCTGGTCACCGACAAGCACGTTGAAGGCTGGGACGACCCGCGTATGCCGACCATCTCTGGCCTGCGTCGTCGTGGCTACACCTCGGCGTCCATTCGTGAGTTCTGCAAACGTATTGGCGTTACCAAGCAGGACAACACCATCGAAATGGCGTCTCTGGAATCCTGCATTCGCGAAGACCTGAACGAAAACGCGCCGCGCGCGATGGCAGTGATCGATCCAGTGAAACTGGTCATCGAAAACTATCCGCAGGGTGGAAGCGAACTGGTCTCGATGCCTAACCATCCGAACAAACCGGAAATGGGCACCCGCGACGTGCCGTTCAGCGGTGAAATCTGGATCGATCGCGCCGACTTCCGCGAAGAAGCGAACAAGCAGTACAAGCGTCTGGTGCTGGGCAAAGAAGTGCGTCTGCGTAACGCCTATGTGATCAAAGCCGAGCGCGTAGAGAAAGATGCGGAAGGTAACATCACGACCATCTTCTGTACGTACGACGCAGAGACGCTGAGTAAAGATCCGGCGGATGGCCGTAAAGTGAAAGGTGTGATCCACTGGGTGAGCGCGCAGCATGCGCTGCCGGTTGAGATCCGTCTCTACGATCGTCTGTTCAGCGTACCTAACCCAGGTGCTGCGGAGGACTTCCTGGCGGTTATCAACCCTGAGTCGCTGATTATCAAGCAGGGGTATGCCGAGCCGTCTCTGAAAGCCGCTGAAGCCGGTAAAGCGTTCCAGTTTGAACGTGAGGGTTACTTCTGCCTGGACAGCCGTTACAGCACGGCGGAAAAACCGGTATTTAACCGTACCGTCGGTCTGCGTGATACCTGGACTAAGATCGGCGAATAATCACGCTGGCATGGTCAATGAGAAACAAACGCCGCATAATGCGGCGTTTTTTTATTTAACGATCATGTCGTTAAGCATCGGGATGATGAATTAAAGCCAACATTCCAGGTCAATGTGGTGCTACTTATTTTATTTAAAAAAGTTTGTTGTTTTCCAAAAACAGAAACGCTGAAAAATATATTCACAATATCAATGTTACTTACTGAAAATTAGCGTATTCCCCCGCCAGTACTTGCTTCCCGGTAAATGTTACAAAGCACTACGAAATATGTGCTCTTCGTCATAATCCTGACTTTTGCCTGATTAAAAGCATTGATAATTCGCGTCGCGAAAAATAACCTAAAGACGGTAGTTAATTCGAGGGTATTTCTGACTACCCCTGACCACTTGGTCTTTTCTGTTTTTCGCCGTTTAAGGCGTTTTAATTCGTCAAAGAGGAATAATCTATGCGTACGTTCAGTGGCAAACGTAGTGCGCTGGCGCTGGCTATCGCCGGTGTGACAGCAATGTCGGGCCTGGTGGTTGCGCCAGAGGCAAAAGCAGCAGGTTTCATCGAAGATTCCACCCTCACGGGCGGTATTTATTACTGGCAGCGTGAGCGTGACCGTAAAGACGTCACTGAAGATAAATACAAAACCAACCTTTCTCACTCGACCTGGAACGCTAACCTTGATTTCCAGTCGGGATATGCCGCCGATATGTTCGGGATCGATATTGCAGCGTTCACCGCAATTGAAATGGCCGAAAATGGCGACAGCGGCCATCCGAACGAAATTGCGTTCTCCTCCAGCAATAAAGCCTACGACGAAGACTGGTCCGGCGATAAAAGCGGAATCAGCCTGTATAAAGCGGCTGCAAAATTCAAATATGGTCCGGTCTGGGCGCGTGGAGGTTATATCCAGCCAACCGGCCAGACGCTGTTAGCACCGCACTGGAGCTTTATGCCAGGTACCTATCAGGGTGCGGAAGCCGGTGCTAATTTTGACTACGGCGATGCGGGGGCGTTGAGCTTCTCCTATATGTGGACCAACGAGTACAAAGCGCCGTGGCACATTGAGATGGACAAGTTCTATCAGAATGATAAAAAAACCAAAGTTGATTATCTCCACTCGCTGGGGGCGAAGTACGACTTCAAAAACGATCTGGTGCTGGAAGCTGCTTTTGGTCAGGCTGAAGGCTATATCGATCAGTACTTTGCTAAAGCCAGCTACAAATTTGATATCGCGGGTAGCCCGCTGAGCACCAGCTATCAGTTCTACGGTACGCGCGACAAAGTCAGTGATGGCAGCGTAAATGATATCTATGACGGCACCGCGTGGTTACAGGCGTTGACCTTCGGCTACAAGGTAGGTCAGGTTGATTTACGTCTGGAGGGAACATGGGTCAAGGCAGAAGGGCAGCAGGGCTACTTCCTGCAACGTATGACGCCAACCTACGCCTCTTCCAATGGTCGTCTGGATATCTGGTGGGATAACCGCTCTGACTTCAACGCCGACGGCGAAAAGGCGGTCTTCTTCGGCGCAATGTATGACCTGAAGAACTGGAACCTGCCTGGCTGGGCAGTGGGTGCGTCCTACGCGTACGCCTGGGACGCGAAGCCAGCAGATATGGCTACGCCAGACGCCTACTACGATCCGAATTACCGTCTGAAAGAGTCTTCATACAGTCTGGATGCGATTTACACCCTTCAGGAGGGCCGTGCGAAAGGCACGATGTTCAAACTGCACTTCACCCAGTATGACAACCACTCCGATATCCCGAGCTACGCGGGCGGTTACGGCAACATCTTCCAGGATGAACGTGACGTGAAATTCATGGTCATTGCGCCATTCACAATCTTCTGATGAATACGCAGGCGGGCGAAATCCCGCCTGCATGGAGACTGCATATGATGAAAAAAATGGTAATCGTTGCGCTGCTGGCATCGGGGCTGGTGGCGTGTGCGCAGGATCAGGCGCAGAAAGAAGACTCCCGTCTGAAGGAGGCGTATAGCGCCTGCATCAATACAGCACAAGGATCGCCAGAGAAGATTGAAGCCTGCCAGAGCGTGCTGAATGTGCTGAAAAAAGAGAAAGCGCATGAGCAGTTTGCGACGCAGGAAAATGTTCGCGTGATGGATTACCAGGCCTGTATCCAGGCGCGGAAAAGCGGTAACGATCAGGAAGTGGCGAAGCGTTGCGATAAGATCTGGGACGAGATTCGCAATAACAATAAATAAGTTGCTTTATGCCCGGTGGCGCTGCGCTTACCGGGCCTACAACGGTGTCACAGCCCGTAGGCCCGGTAAGCGCAGCGCCACCGGACTTTTTTCAGGCAAAAAAAAGCCAACCTTACGGCTGGCTCAGAGTATGAACACGATATTATTTCGCGTCGTGCGCGTGGTCGTCTTCGCGGCAATCGCCTTCAGCGCAGTGACCGTACAGGTACAGGCTGTGGTTGGTCAGGCGGATGCCATGACGGGCGGCGATTTCACGCTGGCGTGATTCAATGGAATCATCGCTAAATTCAATGACCTTGCCACAGTCGAGGCAGATCAGGTGATCGTGGTGATGCTGCTGAGTCAGCTCGAACACGGATTTACCGCCTTCGAAATTATGACGAGTAACAATGCCCGCGTCATCAAACTGGTTCAGCACACGATAGACGGTTGCCAGCCCAATCTCTTCACCCATATCGATAAGACGCTTATAAAGGTCTTCCGCACTGACATGGTGATTGTCTGGCCCCTGAAGCACTTCAAGGATTTTTAACCGAGGAAGCGTTACTTTCAGGCCAGCTTTCTTTAATGCGGTATTGTTGTCAGTCATGCGGAATCTGTCCTGTTGCTAAACGATTCACTTCAAAAGAAGAAGTGACAGAAAATGCACTTGGGATAATGCGTCTCATTATAGAACTGCCATGGCTAAATGAAAACTGCAAGTCTCAAGCAAAGTATGCTTATAAAAACGTGGTATCACCAACAAACTTGTTCGATGGCACCCACTTTTTACCAGGGGGATATTGTACAGGTCTGGGCGAAAAAGTTAAAAGTTTGTAGCAATTAATTTAATCGGTTTTACCTGGAAAACGGGCGCAACCGGAGTTGCGCCGCAGGGATATCAGGCGTTAAGGATATCGTCCAGGTTCAGCTCTTCACGAACCTGCTTAACCCATTTTTCTACACGCTCAGCGGTCAGCTCTGGCTGACGGTCTTCATCAATGGCCAGGCCAACGAAGTGATCGTCATCTGCCAGACCTTTGGACGCTTCGAAATGGTAACCCGCCGTTGGCCAGTGACCGACGATCGCCGCACCGCGTGGCTCAATGATGTCGCGAATAGTGCCCAGCGCATCACAGAAATACTCAGCATAGTCTTCCTGATCGCCACAGCCAAACAGGGCAACCAGCTTGCCGTTGAAGTCTACTTCTTCCAGCGTCGGGAAGAAATCGTCCCAGTCACACTGTGCTTCACCGTAGTACCAGGTCGGGATGCCCAGCAGCAGGATGTCATAGCCCTCGAGATCTTCTTTGCTGCTCTTGGCGATGTCATGCACATCAGCAACGTCTTTACCGAGCTGTTTTTGAATGTTTTTTGCGATATTTTCAGTATTGCCGGTATCACTGCCAAAGAAAATGCCGATGATTGCCATGAGTAAAATAACCTCTTGAAACTTAATGGTATGGTGGCGCAAATTGTCCACGGATAAGGGCAATAATAGCAGAACAGGCAACCCTGCGGAAACAGCTATCACGCAGGACTGCACTCTGTGCTACATGAAAAAGGTAATATTGGGGATTTTCTGACTCACGCCTTGCCGCGTAACGTCTCAAGCTGGGCGATCAGCATCTCTTCGATCAGTTCGCTGCGGCTGATGTTGCGCGCGTCAGCTAACTCGTTAAGCGCATCGACGGCATCGGCATTCAGCTTCAGTTCGACACGCTTAAGCCCACGATTTTTATCGCGTTTAAGCTGGTTGCGTTTATTGATACGCAGCTGTTCATCGCGCGAAAGCGGATTCGTTTTCGGTCGTCCCGGTCGACGCTCATTCGCGAACAGATCTAGTGTCGTACGGTCCGTTTGTTCTTTGGCCATGATTCTGAGACTTCGGGGGAAACACGCCGCCCTGCTAATGCCCGGGCGATAAGCGCGCCATCATACATCACCCAAATCCACACGCCAACGACTGGAAGCCCGTCGTCTTCCGGTCGCTGGCTTTTTAATCAATTCGCTGTATCAGTAAGATAGCGGCGAATGGCGCGCAGGACGGCATCCGGTTTTTCCGCGTGTACCCAGTGCCCGGCACCCGCAATAACGTGAGCGCGAGCCTGCGGGAATTGCGCCAGCAGCGTGTCACGGTATGCATCAGTGACGTAAGGGGAGTTGCCGCCGCGAATAAAAAGGGTAGGGTGCGGCCAGGCGGGGACGGTTTCCCAGCCCACAATATGCGAATACTGATCCCACAATACCGGGACGTTAAAGCGCCATTGTCCGTCAACAAACGATTTCAGCAGGAACTGGACCACGCCTTCCTCATCAAGATGCTCACGCATAACGGCAGCCGCCTGCTGGCGGGTTGCGACACCCGCTTCGGTGACCGCATTGATGGCGGCAAAAATCTCATCGTGACGGCGAACGTCGTAATTGACGGGCGCAACGTCGATGACCACCAGCCCGGAAATTCGCTCAGGGGCCAGCGCAGTGAGCGCCATCACCGCTTTGCCGCCCATTGAATGCCCGATAAGCGTCGCTTTCTGGATATTATTCGCATCGAGGGTGTCCCGCAGATCCTGCGCCATGGCTGCGTAGGTCATCTCCTCCGAGCGCCCAGAAAGACCGTGATTGCGCATATCAACCTGGAGGATCGCGTGATCGGCCACTAAATCGCGCGCAAGCACACCCAGATTATCCAGGCTACCAAACAGGCCGTGAACCAGTACGATGGGAGAATTATTGTTCGGCGATTGTGCAGTTTGCGCTCGGGTATTCAATTTCATGGCAAAGTTCTTTTTTTAGGTTTGTCAGGTTAGGGTATCATGTTGACCATTCTGCCGCCCGGGGGCAAGGATCCAGTTTAATCTGACTTTTGCCGCCAACCTGGTTTGACGCTATCCGCTGTTGGGATTTGACCTTATAATCTCAACGACTTGTATTCAGATAAGATATCGCACTGGATTAAGATGAAAACAATCGAAGTTGATGACGAACTCTATCAGTATATTGCCAGCCAGACGCGGCATATTGGGGAGAGCGCGTCCGACATTTTACGGCGCATGCTCAAAATTTCCGCCGCCTCACAGCCCACTCCTGTCACTAAAGATGTCGTGTCTCAGCCGAGCGTTGTTGCACAAGTAAAACCTGCCGTCATGCCGGCAAAAGACAAAGTGCGAGCGATGCGCGAGCTGCTGCTGTCCGATGAATATGCCGAGCAGAAAAAGGCGGTTAACCGCTTTATGCTGGTGCTGTCTACACTTTACTCACTGGATAACAACGCATTTGCAGAAGCGACAGAGTCGCTGCACGGTCGCACGCGCGTTTACTTCGCAGGCGACGAGCAGACCCTGCTGCAAAATGGCAACCAAACCAAACCCAAACACGTTCCCGGTACACCATACTGGGTGATCACCAACACCAATACGGGCCGTAAGTGCAGCATGATCGAACATATCATGCAGTCCATGCAGTTCCCGGCGGAATTGATCGAAAAGGTTTGCGGTACAATTTAACCCTTGCATCAGAAGGACCAGGCAATGGCAAATCACAGCCGTGCAGGACAACCTGCACAACAACGCGATTTGATTAACGTCGCTCAACTGACCGCGCAGTACTACGTGCTGAAGCCGGTGGTGGGCAACGCAGAACACGCAGTGAAGTTTGGTACATCTGGCCACCGCGGTAGTGCGGCGCGCCACAGCTTTAACGAACCGCACATTCTGGCCATTGCTCAGGCCATCGCGGAAGAGCGCGCCAAAAATGGCGTCACCGGTCCGTGCTATGTAGGGAAAGATACCCACGCCCTGTCTGAACCTGCTTTTATCTCCGTGCTGGAAGTGCTGGCGGCGAACGGCGTAGACGTGATTGTTCAGGAGAACAACGGTTTTACGCCAACGCCAGCGGTTTCTAACGCTATTCTGGTACACAACAAAAAAGGTGGCGCGCAGGCTGACGGCATTGTGATCACCCCGTCCCACAACCCACCGGAAGATGGCGGCATCAAGTACAACCCACCTAACGGTGGCCCGGCGGATACCAACGTCACGAAAGTGGTGGAAGATCGTGCCAACGCGTTACTGGCTAACGGTCTGAACGGTGTGAAACGCATCTCGCTGGATGAAGCCATGGCCTCCGGCCACGTGAAAGAGCAGGATCTGGTGCAGCCGTTCGTGGAAGGGCTGGCGGATATCGTCGATATGGCCGCTATCCAGAAAGCCGGTCTGAAGCTGGGCGTGGATCCACTGGGCGGCTCCGGTATTGAATACTGGAAACGCATTGCCGAGCACTACAAGCTGGATCTGACCATCGTGAACGATCACGTCGATCAGACCTTCCGCTTTATGCACCTGGACAAAGACGGCGCGATCCGTATGGACTGCTCCTCCGAATGCGCAATGGCTGGCCTGCTGGCGCTGCGCGACAAGTTCGATCTGGCGTTTGCCAACGACCCGGACTACGACCGCCACGGTATCGTCACCCCGGCAGGGCTGATGAACCCGAACCACTACCTGGCTGTTGCAATCAATTATCTCTTCCAGCACCGTCCGCAGTGGGGCAAAGAGGTCGCGGTGGGTAAAACGCTGGTCTCTTCCGCTATGATTGACCGTGTGGTCGACGCGCTGGGTCGCAAGCTGGTGGAAGTGCCGGTGGGCTTTAAGTGGTTTGTTGATGGTCTGCACGACGGCAGCTTCGGCTTTGGCGGTGAAGAGAGCGCGGGGGCATCCTTCCTGCGCTTCGACGGCACCCCATGGTCAACCGATAAAGACGGCATCATCATGTGCCTGCTGGCGGCGGAAATCACCGCGGTCACCGGTAAGAACCCGCAGGAACATTACAACGAGCTGGCGGAACGTTTTGGTGCGCCAAGCTATAACCGTATTCAGGCTAGCGCCACGTCTGCGCAAAAAGCAGCTCTGTCAAAACTCTCTCCGGAGATGGTCAGTGCCAGTACCCTGGCAGGTGACCCGATCACCGCGCGTCTGACGGCGGCGCCGGGTAACGGCGCATCCATCGGCGGCCTGAAAGTGATGACCGAAAACGGCTGGTTCGCCGCGCGTCCATCCGGTACGGAAGATGCGTACAAAATCTATTGCGAAAGTTTCCTCGGCGCTGAGCACCGTCAGCAGATTGAGAAAGAAGCGGTAGAGATTGTCAGCGAAGTGCTGAAAAACGCGTAAGTGCGGTTTGTGTGCCGGGCGGCACTGCGTTTGCCCGGCCTACAACAGCGATCGTAGGCCCGGTAAGCGTTAGCGCCACCGGGCTTTTTTTAGCTATGTTTGTTCTTCAATTCAAATCTCGGCGACACCAGACCGTACAGCGTCCAGCCCATAAAGGTCACCATCGCCCCATACAGCATCGCCTCCTGACCGGACGAGTAGAGCGCATAGAAGCTGTAAATCGCCCCAATCAGCGCCACGATATTGGCCGCCCGGGCTTTGCGCGGATCCACCTTCGCCACCTTCTGAATAATCACCAGCGCCGCCATCGACAGAATGTACGGAATGATGTTCGTCACCACCGCCAGGTTGACCAGCACGTTAAACTGGCTGTTCAGTGACGGGCTGATGGTCATCAGCGACAAACCGCTCTGGAAAATCACAATCGCCAGCATACCCTGCACCGGCGCATCCGCTTTGGTGACGCGGGAGAAGATTTTCGGGAAATAACCTTCGTCAGCGGAAGATTTGAATACCTGGGCGATGGTGAACTGCCAGCCCAGCAGCGAGCCGCAGCAGGACATCACCATCAGTCCCATGATCACTTTCCCTACCTCCGGCGTAAACATCTGCGCAAACGCCAGTCCGAACGGCGCCGTGGAGTTAGCCAGATCCATGTTGGGCACAATTCCCGCAATCACGTTGGTTGAGACGATATAGATCACCGCCGCCCCCAGCGTCCCGCCGAGTACCGCGATCGGCACATTTTTCTCCGGGTTTTCCACCACTTCCGCATTCGCACAGGCCGACTCCAGCCCGAGGAAGGCCCACAGCGTCATGGCGATGGACGATCCCACGGCGGTGAAGAATGGTACGTGATGCGGATTCCAGGAATTGGCGTACAGCGTCGGGCTGAACCAGAACCAGCCGATGATGCACAGGCCGACAACCGGGATGATGACGCCCCAGACGGTGATGCTGCTGAGCTGTCCGGTGATGCGCGCGCCGCCAAAGTTAGCGACGGTGCAGATCCAGAGCACGCCGATGGTCGCCAGCCCAATTTGCACCGGGGTCAGCGTCGCGCCAAACAGCTCTGTGCCGTAACCGACAGCGGAAATGGCAATCGCCACATTGGCGATCAGCAGCGACACGCCATAGGTATAGTTCGCCATAAAGTTACCGGACTTACCAAACGCATATTCGGCATAGCCGCCCATGCCGCCGGACTTGCGGCTGAACATACCGCACTTGGCAAACGCCCACGCCAGCGCCATCGAACCCACGGCGGTAACAAGCCAGGAGATAATCGAAATCGTCCCCACTTCAGCGAGCTTGGTGGGGAGCATGATGATCCCCGAACCCATCATATTCACCATGGTGAGAATAGTGAGTTGCACCACGCCCATCTTGTTGGCCTTACTCATAATTTTTCTCCTTTCAGCAGCGATGGCTGAGCGGCAGGTTGTTTGATGACGTAGCAGCGCACCTGTTTGCGACCGTCACACTCCTCGACGTAAACCCCCTGTAACTCCGGCGCAAAACCCGGCAGCAGATTGATCCCGTCTTCCAGCGCGGCGAAATAGCGCAGCACGGAACCGCCCCAGACTTCTCCCGGCACCACGCACAACACCCCCGGTGGGTAAGGCAGCGCGCCTTCCGCGGCGATACGGCCTTCCGCGTCGCGCAGGGACACCAGCTCGACCTCACCGCGCAGATAGGCATAGTTCGCCTCCTGCGGGTTCATCATGACGCGTGGGAAGTGAGACTTGCGGAACATCTCTTTTTGCAGTTGCTTCACGTTATGGCGGGCGTAGAGGTCATGCATCTCCTGACAAATCTGACGCAGGGTATAATCCGCATAACGTTCCGGATGTTGCTTATAAAGAGAGGGCAGAACCTCTTTCAGCGGCACATCGCTCTGGAGCAGTTTTTCGAAGCGCACCAGCTGGGCGACGAGCTGCTGCAATTTGCCCATGTCCTCCGCCGGGGTGAGCAGGAACAGAATGGAATTGAGGTCGCATTTTTCCGGCACGATACCGTTTTCACGCAGGAAGTTGGCGAGGATGGTGGCGGGCACGCCGAAATCATCGTACTCACCGGTGCGGGCGTTGATGCCCGGCGTAGTCAGCAGCAGTTTGCAGGGATCGATAAAATACTGATGCTCGGCATATCCCTCAAAGGCGTGCCAGCGTTCGCCCGGAACGAAATGGAAGAAGCGCAGATCGGTAGCAATCTCGGCCGTATCCCAGCTTTCCCATGGACGGCCATCCACCGTCTCCGGCACGAACGGACGAATAAACTGACAGTTCTGAAGGATCAGTTTCCGCGCTTCGATACCCGTCACCACGCAGTCCATCCACATGTTGCGCCCACTTTGCCCCTCGTGCATGCGGGCGTTGATATCCAGGGCGGCAAACAGCGGATAAAACGGGCTGGTGGAGGCGTGCATCATAAAGGCGTTGTTGAGGCGTTTATGCGGGACATAGCGCGGCTGGCCTTTTATGTGGCTGTCCTTCTTATGGATTTGCGAGGTTTGCGAGAAGCCCGCCTGCTGCTTATGCACCGACTGGGTCACCAGAATGCCCGGATCGTTTTCGTTCAGCTCCAGCAGCAGCGGCGAGCAGTCGGCCATCATCGGGATAAACTGCTCGTAACCCACCCAGGCGGAGTCAAACAGAATGTAATCGCACAGGTGACCAATCTTATCCACCACCTGACGGGCGTTATAAATGGTACCGTCGTAGGTGCCCAGCTGGATCACCGCCAGACGGAACGGACGTTCATCCCGCGCACGGCCAGGCGCGACCTCTGACACCAGCTCCCGCAGGTAGCTCTCGTCGAAACAGTGTGCGTCGATACCGCCGATAAACCCGTACGGGTTGCGCGCCGTTTCCAGATACACCGGCGTCGCGCCCGCCTGTAACAGCGCCCCGTGGTGATTAGATTTATGGTTATTGCGATCGAACAGCACCAGATCGCCTGGCGTGAGCAGGGCATTGAGCACCACCTTGTTGGAAGAGGAGGTGCCGTTCAGCACGAAGTAGGTTTTATCCGCATTAAAGACTTTTGCCGCATGCTGCTGGGCGATGCATGGCGCGCCTTCGTGGATCAGCAGATCGCCCATTGCCACGTCGGCATTGCACAGATCGGCGCGGAAAAGCGTTTCGCCAAAGAAATCGACAAACTGGTTTCCGGCCGGATGGCGGCGGAAGAACTGGCCTCCCTGATGTCCGGGGCAGTCAAACGCGCTGTTCCCCTGCTGGACGTAATCGACCAGCGCGCGGAAGAACGGCGGGCGGAGCTGGGTTTCGTACTTCTGCGCAGCCGCTTCAAGCTGGCGTCCGTAGTACGCATTGCTGGTGTCGGAGTACTCAAAAACGCCGTGAATACGCGACAGAAATTCAGCCGGAACCCTTTCTTCTTTATGCGTGGCAATAAACACCGGGATACCGAATCCCGTGGCTTCTATTTCTTCTATGGCGCCATTGAAAATATCGCTGACGGCCAGAACCACGGCTGCCACATCAATATAATCCGATGCGGTGATATCCACGATGTCGCGCGAAGTGGTAAAGCATTCAGGGCAGGCACGGCTGACGGCAATTTTTAACGTTTTCATCTTTATCTCTTTATTTTCAGGCAATATGGGGCCCTCGACTTCTTGCGGTAAAGAAATCGATTATTTCCGGAAAAAAAAGCAAAGCGTGTCCGCTGATACGAAATCAGTTAATTGCTTTTTTGCTGAGTAGAATTCAGTCCGCCCGGTTGCGGAGAATCTGAATCACAAGGAGTGAGCGCAGGTGTTCACAGGCAACAGCCTGTAAAATAGCGTTTTTCAGGATAACCTGTAAGCAGATGCGCCAGAAGTCGAAGGACTACCGGGCGTTAAAGAGATGAAAGTCAAAACAGTTACGGTGGGCAAACATCATGATATGTGTTGTCCGCCTTATATGGGGCATTAAACGATTATTGTTTTCCATGTTCAGTTTCCTTTCAGTAATTGAAAGCATGGTCATTTTATCCAGGAAAAAGGGATTAACTGTGAAACAGATCACCAATAACCGATCATTTCAGAAATAATTAGTCGTTTTGAGTGAATAACGCAGATCAAAATGCTGTTTTGTTGGTTTGGTGTTAAATTGATGTTTTAATTGTGTTTAAAAAAGGGCGAATATAGCCATGAAAATAATCTCATCGTTATTTTCATGGCTATATTCAGGCTGGTATGTTTTTTATTTAAAATTAAATTGAATACTTATTCATATCATAAACCGATATCCGATACCGGTTTCTGTTAATAAATGACGAGGACGCGCGGGATCGGCTTCAAGTTTCTGGCGAAGGTGTCCCATATAAATGCGTAAATAGTGACTATGCTCGACAGCATTCGGTCCCCAGACCTGGCTTAACAGCTGTCGCTGCGTTAACACTTTTCCGTGGTTATTGAGCAGCACGGCCAGCAGACGAAATTCGATAGGCGTAAGGTGGATCTCTTCTTCCCCCCGCACGATGCGGCGGGCGGCAAGATCGACGCGGATATCGCCAAAGGCGTACACCGGATCGGAAGGGGACGTGGCACTGTGTCGACGCAGCGCCACACGAAGCCGGGCCTGTAACTCGCCAATGCCAAACGGTTTGATCAGATAATCATCTGCTCCGGCATCCAGCGCGGCGATTTTATCCGTCTCTTCGGTGCGGGCAGAGAGCACCAGAATGGGCATCTGGCTCCACTGACGCACCTCACGAATAAAATCGATGCCGTCGCCATCCGGAAGTCCCAGATCCAGGATCACCAGATCTGGCTTGCGGGTGGCGGCTTCAATTAACCCCCGTTGAAGCGTACCGGCTTCATGCACGCGCAAACCGTCGCCTTCCAGCGCGGTACGCAGAAATCGGCTGATAGCGAGCTCATCTTCAACAATCAGAACGTTAATCACAAATCCTCTGGTAATTCATCAAGTTCTGGTGGGGTTTCAAGAGGAAGTGTAACACAAAAGCGTGCCCCACCTTCCGGGCGGTTCTCGGCTGAAATGGTGCCGCCATGCACGTCGACAATCGCCTGGCAGATCGCCAGCCCCAGCCCAACGCCCGGAATGGCGGATTCCTTATTACCGCGAGCAAATTTTTCGAATATGGCGCGCTCCTGACCGGCCGGAATACCCGGCCCGGTATCCCAGACGTCGAGCCGCAGCACACGTTTATCCACCCTGGCCGCAATCCCCAGCCGGGCCTTTGCCCCGGCGTATTTAGCCGCGTTTTCCAGCAGATTAATCAGCACGCGCTCAAACAGCGGGCCATCCACATGGATTAACGTCAGGGGTTCCGGCATGTCCAGCTCGATATGGCGCCCGCCGAGACCCGGCTCCAGCATCTTCAGCGCACTGCCGACAACCTCCTCAAGGGTGAGCCACTCTTTTTTGAGGTTAAACCCGCCGGACTGAATGCGCGCCATGTCCAGCAGATTGTTCACCAGTCGCGTGGTATTCAGCACATGCTGGCGAATTTCGCTGGCCTGCATCGCGTGCTTTGATCCTTCTGCCGCCAGATCCAGCGTCAGAATTTCGGACTGGCCAAACAGCACGGTAAGCGGGGTGCGTAAATCGTGAGACAGCGCTGCCAGCAGCGAATTGCGAATACTTTCGCGCTCGCTTGCCAGCCGCGCCTGCTCTTCGCTGGCGGTGAGCGCCAGCCGTTCAAGGGCGCTGGCGACCAGCAGGGTGAAGGTTTCCAGCAGGCGCTGCTGCTCTGGGATCATCAGCTGACGCAGGTTAGACGGCTCGACGATGACCAGCCCGTGATTTTTATCCGCGCTGCGCAGCGGCAGGATCTGGTAAGGCACGCCGGGCAGAGTGTCGGTGCCGGCGCCGGCAGGTAACCCCTTATCGAAACTCCAGCGGGCAATCGCTTCATCCCAGGGCGTCATCCCCGAAGGGGAGGTCAGCGGGCGAAGGCGCCCCTGTTCGTCGGGGAGCAAAATCAGGTTAATGGCATGAAAGGTCGAACGAATAAACTGCTCGCTGGTCTGCACGATATCTCGCTGCGTGCGGCCAACCGCCAGCGATTTTGACATTTCATACAGATGGCGCGTGCGCTGCTCGCGATAGCGGGCAATGCGTGCCTGGTAGCGTACGCCTGCCGTCAGATTCCCGATCACCAGCCCGACGGTAAGCATCACGGCAAAGGTCAGAATGTACTGCACGTCCGAGACAGCAAGCGTCCCGCGCGGAGCGATAAAAAAAAGGTCGAAGCTGATGACGTTGATCACCGTTGCCAGCACCGACGGCCAGCGGCCATAAAAGAGCGCGACCACAACGACGCCGAGCAGATAAATCATGACCAGATTGGCGGCGTCGAAGGCGATGAGCCACTGGCTGGCAATCACCGTAATCAGGGCGCAAAGGACCACGGCCACCAGGCAACCCCGGATCTGAATGCGCCATTTATCGCCAAAGGTGCGAGCATCCGGCGTACGGTTGGGCAGAGGGGCGGGCTTGTCATCCAGCGCGACGATGACTAAATCAAGATCCGGCGCGCGGCGGGCCAGCCTGTCGGCAAAAGATTCGCGGCTAAACCAGCGGCGATGCTGTCGACGTCCAATGACAATCTTGCCCAGGTTGTGCTCGCGCGCGTAGCGCAGAATGGCTTTATCTTCCTGCGGTTCGGAAAGGGTGGCGGTTTCGGCACCCAGCTCCTGCGCCAGCCGCAGCGCGCTCAAAATGGCGCGACGCTGATTTTCTGGCAGACCATGCAGCTGCGGCGTTTCGACGTAGACCGCGTGCCAGACGCTGCCAAATTTCGCTGCCAGCCGGGCGGCGGTGCGAACCAGTTTTTCGTTGCCGCTGCCGTGACCAATGCATAACAGAATGGCGTCCCGCGTGTGCCAGACGCGCTCTTGTCCCTGTAGGTCTCGCCAGGCGCGCATCTGGTCATCAACGCGATCGGCGGTGCGGCGCAGGGCCAGCTCGCGCAGGGCAATCAGGTTTCCTTTGCGGAAAAAATGTTCGATGGCGCGTTCGGCCTGGCCGGCAATATACACTTTGCCTTCGTGCAGGCGCTGGCGTAGATCGTCCGGCGGCAGGTCAACCAGTACGACTTCATCGGCAGAATCAAAAAACGGATCGGGGACGGTTTCCCGCACCTGGATACCGGTTACGCCGCTCACTACGTCGTTCAGGCTTTCCAGATGCTGAACATTCACCGTGGTGAAGACGTCAATGCCTGCCTCAAGCAGCTCCTCAACATCCTGCCAGCGCTTCGGATGGCGGGAGCCTGGCGCATTGCTGTGCGCCAGTTCGTCCATCAGGATCAGGGCAGGGCGGCGGGCGAGGGCGGCATCAAGATCAAACTCCGTGACCAGCCGCCCGCGATGGCTGATACGCTGGGGCGGCTGCGTCGCCAGCCCCGTCAGCAGCGCAGCCGTCTCTTTGCGACCGTGGGTTTCCACCACGCCGATGAGAATATCAAGCCCCTGCGCCCGAAGCCGCTGGGCTTCCGTCAGCATGGCGAAGGTTTTCCCGACGCCCGCGCAGGCGCCGAAGAAAATTTTCAGCTTGCCGCGGTGGGCTTCAGCCGTCTGTTCAAGCAGCCTGTCCGGATCCGGGCGCATGGGCTCGTCGGTCATTTAGTTCTTCCTTAGCGCGTCCAGCGCCAGATTCAGCTCAACAATGTTCACTACCGGCATGCCGATGAAGCTGACCAGCGGCTTTTGCGTATGTTCTGCGACCAGCTGGCTCACCTGCTCGACGGTCAGCTGACGGGCGGCTGCCACGCGTGGGATCTGCCACACCACCGCATCCGGCGTCAGGCTGTAATCCAGCCCGCTCCCGGAAGCGGTGATCAGCTCAACCGGCACCTCACGGCTGGCCTGCGGATTCGCGGCGCGCAGGGCGGCAACGCGTTCAGCAACGGCTTTGTCCAGGTCAGGATTACTGCCAGCCTGATTGCTGCCGCCGGAGGCCATTGGATTATACGGGCTTTCCGCAGTGGCGGAAGGGCGTCCCTGGAAGTAGCGCGGGTCCGTAAAGTTCTGCCCAATCAGACGCGAGCCGCGGTTTTCACCGTTCTGGATAATCAGCGAGCCGTTGGCCTGATCTTTAAACCACCACTGGCCCAGCGCGGTAGTCATCAGCGGGTAAAGCCCGCCGGTAATCAGAGACAGCAGAATAAACAACAGTATAGCGGGACGTAACATCGTCATTGGATCCACCTTTTAAACCAGCCCGAACAGCGTTAACAGCATGTCGATAACCTTGATCCCAATAAAGGGCACCACCAGCCCACCCAGACCGTAAATCCACAGGTTACGGCGTAGCATGGCGGCGGCCGACAGCGGCTTATAGCTCACCCCTTTCAGCGCCAGCGGAATAAGAAAGACAATAATCAGCGCGTTGAAGATCACCGCGCTCAAAATGGCCGAGGCCGGAGAGTGCAGGTGCATCACGTTCAGGGCATTCAACTGCGGGTAGGTTGCCGCAAAAGCCGCCGGAATGATGGCGAAATACTTCGCCACGTCGTTGGCGATACTGAACGTGGTCAGCGAGCCGCGCGTCATCAGCATCTGCTTCCCGATATGTACCACTTCGATCAGCTTGGTCGGGTTCGAGTCGAGATCCACCATGTTGCCCGCCTCTTTTGCCGCCTGGGTACCGGAGTTCATCGCCACCGCCACGTCGGCCTGCGCCAGCGCCGGGGCGTCGTTGGTGCCGTCGCCGGTCATCGCCACCAGACGGCCTTCCGCCTGATACTGGCGAATGAGTGCCAGCTTCGCTTCCGGCGTCGCTTCGGAAAGGAAATCATCCACGCCCGCTTCGGCGGCAATGGCCGCCGCAGTCAGACGGTTATCCCCGGTGATCATCACTGTTTTAATGCCCATCTTACGCATCTGGGCGAAACGCTCTTTAATACCGCCTTTAACGATATCCTTCAGGGCGATAACCCCCAGAACGCTTGCACCTTCCGCCACCACCAGCGGGGTTGCTCCCTGACGCGCCACGCTTTCCACCAGGTGGTCGACTTCCGGGGGGAAGTGTCCATTATTGGCTTCAATATGACGGCGAATGGCATCAACGGACCCTTTACGGATCATCCGGTCCTGAATGTTAATTCCGCTCATTCGGGTTTGCGCTGTGAAGGGCACGAACGTGGCGTGCAGGCTCTGAACGTCGCGCTGGCGCAGGTTAAAGCGCTGCTTGGCGAGGATCACGATACTGCGGCCTTCCGGCGTTTCATCGGCCAGCGAGGAAAGCTGCGCCGCGTCAGCCAGCGTTTTTTCATCCACGCCGGGAGCAGGTAGAAAGTCAGAGGCCTGACGATTGCCCAGGGTGATGGTCCCGGTTTTATCCAGCAGCAGCACGTCTACGTCACCCGCCGCTTCAACGGCGCGTCCGCTGGTGGCGATGACGTTCGCGCCCAGCATCCGGCTCATCCCCGCCACGCCAATCGCGGAAAGCAGGCCGCCGATAGTGGTGGGGATCAGACAGACGAGCAGGGCGATCAGTACGGTGATGCTAACCGCTGTACCGCCGTAGGCGGAGAAGGGCCACAGGGTCGCCGTTGCCAGCAGGAAGACAATGGTGAGCGCCACCAGCAGAATGGTCAGGGCGATCTCGTTCGGCGTTTTACGACGCTGTGCGCCTTCCACCATGGCGATCATCCGGTCGAGAAAGGTTTCGCCCGGGTTAACGCTGCACTGGATCACCAGCCAGTCGGAAAGAATGCGCGTTCCGCCGGTAACTGAGGCGAAATCTCCGCCCGACTCACGGATCACCGGTGCAGATTCCCCGGTAATGGCGCTTTCGTCTACCGACGCGCCGCCCTCAATCACCTCACCGTCGCAGGGGATGATGTCGCCAGCTTCCACCAGCACCACGTCACCTTTGCGCAGTTCATCCGCCGGAACGTGGTCCATCTGCGCGCCGTATTTAGGTTCGCGTAATTTGCGCGCAAAGGCGGTCTTTTTTACCCCTTTCAGGCTGTTGGCCTGTGCCTTACTGCGGCCTTCCGCTAACGCTTCGGCGAAGTTGGCGAACAGCACGGTAAACCACAGCCACAGGCTGATGGCGGCGGTAAAGGTTGCATTCCCTGAAAGGTGTCCCGTTCCCATGGCAATCGCCAGTGCGGTGGTGAGTAAACTTCCAGTCCAGACAATAAACATCACCGGGTTGTGCCACTGCACGCGCGGGCTCAGTTTTTTTACCGCATCCATGAGGGCCTGACGAACTAACGTCGGTTCGAGCAGGGCCAGTTGTTTACGACTCATGACAAATTCTCCGCAAAATCAGCGTAAAGAGAGATATTCCGCAACCGGGCCTAACGCGAGGGCGGGGATAAAGGTCAGGGCACCCACCAGCAAAACGGTGCCAATCAGCAGGCCGACGAACAGCGCGCCGTGAGTCGGTAACGTACCGGTGGTGGTCGGCTGGATCTTCTTATTCACCAGTGTTCCAGCGATCGCCATGACGGGAATAATCACGCCGAAACGTCCGATGAACATGCAGAACGCCAGCAAACAGTTCCAGAACGGCGAGTTGGCGCTTAACCCTGCAAAGGCGCTGCCGTTGTTGTTGGCGGCAGACGAAACGGCGTAAAGCACTTCGCTAAAGCCGTGAATGCCCGGGTTAAAGATGCCGCTGCGCCCGGCGTCGGTCATCAGCGCCAGCGCGGTACCGAGCAGCACAAGGGTGGGGGTGACCAGAATTGCCAGCGCGGTTAATTTCATTTCGCGGACGTCGATTTTTTTGCCGAGATACTCCGGCGTGCGACCGATCATTAGCCCGGCGATAAACACGGCGAGCAGAACGAACAACAGCATGCCGTACAGCCCCGAACCGACCCCACCGAAAACTACCTCGCCAATCTGCATCAGCCACATCGGGATCATGCCGCCGAGCGCGGTAAAAGAGTCGTGCATGGCGTTCACTGCCCCGCAGGAGGCCGCCGTGGTGACCACCGCATAGAGGCTGCTGGCAAGAATGCCGAAGCGGCTCTCTTTGCCTTCCAGGTTGATATTGCTGTTAGCCCCCAGCTGCATGAAGTGGCTGTTGCCGTTCCATTCGGCCCACATCACCAGTGCTACGCAGACCACGAAGATCAACGACATCGCCCACAGCAGCGTACGTCCCTGGCGGCGATCGTTAACCACATCGCCAAAGGCGAAGCAGAGCGCGGCGGGGATCAGGAAGATCGCCAGCATCTGTACAAAATTGGTTAATGCCGTTGGGTTTTCAAACGGATGCGATGAGTTGGCGTTGAAGAAGCCGCCGCCGTTGGTGCCCAGTATCTTGATCGCTTCCTGCGACGCCACCGGCCCCATAGGAAGGAGTTCCCTGGCCCCTTCAAGCGAGGTGTAAGGGGTATAAGGCAGCAGGTTTTGCAGAGTGCCTTGCTGAATAAAGAACAGGGCAATAATCAGCGCAACAGGCACCAGGATCCAAAGGGTGATGCGCGTGACATCAACCCAGGCGTTGCCGAGGGTGCTGACATTCTGACGGGCAAACGCGCGCGTCAGGGCGAAGATCACCGCGATACCGCTGGCCGCAGAAAGAAAGTTTTGCACGGTTAACCCGGCCATCTGGCTGAAGTAGCTGAGCGTGGTTTCACCGGCGTAAGACTGCCAGTTGGTGTTGGTGACAAAGCTGACCGCCGTGTTCAGCGCCAGATGCCAGGATAAACCCGGTAACTGCTGCGGGTTCAACGGCAGACTGCCCTGGAGCATCAGCAGCGTAAAGAGGGCAATAAGCCCCAGGATATTCAGAAGCAGTATCGCCATCAGGTACTGGCGCCAGTTCATTTCCCGATCGCTGATACCTGAAATGCGCCAGAGCACGTTTTCAATATTTCGCGTGCCCGGCAATGGCACGTTATTTATCAGACGCGCCAGCGCTGTTCCCAGCGGCCTGGCGAGCACAAACAGCACCAGTAAAAAGCTGGCAATAAGCAAAAACGCCTGAGCAGCCATCAGAATGCCTCCGCATTAATCAGGGCATAAATCAGATAACCCAATAACAGGAACACCAGCACGATGCCGGCAATCAGACCTGCACTCACAATCCACCTCCGGGTGACTTTTGTTGTTGTACAAACGGTAGGATTTATGGCGCAAAGATTTCGCAAAAATCAGAAGGGCAGGTGTAAAAAAAGTATAAAAAGGGAAAGACCACAATTTAACTATTGGTAAGTAAATCGTTAACTTTTTTGTAACTTAATTACAGGCGGGAATGTAAATATTCACGAAATGAATGAAAATAAGTGGTCGGATGAGTAGTAAAATTACAAACAAAGCGGTATTATTTTAACCAGGTCACAGATTTCACATTTTCCGGAGACGGTTTCCGGCCAACTACAGGGGAGAAAATTATGGATCTTTATAAAGAGTTTCCGGCTCATATCATTTTCATGCGTCGCACTTTCGCCGTAGTGGCTGGCGTGCTGGCCCTGCCGGTGATGCTGTTCTGGAAAGATCGCGCACGTTTCTACAGTTACCTGCACCGCGTCTGGGCGAAAACCAGCGAGAAGCCGGTGTGGATGGATCAGGCCGAGAAAGCGACCTGCGATTTCTACTGATACGGTGTGACATCGTAGCCATAAAAAAACCGCCTACAGCAATGTGGCGGTTTTTTTGTCCCTCGGGATTCGCGGTCCGTTGGGTAGTTTTCAAGCTCTCACACAGAGGCTTACAAGCATACTTCTGCTGGTTTAATAAGCAAACGCTTCACTCCTAAATAAATTCTTAAAAACAGGTTCAATGGATGACGTTTTGCTCACGTGATGCCTACTATGCAGCGTCCCTTTCCGCCATCTCGCAAATGGGCACCGGTCCCGGGAAAGGTGTTACCACAACCGTGAGTCAGGCTCCACACAGAGCTTGTGTCCACCGATATATCACCGGTGGTGATAGGTGGAGCGGTTAGCAGCAGGGACCGCATAGTGAAACGCTATTTATGCATCGCGTTCATTGTCGCCAGCGCACTCGTTGTAAAGAGTGATAAACCGGATGTGTTTATTGCCTTTACCCTGATAGCGCAGGACAAGTAGCGTTAAGGCCGCCTCGGGCGGCCTTTTTTATTTCATCCCGTCTACACTTCATGGCAAAGTAGTTCAATGCATGCCTTTTTCCTTTTACGGCATGCCCTTACGGACATAATGGACAATTGCCTGGAGTTTTATGCCCACCCATCTGGTTTGGTTTCGCGCGGATTTACGCATTCACGACAACTTCGCTCTCGCGGCGGCCTGCCGCGCTAAAGACGCGAATGTGCTGGCCCTGTTTATCGCCACGCCTGAACAGTGGCGGCAGCACGACATGGCGCCCCGGCAAGCGGCACTACTCAGCGCGTATCTGAATGACCTGCAACATTCACTGGCTGAAAAAGGCATTCCGCTGATCTATAAAGAGGCCCATGATTTTGCCGCGCAGCGCCAGACGGTGCAGGCAATCTGCCAGCAGCACGCAGTAACGCATCTTTATTACAACTATCAGTATGAATTCAACGAGCAACAGCGGGATCGTCAGCTGGAGAAAACCCTTGCGGGCGTGGTCTGTGAAGGCTTTGATGACAGCGTGATGCTCGCGCCGGGCAGCGTAATGACCGGTAGCCACGAAATGTATAAAGTTTTCACGCCGTTTAAAAATGCCTTTATCAAACGCCTGAAAGAGGGACTACCTGAGTGCGTTACCGCCCCGACCGTGAGAGGGGAAACGATAACGGATCTGCCGGCGATCAGGCTGAATTATCCCCAGCAGTCGTTCGATGAAACAGTATTCCCCGCCAGTGAGAAAGCAGCTATTGACCGGTTGCGTCAGTTCTGCACGCAGGGGGCGGCAGAGTACGAGGCGCGTCGGGATTTTCCAGCGACTGAAGGCACCAGCCGCTTGTCGGCCTGTTTAGCGCTGGGCGCGCTCTCTCCGCGCCAGTGTTTACATCGCCTGCTGGCGGAACAGCCTCAGGCCTTAGACGGGGGGGCGGGCGCAGTGTGGCTGAACGAACTGATCTGGCGTGAGTTTTATCGCCATCTGATGACGTATCATCCTGATTTGTGTAAACATCGGCCCTTTATTCGTTGGACCGAACAGGTACAGTGGCAGTCGAATGAGAAGCTGCTTAAAGCATGGCAGCGTGGGCTCACCGGCTTCCCGATTGTTGATGCGGCTATGCGGCAGCTCAATGAAACCGGGTGGATGCATAACCGCCTGCGTATGATTACCGCCAGCTTCCTGGTGAAGGATCTGCTTATCGACTGGCGAACCGGAGAGCGTTATTTTATCTCTCAGCTGATCGATGGCGATCTGGCGGCGAATAACGGCGGCTGGCAGTGGGCGGCCTCCACCGGAACGGATGCGGCTCCCTATTTTCGGATCTTCAATCCGACCACGCAGGGACAACGATTTGACGCCGACGGCGAGTTTATCCGTCGCTGGCTGCCTGAGCTAAAGGATGTCCCGGCCAAAGCCATTCATGAACCCTGGGTATGGGCGGATAAACAGCGTGTTACCCTGAACTATCCCCGTCCCATTGTCGACCATAAACAGGCGCGCGTCGCCACGCTGGCGGCGTACGAAGCCGCCCGAAAAGTTTGAGAGAATGATGATGAAAAACAGTGAACTGGAACGCCTGATTAACGAAAAACTCAACACGGCTTCGTTTAGCGACTACGGCCCGAATGGCTTGCAGGTGGAGGGGCGCGAGGCGGTGCAAAAAATCATCACCGGCGTAACGGCAAGCCAGGCGCTGCTGGATGAGGCGGTGCGTCAGGAAGCCGATGCGGTGATTGTCCACCACGGTTATTTCTGGAAAAACGAATCACCGATTATTCGCGGCATGAAGCGCAACCGACTTAAAACGCTGCTGGCGAATGACATCAATCTGTACGGCTATCACCTGCCGCTCGATGCGCATCCTGAACTGGGAAATAACGTTCAGCTTGCGCAGCTGCTGGGGATTACCGTGATGGGTGAAATTGAACCTCTGGTGCCGTGGGGCGAACTGTCGATGCCGGTTCCGGGTCTGGAGCTGGCTTCGTGGATCGAAGCGCGCCTGGGGCGTCGTCCGCTGTGGTGCGGCGACACCGGGCCGGATACCGTGAAGCGCGTAGCATGGTGCACCGGCGGCGGCCAGGGCTTTATTGACAGCGCGGCGCGTTTTGGTGTCGACGCCTTCATTACCGGCGAAGTCTCCGAGCAGACCATTCACTCAGCCCGTGAACAAGGCCTGCATTTTTACGCGGCGGGCCATCACGCCACCGAGCGTGGCGGCATCCGCGCCCTCAGCGAGTGGCTGACGGAAAATACCGATCTGGATGTGACGTTTATTGATATCCCTAATCCGGCCTGATGAGAGGTAGTTAAGTGCAGCGAGCGCGTTGTTATCTTCTGGGTGAAACCGCGGTAGTTCTGGAGCTTGAGCCTCCGGTGACGCTTGCCACGCAAAAGCGTATCTGGCGTCTGGCTCAGCGACTGCCCGAGCTACCCGGCGTGGTTGAAGCTATTCCGGGTATGAATAATATCACCGTGGTGCTGCATGATCCGCACACGGGGGCGCTGGATGCCATTGAGCGTCTGCAACGCTGGTGGGAGGAGAGCGAGGCGCTGGAGCCGGAATCGCGGACGATTGAGATCCCGGTTGTCTATGGCGGCAAGGGAGGTCCCGACCTTGGCGTGGTGGCCGAACACTGTGGATTAACGGAGAAGCAGGTTGTGGAGCTGCATAGCTCAGTCGACTATGTTGTCTGGTTTTTGGGATTTCAGCCGGGTTTCCCCTATCTGGGCGGGTTATCGCCCCAGCTGCATACTCCGCGCCGGGCTGAGCCGCGCCTGAGCGTACCGGCGGGCAGCGTGGCGATTGGTGGCGAGCAAACGGGAATTTATCCGCTCGCCTCACCGGGAGGCTGGCAGCTGATTGGGCACACGTCCACGCCGTTATTTGAACCAGGCCAGGACGCGCCCATACTTCTGCGTCCGGGGGATACCCTGCGCTTTATCCCGCAGAAGGAGGGGGTATGTTAACGCTTATTCGCGCAGGGCTTTACACCTCGGTACAGGATGCCGGGCGTTTTGGGCTGCGTCAGTCGGGCGTGAGCTACTGCGGTGCGCTCGATCGCCCTTCGCTGGAGATTGCCAACCTGCTGGTAGGTAACGCAGGCAGCACGGCGGCGTTAGAAATTACGCTGGGTCAGTGCGTGATTGAGTTTGGTCAGGAAACCTGGTTTGCCTTAACCGGCGCGGGCTGTGACGCGACGCTGGACGGCAAAGCGGTGTGGACCGGCTGGCGCCTGCGGGCGAAGGCCGGACAGCGTCTGACGCTCAAGCGTCCTCTGCACGGCGTGCGCAGCTATCTTGCGGTGGCGGGGGGGATCGACGTGCCGGAGGTGCTGGGCTCATCCAGCACCGATCAGAAAGCGGGAATGGGCGGCCATGAAGGACGGCTGCTGCGTGACGGCGATCGTCTGCGAATAAAGACCTCAACGCGCCATTTCACCACCACGCAGGGCGTGAAACAGCTGCTGTGGGGGAACGTGATCCGCGCCTTACCGGGGCCGGAATATCAGGAGTTTGATGAAGCCTCGAAAGAGTCTTTCTGGCGCTCGCCGTGGAAGATCAGCCCGCAGAGTAACCGCATGGGTTACCGGCTTCAGGGCCAGCCGCTGACCCGCACGACTGACCGGGAGCTGCTTTCCCATGGTCTGTTGCCCGGGGTGATTCAGGTGCCGGGCAACGGGCAGCCCATCGTACTGATGAACGATGCGCAAACCACGGGGGGATATCCGCGTATTGCCTGCATTATCGAAGCGGATCGCTACCATCTGGCGCAAATTCCTCTCGGTCAGCCCATTCATTTTGTGCAGTGTTCGTTGGAGGAGGCGCTGAAAGCCCGGCAGGATCAGCAGCGTTATCTCGAACAGCTGGCGTGGAGGCTCGATGGTAAAGATTGATTTAAACGCCGATCTGGGGGAGGGCAGCAACGCCGATCTGGGGGAGGGCAGCAACGCCGATGCGGCGCTGATGACGCTGGTCTCCTCGGTGAATATCGCCTGCGGGTTTCATGCCGGCGATGCGCAGACCATGCTGGCGAGCGTGCGCAATGCCATGAAAAACGGCGTGGCGATTGGCGCTCACCCCAGCTTTCCCGACCGGGAAAACTTTGGTCGCACAGCGATGGATCTGCCGCCTGAGACGGTTTACGCGCAAATGCTCTACCAGATCGGCGCGCTGGAGGCGATAGTGCGCGCTGAGAATGGCGTGTTGCGCCACGTCAAGCCGCACGGCATGCTCTATAACCAGGCGGCGAAAGATCCGGTGCTGGCGGATGCCATTGCCCGTGCGGTGCGGGACTGTAATCCGCAACTGATTCTGGTAGGCCTGGCGGGCAGCGAGCTTATTCGTGCCGGAGAACGGCTGGGGCTGACTACGCGGCAGGAAGTGTTTGCCGATCGGGGATACCTGCCGGACGGTAGTCTGGTTCCGCGTACGCAGGCCGGTGCGCTGATCACCGACGAAGGTAAAGCACTGGCGCAGACGCTGGAGATGGTGCGCTTCGGGCGAGTAACCTCAACGGAGGGTACAACGGCAAACGTTCAGGCTGATACGGTGTGCTTGCACGGTGACGGCGAGCATGCGCTCCAGTTTGCGCGACGCCTGCGGGCGGCGTTCTCGGAAGAGGGCATTGTTGTCAGCGCAGAATAATCATGAAAGGACAATAACATGCCAGAAGGTCCGGAGATCCGCCGCGCGGCGGATAGCCTGGAGGCGGCGATAAAGGGCAAACCTCTGACACACGTCTGGTTTGCCTTTCCTCAACTCAAGCCGTTTGAATCGCAGCTGGTGGGGCAGACGGTGACCCACATTGAAACGTGCGGCAAGGCGTTACTCACCCACTTTTCCCATAACCTGACGTTATACAGCCATAATCAGCTTTACGGTGTCTGGCGGGTGGTGGAGGCGGACGAGCAGCCGCAAACGACCCGCGTGCTGCGCGTGCGGCTACAAACGGCGGATAAGGCGATCCTGCTCTACAGCGCCTCTGATATCGAAATGTTAACGCCGGAGCAACTGCTGACGCATCCGTTCTTACAGCGGGTCGGGCCGGACGTGCTCGACATGCGTCTGACGGCAAGCGATGTGAAAGCCCGGTTGTTATCCCCCACATTCCGCAACCGGCAGTTTTCCGGGCTATTGCTCGATCAGGCATTTCTGGCGGGGCTGGGAAACTACCTGCGGGTGGAGATCCTCTGGGAAGTGGGGCTGGCGCCGCAGCGCAAAGCGTCGCAACTGAGCGATGAACAGCTGGAGGCGCTGTCGCACGCGTTACTGGATATTCCACGGCTGTCGTACAACACGCGCGGCGTGGTGGATGAGAACAAGCATCACGGGGCGCTGTTCCGCTTCAAGGTGTTTCATCGGGCAGGTAAAAAGTGTGAGCGGTGCGGCGGGGTGATTGAGAAGGCGACGATCTCTTCCAGGCCGTTTTACTGGTGTCCTGGGTGCCAGATGTAAAAAAGCCGGGTGGTGGCTACGCCTTACCCGGCCTACATCTCGCACTTGTAGGCCCGGCAAGCGAAGCGCCGCCGGGCGTGTTTTTTAGCGCTTAATGTCAGACTTAAAATCACGCTGCTCGTAGCCGGTATACAGCTGACGAGGACGCGCGATTTTCATGCCTTCGCTGTGCATTTCGTTCCAGTGCGCAATCCAGCCCACGGTACGCGCCATGGCGAAGATTACGGTGAACATGGAAGACGGAATGCCCATCGCTTTCAGAATAATGCCAGAGTAGAAATCGACGTTCGGGTAGAGTTTCTTCTCGATGAAGTACGGGTCGTTCAGCGCGATGTGTTCCAGCTCCATCGCCACTTCCAGCAGATCATCTTTGGTGCCCAGCTCTTTCAGCACTTCGTGGCAGGTCTCACGCATGACGGTCGCGCGCGGGTCGTAGTTTTTGTAAACACGGTGACCGAAGCCCATCAGACGGAAGGAGTCATTCTTGTCTTTCGCGCGGCGCACGAACTCAGGAATGTGCTCAACGGAGCTGATCTCTTCCAGCATCTTCAGTGCCGCTTCGTTCGCGCCGCCGTGCGCCGGTCCCCACAGGGAGGCGATGCCCGCAGCGATACAGGCGAACGGGTTCGCGCCGGAAGAGCCCGCGGTACGGACGGTAGAGGTCGAGGCGTTTTGTTCGTGGTCAGCGTGCAGGATCAGAATACGGTCCATCGCGCGTTCCAGCACCGGGTTCACTTCGTACTCTTCGCACGGCGTGGAGAACATCATACGCAGGAAGTTACCCGCGTAGGAGAGGTCGTTGCGTGGGTACACAAACGGCTGACCGATAGAGTATTTGTAACACATCGCCGCCATGGTAGGCATTTTAGACAGCAGACGGAACGCCGCGATATCACGGTGACGTGGGTTATTCACGTCCAGAGAATCGTGGTAGAACGCCGCCAGCGCACCGGTAATACCGCACATGACCGCCATCGGATGAGAGTCACGACGGAACGCATGGAACAGACGGGTAATCTGCTCATGGATCATGGTGTGACGGGTCACGGTGGTTTTAAATTCATCGTATTGGGCCTGCGTCGGTTTTTCGCCGTTCAGCAGGATGTAGCACACTTCCAGATAGTTGGATTCGGTGGCTAACTGATCGATGGGGAAGCCGCGATGGAGCAGGATACCTTCGTCACCGTCAATGTAGGTGATTTTGGATTCGCAAGATGCGGTGGAGGTGAATCCAGGGTCAAAGGTGAATACCCCTTTGGAACCCAGCGTACGGATATCAATAACATCCTGACCGAGCGTGCCTTTTAGCACATCCAGTTCAATAGCATCATCACCATTTAGGGTGAGTTTTGCCTTTGTATCAGCCATTTACGGTCTCCTTAGCGCCTTATGCTTAAGACTGCGCTTTACCGGATTTGCTTTCAGCTGTTAATCATCGTTACCAGATTGTTATTTGGCTTACCGCTCAGCTCACGAGGAGAAACCAGGGTACAGAGCTATGGCGCCTTGCAGGTAAACGAATGAAATATCAGTGAAACAACAGCAAATCAGCGTTTTTGCAGTCCGAATTATTCAAACCTGTATATCACTAATAACTGTCCTGATAACTTCGGTCAATACCATCACACTGTTACATAACTATTTGTCAGGTGAAAGTGAGACCTCATAACTTTTGCGCATTATATGCCTTTTCTGCTGACGTTTGTAACAATATTGTTTAATATTTGTCAAATCAGATGATTAAAAATTAAAAAGATGTTGTTATCGTGACCCCGATCACTGTTCCAGAGAAAACCCAACAAACTGTATGTAGGTTAATTGTAATGATTTTGTGAACGGCCTATACTGCCGCCAGGTCTCCGGAACACCCTGCAATCCCGAGCCACCCAGCGTTGTAACGTGTCGTTTTAGCATTTGGAAGCAATGTTTTGCATGACGCGCAGTTATAGAAAAGGAACGCTGTCTGACCCGCATCGCAGTCCGGAGGAAGGAAACAATAAGAACAGCATGTGGGCGTTATTCATGATAAGAAATGTGAAAAAACAAAGACCTGTCAATCTGGATCTGAAAACGATCCGATTCCCTGTAACAGCAATAGCGTCCATTCTGCACCGTGTTTCTGGTGTGATTACGTTTGTGGCGGTCGGTATCTTGCTGTGGTTACTGGGAACCAGCCTCTCATCCCCTGAAGGATTCCTCCAGGCCTCAGCCATTATGAATAGCTTCTTCGTGAAATTTATCATGTGGGGCATTCTGACCGCGCTGGCCTATCACGTGGTTGGCGGCGTTCGCCATATGCTGATGGACTTTGGCTACCTGGAAGAGACGTTCGAGGCCGGTAAACGTACCGCTAACATTTCATTTGTGATCACTGTCGTGCTTTCACTTCTCGCAGGAGTTCTCGTATGGTAAGCAACGCCTCCGCATTAGGACGCAATGGCGTACATGACTTCATCCTGGTCCGTGCTACCGCCATCGTTCTCACCCTTTACATCATCTATATGATCGGTTTCTTCGCGACCAGCGGCACGCTGACGTGGGAAATCTGGAGTGGTTTCTTCGGATCGGCCTTCACCAAAGTGTTCACCCTGCTGGCCCTGTTCTCCATCCTTATTCATGCCTGGATTGGCATGTGGCAGGTGTTGACCGATTACGTTAAACCGCTGGCGATTCGCCTTCCGCTGCAACTGATTATTGTTGTTGCTCTGCTGGTTTACGTCATTTATGGATTTGTTGTGGTGTGGGGTGTGTAATGAAACTGCCAGTCAGAGAATTTGATGCTGTTGTGATTGGTGCGGGTGGCGCAGGTATGCGCGCCGCACTACAAATTTCCCAGAGCGGCCAGACCTGTGCGCTGCTCTCTAAAGTATTCCCTACCCGTTCCCACACTGTGTCTGCGCAGGGCGGTATCACCGTTGCGCTGGGTAATTCCCATGAAGATAACTGGGAATGGCATATGTACGATACGGTAAAAGGTTCCGATTACATCGGTGACCAGGATGCCATCGAATATATGTGTAAAACCGGCCCGGAAGCGATTCTGGAGCTGGACCACATGGGTCTGCCGTTCTCTCGTCTGGAAAATGGCACCATCTATCAGCGTCCGTTTGGCGGCCAGTCGAAAAACTTCGGCGGCGAGCAGGCGGCACGTACCGCAGCGGCGGCTGACCGTACCGGCCACGCGCTGCTGCACACGCTGTATCAGCAGAACCTGAAAAACCACACCACAATTTTCTCCGAGTGGTATGCGCTGGATCTGGTGAAAAACGCCGATGGCGCCGTGGTGGGATGTACCGCCCTGTGCATCGAAACCGGTGAAGTGGTCTACTTCAAAGCCCGCGCAACCGTGCTGGCGACCGGCGGCGCAGGCCGTATCTATCAGTCCACTACCAACGCCCATATCAACACCGGTGACGGCGTAGGGATGGCGATCCGCGCTGGCGTGCCGGTGCAGGACATGGAGATGTGGCAGTTCCACCCAACCGGTATCGCCGGTGCGGGCGTACTGGTGACAGAAGGCTGCCGTGGTGAAGGTGGTTACCTGCTGAACAAACATGGCGAGCGCTTCATGGAGCGTTATGCGCCAAACGCAAAAGACCTTGCGGGCCGTGACGTGGTGGCGCGTTCCATCATGATCGAAATCCGTGAAGGCCGCGGCTGTGACGGCCCTTGGGGTCCACACGCGAAGCTGAAACTCGACCATCTGGGTAAAGAAGTGTTGGAATCCCGTCTACCGGGCATTCTGGAACTGTCCCGCACCTTCGCGCACGTCGACCCTGTGAAAGAGCCAATTCCGGTTATCCCAACCTGTCACTACATGATGGGCGGTATTCCGACCAAAGTGACCGGTCAGGCGCTGACCGTGAACGAGCAGGGCGAAGACGTGGTCATCCCTGGCCTGTTCGCGGTAGGCGAAATTGCCTGCGTATCCGTGCACGGCGCAAACCGTCTGGGCGGCAACTCCCTGCTGGACCTGGTGGTATTTGGTCGTGCGGTGGGGCTGCATCTCCAGGAATCTATTGCCGAGCAGGGCGCGCTGCGTGATGCGACCGATGACGAAATAGATGCCTCTCTTGAGCGCCTCAATCGCTGGAACGGTAATCGTAACGGCGAAGATCCGGTGGAGATCCGTAAGGCGTTGCAGGAGTGTATGCAGCACAACTTCTCGGTATTCCGTGAAGGTGACGCGATGGCCAAAGGGCTTGAGCAGCTGAAAGCGATCCGTGAGCGTCTGAAGAATGCCCGTCTGGACGATACCTCAAGCGAGTTCAACACCCAGCGCGTTGAGTGCCTGGAGCTGGATAACCTGATGGAAACCGCGTTCGCCACTGCGATGTCGGCAAACTTCCGTACCGAAAGCCGTGGCGCCCATAGCCGCTTCGACTTCCCGGATCGTGATGACGAAAACTGGCTGTGCCATTCCCTGTATCTGCCAGAGTCGGAAACCATGACGCGTCGTAGCGTTAACATGGAACCGAAACTGCGTCCGGCGTTCCCGCCGAAGATTCGTACCTACTAATGCGGAGACAGGATAATGAAACTCGAATTCTCAGTTTATCGTTATAACCCGGATGTAGACGATGCTCCGCGTATGCAGGATTACACCCTCGAAGCGGAAGAAGGTCGTGACATGATGCTGCTGGATGCCTTAATCCAGCTGAAAGAGAAAGATCCTACGCTGTCGTTCCGCCGCTCCTGCCGTGAAGGGGTGTGTGGCTCTGACGGTGTAAACATGAACGGCAAAAACGGTCTGGCCTGTATTACGCCAATTTCAGCGCTACAGCGTTCTGGCCAGAAAATTGTGATCCGTCCTTTGCCTGGCCTGCCGGTCGTGCGTGATTTGGTGGTGGACATGGGGCAATTCTATGCACAATATGAGAAGATTAAGCCTTACTTATTGAATAATGGGCAAAATCCACCCGCTCGCGAGCACTTACAGTCTCCTGAGCAGCGTGAAAAACTCGATGGGTTGTACGAGTGTATTCTCTGTGCATGCTGTTCAACGTCATGCCCGTCTTTCTGGTGGAACCCGGATAAATTTATCGGCCCTGCGGGTCTGCTGGCTGCCTATCGCTTCCTGATCGACAGCCGCGATACCGAAACCGAGAATCGTCTGGAAGGGCTAAGTGACGCTTTCAGCGTATTCCGCTGCCATAGCATCATGAACTGCGTCAGTGTGTGTCCTAAGGGGCTGAACCCGACGCGCGCCATCGGCCATATTAAGTCGATGTTGTTGCAGCGCAGTGCGTAAGTAACAACGCCGGATGGCGCTGCGCTTATCCGGCCTACGTAACAGTAGGCCCGGTAAGCGTAGCGTCACCGGGCAAATTGCAGAAACCTTTAAAAACTGCCCTGAAGTTTAGACAGTTTCTAAAGGTTCCTTCGCGGGCCAAATGAAAAGAGCTCGCAGGTGAACCCCGGCACGTACACGTGGTGTGCGTGGTAGTTTCTACGGCGAAAGTAAGCATAAAAATGCTTAAGGGATCACGATGCAGAACGGCGCAATGAAAGCCTGGCTGGACTCTTCTTACCTCTCTGGTTCAAACCAGAGCTGGATAGAACAGCTCTATGAAGACTTCTTAACCGATCCTGACTCAGTGGACGCAAACTGGCGTTCCATGTTCCAGCAGTTGCCTGGTACAGGGGTCAAACCGGATCAATTCCATTCAAAAACACGTGATTATTTCCGTCGTCTGGCGAAGGATGCCTCACGTTACTCTTCTGCGATTTCCGACCCTGACACCAATGCGAAGCAGGTTAAAGTCCTGCAACTTATCAACGCTTATCGCTTCCGTGGTCACCAGCATGCGAATCTCGATCCGCTGGGACTGTGGCAGCAGGAACGTGTAGCGGATCTCGATCCGGCTTATCACGATCTGACCGAGGCCGATTTCCAGGAAAGCTTTAACGTAGGTTCCTTTGCCATCGGCAAAGACACGATGAAGCTGGGCGATCTGATTGACGCGCTCAAGCAAACCTACTGCGGCTCCATCGGCGCGGAATATATGCACATTACCTCCACCGAAGAGAAACGCTGGATCCAGCAGCGTATCGAATCCGTGGCAGGCCACGCGAATTTCTCAGCAGAAGAGAAAAAACGTTTCCTCAGCGAACTGACCGCAGCGGAAGGCCTTGAGCGCTATCTGGGCGCGAAATTCCCTGGCGCAAAACGCTTCTCACTGGAGGGCGGCGATGCGTTAGTCCCGATGCTGAAAGAGCTGATTCGTCATGCCGGTAAGAGCGGCACGCGCGAAGTGGTGCTGGGCATGGCGCACCGTGGTCGCCTGAACGTGCTGGTTAACGTGCTGGGTAAAAAGCCGCAGGATCTGTTCGACGAATTTGCGGGTAAACATAAAGAGCACCTCGGCACCGGTGACGTGAAGTACCACATGGGCTTCTCGTCGGATATCGAAACCGAGGGCGGTCAGGTTCACCTGGCGCTGGCGTTTAACCCGTCGCACCTGGAAATCGTCAGCCCGGTGGTTATCGGTTCCGTGCGTGCGCGTCTGGATCGTCTGGACGAGCCGAGCAGCAATAAAGTACTGCCAATCACTATTCACGGTGATGCGGCGGTCACAGGGCAGGGCGTGGTTCAGGAAACCCTGAACATGTCGAAAGCGCGTGGTTATGAAGTGGGCGGTACCGTTCGCATCGTAATCAACAACCAGGTGGGCTTCACCACCTCTAACCCGCTGGATGCGCGTTCCACCCCGTACTGCACCGACATCGGTAAAATGGTTCAGGCGCCCATCTTCCACGTTAACGCGGATGACCCTGAAGCCGTTGCTTTCGTTACCCGTCTGGCGCTGGACTTCCGTAACACCTTCAAGCGCGATGTGTTCATTGACCTCTTCTGCTACCGCCGTCACGGCCACAACGAAGCGGATGAGCCAAGTGCAACCCAGCCGCTGATGTACCAGAAAATCAAAAAACACCCGACGCCGCGTAAAATCTACGCTGACAAGCTGGAAAGCGAAAAAGTGGCGACGCTGGAAGATGCGACCGAGATGGTCAATCTTTATCGCGACGCGCTGGATGCGGGTGAATGCGTAGTGAAAGAGCTGCGCCCAATGAACATGCACTCCTTTACCTGGTCGCCGTATCTCAACCACGAGTGGGACGAGAGCTACCCGAACAAGGTTGAGATGAAGCGTTTGCAGGAACTGGCTAAACGCATCAGCACCGTGCCGGAAGCGATCGAGATGCAGTCCCGCGTGGCCAAGATCTATGGCGATCGCCAGGCAATGGCGGCGGGTGAGAAGCTGTTCGACTGGGGCGGCGCGGAAACGCTGGCCTATGCGACGCTGGTTGACGAAGGTATTCCGGTTCGTCTGTCCGGTGAAGATGCGGGTCGTGGCACCTTCTTCCACCGTCATGCGGTTGTACACAACCAGTCTAACGGTTCAACGTACACTCCGCTTCAGCACGTGCATAACGGTCAGGGCCAGTTCAAGGTCTGGGACTCCGTGCTGTCAGAAGAAGCGGTTCTGGCCTTCGAATACGGCTACGCCACCGCAGAACCCCGCACCCTGACCATCTGGGAAGCGCAGTTCGGTGACTTCGCCAACGGTGCGCAGGTCGTCATCGACCAGTTCATCTCCTCCGGTGAGCAGAAGTGGGGCCGTATGTGCGGTCTGGTGATGCTGCTGCCGCACGGCTATGAAGGACAAGGTCCGGAGCACTCCTCCGCGCGTCTGGAGCGTTATCTGCAACTCTGCGCCGAGCAGAATATGCAGGTTTGCGTGCCGTCCACTCCGGCTCAGGTTTACCACATGCTGCGTCGTCAGGCGCTGCGCGGTATGCGCCGTCCGCTGGTGGTCATGTCGCCAAAATCCCTGCTGCGCCATCCACTGGCGGTCTCCAGCCTGGAAGAGCTGGCAAACGGCACCTTCCTGCCGGCCATCGGTGAAATTGACGAGCTGGATCCGCAGGCCGTTAAGCGTGTCGTAATGTGTTCTGGTAAGGTTTATTACGACCTGCTGGAACAGCGCCGTAAGAACGATCAGAAAGATGTCGCCATCGTGCGTATCGAACAGCTTTATCCGTTCCCGCATCAGGCGATGCAGGAAGTGCTGAAACAGTACGCTCACGTTCATGATTTTGTCTGGTGCCAGGAAGAGCCGCTCAACCAGGGCGCATGGTATTGCAGCCAGCATCATTTCCGTGAAGTGATTCCATTTGGGTCTGCCCTGCGTTATGCAGGTCGCCCGGCCTCCGCCTCTCCGGCGGTAGGGTATATGTCCGTTCACCAGAAGCAGCAACAAGATCTGGTCAATGACGCGCTGAACGTCGATTAATTAAAGGATACATAATGAGTAGCGTAGATATTCTTGTTCCCGACCTGCCTGAGTCCGTAGCAGATGCAACCGTCGCCACCTGGCACAAAAAACCAGGCGACGCGGTAACCCGTGACGAAGTGCTGGTAGAAATCGAAACTGACAAAGTGGTACTGGAAGTACCGGCTTCAGCGGATGGCATTCTGGATGCAGTCCTGGAAGATGAAGGTACGACCGTCACTTCTCGCCAGATCCTGGGTCGCCTGCGTGAAGGCAATAGCGCGGGCAAAGAGTCCAGCGCCAAATCTGAAGAGAAAGCGTCTACTCCGGCCCAGCGCCAGCAGGCGTCTCTGTCCGATCAGACCAATGACGCGCTCAGCCCGGCGATCCGTCGCCTGCTGGCTGAGCACAGCCTCGATCCGGCAGCCATCAAAGGCACCGGCGTGGGTGGCCGTCTGACGCGCGAAGACATCGACAAGCATCTGGCAAAAGCGCCTTCTGAGGCGAAAGCGGAAGCGAAAGCCCCTGCGGCAGCACCAGCGGCACAGCCAGCTCTGGGCGCACGTAGCGAAAAACGCGTGCCGATGACCCGCCTGCGTAAGCGCGTGGCCGAGCGTCTGCTGGAAGCGAAAAACTCCACCGCGATGCTGACCACCTTTAACGAAGTCAACATGAAGCCAATCATGGATCTGCGCAAGCAGTACGGTGACGCGTTTGAAAAACGTCACGGTATCCGTCTGGGCTTCATGTCCTTCTACGTGAAAGCGGTAGTTGAAGCGCTGAAACGCTACCCGGAAGTGAACGCGTCTATCGATGGCGATGACGTGGTTTACCACAACTACTTCGACGTCAGCATGGCGGTTTCTACCCCACGCGGCCTGGTTACCCCGGTTCTGCGTGACGTGGATACCCTGGGTATGGCTGACATCGAGAAGAAAATCAAAGAGCTGGCCGTGAAAGGCCGCGACGGCAAGCTGACCGTTGAGGACCTGACTGGCGGTAACTTCACCATTACCAACGGTGGTGTGTTCGGCTCGCTGATGTCTACCCCGATCATCAACCCGCCGCAGAGCGCGATCCTGGGTATGCACGCCATTAAAGATCGTCCAATGGCGGTAGACGGTAAAGTGGAGATCCTGCCGATGATGTACCTGGCGCTCTCTTACGATCACCGCCTGATCGACGGCCGCGAGTCCGTAGGCTTCCTGGTTGCCATTAAAGAGCTGCTGGAAGATCCAACGCGTCTGCTGCTGGACGTCTAGTTTTTGCAGTCTTGCCCGGCGGCGCGTTGCTTGCCGGGCCTACAAAGCACTACCTAACGATTACCTGAAGGATGGATAGAACACATGAACTTACATGAATATCAGGCCAAACAGCTGTTTGCCCGGTATGGCTTACCGGCTCCGGTGGGTTATGCCTGTACTACCCCGCGTGAAGCAGAAGAAGCCGCGTCTAAAATCGGTTCCGGCCCGTGGGTAGTTAAATGTCAGGTTCACGCTGGTGGCCGTGGTAAAGCGGGCGGTGTGAAGGTTGTTAAGAGCAAAGAAGAGATCCGTGCGTTTGCTGAACATTGGCTCGGCAAGCGTCTGGTAACCTACCAGACAGATGCGAACGGGCAGCCGGTTAACCAGATCCTGGTGGAAGCGGCAACCGACATCGCGAAAGAACTGTACCTCGGCGCAGTCGTAGACCGTAGCTCCCGTCGCGTGGTGTTCATGGCGTCTACCGAAGGCGGCGTGGAAATCGAAAAAGTGGCGGAAGAAACCCCGCACCTGATCCACAAAGTGGCTATCGATCCGCTGGCGGGCCCAATGCCTTACCAGGGTCGTGAGCTGGCATTCAAACTGGGTCTGGAAGGCAAGCTGGTTCAGCAGTTCACCAAGATCTTCATGGGTCTGGCGACCATTTTCCTGGAGCGCGATCTGGCGCTGATCGAGATCAACCCGCTGGTGATCACCACCCAAGGTGACCTGATCTGCCTCGACGGCAAGCTGGGCGCTGACGGCAACGCGCTGTTCCGCCAGTCCGATCTGCGCGAAATGCGCGACCAGTCTCAGGAAGATCCGCGTGAAGCGCAGGCTGCACAGTGGGAACTGAACTACGTGGCGCTGGATGGCAACATCGGCTGCATGGTTAACGGTGCGGGCCTGGCAATGGGCACCATGGACATCGTTAAGCTGCACGGCGGTGAGCCAGCGAACTTCCTCGACGTGGGCGGTGGCGCAACCAAAGAGCGCGTAACCGAAGCGTTCAAAATCATTCTCTCTGACAGCAACGTGAAAGCGGTTCTGGTGAACATCTTCGGCGGTATCGTACGTTGCGACCTGATCGCCGACGGTATCATCGGCGCGGTAGAAGAAGTGGGCGTTAACGTTCCGGTTGTTGTACGTCTGGAAGGGAACAACGCTGAACTCGGCGCGAAAAAACTGGCTGACAGCGGCCTGAATATTATTGCAGCGAAAAGTCTGACGGATGCAGCTCAGCAGGTTGTTGCCGCAGTGGAGGGGAAATAATGTCCGTTTTAATTAATAAAGATACCAAGGTTATCTGCCAGGGCTTCACCGGTAGCCAGGGGACTTTCCACTCCGAACAGGCGATTGCCTACGGTACGCAGATGGTTGGCGGCGTAACGCCAGGTAAAGGCGGCACCACGCACCTGGGCCTGCCGGTGTTCAACACCGTGCGTGAAGCGGTAGAAGCGACGGGCGCAACCGCGACCGTGATCTACGTACCGGCGCCGTTCTGCAAAGACTCTATTCTGGAAGCGATCGACGCAGGCATTAAGCTGATCATCACCATCACCGAAGGCATCCCGACGCTGGATATGCTGACCGTGAAGGTGAAGCTGGACGAAGCAGGCGTGCGCATGATCGGCCCGAACTGCCCAGGCGTTATCACTCCAGGCGAATGCAAAATCGGCATCATGCCGGGCCACATTCATCGCCCAGGCAAAGTGGGTATCGTGTCCCGTTCCGGTACCCTGACCTATGAAGCGGTTAAGCAGACCACCGACTACGGTTTCGGCCAGTCCACCTGCGTGGGCATCGGCGGTGACCCGATCCCGGGCTCTAACTTCATCGACATCCTGAAGCTGTTCCAGGAAGATCCACAGACCGAAGCGATCGTGATGATCGGTGAGATCGGTGGTAGCGCGGAAGAAGAAGCGGCTGCTTACATCAAAGATCATGTGACCAAGCCGGTGGTGGGTTACATCGCAGGTGTGACCGCGCCGAAAGGCAAACGTATGGGTCACGCGGGCGCGATTATCGCAGGCGGTAAAGGTACGGCTGATGAGAAATTCGCAGCACTGGAAGCCGCAGGCGTGAAAACCGTTCGCAGCCTGGCGGATATCGGTGAAGCACTGAAATCCATCATTAAGTAAGTCCTCTCTGCTCCCCGATTGGGGCGCGTTGAAGTATAAAAAAATGTCCGTTTCGACATGGTTGGCCGCTGTAAAGCGGCCTTTTTTTATTGCCTGCGTTTAGCCACCAGAGTGAATTTATAGTCGTCGGTGTTAAACACGTTGCGACTGTATTCAAATACCCGGCCGTCTTTCAGAAAGCCACGAGAGACTTTTTCCAGAATCGGTTTTGCCGGATCGAGCGCCAGGGCGGCAATCGCCTCATCCGATGGCATGACTGGCACCAGCTCCTGCTCGCTGCGATCGATCACCATCTTTTTGATCTGCTCAATGTAATGGTATTTCGACTGTTCCATCACTTCCCAGGTGAGGTCGGGGAACATCGCCAGCGGCATCCATGTCTCTTCCAGATTCACCGGCTTTTCCCTGATGAAGCGTACGCGCTTGACGTGCCAGACCTTATCATCCGGATTGAGCGCAAGTTTTGCCGCGAGCCGCTCATCGGCTTTCACCACTTCGAAGACGCTGACGTCGCTGTGCGTATCGACGTTGCGATCCGCTAACTTTTCGTAAAAGCCGGTGAGCTGATAAATATCGTAATTCACCCGCTCCTCTTTTACATACGAGCCGCTGCCCTGAATACTTTCGATGATCTGCTCGTCGGCGAGCAGCTTCAAAGCCTGCCGCACGGTGACCCGGCTGACGCTAAACGCCTCCTGAAGGCTGGATTCCGTCGGCAGCGCGTCGCCAGGTTTTAACTCACCGGCATTAATTTTCTCGCGGAACGCATCGGCGATCTGCCGGTACATCGGTTTATTGCCCATTGTGTCGCGCCTTTTTAATACCTTTTCAGGGAATTATGCCTTCAGTGGTGAATTTGTAAATAATACAAATAAGATACAAATATTGATGTTAGTGAAAATGATCACATAAATGTATTATCTGGTCTGCCACAATCCTCCCCAGACAATAACTTTGGATAGGTGAGGATCTTTATGAACCTGACGACTCTGACCGACCCCCGTGCTGTCTGCGTGCAGGCGCAGTTTACCAGCCGTGATGAGGCAATCCGTCAGCTTGCGACGCGGCTGGTGGCGTTGGGCAAAATAGCCGACGCCGATACGTTTCTGGCAGACGTTTTCCATCGGGAATCGCTTGGCCCGACGGCGTTGGGCGAGGGGCTGGCCGTACCCCATGGTAAATCAGTGGCGGTAAAGGAAGCGGCTTTTGCCGTGGCCACACTGCGCGAGCCGCTGGCCTGGGAAGGCGTGGACGGGCCGGAGGAGGTCGAGCTGATTTTTCTGCTCGCCATTCCTCCCGCTCAAGCGGGGTCAACGCATATTCAGGTCCTGACGGAACTGACGTCTCGCCTGGCGGATGACGAGCTCAGGGCGCGCGTGATGACGGCGACCAGCGCGGAAGCGGTGCTTGCGGCGATGGAGACGGCGCCTGACGCACAAGAAACCGCCGTTGCGGTGAATGCCCCGACGATCGTCTGCGTAACCGCCTGTCCGGCCGGGATCGCCCATACTTACATGGCAGCGGAGTATCTCGAAAAAGCGGGACGTAAGCTCGGCGTCAATGTGGTGGTCGAAAAGCAGGGGGCAAATGGTATTGAGGGGCGCATCACCGCGCAGCAGTTGCAGGAGGCAAAAGCGTGTATCTTCGCGGCGGAAGTGGCGATCAAAGAGCGTGAGCGTTTTCAGGGGATCCCCGCCATTTCCGTGCCCGTCGCGGAACCCTTACGCCATGCGGAAGCGCTCATTGAGCGTGCGCTGGCGCTACAGCCTGTATCCGATGCGCGTCCTGCGCACGTCGACACGGACGCGAAAAAGTGCGTTAAAACCGAACTCAAGCAGGCGCTGCTCAGCGGTATCTCCTTTGCGGTGCCGCTGATTGTCGCTGGCGGCACGGTGCTGGCCGTGTCGGTACTGCTGGCGCAAATCCTGGGCTTGCAGCATCTGTTCGATCAGGAAAATTCGTGGCTGTGGATGTACCGCAAACTGGGCGGCGGGATGCTCGGTATTCTGATGGTGCCTGTTCTGGCGGCCTATACCGCTTACTCGCTGGCGGATAAACCTGCACTTACGCCCGGCTTTGCGGCGGGTCTTGCCGCCAATATGATCGGCTCTGGTTTTCTCGGGGCCATCGTCGGCGGGCTGATTGCGGGCTACCTGATGCGCTGGGTGAAAAACCACATCCGGCTGAGTAGCCGCTACAACGGCTTTCTGACCTTTTATCTCTATCCGGTGATTGGCGTGCTGGGCGCAGGCAGCCTGATGCTGTTTGTGATCGGCGAACCGGTAGCCTGGATCAATAACGCCCTGACCGCCTGGCTTAACGGTCTGTCCGGCGCGAATGCGCTGCTGCTGGGGGCGATCCTGGGCTTTATGTGCTCGTTCGATCTGGGCGGTCCGGTCAACAAAGCCTCTTACGCGTTCTGTCTGGGGGCGATGGCGAATGGCGTATACGGGCCTTATGCGATTTTTGCCTCCGTCAAAATGGTATCGGCCTTTACCGTGACGGCATCAACGATGTTGGCTCCGAACCTGTTCAAACAGTTCGAAATTGAAACCGGCAAGTCCACCTGGCTGCTGGGGCTGGCGGGCATCACCGAAGGGGCAATTCCGATGGCTATCGAGGATCCGTTGCGGGTCATTGGCTCATTTGTTCTGGGGTCAATGGTGACCGGAGCGATTGTCGGGGCGATGGGGATTGGGCTATCCACCCCCGGCGCGGGCATTTTCTCGCTCTTCTTACTGCATGATGCCGGGCTGGGCGGCGTGATGGCCGCTGTCGGCTGGTTTGGCGCCGCGCTGGCTGGCGCCGCAATCTCTACGCTCATTTTACTGCTCTGGCGACGCCAGGCCGTGAAGAGCGGCACCTACGTGACTGAAGACATACCATCGTAAACACGCACTGACAGGAAACGAAGATGAAAGCTGTATCTCGCGTTCATATCACGCCACATATGCACTGGGACCGGGAGTGGTACTTCACCACCGAAGCGTCACGTATTCTTCTGGTCAATAATATGGAAGAGATCCTCACTCGTCTTGAGCAGGACACAGAGTATAAATACTACGTACTCGACGGCCAGACGGCGGTGCTGGAAGATTATTTTGCCGTGAAACCGGAAAACAGGCCACGCGTGAAGGCACTGGTGGCGGCCGGGAAGCTGATTATCGGGCCGTGGTATACCCAGACGGATACCACCCTTGTTTCCGGCGAGTCGATTGTCCGAAATCTGATGTACGGTATACGCGACTGTCTGGCCTTTGGCGAGCCGATGAAAATTGGCTATCTGCCGGACTCCTTCGGCATGTCTTCCCAGCTGCCGCACATTTACAATGGTTTTGGCATCACGCGTACCATGTTCTGGCGCGGGTGTTCCGAGCGGCACGGTACCGATAAAACCGAATTTCTCTGGCAAAGTCAGGACGGCAGCGAAGTGACGGCACAGGTGCTGCCGCTGGGCTACGCGATTGGTAAGTACTTACCGGAGGATGAGGCCGGGCTGCGCAAACGGCTCGACACGTACTTCGAGGTGCTGGAAAAAGCCTCCGTGACGAAAGAAATTTTGCTGCCTAACGGCCATGATCAGATGCCGCTCCAGCAGAACATCTTTGCGGTGATGGATAAGCTGCGCGAAATCTATCCGCAGCGTCAGTTTGTGTTGAGCCGCTTCGAGGACGTGTTTGACCACATTGACGCGCACCGCGATGAACTGGCGACGCTGAAAGGGGAGTTTATTGACGGTAAATATATGCGGGTGCACCGGACGATAGGCTCCACGCGGATGGATATCAAAATCGCCCACGCCCGGATAGAGAATAAAATCGTCAACGTCCTTGAGCCGCTGGCCACGCTTGCCTGGACGCTGGGCTTTGAGTATCACCACGGCTTGCTGGAAAAAATGTGGAAAGAGATCCTCAAGAATCACGCCCATGACAGTATCGGCTGCTGCTGTAGTGACAAAGTGCATCGTGAGGTGATGTCACGCTTCGAGCTGGCGGAAGACATGGCCGATAACCTGACATGCTTCTATATGCGCAAGATTGTCGACAACATGCCGCAGAGCGAGGAAGACAAACTGGTGATGTTTAACCTCACGCCCTGGCCGCGTGAGGAAGTGATTAACACCACGATACGTCTGCGCGCCAGCCAGTTCCGCCTGCTGGACGATAGGGGGAATGAAATCCCTTACTGCCTGCGCAGCGCGCGTGAAATCGACCCCGGCTTGATTGACCGGCAAATTGTGCATTACGGTAACTACGATCCCTTTATGGAGTTTGATATCCAGCTCAATCAGATCCTGCCATCAATGGGTTACCGCACGCTCTATATCGAGCCGCACGTGGCCGGCAAGCTGCTGGCGGCAGAAAAATCGTCGGAGGCGTTGCTGGATAATGCTTTCTGGGAAATAACGTTAAACGACGACGGCACCCTGCGTCTGCTCGATAAAGCGTCCGGGCTTATCTATGACCGCGCGCTGGAAATAGAAGAGAGCTCGGATGATGGCGATGAGTACGACTACTCGCCTTCACGGGAAGAGTGGAGACTCACTTCCACTCAGGGCGAGCATGAGGTTGAGGTGATCCACGAGGCCTGGCAGAGCAGGGCGGTGATCCGCCATCGCATGGCGGTGCCAGCGGATCTCGCTGAACGTTCTGCGCGTCAGCAGACGGGAACGCTTGAGGCAGAACTCACGGTCACGCTCAGCCATAACAGCCGACGTATCGACGTTGAGGCGCGTCTCGGAAATCACGCGGATGACCACCGTGTGCGGGTGCTGATCCCGACGCCATTTACCACAGACACGGTGTTAGCCGATACCCAGTTCGGTTCGCTGACGCGTCCTGTACAGGATGAAGCGATGGCGAACTGGCAGGAGGAGGGCTGGAAGGAAGCGCCGCTGCCGGTGTGGAATCTGCTTAACTACGCTGTGCTCCAGGAACGGCGTAACGGGATGGCGCTGTTTACCGAAGGGTTGCGCGAATTTGAAGTGACTGGCGAGCGTCAAAAAACGTTTGCCCTGACGTTGCTTCGCGGCGTGGGGGTGCTTGGGAAGGAAGATTTACTGCTGCGCCCCGGCAGACCGTCCGGGATCAAAATGCCGGTGCCTGATTCGCAGATGCGGGGCCAGTTAACCTGTCGCTTTAGCCTGTTCAGTTTTAATGGTACGCCCGTCAGTGCTGGCGTTGCGCAGCAGGCGAAGTCGTGGTTAACGCCAGTGCACTGCTATAACAAAATCCCGTGGGATGCGATGAAGCTTAACCGCGCCTCTTTCACCACCCCTTGTAGCTATAGCCTGTTAACGCTGGCGCCTAACGGATGCGTACTCAGTGCGCTGAAAAAAGCGGAGGATCGTGACGAGATGATTCTTCGTCTGTACAATCCTGCGGAGACCCGCTCCGGTGACGTGGCTTTGTCTGTGAACCGTGAGGTCCAGGCCTGTTGCGAAACGGACATGAATGAGGTGCGCAAGGCGCAAGGGGAGGAGGGTTCAGCCATTACGGGGTCGTTCCGGCCATGCCAGTCACGCACCTTTAGCATAAAAATTGAAAGGTAATCCTCCGAACAAAATAAAGGCCGCAGGAATGCGGCCTTTATTTCATCAAATAGTCACGAAAGGGTGTTAATTTTAAGATTATTAAAGGTGAATGAAATGTAATCGCTTCGGCGGGTAGCAAAGCGAAAGAAAAATACTGTGAAGCAGATAACATTATATGTTTATCTTCCGGCAAAATGCGTTTTTTCTTGCGCGTTAATAAAAATCACAACTGTTTATATTATCTTCTGGCTTTTATAACCAATAACGCCTTTAAATATACATATTGTTAACAAGGTTTTTACTATCCGCACCACAAAGAAACATCATTAACAGCTCTGACTGTTTTTGATTTAAATCAATGTTTAATACTTGGAAAAAGGCTCCGAAAGGCGTTAAATTGTTCCCGATCAAAATGGCCGAAAAGTGGTAATTTTGCTATAAATTGATCGCCGTCGAAAAACGTAAATCTGTTCGAATAAAAACCTGTTTATTGTAAGGGTTTTGCAGCGTATTATATTTACGGGATCAATTTGGTTTTTTCTTAACGTATTTGTAACCTTTCATCATTGCTTTTTCCTCCTGAAGAGAATAAGCAACGAAGAAGGGAAGCAGATAACTTTGTATTGGGGCATGCGTGTGGATCCTTATCTAACGGGGTTCACTCTCGGAGTCTTCATGCGATGAGCAAGGAGTCATAATGTTAGACGTAGTCGAACTGTCGCGCTTACAGTTTGCCTTGACCGCGATGTACCACTTCCTGTTTGTGCCGCTGACGCTCGGTATGGCGTTCCTGCTGGCCATCATGGAAACGGTTTACGTCCTCTCCGGCAAACAGATTTATAAAGATATGACCAAGTTCTGGGGCAAGTTGTTTGGTATCAACTTTGCGCTGGGCGTGGCAACCGGTCTGACCATGGAGTTCCAGTTCGGGACAAACTGGTCTTACTATTCCCATTATGTGGGGGATATTTTCGGTGCGCCGCTGGCCATTGAAGGTCTGATGGCCTTCTTCCTCGAATCCACCTTTGTAGGTCTGTTCTTCTTCGGTTGGGACCGTCTGGGTAAAGTCCAGCATATGGCGGTAACCTGGCTGGTGGCATTAGGCTCCAACTTGTCCGCACTGTGGATCCTGGTGGCGAACGGCTGGATGCAAAACCCAATCGCATCTGATTTCAACTTCGAAACCATGCGTATGGAGATGGTCAGCTTCGCTGAGCTGGTCCTGAACCCGGTTGCTCAGGTTAAATTCGTTCACACCGTGGCGTCTGGCTATGTGTGCGGCGCGATGTTCGTGCTGGGCATCAGCTCCTACTATATGCTGCGCGGCCGCGACTTCGCCTTTGCCAAGCGTTCTTTTGCTATCGCAGCAAGCTTCGGTATGGCCGCGATTCTGTCCGTTATTGTTCTGGGTGATGAATCCGGTTACGAAATGGGCGACGTGCAGAAAACCAAACTCGCCGCAATTGAAGCTGAATGGGAAACCCAGCCGGCACCGGCAGCGTTTACCCTGTTCGGTGTGCCTGACCAGGAAGCGCAGGAAAACCGCTTCGCCATTCAAATTCCTTACGCGCTGGGTATTATCGCCACGCGCTCCGTCGACAAACAGGTGACTGGCCTGAAAGATCTGATGGTGCAGCATGAAGAGCGTATCCGTAACGGGATGAAAGCTTACTCGCTGCTGGAACAGCTGCGCGCCGGCTCTACCGACCAGGCCGTTCGCGATCAATTTAACGACGTGAAGAAAGACCTCGGTTACGGTCTGCTGCTGAAACGCTATACCCCGAACGTCTCCGACGCGACGGAAGCGCAGATCCAGATGGCAACCAAAGACTCTATTCCACGCGTTGCGCCGCTGTACTTCGCGTTCCGCATCATGGTGGGTTGCGGCATTATCATGCTGCTGATCATCGCGGCCTCGTTCTGGTCAGTCATTCGTAACCGTATCGGTGAGAAAAAATGGCTGCTGCGCACCGCGCTGTACGGTATCCCACTGCCATGGATTGCTATCGAGTCCGGCTGGTTTGTTGCGGAATATGGCCGTCAGCCGTGGGCGATCGGTGAGGTGCTGCCAACAGCGGTAGCAAACTCCTCCCTGACCGCAGGCGACCTGATCTTCTCCATGCTGCTCATTTGCGGTCTGTACACCCTGTTCCTGGTGGCTGAACTGTTCCTGATGTTCAAGTTCGCGCGCCTTGGCCCAAGCAGCCTGAAAACCGGTCGCTACCACTACGAGCAGTCTGTTGCGACTACTCAGCCGGCACGCTAAGACAGGAGTCATCAAATGATCGATTATGAAGTATTGCGTTTTATCTGGTGGCTGCTGATCGGTGTTCTGCTGATTGGTTTCGCGGTCACCGATGGTTTCGACATGGGCGTGGGCATGCTCACCCGTTTCCTCGGTCGTAATGACACCGAGCGTCGAATCATGATCAACTCCATCGCCCCGCACTGGGACGGTAACCAGGTGTGGCTGATCACCGCAGGCGGCGCGCTGTTCGCTGCCTGGCCGATGGTCTACGCGGCTGCGTTCTCCGGCTTCTATGTGGCGATGATTCTGGTGCTGGCTTCTTTATTCTTCCGTCCGGTGGGTTTCGACTACCGTTCCAAGATTGAAGACACCCGCTGGCGTAACATGTGGGACTGGGGCATCTTCATCGGTAGCTTCGTTCCACCGCTGGTCATTGGTGTGGCGTTTGGTAACCTGTTGCAGGGCGTACCGTTCCACGTCGACGAATATATGCGTCTGTTCTACACCGGTAACTTCTTCCAGCTGCTGAATCCGTTTGGTCTGCTGGCAGGCGTGGTGAGCGTGGCGATGATCATCACCCAGGGCGCAACCTATCTCCAGATGCGTACCGTAGGTGAACTGCACCTGCGTTCCCGCGCTACCGCTCAGGTGGCGGCGCTGGTGACGCTGGTCTGCTTCGCGCTGGCAGGCGTGTGGGTGGTGTATGGTATTGATGGATACGTGGTGACGTCTGCTATCAACCATGCTGCGCCGTCTAACCCGCTGACCAAAGAGGTGGCGCGTCAGGCCGGTGCATGGCTGGTGAACTTCAACAATACCCCTGTGCTGTGGGCTATCCCGGCTCTGGGTGTGCTGCTGCCACTGCTGACCGTGCTGACGTCTCGTCTGGAGAAAGGCGCTCTGGCGTTCGTATTCTCTTCCCTGACGCTGGCGTGCATCATCCTGACGGCCGGTATTGCGATGTTCCCGTTCGTGATGCCATCCAGCACCATGATGAATGCCAGCCTGACCATGTGGGATGCAACGTCCAGCCATATGACGCTTAACTTAATGACCTATGTTGCTTGCGTGTTCGTTCCGATTGTTCTGGCTTACACCATCTGGTGTTACTGGAAAATGTTCGGTCGTATCACTAAAGAACATATCGAAAGCAACACCCACTCTATGTACTAAGTAAGGAGCTGAATATGTGGTATTTCGCATGGATTTTAGGGACGCTTCTTGCCTGTGCGTTTGGTGTCATCACTGCCCTGGCGCTTGAGCATGTAGAAGCGACCAAAGCAGGTGAAGAAAAGCACTAATGAATATTATCGCAACGTTATATGCGGTAATGGATAAGCGCCCTTTGAGGGCGCTTTCCCTCATTATGGCATTACTGCTGGCAGGCTGTATCTTCTGGGACCCGTCGCGCTTCGCGGCGAAAACCAGCGAGCTTGAAATCTGGCACGGCTTCCTGATTATGTGGGCGGTGTGCGCAGGCGTGATTCACGGTGTCGGCTTTCGTCCGAAAGCGCTTCACTGGCAGGGCATCTTCTGCCCACTGATTGCCGATCTGGTTCTCCTCGCCGGTTTGATTTTCTTCTTCTTCTGAATAAGAAATGTCCGTTAACGTTATGGGCTTACCCTGGCCCATAAAAATTTACTCTCCGTTTACTTTCCCCCATTCCAAACCATCATTCCCGCGCGTATAGTAGCGAAGTTTGAAAGCTCCAACTTTTCTTGTATTACCGGGATGTAAAGTGAATACAACGCTGTTTCGATGGCCGGTACGTGTCTATTACGAAGATACTGATGCCGGTGGTGTGGTCTACCACGCCAGCTACGTTGCTTTTTATGAACGGGCACGCACAGAGATGCTGCGCCATCATCACTTTAGTCAACAGGTGCTGTTGGCTGAGCGAGTTGCCTTCGTGGTACGCAAGATGACGCTTGAGTATTTTGCGCCTGCCAGACTCGACGATATGCTCGAAGTTCAAACAGAAATTACATCAATGCGCGGAACTTCACTGGTTTTCACGCAGCGGATAGTCAATGCAGAGAATACGGTACTGAACTCAGCTGAAGTCCTGATTGTCTGTGTTGATCCAACCATAATGAAGCCTCGTGCGCTTCCTAAGTCTATTGTCGCGGAGTTTAAGCAGTGACTGACATGAATATCCTTGATTTGTTCCTGAAGGCAAGCCTTCTGGTTAAACTTATCATGTTGATTTTGATTGGTTTTTCAATCGCATCCTGGGCCATCATCATCCAGAGAACGCGTATCCTCAATGCCGCTGGCCGCGAAGCCGAAGCGTTTGAAGATAAGTTCTGGTCGGGTATTGAGCTTTCTCGTCTGTACCAGGAAAGCCAGGGACGCCGTGATAACCTTTCAGGCTCCGAACAAATTTTCTATAGCGGTTTCAAAGAGTTCGCTCGCTTACATCGCGCTAACAGCCATGCGCCGGAAGCCGTGGTAGAAGGAGCGTCGCGTGCGATGCGCATCTCCATGAACCGCGAACTGGAAAATCTTGAAACGCATATTCCTTTCCTCGGAACCGTTGGCTCCATCAGCCCGTATATCGGCCTGTTTGGTACGGTGTGGGGGATCATGCACGCCTTTATCGCCCTTGGGGCGGTGAAGCAGGCAACGTTGCAGATGGTTGCGCCGGGTATCGCAGAAGCACTGATCGCGACCGCAATCGGTCTGTTCGCCGCAATTCCGGCGGTAATGGCGTACAACCGTCTGAACCAGCGCGTGAACAAACTGGAACTGAACTACGACAACTTTATGGAAGAGTTCACCGCGATTCTGCATCGTCAGGCGTTTACCAGCACCGAGAGCAACAAGGGGTAAACCATGGCCAGATCGCGTGGACGAGGTCGTCGCGAGCTCAAGTCCGAAATCAATATCGTTCCGTTACTGGACGTGCTGCTGGTGCTGCTGCTGATCTTTATGGCGACGGCGCCCATCATCACCCAGAGCGTGGAAGTTGATCTGCCGGATGCGACAGAATCACAGGCGGTAAGCACCAATGACGATCCTCCGGTCATCATTGAGGTTTCCGGCGTAGGGCAGTACAGCGTGGTGGTAGAGAAAGATCGTATGGATCAGCTTCCGCCAGAGCAGGTTATTGCTGAAGCGCAACGACGCCTGGAGTCAAATCCGAAGACGGTCTTCTTAATCGGTGGTGCGAAAGACGTACCATATGATGAAATTATCAAAGCGCTGAACTTGCTACATAGCGCGGGCGTTAAGTCAGTTGGCTTAATGACTCAGCCTATTTGATCATCTGCGTAGTTTTTGGGAACCGATAGTGTCAAAGGCAACCGAACAGAACGACAAGCTTAAGCGAGCGATAATCGTCTCCGCAGTGCTGCACGTAATTCTTTTTGCAGCGCTGATCTGGAGTTCGTTCGATGAGCACCTTGATGCATCAGGCGGCGGTGGGGGGTCCTCCATCGACGCCGTTATGGTGGATCCTGGTGCGATCGTTCAGAACTATAATCGTCAGCAACAGCAGCAGGCGAGCTCTAAACGTGCTGAAGAGCAGCGAGAAAAACAGGCGCAACAGCAGGCGGAAGAGCTGCGTGAAAAGCAGGCCGCTGAGCAGGAACGTCTGAAGCAGCTAGAGAAAGAGCGTTTGCAGGCGCAGGAAGCGGCGAAAGAGCAGGCAGAGCAGCAGAAGCAGGCTGAAGCCGCTGCGAAGAAGGCGCAGGAACAGCAGAAGCAGGCGGAAGAGGCGGCAGCCAAAGCCGCGGCTGATGCAAAAGCGCAGGCTGACGCACAGGCGAAATTAGCGGCTGACGCGGCGAAGAAAGCCGCTGCTGATGCTCAGAAAAAAGCGGAAGCAGAAGCTGCGAAGAAAGCCGCTGCTGATGCCCAGAAGAAAGCGGAAGCAGAAGCTGCGAAGAAAGCCGCTGCTGATGCCCAGAAGAAAGCGGAAGCAGAAGCCGCGAAGAAAGCCGCTCAGGAAGCAGAGAAGAAAGCTGCTGCCGATGCTGCGAAGAAAGCGGCTGAAAAAGCGGCTGCCGCTGAAAAAGCTGCGGCTGATAAAAAAGCTGCTGCCGAAAAAGCCGCAGCCGACAAGAAAGCTGCCGCTGAAAAAGCCGCTGCCAGGAAGGCCGCTGCTGAAAAAGCTGCCGCTGAAGCAGCCACCGCTGACGATATCATTGGCGACCTGAGTTCTGGTAAGAATGCGCCGAAAACTGGCGGTGGGGCAAAAGGGAGTAATGCAGCCCCGGCGGGAAGCGGTAACACTAAGAACAACGGTGCTTCTGGCGCTGAGATTAACGACTACAAGAACCAGATTGCTGCGGCTATATCCAGCAGGCTTAACGATAAATCATTGTATACAGGGAAAACATGCAGACTGCATATTAAACTGCATACTGATGGTACCGTGCTGAGCGTTGAGTCTGAAGGAGGCGATGACGCATTATGCCAGGCTGCACTTGTGGCAGTGAATCAGGCAAAACTGCCAAAACCTCCGTCACAGGCTGTCTATGAAGTGTTCAAAGACGCTTCGCTGAACTTTAAGCCATAAGCAGAGCTGCGGTTATCGGGTTCTGATAGTTTTGTGTATTTGAGTTTGTTAACCTTCTGCTAAATTATCCAGGACTTATTGTTCGGATAAGGGAGATATGATGAAGCAGGCATTACGATTAGCTTTTGGTTTTTTAGTACTGTTGACGTCAGCAGTGCATGCCACAGTAAGCATCGACATTACCGACTGGAACGACTCAGCGCGTCCAATCGGTGTCGTTCCGTTCCAGTGGGCAGGCCCGGGCGCTGCGCCTGAAGACATTGGCGGCATTGTTGCAGCTGACCTGCGTAACAGCGGTAAATTTAACCCCTTAGATCGTTCTCGTCTGCCGCAGCAGCCGGGTACCGCTCAGGAAGTTCAACCTGCTGCATGGTCTGCACTGGGTATTGATGCCGTGGTTGTCGGACAGGTTACTCCTGCGCCAGACGGCGGCTATAACGTCGCTTATCAGCTGGTGGATACCGGCGGTGCGCCGGGTACCGTTCTGGCTCAAAACACGTATAAGGTGAACAAGCAGTGGCTGCGTTACGCAGGCCATACGGCGAGTGACGAAGTGTTTGAGAAGCTGACCGGTATTAAAGGTGCGTTCCGTACTCGTATCGCGTACGTAGTACAGACCAACGGCGGCCAGTTCCCTTATGAGCTGCGCGTCTCTGATTACGATGGCTACAACCAGTTCACCGTACACCGTTCACCACAGCCGCTGATGTCTCCGGCATGGTCTCCGGACGGCTCTAAGCTGGCGTACGTGACCTTCGAAAGCGGCCGTTCCGCGCTGGTTATCCAGACGCTCTCTAACGGTGCTGTGCGTCAGGTTGCGTCATTCCCGCGTCACAACGGTGCGCCTGCGTTCTCTCCGGACGGTACCAAACTGGCGTTTGCCCTGTCTAAAACCGGTAGCCTGAACCTGTACGTGATGGATATTGGTTCTGGTCAGATCCGTCAGGTCACGGATGGTCGTAGCAACAACACTGAGCCAACCTGGTTCCCGGACAGCCAGAATCTGGCCTTTACGTCTGACCAGGCAGGTCGTCCACAAGTTTATAAAGTGAATATCAACGGCGGAGCAGCGCAGCGTATTACCTGGGAAGGTTCTCAGAACCAGGATGCTGACGTCAGTGCCGATGGTAAAACAATGGTAATGGTCAGTACTGCGGGTGGTCAGCAGCACATTGCCAAACAAGATCTGGTAACGGGGGGCGTACAAGTACTGTCGTCAACGTTCCTGGATGAAACGCCAAGTCTGGCACCTAACGGCACCATGGTAATCTACAGCTCTTCTCAGGGGATGGGATCCGTGCTGAATCTGGTTTCTACAGATGGGCGTTTCAAAGCGCGTCTTCCGGCAACTGATGGACAGGTAAAATCACCTGCCTGGTCGCCGTATCTGTAATAATAATTAATTGATTACTAAAGGAATCTTAGAAATGCAACTGAACAAAGTGCTGAAGGGGCTGATGATCGCTCTGCCTGTTATGGCAATCGCAGCGTGTTCTTCTAACAAGAACGCAAGCAATGACCAGAGCGGCGAAGGCATGATGGGTGCCGGCACCGGTATGGACGCTAACGGCAATGGCAATATGTCTTCTGAAGAGCAAGCGCGTCTTCAGATGCAGCAGTTACAGCAGAACAACATCGTTTACTTCGATCTGGATAAATACGACATCCGTTCTGACTTCGCTGCAATGCTGGATGCGCACGCAAACTTCCTGCGTAGCAACCCGTCTTACAAAGTCACCGTAGAAGGTCATGCGGACGAACGTGGTACTCCGGAGTACAACATCTCCCTGGGTGAACGTCGTGCAAACGCTGTTAAAATGTACCTCCAGGGTAAAGGCGTTTCTGCTGACCAGATCTCCATCGTTTCTTACGGTAAAGAAAAACCAGCAGTACTGGGTCACGACGAAGCGGCTTACTCCAAAAACCGTCGTGCCGTACTCGTTTACTAAGAGAATTGCATGAGCAGTAACTTCAGACATCATCTGATGAGTCTGTCGTTACTGGTTGGAATAGCGGCCCCCTGGGCCGCTTTTGCTCAGGCACCAATCAGTAGTGTCGGCTCAGGCTCGGTAGAAGACCGGGTCACTCAACTCGAGCGTATTTCTAACGCTCACAGCCAGCTTTTAACTCAACTCCAGCAGCAGCTTTCCGATAACCAGAATGATATTGATTCCCTTCGTGGTCAGATCCAGGAGAGTCAGTATCAGCTTAATCAGGTTGTGGAGCGCCAGAAGCAAATTTTGTTGCAGATGGATAGCCTTAACAGCGGCGGAGCAGCAGCACAGCCAGCAGCAGGCGATCAAAGCGGTGCGGCAACGCCTGCACCTGCGGCAGATGCCTCCGCGTCGTCTGGTGCGCCTGTACAGAGCGGTGACGCGAATACGGACTACAACGCGGCCATTGCCCTGGTGCAGGACAAATCGCGCCAGGACGATGCTATCGTTGCGTTTCAGAACTTCGTTAAGAAGTACCCTGATTCCACTTACCAGCCAAATGCGAACTACTGGCTGGGTCAGTTGAATTACAACAAGGGTAAAAAGGATGATGCGGCGTTTTATTTTGCCTCTGTGGTGAAAAATTACCCGAAATCACCGAAAGCGCCTGATGCGATGTATAAAGTCGGCGTGATCATGCAGGACAAAGGCGACACTGCAAAAGCCAAAGCGGTTTATCAGCAGGTGGTTGCAAAATTCCCGGGTACAGACGGCGCCAAACAAGCGCAAAAACGTTTAAGTTCGATGGGTTGATTATCGCATGACCAGAAATCGCGTCATTTCTGGTCGTGCAGCATGATTCCTAAGCAGTTAAGTGATCTTCATCGAAATTTTTGTTGCGCAGAATTCTTAAATCAGTAATATATGCCGCCGTTGCCACGGGATATCAAACAACGTGAAAGCAGCGCAAAAGTGGGTCGTTAGCTCAGTTGGTAGAGCAGTTGACTTTTAATCAATTGGTCGCAGGTTCGAATCCTGCACGACCCACCACTTAAAGCAGTTCTGGCAGTACAGAGTGGGTGATTAGCTCAGTTGGTAGAGCATCTCCTTTACACGGAGGGGGTCGGCGGTTCGAGCCCGTCATCACCCACCACTCGGGTCGTTAGCTCAGTTGGTAGAGCAGTTGACTTTTAATCAATTGGTCGCAGGTTCGAATCCTGCACGACCCACCAATTTTATTGGTTCCGAGTGATAATTCAGGCAACACCCGAACGGGTCGTTAGCTCAGTTGGTAGAGCAGTTGACTTTTAATCAATTGGTCGCAGGTTCGAATCCTGCACGACCCACCAGCCTGAATAGATTTGAAGTACATCCCGCAAGGGGTCGTTAGCTCAGTTGGTAGAGCAGTTGACTTTTAATCAATTGGTCGCAGGTTCGAATCCTGCACGACCCACCAGTGTTGAAAGGCGCCCTAAAGGCGCCTTTTTGCTATCTGTCGTTCGCCAGTGCCTTATAGGTCGGGTAAGGCGAAGCCGCCACCCGACAGATGCTACCGGCATCAATTCCCGATGACATTCCCCCTCAAATTCGCTATCTTGTTTAGTATACAAAACACCATTGCCTCATTTTTGTTATCTCATGCAAAACAAAGGCAATATTGTTAAGCCAGTAAAACGAGAAGCCATAATGAGTGTGATGTTTGATCCCGAAACCGCAATCTATCCCTTCCCGCCGAAGCCCGCTCCGCTAAGCCGGGATGAAAAACAGTTCTATCGTGAAAAAATTAAGCGCCTGCTTAAAGAGCGTGATGCGGTGATGGTGGCGCATTACTACACCGACCCGGAAATTCAGCAGCTGGCAGAAGAGACGGGCGGCTGTATCTCAGACTCCCTGGAAATGGCGCGTTTCGGTGCAAAACATCCTGCCTCCACGCTGCTGGTTGCAGGTGTGCGCTTCATGGGCGAAACGGCAAAAATTCTCAGCCCGGAAAAAACCATACTGTTGCCGACGCTGAATGCCGAATGCTCCCTTGACCTCGGTTGCCCGATTGATGAGTTCACCGCCTTCTGTGATGCCCACCCTGATCGTACCGTGGTGGTCTATGCCAACACGTCTGCGGCGGTGAAAGCCCGGGCAGACTGGGTAGTGACCTCCAGTATCGCCGTTGAGCTGATTGAGCATCTGGACAGCCTGGGGGAGAAAATCATCTGGGCGCCCGATCGTCACCTGGGAAACTATGTACAAAAACAAACCGGTGCGGATGTGCTGTGCTGGCAGGGCGCCTGTATCGTTCACGACGAGTTTAAGACCCAGGCCCTGACGCGCATGAGAGGGTTATACCCAGACGCCGCGATTCTGGTGCACCCGGAATCCCCGCAGTCCATCGTCGACATGGCGGATGCCGTCGGGTCAACCAGCCAGCTCATTCATGCTGCGAAAACCCTGTCACACAAGCAGCTCATTGTGGCGACCGATCGCGGTATCTTCTACAAGATGCAGCAGGCCGTGCCGGAAAAAACGTTGCTCGAAGCGCCGACCGCCGGAGAAGGGGCGACCTGCCGAAGCTGCGCGCATTGCCCGTGGATGGCGATGAATGGGCTCAAAGCGATTGCGGAGGGGCTGGAAAACGGTGGCGCAGCGCATGAGATCCACGTGGATGCCGCTCTGCGTGAAGGCGCGTTAATTCCACTTAACCGTATGCTGGATTTTGCGGCTACACTACGTACTTAACTTATTACGCCCCGGAGAAAAAATGGATTTTTTTAGCACACAGAACATCCTGGTTCATATCCCGATTGGTGCGGGCGGCTATGACCTGTCGTGGATTGAAGCGGTGGGTACGCTGGCCGGTTTACTCTGTATCTGGCTGGCCAGCCTTGAGAAGATCAGCAACTATGCGTTCGGGCTGATAAACGTCACGCTGTTTGCGATCATCTTTTTCCAGATCCAGCTCTACGCCAGCCTGCTTCTACAGCTGTTCTTCTTCGCAGCCAATATCTATGGCTGGTACGCCTGGTCTCGGCAAAACAGTCAGCAGGAGGCGGAACTGCAAATCCGCTGGCTGCCGTTGCCAAAAGCCATCACCTGGTTCGCGGCCTGCGTGGTAGCTATCGGCTTTATGACCGTCTTTATTGATCCGGTATTTGCCTTCCTGACGCGCGTGGCGGTCTCGGTCATGTCGGGTCTGGGATTAAACGTGACGATGGCTGAGCTTCAGCCGGATGCCTTCCCGTTCTGGGATTCCTGCATGATGGTACTGTCGATTGCCGCAATGATCCTGATGACCCGTAAATACGTTGAGAACTGGCTGCTGTGGGTGGTCATCAACGTCATTAGCGTGGTGATTTTTGCCCGCCAGGGTGTTTATGCCATGTCGCTGGAGTACATGCTGCTGACGGTCATTGCCCTGAACGGTAGCCGCATGTGGATTAACAGCGCGCGTGAGCGTGGCTCGCGCGCGCTTTCCCGTTAATGGTGATGGGCGTGTGAGTGGCCGGACTGCGCCTCGTTCAGGTGACAGTCTGGCCCGTTACATGGCTGATACTCCATCTGGATGGTGGCGTGCGCAATTTCGTAGTGATGCTCAAGGAAGTGCCGAATACGTTCAAGCAACGCATCGTGATCGTGGGGCGGAATAACCTGAACGTGCAGCGTCATAAGCGGTTTCTCACCCACCAGCCAGACGTGAACGTGGTGAACGTTACGGACTTCAGGAATGGAACGACACAGATTGCGTTTTAGCTCGCCAATATCCAGCGACGTGGGAGCGCCTTCCAGCAGCTCATTGACGCTCTCTTTCAACAGCCGCCAGGCACTGCGTAATACAAGGCACGATACCAGCACGGAAAGAATCGGGTCGATGGGAGTCCAGCCCGTGCCCATAATGATCAGCGCGGCTACGATGGCCCCTACGGAACCCAGCAGATCGCCCAGCACATGAAGCGCCGCGGCCCGTACGTTCAGATTTTTTTCACTGCTGCCGCGGTGCAATATCCAGAACGCCAGAATATTGGCGACCAACCCGGCAATGGCGATAACCATCATTGTCGTCCCGGCTATCGGTTGTGGATGCCGAAAGCGCTGAAAAGCCTCCCAGACGATAAGAAGAGTAATGACCACCAGTGCAATCGCATTCACAAAGGCGGCAAGCGTGGTCAGTCTGAGCCAGCCAAAGGTGTGGCGAGTATTGGGAGGGCGACGGGCAAACTGCACGGCCAGCAGAGCAAACAGGAGCGCGGCAGCGTCGGTCAGCATATGCCCGGCATCGGCCAGCAGCGCCAGCGATCCGGATATCAGCCCGCCTGTTACCTCAATTATCATAAAGGTGGCAGTGACGCCAAAAGCCAGCAGAAGCCGTTTGGCATTTTCATCGCCAGTGGAGTGGGAATGGGAGTGGGAGTGCGCCATGGTATCGTTCCTGATTTATTATTATTTTTAGTGTAGCGTTTTTAAGAGCTTAAATAAAAAAGGAGAGCATTCGCTCTCCCTGTTTTACCTTACGGAAGGTTACTGGGTAGTACCGTCCGTTTTGGTATTGGCATCGCTGCCTACTTTGTCATTCGGGTCCGGGCATTTCCCGTCTTTACACACAGAGTTTTTATGAACCTCGTCGGTGGTCATACCCTCATGGTTCATCGTGCCTGTGCTCGTCCCGCCGGTGTTGGTATTGCCCGTGTTGATATTACTGTTATCAACATTGTTTGGCGCAATATTCTGTTTTGCATCCGGCGCAACCTGGCCTGCTTCGGCAGCGGCATTCGCGTCGCCGTTGCTGCCGGATGAGCCTGCGTCAGCAGCCAGTACGCTACCGCTTGCCAGAGTAAGGGTTGCCGTCAGGAAAAGCGTAGTCAGTTTCGTCATTTTCATCATGGTGCTCCTGTTCTTATCGTTACGCTGGATAACATTCTCCAACAGTGCATCTTGTTCAGTGGCGAAAGATCCCAGTTTCCTGATTTATGTCAGGATGGAATCGCGTATAAATATTTAAAAACAGTCGTTACAAGTAAAAAGCTTAGGCCAGATCTCATTTTTCGCTATTTTGTTGTGTATTTTAGGCGAATTCCAGGAATTATCTGCGCGAAGTGTAAAAGCCCGTTTACACTTCGTGGCCGACAAGTTAGATTGAAAGGATTGCTTTCATTACTAAAGATATGGCAGAGCCGGAAAGAAGATGAATTATCAGAACGACGATTTACGCATTAAAGAGATCAATGAGTTATTACCTCCCGTAGCGCTCCTTGAAAAATTCCCCGCCACCGAAAATGCCGCCAACACGGTGTCTCATGCCCGCAAGGCGATCCACAAGATCCTGAAAGGTAGCGACGATCGTCTTCTGGTGGTCATTGGGCCGTGCTCCATTCACGATCCTGCTGCGGCCAAAGAGTATGCGTCCCGTCTGCTCGCCCTGCGTGAAGAGCTGAAAGGCGAACTGGAAATCGTGATGCGCGTTTATTTCGAAAAACCGCGTACCACCGTGGGCTGGAAAGGGTTGATCAACGATCCGCATATGGACAACAGTTTCCAGATCAACGACGGCCTGCGCATTGCGCGTAAGCTGCTGCTGGAGATCAACGACAGCGGGCTGCCTGCTGCCGGAGAATTCCTCGATATGATCACCCCGCAGTATCTGGCTGACCTGATGAGCTGGGGCGCTATTGGCGCGCGTACGACGGAATCTCAGGTTCACCGTGAGCTGGCGTCTGGCCTGTCATGCCCGGTGGGGTTCAAAAATGGCACTGATGGCACCATTAAAGTCGCTATTGACGCCATTAATGCGGCTGGCGCGCCGCACTGCTTCCTGTCGGTGACCAAGTGGGGCCACTCCGCTATCGTGAATACCAGCGGTAATGGCGATTGCCATATTATACTGCGCGGCGGTAAAGAGCCTAACTACAGTGCTAAACACGTAGCGGAGGTAAAAGCAGGGCTGGAGAAAGCGGGTCTGGCACCGCAGGTGATGATCGATTTCAGCCATGCCAACTCCAGCAAACAGTTCAAAAAGCAGATGGAAGTCGGCGCAGATGTGTGTCAGCAAATCGCCAGCGGTGAACGCGCAGTGATTGGGGTGATGATTGAGAGCCATCTGGTGGAAGGCAACCAGAACCTGGAGGGCAGTGAGCCGCTGGTCTACGGTAAGAGCGTGACGGATGCCTGCATTGGCTGGGACGATACCGATGCGATCCTGCGTCAGTTGGCGGATGCGGTTAAAGCGCGTCGCGGCTAAGTTTGTCCCGGGCAATAAAAAAGCGTGGATTGCTCCACGCTTTTTTTATGTCCGGCGAATATTACTTCGCTTTACCCTGGTTCGCCACGGCCGCCGCTTTTGCAGCGATTTCGTCGGCGTTACCCAGGTAGTAATGTTTAACTGGCTTGAAGTTTTCGTCGAACTCGTACACCAGCGGCACGCCGGTAGGGATATTCAGCTCGAGGATTTCATCTTCACCCATGTTGTCCAGGTATTTCACCAGCGCACGCAGGGAGTTACCGTGAGCAGCGATAATGACGCGCTCGCCGCTTTTCAGGCGTGGCAGAATGGTTTCGTTCCAGTAAGGCACAACGCGGTCGATGGTCAGCGCCAGGCTTTCGGTCTGCGGCAGTTCAGCCTCAGTCAGCTTCGCGTAACGCGGATCGTGGCCCGGGTAGCGCTCGTCATCTTTGCTCAGCTCTGGAGGCGTGACCGCAAAACCACGACGCCACTGCTTAACCTGCTCGTCACCGTATTTTTCTGCGGTTTCCGCTTTGTTCAGACCTTGCAGCGCACCGTAGTGACGCTCGTTCAGTTTCCAGGATTTCTCAACCGGCAGCCAGGCCTGATCCAGCTCGTCCAGAACGTTCCACAGGGTATGGATGGCACGTTTCAGCACAGAGGTGTAAGCAAAGTCAAAGGTGAAGCCTTCTTCTTTCAGCAGTTTACCTGCCGCTTTTGCTTCGCTCACGCCTTTCTCGGACAGATCAACGTCATACCAACCGGTGAAGCGGTTTTCGTTGTTCCACTGGCTTTCGCCGTGGCGCACCAGGACAAGCTTAGTATTAGCCATTTCTTACTCCTCAAGCATTTTGAATGATAACAATTCTCATTATATTGCCGTGACTGTGCCAGCAGCAACGCTTAACCCTAACCATAGCGAAAATAGTTCGAGAGTGTAAGATGCATGTGAATCCAGGGTTATGATTTTGTCTGCGATCGCCGCTATTTTCAGCAAGGCGGAGATAAAAAAGCCCTCGCGATGAGGGCCAGTCTTTTTTGCCGGATGGCGCTTCGCTTATCAGGCCTATATTCGTAGGCCCGTGCGCCGCCGGACATTAAGCGCGCGGAATGAAATGATACTCGGTGACGCTTACGTACTCTTCACCCGGACGTAGCACGCAGTCCGGCTGCGGCCATTCAGGATGGTTAGGCGTGTCCGGCAGGAACTCGCTCTCCAGCGCCAGTCCTTGCCAGGCGCCGTAGGCGTCATGTTCACGCGCCGTAGTACCCTCCAGATAGTTACCGGAGTAGAACTGTAGGGCAGGGGCGGTGGTGTAGACCGTCATCTGTAACTTCTCATCAGCAGACCAGACCTGTGCGGCAGGTTGAGAAAGATCGCCTTTCGCCTGCAACAGGAACGCGTGGTCGTAGCCTTTCACCTTGCGCTGATCGTCATCACTCAGGAAATCCTGGGCGATGGTTTTCGGCTGACGGAAATCAAAGCTATTTCCGCTTACCGGTTTCAGCCCCTGATAAGGGATACCCATCTCATCGACCGGCAGATACTCATCCGCCAGGATCTGGAGTTTGTGGCTGCGGACATCGGTCTGATTACCGTCAAGGTTGAAATAGGCGTGGTTAGTCAGGTTGACCGGGCACGGCTTATCGACGGTCGCGCGGTACTCAATGGCGATGCGATTATCTTCGGTCAGGGTGAAGCGCGCGGTTGCGGTGAGATTGCCCGGGAAGCCCTGGTCTCCATCGAGGGAGTCCAGAGAGAACCAGACCTCACCGTCATTTTGCTGCACAATCTTCCAGCGACGTTTATCAAACCCTTCCGGGCCGCCGTGTAGCTGATTTTCGCCCTGGCTGGCAAGCAGGGAATACGTTACGCCGTCCAGCGTAAACTGGCTTCTGGCGATGCGGTTAGCGTAGCGGCCTATGGATGCGCCCAGAAAAGCGGTCTGCTCGATATACTGCTCCGGCGATGCGCAGCCAAGCAGGGTTTCGCGCACGCTGCCGTCAGGCATCGGTACGCGGGCAGAAAGTAACGTTGCGCCCCAGTCCATCAGCGTAACCACCATACCGGCGCTGTTGCGCAGGGTTAACAGGCGATACGGCAGACCATCCGGTGCGAGTGTCGGTGTTTCGTTTAGCACTGTCCGGCTCCTTGTGATGCTTTGCAGACATAGAAAGTTTCTTTGATGCCCGTTTTGGCTTCGTACTGTTTAGCCACCGCGTCCTGAATGGCAGGGACCAGCTCTTCCGGCACCAGGGCGACGACGCACCCGCCAAATCCGCCGCCGGTCATACGCACGCCGCCTTTGTCGCCAATCGTGGCTTTCACAATTTCAACCAGGGTGTCGATTTGCGGCACGGTGATTTCGAAATCGTCACGCATGGAGGCATGCGATTCGGCCATCAGCTCGCCCATCCGCTTCAGGTCACCTTTTGCCAGCGCGGAGGCGGCTTCTACGGTACGGGCATTTTCCGTCAGTATATGACGCACGCGCTTCGTGACAACCGGGTCCAGCTCGTGGGCAACCTTGTTAAATTCATCAAGTGAGACATCACGCAGGGCTGGCTGCTGGAAGAAGCGCGCGCCGGTTTCGCACTGTTCGCGACGGGTGTTGTACTCGCTGCCCACCAGGGTGCGTTTGAAGTTGCTGTTGATGATCACCACAGCCGCCCCTTTAGGCAGCGGAACCGCTTTGGTCCCGAGGGAGCGGCAGTCAATCAGCAAAGCGTGTTCTTTCTTGCCCAGCGCGGAAATCAGCTGATCCATAATGCCGCAGTTGCAGCCTACGAACTGGTTTTCCGCTTCCTGACCGTTGAGGGCGATTTGCGCCCCGTCCAGCGGCAGATGATAAAGCTGCTGGAACACGGTGCCGACCGCCACTTCCAGCGATGCGGAAGAGCTTAATCCCGCCCCCTGCGGCACGTTGCCGCTGATCACCAGATCGGCCCCGCCGAAATTCTTGTTACGCTTTTGCAGGTGCTTCACCACGCCGCGAACATAGTTCGACCACTGCTGGCTGTCGTGGGTCACGATCGGCGCATCGAGGGAAAATTCGTCAATTTCGTTGCCGTAATCCGCGGCGATCACTCGCACATGACGATCGTCGCGTTTCGCGCAGCTGATCACCGTCTGGTAGTCGATGGCACACGGCAGGACAAAACCGTCGTTATAGTCGGTGTGCTCGCCGATCAGATTAACGCGGCCTGGCGCCTGGATAACATGGGTGGCAGGGTAGCCAAATTTTTCAGCAAACAGGGATTGTGTTTTATCTTTCAGACTCATTTTTTAGACTCCTGATTCGCGGTAATGGACGTCGCTAACGGCACGCAGACGTTCTGCCGCCTGTTCCGCCGTCAGGTCGCGCTGGGTTTCCGCCAGCATTTCATAGCCCACCATGAATTTACGTACCGTCGCAGAACGCAGCAGCGGCGGGTAGAAGTGTGCATGTAACTGCCAGTGTTGATTCTCTTCGCCGTTAAACGGCGCGCCGTGCCAGCCCATGGAGTAGGGGAAGGAGCACTGGAAGAGGTTGTCGTAGCGGCTGGTCAGTTTTTTCAGCGCCAGCGCAAGGTCGTCTCGCTGGGCGTCGCTGAGTTCGGTAATGCGCTGAACATGGGCCTTCGGCAGCAGCAGCGTCTCAAACGGCCACGCCGCCCAGTAAGGGACCACCGCAAGCCAGTGCTCGGTTTCCACTACGGTACGGCTGCCATCTGCCAGCTCACGCTGGGTGTAATCCACCAGCATCGGCGAACCGTTCTGGGCGAAATACGCTTTTTGCAGTCGGTCCTCACGCTCGGCTTCATTCGGCAGGAAGCTGTTCGCCCAGATCTGACCGTGCGGATGCGGGTTGGAGCAGCCCATCGCCGCGCCTTTGTTTTCGAACACCTGCACCCAGGGATAGCTCTGCCCCAGCTCTGCGGTTTGCGCCTGCCAGGTGCTGACCACCTCTTTCAGCGCCTCCACGCTCAGCTCCGGCAGCGTTTTGCTGTGATCGGGCGAGAAGCAGATCACGCGGCTGGTGCCGCGGGCGCTTTCGCAGCGCATCAGCGGGTCATGGCTTTCCGGCGCGTCCGGCGTATCGGTCATCAGCGCGGCAAAGTCGTTAGTAAACACGAAGGTGCCTTGGTAGTCCGGGTTTTTATCGCCCGTCACGCGCGTATTGCCCGGGCAGAGGAAACAGTCCGGATCATGCTGCGGCAGCGTCTGTTTGGCAGGCGTCTCTTGCGCCCCCTGCCAGGGGCGCTTGGCGCGATGCGGTGAAACTAAAATCCATTGCCCGCTGAGCGGGTTAAAACGACGATGCGGGTGATCGACGGGATTGAATTGCGTCATGACAAATCCTTAATCTGGATAGCCTTGCGGATGGCGCGACTGCCAGTGCCAGGTATCCTGTGCCATTTCATCAAGCGTGCGGGTGACACGCCAGTTAAGCTCTTTATCCGCTTTGGTGGCATCGGCCCAGTAAGCCGGGAGGTCGCCATCCCGGCGGGGAGCGAAGTGATACTTCACCGGCTTGCCGCAGGCTTTACTGAAGGCATTCACCACGTCCAGCACGCTGCTGCCGATCCCGGCGCCGAGGTTGTAAATATGCACGCCCGGTTTATCAGCCAGCTGCTGCATCGCCGCCACGTGGCCGTCGGCCAGATCCATGACGTGAATGTAATCGCGCACGCCGGTGCCATCTTCGGTGGGATAATCGTTACCAAAAATCGCCAGGGAATCGCGGCGCCCTACGGCAACCTGCGCGATATACGGCATCAGGTTATTAGGAATGCCCTGCGGATCTTCGCCCATATCACCTGACGGATGTGCGCCGACCGGGTTGAAGTAGCGCAGCAAGGCGATGCTCCACTCAGGCTGGGCTTTTTGCAGGTCGGTCAGGATCTGCTCTACCATCAGCTTGCTTTTGCCATACGGGCTTTGCGGCGTACCGGTCGGGAAGCTTTCAACGTAAGGGATTTTTGGCTGATCGCCGTAGACGGTCGCGGAGGAGCTGAAGATAAAATTTTTAACGTTGGCCGCACGCATGGCGGAGATCAGACGCAGGGTACCGTTGACGTTGTTGTCATAGTACTCAAGCGGTTTTGCCACCGATTCGCCAACCGCTTTCAGGCCCGCGAAGTGGATAACGGTTTCAATCGCGTGATCGTGAAGGATTTCAGTCATCAACGCTTCATTGCGGATGTCGCCTTCCACGAAAGTCGGCTGTTTACCCGAAAGGCGTTCAATGACCGGCAGCACGCTGCGCTTACTGTTGCACAGGTTATCAAGAATGACGACATCGTGGCCGCTTTGCAGCAGTTGCACACAGGTATGACTTCCTATGTAACCGCTACCACCTGTTACCAGAACTCGCATATTTCGCTCCATTAGGCTTATGGTATGAATTAACCATAGCATATCAGAGACGCGAAAAGTGTGACATGGGATAAAATAGTGGTATCGTTTACACTGGTTTTCACACGCGCTTTTTCACAGACTGAGTGCATTGTAGATCAAAGAGATAGAGATGTATTGTTGCAGGTTGTCTGAAAAGCGGAGGGCAGCGCCCTCCACGCGTTAATCGATTTTGCTCAGCAGGTAGCGGTATTGCTCGCCGTCAGGGACAAATTCCAGCCGATGGGTGATGCAGGACGGGGCATCTTCAGCATGGTGGGACACAAACAGCAGCTGGGTTTCACCTTCGCTAATCAGGACATCCACAAAGCGGCGGATCAGCTGACGGTTGAGCGGATCCAGCCCCTGCAACGGTTCGTCAAGAATCAGCAGCGTAGGGTGCTTGACCAGCGCGCGGACGATCAATGCCAGCCGCTGCTGCCCCCACGACAGGCTGTGGAATGGCGCATCGGCGACCCGGTTATCCATACCCAGAATATCCAGCCACTGCTGCGCCAGCTTGTGCTGCTTGTCGGATACCGCCTGATAAATACCAATGGAGTCGAAGAAGCCAGAGAGGATCACGTTTCGCACCGTGGTGCTCACCCGGTAGTCCAGGTGCAGGCTGCTGCTGACATAGCCGATGTGCTTTTTGATATCCCAGATGGTTTCCCCGCTGCCGCGGCGACGGCCGAACAGGGTGAGATCGTTGCTGTATCCCTGCGGGTGATCCCCGGTGATCAGGCTCAGCAGCGTGGATTTACCCGCCCCGTTGGGGCCGACGATCTGCCAGTGCTCACCAGGATTAACCGTCCAGCTGAGGTGATTAAGAATAGGGCGATCGTCGTAAGCAACCACCCCATCGCGCAGCACAATGCGCGGCTGGTCAGGGTCCAGCCCGTGGCGTGCTGAAGGCGCATCCGGCTCCGGCAGGGCAATACCGTCCAGTTTCTCGCTGTGCGCCAGCTGCGCAATCAGCGCCTGCCGAAGCAGTACGGCTTTCTCGCCGGTTTTGGTCAGGCTACAGTCCGCCAGCACGCCCGCATAATGTACGAAATCCGGGATCTCATCAAAGCGGTTAAGAACCAGCACAAGCGTGTATCCCTGCTGGTTAAGCGACGCCAGCAACGCTGCCAGTTGCGCGCGGGATTGCACATCCAGTCCGTCAAACGGTTCATCCAGGATCAGGAGTTCCGGCTCGCTCATCAGCGCCTGACACAGCAGCGTTTTGCGCGTTTCACCGGTTGAAAGGTATTTAAAGCGGCGATTAAGCAGGGCGGTAATGCCAAATTGCTCCGCCAGCTGCTGACAGCGGGCAGGATCTTTTATCTCATCCTGGATAATTTCCGCCGTCGTGCGGCCGGTATCTTCTTCGCCGGGGCTGAGCAAATCGGTATTGTTACGCTGCCACTCATCGCTGACCAGCTTTTGCAGCTGTTCGAAGGAAAGGCGCGTCAGCCGGGTAAAGGTGCAGCGACGTTCACCCTTCAGTTGGGTTAATTCGCCTGCCAGAGCGCGGGCCAGCGCGGATTTTCCGCTGCCATTCGTGCCCACAAACGCCCAGCTTTCTCCGGCGCGAAGGGTTAACTCTGGCAGCGATAAGGTACGGGTATCACTAAGACGAAACGTGCCTTGCGAAATATGCAATGATGACATGTGTTATCCCATTTTTTGCAGCAACAGATGTCAGGGATACTCAGTGTAAGCAGGGTTGTCAATGCGCTTAGCATAATGTGGCGATAATTACCCTGTCTGCATTGAAATATGCGGTCACCACAGCACCTTCGTCTAATTCGGTCGCGTCGTTCACCGGAACGGTGGCGCAGAGCAACTGTCCATCCGGCAGGGTCATCAGCACTTCACATTGTTCTGCGCCGCGCTCGATGTGGCTGATACGCCCGCGTAGCTGGTTGTCGGCCTCTGCGGCCTGCTCAGGGTTGAGTGCGATGCTGATCCAGGGCGCTTTGAGTAATACCAGCACCTCCTGACCTTCGTTCAGCCCAAGGCGTTGACCACTTTGCGCGGTGATGGCGGCTTTCAGGCGCGTCGTACCGTCCGCGAGCAGAATCTCTATATGCTCCTGCACCTGCGAATGATCGCGCCCCGTCACCGTACCAAACCACTGGTTGCGGGCGCTGGTCTGCAAAGAGAAACGGGAGATGGCGCCCAGCAGGCTGTCCAGCGGCAGGTTGTCGTCATCGCTCAGCACATCAAATGCTTTTTGCTGGATCTGCGCCAGTAAATCGTAGAGCTGGATCAGACGTTGCCCGTAACGCGTCAACACGGCGCCGCCGCCGCCTTTCCCGCCGGTGGCGCGCTCAACCAGCGTGTGTTCGCTCAGGGTGTTCATGTCGTTAATCGCATCCCAGGCGCTTTTATAGCTGATGCCGGCGTTTTTGGCTCCCTGGCTAATCGAGCCAGTTTGTTCTATTTGTTTTAACAGGGCGATGCGTCGCGGATCGGCGAAAAGCTTCTGCTGAAGTCGTAGTGTGAGGAGAATTTCGGCCTGCATAACAGTGTCCCGGCAAAAAGGCTATTGTGACCCAAATGCCCGGGGGCGGAAAGCGCACCGCACAAAAGGGGATGTTTTTCTTGCTTTTCAGGGTAGAATAAGCCGTTCACAAGATCTGGAGAAAACCATGTTAGAATTGTTGAAAAGTCTGGTATTCGCGGTAATCATGGTGCCAGTAGTGATGGCTATCATCCTCGGTGCCATCTACGGCCTGGGTGAAGTGTTCAACGTCTTTTCGAACATTGGTCATCGTCGTGACCAGCCTAAAAAGCAGCAATGATTTCCTCCAAAACGCCCGGCCAGCCCGGGCGTTTTGCTCTCAAGTTTATTCCTTTCCCGCCGATATCTTTTACAACGTTCCTTGAGTTTACGCATTAATGGGTACGATTTAGCGCTAGGAACACCTGCGATATGTCGTTATATTTATTTGTATATAACGATACGCACAGGAGCTTCAAATGGCACGTTCATGGGTACGCCTTTTCGCAGGGGCAACGCTGACTCTCTCACTCACCGGCCACGCGCTGGCGGATGAAGGAAAAATCACGGTCTTTGCGGCGGCGTCGCTGACTAACGCGATGCAGGATATTGCTGCGGTATACAAAAAAGAGAAAAACGTCGAGGTGGTCTCGTCGTTTGCCTCCTCGTCCACGCTGGCCCGCCAGATTGAAGCGGGGGCACCCGCGGATCTGTTCATCTCTGCCGATCAGAAATGGATGGATTACGCGGTGGAGAAAAAATCTGTTGATACGGCTACCCGCGAAACGCTGCTGGGAAATAGCCTGGTGGTGGTCGCGCCCACAAACAGCAAGCAGGACGACATCGCCATCAACAAACAGACGGACTGGACCCGTCTGCTCAACGGTGGCCGTCTGGCGGTAGGCGATCCGGAGCATGTTCCTGCCGGGATTTATGCGAAAGAAGCGCTACAAAAACTGGGTGCATGGGAGACCTTATCGCCGAAGCTGGCTCCCGCAGAAGATGTGCGTGGCGCGCTGGCGCTGGTGGAGCGTAACGAAGCGCCACTCGGGATCGTTTACGGCTCCGATGCCGTCGCCAGTAAAGGTGTGAAGGTGGTGGGCACCTTCCCGGAAGACTCGCATAAGAAAGTAGAATATCCTGTTGCGATAGTTGATGGACATAAAAATGCGACCGTGACGGCCTTTGTTGACTACCTGAAGGGGCCGGAAGCGTCCGCGATCTTTAAACGTTACGGATTTACGACTCACGAATGATATTGACCGAACCTGAATGGCAGGCCGTGCTGCTGAGCCTGAAAGTCTCTTCCCTGGCGGTTGCGCTGAGTTTGCCCTTTGGGGTGTTCTTTGCCTGGTTACTGGTTCGCGTGAAGTTTCCAGGCAAAGCCCTGCTCGACAGTGTTCTCCATCTTCCGCTTGTCTTACCGCCTGTGGTGGTCGGATATCTGCTGCTGATCTCCATGGGGCGGCGCGGTTTTATCGGCGAATGGCTGTACGACTGGTTCGGACTGACCTTTGCTTTCAGCTGGCGCGGCGCGGTTCTGGCCGCGGCAGTAATGTCCTTCCCGCTGATGGTGCGCGCTATCCGCCTGGCGCTGGAAGGGGTAGATATCCGGTTAGAACAGGCCGCCCGCACGCTGGGCGCAGGCCGCTGGCGGGTATTCCTGACCATTACGCTTCCGCTCACGTTACCGGGCATTATCGTCGGTACGGTGTTAGCCTTCGCCCGCTCGTTGGGTGAGTTTGGCGCGACCATCACCTTTGTGTCGAACATTCCCGGCGAGACGCGGACCATCCCGTCGGCCATGTATACCCTGATTCAGACCCCGGGCGGCGAAGGTGCGGCGGCCCGGCTGTGTATTATTTCGATTGTGCTCGCTCTGGTCTCGCTGCTGGTATCTGAGTGGCTGGCGCGCCTCAGCCGTGAACGGATGGGGAAATCGTGATGCTGGAACTCAACTTTACGCAAACCCTGGGCAGCCACACCCTGACGCTGAACGAAACGCTGCCTGCCAGCGGTATCACCGCCATTTTTGGCGTGTCCGGGGCGGGGAAAACGTCGCTGATTAATGCGATTAGCGGCCTGACGCGTCCCCAGTCTGGCCGTATTGTGCTAAATAACCGCGTCTTAAATGACGCGGAGAAGAAGGTCTGCCTGTCACCGGACAAACGCCGTATCGGCTATGTGTTTCAGGATGCGCGCCTGTTTCCGCACTACAGCGTTCGCGGGAACCTGCGTTACGGCATGGCAAAAAACATGGCCGGACAGTTCGATAAGCTGGTGGCGCTGCTGGGCATCGAACCGCTGCTGGATCGTCTGCCGTCGTCGCTGTCGGGTGGTGAAAAACAGCGCGTGGCGATTGGCCGCGCCCTGTTAACCGCGCCGGAACTGTTGCTGCTGGATGAGCCGCTGGCCTCGCTGGATATTCCGCGCAAGCGCGAGCTGCTGCCGTATCTGCAACGTCTGGCGCGGGAAATCAATGTGCCAATGCTCTACGTCAGCCATTCGCTGGATGAGATCTTACATCTGGCCGACAAAGTGCTGGTGCTGGAAGCGGGCAGGGTGAAGGCATTCGGCAATCTGGAGGAGGTGTGGGGCAGCAGCGTTATGCATCCATGGCTGCCAAAGGAGCAGCAGAGCAGCATTCTGAAGGTGAGCGTGCTGGAGCACCATCCGCACTACGCGATGACCGCGCTGGCGCTGGGCGATCAGCATTTGTGGGTGAATAAAATCGATACGCCGATTCAGTCCACGTTACGGATCCGCATTCAGGCGTCGGATGTCTCCCTGGTCCTGCAACCGCCGCTGCAAACCAGTATCCGCAATATTTTGCGCGCAAAAGTGGCGCAGTGTTTTGATGATAACGGCCAGGTGGAAGTGCAGCTGGAAGTAGGCAACAGAACGCTGTGGGCGCGCATCAGCCCGTGGGCCAGGGATGAGCTGGGCATCAAGCCTGGCCTGTGGCTTTACGCGCAAATCAAGAGCGTTTCCATAACCGCCTGATTACAGCAGGTGGGTATAAATATATTGCGCGATGCTGTCGGTGGTGTTATCGCCAATCACCACGTCAGCGCGCGCTTTCACCGCGTCATCGGCATTACCCATCGCCACGCCCGTTCCGGACGCTTCCAGCATGCTGATGTCGTTATAGTTATCGCCGAAGGCAATTACGTCCTGCATTGATCCGCCCTGCGATTCGACGAACTGGGTCAGACGCTTTCCTTTGCTGTTGCCTTTGCGGGCGATATCCACCTGATCGTGCCAGGACCATTCACATTCCAGACCCAGCGTATGCTCGACATGTTTTGCGAAGGTATTCAGTTTGGCGGTGTCTTCATCGGTCAGGGCAAATTTCCAGATTGCGTCGACGTCTTCCGCCGCCTGGCGCAGGGAGGAAACCTGAGTGAACTCCGGACGCTGCGCTTCCGGCAGAGACAGAGCCCAGTTGCTGGTGCGGATCACATGGCCGGTAGGGCGTTCATACACCATGGCGTTGTCCACATACATCAGGCCGTGAATGGCATGCTCATCCAGTAAATCAATCAATTGCAGCGCCTGCGTAACGGGAAGCGGATCGGAGGCTAAAACCTTTTTTGCCTGATAATCATACAAATAGGTGCCATTACAACAAATTGCAGGTGTATCTAAGCCCAGTGCCTGATAAAAAGGATGAATGGCTACGTGATGTCGACCCGTTACGATGAGAAGTTGATACCCCGCTTCCTGGGCTCGTTTGAGGGCCTCAAGAGAAGAGGGGAGCAGGGTTTTCTGAGGGGTAAGCAGTGTTCCGTCTAAATCCAGGGCAATCACTCGCGAGGTCATTTTTTCTTCCGGGTTAATGTTGAATTTAAGGTCTGTCGGGATGGTACACCGAGAGCGGAACCCTGCAAAATCCCGGACTACAATTCAGCATTCACCGTTAAAAATAATCAGGAGTATTCATGAAACAAACCGTTTATACCGCCAGTCCTGAAAGTCAGCAGATCCATGTCTGGCGTTTGAATACAGAAGGTTCGCTTACGCTGGTTCAGGTTGTTGATGTGCCAGGCCAGGTGCAGCCGATGGTCGTCAGCCCGGATAAACGTTTTCTTTATGTCGGCGTACGCCCGGAATTCCGCGTACTGGCATACCGTATCTCCCCGGATGACGGCGCGCTGACCTATACCGCAGAAGCCCCGCTGCCGGGCAGCCCGACCCATATTTCCACTGACCATAAAGGCAACTTTATCTTCAGCGGCTCCTACAATGCAGGCTGCGTGAGCGTCACCCGCCTGGAAGACGGTATTCCCGTTGAAACCGTCGACGTGGTAGAAGGGCTAGAAGGTTGCCACTCCGCCAACATTTCGCCGGATAACCGCACGCTGTGGGTGCCAGCGCTTAAGCAGGACCGCATCTGCCTGTTCACCCTGAGCGATGACGGCCATCTGGTCGCGCAGAGCCCGGCGGAAGTCACCACCGTGGAAGGCGCAGGCCCGCGCCACATGGTCTTCCACCCGAATCAGCAGTATGCCTATGTCGTTAACGAGCTGAACAGCTCGGTAGACGTGTGGGAACTGAACGATCCTAATGGACAGATCGAGTGCGTACAGACGCTGGACATGATGCCATCTGATTTCTCCGACACACGCTGGGCGGCAGACATTCACATTACGCCGGATGGCCGTCACCTGTATGCCTGTGACCGTACCTCCAGTCTGATCACCATCTTCAGCGTCTCTGAAGACGGCAGCGTTCTGGCAGTTGAAGGCTTCCAGCCGACAGAAACCCAGCCGCGCGGCTTTAATGTCGATCACAGCGGCAAATACCTGATTGCGGCGGGGCAGAAATCCCACCACATTGCGCTCTATGAAATCCAGGGCGTGCAGGGTCTACTGGAAGAGAAAGGACGCTATGCGGTCGGACAAGGGCCGATGTGGGTTGTGATTAACGCTCATTGATCCGTAGACGAAAAAAACCTCGCAAATGCGAGGTTTTTTTTATGCGCGGTTAATGCATGAGGTAGGCCGGGTAAGGCGCAGCCGCCACCCGGCAGCAGGCATTTTACTGCTTCGGCTCAGCAACCACTTTGCTACCCAGACCGCGGTTGTTGTATTCCCACATGCGGTTAAAGTTAGCGTCGTTCAGGTTACGCTGCACATTGTCTTTATCATCCACCGTGCCGGTGTTGCCGGAGAAAGGACGTTTCGAGATCGCCGCATCCGCCCACGGTTTTGCCATGTTAAAGCCTTCGTTAATCACGCTGTCGCGGATCACGACCTGGCCGTTAGTGGCGGAGTCCACGTCCAGCGAGCGACCAAGCTGCGCCACGCCATCGCCAGCAGCAGTAAAGCGGCTATTCACGGCCAGGAAGCCATAGAACAGGTTAGACTGCGTGGCCGGGGCAAAGACGTAACCTTCCTGCTGCGTACGTGAATTCACCACGCGGAAGTCGGTGTTATCAAATACCACCGCGCCGCGGCCAGAGACCATATCCACGTCGCCTTCAATGTAGCTGTTGGTGACCAGAGTACGCGTCAGACGGTTGTTCTGAAGGGTATTCTGCACGCCGCTGTTGGTCACGAAGAAGGTGTTCTGGCGGCCCAGGATATTGACGTTGTTAATCTGTACCTTGTCGCCATCGCTACGCAGCGCCACGGCCTGATGATTACCTGCGTCAACGCTGTCGCCCAGGGTGTTCTGAATGGTCAGGTTCTGCAATTGCAGGCCATTGTTCTGTGACCAGAATACCGCTGAACACATCACGCCAATGGTGGCGGCACGCTTGCGCTGGCAGTTATCAAACATATACCACGCCGGTTTACCTGGCATGTATTTACCGGCCGGGTTCACCAGATGGCGCCAGGTGGTGCTGTCGATCTCTGAATCAATCGCCAGGCCAATTTTTACGTCGACCGCTTTTTCGCCCAAGCCGTAAAGCGTAATGCTTCCCGGTGCCGCCGGAACATAAACGGTTCCTTCGTATTCACCCGGCAGGATGGCAATGTACTGACGAGATGCGCTGTGTTTGGTAATTGCGGCATCAACGGCTGCCTGAATAGAGGTGTGTGTAACGCCCTCTGCCCCGGCCGGGCCGACAACGAAGTCTGGCTGTTTCGGCAGGTTAATAGAAGAAGGCGTCCACGGGGCTGCATTGGGATCCATCGCCGAGAAATAGTGCGCACGGGTGAAGTTCTTCGCTTCAGCCGCTGACAGGATCGGACGGGAAGCGGTGCCCGGAGCAACCTGCTCAGAAGGTTGCTGATCCGGTGGTGTTGAACTGCAAGCGGATAAAGTCACGCCAAAGGCGAGTGCCAACGCCAGACGGGAAATCCTGGAAATATTCAAGGTAATGCTCCTGGGTATGCAAGTCTTATCTGGATAGACGAAATAGCCTGCTTTTTTATACTAAGTTGAGCGAAACGGGAAGATAAAAACCGGAAAAGTTGCATTTTTGCCCGCAGGCGACGGGAAAGTCATCACAAATAAATAACATTTTCCCCCAATGCGGTTGACAGCAGGCGGCAGATGAAAATAAATGTCTATACAACCCATGACAAGTGGAAGGCACATGCAGCAGCTTCATCCCGATGATGTGATATGGCGAAATGCGCGACTGGCAACCCTGGCGACAGGTGAGGCGGAGCCCTACGGCCTGAGAGAACAACATGCCCTCGTTGTGCGCGGCCAGACGATTCTGGCCATTGTTCCTGAATCCGAGATCCCCTCCGGGCATCGTCAGTGTGTCGATCTCGACGGGCGTCTGGTTACCCCCGGCCTGATCGATTGCCACACCCATCTGGTGTTCGGCGGCGATCGCGCAGCGGAATGGGAGCAACGGCTTAACGGCGTGTCATATCAGACCATTAGCGCGCAGGGCGGCGGAATTAACGCCACGGTCACGGCCACCCGCAACAGTTCGCCGGAAACGCTCCTGACGGTGGCGCAGCAGCGACTCCAGCGGCTGATGAATGAAGGCGTAACGACCGTTGAAATCAAATCGGGATACGGACTGAATGCCGAAGCCGAAGAGAAAATGCTGCTGGTTGCCCGCCAGCTCAGCCTGAATAATCTGGTCGATATCAGCCCGACGCTGCTGGCCGCGCACGCCGTTCCTGCCGAGTACCGACAGGATCCGGATGCCTATCTGGCGCTGGTCTGTGAGCAGATCATGCCCACGCTGTGGCAAAAAGAGTTATTTGAAGCGGTGGACGTGTTTTGTGAAAACGTCGGCTTTACCCCGGCGCAAACCGAGCGCCTGTTCCGGGCCGCCGCCGCGCTCGGGATCCCGGTAAAAGGGCATGTAGAACAACTGTCGAATCTCGGCGGCGCGGCGCTGGTCAGCCAGTATAAAGGGCTGTCGGCCGATCATATTGAGTATCTCGATGATTCAGGTATTCAGGCGATGGCGCAAAGCGGCACGGTGGCGGTATTGCTCCCCGGCGCGTTCTATTTTCTTCAGGAGCGCCAGCGTCCACCGGTGGCGCAGCTGAGAGAGCAGGGCGTGCCGATGGCGGTGGCTACCGACTACAATCCGGGCACCAGCCCGTTTGCCAGCCTGCATCTGGCAATGAACATGGCCTGCGTCCAGTTTGGCCTCACGCCGGAAGAGGCCTGGGCTGGCGTGACGCGGCATGCGGCGCAGGCGCTAGGACGTGGTGCGACGCACGGGCAGTTAAAGCCAGGTTATGTGGCTGATTTCGTCGTCTGGGAGGCGAATCATCCGGTTGAGATGGTTTACGAGCCGGGGCGGAATCCTTTGTATCAACGCGTGTTTCGGGGGCAGGTAGCATGAAACTGTGGCATCCCGTCTCTCCGCAGGTCTGGCAGGGTCGTGACGACAGCGCCGAGTCCAGCACCGCGAAACGTCTCTTCCAGACCATACAGCAGCGCGAAGACTTTTCTCCCGCGCCGTCAGGCATCGCCCTGCTGGGCTTTGAATGTGATGAAGGTGTTAAGCGTAACCAGGGCAGGCCCGGTGCTGCACAGGCGCCCGATGTGTTGCGTGGCGCGCTGGCGAATATGGCGAGCCATCAGGGGCATGCGCGCCTCGTGGATATGGGCGCTATTTATGTTGAAGGCCACGCGCTGGAGGCGGCACAGCAGGCGCTGAGCGAGGCCATAACCGCGTGCCAGCAATCCGGGATGCGTACTCTGGTTTTCGGCGGTGGACATGAAACCGCCTGGGCGCACGGGCGCGGCGTGCTGGACGCCTTTCCGAACGATCGCCTTGCGGTGATCAACCTGGATGCGCACCTCGATTTACGCAAGGCCGAACGGGCAACGTCCGGCACGCCGTTCCGCCAGCTGGCGCACTACTGCGCGTCTCAGTCGCGGGTGTTTCACTACGCCTGCCTGGGGGTAAGCCGTGCGGCGAATACTCAGGCGCTGTGGGAGGAAGCTGAGCGGTTGAACGTGACGCTGGTTGAAGATCTCGATTTTCGCCGGGATGCGCTATCCGCGCTGGATAGCGTGCTTGCGCAGGCAGACCGGGTTTATCTCACCGTTGACCTTGATGTGTTGCCTGCCGCAGAAATGCCCGCCGTGTCCGCCCCTGCGGCGTTGGGGATCCCGGCGCTGGATCTGTTCCCGGTGATTGAGCGTATCTGCCGAAGCGGTAAACTACAGGCGGCGGATCTGGTGGAATTTAATCCGCACTACGATCGGGACGGACAGGGCGCTAAGCTCGCCGCCCGACTGGCCTGGCAAATTGCTCACTGGTGGGCATAACAACATTCAAGGAGTCATGATGTTTTCACGCTCGCCCCTGCCGCAGCCGAGCCCTCCCGCGCCTTTTTACGAAAAGGTGAAGCAGGCGATCAGCGAAAAAATCGCCGCCGGCGTCTGGCGCCCGCACGACCGCATTCCGTCCGAGGCCGAGCTGGTGGCGCAGTTTGGCTTTAGCCGAATGACCATCAACCGCGCACTGCGTGAACTGACCGATGAAGGGTTGCTGGTGCGTTTGCAGGGTGTCGGAACCTTTGTCGCCGAGCCAAAAGGACAGTCGGCGCTGTTTGAAATCCGCAGCATTGCCGATGAAATTGCCGCCCGCAACCATCAGCACCACTGCGAGGTGCTGGTGCTTGAAGAGACGCAGGCCAGCGCCGAACAGGCCATCGAGCTGAACGTTACCGAGGGCACCCGGATTTTCCATTCGGTGATGGTGCATTATGAGAACGACATTCCGGTCCAGATTGAAGATCGCTGCGTCAACGCGGAGCGGATACCGGATTACCTGAGCCAGGATTACACCCAAACCACACCGCATGCGTATCTCTCGCTCGTCGCCCCGCTGACGGAAGGGGAGCATATCGTGGAAGCCGTGCGCGCCACGCCGCAGGAGTGCGTGCTGTTGCGTATTAAAGAGCACGATCCCTGTCTGCTGATCCGCCGTCGTACCTGGTCGTCCTCGCAAATTGTGTCGCATGCGAAGCTGCTATTCCCGGGGAATCGCTACCGGTTGCAGGGCCACTTTATGTCATAAGTTTTATAAGCGTGATCGCTAACGCAATATAGCAAAATTGTATCTTTTTTGTTAAATCCGACCTTGTGTGTGCTTGTCTATACAAGTATATCTAAATGCATCACCTGGCCCTTATGAGGAACACACAATGTCGTCAGATAAATACCGCAAGCAGGATGTCCGCGCCGCGCGCGGCACCACGCTCACCGCAAAAAGCTGGCTCACCGAAGCACCGCTGCGCATGTTGATGAACAACCTTGATCCTGAGGTAGCAGAAAATCCCCACGAGCTGGTGGTCTACGGCGGCATTGGCCGCGCCGCGCGCAACTGGGCGTGCTATGACGCGATTGTTGAGTCTTTGACGAATCTCGAAAACGACGAAACGCTGCTGGTGCAATCCGGCAAACCGGTTGGCGTATTCAAAACCCATAAAAATGCGCCCCGCGTGCTGATTGCCAACTCCAACCTGGTGCCGCACTGGGCGACGTGGGAACACTTCAACGAGCTGGACGCAAAAGGGCTGGCCATGTACGGCCAGATGACCGCGGGTAGCTGGATCTACATCGGCAGCCAGGGGATTGTGCAGGGCACGTATGAAACCTTCGTGGAAGCGGGCCGTCAGCACTATAACGGATCACTGAAAGGCCGCTGGGTGCTCACCGCCGGACTGGGCGGCATGGGCGGCGCGCAGCCGCTGGCCGCGACGCTGGCGGGCGCGTGCTCCCTGAACATTGAGTGCCAGCAGAGCCGCATCGATTTCCGTCTGCGTACCCGCTATGTTGATGAACAGGCCGACAACCTCGATGACGCGCTGGCGCGCATCAAAAAGTACACCGCTGAAGGCAAAGCCGTGTCGGTTGCCCTGTGCGGCAACGCGGCGGATATTCTGCCGGAACTGGTGGCGCGCGGCGTGCGTCCGGATCTGGTCACCGACCAGACCAGCGCTCACGATCCGCTCCACGGCTATCTGCCAAAAGGCTGGACGTGGGAAGACTACCAGCAAAAAGCGGAAACCGATCCTGAGGGCACGGTACTGGCGGCTAAACGCGCCATGGCGGAACACGTCTCCGCGATGCTGGCCTTCAGTAAGATGGGTATTCCGACCTTTGATTACGGGAATAACATCCGCCAGATGGCGAAAGAGATGGGGGTGAATAACGCCTTTGACTTCCCCGGCTTCGTGCCCGCCTATATTCGTCCTCTGTTCTGCCGCGGCATCGGGCCGTTCCGCTGGGTTGCCCTGTCCGGCGACCCGGAGGATATCTACAAAACCGACGCCAGAGTGAAAGAGATTGTCGCCGATGACGAACACCTGCATCGCTGGCTGGATATGGCGCGCGAACGCATTAACTTCCAGGGCCTGCCGGCGCGTATCTGCTGGGTCGGGCTGGAGTGGCGGCAAAAACTCGGCCTCGCCTTTAACGAAATGGTGCGCAGCGGCGAAGTCTCCGCGCCGATCGTCATTGGCCGCGACCACCTGGACTCCGGCTCTGTCGCCAGTCCGAACCGTGAAACCGAAGCCATGCGCGACGGCTCGGATGCGGTCTCCGACTGGCCGCTGCTGAATGCCCTGCTGAACACCGCCAGCGGCGCGACCTGGGTGTCGCTGCACCACGGCGGCGGCGTCGGGATGGGCTTCTCCCAGCACTCCGGGATGGTCATCGTCTGTGACGGAACTGATGAAGCGGCCGCGCGTATCGCTCGCGTGCTGCACAACGACCCGGCAACCGGCGTGATGCGTCACGCGGATGCGGGTTACGAGATTGCCATTGATTGTGCCAAAGAGCAGGGCCTGAACCTGCCGATGATCCCCGCCACACAAGGAAAGCCTGCATGAACGCGTTAACACTTACTCCCGGCTCGCTGACGCTCAAACAGCTGCGTCACGTCTGGCGTCAGCCGGTGACACTCTCCCTTGATGAAAGCGCCCACCGTGCCATTAACGACAGCGTGGCCTGCGTGGAGGCGATTGTGGCGGAGGGGCGCACCGCCTACGGCATCAATACCGGGTTTGGCCTGCTGGCGCAGACCCGCATCGCCACGCACGATCTGGAGAATTTACAGCGTTCGCTGGTGCTGTCGCACGCGGCGGGGGTTGGCCAGCCGCTGGACGATGAGATCGTCCGCCTGATGATGGTGTTGAAAATCAACAGCCTGGCGCGTGGGTTTTCCGGCATTCGTCTGAGCGTGATCCAGGCGCTGATGGCGCTGGTCAATGCGGAAGTTTATCCGTGGATCCCGGCGAAGGGCTCCGTCGGCGCCTCCGGCGATCTGGCGCCGCTGGCGCATATGTCGCTGCTCCTGCTGGGTGAAGGCCAGGCGCGCTGGCAAGGGGAGTGGCTGCCTGCGAAAGAGGCGCTGAAAAAAGCTGGCTTAACGCCGATCACCCTCGCGGCAAAAGAGGGGCTGGCGCTGCTCAACGGCACGCAGGCGTCGACCGCTTTCGCGCTGCGCGGTCTGTTTGAAGCGGAAGATCTGTTCGCCTCGGCGGTGGTGTGCGGTGCACTGACCACTGAGGCGGTGCTCGGCTCGCGTCGTCCGTTCGATGCCCGCATCCACGAGGTGCGCGGCCAGCGCGGGCAGATTGATGCCGCTGCCATGTACCGCCACGTACTTACCGATACCAGCGACATTGCCGATTCGCATCACAACTGTGAGAAGGTGCAGGATCCGTATTCCCTGCGCTGCCAGCCGCAGGTGATGGGCGCATGCCTGACGCAGCTGCGCCAGGCGGCAGAAGTGCTGCTGGTCGAAGCCAATGCGGTGTCCGATAACCCACTGGTATTTGCTCAGGAAAATGAGGTGGTTTCTGGCGGTAACTTCCACGCCGAGCCGGTGGCGATGGCCGCAGATAATATCGCCCTGGCGATTGCCGAAATCGGGGCGCTGTCTGAGCGTCGAATCGCGCTGATGATGGATAAGCACATGTCCCAGCTACCGCCATTCCTGGTGCGCAACGGCGGCGTGAACTCGGGCTTCATGATAGCCCAGGTCACCGCCGCGGCACTGGCAAGCGAGAACAAAGCCCTGTCGCATCCGCACAGCGTGGACAGCCTGCCAACCTCAGCCAACCAGGAAGATCACGTTTCGATGGCCCCGGCTGCCGGGCGTCGCCTCTGGGAGATGGCCTCTAACACCCGCGGCGTGCTGGCGGTGGAGTGGCTGGCGGCGTGTCAGGGTATTGATTTGCGCGAAGGGTTAAAATCCAGCCCACTGCTGGAGCAGGCGCGCCAGGAACTGCGCGAGCACGTTACGCACTACGATGACGACCGCTTCTTTGCGCCGGATATTGATAAGGCAATGCAACTTCTGGAAGAAGGACGGCTGGTGGGGCTGTTACCTTCGGTGCTGTGATTTTTACCCTCACCCTAACCCTCTCCCACAGGGAGAGGGAATTGTTAGGTTTTCTCCCTCTCCCTGTGGGAGAGGGCCGGGGTGAGGGCATCAGCCCGCACGATTACGAATACATCGCCGTAATCGACGCGCTACCCAGCGAATGGAAATGCACGTTAAAGCCTACCATCGCGCCGCTCGCCCCTTCGTCGACCTCAATCTTGTCCACATCCAGCGCGTGCACGGTGAAGATATAGCGGTGCGTTTCCCCTTTTGGCGGCGCCGCGCCGCCGTAGCCCGCTTTGCCAAAGTCAGTGCGCGTCTGAATCGCACCGTCAGGCAGAGCAACCAGATCGGAACCGGAGCCCTGCGGCAGCACGCGCGTGTCGGCGGGCAGGTTTGCCACGATCCAGTGCCACCAGCCCGACCCGGTTGGCGCATCCGGATCGTAGCAGGTCACGACAAAACTTTTGGTTCCCGCTGGCACATCGTCCCACGCCAGATGGGGAGAGATATTATCCCCCTGATAACCCATCCCGTTAAACACGTGACGTTCCGGCAGCTTTTCGCCGTCGCGCAAATCTTTACTGATGATTTTCATCCGATTTCCCTCGTTACTCACTCATTCAGAAAGTGTAACGCATGGGGTTAAATCGCGAAATGCGCTGAAGTGTTAACGGCTTCAACCACTGCCCCGGTCAGCTTGCGGAGCTGATCCGCAGAAATGGTGTACGGCGGCATGAGGTAAATCAGCTTACCGAAAGGTCGCACCCACACGCCCTGGTCAACGAAGAAGCGCTGCAACGCGGCCATGTTCACCGGATGCGTTGTCTCGATTACCCCGATGGCGCCCAGTACGCGGACGTCCGCGACGTATTCCGCCTCCGCCGCCGCGCTTAACTGCTGCTTCAGCTGCGCCTCAATCGCCGCCACCTGCGTCTGCCACGCGCCGCTTTCCAGAATGGCGAGGCTTTCGCTTGCCACGGCGCAGGCCAGCGGGTTGCCCATAAATGTCGGGCCGTGCATAAAGCAGCCCGCGTCGCCGTCGCTGATGGTATCGGCAACCTGGCGGGTGGTAAGCGTGGCGGAGAGCGTCATGGTGCCGCCGGTGAGCGCTTTCCCCAGGCACAGAATATCCGGCGCGATCCCCGCATGCTCGCAGGCGAACAGCTTCCCGGTGCGGCCAAAGCCGGTGGCGATCTCATCGGCAATCAACAGGATCCCTTCGCGGTCGCACATCTTCCGAATGCGCTTCAGCCACTCGGGATGGTACATCCGCATTCCGCCCGCGCCCTGCACAATCGGTTCGAGAATAACGGCGGCAATCTCGTGGCGATGGGCCGCCATCAGCCGCGCGAAGCCCACCATGTCCATCTCGTCCCATTCGCCGTCGAAGCGGCTCTGCGGGGCTGGCGCAAACAGGTTTTCCGGCAGATAGCCTTTCCACAGGCTGTGCATGGAGTTGTCCGGATCACATACCGACATCGCGCCGAAAGTGTCGCCGTGATAGCCGTTGCGGAAGGTAAGGAACCGCTGGCGCGTTTCGCCCTTCGCATGCCAGTACTGCAACGCCATTTTCATCGCCACTTCCACGGCCACCGAGCCGGAGTCGGCCAGGAAAACGCACTCCAGCGATTCAGGCGTCATCGCTACCAGGCGACGGCATAAATCCACCGCGGGCTGATGCGTGATCCCGCCAAACATCACGTGTGACATCTGGTCAATCTGCGCTTTCATCGCCGCGTTCAGTCGCGGGTGGTTGTAGCCATGGATCGCTGCCCACCAGGAGGACATCCCGTCAACAAGCCGCTCGCCGCTGGCGAGATGCAGCTCGCAGCCGTGGGCAGAGGCCACCGGATAGACGGGAAGGGGGCGGGTCGTGGAGGTGTAAGGGTGCCAGATATGCTGCTTGTCGAAGGCGAGATCGTCCTGGGTCATAATCGACTTGTAAACCATTTTGAAAAGTTTTAGGTTTACAAGTATAAACCGAACCGACAATTAACAAAACCCTTTGGAGAAGCCCGATGGCTCACCACGCACGCTGGACGATGTCGCAAGTCACTGAATTATTCAATAAACCTTTCCTGGAGCTGATGTTTGAAGCGCAACAGGTGCACCGCCAGCACTTCGATCCGCGTCATGTTCAGGTCAGCACGCTGCTGTCGATCAAAACCGGGGCTTGCCCGGAAGACTGCAAATATTGCCCGCAAAGCGCGCGCTATAAAACCGGTCTCGAATCCGAACGCCTGATGGAAGTCGAGCAGGTGCTCGACTCCGCGCGCAAGGCCAAAAACGCTGGCTCGACCCGCTTCTGCATGGGCGCGGCGTGGAAAAATCCACATGACCGCGACATGCCCTATCTGGAGCAGATGGTGAAGGGGGTGAAGGCGATGGGGCTTGAAGCCTGCATGACCCTGGGCACGCTGAACGAGGAGCAGGCGCAGCGTCTCTCGGCGGCGGGGCTGGATTACTACAACCACAACCTCGATACTTCGCCGGAGTTTTACGGCAACATCATCACCACGCGCACCTATCAGGAGCGTCTGGACACGCTGGATAAAGTGCGTGATGCGGGGATCAAGGTCTGTTCCGGCGGGATCGTGGGACTGGGCGAGACGGTAAAAGATCGTGCCGGCCTGCTGTTACAGCTGGCAAACCTGCCGACCCCGCCGGAAAGCGTGCCCATCAACATGCTGGTGAAGGTAAAAGGGACGCCGCTGGCGGATAACGAGGACGTGGATGCCTTCGATTTCATCCGCACCATCGCGGTGGCGCGCATCATGATGCCGACCTCTTACGTTCGCCTCTCTGCCGGTCGCGAGCAGATGAGCGAGCAGACCCAGGCGATGTGCTTCATGGCCGGGGCCAACTCCATCTTCTACGGCTGCAAACTGCTGACCACGCCAAACCCGGAAGAGGACAAAGATGTCCAGCTGTTCCGTAAGCTGGGGCTGAACCCACACCAGACCGAGGTACAGGCGGGGGATAACGAGCAACAGCAGCAGCTGGAGCAGCAGATTTTTAACGCCGACACCGACCAGTTCTACAACGCGGCAGCCGTATGACCTGGCAGGCACGTATCAGGACCGCGCTCGACGAGCGGCGGGCGGCGGATGCGTTTCGGGTGCGCAGGGTAGTGGAAAACGGTGCAGGCCGTTTTCTCTCCCGGGAAGGAGAGCGGTTCTGTAATTTCTCCAGCAACGATTATCTGGGCCTGAGCCAGCACCCGCAGATCGTTCGCGCCTGGCAGCAGGGCGCGGATCGTTACGGCGTGGGCAGCGGTGGCTCCGGGCACGTCAGCGGCTACACCACGGCGCATCAGGCGCTGGAGGAAGAGCTGGCCGACTGGCTGGGCTACCCGCGGGCGCTGCTGTTTATCTCCGGTTTTGCCGCGAATCAGGCGGTGATTGCCGCCCTGATGGGCAAAGACGACCGCATCATCGCGGACCGCCTGAGCCACGCGTCCCTGCTTGAAGCGGCCAGTCTCAGCCCGGCGCAGCTGCGGCGTTTTGCCCATAACGATGCCTCTCAGCTGAACGTCCTGCTGGGTAAACCCTGTTCAGGGCTTCAGCTGGCGGTGACGGAAGGGGTATTCAGCATGGACGGCGACAGCGCGCCCCTTGCCACCTTGCATGACGTCGCAAAACAGCAGAACGCCTGGCTGCTGGTCGACGATGCCCACGGCATTGGCGTCACCGGCGAGGAGGGGCGCGGAAGCGCGCACCAGCAACGCGTCAGGCCGGAACTGCTGGTGGTCACCTTCGGCAAAGGCTTCGGCGTCAGCGGCGCCGCGGTGTTGTGCAGCGAGCCGGTGGCCGATTACCTGGTGCAGTTCGCCCGGCACCTGATCTACAGCACCAGCATGCCCCCGGCGCAGGCCGTGGCGCTCTCTGCGTCGCTTGCGGTGATCCGCGGCGAAGACGGCGCTGAACGCCGGGCGCGCCTGGCCGACCATATTCAGCGTTTTCGCCGGGGGGTAAGCGCACTGCCTTACCGGCTTACCGACTCGCACAGCGCCATTCAGCCCGTGATTGTGGGTGAAAACCATCGGGCGCTGATGCTGGCACAGGCGCTACGAGAACGCGGGCAGTGGGTCACGGCGATCCGCCCACCCACCGTGCCGCCAGGCACCGCGCGCTTGCGTCTGACGCTCACGGCAGCGCACGAGCCGCAGGATATCGATACGCTTCTGGAGGCACTGTATGTCTCCTGTCAATAAACAGGCCGTTGCCGCCGCGTTTGGCCGGGCAGCGCAAAGCTATTCACAGCACGATGAGCTGCAACGCCTGAGCGCCCGCGGGCTGCTGGCCGCGCTCGGTGAGGGGCGTTTTGCGCAGGTGCTCGACGCTGGCTGCGGGCCTGGCGGCAATAGCCGCTACTGGCGCGCAACGGGTAGCCACGTCACGGCGCTGGATTTATCCGCGCAGATGCTGGATGAGGCCCGCCAGCAGCAGTCAGCAGACCGTTATCTGGTGGCCGATATCGAGGCCATCCCGCTGGAGGATGCGCTGTTTGACCTTGTCTGGAGCCATCTGGCGGTGCAGTGGTGCGCCAGCCTGCCGCAGGCCCTACGCGAGCTATACCGCGTGGCGCGGCCCGGCGGAGCGGTGGCCTTTACCACCATGCTGGAAAGTTCGTTGCCAGAGCTAAATCAGGCGTGGAGGGCAGTGGATGCGCAGCCGCACGCCAACCGGTTTCTCTCGCACCAACAGGTCACTCAGGCGCTGGCAGGCTGGCGCTATCGCAGCGTGGTCCAGACCGTCACCCTCGAATTTAGCGATGCGTTAAGCGCCATGCGATCGCTTAAGGGCATAGGCGCGACGCACCTGCACGCCGGACGGGAGAAGAAACCCCTTACCCGTGGCCAACTCCAGCGTCTCGAGCTGGCCTGGCCGCAGGAGCGGGGCCGGTTCCCGCTCTCTTATCATCTTTTTCATGGGATTATTGAACGTGACTGAACGTTATTTTGTTACCGGCACGGACACTGAAGTCGGTAAAACGGTTGCCAGCGCCGCGCTGTTGCAGGCGGCGCGTCTGCTGGGGAAAACTACGGCCGGGTATAAGCCCGTAGCCTCCGGCAGCGAGATGACGCCGGAAGGCTTACGTAATACCGATGCGCTGGCGCTACAGCGTAACAGCAGCCTTACGCTGGCCTATTCTGCGGTGAACCCCTATACCTTTGCTGAACCCACCTCGCCGCACATCGTCAGCGTCGATGAAGATCGTCCGATTGATTTTTCGGTGCTCTCTTCCGGGTTACGCGTCCTGGAAACGCAGGCCGACTGGGTGCTGGTGGAGGGGGCTGGCGGCTGGTTTACCCCGCTGTCCGACGAGCAGACATTTGCTGACTGGGTGCAGGCCGAGCAGCTTCCGGTCATTCTGGTGGTTGGCGTGAAGCTTGGCTGTATCAATCACGCCATGCTGACCGCCCAGGCCGTGCAGCAGGCCGGGTTGCGTCTGGCAGGGTGGATTGCCAATGACGTGGTAGCGCCGGGTAAACGTCATGCTGAGTATCTGGCGACGCTGAAGCGGGTGCTGCCTGCGCCGTTTCTCGGCGAGATCCCGTGGCTTGCCGACGGCGCAGAGCAGGCGGAAACCGGACGCTATCTCGACCTCAGCGCCTTATGTCCCGCGCCATCCAGTGCGCAATAAGGTCGTCATCCAGCTCGTTAACGTGGCCCTGTGCCACGTTACGCCCGCGATAGAGCATGCAGAAACGATCCGCTACCCGGCGGATAAACGACAGCTGTTGCTCCGCTAACAGCACCGTCATTCCCAGCTCCCGATTCAGCCGCACCAGCAGCTGCCCCAGCCTGCGCGCGAAACCGTGCCCTGCGCCATGCATGGGCTCATCCAGAATCAGCACGCGCGGACGATTAACCAGCGCACTGGCGAGGGCCAGCTGATACTGGTCGTCAGGGGACAGCGCAGAGGCACGGCTCTGTCGCAGCGGATAGAGCTCCGGAAACAGGGCATACACGTCACTTTTTGATGCCGGGTCGGGTTTCCCCGTCGCCCGCATAGCGATATGCAGATTTTCATCGACGGTGAGCTGGGAAAATATTCGCCGATCCTGCGGGACGTAGCCTATCGTCGGCGGCGCCGGGAATGCGGACGCAGGGTTGAGCAAGTTATGCGGCGGCGCGCCAGCCTCATGCCAGATGATGGTGCCGCTCTCGACGGGCACCTTTCCGGTAATGCAGTTCATAAGCGTGGATTTGCCCATGCCAGGCAGGCCAACAATGCCCGTACAGATGCCTTGCGGGAAATCGATATTCACGTTCCATAGCGTATGTTGGCTTCCGTAAAACTGATTTACAGCACGCAGACTCAACATCTTTCTCTCCTTAAAAATGTGTGGGGTGATGCACAGAGTGATGTCTGCAAAACGCCTGCCAGGAACTTCATAATGATTAAATAAAGGCCATTTTTAGGAATAACTCACTATCAAAAGCTGAACGTTTATACGAATTGCACACTCCCGGTGCTGCGTATGTCAAATTGTGGTGCAGGAGAAATGACAGAATTGTGATTAAGATCTCGCCAGTCGCTTATGAAAAAATGAACGTTTTCCAGGCAAAAAAGAGTGATAAAAATTTTTTACTGCCGCTTCGTGGGAAAAACCGGGAATTTGCTGGAGTGCATGCTGTACGGGCTGGAGGCAGTTATCCACTATTCCTGTGGATAACCTTGTGCATTAGAGTTAGAAAACCCGCGATAAGCGAGAGAATACGCGGGTTACAACCAAATTGATGCGAAACGCGGCTTAATAAATTAGTCTTTATTTTTTAACGAATTAGATAAAAGCAATTCCCTCAACGCCAGCGAGACCTGTTGCCATAAAACTTTCATAACCGCCCTTGACAAATGTTAAAAAAGTAATAGTTCTGGGGATAACCCCCTGAGGCTGGTGTTTTATTTTGTCACAGTCGAAATTTGGCTCGCGAACGCACTAATCCTCTCTGCGCTACGCTAAATATCCTGACACGCTACTGGTTTTTCATCCAGTGTTTTTTACTGGCAATCCTGGCCACAACGAGTAAAATTACTCACCTGCCGCTTATTCTGTCATCAGGTCGTCGCCCATGAGTAAACCGTTTAAACTGAATTCTGCTTTCCGTCCTTCCGGGGATCAGCCCGAGGCTATTCGTCGCCTGGAAGAGGGGCTGGAGGACGGGCTGGCGCACCAGACCCTGCTGGGGGTTACCGGTTCGGGCAAAACCTTCACCATTGCCAACGTCATTGCCGATCTCCAGCGTCCGACGATGGTTCTCGCGCCGAACAAAACGCTGGCGGCGCAGCTGTATGGTGAGATGAAAGAGTTCTTCCCGGAAAACGCGGTGGAGTATTTCGTCTCCTACTACGACTACTACCAGCCGGAAGCCTACGTTCCCAGCTCCGACACGTTTATCGAGAAAGATGCCTCGGTGAACGAACATATCGAGCAGATGCGTTTGTCGGCGACCAAGGCGCTGCTGGAGCGTCGTGATGTGGTGGTGGTGGCCTCGGTGTCGGCGATCTACGGCCTGGGCGATCCGGATCTCTATCTCAAGATGATGCTGCACCTGACGCAGGGGATGATCATCGATCAGCGTGCGATTTTGCGCCGTCTGGCGGAGTTGCAGTACACCCGTAACGATCAGGCGTTCCAGCGCGGGACCTTCCGCGTGCGCGGCGAGGTGATTGATATCTTCCCGGCGGAGTCGGACGATATGGCGCTGCGCGTGGAGCTGTTCGACGAAGAGGTTGAACGCCTGTCGCTGTTCGATCCGTTGACCGGTCACGTCGAGTCGGTGATCCAGCGCTTCACCATCTACCCGAAAACGCACTATGTAACGCCGCGCGAGCGTATTGTGCAGGCGATGGAAGAGATCAAAACCGAGCTGGCGGACCGCCGCAAGGTGCTGCTGGCGAACAATAAGCTGCTGGAAGAGCAGCGCCTGAGCCAGCGTACCCAGTTCGATCTGGAGATGATGAACGAGCTGGGCTACTGCTCCGGCATCGAAAACTACTCGCGCTACCTCTCCGGGCGCGGGCCGGGCGAAGCGCCGCCGACGCTGTTTGACTACCTTCCGGCGGACGGCCTGCTGGTGATCGACGAATCCCACGTTACGATCCCCCAGATCGGCGGGATGTACCGCGGTGACCGCGCGCGTAAAGAGACGCTGGTGGAGTACGGGTTCCGACTGCCGTCAGCGCTGGACAACCGTCCGATGAAGTTTGAAGAATTTGAGGCGCTTGCTCCGCAGACCATCTACGTATCGGCCACGCCGGGCAACTACGAGCTGGAAAAATCCGGTGATGACGTGGTGGACCAGGTGGTGCGTCCGACCGGGCTGCTGGATCCGATTATCGAGGTGCGTCCGGTGGCGACGCAGGTGGACGATCTGCTCTCGGAAATACGTGCCCGTTCCGCCATCAACGAGCGCGTGCTGGTTACCACGCTCACCAAACGTATGGCGGAAGATTTGACGGAGTATCTGGAAGAACACGGTGAGAAGGTGCGGTATCTGCACTCGGATATCGATACCGTGGAGCGTATGGAGATCATCCGCGATCTGCGTCTGGGCGAGTTCGACGTGCTGGTCGGTATTAACCTTCTGCGAGAAGGGCTGGATATGCCTGAGGTGTCGCTGGTGGCGATTCTGGACGCGGACAAAGAGGGCTTCCTGCGTTCCGAGCGCTCGCTGATCCAGACCATAGGCCGCGCCGCGCGTAACGTCAACGGGAAGGCGATCCTGTACGGGGATAAAATCACCCCGTCGATGGCCAAAGCGATTGGCGAAACGGAACGTCGTCGCGAGAAGCAGCAGCGCTACAACGAAGAGCACGGCATCACGCCGCAGGGGCTGAACAAGAAGGTGGTGGATATCCTGGCGCTGGGTCAGAACATTGCGAAGACCAAAGCGAAAGGCCGCAGCAAGGCCCGTTCAGTGGTGGAAGAGGATACCGTCGCGCTGACGCCGAAAGCGTTGCAGCAGAAGATCCACGAGCTGGAAGGGCAGATGATGCAGCACGCGCAGAACCTGGAGTTCGAAGAGGCCGCGCAAATCCGCGATCAGCTGCATCAGCTGCGGGATCTGTTTATTGCGGCATCGTAGTTTTTTGCCCGGTGGCGTTTTCTCCCTCTCCCTGTGGGAGAGGGCCGGGGTGAGGGCATCAGGCCGCACAAAACGAACCTAACCTAATGCCTGAATCGCCTTCTCCAGCGCCTCGCGCAGCAGATGGCGGTCGTGGCGATATTTAATATCGCTGGCTTCCAGCGGCTCCTGCACCACCACGCGATCGCCAATCCCCGATACATCCACTTTCGGCCCGACCACGACACCATCGATAATTTTCTTACCAACGTACTGTTCCATCAGGTCCAGCTTATCCGCCAGCGACAGGCTTGCCGCCGCCGGGCTGAGTTCGCGGCCTAAATTACCGATATAGACCATGGGCGCAGGCGTTCTGCGCAGCGCCTGCGCCAGCTCTTTCACCAGCAGGATCGGCATCAGGCTGGTATAAAAACTTCCCGGCCCAATCAGGATCAGATCGGCCTCGGCAATCGCTTCTACCGCTTCACGCGTTGCGGGTACGCTGGGGTAGGTCATTAGCTCTTTTGGCGGAAGAAGAAGCTGGTCGATATTCACTTCACCATACACTTCGTGATCGTCGGCATCGATCGCCATTAAATCCACCGGCTGTTCGGACATCGGGATCAGGAATGCATCCACCTTTAACAGGTTACGAATTAAATTGATCGCTTCCAGAGGGCGCACGCTCAGGTGATCCAACGCCTTTAACATCAGATTTCCAAGGTTATGGCCTGAAAGTTCACCATTTCCGCCAAAACGGTACTCAAACATTGCCGAGGCCACGCTTGGCTCCGTGATGAGCTGGTTGAGGCAATTGCGCATGTCACCCCAGGCTATCCCGCCTTCAGCACGTCGGATCCGCCCGGTTGAGCCGCCGTTGTCCGTTGTTGTCACGATGCCCGTCAGGCGCGAGCCCAGTGACGATAACGACGACATCACTCGTCCCAGACCGTGACCTCCGCCAAGAGCGACCACACGGTCCAGATCCGCAAAAGTGCGATTGCGCATACCTATTCCTTATCCTGTTAAGCTTGCGTCACAGTAACGCAACTACTCCTAAAAGACGATGCCTCTCACAAACCATAATGACGTATATCAATGCGAAAGCGCTGTTTTTGCGTATTCTGTAGTGAAAATGCACGATAACATCGTTATATATAAATTTATATAGCGAAAAGCGACAATGGCGAAGTGGCGATTTCCACGCTACTATCGCCATAACCCCGTTTTCAAAACTGAAAACATACACTCTAGCCCTGGCGCCTGTGTCGAGAGATATGGCGCCCTGGCCGTGGCGGATTTGCCACCAGGGTACAGAAAGAAATGACTGTGCCTCCCGATCTGGAAAGGTGTACATGGCTTCACAACTTACTGATGCTTTCGCGCGTAAGTTTTTCTACTTACGTTTGTCGATTACCGACGTGTGTAACTTCCGTTGCACCTACTGCCTGCCCGATGGCTACAAGCCGGGCAGCGTCACCAATAATGGCTTTCTCTCCGTGGATGAAGTACGCCGCGTCACGCGCGCGTTCTCTGAACTTGGCACGGAAAAAGTGCGTCTTACCGGGGGAGAGCCCTCCCTGCGCCGTGATTTCCCTGACATCATTGCCGCCGTGCGTGAAAACGAACGTATCCGCCAGATCGCGGTGACCACCAACGGTTACCGCATGGCGCGTGACGTGGCGAACTGGCGCGATGCGGGGCTGACGGCGATCAACGTCAGCGTCGATAGCCTGGACGCCCGTCAGTTCCACGCCATTACCGGCCAGGATAAGTTCCAGCAGGTGATGGACGGCATCGATGCCGCGTTCACCGCCGGTTTCGACAAGGTCAAAGTCAATACCGTGTTGATGCGTGATGTGAACCACCATCAGCTGGACACTTTCCTGGCGTGGATCAAACCGCGCCGCATTCAACTGCGTTTTATTGAGCTGATGGAGACCGGGGAGGGTAGCGAGCTGTTCCGTCGCCATCATATCTCCGGCATGGTTCTGCGCGACGAACTGCTGAAACGCGGCTGGATCCACCAGATCCGCCAGCGCAGCGATGGCCCGGCGCAGGTCTTTTGTCATCCGGATTATGAAGGCGAAATCGGCCTGATCATGCCCTATGAAAAAGACTTCTGTGCCAGCTGCAACCGCCTGCGCGTCTCCTCCGTCGGCAAGCTCCATCTTTGCCTGTTCGGGGATGGCGGCGTCGATCTACGCGATTTGCTGGAAGATGACGCCCAGCAGGACGCGCTTGAAGCACGTATTTCCGAGGCGCTGACGCACAAAAAGCAGACCCATTTCCTGCATCAGGGCAACACCGGCATTACTCAGAACCTGTCCTATATCGGCGGGTAATCAGGCTTTAGAAGGAACCAGAAGATGAGTCAGGTAAGCGCGGAATTTATCCCGACACGCATTGCTATTCTTACCGTTTCCGAACGTCGTGGTGAAGAGGATGATACCTCTGGCCACTGGCTGCGCGAGGCGGCACACGAAGCCGGACACCAGATTGTTGATAAAGCGATCGTCAAAGAAAACCGTTACGCCATTCGCGCTCAGGTCTCACAGTGGATTGCGGGTGATGACGTCCAGGTGGTGCTGATCACTGGCGGCACCGGCTTTACCGCAGGCGACCAGGCACCGGAAGCGCTGCTCCCGCTGTTCGATCGCGAAGTGGAAGGCTTCGGCGAAGTGTTCCGCATGCTCTCCTTTGAAGAGATTGGCACCTCTACGCTTCAGTCCCGTGCCGTCGCGGGGGTGGCGAATAAGACGCTGATCTTCGCCATGCCGGGGTCGACCAAAGCCTGCCGCACCGCGTGGGAAAACATTATTGCCCCGCAGCTGGATGCCCGTACCCGTCCGTGTAATTTTCATCCCCATTTAAAGAAATAAGCTATGTCACAACTGACCCACATAAACGCCGCTGGCGAAGCGCATATGGTGGATGTCTCCGCCAAAGCCGAAACGGTGCGCGAGGCGCGTGCTGAAGCGTTCGTCACCATGCTGCCGGAGACGCTGGCGATGATTATCGACGGCAGCCATCACAAGGGTGACGTGTTTGCCACCGCCCGCATCGCCGGTATTCAGGCCGCTAAACGTACCTGGGACCTCATCCCGCTCTGCCATCCGCTGATGCTCAGCAAAGTGGAGGTAAATTTGCAGGCGCAGCCGGCGCATAACCGTGTGCGTATCGAGTCCCTGTGCCGCTTAACCGGGAAAACCGGCGTGGAGATGGAGGCGTTGACGGCGGCCTCCGTGGCGGCGCTGACCATCTACGACATGTGTAAAGCGGTACAGAAAGATATGGTGATTGGCCCGGTGCGTCTGCTGGCAAAAAGCGGCGGCAAATCCGGTGATTTTAAGGTGGAAAGCCATGATTAAGGTGCTCTTTTTTGCCCAGGTCCGTGAGCTGGTCAATACCGACAGCCTGACGCTGGACGGCTCTTTCGAAAATGTCGCCGCCCTGCGTGCGCATCTGGCGGCGCAAGGCGACCGCTGGGCGCTGGCGCTGGACGAAGGCAAACTGCTGGCCGCCGTGAACCAGACGCTGGTGGAGTTGACCCACCCGCTGGCCGATGGGGACGAAGTGGCCTTCTTCCCGCCGGTCACAGGGGGTTAAGATGACGGAAACCCGAATTCTGGTCGGCCATGAGCGTTTTAACGTGGGCACGGAATATGACTGGCTGGCCGGGCGCGACGAAGACGGCGCGGTCGTGACGTTTACCGGGAAAGTGCGTAATCATAATCTCGGCGACAGCGTAAAAGCGCTGACGCTGGAGCACTATCCGGGAATGACCGAAAAATCGCTGGCGGCCATTGTGGAAGAGGCGCGAGGCCGCTGGCCACTAGGGCGCGTTACGGTTATCCATCGCATCGGCGAAATGTGGCCCGGCGAAGAGATTGTGTTTGTCGGCGTCACCAGCGCCCATCGCGGGAGTGCTTTTGCGGCGGGGGAGTTCATCATGGATTACCTTAAAACCAAAGCGCCGTTCTGGAAGCGTGAAGCGACGCCGGAAGGTGAGCGCTGGGTGGAATCACGCGACAGCGATAAACATGCCGCCAGCCGTTGGTAGTTGGTTTACGCGGATGTGTTACTCTTAACGTGTGTGTTTACTTAATCAGGAGTGAATCATGGACCGATTTCCGCGTTCCGATTCGATAGTTCAGCAGACCCGTAGCGGGCTGCAAACCTACATGGCTCAGGTGTATGGCTGGATGACGGTTGGCCTGCTGCTTACCGCGTTTATCGCGTGGTATGCGGCAAATACGCCTGAACTGATGATGTTTATCTTCTCAAGCAAAATCACCTTCTTTGGGCTGATTATTGCGCAACTGGCGCTGGTGTTCGTGCTCTCCGGGCTGGTGCACAAGCTCAGCGCGGGTATGGCGACCACGCTGTTTATGCTCTATTCGGCGCTGACCGGGCTGACGCTTTCCAGTATTTTCATCGTTTACACCTACTCTTCCATCGCCAGCACGTTTGTGGTGACTGGCGGGATGTTCGGTGTGATGAGCCTGTACGGTTACACCACCAAACGTGACCTGAGCGGCTTCGGCAACATGCTGTTTATGGGGCTGATTGGGATTGTGCTGGCGTCGCTGGTTAACCTGTGGCTGAAGAGTGACGCGCTGATGTGGGCGGTGACCTATATCGGGGTGGTGATCTTCGTGGGCTTAACCGCTTACGACACCCAGAAGCTGAAAAACATCGGTGAACAAATTGATGTTCGCGACAGTTCAAACCTGCGCAAATACTCGATTCTGGGCGCGCTGACGCTTTATCTGGATTTCATCAACCTGTTCCTGATGCTGCTGCGTATTTTTGGCAACCGTCGCTAGTTATTTCCCCCTCACCCTAACCCTCTCCCTCAGGGAGAGGGGATTGCACGGTGCGGGCTTTTCTCCCTCTCCCCGTGGGAGAGGGCCGGGGTGAGGGCATCAGACCGCAGCGCTACCCGACACAACTCACTTCGCCAACATCCTCTCGTTCTTCGCGCGCAGCTTCTTCGCCCGACTCTCCAGCACCAGATAACAGACCGTTGCCAGCGCCAGCGGCAGGAAGTAGTAGATCATGCGGTACGCGAGCAGGGCGGCGATAATCGTCCCGTGAGACACATGCTCCCCCGCAAGCAGCGCGATAAACACCGCCTCCAGTACGCCAATACCCGCCGGAATATGCACAATCACCCCGGCAATACTGCTTACCAGCAGCACGCCCAGCACGAAGAAGTAGTTCACATCTTCGCCAATCAACAGCCAGATAATGGCCCCCATCGCCATCCAGTTAGCGCTGGAAACCACCATTTGCAGGACGGCAAACTTCCATGACGGCAGCACCAGCTTCTGGCCTTTAATGGTCATGTGACGACGTTTGGCAAAGGCGCAGGCCCACAGGTAGGCGGCGATGATCATCAGCAGTACGATGCCCAGGATGCGCAGGGTAGCCTCATCGATGTACCAGTGCGCAGGCAGCTGCACCACGCCGATGGTGAAAATCACCCCGCCCAGCAGGATATACCCCAGCCAGTTGGTGGTGATGCTTAAGGAGAAAATACGCGTGATGGTGCCGCCCGGTAAGCCAAGGCGGGAGTACAGGCGATAGCGCATACCAATCCCGCCCACCCAGGTGCTCAGCGTCAGGTTAAAGGCGTAGCAGATGAATGACACCAGCATAACCTGCCGTTTGGCAAGCTTATGTCCGCAGTAGGCACGTCCCAGCAGGTCATAGCAGCCGTACATCAGGTAGCTCACAATCACCAGCCCAACGGCCCCCAGCAGGACTGTCCGGTTGTAGTTGCGAATAACTTTCCACACCTCTTCCCAGTCCACCTTTTGGGCATACACCACCAGCAGGACCGCGACGGCAATGAAGAACAGCCAGGTCAGGATTTTTTTCGCCAGCCGCCAGCGAGGATGAGATTTCGACATCAGGTTTTCCCTCCATCTTCCGCCTCTACGCGGTCCTGGGTTTCCATTTCGGGTTGCACAGGCGGATCCACCAGCGCCAGTTTCGGCGTATGCGCGGGCAGCCAGCCCACCATGGCCGGGAAGTGGCGCAGGAAGTGGAACACCACCACGCCGATGCCCACGTTCCACCAGCTCCGTTTCGGCACCATGGACTCATCCACACGCACGCAGTCTTTATTGATAAGACCCTGAAGGTTATCGCGCAGGGTCTGATTAAACTGGCGATCGTGGATGATCAGGTTCGCTTCCAGATTGAGCGATAAGCTCAGCGGATCGAGGTTGCTGGAGCCAACGGTCGCCCAGTGGTCATCCATCACGGCGACTTTGCCGTGCAGCGGGCGGCGGCGATATTCATAGATCTGCACGCCGCTTTTGACCAGATAGCGATAGAGCAGACGCGCGCCGACCTTCACAATCGGCATATCGGGCTCACCCTGCACGATAAGCTTCACGCTCACGCCGCGTCGGGCCGCGTTGCGCATGGCGTGCAAAATCCGGTAACCAGGGAAGAAATAGGCGTTGGCGATAATCACCTCGCGCTTCGCGTTCGCCAGCATCTTCAGGTAATGACGCTCGATATCGTCCCGGTGCTCCTCGTTATCCCGCCAGACGAACAGCGCCTGCGCCTCGCCGGGCTTGCGGTTCTCTTCCGGGCGATGACGGCGTCGCCACCAGCGGCGAGCGGCCTCTTTGCCGGGTAAGTTTTCCAGCACGAACAGCTGGATGTCCTGAACCACCGGTCCTTCGATACGGATCGCGTAGTCCTGTTTAGCTTCGGGACCGTAATCCGACATATGCTCGGCGGAGTAGTTAATGCCGCCAACGAAGGCCACCGTTTCATCCACCACCACAATTTTGCGGTGCATTCGGCGGAACAGGTTGGTGCGCATGCCGAACAGACGCGGGCCGGGATCGTAATAGCGGAACACCACCCCTGCGGCGGTGAGCTCGTTAACAAATTCGTCGCTGAGATCCGGCGAACCATATCCGTCGAGCAGAACCTCGATTTTTACACCGCGACGGGCGGCATGCAGCAGTGCGCTGTGCAACTGCCTGCCCACGTCGTCTTCAAACCAGATAAACGTTTCCAGAAAGACTTTCTGCTGTGCGTGGCTAATCGCCTCAAAAACCGCCGGATAAAAGTTATCGCCATTTTCCAGCAGCGTAATACGGTTACCTTCCTGCCATGTGCATTTCATAAGTGGATCTCCGCGCTGAGTGGGGCATGGTCGGAGAGATGTCGCCAGTTGAGTAAAGCCAGCGCCGTCGGGCTGCTGGCGTGGGCATTTTTTACGTAGATGCGGTCAAGGCGCAGCAGGGGGAAGCGCACCGGAAACGTCCGCGCGGGACGACCGCGTGAGCGGGTAAAGATCTCCTCCAGCCCCGCCTTCACCTTCAGCGGATGGTTGGCCCGCTGTCGCCAGTCGTTGAAATCACCGGCCACCACGACGGGCTCGCCCTCCGGCAGCGCATTGGTCCAGTCTGCCAGCATCTGTAGCTGGGCCTGACGGTGGGCTTCACGCAGGCCAAGATGAACACAGCCCACATGAATGGGAAAATCGAGCGCCGGGGGGGTGATACGACAGTATAACAGCCCGCGTTTTTCGCTCTCGCCAACGGAGACGTCGCGGTTCTCATAATGCTCGATAGGAAAACGCGACAGCACCGCGTTACCGTGATGCCCCTCCGGGTAGACCGCATTGCGCCCGTAGGCGTAATCGCTCCACATGGTATCCGCCAGAAACTCGTAGTGGGGCGTGTCGGGCCAGTTTTCGAAATGCATCGGGTGCACTTCGTGCGCGCCCATGACCTCCTGGAGGCAGACAATATCGGCGCTGACGGTGCGTACCGCGTCGCGCAGCTCCGGTAAAATGAAGCGGCGGTTAAATGCTGTGAAGCCCTTATGAATGTTTATCGTCAGCACCTTAAGCGAGAAATGCTGCGTTTTTTTGCTCATAAACACCTTCCTGGGTGACTATCCCGATGAAAATAAAGTGTAGTAGGCGTCACAAAAAGATGCGGCGTTACGGAATTTTCCGTAAAGTGCGGTAGTCTGAATTAGCAGAGAAAAATCCTTCAGGAGAGAAGCCATGAAGTGGCAACAACGCGTTCGTGTCGCAACCGGGTTGAGTTGCTGGCAGATAATGTTGCATTTACTGGTCGTGGCCGTACTGGTGATGGGCTGGATGAGCGGCACGCTGGTGCGTGTCGGCTTAGGGTTATGCGTGGTTTACGGCGTGACCGTGCTGTCGATGCTGTTTTTACAGCGTCACCACGACGCGCGCTGGCGTGAAGTGGGTGATGTGCTCGAAGAGCTCACCACCACCTGGTATTTTGGTGCGGCAATGATCGTCCTGTGGCTGTTGTCACGCGTGCTGCAAAACAACCTGCTGCTGGCCCTGGCGGGTCTGGCTATCCTCGCAGGGCCTGCGGTGGTGTCATTGCTCACCAAAGAGAAAAAACTACGCGATGTTTCGTCTAAACATCGCATAGGCCACTGAGCCCGTTGTGGCCGCGATGACCAGTAGCGGCCACAAACTTCCCCACACAATATCCAGACTCGCATCCTTCAGATAGATTTGCTTGGTGATATCCGTGAAGTGACGAATCGGGTTTATCCACGTCAAATCCTGTAACCACACCGGCATGTTCTCCACTGGCGAAACGTACCCTGAAAGCAAAATCGCCGGCATCATAAAGACAAACACCCCGATAAACGCCTGCTGCTGCGTTGAGCAGAGCGCGGAAATCAGCAGCCCAAACCCCACCAGCGACAGGCCGTAAATCACCATCGTGAAGTAAAACAGCGCCAGCGATCCGGCAAACGGGATCTGGTACGCCCATATTCCCACCCCCAGCACGATGGTGGCCTGGAACGTCGCGACAATCAGTGCCGGCACCGCCTTGCCGACAAATATCTGCCAGGTGGCGAGCGGTGAGACCAGCAGCTGATCCAGCGTACCTTGCTCACGTTCGCGCGCCACGGACAGCGAGGTGACAATCATCACGCCAATGGTGGTGATCATGGCGATCAGCGACGGCACCACAAACCATTTGTAGTCCAGGTTCGGGTTGTACCAGTTGCGCACCACCAGTTCGCTGTTGTTGGGTTTGGGTTTGCCCGCCATCAGCTCCTGCTGGTAATCCTTCACCACCTGTTGCAAATAGTTCGCCGCAATCTGGGCGCTGTTGGAGTTACGTCCGTCGAGGATCAGCTGCATCGGCGCGGTCTGGAATGTGTCCAGGTTGCGGGAGAAGTCCGCCGGGAAGCGTACCAGCAATAATGCTTTTTGCGTGTCGATGGTGGGCTGGATCGCCTGCGGGCTTTCCAGAAGCAGGACATGGGTAAAGGCTTTGGCGCGGGCGAAACGCTGCGTCAACTCGACGGAATGCTTGCCGTTGTCTTCGTTGTAAATGGCGATGGTGGCGTTGGTGACCTCCAGCGTGGCGGCAAACGGAAACAGTACAACCTGAAGCAGCACCGGCAGCACCAGAATGGCGCGGGTCTGCGGCTCGCGCAGCAAGGATTGCAGCTCTTTGCGGATCAATGTCCATAAACGGTGAAACATCGCGTCGTCCTCCTGTCGGGTGGCGCTTGCGCTTACCCGACCTACAAAATCCGATGGCTAATCTAATCTTCTTTTCGTTTTCATCCACGTCAGCCCGATAAACATCACCGCCGACGCCAGCAAAAACAGGGTGTTGATAATCAGCACCACCGGAATATTTCCCGCCAGGAACAGGCTTTGCAGGGTGCTCACAAAGTAGCGCGCCGGAATGATGTACGTCACGGCGCGGATCACCGCCGGCATACTGTCTATCTGGAAGATAAAGCCGGAGAGCATAATCGACGGCAGGAAGGCGGCATTAAGCGCCACCTGCGCGGCGTTAAACTGGTTGCGGGTGATGGTGGAAATTAACAGTCCCATCCCCAGCGTGCTGAGCAAAAACAGGCTGGTAATAAAGAACAGCAGCACCAGCGAGCCGCGGTACGGCACGCCAAGAATAAATACCGAGACCAGCATACACAGCAGCATCGCCAGCATGCCGAGGAAGTAGTAGGGGATCAGCTTGCAGAGCAGCAGCTCGACGCGCGTTACTTCGGTCGAGAGCAGCGCCTCCATGGTGCCGCGCTCCCATTCGCGGGCGATCACCAGCGAGGTGAGGATCGCGCCAATCACCGTCATGATGATGGTGACCGCCCCCGGAATAATAAAATGCTGGCTGATGGCGGCGGGGTTAAACCAGTAGCGCGTCTGCACGTCAATCAGCGGTTCAAACTCCTCCCCCCGGTCTTCGGCGCGCTGCATCTGCCAGAGCTGCCAGATACCCTCCGCGTAGCCCTGCACGAAGTTGGCGGTGTTCGGCTCGCTGCCGTCGGTGATCACCTGAATTGGCGCATCGGCGCCCGGGCGTGCCATATTGGCGGCAAAATCGACCGGAATGACGATCAGACCGCGAATTTTTCCGGCCTGCATTTTCTGGATCAGTTCCTGCCGGTTGTCGCTGATGGTGGCATCGATGTAGGGCGAGCCGGTCATGGCGTGGGTGAAGTCCAGCGCCTCTTCGCTCTGCTGCTCCAGCAAAATCCCGACCCGCAGCTTGCTGGAGTCGAGGTTAATCCCGTAGCCGAAAATAAACAGCAGCAGCAGGGGGATCACCACCGCAATCAGCCAGCTGCTGGGGTCACGCACAATCTGCCGCGTCTCTTTGACGCACAGGGCGCGCACCCGGCGCCAGGAAAGGGTGTTACTGCGCATGAGTATTCTCCTTATCCCAGTCTTGGATGAGGGTGATAAACGCCTGCTCCATGGTCGGGTCTGGCTGCGCGTCGTCGGCGGCCTGCGCTTTCAGGTCATCCGGCGTGCCGTGGGCAATCAGCTTGCCGCGATAGACCAGCCCGATGCGGTCGCAATACTCTGCCTCGTCCATAAAGTGGGTGGTGACCATCACGGTCACGCCTTTTTCCACCATGCTATTGATATGCAACCAGAATTCTCGGCGGGTGAGGGGGTCCACGCCTGAAGTCGGTTCATCAAGAAACAGGATATCCGGCTCGTGCATCAGTGAGCAGGCCAGCGCCAGCCGCTGTTTGAAGCCAAGCGGCAGCGCTTCGGTAGCGTGTGAGGCGATATCGGTCAGGCCGAAGGCGTCGCACATGCGGCCGATCTTCTCATTCTGTGCCCGTCCCCGCAGGCCGTAGACGCCGGAGAAAAATCGCAGATTTTGCTCCACCGTCAGGTTGCCGTAGAGCGAAAACTTCTGCGCCATATAGCCCAGGTGCTGGCGCGCCTTGCCGGAGCTGACTTTGAGATCCATGTTCAGCACCAGCGCTTTGCCGGAGGTCGGTACCAGCAGGCCGCACATCATTTTAAAGGTGGTGGATTTCCCCGCGCCGTTCGGCCCGAGCAGGCCAAATATCTCGCCGCGCTTCACGGCAAAATTGACGTTATCGGTGGCGGCGAAATCGCCGAATTTTTTGGTGAGCGATTTTGCTTCAATGACCGTTTCGCCCGGCGTGCCTTCCACCGTGTGCAGGATGGCGCCAAGCGGTGATTCTGAGGTTCCCGCCCCGCCCAGCAGATCGATAAACGCATCTTCAAAGCGCGGCGCGGTCTCTGTCATGTCGATCTCAGGCATACCCTGCGCACGGCGGATATCGTCGGCGGTAGTCTCTTTTTTGAGGATCACGCGCACCGAACGGCCCTGAATCATCCCATCGCTCACCTGCGGCAGCTTCAGTACCCGTTGCAGCAGCTTGCGGTTGGACTCCTGCGCGCTGTGCAGCAGAAAACTGCGCCCGGCCATGGTTTGCGTCAGCTCGGTGGGTTCGCCCTGATAGAGCAGTTCGCCTTCATTCATCAGCAGCACGTCGCGGCACTGCTCTGCTTCATCAAGGTAAGAGGTACTCCAGAGGATCAGCATGCCGTCACCCGCCAGCTCGTGCACCATCTGCCACAGCTCGCGGCGGGAAATCGGGTCCACGCCCACGCCGGGTTCATCCAGCAAGAGCACCTTCGGTTCGCCCACCAGCGTGCAGGCCAGCCCCAGCTTCTGCTTCATCCCGCCGGAAAGTTTGCCCGCCAGCCGGTCGGTGAACGGGCCGAGGGAGGTAAACGCCAGCAGACGCTGGAAGGTTTTCTGCCGGGTTTCGCCGGTAACGCTGCGCAGATCGGCATACAGGTTGAGGTTTTCCATTACCGTCAGATCTTCGTACAGACCAAACTTCTGCGGCATATAGCCGAGCATGCCGTGGAGCGCCGCGTCGTCTTTGATCGGATCGAGGCCAAGCACGCTGGCACTGCCTTCATCCGGCTTCAGCAATCCCGCCAGCATCCGCATCAGCGTGGTTTTACCCGCGCCGTCCGGCCCCACCAGCCCGGTCACATAGCCTTTCTGAATCGTACAATTCAGCGGTGCGACCGCCGGTTTGGCCATTCCCGGGAAGCGTTTGACCAGATTGTTGAGCTGGATAACCGCATCATTCATGTCGTTCCCCGTCGTTTAAGGTCACGGTAACAGGCATGCCCTGACGCAGCGCGTCGTCCGCATCGGTGACGATGATGCGCAGGCGATACACCAGGTCGGTACGCAGGTCCGGGGTTTCAACGGTTTTTGGCGTGAACTCGGCGGTAGGGGAGACGAAGCCCACTTTGCCGTGATACGGCTTGTCCGGGCGACCGTCGGTATAGAGCAGCAGTTCGCGGCCCGGCTGCATCTGGCCAAGATTTGGCTCATCAATGTAAGCGCGCACCCACACCGGACGGGTTAAGGAGAGCGTTAACACGGTGCTGCCCGCGCTGAGCATGCTGCCCGGCTCCACGGCGCGGGTCATCAGCGTGCCGTCAGACGGGGCGATTAACGTGGTGTCGTGCAGATCCAGCTCCGCCTGGGCTAACTGCGCCTGCGCCTGCTCAAGGCTGGCCTTCGCCTGGGCAATGTCCTGCGCACGGTTACCGGTGCGGTACTGGCTTAGCTTATCCTGGGCAGATTTCAGCGTCGCCTGTGCCTGGTCGCGGGATGAGCGCGCGTTTTCCAGGTCGTTGGCGGAAATAGTACGGCTTTTCCATAAGCCTTGCTGACGGTTATAGAAATTCTGCGCATAGTCATAGGCGGCTTTTGCCTGCTTAACGGCAGCGGCCGCCTGGGAGATCTCTTCGTCACGGTAGCCCGCCAGCATCAGGTCGTATTGCGCCTGTGCGACGGAGACGCCTGCTTTTGCCTGCATCAGCGCGTTCTCAAACGGGGCTTTGTCCAGCATTCCCAGCGTCTGCCCGGCTTTGATGGCATCGCCTTCGTCAACGTTCAGCGAGGCCAGCCGTCCGCCGACGCGGAAGCTCATGTTCACGGTGCGGATATCCACGTTGCCGTACAGCGTCAGGCCACGATCCTGCTGGCTCTGATACCACAGCCAGCCACCGATTCCCGCAGCAAGTAACACAACAACCACCAGAATTATGGCGACAGGTTTTTTCATGACTTCAGGCTCCTTTGCGTTAAGCCTTGCAGGATCAGATCAACGTGACAGGTAATGACCTGGCTAATTTGCGCGGCTTTATCCTCATCGAATTGTGTCCAGCCCGTACGTAACAGGATGGTCTCACGCCCCAGACGGAAGGCGAGCACTTCGCCCAGCAGGGCGTGGGTATGCAAAATGGTGTCGGTATCGCTGGCGTCCCGTCCGGTATAGGCGGCGATCAGCCGGGTCAGATGGCCGTGCATCGGGGCGATCACCTGATCGTGCACCAGCTGGTACGCGGCAGTGGGGGAGAGCTGCTCGCGGGAGATAAATTTGCTCAGGTTCAGCGTATCGTCGTGCGTCAGCAGGCGGATCATGTTGTGACAGGCGTTAAGGATCAGCTGGCGGAGGGCAGCCCGGTCAGGCTCTGGCTGGCTGAACAGCGCGGTGGCTTCTTCCACGTGCGGGCGAAAGCTGGTGCCGATAAAATCCGCGATCCACTGGGCGCAGGCGAGGTATAAATCCTCTTTTGAGCCAAAATAGTAGGTGATGGCTGCAATATTCTGCCCGGCCTGAGCGGCGATATCCCGCGTGGTGGCATGCAGACCATACTCGCCAAACTGCGCCAGCGCGGCGGCGATAAGCTGACTTTTCGCCTGTTCGCCTTTGGTTGTCGTTGGGGTTGTATTCATAGCAGCATTAAAAATTAATCAATCGATTGATTAAGATTATGCCTGATTTGCGCAAACGTCGAGTCATGGCCGGGGATATTTTATGCGCCACGTCACAAAAGCTGCTACACTCCGCTCCTTCGCGACATTGTGGTTTTTGTCCTTCTATTCGTTATATCTCCCTGAAAACTACACCTGTGATGGTCGGGGCGGTTCGGAGTTTTTATGTCTTTTGATTCCCTTGGTCTGAACCCGGAAATTCTGCGCGCCATCGCAGAGCAGGGCTACGTTGAGCCAACCCCTATCCAGCAGCAGGCCATTCCGGCCGTTTTGCAGGGCCGTGACCTGATGGCAAGCGCGCAGACCGGTACCGGTAAGACCGCAGGCTTTACCCTGCCGCTGCTGGAGCTGTTGGTAAAAAACCAGCCGCACGCCAAAGGCCGTCGTCCGGTGCGTGCGCTGATCCTCACCCCAACCCGCGAACTGGCGGCCCAGATTGGCGAGAATGTGCGTGAATACAGCCGCTACCTCAACATTCGTTCGCTGGTGGTTTTCGGCGGGGTAAGCATTAACCCACAGATGATGAAGCTGCGCGGCGGCGTGGACGTGCTGGTGGCAACGCCGGGGCGTCTGCTGGATCTGGAACACCAGAACGCGGTGAAGCTCGATAACATCGAAATTCTGGTGCTGGACGAAGCCGACCGTATGCTGGATATGGGCTTCATCCACGACATTCGCCGCGTGCTGGCGAAGCTGCCGACGCGTCGTCAGAACCTGCTCTTCTCCGCGACTTTCTCCGACGAGATCAAGGCACTGGCGGAAAAGCTGCTGCATAACCCGCTGGAAGTGGAAGTCGCGCGCCGCAATACCGCCTCCGAGCAGGTGACGCAGCACGTGCACTTTGTGGATAAGAAGCGCAAGCGGGAACTGCTCTCCCAGATGATCGGCCAGGGCAACTGGCAGCAGGTACTGGTCTTTACCCGCACCAAGCACGGCGCTAACCACCTGGCGGAACAGCTGAATAAAGACGGTATTCGCAGCGCGGCGATCCACGGCAACAAGAGTCAGGGTGCGCGTACCCGCGCGCTGGCTGATTTTAAATCCGGCGACATACGTGTGCTGGTGGCAACCGACATCGCCGCCCGTGGCCTGGACATTGAAGAGCTGCCGCACGTGGTGAACTACGAGCTGCCAAACGTGCCGGAAGACTACGTGCACCGTATCGGCCGTACCGGCCGTGCGGCGGCAACCGGGGAAGCGCTTTCTCTGGTCTGCGTGGATGAACACAAGCTGCTGCGCGACATCGAACGTCTGCTGAAGAAAGAGATCCCGCGCATTGATACCCCGGGTTATGAAGTGGACCCGTCGATCAAAGCTGAGCCAATTCAGAACGGTCGTCAGGGCGGCGGTCGCGGTCAGGGTGGCGGTGGTCGCGGTCAGCAGCCGCGTCGTGCCGAAGGTGGCGCGCCGAAATCTTCGGGCAAACCGCCGCGTCGTAATAACGACAGCAAACCAGCCGGTGAAAACCCGTGGCGTAGCGGCGAAGGGAAACCGGCAGGCGAGGGGCAGCGCCGACGCCGCCCGCGTAAACCTGCTAACCCGCAGTAATCTGGAAGCCCGGTCGTAAAGCCGGGCTTTTCTTTTTGCGGCAGCGAAGAGAAAGTGCCACAATAGTGGCTGTTTATACAGTATTTCAGGTTTTCCAATGGCTTTAACCGCTGCGCTCAAGGCGCAAATTGGCGCATGGTATAAGGCGCTACAACAGCAGATCCCCGATTTTATCCCCCGAGCGCCGCAGCGGCAGATGATTGCTGACGTGGCCAAAACGCTCGCCGGGGACGACGGGCGACATCTGGCGATTGAAGCCCCGACCGGCGTCGGGAAAACCCTGTCGTATCTCATTCCCGGCATTGCCATCGCGCGGGAAGACGACAAAACGCTGGTGGTCAGTACCGCTAACGTGGCCTTGCAGGATCAGATCTTCAGCAAAGATTTGCCGCTGCTGCGCAAAATTATCCCCGATTTACGGTTCACCGCCGCCTTTGGTCGCGGGCGCTACGTCTGCCCGCGCAATCTGGCGGCGCTGGCCAGCAGTGAACCCTCCCAGCAGGATCTGCTCGCGTTTCTTGATGACGAGCTGACGCCAAACAACAAGGCGGAGCAGGAGCAGTGCGCAAAGCTAAAGGCCGATCTCGACGGCTACAGGTGGGACGGCCTGCGGGATCACACCAGCCAGGCGATCGGCGACGACCTGTGGCGCAGGCTCAGCACCGATAAAGCGAGCTGCCTGAACCGCAACTGTCATTACTATCGCGAGTGCCCGTTCTTTGTCGCCCGGCGTGAGATTCAGGAAGCGGAGGTGGTTGTCGCCAACCATGCGCTGGTGATGGCTGCCCTGGAGAGTGAAGCGGTCCTGCCGGAGCCCAAAAACCTGCTGCTGGTGCTGGATGAAGGTCATCATCTGCCCGACGTGGCGCGGGATGCGCTGGAGATGAGTGCGGAAATTACCGCCCCGTGGTTTCGCCTGCAACTCGATCTGTTCTGCAAGCTGGTGGCAACCTGCATGGAGCAGTTCCGTCCGAAAACCACGCCGCCGCTGGCGGTCCCGGAGCGGTTGAGCGAGCACTGTGAAGAGGTGTACGGCCTCATCGCCTCGCTGAATAACATTCTCAACCTGTATCTTCCCGCCACCCAGGAAGCGGAACACCGCTTTGCGATGGGGGAGTTGCCACAGGAAGTGATGGAGATTTGCCAGCAGCTGGCGAAGCACCTTGAAAAGCTGCGCGGGCTGGCGGAGATGTTCTTAAACGATCTCAGCGAGAAAACCGGTACCCATGACGTGGTGCGCTTGCACCGCATTCTGCTGCAAATGAACCGCGCGCTGGGTATGTTTGAGGCGCAGAGCAAACTCTGGCGGCTGGCCTCGATGGCGCAGGCGTCCGGGGCGCCAGTGACAAAGTGGGCCACCCGCGAAGTGCGAGACGGACAGGTACATCTGTTCTTCCACTGCGTGGGCATCCGCGTGGCCGATCAGCTGGAAAAGCTGATCTGGCGCAGCGTGCCGCACGTGGTAGTGACGTCGGCAACCCTGCGTTCACTGAACAGCTTCTCAAGGTTACAGGAAATGAGCGGCCTGAAAGAGAAAGCGGGGGACCGTTTTGTGGCCCTGGACTCGCCGTTCAACCACTGTGAGCAGGGCAAGCTGGTGATCCCGCGCATGAACTATGAGCCGCTTATCGATAACGAAGAGCAGCATATTGCGGAAATGGCGGCCTACTTCCGCGAGCAGGTTGAGAGTAAAAAATACCCCGGTATGCTGGTGCTGTTTGCCAGCGGCCGCGCGATGCAACGCTTCCTGGAGCACGTCACCGATCTGCGCTTACTCCTGCTGGTGCAGGGCGATCAGCCGCGCTATCGGCTGGTGGAAACGCACCGTAAACGCATTGATAACGGCGAGCGTAGCGTGCTGGTGGGGCTACAGTCCTTTGCGGAAGGGCTGGATTTAAAAGGCGACTACCTGACGCAGGTGCATATCCATAAAATTGCCTTCCCGCCCATCGACAGCCCGGTGGTGATCACCGAAGGCGAATGGCTGAAAAGCCTTAACCGTTATCCGTTTGAAGTGCAAAGCCTGCCTGCGGCGTCGTTTAACCTGATCCAGCAGGTCGGGCGCTTGATCCGTAGCCACGGCTGCTGGGGCGAGGTGGTGATTTATGACAAACGCCTGCTTACCAAAAACTATGGCCAGCGGCTGCTGAATGCGCTGCCGATCTTCCCGATTGAGCAGCCAGAAGTGCCGGAGGTAAAAAAACGCCCGGCAAAACCCTCTGCCGGGCGTACAAAAAGCATCCGTGCAAAGAGGCGCGGTCCTACTGGTAAGTGAATGTTACCTGAATCACGCTGTTGAACGTCCCGGCAGTGACGGGCATTGAGGTGGCGTAGTAGCGTGCGGACAGAGGAAAGGTTGCCGTGTGGTCGCTCGGATTGATGGCGGCGTTAAAGGCGGCCTGCGGGGCAATCAGTATTTTGTCCTGTCGGTCTGCCAGCTCCAGCGCCAGTCCCTTTGCGCTACCGATATTGGCAAATTTGGTCGGATGCACGCTGTCTGCCTGGCCATAGAAAAAGGCCGTGGCAAGCGCCAGCGTGGCTGGGCAGTGCGATACTGACAGGGAAAAGTCTTTCCACTCGCCGGTATCCCCCACGTCTCTAAAACTGCCCGACACCGCCTGGCCTAAGTCCACCGTCAGGTTGCGGCTGGCGCTGTCAATGACGCAGGTATTGGCGTAAATATTTCCCGTCATCTGGATCTGAATGTCGTCTGCGTGAGCCTGGGCCAGTAAGCCCACCGCCAGAAACGCGATTGTCTTTTTCATGTTTGTCACTTATAGGCGAGAGTGATGGTTGCTACGGTGTTGGCGGGGCCGGGCGTCACCACATCGCTGGTCTGCTCGTAGCGAACCTGAAAGGGGATATCCAGCGTTTCATTGGCAACGGCCTGGCTTTGGGTGTTGACGTAGGAGTCAAAGGTCGCGATATGGTCATCAAACAGCATTCTTACCCCGACGCCCCTTGCCATGCCCGTCTGCTTCGTCAGTTTGATCACTCCCTCAAATGCCGTTTCGTACCCGTTAGCACTGGTGATTTTTAGCTCAGGCTGAACGGTTGTGTCACAGTTAACGGTGATATTAAACATCTGAGCGGGGCTGGATAAAAACCCCACGCTCATAAAATCACTGACGGGAAAATCGCCCAAATTAACGGTGAGATTTTTTGGCGAAACAGAGCAGGTGACCTGATGCAAAATGACGTTACCTGCATACGCAATATGATTAGGGCTGCCGATCCCTTCATGGCCAAAAACGCCAATGCCGAATTCGGTCTGAGACTGCACCAGCGTGCCGGATGTCACGGCGTCGCTTGTTTTCACCAGTTCAAGCGTGACGTCAAAGTTAAACGACTGTGTGCCATCGGTAGAAACATAGGCAACAGGCGTTCCGCGTGAATCGCACTGTACTCCGCCGGCTCCGCTGATTCGCTGACCCTGATCGTTCATTAGTGCGACCCCAATCCCCGGTACGCCGGAATCATAAACGCCCCTGAGCCCAGGAATTTCCGCGCCGGTGCCGTAGTAGCAGGAAACAATTTCCAGACCGCTGTCGATACTCTGATCGCAGTGCCCGGCAACATGAACGCTTTGCTCTGTACCCGGGATAGTTGCGCCAACGGCCAGCGTCGTGGGGACAGAGATGGAGGCCACGTTAATCATTTTGGGCAGATCCGGCGTGGTGCAGGTCGCCTTCGCATGCGGCATAAATAACGCGGCGGTTCCCAGAACCAGTAAGAAAAAGCACTGTTTAATCATTTGCATAATCGTTAGCCTGAACGGTAATCAATGACACTGCGCGGCAGCGTTAATGATGCTGGTTTTCTCTTTCTCATCCGTTAGCGCATAGTCAGCGACGCAGTGCTCGCTCGCCTCCTGTCCCCAGGAAACGTTGAGATGCCCTTGCTGTGGCAGACCCGATAGGTAAGTCTGGCCGTCATTTCCGACAATAAATTCGCTGTCCTTATCCCCGGTGGTGACCGTTGCGCCGAAGGGCAGCGGTTTACCATTTTGTGTAAGCGTCATCAGGACGCGGTTACCCACGCGGGTAGTAAAGCTGGCGCGCACCACGGCCCCGCGGGTTGGCGTCACAATTTGCGCCGCGTGGGTGACGTCGGCATCCTCCGGCAGCGTTTCGGTATCCAGCGCGATGGTATTGTGACGATAAGCGGTCACGAACGGCACGACGGTATAGCCGCGGAAGTCAGTCTCCACGCCTGTCTGGTTGGTGATATGGGTGCCGTGCGTACCTGGCGCTTTCACCAGCGCGATGGTTTCACCGAGCGGCTGGCTCAGGGTTATCCCGTTAGCGTGGGCCACCACGCCGCCCTGCAAACCGACGTTCAGGGTCTGCTGATACTTATCCTGACTGACGCCTGCGCTCACTTCGCCGTAGGTCGCTTTGTAATCGGCGTTGATGCTGGTGGAGTTACCGCTGCCGGTGCTGCTGAGCCCTTCCTGGATATTCCAGTTCAGGTTGTCTTCTTTCAGCGCCGTACCGTTAAGACCGATGTTCTGCGTGGTGCCGTCTTTGGTGTTGTTCAGGTTGTACGTGGCCCAGGTATTATGCATCCAGCGATCCAGCGGAACCGAAACGCTCAGCGAGAACTGGTTGTCGTTTGTTACCTCATTACCGTCTTCATCGCTGTCGTGGGTGTTTTTGTTCAAGCTGTAGCTGAGGCTGTAGCTCACGCCGTGCCAGCTGTTGTTGTAGCTGACGCTCAGGGAGGTCATGTTCTGACTCTGGCTCCAGTAAGTTTCCTTCACCATGCTCAGCGTCACCGACCCCCAACCTTCTGGCAGCGTCTGGTCAATGGTGGCTTCTGTACGGGCGCGGCGCTGCTGGGGAGCAGACCAGTCGTCGGCGCGGGTATACGACTCCATAGTGTCGTCCAGGGTGTAAAACCCCTTGCTGTTATAGCGATAGCCCGCAAGCGAAAAGTTGGTGCCTGAACCGGCGAAATCTTTGCTGTAGCGTACGCGCCACGACTGGCCCTTGCTGGACTGCTGTTTTTTCAGCAGGGCTCTGGCGCGGGTCACGTCAATGGAGAACGCCCCGAGATCGCCCATGTTTTTCCCGGCGCCGAGCGCCTGGGACTGATAGTGGCTGCTCTGCTGCACGCCGCCATAGGCCGTGAAGCCGTGAGGTAAACCGTAGATGGCGCTTCCCTGGGCAAACGGGGTCTTTTCAACGTCTTTGTCATAAGAGCGATAACGCCCGGCGGTTACGCTGTAGCGCAGGTTTTTTTCACGCTGCAATACCGGCACGGAGGCAAACGGCACCACGAAATGGCTCTCGCTGCCGTCTGTTTCTTTCACCGTAACCTGGAGGTCACCGCTGCTGCCGGTGGGGTAGAGGTCGTTAATTTCGAATGCGCCCGGCGCGACCGTGTTCTGATAAATCACGTACCCGTTCTGGCGGACCATCACCAGCGCGTTGCTGTGGGCGGTGCCGCGAATAATAGGGGCATAGCCTTTTTCACTGTCCGGCAGCATGTCGCTGTCGGATTTCAGCTCCACGCCGGTGTAGGGGACGCTGTCAAAAACGTCGGAAGGTGAGGTGCTTTGCCCCACCGTCACGTCACTTTTCATTGCCACAATGTCGCGTTGCGCATAGGTATAAACGGAGGTGAATTTCTGTTCCTCCTCGTGGCCCGTGGTGCTGCGATTCCAGGTGGAGTAGTTACGAACGCGCCATGCCCCGAGGTTGAAGCCGGGACGCAGGTTAACGTACTGGCTGCTGCTATCCTCTTCACCCTGCTGGCGCGCATGGCTCTGGCTGGCGTTGACGCTGTAATTAAGCAGGCCCGCGTTGATCCCTTCGTCAAACTCTTTCGGGTCGATGTAACCGCGTGGCACCTGTCCGAGCGCCTTTTGCGGAATGCTCAGCAGCAGCTGCTGATTGCGCACGCGAAAGGTCGCGGATGCCGAAGGGATGGCGTGTAGATCGGCGCACTGACCTTCTGCCCTCAGCTGCGGATATTTTTGCGTTTTGATCCCGAGGCTCTTTAATTCGTCCAGTGTAAAACAGGGCTGAAGCGTGCTGGTGCCCTGCGGATCTTTAACTATGTTAAAGGTCACGTCACGGGTATCAATTTTATTGTTATTGATAAATACCGCGACCTGATATTTACCTGGCGCCTGACCGGGACCTTTTTCATAGACAGACAGATCGGTCTTTTCCTGCTGTGGGTTATCAATGTCCAGCAGGGCTGGGTTAAAATAATCATCAGCCAAAACCTGCTGCGCAAAGATCGCCATTGCCAGGCAACAAAAAGTCATCAGCAATGACGAAAATCGGCAGGTGAACGGCTTTTTATGGCGGTACATGATGATTTTATTACCGGGCAATATTATTAATGAACGTGTTTAGACCATGTCTGGCTGATGCTGCCGTAATCAGTAATAATGGAATACGCGACGGTCGAGCCTCCGACATTGCCAGGTAAAGCAAAATGCGTTTCAGTTTTTGGCACAGCCCAGGTGGCTTTCGTGATTTTCTGACCATTCAGGGTGACGGCCTGAAAATTCATATAGAAAGGCGTGGGATTGTTCACCACTAAATCATTCCCTTCGCGATGCCATTCAAGTTTATCGGCCATATCTTCTGGTTTGCCTTTTACCGCTGACGGGCGATAGAGCAATTTAATTCGGGTGTTAATGGCAATTTGCAGCGTATTTACACCCTCAACATGCTTTGAGGAAGGGATCGCTTTAATATTCAGCCAGTACAGAGATTCCCTGTCTTGCGGTAAATTTCCTCCCGTACGCACCACGCGCAGGACGTTATCCTCTTTCGCATCCAGTCGGAAAAGCGGCGGGGTGATCAGGAACGGGGCTTTGGCCGGGTTTTTACCGCCGGAATCGACCCAGGACTGCACCAGATAATCCGTGGTATCTGGATTTGAAAGACCAAGAGATGATTCCTTTTTATCTCCCTGATAGACCAGACGGGTGCCATTGATCACGACACCCGCCTGTGCCGAGGCTGCTACCAGTAAAAGAGTGCTCAGTAAATAACCGTGGCGCATAAAGATTTCTCATTAAAAAGATGAGATGTTAATGCCCGCAAGAGCATTAATATCTCAGGATTGATAAGATCAGTTATAAATAACGGTGAAGGTCGATACAGAGTTAGCAGGGCCCGCAGTGACTGCCGCCTGAGTTTGAATATAACGTGCACCAAACTCCAGGTCGTTAACCTCCGTACCGGAGACTAAAGGATATTGCATCGAAGGGGTATACAGGGTGACAGGCTGCCCGGAAGCATCCATTAGCTGAATCGCCACACCAGTAGCTGCACCGGTATCGGGCGTTAATGCCAGCGTGGCATTATTATTCGCATCCGGGGTACCACCGAAGTTAATCGCAGCCGAGGTTACGGTTTCCGGACAATTGGTTAACTTAATATCAAACTTCGTGAGTGTGCTGGTAGAGCCTGCGCCGGTAAATACCGTTTTAGATACTTTTCCTAACTGAACATCTAATGGATTACTTAATCCATTCACGACCTGGCAAGCAGAATCGATAATTTCTCCGGTGAAATTAATCTGCCCTTCACCGTTGATTGCCGCAAATGCGGATGCAGAACATCCCACCGCTGCGGCGATAAACAACCCTAATGCAACCTTGTTCATAGTAAATCCCGATGTGTTTCTGGCAAAAACGTTGCCTGGACGTTTTTACCGTTGACCCTTAATAACTTTCAGATGTTTATTTAATCAAAAAAAGGGCAGGTACGAATCTTTAGTTCCAATCACAAATAATGCAAATAGTGCTTGAGTTTATTTTTTTACCTGAAAACAGCAGGTTGATAATGATCACAAAACACTATCGGGTGCGTGTTCATCGGGCTATATTGTTAACAAGATGATGCTGTCAGGAGAAATGTCGTGGATTACCGCAAAATTATCAAAGAGGTAGGGCGTGGGAAAAACCATGCTCGCGATCTGGATCAGGAAACGGCCCGTGCGTTGTACACGCATATGCTCAATGGCGACGTGCCGGATCTGGAAATGGGCGGCATTCTGATTGCGCTGCGCATCAAAGGGGAAGGTGAGGCGGAGATGCGCGGTTTTTATGAGGCCATGCAGTCGCAGACGATGCGTTTAACCCCGCCCGTCACGAAGCCGATGCCGATTGTGATCCCGACCTACAATGGCGCGCGTAAGCAGGCAAACCTCACGCCGCTGCTGGCTATTCTGTTGCAGAAACTCGGTTTCCCGGTGGTGGTGCATGGCGTGAGCGAAGATCCGACGCGCGTGCTGACAGAAACCATTCTGGAATTATTAGGCATCGAACCCACTCTCCATGCTGGCCAGGCGCAGGCAAAGCTGGAGGGGAACCAGCCGGTCTATATTCCCGTGCGCGCGCTCTGCCCGCCGCTGGAAAAGCAGCTGGACATGCGCTGGCGCATGGGGGTACGTAACAGCGCCCACACCCTGGCGAAGCTGGCGACGCCGTTTGCCGAAGACGCCGCGCTGCGTCTTTCCAGTGTCTCCCATCCGGAGTACGTGACGCGGGTCGGTCAATTCTTTGCCGAAATCGGCGGGCGAGCGCTGCTGATGCATGGAACTGAAGGGGAGGTTTACGCCAACCCGCAGCGTTGTCCACAGCTGATGCTGATTGAGCCTGCCGGGACGCGGGTCGTGCTGGAACGTGGGGAAGAGAACAGCGATGTGATCCTGCCTGAGTCGAAAGATCCGCAAGTCACCGCGCACTGGATCGTACAGTGTCTGGCCGGAAAGGTGCCGGTTCCGCAGTCTATCAAGCTGCAAATGGCCTGCTGTCTGCTGGCGGCAGGGGAAGTGGCGTCTGTGGACGCCGGGTTGCAGCGCGTGGCGCAGTCGTTTTAAGCAAAAAAAAACCCGTCCAGTGGCGGACGGGCAAACAAGGGTAACAACAACAGGGTCAATGAGGGTTGGAGCATCTCACCAGAGGGGAGGGTGAGGGTGGAGCATAATTCGTTCGATTACTTGTAGATAACCGCGGTACCGCTCAGTTTGTTATTACCGTTAGTGGAGGTGATGGTGTATCCACTTGCGCCGGCAGCGGCAGCTTTTTCCGCCAGTTTGGCTTCCAGACCGTCCAGCGTGGTCGCGCCTTCAGCACTCACCACCCCGATTTTGTTCAGATCCTGTGCCTGAGTAGAGGAGACTGGCTCTACGGCGAAAGCGCCGAAAGACAGAGCGGACAGGGCAACAGCGGCAACAGCATATTTGATGGTTTTCATAGGTCAATTCTCGCAGGTTATTCTGTTAAGGGGACGATGTTCCGTCGATGTGATAAGTATCACGGTTTTTAGTGGAAGATAAAATCGAAGAGAATTGACGTGGTTACTCAAAAAAATTGAATGACAAATAACTTATTGATTATTAATAAATTCAGAAGCGCAATTGACATTTCTTAGGGATGCGCTTTACAGAAGCCATCGGAAGGGCACGTTTTGCTACGCGTTTCGCTAAAAGTCGTGAGCGTAAAGTAAACGGCTGGCGCGGTTAACTTCGGTAAAGGAAAGTCAACGTAACTGGCTGTCTTTCGATCCTCTACGATTATATCCTGAATGTGCCGCATTTTTTGAATCTTTCTCCTGCTGACAGGCAATGCATAGCCGTACGCCAGGAATGGCTTTACGCCGTGCTTCAGGAATCGGATCCCCGCACTCTTCGCATTCCGTCAAACTTTCGCCGCGCGGAATTTCACCGCGAGCACGCGCGACCGCATCTTCAATGGTACTGTTGATCTGTTCGTTAACGGCGTCGTCATTCGCCCAGCCGGAAGCCATCATGTTCTCCTGATCTGTTTAAGCCATTCATCTTAATATGGGGTTAAAAAACGCACAGTCAAGGCGAAGGAAGGAAATGAGAACTGCATCTGCCTTGCAGATGCAGTGTGGGAAAAGAGGGCGTTATTTATAGATAGTCGCGGTGCCGTACATATGGTTATCACCACCGGCGGCGTTCACCACGAAGCCTTTAGCCCCTTCCTGACGCGCTTTTTCGGCCAGCTTGTCCTGAAGGTCATCAAGGTTGCTTGCCCGGCTGACAGAGACCGTCCCGGCCGCACGTAGCTGGCTGGTGTCGTTGCTGTCGGTCAGAGGTTGAACGGACCAGGCTGAGAACGATGCGCCTGCCAGCGCACCCGCAATAATAAAGGTCAGATACTTTTTCATAATCACATCCTCAGGGGAAACAACAGGTGATTCCTCTTAAGTTTAGAAGCCTGACGCGCGTGATTTAGCGCAAAAATTTGATTATGATCTGCTTATTTTTTGAACGATAAATTCTGACAATTTGCTGACAGATCATAGACATACAGGTTGCTGATTTTCGTCGGTTTTTTGTGCAGCGCAGACAGATATTTACCCCCGCGCCGTCACAGGGTATCTTACGCGGCTGTCTAAAGGAGAATGCCATGACTTCCCAAAAGCCGGGATTGCACCCGCGTAACCGCCATCGTAGCCGCTACGACATGAAAGCCCTGTGCCTGAGCTGCCCGGAATTGCAGGATTTTATTGTTCAGACACCAGCCGGTGAACCGTCGGTAAACTTTGCCGATCCGCTGGCGGTTAAGACGCTGAACAAAGCGCTGCTGGCCCATTTTTATGGCGTTACGCACTGGGACATCCCGGATGGCTTTCTCTGCCCACCGGTGCCAGGACGTGCGGATTATGTCCATCATCTTGCCGATCTGCTGGCAGATGATAATGGCGGCGTGGTGCCGAAACAGGCCACCGTGCTTGATATCGGTACGGGCGCGAACCTGATCTACCCCCTGATAGGCGCACATGAGTACCAGTGGCGGTTTACCGGCAGCGAGATCGGCGCCGAGGCCTTTGCCAGCGCACAGGCCATTATCAACGCTAACCCAGGGTTAAGCCGGGCCGTTCGTTTGCGTCGTCAAAAGGATCCCGCTGCTATTTTCAACGGCATTATTCACAAGAACGAACAATATGATGCCACCCTGTGCAACCCGCCCTTCCACGACTCCGCCGCCTCCGCACGTGCGGGAAGTGAACGCAAGCGGCGTAACCTGGGCCAGGCTGAAGACGGCGCGCTGAACTTTGGCGGCCAGCAGCAGGAGCTATGGTGCGAGGGCGGGGAAGTGGCATTTATTCTGCGCATGATTGCCGAGAGTAAGGGCTTCGGTCGTCAGGTGAAATGGTTTACCACGCTGGTCTCCCGCGGCGATAACCTGCCGCCGCTTTACCGCGCGCTGACTGACGTCGGCGCGGTGAAGGTAGTCAAAAAAGAGATGGCGCAGGGCCAGAAGCAGAGCCGCTTTATCGCCTGGACCTTTATGGACGATAACAAACGCCGCAAATAGCCCCCCATCGCAGGCCGGGTAAGGCGAAGCCGCCACCCGGCTCGGTTACAGCGTCGGCTCCTGCGGAGGCAGCGGCGAAGCGGGCGGCGACAATACCTGATACGTCTGCACCGGCGCTCTCACGTTCGCCAGATCGAAGTGTTTTTTCACCATGCTGTCGAGGGCGAAGCGCACCGTCCACTGCTTAAGGGGCTGGGTGGTGAACGACACGCGCAGGGTAAAGGCAGTGTTCGTCAGCCCGACGATACCCGCGAACGACGGTTCACCAATCACCAGCCCGCGAATGTCCTCCATCTCCATCAGTTCGCTCACCGCATCCCGCAGCGCCTGCTTCGCCTTATCTGCATCCTCATGACGATCGACATCATAATTCGCCACCACCGAACCAATGCCGCGCACAAAGTTGGCAAAGGTGGTGATCGATGACCACGGAATAATGTGGTACGCGCCGGTATCCTGACGTACGCCGACGGAGCGAATGGACATCCTCTCCACCGTGCCGGTGAGCGGTCCGATGGTCACCAGATCCCCGGTGTTCATCCCGTTCTCGAACTGGATAAAAACGCCGGTGATAATATCCTTCACCAGCGTCTGCGAACCAAAGGAGATCGCCAGCCCAAGCGCACCGGCACCCGCCAGCAGCGGGGCGATATTCACGCCGATTTCCGACAGCACAATCATGATGGTGATGGTGCTGATGATAACCGCCAGCGCGTTGCGGCACAGGGTCAGCAGCGTGCGGGCGCGGGCGCTCGGCAGCGGCCTGCCGTGGACATCCGACACCAGACGGTTTTCGATAAGGCTTGCCAGCAGCGTCCAGCCGACGGCGGAGAAGAACAGGATCAGCGCGATACGAATAAGAATATCAACGGTCTTTTCCCCCGCGCCGTTATGCAGCCAGTTCCAGAAATCAAACAGCCCCCACGCGTTCAGCAGCAGCATAATTGCCACGCAGACCGTCAGAATACGCGCCACCTTCAGGGATACCGTCATCCAGCCATTTACCCGCTTTTGCAGTTCCGGGTAGTTACGCTGAACCTGCGGCGACAGGGTGATCGTTTTCGACAGCCAGCGGGAGAGCAGGCCAGAGACAAAGGCCGCAATGCCGATAATCGCCAGGCTTTTGAACGTCGCCCCCATCATAAATTTCAGGCTATTGCCTGGATCGAACAGGGAGAAGAAACAGAGCACAATAAAATAGGCGCTGGCCAGCCAGTGCCACACCAGCGCAAAGGCGCGAATAAAGAGGCTGAAAAAGGAGAGGGAGCGATCGGCCAGGTGCAGCAGGCTGTCGGTGATCGCTTTTTTATTGTGGAAGATGAGGTACAGCGCCCAGACGGTAATGCACAGCATGATCAGCACGTTCGCCAGCGCCCCGAACTGCACGTTAACCTGGTTGGAAATAATCGGCACGGCAACCAGCAGGCCATAACCGATCAACCCGCTCAGCACGCTGAGCCGCACCGCCCAGTATTTGGCGCTCTGATCCGAAATGGCGAAGGGGCGAAGGTCCGGCACGCGCGGGCAGAAGATCAACCGCAGGAGGGCTTTAAAGAACTCAATCAGGGCAAACGCATTGAGGAACAGTCCCTGCTGAAATGCGATGGTTTTGTTTCCGGTATTAAGGCGGTCGGCCAGCATCTGGCCGACAAACAGCGTCAGGGCCAGCAGCAGTAAATCGATGACAAACGCCCCGGTAATCATTGCCGGAAGATGCAGCCAGCTGCTTTTATGCTGGTTCTTTTTGCGCCCCCACTGGCCCATTTTCCGGTAAAGCGGCCAGACAGACAGGCGCAACAGCCAGTAAAAAATGAACACGGCGCCAGCCAGAATAGCAAACTGGGTGGCGGCTGCGGAAAAGGTGTGAGGATTAAAAGGCTTATGTGAGGTGCCAACCAGGTTGCGATAGAGCTGGGCAAAACGCGACGACAGGGCTTCCCCGTAGCGCCGACTGATGTCGGTGACGTTTTCCAGCACCGTTTTTTCTTCTTCGGCTTCCGGCGGCGCAATAGCAGGAACCGGATCCTGAGGCGGCGTGGCGGCCACCTTCCTCAGCTGATCGATCAACTCCTGCCGGGACGTGTCGTTCTCAAGCACGTCGGCCAGCGCGCCGTAGGCGGCTTTTTTCTTTTCAGCGTCTGGCTCTGGCGGCGCATTTTGCTGGGTGGCGGTGGCTCCGGTGGTAACGCCGGGAAGGGTTACAGCAAGTGATGGCGCGCTAAACAGGCTAAACAGTAGCAACAGGATCCACGGCACGGCGTCCTCCGACAAAAATATCGTGCAAAATGATAAGTATAGAGCGCGGGGAGCGGAGGGGAGTTTTTGGGAACAATCCGGCGTAAAAAAGCCGGGCATGCCCGGCTCTGGGTGTGGCTATCAGGAGACGTGTTGCAGGAACTCCTGGAGGCGCTGGCTTGGTGGGTTCGCAATCAGCGCCTGCGGATTCCCGTCCTCCGCGATACGGCCCTTATCAATGAAGATCAGACGGGACGCCACCTTTTCGGCAAAGCCGATTTCGTGGGTAACGATCACCATCGTCATGCCTTCTTCCGCCAGATCCTGCATAACTTTCAGCACTTCGTGACGCAGCTCCGGGTCGAGTGCCGACGTTGGCTCATCGAACAGCATCATCTTTGGCTTCACCGCCAGCGCACGGGCAATGGCCACGCGCTGCTGCTGGCCGCCGGACAGCTCGGAAGGATAGTGGTGGGCACGCTCCGCCAGACCAACCTTCGCCAGCAGATCTTTTGCCAGCGCTTCCGCTGCCGCTTTGCTGGCCCCGCGCACGCGCAGAGGACCGAACATCACGTTTTCCAGCGCCGTGAGGTGCGGGAACAGGTAGAACTGCTGGAACACCATGCCCGCTTCCTGACGGATCAGGCGCTCATCCACTTTCGGGTCATTGACCTTCAGGCCGTCGACGATCAGATCGCCGCTGGTGATCTCTTCCAGCTTGTTAATGCAGCGCAGCAGGGTGGATTTGCCGGAACCGGACGGCCCGATGATCACCACCACTTCGCCCTGCCTGATGTTCAAATCGATATTGTGCAGCACCTGGGTTGGGCCAAAGTGCTTGGAAACGTTTTTAAATTCAATCACAGGATTTTCATCCTTCTTTCAAGACGACGCAGAACAAAGCTCAGGACAAGCGTGATAATCAGATAGACAACGGCGACCGCACTCCAGATTTCCAGAGCGCGGAAGTTACCCGCGATGATCTCCTGGCCCTGACGGGTCAGTTCGGCCACGCCGATAACAATAAACAGCGAGGTGTCTTTAATGCTGATGATCCACTGGTTACCCAGCGGCGGCAGCATGCGGCGCAGCGCCAGCGGCAGGATCACGTGACGAATGGTTTCGCGACGGGAAAGACCTAACGCCAGGCCGGCTTCGCTGAAGCCTTTATGAATCGACAGCACCGCACCGCGGGTAATTTCCGCAATGTAGGCGCCGGAGTTGATCATGATGGTAACAACGGCGGCGCTGAACGGGTCGATGCGCAGGTCGGTGAAGGCCATCGGCAGGGCGAAGTAGATGAACATGACCTGCACCACAATGGGGGTGCCGCGGATCACTTCGATGAAAACCAGTGCGATGTGGTTTGCAATCCAGCCGCCGTAGGTGCGGGCGAAACCGGCCACCAGACCGATAATCAACCCGCCAACCAGACCGAGGACCGAAATCCACAGGGTCATTTTAGCGCCTTCAAGCAAGAGAGGAATGGCAGGCCAGATGGCGCTCCAGTCAAACTGCATGATGTATTCCTGTATACCGTGGTGAAAAACAAAAAACGTAGGCCCGGTAAGCGGAAGCGCCACCGGGCGTTACAAACCTGAAGTCAGGTGAAATTATTTAGGCTCGGTACCGAACCATTTTTTGTAGATTTCGTTATAGGTGCCGTTCTCTTTCAGGGTTTTCAGCGCGCCGTTAACTTTGTTACGCAGGTCGTCGCTGCCTTTCGGGAACGCAATACCGTACTGCTGAGCTTCCAGGGAATCACCTACCGCTTTGAACTTGCCATTACCGGCGGTTTTGATGAAGTAAAGGATGTTAGGCGTGTCGTGCAGCACCGCGTCAGCGCGGTTGGTGCCCAGTTCCATGTAAGCGTTGTCGATGTTCGGGAACTGACGCAGGTCTTTGGTTTTGATGTTGGCTTTCGCGTAATCAACGGAGCCGGTTCCGCTCTTCACGGCGACCACTTTACCGTCGAGATCTTTCACGCTTTTCACGTCGTTGTTATCCGCTTTCACCATCACCAGCAGGCCGCTTTTGTAGTAGCCGTCAGAGAAGTCGATGGCTTTTTTACGTTCTTCGGTAATGGTGATGCCTGCCAGCGCCAGGTCAACGTTTTTGGTTTGCAGTGCCGGGATAATGCCGCTGAAATCCATTGGCTTCAGGGTGTAATCCAGTTTGAGTTCTTTTGCGACAGCGGCCCACAGATCCACGTCAAAACCAACGTATTTATCACCCTGTTTGAATTCAAACGGTACGAACGCCGTGTCAGTCGCCACAACCAGTTTGTCGGCAGCCTGCGAGGACACCGCAAACGCCAGGGTAAGTGCAGCCAGTGAAACTTTTAATACAGACTTCATAGCATTTCCTTTTATATCCACGGGGCGATCCCCTGCGAGAACCTCAGGCACAATGAAAAAATCGTGCCAATTTTACAAGCTGTTGTTTTGCAAAGGGGATGATGTCACGCATTGCACAAAAAGCGTGGCAATTCTGCCAGGTTGCACCAGAATGGAGCACCGTTTTGGTGCGCTTCGTTAAGGTCTTCTGACAGGGGGATATTTAGCGCAGAATCTGACGAAAAAACAATCTTCCGTTAACGGTTGTGTGAGGTGATTATTACATTTTATTCACTTTTGCGGCCGTTGCGGGCAAAAGTGCGCACCATAAATGTGCAAAACCCCCGCCAGGGGCGAGGGTTATTCGGACAATCCGCAGGGATTATTCGATGTTGGACTCAATGAACCACAGGAACTGATCCAGGTCGCGTGATGCGGCAGTGAAGATATCAGCGGTATCTTCATCTTTGGCTTCGCCAATCGCTTTACGAACATCATTCGCCACAATCGCATAACGATCCGCCAGCTCTTTCAGGTGATCCTGAACGGTATGGATATCCAGCGGATAGCTTTTCAATGGCGTTTTGCTGTTGATCACCTGTGTGGTACCCAGTGCCACGCCACCCAGCTGTACGGCACGTTCGGCCATGGTATCCAGGTGAGTCACCAGTGCTGTGCGGAAGCCATCCAGCATTTCATGAACGGCAATAAAGTTTGCACCGCGCATATTCCAGTGGGCCTGTTTGGTGATCAGCGAAAGATCGATGAACTGGACCACCTGGCGATTCAGCAACTCGATGGTCGCTTTTTTATCGCTATCCGATACATCGTTACGGGTATAAAGCAGATTAGACGCTTTCGTTTTCACCAGTTTAGCGGTACTCATAATCTCATATCCTCTTGATGTTTGTGTCCCAGGTAATTACGGGACTAAGTATAGCACCGGATTTTTTCTCTGCGATTTGGCTCTGCCTATTGGTTTAATAGTGAAAGGATGGTTGTATTATCAATACTTTGAAAAATAAGTGTTTTATTTAAATTGATGCAGATCAATCTTAATTCACTTTCCAGGAAGGCGAGCAGGTGAAATATTTTGGCAATATGAGAGAGTTTGTAAGAAATTATTTGAGCTACTGACGTGGCGTATATTCTGCATGGCGGGTTAGCCATGCAGAATTTAAGGCTTAGTTGAGGTCTATTTTTTCCACTTTAGGTTCCGGACGCATGGTCAGGGTGGAGCCCATTGACGCCGCGATAATGGAACAGAGCGCCAGCGTTTGTACCAGGGTCAGGGTTTCACCGAGGAAAATCATTCCTGAGATGGCGGCCAGCGCGGGCTCCATGCTCATGAGCGTACCAAAAATGCGTGTGGGCAGGCGCGTCAGGGCGATCATCTCCAGAGAGTAGGGCAGCGCCGTGGAGAGAATGGCAACCGCCAGCCCAACCGGCAGGATTGACCATTGCCATATTGAGTCTGTCGCTTGTGCCATTCCAATCGGGACAAAGATAACGGCGGCAATCAGCGAGCCTAAGGCGACCGTCGCGGGGCCGTGCTCTTCCCCCGCACGCTGGCCAGTGAGAATATACACCGCCCAGCATGCCCCCGCGCCCAGCGCCAGAGCTGCCCCTGTCAGATCGATTTGTGAAACGCTTTGCCCGAGCGGCAGCAGGAACCATAGCCCCAGCACGGCCAGTACGACCCAGATAAAGTCTACCGGACGACGAGAAGAGAAGAGGGCAACCGCCAGCGGGCCGGTAAATTCAAGCGCGACCGCGATCCCCAGCGGGATCGTCTGAATAGAGAGATAGAACATGTAGTTCATCCCTCCCAGCGCCAGCCCATAAAAAAGCAGTGGCAGTCGCTGCTCCTTTTTAAACCGTAGCCGCCAGGGTTTAAAAACAACCACGAGGATCAGGGTGCCTAATGCGATACGCAGCGCCGTGACGCCGGGCGCACCAACCAGCGGAAACAGCGATTTTGCCAGCGACGCGCCGCTTTGTATGGACATCATCGCGATAAGTATGACTGCCACCGGCATCCAGACCGACGATTTACGAGGTAAACCTGGCATCCTTTCTCCTGTCAATTTATGTCAAATGAGGTAAAAGTCGCAGTGTAATGGAAATAAGCTGCAACGGTTGAGCTACTGTTGAAAAAAATCCAGGGAAAATCCGTAAAATGAGAAAACGTTGATGATTTTATCGCCTGAAAGATTAGGAATAATCTGGATGAACTAAATGGCGATGACGCGCACTATTAGCATTTACAGGTGAAAATCTGGAGTTATTTGAACGAGATAGCTGGTGCTGGAAATGTTCTGTTACAGGAAAGGTCGCATTAGACATCGTGAATGACAAAGAGTTTCACAGAATTTTTTGATATATTTAAAACTTACGGACTTACTTGAAGCACATTTGAGGTGGTTATGAAAAAAATTGCATGTCTTTCAGCACTGGCAGCTGTTCTGGCTGTTTCCGCAGGTACCGCTGTAGCGGCAACTTCTACTGTAACCGGTGGTTACGCTCAGAGCGATATGCAGGGCGTGATGAACAAAACCAACGGTTTCAACCTGAAGTACCGTTACGAGCAAGACAACAACCCGCTGGGTGTGATCGGTTCTTTCACTTACACCGAGAAAGATCGTACTGAAAATGGCTCTTACAATAAAGGTCAGTACTACGGCATCACCGCGGGTCCTGCTTACCGCCTGAATGACTGGGCAAGCATCTACGGTGTTGTAGGTGTTGGCTACGGTAAATTCCAGCAGACCGAAAACCAGGGTCTGAACCGTACTGCAAGCAACAGCGACTATGGTTTCTCCTATGGCGCAGGTATGCAGTTCAACCCAATCGAAAACGTTGCTCTGGACTTCTCCTATGAGCAGAGCCGTATCCGCAACGTTGACGTTGGCACCTGGATCGCGGGCGTAGGTTACCGCTTCTAATCACTTCGGTGAGCCAGTAAAAAATCCGCCCAATGTGGCGGATTTTTTTTGTTTGTACCCTCTACTCGTGGGAGAGGGCCGGTGAGGGCATCAGCCCGCACGAAACGGCAGAAATTACTTACTCTTAATATCGAAAATATCCGTCCCAAGATGGTTATAGTCGACTTTCTGTAACTTAAAGTTGGTAATGTAAACTGGCGGGCCCTTCTTCCCGGAGATAAACGGGTAATCATTTTTTATCTCTTTCGCCTTAATCCCCGTCCATTGTGAGAAGAATTTCAGGAAATCGTTCGCGGAACGGCGCGCTTTGATGATGCGATGCGTTTTGTCATCACTCGACAGCACCATAAACGGTACCTGGAAGTTTTGCTGGAACTTGTCATCGTGTGCCAGATACTGCACCTGTTTACCGCGCTCCTTAAATGCCAGACCGTGGTCAGAGAAATAGACCATCGAGAAGCTGTCGCCGCTGTTGCGCAGCTGTGCGTACAGCTTGCTGAGCAGATCGTCGGTTTGCGTCATGGTGTAGAGATAACACGAGGTCTCTTTGGATTGCACAAACTCCGCATATTTTCCCCCGGTACGATCGCATGCCTGCGGGTGTGACCCCATCAGGTGCAGGACAATCAGCTGCGGCTGGGTGCGCTGAGTAGCAAAGACCTGCGCCGTCATTTTTAGCAACGCTTCATCTTTTGTGTTTTTATCGGCTTCGAAATCACCGCTTTTCAGGAACTGTACCTCGTCGGCACGCTTCGCGATGCTGGCGATGGCGGTATCATACTCGCCGATCTGTCCCTGGTTAGAGAACCACCATGTCTGAAAACCTGCCCGGTTGGCCAGGGTGACAAAATTATCCTGAAACTGCGGTTTTCCATCCACCACGCGGTTGAGCGTCAGACCGAGTGATTTCTGCGTCGAGCCGCTGGCCGACACGTAGTCGGTAAACAGCGTACCGTTAACGGCGCTGGCAAACGGCGTGTTATCCCAGTGACCGCCAAACGCGCCGAGCGCATCGCGACGCGCGCTTTCCCCGATCACCACCACGTAAGTGTGATACTTCGGTTTCACCGCCAGCACGTTCCAGGTATCTTTCATGGTGGAAAGCTCGGCCATACGCGCCTGCTCGTCGAGCACTTCCTCGTTATTCACCACCACGTCTTTGACGAAGCGAAACACCGGATACCCGGTATCTTTAAGCTTAAACACGCCGCCCCAGGCCAGATTTTGTACCGGTGCAACAAAAAACGTCACCACGCTAAAGGCCAGGCACAGGCTTTCAATTTTACCCCATGCTTTTTTCCCGACGGGCTTACGGCGAACCGCAATCACGCCGAGGGCAAAAATGAAAAGGCCAACCACGTAGTTGTACCAAGGAAAGATCGTCAGGATCTCTGTGGACTCTTCCATATTGGTGGAGTGGAGCGCCAGCAGAGTATTAAAGTTCGGCGCGCCATAGGCCTGGCCAAACGGGAAATAGGCGGCAGCAATCAGAGAACAGATCCCGATAAGCACTTTCTGCACGCGCGGTGCGCTTCGCCAGAGCAGGTGAAGAATACAGGTGAATCCGACGGCATAAAGCAGGCTAAAGGGGTAGCCAAGAGCAAAGTTAATCAACAGCGATTGCAAAAAATAGAATCCCGTCCACGGGCTTAAGGCCCGGCTGCGGGTAACAAGTGTATCAATCAGGGTTACGTTCATAGATCACTATCACGAAAACGCCATGTGCTCACCCTGGCGTCAAGGGTCAAAGCCTGCCGGACAGTGCGTGGAAAGGGAATGAGAGGTCCGCTTCAGCGAGCCGCAAATTGTGCAGGGCTGCAAGAAGATAGTGCGAGCGTGAATTAAGGTCAACAGTTGCTAAACAGATGTTTTGCGAAGGGGGCTGCAAATCCGCAAAAATAATCGGGAACAGGCCAGTTTACAACGTAAGTGTGACGGGAAAATGAAGCGGCGTACCGCGACGCCGCTTAGTGGGAAGAATTGTCGTCCTGCTGCGGTTTGGCGTTAAACATATCGCACAGCATGTTCAACAGCATCAGGCGCACTTTAAAAGGAGAGTGGGTAAACACGTTCATACACCTCTTGAATTCATTCATAAGACCTCCTGATTCATGATCCCTTCGATCCGTGAAGGGTGACTGCATTACATACAGATATAGCACAGGCTATATTGTATAGCTATGGCTAATTCGTTAATTTTTTGTGCTTGTAGAGCTATGGTTTACAATGTGCGCTCCGTTACAGGGCGCTGGAAGCGTCAACCCCATTGAGGAAGCACAATGAACCGTCGCGCAGGTAAGCCAACAACAAAAAAAACGACGCAACTGGTGAACGTTGAAGAGCATGTGGAAGGCTTCCGCCAGGTGCGTGAGGCGCACCGCCGGGAGCTGATTGATGATTATGTCGAACTGATCTCTGATCTGATCCGTGAGGTTGGAGAAGCGCGCCAGGTGGATATGGCCGCACGCCTGGGGGTGTCGCAGCCAACCGTTGCCAAAATGTTAAAACGTCTGGCGTCGGTCGGGCTGATCGAAATGATCCCCTGGCGCGGGGTGTTTCTCACCGCTGAGGGCGAGAAGCTGGCGCAGGAGAGCCGCGAGCGACACCAGATCGTCGAGAATTTTTTACTGGTGCTGGGCGTCAGCCCGGAAATTGCCCGTCGGGATGCCGAAGGTATGGAACACCACGTCAGTGAAGAGACGCTGTTGAAGTTCTGCGAGTTTACGCTCAAATACGGTCCCTCCGCTGAATGAACATCCCCGGCTTGCAGGCCCTGAAACGCGATCGCTTTTTCCATCTTTTACTGATCACTGGCGTTGGGCTCAGCGTCTTTGTGCCCTTCACGCCGCACACCTGGCCGGCGGCCATAGACTGGCGCACCATTATTACTCTGAGCGGTTTGATGATGCTCACCAAAGGCGTGGAGCTGAGCGGCTATTTTGACGTGCTGGGGCGCAAAATGGTGCGCCGCTTCGCCACCGAGCGCAAACTGGCCCTGTTCATGGTCTTTTCGGCGGCGCTGTTGTCGACGTTTCTCACTAATGACGTGGCGCTTTTTATCGTGGTGCCGCTTACGCTCACGCTGCGTAAGCTGTGTGAAATACCGGTTACCCGTCTGATTATCTTTGAAGCGCTGGCCGTCAATGCGGGCTCGCTGCTCACGCCTATCGGTAACCCGCAGAACATTCTGCTGTGGGGACGCTCCGGCCTGTCGTTTACCGCGTTTACCGGGCAGATGGCGCCGCTGGCGCTGGCGATCGTGGCGTCGCTGCTGGCGGTGGGCTGGTTTGCTTTCCCGAATAAATCGTTGCAGTACCACAGCGGTACAACCGGCCCCCAGTGGCAGCCGCGTCTCGTCTGGAGCTGCCTGGGGCTGTATATCGTTTTCCTTATCGCTCTGGAGTTAAACCAGGCGCTGGCGGGCGCGCTGCTGGTGGCGTGCGGCTTCCTGTTCCTCGCCCGGCGGGTGCTGGTGAGCGTTGACTGGACGCTGCTGCTGGTGTTTATGGCGATGTTTATTGACGTCCATCTCCTGATCCAGCTTCCGGTATTGCAGAACGTTCTCCATAGCGTCAGCGGTCTGTCGCAGCCGGGATTATGGCTGACGGCGATTGGTCTCTCGCAGGTGATCAGTAACGTGCCGTCCACCATTTTGCTGCTTAACTATGTTCCCCCAACGGTACTGCTGGCGTGGGCGGTCAACGTCGGCGGCTTTGGGCTGCTGCCTGGCTCGCTGGCTAACCTCATCGCCCTGCGGATGGCCAACGATCGCCGCATCTGGTGGCGCTTCCATTTATGGTCAATCCCGATGCTGCTCTGGTCAGCGGCGGTCGGTTTCGGACTATTCCTTCTCATATAGTGCGCAATTTGTCAGTTTTTCCTGGCAAATGTATAGCAACGTCCTAGCTTTAGTGAACGGCATAGTGTGATGCCGCTCACTGACAGGACCGTTGCTGAACTATGGCAGAAGATCAAAACCCACCTGCTGACGAGCAGGATCAAAACAATAACGAGCGCAAGCGCCCGGGGAAAAAACCGTTAATTATCCTTGGCATCGTGGTCATCGTGATGGTGATTGTGGCGCTGGTCTGGTGGTTTTTAACCCGTAACGAAGAGACCACCGACGACGCCTTCACCGACGGCGACGTAGTGACCATTGCCCCAAAAACGGCAGGCTACGTCACCGAACTTCGCGTGCGGGATAACCAGCGCGTGAAGAAAGGGGATGTGCTGGTGGTGATCGATCCGCGTGATACCACCGCCCAGCGCGATCAGGCCCAGGCCCAGCTTGGGCTGGCGGTTGCGCAGTTGCACCAGGCGCAGGCGCAGCTGGCGCTCTCGAAGGTGCAATATCCCGCCCAGCGCGATGAAGCCAAAGCCCAGGTACTGAAAGCCCAGGCGGATATGGCCAACGCGCAGGCGGAGTACCGCCGTCAGCGCGGCGTTGACCCGCGCGCGACCACGCAACAAAGTATCGATGCCGCGAACGCTCAACTGCGGAGTGCCCAGGCGGGTCTGGCCAGCGCGCAGGCGCAGCTGGAAGTGGCGGAGCAGGTTCAGCTGCAAATCCGCCAGCAGGAGACCAACGTCGAAGCCCGCGAACGGCAGGTCGATCAGGCCAGAGCGCAGCTGGAAACCGCCAACCTGAACCTCTCTTACACCGAAGTCCGCGCCCCGTTCGACGGTTTTGTCACCAAACGCAACGTCCAGCCCGGTACGCTGGTGCAGGCAGGTACGGCGCTGTTCTCGTTGGTTTCCCCGAACGTGTGGGTGGTGGCGAACTTCAAGGAGTCGCAGCTTGAGCGCATGAAGCCGGGCGACAAAGTGACCGTGTCCGTCGATGCCTGGCCGGATATGGAGCTGGAAGGCCATATCGACAGCATCCAGCAGGGCAGCGGCTCGCGCTTCTCCGCCTTCCCGTCGGAAAACGCCACCGGTAACTTTGTGAAGATCGTTCAGCGCGTGCCGGTGAAAATCGTCATTGATAAAGGGCTGGATCCAAACAAGCCGCTGCCGCTGGGGCTGTCGGTTGAACCGAAGGTCACCGTGGAATGACGGATCACAGCCACGATAACTGGAAGCCCGCCAGTAACCCGTGGGCGGTGGCGATTGTGGTCACCCTGGCGGTGTTTATGGAAATTCTGGACACCACCATCGTCAACGTGGCGTTGCCCCACGTCGCGGGGTCGCTCTCGGCCAGCTATGACGAATCCACCTGGGTGCTCACCAGCTACCTGGTGGCGAACGGCATCGTGCTGCCGATTTCGGCCTTTCTGAGCCGCCTGTTTGGTCGCAAGCAGTTCTTCCTGATCTGCATTGTGATGTTCACCATCTGCTCGTTCCTGTGTGGCATCGCCACCGAGCTATGGCAAATCATCCTGTTCCGCGTGATGCAGGGGTTCTTTGGCGGCGGATTGCAGCCTACCCAGCAGTCGGTGCTACTCGACTACTTCAAGCCGGAGGACAGGGGCAAAGCCTTTGGCCTTTCATCCATTGCCATTATCGTCGCGCCGGTACTCGGTCCCACGCTGGGGGGATGGATCACCGATAACTACTCCTGGCGCTGGGTGTTCTTTATCAATATCCCGGTAGGGATTGTGACGGTGCTGGCTATCTATCAGCTGCTGGAAGATCCGCCGTGGGAGAAAAAGTCGGAAGAGAAGCTCACCGTCGACTGGACGGGGATCGGCCTGATCGCCCTCGGTCTTGGCTGTTTGCAGGTGATGCTCGACCGGGGCGAAGATGATGACTGGTTCTATTCGAACTTTATCCGCACCTTCGCAGTACTGACGCTGGTCGGCATTATCGGCGCGATCTACTGGCTGATGTATGCCAGAAAGCCGGTGGTGGATCTGCACTGTATGAAGGACCGCAACTTTGCGATCTCCAGCCTGCTGATGGCGGGGATGGCGATGATCCTGTACGGCAGTTCGGTGGTTATTCCGCAGCTGGCGCAGCAGGATTTGGGCTATACCGCCACCTGGTCCGGGCTGGTGCTCTCGCCCGGCGCGGTGCTGATTGTGCTGACCATCCCGCTGGTGCTGAAGCTGATGCCGGTGGTGCAGACGCGCTGGATCATCGCCTTCGGCTTTACCTGCCTGGCGGTGTCGTTCTTCTGGTCCCGCACGCTGACGCCGGATATCGACTTCGAAACGCTGGTGCTGTTCCGCAGCGCGCAGTCGATTGGACTGGGGTTCCTGTTTGTGCCGCTGACCACCATCGCCTTTATCTCGATCCCGAGGCGGCTTAACGCCGACGCGGCGGCGCTGTTTACCATGTTCCGCAACGTGGCCGGCTCGATTGGGATTTCGCTCTCGACGGCGGCGATCACCGAGCGCTCGCAGGCGCACAGCGCGCATCTGGCTTACCACGCTTCGCCGTTTAACGAGCAGTTCCAGCTGGCGATTCGCGAAAGCGCCCAGGCGATCCAGAACTTCACCACTCAGGTGGGCGATCCGACCGGCATTGCCACCGGGCGGATGTACCAGACGATGATCGAGCAGTCGCGCTTTCTGGCCTACATCGACGTCTTCACCATTCTGAGCGCGGTGGCCCTATTACTGATTCCGTTTTGTTTGTTGCTCTCGCCGGTTAAGAGCGAGGGGAGTGCAGGAGCACACTGATGATACACAGACGTTTACACCCCCTGATGATAATGATGCTGCTGGTGGGCTGCGCCGTCGGGCCGGACTACCAACAGCCAGCACCGCCCGCCACCACGCACTGGAACGATAAGGGCGACAGCGCGGTGAAATCGCAAACTTCCTCCGCGGCCACTAACCCGCGCTGGTGGAAAACCTTCGGCTCGCCGCAGCTCGACAGCCTGATTGAACGCGCCATCGCCGGGAATCTGACGCTACAGCAAACGGTATTACGCATTGCTGGCGCGCGCGAACAGATTAACCAGGCCGGCGGGGCGTTTTTCCCGTCGGTGAATGGCAATGTGCAGGCGACGCGCCAGCAGCTTGGGCTGGAAGGGGAGCTGAAATCCCACGGCGTGTATGACCAGTTGAATAATGTCGATCCTGAACTGCGGGGCGCGTTAGGCCCGCTGACGCAGCCGATAAACCTCTATCAGGGCAGCTTCGACGCCCAGTGGGAAATCGACCTGTGGGGCAAGGTGCGCCGTCAGGTAGAAGCGGCTGAGGCGCAGCAGCGGGCGGCGATTGAGCAGCGTAACGATGCGCTGGTCTCGCTGGAAGCCGAAGTGGCGCGGGCGTGGCTACAGCTGCGTGGGGCGCAGAGCATCATTGCCACGCTTAATACGCAAATTGAAAGCGCACAGCAGACGCTGGATCTGACCGAAAGCCGCCAGCGGGGCGGGCTGTCGCCGCAGATGGACGTGGAGAACGCCCGGGCGCAGCTGGGCAATCTTGAAGCGCAGCTGCCGCAGTATCAGGCGCAGGAACGCCAGGCGATGAACGGGCTGGCGATCCTGCTCGGCAAACCGCCGGGCGCGCTGGATGCCGAACTGCAATCCGTGCAGCCGATGCCTGCCCTGCCAGATATTGTGCAGACCGGTATTCCGTCGACGCTGGCCCGCCGTCGCCCGGACGTGCGCGAAGCCGAGGCGAATCTCCATGCCGCCACGGCGCAGATTGGCGTCTCGGTGGCAGAACTGTTCCCGAGCTTTACCCTCTCCGGACAGTTTGGCCTGCGCAACAGTGAATCTAACTGGCTGACCGACTGGAGCAGCCACTTCTACAGCTTTGGCCCGCAGGTTTCCATACCGATTTTCCAGGGCGGTCGGCTGGTCTCCAGCGTCAAGGTGGCGCGCGCGCAGCAGGGGGCGGCAGTGCTTGACTATCGCCAGACGGTACTGACGGCGCTCGGCGACGTTGAAAACGCGCTGGTGAGCTATCGCACCGACCAGCAGCGTAAAGCGGGCCTGGCGAAAACCATCGACGCGCTGCAAAACGCCTTTGATCTCGCCAGCGACAGCTATCGGCAGGGGATCGCCAGCTTTATTGACGTGCTGGACGCCCAGCGTCAGCTCGCTCAGGCCGAACAGCAGCGGGCGCAGGCGCAGGTGCAGAGCGCGCTTGACCTGGTGGCGCTCTACAAAGCCCTCGGCGGCGGCTGGGAGCCGTATCAGCAGGTGCGGCTGCCAGACTACAGCGTCTTTGGCGACGCCCCGCGCGGATAGATTCAGAGGATTGGGCAAGAAACGGACAGGAACGCCACATTCGCGATGGCTGGGGGGCGGGTATAACTAACAGACACCCAATCGACATGCGAGGAAAGCGTTATGCGTTATCAAAAACTGGGCAATACCGGACTGTTTGTTTCTGAACTCTGCCTCGGCACCATGACCTTCGGCGGTGAAGGCGGCATGTGGGGCAAAATTGGTCAGCTTCAGCAAAGCGACGCCGAGCAGCTGGTGGGCCGCGCGCTGGACGCCGGGATCAATTTTATCGACACGGCAGATGTCTACTCGGAAGGGCGTTCAGAGGAGATCACCGGGCAGGCGCTGAAGAACCTGAAAATTCCGCGCGAAAACGTGGTCGTTGCCACCAAGGTGTTCGGTGAAACCGGCACAGCGGGGGTGAACTCGCGCGGTAGCTCGCGCTATCACATCATCAGCGGCGTGAAGGAGAGCCTGCGTCGCTTGCAGCTGGATCATATCGATCTCTATCAGCTGCACGGTTTCGACCCCGCGACCCCCATCGAGGAGACGCTTTACGCGCTGGATAATCTTGTGCAGCACGGTCACGTACGCTATATCGGCGTCTCGAACTGGGCGGCATGGCAGATTGCCAAAGCGCTCGGCATCTCTGAGCGTCTGGGGCTGGCGCGTTTTGCCTCATTGCAGGCGTACTACACCATCGCCGGGCGCGACCTTGAGCGCGAACTGGTGCCGATGATGCAGAGCGAAGGCGTCGGGTTGATGGTATGGAGCCCGCTGGCGGGTGGTCTGCTGAGCGGAAAATACGATCGCGACGGGCAGAGCGCGGCCGGTAGTCGTCGCCTGGCGTTCGACTTCCCGCCGGTGAATAAAGATCGCGCCTTCGACTGCGTGGACGTGATGCGTACCATCGCCGAAAGTAAAGGCGTTTCCGTGGCGCAAATCGCGCTGGCGTGGCTGCTGCACCAGAAGGCGGTGACCAGCGTCATCATCGGGGCGAAACGGGTCGATCAGTTGGATGACAACATTGCCGCAACCGGCATTCAGCTGAGCGATGATGAGCTGAAACAGCTGGATGCGGTCAGCGCGCTGCCGCGCGAGTATCCTGGCTGGATGCTGGAGCGCCAGGGCGAGTACCGTCGCAATCAGTTAGCGCAACAATAACCTTTCTTTCCCCGGTGGCGCTTGCGCTTACCGGGGCTGCGTTCCCTTGTAATGACATATTAACGTTATGTCACTACACGAAATACCAATGGGCTGTTCTCTTCTTCCGCTGTTTCAGTATGCCAGCTTTACGAACGCACAGGGCGGTACCCGGGAAGAATCACTCCGGGCCAATGCGTGCGTTTCATTAATGCGCGCATCCGTGTATTAAGGATTGCCTTAATCCTCTCCAAATGATATTAATTATCATTCTTATTATAAAAATAATGGCAGTTTAAAATATCTGGCAAGGATGTGAGCTTAACGATCGATCACTTTTACGTTAGGCATGTATTAGGGAATGGGTATGAGAATTATCAAGATCTTCTGGCCGCTCACTGCGCTCCTGGCAGGGTTGAACAGTCAGGTATCACTGGCAAAATCCTCCGATGATAACGACGAGACCCTGGTGGTGGAAGCCACCGCTGAGCAGGTACTCAAACAGCAGCCGGGCGTGTCGATTATTACCAGCGAAGATATTAAAAAGAACCCTCCGGTCAACGATCTCTCCGATATTATTCGCAAAATGCCCGGTGTAAATCTGACCGGCAACAGCGCCTCGGGTACACGTGGTAATAACCGCCAGATCGACATTCGCGGCATGGGGCCGGAGAACACCTTAATTTTAATTGATGGTGTGCCGGTGACGTCGCGCAACGCCGTGCGTTATAGCTGGCGTGGAGAGCGTGATACCCGCGGCGACACCAACTGGGTGCCACCGGAACAGGTTGAGCGTATTGAAGTGATCCGCGGCCCTGCGGCGGCACGCTACGGTTCGGGCGCAGCGGGCGGGGTGGTGAACATCATTACCAAACGCCCTACCAACGACTGGCACGGTTCGCTGTCGTTATACACCAACCAGCCGGAAAGCAGCGACGAAGGCGCTACGCGTCGCGCCAACTTCAGCCTTAGCGGGCCGCTGGCTGGCGATGCGCTGACCATGCGCCTGTACGGAAACCTGAATAAAACCGATGCCGACAGCTGGGATATTAACTCCTCGGCCGGTACGAAAAACGCGGCCGGGCATGAAGGGGTGCGCAACAAAGATATTAACGGCGTTGTCTCGTGGAAATTAAATCCGCAGCAAATTATCGATTTCGAAGCCGGATATAGCCGCCAGGGGAATATCTATGCGGGCGATACGCAAAACAGTTCTTCCAGTGCCGTCACTGAAAGCCTGGCGAAATCCGGCGAAGAGACGAACCGCCTGTACCGGCAGAATTATGGCGTTACACATAATGGTATCTGGGACTGGGGTCAAAGCCGTTTTGGTGTCTATTACGAGAAAACCAATAACACCCGCATGAATGAAGGATTATCCGGCGGCGGTGAAGGGCGTATTTCGGCGGATGAAAAGTTCACGACCAATCGCCTGAGCTCCTGGCGAACCAGCGGCGAGCTTAATATTCCGCTGAATGCGCTGGTCGATCAAACGCTGACCGTGGGTGCGGAGTGGAGCCGCGATGAGCTCGACGATCCTTCCTCTACCAGCCTGACCGTGGATGACAGTGATATCGGCGGCATTTCTGGCTCGGCTGCGGATCGCAGCAGTAAAAACCATTCCCAAATCAGTGCGCTGTATATTGAAGATAATATTGAGCCGGTTCCCGGCACGAATATCATTCCCGGCCTGCGCTTTGATTATCTCAACGAGTCCGGCGGTAACTTCAGCCCCAGCCTGAACCTCTCGCAGGAATTGGGCGATTACTTCAAAGTCAAAGCGGGGATTGCCCGAACCTTTAAAGCACCAAACCTGTATCAATCCAGCGAAGGTTATCTGCTCTACTCGAAAGGCAACGGTTGTCCAAAAGATATTACATCGGGCGGCTGCTACCTGATCGGTAATAAAGATCTCGATCCGGAAATTAGCATCAATAAAGAAATTGGGCTGGAGTTCGCCTGGGAAGATTACCATGCCAGCGTGACCTACTTCCGCAATGACTACCAGAATAAGATCGTGGCCGGCGATAATGTTATCGGGCAAACCGCTTCCGGCGCATATATTCTCCAGTGGCAGAACGGCGGGAAAGCGCTGGTGGACGGTATCGAAGCCAGCATGGCGTTCCCGCTGGTGAAAGATCGTCTGAACTGGAATACCAATGCCACCTGGATGATCACCTCGGAGCAAAAAGACACCGGTAATCCGCTGTCGATCATCCCGAAATACACCATTAATAACTCGCTTGACTGGACCATCACCCAGGCGTTCTCTGCCAGCGTCAACTGGACGTTATACGGCAGACAAAAACCGCGTACTCATTCGGAAACTCGTAGTGAAGATACTGGCGGTCTGTCAGGTAAAGAGCTGGGCGCTTATTCGCTGGTGGGGACGAACTTCAATTACGATATTAATAAAAATCTGCGTCTTAACGTTGGTGTCAGCAATATCTTAGATAAACAGATTTACCGATCTTCCGAAGGGGCGAATACCTATAACGAGCCTGGCCGGGCTTATTATGCCGGTGTTACCGCGTCATTTTGATCGTAGTGTTACAGGTGTACTGCCCGCGTCAAGGCGGGCAGTGTTTAGCGGCTTAATGAATGACAGCCTGCTGTGTTACCTGCGTTTTCACCACTGATATCTAACAGCGCTCCGCGGAAGGAGGCGTTGAACATCGGCCCGTGTCCCAGGTTTGGGAAATCCCAAAAGGCGGCATTGACGCCTTTATCTTCCAGCGTGGCGAGGGTGGCATGAATTTTCGTCAGCACTCCGGCAGCATGCGTTTCCCGGTTATCGCCCGGTGTCGCCGAACCTTCCATTATCATCAGGCGCCTGGCGCAGTATTGCGACGGCTCAACCGCCGTGATGCGGCTCAGTAGCGCATCATGGCCTCTGCCCAACGACGGGCTGGCGCTGTAATACGTCCGGAAATAAGGGGAAGACAGCCATGCATCCAGCACGAACAGGCCGCCGTAGGAGTGCCCCCACAGGCCGCGACGCTGCCGATCGATATTCAATCCCTGTTCCACCTTTGGCGCTATACGCGTTTCCAGTAACTGGCGGAAGTCGTTGCTACCCCCACTCTTATGGTTAAAACGCCCGTTGCGGGTATCCGTTTTGCCGGTTTCTGCTGCTGGCGTATAGTCGTAGGCCCTGCCGTTGAGATCGAAGGGGAGGTTGGTCTGATACCCGACAGCCACAATCACCGGCGGTGATTTTTCTGCCAGCTGTTTGAGCAGGTCGTCGTTCAGGCGGTCCATAACTGCGTTGCCGTCGAGCATATATAAAATCGGGTAGCCCGACGCCGGTGCGGCTTTATTTGGCACGGCCGTCCATACCCGATAATGGCGGCTGCCATCGGCGGAGTCGAACGAGTTGACGCTGAAATGGTAAAACGCAGAGCCTTTATCGGCGATATTCGGCCCCAGTGGCTGCATATCCGGCTTTGCGAAAGCGTGCGCACTCCCGATAAGGGTGAGACCAGAAAGAAGAGTGACAAGCGCCTTGCGTGAGCGTGTTGGGCGATACTCGCGGGCATACATCTGATGTTTATTCCTTTTCCGCAGGTGACATTTTCTTTATTCAGGAAGCCTGTACAGTTGCCTGAAAGTGTTCGCGGGTCAAGTCAACCCTGGAGTAAACCAAGCCCGTCAATCAGTGCGCCGCGCCACCATGCGTAATCGTGACCCCCGGTATACATTGCGCAATGGCTGTCGACGCCAGCGGTAAGCAACTGCTGATGCAGCCGCTGAACGTGGGGTACCGTCGAACCTTCCAGCGATCCCACGCACAGGCGGATGCGCACGCCCTGCGGCGGGGCAGAAAGCAGATGTTCGCTCACCCATGACGTATCGGTTTCGCTGAACACGTTTGGCCGGCTGGCACCCTCTGGCGTCCACCACATCGAAGGGGAGTGGCTGAGCGCCAGCCCGAACGTTTCCGGTGCGTAACGAGCGGCCATGAGCGCGCTGACCCCGCCGAGGCTCTGTCCGGCCAGCACGGTGCGCGAACGGTCTGCCCACCGCCGCTGCGGGTGTTCGGCGCGGATCGTCGGCAACAACTGGTCGGCGATATCCTTTATCAGCTCGCTGCGCCCGCCGAGTATCGCAGTTCGCTCGTGTTCATCGATATTGTCGATGCCAAGTACAGCCACAGGCACGATGCGTCCGTTGTTTATGGCGGCGTCAATTGCCGCGCATACGCCAAGGTGATCGAACCAGGTTTCACCATCGGGCAGCACCACCAGGCCGAGGGGCTGCGAAACATCAACGTCCGGCAGATAGAGCCGAACCCGGCGCGATTCCCCGGCGAGAGTGCGCGCCGAGGTAAGCAATTGCCCGCTGGGTGACCCGCCGCGCCATTCGGACTGGGCGGGGGCTTTATCAAGCGCCAGCACCGACTCCTGTGTGCTTCCCCGAACGTTGATCCCCGGCGTTTTGTTTAGCGGATCGGCGTGCCCGACGAGGGTAGCAAAGCGGCCTCCGGACTGTGCAATCGTCTCGGCCGGGGTGCCGGGGGGGATTTCCACCAGCGAATAGGAGCCGCAGTAGCTTGCGGGTAAACGCAGTGTCAGAGTCCAGATATCCGTCGCGGGAAGGGCGGTCATCATCCCTTTCGCCACGTGCTCTTTATCCGTCACCCGATTCAGACGCAGATAAACGCCCTGTAGAGGGTGCCTGGCGCGCCACATAAATGTCACATCACGCTCGTCTTTCGCTCCGTCGACTGGCGTCACCAGCGGTACATTTAGCGACTCAGCGTCTCGCCAGAAGTCAGAAAGGTTAGCAATGTGGCCTGCTGCCAGCTGGCTGCGCAGCCTGGCGATAGCAGAGGGATGTTGTTGCATGTTCAGCATTCACTCTCTTTGAATATGAAGGGTGTCAGTATAAATAGCTAAAGCGGCTATTCCGGGAACAGCCGCTTTAGCGCGTGTTTTGTAATGTCTTACGTGCGCAATTACTCTTCCACGATTTCCCCCGTGATGTCGTGCTGGCGATGGGGAACAGAGCTGCCGACGCTGTCATGCCACAAGCGGGTGTAGAGGCCGCCGGCCGCTAACAGCTGTTCGTGGGTGCCGTATTCCGCAAGCTGCCCCTTATCGATAACGGCAATCAGATCGCAGCGCTGCGCGGTGGTCAGACGGTGCGCCACAATCAGCGCCAGGTGCTTCCCGGCGTGCGCGACGTCTGTTAACGATGACATCAATCGCTCTTCGGATGTGCGATCCAGGCGTGACGTGGCTTCATCGAGCAGCAGGATGTGAGCATTCGCCAGTTGTGCGCGGGCCAGCGCAATCAGCTGGCGCTGACCTGCGGACAGATCGGCACCGCCGTTATTCACCGGTGTGCGGAATCCCTGCGGCAGATTGCGCACCGTCTCATACAGCCCTGCCTGTTGAGAGGCAATCTCAATGTCGTCATTGGTACTGGATGGCCGTGAATAACGAATGTTTTCCGCGATATCACCACTAAACAACGCCACATCCTGATCGACCAGCCCAATCTGGCGACGGTAATCGGCAAGCGAGGCATCATCAATTATCCGATCGCCAATGCTGATCCTGCCGTGGGTGGGGGAATACAATCCGGCGATCAGCTTAATCAGCGTTGACTTACCCGCACCGCTGCGACCAACGACCGCGACGACCCTTCCCTCAGGGATTGTCAGGGTAAGTTTGTTCAGCGCGGGTTGAGGACTGTCGGGATAACTGAACGTGAGCTCATTAAGATGCAGCGCGCCGGTGGCGGGCGGTGCGGAAGAGGGCTCGATGTTCTCTGTGCCTTCGGTCGCCAGCAGTTCATTGATATGTTTGCCGCTGGCCGTCGCCTGCTGCCAGGCGTCGACAATTCCTGATAACTGCTGCACTGGCCCATAGAATTGCCCCAGCAGCAGGAAGAAAGCCGCCAGCACCCCGGCGGTCATTTCGCCTTCGGCGACCCGCGATGCACCCACCAGAAGAACGGCGGCATAGGAGGCCTCGGTGCAGAAGGTCAGGAACGGGAAATAGACGGCAAGGTATTTTTGCGCACGTACGCGGGTCGCACGGAACCGATCCGATAACGCGCGCAGCCGGGCGGCTTCCTGTTCCTGCTGGCCATGCGATTGCACAACGCGCAAGCCGGAGACTTTCTCCTGCAGGGTGCTGTTGACTTTGCCTATTTCCAGCCGCGCCTGCGCATAAGCAGGGGAGCTGAGGCGGCGATAAATCCAGGTTGCCAGTGCGACCACTGGCACCGCGCTTAATGCCGTCAGCGCCAGGAGCGGGTCGAGCCAGAACATGGCGGCGGCGATGGCGAACATTGTCACCAGGCTGGTGGCTGCACCGGCAAGGCCGTTTTGCAGAAAGCGGGCGAGAGAGTCCACATCTACGGTCATGCGGGTCAGACGTGAATCGACATGCTTTTCATGCCAGGGGAGACCAAGACGCAGCATATGGCCGAAGCTGCGCAAGCGCACCGTATGCTGGACTGACTCTGCCGCTCTGGCGGCGAAGACAGTCTGTAGTGAATAACAGCACCAGCTCACGGCCACCAGGCACAGGGCGAATAGGGCACAGAGGCCGATAGTCGACATATCGCCTGTGGCAACGCCGGAGTCAATGCCGCGCTGCAGCAGTATCAGTACCCCGACGCCTGCCGCCGAATCGAGGGCGATCAGCAGGGCGGCGATGACGAACATCCACGCCACGGGCTTCAGCAGCGACGTAACTTTGCGGCCTTTACCGGCCAGCGCCTGCTGTACTGCATTTTCCGGCACGCGCGTCATACGGGCGACAAAGCCTTTATCCCCCGTCTGCGCCGCATCGTCTTGTGCCGCTGGTACGGTCGGCCACAATCCGTTAGGCCCACTGTGGGAAGGCGCGAGGAAATCGCCGTCGCCGGTCATCAGCGCGCGGAACGCCGGACAGCGCGCTTCAAGTTCTGCCTGGGTTCCGGTGTCCACCACCCGGCCCTTATCCAGCACCACAATCCGGCTGGCTAACTGAAGCGTCGAACGGCGTCGGGCAATCACCAGCAGCATATGCTTTTCGTCAGCATAGCGACTCAGCGCGGTGTTGATCTCCGCTTCAGTACCGGCATCGACCGCAGAGGTGGTGTCATCGAGGATCAACACTTCCGGCGCGGTAATGAGCGCCCGCGCCAGCGCGATTCGCTGCCTCTGTCCGCCGGAAAGATTCGTACCGCGTTCGGTTAATTGGGTATCGAAGCCTTTCGGCAGGGCGTTGATAAAATCGCTGGCTCCTGCTGCCCTCGCCGCGAGGCGAATGTCGTCCGCCGTTGCCTGAGGGTGCCCGTAGGCGATATTTTCCGCCACCGTACCGGCAAACAGAAAAGCATCCTCAAACACAACGCCTACCCGACGACGAAGCGCCTCCAGCCTGAGATCGCGGAGGTTCTGTCGGCCTGCGCTGGTGTTGAGCCATATCTCTCCGGCGCTGGGATCGTAAAAACGCGCCAGCAGCATCAGCAGCGTGGATTTCCCGGAACCCGATGCGCCCACTACCGCCACCGTTTCACCGGCGTGCAGGGAAAAGGAGACATCGCTGAGGATGCGTCTGCCGCCACGGTACTCGAAGCTCATATTCTCCAGTTGCAGCCCGATAACCTGACCGTTAACCGCCTCCGTCCCGTCTTCCATCTGCGAACGGGTGTCGATCAGAGCAAACACGCGCTCCACGGACGCCTGGGTGCGCTGGGCGATAACCAGAAACGATGCCAGTACACGGGTTGGCCCGGTCAGCATCGCGAGGAAGCTGGCAAACGCCACGAAGGTGCCGAGATCGATGCGCCCGTGCATAACCGACCAGCCGCCGTAGCACAGCAGGACGATTTGCCCGAGCACCGGTAGCGCCAGCATGGTGGCACCTGGCATCGCCTGCGAGATGGCCGCGCCGATGCGTACCCGCACCATCTGCCGCGACTGGCGATCCAGCCAGCGCGTTTCACGCAGCTCCGCCACGCAGGATTTTACCACTGAGATCTGCGCCAGCACCTCGCGCATATGTTCGGTGAGATTTGCCAGTCGGTCCGAGGCCAGCCCGGTTTGCGCAAAGACCCGGCGACGCGCGCGCAGCGCAGTGATAGCCAGGCATGCCAGTACGCACACGACGATGAGCGTCATGGCGGGTGACATCCACAGCATCACGGCAATGCCGGCAATGTAATAAGTGAACACCGCCAGCGGCACCGGGCACATCTGTAGCAGGGTATGCACCTGCTGCAGATCGCTGTTGGTCCGTGAAATCACCTGCCCGGTGCGCAGTGCGTCCTGGCCTGCGCCGTCAAGTTTTTGAATACTGTCGAATGCCCGTCCTCGCAGGGTGTGCTGCACCCAGAGCGAGAGCTCCCCGGCATAACCGCGGCGCACGTAGTTACCGATGAAATCAAAAAAGGCAATCAGCAATAGCCCGCAGGCCAGCCACGGCAGACGAGTCGGATTGCCCGCCAGCGCGTCGTTCACCGCTTGCCTTGTCAGCAACGGCGTCAGCGCGGCCAGCAGAATGGTCGAGACCGACGCTACCACTACGATGATGCTAAGTTTCTTACGTTCCCAGCACACGCGTGCCAGGCGAACTATCCAGGACCGCGCAGGAGTGGGAGAGTGAGTCGCAGGCATTAAGCCTCCTCCGTCTGTAAACAATAGGATCCAAGTCGGATCGCTGTGCAAAAAAAAGCGCCAGCCCGATCCGGTCCCGCATTGTTACGGGCGTATCTCCTGGATGCGTGCTGGCGTATGATCGTCATGACGGCGTAGTGGCTACCCTTTCTGTACCCTCGCGATCAGGCTTTTCGCCACCTCGCTCGGACAGGGTTGCGCTGCCATTTCCGCCGCTACCTCTTCAGAGGCGTCGCGAAGCGCGCGATTGTCGAGGAAAGCATTGATCATGCTGCTCGACAGGCCGTCGTCGCCGGGGATGATCCCGCAGCCGCGTTCGACAACAGCGCGGGCATTTACCGGGCGATCGGCACCCTGGCCGAAGACGATCTGTGGAATACCGGCGTGCAGCGCCGTCAGGGTATTGCCCGCGCCACCATGATGAATGAAGCCATCTGCGCCGTTCAGGAAGGCTCCCATGGGTATCCAGTCGACCAGGCGAACATTTGAGGGAAGTGAGCGCAGATCCGACCGCGCATTGGCCGAAAGATGCAGGATGATCTCGGCATCGACTTCACTGGCGGAATCCATCACCCAGGCGATCAGGTCAAGGCCGTCGACCATCGGTTTGACGGTACCGAGACTCACCAGCAGACGTTTACGGTCGGGCGTCCTCTCCCACCACGGTTCCCACACCGCGCCGCCGTTGTACGGGACGTACTGCATGGGAATAATGGGTTCTCCGTCGTTTTCAAGAATGCTCATGCTCGGTGGTGTTACGTCGATCCAGGCCATATCGCGCGGTGCGGCCCCAACGCCGTGGCGATGATAGGCGTCCGCGAGCGAACGCGTTACGCCTTTGATATGCCAGGGCGTATGGCCGAAGCCGACGGTTTGCATTACGACCGGTATATCGTATTTGGCGGCAATCAGAGGCCCGATGACGCCGAGCGGCGGGTAGATGATGAGATCGGGCCGCCAGTGTCCGGCAAACTCCACCAGGTGGTCGGCCATCTCTTCGCTGAAGAATGAGAAGTTGCCCATTTTTGTGCCGATGTTGCTTTCTTTTCGCTGTGCCTCGCGGCGGCGATAGTCAGCTTCAGAATCAAAACCGGGTGCGGCGTCAAATACCACCAGCCCTGCTTCTGCCGCTTTTTGGGCGAATTTTCCTCCGCTGGCGATCAACACTTCATGGCCGTTAACACGAAACGCCTGTGCCAGAGACAGCACAGGATACAGCAGCCCATAGAGAGGCGGGCCTACAAACAAAATACGCATGAGAAAATCCCTCTCCGCTTGACGAACTAAATCAGGAAGTCGACGCAGTCATATGCCAGCAGCAGGACGTTAATTTTCGTTAAGCCTGCTTTGACAGACGCTGCGTCCTTTTTGAGTTTCATCAGCCTTACGAACGGTCCTGTCGCTGACTATTCCGTGACGTAGGCTGGTGAATCGGGAATTCCTTGTCCCGGCTTCCATTAACGCTTACGCGCCGTTGTCCTTTTGAACAGCCCAGGCGGCGTCGTGCTGCCACGCCGCGGTGTTCAGATGCATTTGTTGAGTGTGAGACCGTTCAACAAACCTGGAGAGGCTTGTTTCCTGATACCTCTGTATACCTTGCCAGATAAACCATCAGTGCAAATGCTAATGATAATAATTACTATTATCATATGTGAGTTGCAACTATAATTAAGCACTTAATGCACAATGAATCGATTATGGGAAAAATCGCAGGTGGGGCTCAGCAAAAGGGGACTCTGTGGATTTAGGCACAAAATCCCACGCTTGCGGCGGTTTACAGGCGGACCTGGTGATTCTGTGTAATTGATGGCGGGGGTCTACGATGACGCTACTTCACCAAATAGCGCGGGTTTACCTCCCGTAAATACTGGCGATGTTACTATGATGCCTGATTCACTGCTGTTTATCGTTATGGAAAACCTGCGTAATGTTAACAAAATTCCCTCTCCGACGCGTAATGACCTGTGCTGCGGCTCTGCTAATTATTTTTAGCATCGCCTTGTTCTTCTTCCTGAGAAGCCCCGAGGTTCCTGAGTATGTTACCGCTCCAGTACGCATCGGCGATATTGAAAACGCCGTACTTGCTACCGGTCGAATTGATGCGATTGAGCGGGTCAACGTTGGGGCACAGGTTTCTGGCCAGGTTAAGTCGCTGAAGGTGAAGTTAGGCGATCGTGTCACTAAAGGACAGCTCATCGCTGAAATTGATGACGTGCCGCAGCGGAATGATTTACGCAACGCAGAAGCTGCTCTCAACGTGGTAAAAGCGGACCTTCAGGCTAAGCAGGCGCAGTTGAAGCAAGCCTCATTGCGTTTTAAGCGCCAGCGCCAGATGTTAAATGAGGATGCCAGCTCGAGAGAAGATTTCGAAACGGCTGAAACCACGCTGGCCAGTACCCGCGCTGAGCTATCGGCACTGAATGCCAAACTCGTCCAGGCGCAAATTGATGTCGACAAGAAAAAGGTCGATTTGGGTTATACAAAAGTTGTTGCTCCCATGGACGGCATTGTTATTGCCGTTGTCACCCAACAGGGCCAAACGGTTAACTCCAGCCAAAGTGCGCCGACCATTATCAAACTCGCACGTCTGGACGTGATGACAATTAAAGCCCAGATCTCTGAGGCGGATATCACGCGAATTTCACCGGGACAGAAAGCCAGATTCACCATTTTCTCTGAGCCGGCTAAGCATTATGACGCCACGTTACGTACCGTTGAACTGGCACCTGAGTCGGTTATGAAAGATGATAGCCTTGCCAGCAGTAGCTCAGCCTCAGGGTCAGGCACGTCAAATGCTTCGGTGTACTACAACGCGCTGCTGGATGTCCCCAATCCAGAAAATCGGCTGCGAATTGCCATGACAGCACAGGTGACCTTGCTGGCTGGAGAAGCTAAAAATACGTTACTGGTGCCGATTCAGGCTGTGCACAAGGTGAGTGGCAACAAACAGCAGGTGCAGATATTGACCAGTGATAACCGGCTGGAAACCCGTGAGGTCAAAACCGGCATTACTAACAGTGTGGATATCCAGATCCTGGACGGTGTAAAAGTCGGGGAACATGTTGTGTTATCGCAGCCGGGTGAAAAAGCGCCCGGGGAAGGGTTTGTATCTTGAGTAATATCATAGAACTCAAGGACATCAGCCGCACCTACAGGAACGGTGGACAGGATCTCACCGTGCTTAAAGGGATTGATTTGACTATCGCTGCTGGGGAGATGGTCGCGATCATCGGCGCCTCCGGTTCCGGTAAGTCAACCCTGATGAATATTATGGGCTGTCTCGATGTCCCTGATTGTGGCGATTACTTTATCAGCGGTCAAAATGCCGCCCAGCTTTCACCTGACGATCTGGCAAGGATCCGCCGTGAGCACATCGGTTTTATCTTCCAGCGTTATCATTTAATGCCCGACCTGAGCGCGTTAAGTAACGTTGAAATTCCGGCGATTTATGCCAACAGTGAGCGCGAAAAGCGCCGTCTGCGCGCGGCGACATTGCTTGGAAGACTCGGGCTGGAAGGTCGTGAACATCATAAGCCGGGAGAGCTTTCAGGCGGCCAGCAGCAGCGTGTGAGTATTGCCCGCTCGCTGATTAACGGCGGTGAAATCATTCTGGCGGATGAACCCACCGGCGCGCTGGATACGCAGTCCGGTCAGGAGGTACTGTCAATACTCAGTGAACTGAATCAGCGTGGCCATACCGTGGTTATGGTGACACATGATATGAAGGTAGCGCAGCATGCTAACCGTATTATTGAGCTGCGTGACGGTGAAATTATTTCTGATACCGGCAGTCGTGTTACCTCCGGGGTTGCCCTTAAACGACCTGACAGCGTTCAGCAAAGCTGGTGGCAAAGTATTGTTGACCGTACCCGTGAATCCCTGCACATGGCGTTAAAAGCGATGAATGCGCATCGCCTGCGCACGACGTTAACCATGACGGGCATTATTTTTGGTATCGCCGCGGTTGTTACGGTGGTGGCACTGGGAGAAGGCGCGAAACAGCGAACCCTTGATAATATCAAGGAGCTTGGAACCAACGTGGTGAGCATCTACCCGGGAAGGGATTTCTTTGACGACAGCACTGAAGCCATTCGTACACTGGTCCCGGCAGACGCCGAAGCATTAGCAAAGCAGGGGTTTGTTGACAGCGTCAGCCCCGAAGTTAACGCTTCCGACAACATTCGCTTTCTGGGTAAATCCGCTACCGCCACGATCAATGGCGTTGGGCGCGATCATTTTCGCGTAAACGGTATTGAACTGTTGCAGGGATCAACTTTCCAGGACGATCGAAATGCCTCGCAGGAAGTCATCATTGATGAAAACGCCCGCAAGGCGTTATTTGACGATGCGGGACTCAAGGCACTTGGGCAAATCGTTTTTCTGGGTTCCGTGCCTGCACGGGTTGTCGGCATCGCCAAAGGGAACAGCCGAAGCTATGCGCCTAATCGCATTAACGTCTGGATGCCTTACAGCACGGTGATGTATCGAATGACAGGAAAACCGGTGTTGACCAGCATCAGCGTAAGGCTTAAGGATGATGTTGCCAACGAGGCAGCGGTCAGCGCTATTTCTCAGCTTCTCACTCAACGCCACGGCGTGAAAGACTTCCAGCTTTATAATTTCGAGCAGATTCGACAATCAATCGAACGGACCTCAATGACCTTTAGCATCCTGATTCTGATGGTGGCCTGCATCTCGCTGATGATCGGCAGCATTGGGGTGATGAATATCATGCTAGTGTCGGTTACGGAACGGACCCATGAGATTGGCGTACGAATGGCGGTCGGTGCGCGTCAGGGCGATATCATGCAGCAGTTTATGATTGAGGCTGTGCTGGTATGTCTAATAGGCGGAGTGTTAGGTATTGCACTGTCGTATGCCGCCGGAGCGCTGTTCACCGCGCTGGCAGGGGGCATTTTCACCGCCATTTATTCGTGGCAGGCCGCTGCTGCCGCATTCTTCTGCTCAACTTTAATCGGCATGATCTTTGGTTATCTCCCTGCCCGCAAGGCAGCAAGGATGGATCCGGTCGTTTCACTGGCCAGCGAGTAACCCATGAAAATATTATCCCCTTTAACGGTATGCCTTGCTGTCCTGCTTAGTGCTGGCTGCGCCGACTCTCTGAAAAGCGACTATCAGCCTCCTGAGGTGAAATATCCTGCCAACTGGTATCAGGCGGATGCTGCGGAGGAGAGGATGCCGTTCGACTGGCAGGCCTTTAACGATCCAGACCTCGACGGCTGGCTGCGGCAGGTGATGGTGCGCAATAACGATGTCGCTGGAGCAGTATTGCGTGTTTATCGCGCCCGCCTGGAAGAAGAGCGGATTGGCATCACAAACGATCCGGGACTAAAAGGTTCGCTCGCGCTTGACGGTAAAAAACAGCTGAACAGCTCAGCCCACTGGAGCAGGGGCAGCGTTGCCAGTATTAATACCAGCTATGAGCTGGATCTGTGGGGCAAAATAGCGCGGCAGCGCGATGCGAAGGCGTGGGCACGTTTTGCCTCGGAAGAGGATCTGCGTTCTGCACGCCTGACGCTGCTTTCAAATGCCAGTAATAATTACTGGCGCTTAGGCTTTATTAACCAGCAGCTGTCTGTCCTGCAACAAAGCATCGACTATGCAAAAGAGACGCTGCGCCTGGCTAACGCGCGCTATGCCGCGGGCGGTGCCTCCTCTCTGGATGTTGTGGATGCTCAGCAGGGCGTGCTTTCGCAGGAAAACAGGCTGGCGGCGTTGAAGAATGAACGTTTACAGGCGCTCAATCAGCAAGCCGTTTTGCTTGGAACCGCGCCGGGCAGCGCGATAGTCGAACCGAAAGCGTTACCAATGGGACCACTGCCGCAGGTCAGTGGAAAGATCCCGGTCAACGTGCTGCGGCATCGACCCGATATCAGCGCTAAAGAGTGGCGGGTACGGGAAGCATTGGCCACCGTTGATGTCCAGCGTACTGCATTTTATCCAGCGTTTAGTCTGACCGGCTCGCTTGGCACCAGCAGCAGCAGCCTTATCGCCTTCCTGGAAAATCCTGTAGGCTCTGTTGGAGCAAACCTGACCCTGCCGTTCCTGGAATGGAGAGAAAGGGGCATGGACGTGAAGATTGCCCGCAACGACTACGAGCAACGGGTTCTGGAGTTTAAACAGGAACTTTACAAGGCGATGAGTAGCATAGAAGATGCGCTTGCTTTGCGTCATCAACTCCTGGAACAGGAGACGCTTCTACGTGAAGGCCTGGAACTGGCGAAAAAATCAGAGAGGCTAAACGAAGTTCGCTATCGCCAGGGCGCGGTGCGAATTTCTTTCTGGCTTGATGCTCAGGAGAAACGCCGTCAGGCCGAACTGGCACTGTATGAAAATCGCTTTAACCAGTTAAATAATCTGGCAAAAATCTATATGGAGTTCGGCGGTTCGGCATCTTTCCCCTGAATTGCGCAGACTCATTTACGTCTGGCAGCAATAGGACTTGCTGCCAGGGCGCAGTTCGCAAGACATCCTTCGTCATTATTCAAACCCATCTCACAAAAATCGTTCCTCCCCTTTGATCGAAATTTCATCTCCGGCTATATGACTAGTCATATCATTTAAATGACTAGTCATATAGGAGGCAACCATGAATCAATCACTGCCAGCCAACTTCTTATGGGGCAACTCGGTGTCGAGCATGCAGACGGAAGGGGCCTGGAATGAGGGCGGAAAGGGGATGTCGGTGTACGACATTCGCGAAGCCGGTGAAAATATCTCTGACTGGAAAGTGGCCACCGACTCCTACCACCGTTATCGGGAAGACTTTGATTTGATGCAGGATCTGGGCATGAACTGCTACCGCTTCCAGATCTCCTGGAGCCGCGTCTGCCCGCAGGGTGACGGCGATTTTAACGACGAGGGTATCGCCTTTTACGACCGCTTTATCGACGATCTGATCGCCCGCGGTATCGAGCCGATGGTCTGCCTCTACCATTTCGATATGCCGCTGGCGCTGGCACAGGAGTACAACGGATTTAACGATCGTCGCGTGGTGGAGGCGTTTATCCGCTACGGCAAAAAGATGATCGACTGCTTTGGTGACCGGGTGAAGTACTGGCTGACCTTTAACGAGCAGAATATTTTCCACATGCCGATAGCCTTCCGCATCTCCGGCTATATGAAGGGGGAGGAAACCCTGCGCGAGCTGTACGAAGTGCAGCATCACACCATGGTGGCGCACATGGCGCTGACCGAGTACCTGCACCAGACTAAGCCGGGCAAGCTGATGGGCGGCATGCTGGCGCACCAGCTGATTTATCCGGCCACCTGCAAACCGCGTGACATCTTCTGCGCCCAGCAGTACGACGAATTCCTCAACCAGAACCTGCTGCGCGTCTTCGCGGGCCAGGGCTACAGCCCGGCGGTGATGGCGGTGGTGGAGCAGGAAGGCTTCGGCGATATCTACCGCGCAGACGATCTCGCGCTGTTTGCGCGCACGAAGAACGACTTTATGGCCTTCAGCTACTACGCCAGCAAAACGCTGGATAGCGATGCCATCCCGGAAGGCACGCCGGTGAACTATTACCTGCTGCACGGCGAGAAAAACAATCCGTACCTGAAGGCCACCGAGTGGAACTGGCAGATCGATCCGCTGGGCTTTCGCACCATCATCACCCGCTATGCCAACGACTGGCGGATGCCAGTATTCCCGATTGAGAACGGCATTGGGGTGATTGAGTCCTGGGATGGCGTAAACCCCATAGAGGATACCTACCGCATCGACTACCACCGGGCGCATATCGAGGCCATGAAAGAGGCGATGTTCGAGGACGGGGCAGAGGTATTGGGCTATCTCGGCTGGGGGTTGATTGACATTCTCAGCTCCCAGGGTGACATGCGCAAGCGCTACGGCGTGGTCTACGTCAACCGTGAAAATCACGACCTGAAAGACCTGAAGCGCGTGCCGAAGAAGAGCTATGCGTGGTTAAAACAGGTAATCCATACCAACGGACGCGAGATGTAAGCCGTACGCTGCCGGGCCGTTTTTGTGACTGATTGATGGGAACTATCCGCTATGTCTGAAACAAAAATAACACCGCACATGCAGTCTTTTGTCGATAAATTTGTTGAGTTCTCGGCGCGCCTGGCAAATCAGGTGCACCTGCGATCCCTGCGCGATGCCTTCGCCACGGTAATGCCGATTTTCATCCTTGCCGGTCTGGCGGTGCTGGTGAACAACGTGGTGTTTCCCTGGATCTTAGAGGGCGACACGCTCACGCAGTTTAAGGTGTGGGGCGAGGCGATCATCAACGGCACGCTGAACACCGCCGCGCTGCTGCTGGCGCCGATGATCGCCTGGTCGCTGGCGCGCAACAAAGATTTCGACAATCCGGTCTCGGCAGTGGTTATCGCCGTCAGCAGTTTCATCATCATGATGCCGATGCGCTTACAGATTACCCCCGTCGGCAGCGACGCCACGGTAAACGTTACCCAGGTGCTGACGTTCGCCAATATCGGCTCCACCGGGATTTTCGCCGGGGTGCTGATTGGGCTGCTCTCAACCGAGCTGTTTATCGCCATTTCACGGCTGAAGGCGCTGCACATTTCGCTGGGGGAGAACGTACCGCCAGCGGTGAGCAAATCCTTTACCGCGCTGATCCCGACGATCCTCACGCTCTCCCTGTTTGCGGTGCTGGCGGCTATACTGGCGAACGTGCTGCACACGGATCTGATCCATCTCATTACGACATTTATTCAGCAGCCGCTGCGGCTGATCAACACCAGCCTGCCCGGGACGATCTTCATTTACAGCTTCGGTAACTTCCTGTTCACGCTCGGTATTCATCAGTCGGTGGTCAACAGCGTGGTGCTGGAGCCATTCCTGCTGATCAATACCAATGAGAATATGCTGGCCTTTGCCAACGGCCAGCCGATCCCGCACATCATCAACAACATCTTTGTGCCGACCTTTGGCATGGTGGGCGGGACGGGCAGCACTATCTCATTGCTGATTGCTATCTTCATCTTCTCAAGACAGAAATCAGCGAAGCAGGTGGCGCGTCTGTCGCTGGCGCCGGGTCTGTTTAACATCAACGAGCCGGTGATTTTCGGCCTGCCGATAGTCTTTAACCTGCCGCTGATGATCCCGTTCGTGCTGCTGCCCGCTATCGGAATTTACTTTGCGTGGCTCTGTACCACGCTGGGGCTCATGTCGCGCTGCGTGGTGATGATCCCGTGGACGACCCCGCCGATCCTCAGCGCCTGGCTGGCGACGGCGGGGGACTGGCGGGCGGTGGTGGTGCAGTTGGCAATCATCGTATTTGGTGTATTCTTCTACCTGCCTTTCCTCAAAGTTGCCGAGCGAGTGGCGTTGAAAAACAGCGGGACAGAACACTAATTTAAGGAAGGACGATGGCGGCGAAGTACATCACCATAGCGCGGGAAATTAAGAAACGCATTATCACCCAGCAGTACGCCGCCAATGAACCTCTGCCGGACCAGTTTGCGCTGGCGGCGGAGTTCAGCACCAGCCGGATGACCATTCAGCAGGCGATGCGTCAGCTGATCGTAGAAGGGCTGGTTTATACCCGACAGGGGCAGGGCACGTTCATCCGCAAAAATTTCCTCCAGCTTTCCCAGTGGGATCTCTCCGGCAGCGACTACTTCGGGGCGACCAAAACCTGGGAACATTTAGGCACGGTGACGAGTCAGGTGGTGCACTTCGAACTGCGCTTCCCGAACGAGAAAGAGCAGGCATCGCTGATGATAAATCCGGATACGCCGATCTATGACTTTATCCGTCTGCGTTTACTGAACGGTGAGCCGATGTCTCTGGACGCTACGGTAATGCCGCTCAATCTGGTGCCCGGTCTGAACAAAACCCATCTTGAAAGTTCGGTATTCCGGTATGTACAGGAGACGCTGGGGCTGAAGATCATGGGATCGTATCGGGTGGTGCGGGCGCTGAAGCCCAGTGCGCTGGATATGCAACACCTTGTCTGCGAGCCAACCGACCCGGTGCTGGAGGTAGAGCAGGTGATCTATCTTGAAGATGGTACGCCGCTGGAGTACGCCCATTGTCACTATCGCTATGACCATGGCGGCATCGTTATCGTGAATAACGGATAAAAAAAAGCGGGCCCCGCGGCCCGCTTTTTTAATTCTCACGATTAGTTCAGACGCACCGGCATACCGGAACGGTTCTGAATCGCCTGGTCAACGATGGTCGTGTCAACATCCGCCTGAGAGGTGACGGACTGCACCGCGCTGGTCAGCTTAATCGGTACGATTTCGTTGTTGTTGATCTGATCTTCGCTGGTGGACAGCGGGTTATGCGCTTCAATGTAACGGCTGCCGTCCGGCTCTGACGTCGCTTTCACCGGTTCGTTAATGAACTGCACGCGCGTACCGACCGGCACGTTATCGAACAGGAATTTGATGTCTTCATTACGCAGACGCACGCAGCCGTGGCTTACGCGCAGGCCGATACCGAAGTTGGCGTTAGTACCGTGGATGGCATACAGACGTCCAATGTACAGCGCGTACAGACCCATCGGGTTATCCGGGCCGGCAGGCACAACGGCTGGCAGCGGTTCGCCGGCAGCAATGTACTCAGCGTGCATTTTGGCGGTCGGCGTCCAGGTTGGGCCCGCTTTCTTACGCTCCACTTTGGTGGTCCAGTTCAGCGGAGTGTCTTTACCCAGCTGACCGATACCGATAGGCAGCACGATCACGGTGTTGGTGCCTTTCGGGTAGTAATACAGACGCATTTCGGCGCTGTTAATCACGATACCTTCGTGCACGGTATCCGGCAGGATCAGCTGCTGTGGAATGTTGAGTACGGTACCCGCTTTCGGCAGATACGGGTCAACGCCCGGGTTCGCCTCCAGCATGTTCGACAGGCCGAGCTGATACTGCGCCGCGAAGTATTCCAGCGGCTGAGAGTTCCCTTCCGGCACCGTCACCACCTGGTTTTCACCCACCAGACGGCTTCCGTCTGTCGGCAGGGGATACGTCACCGCAGACGCGGTCTTACAAAAACCTACTACGGCTAACGCCGCCGCAAAAAGCGTTGTTAATTTCATGTTCATGTTATGCGAGGTATCTAAGCCATTCTGGCGATGAGTTGATAAGTCTGAATCGGTAATGGGAGCGCATTATATGTGCATTCCCGTTAACTGGGAATTCAGATGTGTACGAAATCACATTTTTTTCGATTTTGTTAAAGTTTAGTGGATTACCGCAACACGGGATCTCAATTCGGAATTGTGGCATAATGCCGCGTTTATCACACTTTTCGCAGGAATCTCTCCGTGTTAGTTACCAGCAACGTCACTATGCAGTTTGGCAGTAAGCCGCTGTTCGAAAACATTTCCGTCAAATTTGGCGGCGGCAACCGTTACGGCCTGATTGGTGCCAACGGTAGCGGAAAATCCACCTTTATGAAGATCCTTGGCGGTGACCTGGAGCCAACGCTCGGTAACGTGTCGCTCGACCCTAACGAGCGCATCGGTAAGCTGCGTCAGGATCAGTTCGCCTTCGAAGAGTTCACCGTGCTCGACACCGTGATCATGGGGCACGCGGAGCTGTGGGAAGTGAAGCAGGAGCGCGATCGTATCTACGGTCTCGCTGAGATGAGCGAAGAAGATGGTTACAAAGTGGCCGACCTGGAAACGCAATACGGCGAAATGGACGGCTACTCTGCGGAAGCGCGTGCGGGCGAACTGCTGCTGGGCGTCGGTATTCCGGTTGAACAGCATTACGGCCCGATGAGCGAAGTCGCGCCAGGCTGGAAGCTGCGTGTGCTGCTGGCGCAGGCGCTGTTCTCTAACCCGGACATCCTGCTGCTCGACGAACCGACGAACAACCTGGACATCGACACCATCCGCTGGCTGGAGCAGACGCTGAACGATCGCGACAGCACCATGATCATCATCTCGCACGACCGTCACTTCCTGAACATGGTGTGTACTCACATGGCGGATCTGGACTACGGCGAGCTGCGCGTTTATCCGGGCAACTACGATGAGTACATGACGGCGGCAACCCAGGCGCGCGAGCGTCTGCTGGCCGACAACGCCAAGAAGAAAGCGCAGATTGCTGACCTGCAATCCTTCGTCAGCCGCTTCAGCGCCAACGCCTCTAAATCGCGCCAGGCAACGTCGCGTGCCCGTCAGATCGACAAAATCAAGCTGGAAGAGGTTAAAGCCTCCAGCCGTCAGAACCCGTTCATCCGCTTCGAGCAGGACAAGAAGCTGTTCCGTAACGCGCTGGAAGTGGAAGCCCTCACCAAAGGCTTCGATGAAGGCCCGCTGTTCAAAAACTTCAACCTGCTGCTGGAAGTGGGCGAGAAGATTGCCATCCTCGGCGCCAACGGCGTGGGTAAATCCACTATGCTGAAAACCCTGGTCGGTGAACTGCAACCGGATAACGGTACCGTGAAATGGTCTGAAAACGCGCAGATTGGTTACTACGCGCAGGACCATGAATATGAGTTTGAAAACGATCTGACCGTCTTCGACTGGATGAGCCAGTGGAAGCAGGAAGGCGACGACGAGCAGGCGGTACGCAGCATTCTGGGGCGTCTGCTGTTCAGCCAGGACGACATCAAAAAGCCCGCCAAAGTGCTCTCCGGTGGTGAAAAGGGCCGTATGCTGTTCGGCAAGCTGATGATGGAAAAACCGAATATTCTGGTGATGGACGAACCGACTAACCACCTGGATATGGAATCTATTGAGTCGCTGAACATGGCGCTGGAGATGTATCAGGGCACCCTGATCTTCGTCTCTCACGACCGGGAGTTCGTCAGCTCGCTGGCGACCCGCGTGATCGAAATTACGCCAGAGCGCGTGGTGGACTTCACCGGTAACTACGAAGATTACCTGCGCAGTAAAGGTATCGAGAGTTAAAAAAATAGCCGGGTGGCGGCTTCGCCTTACCCGGCCTACGTTCTATTCCCTCTCCCACAGGGAGAGGGTTAGGGTGAGGGCATCAGGCCGCACTACACCACCCACTCGCCCCCTTCAACCCCGTTCACCAGCAGCTTACGTTTTTCCCCCGCCGGTAACGACACCTTCAGCGCTTTCCACGCCGGACGGTAATCCCCGCGCGCGTTCACCTTGAGGTTAATGGTCGCGCCGTCGCACGCCATTTCCCATTCCACCCACAGCGCATTGCCGTTCTGGTAGCCCCAGCTTTCGCCGTCATCCTCAAACAGCAGCCCGGCGGTGGTGCCGACGCCTTTCACCGGGAACAGTTTCAGCTCACGGGTATCGTCTTTATCTGCGCTCACGTGACGGATACGTTCGCTGAGTGGCAAACCGGCCCCGGCGCGTACCAGCAGCGGCAGCTTTTCCAGCGGCGCATCAAGGACGATCGCTTGCCCGCCCGCATACCACGCGTGGGTGTAAAAATCGTACCAGCCGGTTTCGTTATCCGGCAGCCAGACGCGGCGCTCGCGCTGCCCGGCTTCGACGACGCTGGCCACCAGCAGGTCACGGCCCAGCAGGAAGTCGTCGCACTCTTCAAAGGTCTGTGCATCGTGCTCATGATCGAGGAAGGTCGGGCGCAGCATCGGCTCGTCGTCGGCGTGCGCCTGCCAGAGCAGGGTGTAGAGATACGGCAGCAGGCGGTAGCGCAGTTCAATGGCGCTGCGAATCGCAGGCGTGACGCCCGGGTACATCCACGGCTCGTTCACCGTGTGATCATCGTTCCACGAATGGATGGTAAAGCGCGGGTGCATTACGCCGTTCTGTACCCAGCGCACGAACAGCTCGGCATCCGGCTTGTCGCCGGAGAAACCGCCGACGTCGTGACCGACGTTGAACAGTCCGGACAGGCTCATGCCCAGCCCCATGCGGATGTTATAACGCAGGGTGTCCCAGTTGGTGCGGTTGTCGCCGCTCCAGGTCTGAACGTAGCGCTGCATCCCGGCACAGCCGGAGCGGGAGATCAGATACGGACGTTTCTCCGGCGCAAAGCGCTGCTGCGCTTCCAGCGAGGCGCGCATCATCAGCAGCGGCATCACCGGGCGAATGTGCTTGATGGCGATCTCCTGACCGAAGCCATAGCAGCGCGCTTCCCCGTCCCACACTTCATACTCGTTGTTGTCGTTCCAGGTGGAGTCGATGCCCATCTCCAGCAGCTGCGTGGTCACGCCGTTCTGCCACCACTGCACCGTCTGCGGGTTGGTGAAGTCGAGATGCGATCCTTCGTCATCCCAGAAGCTGGAACGTTCAGGCGCATCGGTTTCTGAATCACGAATGAACAGGCCGCGTTCCGCCACTTCGCTGTAGCGGGGATGATCCTGCAACAGACACGGCTTGATGTTGGCCGCAAGCCGCAGCCCCGCGTCGTGGAACGCCTGGCTCATCACCTTCGGCTGCGGCACTTTGTCGTAGTTCCAGTTAAAGACGTAGCGCTTGCCGTTAATCGAGGTATAGCCGGAGGAGAGCTGGAACGAGTCGCACGGAATGGCATGCTCATCGCACAGGCGGATGAAGTTCATCAGCTGGTTTTGCGCGTCCGGCGCGTCGGTGTAGTGCATGGTAGAGCCGCTGTAGCCCAGGCTCCATTTCGGTCCGAACAGCGTTTTCCCCGTCAGGCGCACGAAGGCTTTGGTCACGTCCAGCACGCGCTTGCCGGTGAAGAGGTAGTAGTCAATATCGCCCGCTTCCGCCTGCCAGCGGCGGTAGGCAGTGTGATAGTTGTCGATCTCGTTACCCAGATCCAGCCAGCAGCTGCTCAGGTTATCGTAGAACAGACCGTAGCTCACGTCATCGCGACGGGTGAGGGTGAACGGGATGTGCTTGTAAAGCGGATCGGTGCTGGCCGCGTTATAGCCCATCGCGTCCAGGTTACGCATCTCATAGCGTTTGCCGTTGCGCTGTAAATCACCCGCTTTCTCACCCAGACCGTAAAAACGTTCATCCTTACGACGGCTAAGATAGTGCGCCACGCCGTCACCGTGGGCGTTCAGCAGGTAGGCGCTGGTCGGGCGGTCATTGACCAGCGGCTGCCACTCGCCCGCCTCATTGCGGTAGTGCCACTCCAGCCACAGCGGCTGGTGGACGGTGACGCGCAGCTGTTCAGTCGCTACGGTTAACGTGTCGTCCTGCTGCGTCAGCGTCCAGGCAGGGCAGGTGAAGCCGCTGACATCGTCACGACGGCGGCCTTCCCACGGCACATCTTGTTCCGGCGCGATGCTCCAGGTGCGGTTCAGCGCCAGCTCGCCTTTACGTTTGATCAGCACGCGGAACAGATTCTCTTCCAGCACATACAGACACAGGCGGTGCTGCTTATCGATTAGCAGTTCCAGATGGTTTGCCGACTGCGTATCGACGGTCCAGTTTTTCAGGGTTTTCATATGCAATACATCCACTATCAGGCGCGCTTGGCGCGACGTTCAGCAATAAATGCCACCAGGAAAACAGCGCCAAGCAGGTCAAAGAAGCCCATGGCGATAAAGAGCGGGTTAAAGCCGATTTTGTCGGCGGTCACCTCAATCAAAAGGGAGAACAGGAAGCTGGCGATCCACGCCGCCGAGCCGCGCATGCCGTTGACCGTCGCCATCTGGCCTTTGTCGAACGACTCCACGACCAGCGCGCTAAGCATGCAGGAGATGATCTGGTGCCCGAAGCCGCCGATGGAGATCAGCACGATGGTGATATACGGGTCGCGGGTCACGGCCACGACGGCCAGAGAAATCATCAGAAACGCGCCGGTGACGGAGCTGGCTACCACCGAGTTGACGCGGGTGCAGCCAAACCAGCGGGTGTAGAGCCGGGTGAGGTAGCCGCTCGCCACGCTGCCGAGGTCGGCGGCCAGGAACGGCAGCCAGGCGAACATCGCGATCTGCTTCAAATCCATACCGTGCTCTTTGGCGAGGTACAGCGGCACCCAGAAGCTCAGCACGGCCCAGGCCGGTTCCGCCATAAAGGCCGGGATGGCGATACCGTAGAAACGTTTGTTCTTCGAGACGGTTTTCAGCGCGGTCAGGAAGGGCAGTTTGACCGGCGCAGGTTCGTTATCCTGCTTGATAAACGCCAGCTCATCGCGGCTCAGGTTTGGGTGCTGTTCCGGGTTGTGATAAAACGCCCACCACAGGATCACCCACAGCAGCGCCAGCACGCCGGTAAACATAAACGCACCCTGCCAGCCGAACGACGCGTGAGCAAAGTAGATGATAGGCGGGGCCAGCATGGCCCCAATGGAGAAGCCTACCCCCGCCCAGCCTGCGGCAACAGGGCGCTCTGATTTCGGGAACCATTCACCGATGGTTTTGGCGTTCGCTGGCGTGGCGGCGGCCTCAGAGGCACCCATAAAGAAGCGCAGAATCGCCAGGTGCAGCCAGCTTCCGGCACCCGCGTGGAAGATACACATCAGCGCCCAGATCCCGGCGCAGACCATAAAGCCGATTTTCAGGCCGATAACGTCAATCAGCCAGCCGCACAGGGGCTGGAAAATGGTGTAGGCGATCTGGAACGCGCCGACGATCCAGGAGTACTGCTCGGTGGTGATCCCGAGGCTCTCTTTCAGTTCAGGGGCGAGAATACCTAACGAGTTACGGGTGATGTAGTTAACGGTCACGCCGAGAAGAAACAGCACCAGTACGTACCAGCGCAGGTTCCTGATGACGCGACGTGTTTTGCTTGTCGCTACGGTGTTATTGATGTCCTGACTCATTTTCTTCTCCACAAGACGGACGGTAAGGGGACAAAGGTTCAGGTGTCACACAGCGTCAGGCGTTTGAAAGTTATCTGTTTTAGAGCGCTAAGCTGCTATACAACTAGTATGGAAGTTGTGTGACAGGTTCACCTTAAGAAAGAAATTGGGCAGGGAATAGTGGATTTTGTGCAAACTTTCTCATAACCGAGGTTTAATTTTCGGCATTATGGCCTTCTTGCAAGTTATTACCTGATAAACAAGTTGTGAAAATTTTTTCATTTCACATCCGGAGCCAGATCACAAAATGGACAAAAGGCTTAAAATCACCGAAATCGCCGCCCGGACGCAGCTCTCCATCAGCACCGTTTCTCGCGTGCTGGCGGGGAAGGCAAACACCAGCGAAAAAGCACGGGCAAAGGTGCTGGCGTGCGCGCGGGAGCTGGGGGTAATGGACGGCATGGCGGCGGGGCGCTTGCTGCTTAACAGCCTGGTGGTGTTTGCCCCGCAGCGGGCGTTTGACGAGCGGTCCGACATCTTTTACTACCGCGTCATCCAGAGCGTGAGCAAAGGGCTGGCCTCGCACGAGGTTCGCCTGCGTTACTGTGCGCGGAGGAGAACGACAGCGATGCCCAGCTGTTTCTGGCCCGCATGAACGAAGTGGACACCCAGGCGGCGATCCTCCTCGGTATCGACGATCCGCATATTCACGATCTGGCGGTAGACGTGGGCAAACCCTGTATGCTGATTAACTGCCGGGACCGCCACATGCGCCTGCCCGCCGTCGCGCCGGATCATCGCGCGATTGGCAAGCGGGCGGCGGAGTACCTGTTCGAGATGGGGCACCGGGAGGTGATGAACGTGCTGTGCCTGCGTCGCTACACCATGGAGCTGCGCCTGTCCGGGATCCGCGACGCGTGGCACGGTCATAACCTCAGGTTCAGCGACAGGCGCGACCTGCTGATGGTGTCCAGCTTCAGCGCCAGAGAGACGGAGCAGCTGGTAAGCGAGTGGCTTCACCAGCAGAAAGGGAAGGACCTGCCAACGGCGTTCCTGGTTGGTGGTGATTTTATGGCGGCGGGGACCATCAGCGCGCTGCAAAAACACGGTCTGCGCGTGCCGCATGATGTCTCGGTGATGAGCATCGACGGCTTTAATCTCGCGGCGATTCAGGATGTGCCCTTAACCGCGGTACATGTTCCGCGTGATGAGCTGGGAACGGAAGCGGTGCATATGCTCCAGCAGCGGCTGATGCGCCCGGATGCGCCGGTGGGAACATTGCTGCTAAACGGCACGCTGACCGTGCGGGAGTCGGTACGGCGGATACGTCAGGGGAAACGACGCACCGCCGTTGAGCGGGAAGGGCTGTATGACGGTTAAGCCATGCCCAGCGCGCGCCTGCCGTGGATGTTGAGATCGTTCACGGTAAAGCGGCCCTGCCAGCTTTTCTCATAATCCTCGCGCGGGAAATCGCCCGGTGACGCGCCGGTTTCCAGCGCTTCCTTGACCTTTTTCGCATAGGCGAGATTCTTCTCGCACATCGGCGCGGCAGGAATGTACATCACGTTGCCCCAGCCCTGCTGATTTTCCACCGGCGCGACGGAGTGGATCACATCGCAGTGCCACCACACGGAATCACCGGCTTCCAGCGCCGGAATGCTGGTTAACGCTTCGATCAGCAGCGGGTGCCACTTCTCAGAAATCGGCAGCACGCGCCCCGGCGCCACGCCGCACAGCTCGTCTTCCGGCACGTCGTCCAGCAGCGGACGCAGCAGAATGTAAGCCATTGCCTCCGGGATCGGCACCACGTGCAGCAGCCCCTGGCCGGGGATCATATCCGACAGCGCCGTCCAGCCCTGGAAGGTGCGGAACACCGAGCATTTGGTGGTGTTATCGACGGTGTACTCTTCCACTTCGGTACGATGCGCGGCATTCCACGGATCGTATTTCTCGACGTTGCCGTCAAACACGCGGGCGAACACCTGCTGATAAGCGGGCAGCAGCCAGCGCTCCAGCGCGCCAGAATCGGTGTGTGCGCCAAGTCCTTTCGAGGTGGTTCCCGGCGGGCGGCGGCGGATGCGGTCAGGGTAAATCACGCTCACGTCCGGGTCGAACCACTGTTTACCGTTGCTCTCAAATGTCCATAAACGGTTCAGGAATGACTGTACCTGCGCCATCTCTTCACTCTGGCGCGCCTGCATTTGCGCCTGAGACCAGTAGATCGGATAAATCTCCGGACGAGAGGCCGTTAAGGTGCCGAAGAAGTTATCGCCGGGTCCTTTGTACACCTCGTCAAATTTGTTCAGATCGAGGTAGTCGAGCATCGACTGATCCCACGCCAGCGCCTGCTCGCGCGGGAAGTGGCCTTTGATCACCCCGCAGCCGCGACGTTTAACGGCTTCGCGCTGTTCGGCGGTGATCGTGCCGTTTTTCACGTCGGCAAAAGGGATCACTGGCCAGACGGTTTCGCCTTTGTTTTTGAGAGCGTTGATTTCCGCCACGCGGGTGGCGATTTTATCGCTGAGCCGGTCGAACACCGCCTGCACGTCGCCGATCTGCGCGCGTAATTCACGTTTCATCTGACGGATTGCCGCTTTATGGTCCGCTGGCAACGTTTCGCTGGTAAAGGTCATAACTGCCTCGCATCTTTCATTCGAAAGTAAAAGTGTCTACAAGTGATACTTTAAGTTAAAAAAAAGTTAATGCAAGTTTAAAACCTTGACGGGTGCCACAGGATGGGAAAAGAGTGAGAGGCCGGAGCGAGGCTCCGGCAGGTAGGGGGATCAGGCGTCGAACGGGGAGTGCGCGTCGAGCACGGACTGAATCACATTCAGCGCGCCCTGATGGTTGTTATCGTCGGTAGTGTAACGGCTGACCTCTTTAATGCTGTCCGCCGCGTTGCCCATCGCAAAGGAGTATTTTACCAGCTTCAGCATTTCCGCATCGTTGCCGCTGTCGCCAATGCCGACGCACGCCTGAGGTGAGACTTTCCAGCGTTTAAGCAGGCGGCTGATGCCGTTGGCCTTGTGCAGGCCGGGGATAATCAAATCGACAAAACCGAAGCCGCTGGTGACCGGCTTCATGATGCCGTCCAGGGAGACATGCAGTTTATCAACCAGATTCGGGATATCGCTGTCCGGCAGGTTCAGGGAGAATTTAAACAGCACGTCGTCAATTTCGCGGTAATCGCTGATGGGTTTTAAGCGATGGTAGTGTTTCGACATCAGCTTCACGAACGCTTCTGGTGCTTTATCGCTGACGTACGCGCTCTCCAGCCCGCAGGCCACAAAGTTCAGCCCTTTGTCTTTCAGCAACTCGCCAATGACGATCTGCGACTCATGACGCGTCAGTTCGCCGTGGAAAATCTGTTCGCCGTGATCGAAGACCAGCGCGCCGTTTTCCGCGACGAAGGAGATCTGATCTTTCAGCTCCGGGAAGAAGGAGATGAGCTGGTAATACTGGTTGCCGCTGGCGACAACAAATTCAATGTCGCGGGCTTTAAGCTGCTCAAACTGTGCCTGGAAGCGGTCACGATCGTACTGCTTGGCATCATCAAGGAAAGTTCCGTCCATATCGGTGACGATAACTTTTACGGTCATACTGTGCTCCTGGGTCACTGCGTTTGAAACATTCTAATAACAAGGTGACGGGGAGCACAAATTTAATTTCGAATGAAAGTCAGAAAGCCGGGTGGCGGCTTCGCCTTACCCGGCCTACGGGGGGACAATGTAGGCCCGGTAAGCGAAGCGCCACCGGGCGTTTTTTTACAGCGTATGCTCAGTACGGGCGATAATATCGTCCTGCGCATCCGGCGACAGGGCGGTGAAGAACGCCGAGTAACCCGCGACGCGCACCACCAGGTCACGATACTGATCCGGGTGTTTCTTCGCTTCCAGCAGCGTTTCGCGGGAGACGATGTTGTACTGAATGTGCCAGCCTTTATGCACCTCGAAGAAGGTGCGCAGCAGCACCATCAGCTTCTGGCGATCGCTGTCGTTTTCCAGCGTCGACGGGTTCAGCTTCTGGTTTAGCAGCACGCCGCCGAGAATCGCTTCCGTCGGCAGTTTACCCACGGAGCCAATCACCGCCGTCGGGCCGAGGTGGTCGGTACCGGAGGCCGGGCTTGCCCCTTCCGCCAGCGGGGTGTGGGCTTTACGGCCGTCCGGCGTCGCCATGGTTGCTGCGCCAAACGGCACGTTTGCGGAGATAGACGACGTGCCCGCGTAGTAGTTACCCCCAATCGGGCCGCGGCCGTAGCGTGGGTTGTGATACTGCTTCAGCTCTTCAATGTAGGTCTGATAAGCACGGGTCAGCAGCAGGTCCACGCTGTCGTCGTCGTTGCCGTACTTCGGCGCGCCGTTGATCAGGCGCTGGCGCAGCTGCTCGTGGGTCAGCCCCTCGAAGTCATCCGCCAGCGCCGCCGCCAGCTGTTGCTGACCGATAACGCCCTGGTCAAACACCAGCTTCTTCACCGCTGCCAGGCTGTTGCCAAGGTTGGCGATCCCCACCTGTAGGCCGGAAACCCAGTCATACTTCGCGCCGCCCTGCTTAATGCTTTTCGCGCGTTCGATACAGTCGTCCACCAGCGCCGAGCAGAGAATATCGTGGACGTTCTCTTCCAGCATGGTGTCCACCACGTACTCGATCTCAATGGATTTGCGGGTGTAGTAGCGGATCTGGTTATCCCACGCCGCCATGACCTCATCGAAATTCCCGAAATTACCGGCAGAAAGCGCTTTTTCCTGCGGCAGGAACACCTGGCCGCTGGTGGCGTCGCGACCGCCTTCCAGCGCCGCCAGCATCACGCGGGCGAAGTTGATAAAGCTCATGCCGGTGCAGCGATAGCCCCACTTGCCGCCGACGGCGGTTTCGATGCAGCCAATCGCCGCATAGTCATACGCGTCCTCTCGTTCCACGCCGAGCTTGATAAATTCCGGGATCACGATTTCATCGTTGTTAAACGCCGGCATCCCGAAGCCGCAGCGGATCACCTGCACGCAGGCGTCGAGGAAGTCGTTGCTCATGCCCGCGTGGTAGCGCACGCTCAGGTTCGGCTGGGTGGAGCGCAGACGGCCGCAGGATTCGAGAATGGCGTAAGAGAGCGGGTTGACCGCGTCCATCGGTTCACCGTTGACCAGCTTCTGGCCGCCGATGGTGACGTTCTGATACAGCGGGCTGCCCGCAGAGGCTTTGGAGTGCGAGCCGGAGCGGATTTTGTTCACTTCCAGCAGCTTCAGCCAGCAGCTGTGCAGCAGCTCAATGGCGTGCTCGCGATCCAGACTCTGGTCCAGCTCCACGTCGCGGCGGTAGTACGGGTAAAGGTACTGGTCCATACGGGCAAAGGAGACGGAGTGACCGTTGGACTCAATTTGCAGGATCAGCTGAATGAAGTAGCACAGCTGTAGCGCCTGCCAGAAGGTTTTTGGCGGTTGGTGGGCGATGATGTCGCAGTTTTCCGCCATGGCCAGCAGCTCGTCGCGGCGGCTGTCGCGGGTTTCTGTTGCGGCCATTTCACGCGCCAGGTCGGCAAAGCGTTTGATGTGCAGGCTTACGGCTTCCAGCACGATATCAATGGCTTTCAGGAACTGGTCGCCGTGCAGATCGTCCAGCACCGTCAGGTTGATGCGCGACCGGCGCTCGGCCACTTTCGCGCGCAGGCCGTCAAGCCCTTTCTCCAGCACCAGCGGGAAATTCACCGCCAGGTGTGCGTCACCGGAGGTCATGTTGCCTTCCGCTTTGATGATGCCGGTTTCCAGCAGGCCTTTCTGCTCGTCGGTGAACATGCCGTAGCAGCGGTCCTGCACCGTCTGGCCGCGCCACCACGGGCAGATCTCATGCAGCACGCGCTTGTTCTCTTCGCTCACCGCAAAGCCTGCGCCCGGGCGGTCCGCCAGATCGTCAATCTCTTTCTCAATCCAGGAGACGGTATATTCCGGGAAGATCGGCGCGGCGCGCACTTCGCTGGCCTGGTTACCGATAATCAGCTCGTCATGCTTGATCCAGATGGTACGCTCGGCCAGGTGATGCGCCAGCGCCAGGGCGCGACGTACCGGGATCGGCTTGTCCATGTGCTGCTGATACATTTCGGTGTAATGCTGCGCGCGCTCGGTACAGACCGGCGGCTTAACGATATGCACCAGCGCCGTTTTGTGCGCCTTGATGCGCTCGCTGAGGGTGTTGAGATTCAGGGTGGTCATAAGTTTATCCTCGTAAGGTCGCGGTTAACCCTTTCTGGCAGGCATACTGCTGCGCGAAGTCCAGCAGGGCAGGGTTATCCAGCGGTTTGTCAGGGGCAGAGTAGGGTTGGCCGAGCAGGGTGTATTTGTTCATGCCCAGCGTGTGATACGGCAGAAAATGAATATCGTGAACGCCGAGTTCGTCGGCGGCGAAATTGGTAATGGCGGTAACCGACGCTTCATCGGCGTTAAAGCCCTGGATCAGCGGCACGCGAATGGTGATTTTTTTCCCGGCGGCGGCCAGGCGCTTCAGGTTGTCCAGGATCCGTTTGGCTGAGCCATCGGTCCACTGTTTAAATACGTCACTGTCCACATGTTTCAGGTCCGCCAGGAATAGATCGACATACGGCAGTGACGGCTCGATATAATGCCATGGTACGTGAAGGCAGGTTTCAACGGCGGTATGAATGCCTTGTTCATGGCTGGCTTTAAACAGGGCATGTGCCAGCGCCGGGTTCATGAACGGCTCGCCGCCGGAGAGGGTGATCCCGCCGCCGCTGCGGTCGTAGAAGGGCTTGTCGCGCAGCACGGCGGCCATAATCTCCTCCACCTGCTTCTCTTCACCGCAGACGGTAAGCGCCTGGGTCGGGCAGCAGTCGGTGAGGGCAGTGAGCGTCTCGTCGTTAAGCTTCTCACGATGAATGACCAGCCCGTTCAGCGCGCGTTCAACACACCCCGGCGCGGCCTGCTGACACAGGTCACAGCCGTCCAGGCACAGACGGGCATCAAACAGGACGTCCCGCGTGCGGGAGCGGCTTTCCGGGTTCTGACACCAGCGACAGCCCAGCGAGCAGCCTTTCAGGAATACCACGGTTCGAATACCGGGACCGTCGTGGGTGGAGTAACGCTGTATATTGAAGATCATTTTCTTGCCCTCGAATTACATATGAAGATTAAATTACTTTCGAATGAAAGTTATCTTGATATGGGTCAATTCCTGAGCAGGTTTTGCTGTGATAGGGTAAGTGCAGGCTAATTTTGAGGGTGACATCATGGAACTTTATCTCGACACATCTGACGTTGCGGCAGTCAAAAAGCTGGCGCGTATCTTCCCGCTGGCGGGCGTGACCACTAACCCAAGCATTGTGGCGGCGGGTAAAACGCCTCTGGAAGAGCTGCTGCCCGCGCTGCACGACGCGCTGGGCGGCAAGGGCCGGCTGTTCGCTCAGGTGATGGCGAAGACCGCCGAGGGAATGGTGGAAGACGCACGTAAGCTGCGCGCGATAATCAATGACCTGGTGGTGAAAGTGCCCGTGACCGCTGAAGGGCTGGCGGCGATCAAAATGCTGAAAGCAGAAGGGATCCCGACGCTGGGTACGGCGGTGTACGGCGCAGCACAGGGGATGCTCTCCGCACTGGCGGGGGCTGAGTATGTGGCTCCTTATGTGAACCGCGTGGACGCGCAGGGCGGGGATGGGATCCAGACGGTGGTCGAACTGCAACAGTTGCTGACCCTGCATGCCCCGCAGTCAAAAGTGCTGGCGGCGAGCTTTAAAACCCCGCGCCAGGCGCTGGACTGCCTGCTGGCAGGGTGCGAATCCATCACGCTGCCGCTGGACGTGGCGCAGCAGTTTATTACCTCTCCGGCCGTGGATGCGGCAATTGTGAAGTTTGAGCAGGACTGGCAGGGGGCGTTTGGACGGACGTCTATTTGACGCTGTTGCCGGGTGGCGCTGACGCTTACCCGGCCTACGCTCGGGCCGTTGTAGGTCGGGTAAGGCAAAGCCGCCACCCGACTTTTTTACTGGCTACACACCTCACACCCGGGGTTACGCATCAGCTTCATCTCGCGGAACTGGCAGGTCATCGCGTCATACATCACGATTTTACCCGCTGCGGGCGTGCCGTAGTGCGCCAGCACTTTGATCGCCTCCATCGCCTGCAAGGAACCGATAACGCCAACCAGTGGCGCCATCACGCCCGCCTCGACGCAGGTCAGCGCATTCTCGCCAAACAGACGGCTCAGGCAGCGGTAGCAGGGCTCTCCTTCAGCGTAGGTGAAGACGGTGATTTGCCCCTCCATGCGAATGGCCGCGCCGGAAATCAGCGGCGTTTTACGGGCAAAGCAGCCCGCATTGAGCTGGTTGCGAATGGCGACGTTATCGGTGCAGTCCAGCACCAGGTCATGCCGTGCAATCTGCGCAAACAGCGCGTCGTCATCCAGCATCGCGTCAATCAGGGTGAACTGAACGTTGGGGTTAATGCGCGCCAGCGCCGTGCGTGCTGATTCCACTTTAGGCTGACCGACCGTCGCGTCGCTGTGCAGCGTCTGGCGTTGCAGGTTGGACACCGACACGGTGTCGAAATCCAGCAGCGTCATGCTGCCGACCCCCGCCGCAGCCAGGTATTGCGCCGCTGCGCAGCCCAGCCCGCCCAGGCCCACAACCAGCACGCTGGCCGCCTTGAGCGCTTCCTGGCCCTCGAAATCAAACCCGCGTAGCACGATCTGGCGGTTATAGCGCATCATCTCCGGGTCGCTCAGTTCCACCGTCATGTCAGCCTCCGAACAGGTGGTTAAAGCGTTCCACTTCAACCCATTCGCCCGCCGCAACGTGGCCGCGATCGCGCTCCAGCACGATAAAGCAGTTCCCCTGACTGAAGGAGCTAAAGATGTGCGAACCCTGATGCCCGGTAGTGCTCACCTCCAGCTCGCCGTCGGCGTTGCGCGCCAGAATGCCGCGCTGGAAATCGAGACGGCCCGGTGATTTTTTGAGGCGCGTTGCCGCCCGCACGCGCACACGCTCCGGCAGCGGGCTGGCATTGTTGCCTGAAAGCTTCGCCAGCAGCGGGATCACCAGCTGGTAGAAGGTAAGCGCGGCGGAGACCGGGTTACCCGGCAGGCCACAGAACCAGCTGTGCGGAAGTTTGCCAAACGCGAACGGTTTGCCCGGTTTAATCGCCAGCTTCCAGAAGGCGATTTCGCCCAGCTCTTCAAGCAGGGTTTTGGTGTAATCCGCTTCGCCAACCGATACGCCGCCGGAGCTGATCACCACGTCGGCAGAGGCGTCAGCGTCGATAAACGCCGCGCGCAGTTTTTGCGGATCGTCAGGAATGATACCGAGGTTAATCACCTCACAGCCCAGCTGCTCAAGCATCAGGTGCACCGCCAGACGGTTGGTGTCGTAAATCTGCCCCTCGTTCAGTGGCTGACCCGGAAGCTGTAGCTCGTCTCCCGTGGAGAACACCGCCACGCGCACTTTGCGGACCACGTCAATCTCCGCGATGCCAAGCGATGCCAGCACCGGCAGTTCGGCGACCGTCAGCTTTTGCCCGGCGGCAAAGACCGTTGCGCCCAGGGTAATGTCTTCCCCGATGTGGCGGATATTTTGTCCCGCTTTGACGCTGGCGGTAAAGCGCACGCCGTCGTCCGTTTGTTCGGTCTCTTCCTGCATCACCACGGCTTCACAGCCCTTTGGCACCGGTGCCCCGGTCATAATGCGCACGCAGGTGCCCGCTGGCCACTCACCGTTGAACGGCTGCCCGGCAAACGCTTTACCTGCCACCGGCAGCGGCTGACCCGTTTGCAGATCCGCCAGACGTACGGCATAGCCGTCCATCGCCGCGTTATCGAACCCCGGCACGTTCAGCGGCGAGACGATATCGCGCGCGGCAATACGGCCAAAACAGCGCACAAGCGGCAGTGTCTCAACGTCGTGCTGTGGAGTAATACGATCAAGCATCTGCGAGAGTGCCGTCTCAAGCGGCATCAGTCCGGCGGTAAAATCCATGGTGGGCTCCTGCGGAGTAACAACGAAAGCGCTCATTATGGCAGAAAAGTGCGGCTAACTGTATGACCCGATGGGTGTACGCTTTACATCACAGTTGCGTCTTTCTATATTCAAAAATCATCTGAAGATTCGTCGACGATAATGATATTTATAGAAAAAGCAGCCAGCCAGGCTGATGGGTGATGCGAAATGAGTAAAGCGGTTATCGCAATTCATGGCGGTGCCGGGGCAATCACCCGTGCACAGCTCAGTCCCGAGCAGGAGAAGCGTTATATTGATGCGCTGAACGCCATTGTGGAAACAGGCCAGCGGATGCTGGAAGCGGGCGACAGCGCGCTGGACGTGGTGACCGAAGCAGTACGTCTGCTGGAGGAGTGCCCGCTGTTTAATGCCGGTATTGGCTCGGTCTTTACGCGCGATGAAACGCACGAGCTGGATGCCTGCGTGATGGACGGCGTCACCCTGAAGGCGGGCGCGGTAGCGGGTGTCAGCCGTCTGCGTAATCCGGTGCTGGCCGCGCGTCTGGTGATGGAACAAAGCCCGCATGTGCTGCTGGCCGGGGCGGGGGCGGAAAAATTTGCCGTCGAGCACGGGATGGACACGGTCTCGCCCGATCTTTTCTCCACCGAGGAGCGTTACCGGCAACTGCTGGACGCCCGTACAGCGGGGATGACGCAGCTGGACCATGCCGCGCCGCTCGATGAACGCAGCAAAATGGGCACGGTAGGCGCGGTGGCGCTGGATAAAGCCGGTAACCTCGCCGCCGCGACGTCGACAGGCGGTATGACCAACAAACTTCCCGGTCGCGTCGGCGACAGCCCGCTGCCGGGGGCCGGGTGTTACGCCAATAACGCCACCGCGGCGGTGTCATGCACCGGCACCGGCGAAGTGTTTATCCGCGCGCTGGCGGCCTACGACATTACCGCGCTAATGGATTACGGCGGATTAAGCCTGAGTGAGGCCTGCGAGCGGGTAGTGATGGAGAAACTGCCGGCGCTGGGCGGGATTGGCGGCTTAATTGCGGTGGATCGGGAGGGCAACGTGGCTCTGCCGTTCAACAGTGAAGGGATGTACCGGGCGTGGGGGTATGCCGGCGATGCGCCCAGCACAGGCATTTATCGTGAATAAGGGGGCATTGCGTGCCGCACCGTGAAGAGCTGGACAACTGCGAAGTGCTGGCTGTCCACCAACTGAATATTGCGTTTCAGGAAGAGCGGCAGTTCATCCCCGCAGTACAGAATTTATCGTTTTCGCTCAGGCGCGGCGAGACGCTGGCGATTGTTGGCGAATCAGGTTCCGGTAAATCCGTTACCGCGCTGGCGCTGATGCGTCTGCTTGAGCAGACGGGCGGGCAGGTCACCAGCGAGCGGATGCTGTTGCGCCGTCGCAACCGTCAGGTTATCGATCTCAACGAGCTCAGTGCGTCCCAGATGCAGGGGGTGCGCGGGGCAGATATTGCGATGATTTTTCAGGAGCCGATGACCTCCCTGAACCCGGTTTTTCCGGTGGGCGAGCAGATTGCCGAATCTATCCGCCTGCATCAGGGACTGAGCGGTGATGAGGCGCTCAACGAAGCAAAACGGATGCTGGAGCTGGTGCGTATCCCTGAGGCGCACGCGATTTTGTCCCGCTATCCGCATCAGCTTTCCGGCGGCATGCGCCAGCGGGTGATGATTGCGATGGCGCTGTCGTGCCGTCCGGCGGTGCTCATTGCGGACGAACCCACCACGGCGCTGGATGTCACCATTCAGGCCCAGATCCTGCAACTGATTAAGGTGTTGCAGCAGGAGATGGAGATGGGGGTGATTTTCATCACCCATGATATGGGGGTGGTGGCGGATATTGCCGATCGGGTGCTGGTTATGCATCAGGGCAATGCCGTGGAAACCGGCACGGTGGAGCAGGTCTTTCATGCGCCGGTGCATCCTTATACCAAAGCGCTGCTGGCGGCGGTCCCGCGTCTGGGGGCCATGAATGGCAGTGATTTTCCGCGCCGTTTTCCGCTGATCTCACAGACCGAACAGGGCCAGCAGGAAGACGAAACCGAACAGGATACGGTGGTTCCCGGCAGGCCAATTCTCGAAGTGCGTGACCTGGTGACCCGTTTCCCGCTGCGTAGCGGGATCCTCAATCGCGTGAAGCGCGAAGTGCATGCGGTTGAAAACGTCAGTTTTGATCTCTGGCCGGGCGAAACGCTGGCGCTGGTGGGGGAGTCCGGCTGCGGTAAATCCACCACCGGACGGGCGCTGCTCAGGCTGGTGGCGTCGCAGGAGGGGAGCATCACCTTCAACGGTGAGCGCATCGATACGCTCCCTAACAGTAAATTGCAGGCGGTGCGCCGGGATATTCAGTTTATATTCCAGGATCCTTATGCGTCGCTCGATCCGCGCCATACGGTGGGGTACTCGATTATGGAGCCGCTGCGGGTGCATAACCTGCTCGACGGTGAAGCCGCGCAGCGCCGCGTCGCATGGCTGCTGGAGCGCGTGGGCCTGAAGCCGGAGCATGCCTGGCGTTATCCGCACGAATTTTCTGGCGGTCAGCGTCAGCGTATCTGCATTGCGCGGGCATTGGCCCTCAATCCCAAAGTGGTGATTGCGGATGAGTCCGTGTCAGCGCTGGATGTCTCTATCCGCGCGCAAATCATCAATCTCCTGCTCGATTTACAGCGGGATTTGGGCATTGCGTTTCTGTTTATCTCCCACGATATGGCGGTGGTGGAGCGGATCAGCCATCGCGTGGCGGTGATGTACATGGGGCAAATTGTTGAAATCGGCCCCCGTCGGGCGGTGTTTGAAAACCCGCAGCACCCGTACACCCGCAAGCTGATGGCCGCCGTACCGGTTGCCGATCCTGAGCATCGTCACGCCCAGCGCGTGCTGTTGCAGGACGAAATGCCGAGCAATATTCGTAAACGGGGCGAAACCCTGGAGCGCGTGGCGCTGCGTGAGGTGGGGCCCGGTCATTTTGTCGCACCACCGCGTCAGGGCAATGCATTCTCGCGGTTATAACTTACAACAGGCAGGAGAACACAATGGTTCCTTTTGTTGCTCGTAAATGGCTGCTGGCCGCGAGCGTGACGGCTGCGCTGGCCGCCGCCCCCGCGTTCGCGGCGAAAGACGTGGTGGTGGCTGTGGGGTCTAACTTCACGACCCTGGATCCGTATGATGCCAACGACACCCTTTCTCAGGCGGTGGCAAAATCCTTCTACCAGGGGCTGTTCGGCCTGGACCGCGAAATGAAGCTGAAAAACGTGCTGGCGGAAGGCTATACCGTGTCGGACGACGGGCTGGTCTATACCGTTAAGCTCCGTACCGGCGTGAAGTTCCAGGATGGCACCGACTTCAACGCCGAGGCGGTTAAGGTCAATCTGGATCGTGCCAGCAATCCGGAAAACGGTCTTAAGCGCTACAACCTGTATAAAAATATCGCCCAAACCGAGGTGGTTGATCCGGCGACGGTGAAGATCACCCTCAAAGAGCCGTTCTCGGCGTTTATCAATATCCTGGCGCATCCCGCGACGGCGATGATTTCCCCCGCCGCCCTGAAAAAATACGGCAAAGAGATTGGATTCCACCCGGTGGGGACCGGACCGTACGAACTGCTCACCTGGAACCAGACCGATTTTGTGAAGGTGAAAAAATTCGCCGGATACTGGCAGCAGGGGCTGCCGAAGCTGGATACCATCACCTGGCGGCCGGTAGTGGACAACAACACCCGCGCCGCAATGCTGCAAACCGGCGAAGCGCAGTTTGCCTTCCCGATCCCGTACGAACAGGCGGCGCTGCTGGCGAAAAACAGCAAGCTGGAACTGGTGGCCAGCCCGTCGATTATGCAGCGCTACATCAGCATGAACGTCACGCAGAAACCGTTTGATAACCCGAAGGTGCGTGAAGCCATCAACTACGCCATTAACCGCCAGGCGCTGGTGAAGGTGGCCTTTGCCGGCTACGCCACCCCGGCGACGGGCGTGATGCCGCCAACCATTGAGTACGCGCAAAGCTATCAGCCGTGGCCTTACGATCCGGCGAAAGCGCGGGAACTGCTGAAAGAGGCGGGCTATCCGAACGGCTTTAGCACTACGCTGTGGTCGTCGCATAACCACAGTACCGCGCAGAAGGTGCTGCAATTTACCCAGCAGCAGTTGGCGCAGGTGGGCATTAAAGCCAGGGTTACGGCGATGGATGCCGGACAGCGAGCGGCGGAAGTGGAAGGCAAAGGACAGAAAGAGAGCGGCGTGCGGATGTTCTACACCGGCTGGACGGCTTCAACCGGAGAAGCGGACTGGTCCCTGTCGCCGCTGTTTGCTTCCCAGAACTGGCCGCCAACGCTGTTCAATACCGCGTTTTACAGTAATCCGCAGGTGGATAAAGATCTGGCCGATGCCCTGAAAACCACCAAACCGGAAGAGAAAGCACGCCTGTACAAAGAGGCGCAAGACATTATCTGGAAAGAGTCGCCGTGGGTGCCGCTGGTGGTGGAAAAACTGGTCTCAGCCCACAACAAAGCGCTGACCGGTTTTTACATCATGCCGGATACGGGCTTTAGCTTTGATGACGCGGATTTGAAATAAAACTCATGCTGAATTATGTGTGTAAACGCCTGCTGGGGCTTATCCCGACGCTGCTGATTGTGGCCGTGCTGGTGTTTTTGTTTGTTCATATGCTGCCCGGCGATCCGGCGCGTTTGATTGCCGGACCGGAAGCGGATGCGACGGTTATTGAACTGGTGCGTAAACAGCTCGGTCTTGACCAGCCGCTGTACAGGCAATTTCTGCGTTACATTGGCAATGTCCTTCAGGGCGATTTCGGCATCTCAATGGTGTCGCGTCGTCCGGTGTCGGAGGAGATTGCCAGCCGCTTTATGCCTACCTTCTGGTTAACGATTGCCAGTATGAGCTGGGCGGTTGTCTTTGGCCTGGGCGCGGGGATTGTCGCCGCCGTCTGGCGCAACCGCTGGCCGGATAAGCTCGGTATGGCGCTGGCGGTCACCGGCATCTCTTTCCCGGCGTTTGCGCTGGGCATGCTGCTGATGCAGATTTTCTCCGTCGAGCTGGGCTGGTTGCCGACCGTCGGGGCCGACACCTGGAAGCACTACATTCTGCCCTCTATGACGCTAGGCGCGGCCGTTGCGGCGGTTATGGCCCGGTTTACCCGCGCCTCGTTTGTCGACGTGCTGAGCGAAGATTACATTCGCACCGCGCGGGCAAAAGGGGTGAGTGAGAAATGGGTCATTCTGAAGCATGGTTTTCGTAATGCGATGATCCCGGTGGTCACGATGATGGGGCTACAGTTCGGCTTCCTGCTGGGGGGCTCTATCGTGGTTGAGAAGGTCTTTAACTGGCCGGGGCTGGGGCGCCTGCTGGTCGACTCGGTCGATATGCGTGACTATCCGGTTATTCAGGCTGAAGTCCTGCTTTTCTCGCTGGAGTTTATTCTTATCAACTTAGTGGTGGATGTGCTTTACGCCGCCATTAACCCGGCCATCAGGTATAAGTAAGATGCGATTACTGAACTGGCGTCGCCAGGCCATTTTAAACGCTATGCCGGGGATCAGGCCGGACCATATTCGCACCCCGTGGGTTGAGTTCTGGCGTCGATTCCGTCGTCAGCCCGTCGCTATGGTCGCCGGGTTGTTTGTGTTACTGCTGATCCTGGTGGCGATTATCGCCCCCTGGATAGCCCCGTTTGATGCGGAAAACTACTTCGACTACGACCGGCTGAACGATGGTCCGTCGATGATGCACTGGTTTGGCGTGGACTCGCTCGGGCGCGATATTTTTAGCCGCGTGCTGGTAGGGGCGCAGATCTCACTGGCGGCCGGGGTCTTCGCGGTGCTGATGGGCGCAGCAATTGGCACCGTGCTGGGGCTGGTGGCTGGGTACTACGAAGGCTGGTGGGACCGCATCATCATGCGTATCTGCGACGTGCTGTTTGCCTTTCCCGGTATTCTGCTGGCGATTGCCGTGGTGGCGGTGATGGGCAGCGGCATGGCGAACGTCATTATCGCCGTGGCGGTATTCTCGATTCCCGCTTTCGCGCGTCTGGTACGTGGCAACACGCTGGTGCTGAAGCAGCAGACCTTTATCGAGTCGGCGCGCAGCATGGGAGCCAGCGATGCCACCATCCTGTTCAGCCATATTCTGCCGGGAACGGTCTCGTCTATCGTGGTCTATTTCACCATGCGCATAGGCGTGTCGATTATCTCGGCGGCCAGCCTGTCGTTTCTGGGGTTAGGGGCACAGCCGCCGACGCCGGAGTGGGGCGCGATGCTGAACGAGGCGCGGGCGGATATGGTGATTGCGCCACACGTGGCGATCTTCCCGAGCCTGGCGATTTTCCTGACCGTGCTGGCGTTTAACCTGCTGGGGGATGGGCTGCGCGACGCGCTGGATCCGCGGATAAAAGGGTAGTGCTGTGGAATGTGCCGGGTGGCGGCTACGCCTTACCCGGCCTACAAAAGGGAAGCAGGGTGTTTAAACCCGGCTACCCCACAGGTCATACTCATCCGCGTTTTCAACCTTCACGCGAATAATATCACCCGGCTTAACCTGTGTTTCGCCGTTCAGGTACACCGCGCCATCGATTTCCGGTGCATCCGCCATGCTGCGGCCAATCGCGCCTTCTTCGTCCACTTCGTCGATAATCACCAGAATTTCGCGGCCCACTTTCTCCTGCAAGCGTTCAGCCGAGATCTGCTGTTGCAGCTGCATAAAGCGGTTCCAGCGCTCCTCTTTTACCTCTTCCGGTACCTGGTCCGCCAGCTCGTTGGCCGTTGCGCCTTCAACCGGGCTGTACTTGAAGCAGCCGACGCGATCCAGACGCGCCTCTTTCAGGAAGTCGAGCAGCATCTGGAAATCTTCTTCGGTTTCACCCGGGAAGCCGACAATAAAGGTGGAGCGCAGGGTCAGATCCGGGCAGATCTCACGCCACTGCTTGATGCGCGCCAGTTGGCGATCCACGGAGCCAGGACGTTTCATCAGCTTCAGAATGCGCGGGCTGGCGTGCTGTAGCGGGATATCCAGATACGGCAGGATTTTGCCTTCCGCCATCAGCGGGATCACATCGTCAACGTGCGGATAAGGGTAGACGTAGTGCAGGCGCGTCCAGATCCCGAGCTTAGCCAGCTGCTCGCACAGGCCGACCATGCTGGTTTTCACCGGCTCGCCGTTGTGGAAACCGGAGCGGTGTTTGACGTCCACACCGTAGGCGGAGGTGTCCTGGGAGATGACCAGCAGCTCCTTCACGCCCGCGTCGGCCAGGCGTTTGGCTTCTGCCAGCACCTCGCCAATCGGACGGCTCACCAGATCGCCACGCATCGACGGGATGATGCAGAAGGTACAGCGGTGGTTGCAGCCTTCGGAAATTTTCAGGTAGGCGTAGTGGCGCGGCGTCAGCTTCACGCCCTGTTCCGGCACCAGGCTCAGGAACGGATTGTGCTTTGGTTTGGGGACGTAGTGATGAACATGTTCCAGCACCTGCTCGTAGCTGTGCGGGCCGGTGATCTCCAGCACTTTCGGGTGCACTTCGCGGATCTGATCCACCTTCGCGCCCAGGCAGCCGGTGACAATCACTTTGCCGTTTTCCGTCAGGGCTTCACCAATGGCTTCCAGTGACTCCTGGACCGCGCTGTCGATGAACCCGCAGGTGTTGACGATCACCATGTCGGCGTTGTCGTAGCTTGGCACCACGTCATAGCCTTCAGTGCGAAGTTCAGTCAGGATGCGTTCGGAGTCCACCAGGTTCTTCGGGCAGCCGAGGGAGACAAAGCCGATTTTCGGCGGGTGCGTAACATTGCTCATAGGTTAAAAATTCATCAATTATGGAGTTATCAGGGCGGGATTTTACAGCGTATCGCGGGGGATTTATACACTCATGATGGCGCAGTTGAGGCGGGCAATCGTTGTAACATTGTAAAGAATGTTAATCAGTTATCGTTTATTGATCTCAGGCATTACATTGTACAAAAAATGACCTTATCCTTAATAAGGTAACATGGCTGACAGGGGAGGAAATAGCATGTCCGTTGACAGACTGAAACGCGATCTGCTTAACAAGCTGATCAACGCCCGAATCGACCTGGCCGCATATCTGCAACTCCGCAAGGCGAAAGGGTATATGTCAGTCAGCGAAAGCGAAAATCTGCGTGATAACTTCTTTGAACTTTGCAATTTCATGCGTGAAAAAGCACCCATCCTGAAAGCGCACTACGCTGAAAGCGAATTAGTGGCGTTGCGCCGCGCCGCCGAGGTGCTCTCCATCGCCGGGGTCTGTTTGATGAACGGACGTCACGACTGCCCGAATTTTATTGCCGTTAACGCGGAGAAGCTTGAAAACTGCCTGACCACGCTCGCGCTTTGCATCATGTGTCTGAACAAGCCGGAAACGCTTGCCCGGCACTGAACCCGGGGGAGGCAACTCCCCCTTCTGATTAAGCTTTTGTAAAAGTGGTAACGCACCCGGGAACAGTGGCTAATCTTTAAGCCATATGTCGATAAAGGAGTGCGTTATGCCTCGATCCTCGCTGATTTTCCTTCCAGTCTTGTTATTCCCGCTTTCACTGCTTGCAGCACCTGAGACGGTTAAGGTCGACGTGCTACAGACAAAACTGGATCACCCCTGGTCGCTGGCGTTTTTGCCAGATAACAAGGGGCTGCTCATCACGCTCAAAGACGGGCAGCTTAAGCACTGGCAGGCTGGAAAAGGGCTCTCCGATCCGATTGTCGGCGTGCCGAAAGTGTGGGCGAGCGGCCAGGGCGGACTGCTGGACGTCGCGCTGGCCCCGGATTTTGCACAGTCACGGCGGGTCTGGCTCAGCTTCGCCGAGGCAGGTAATGATGGCAAAGCGGGTACCGCCGTGGGCTACGGGCGGTTGAGCGATGACATTTCGCGCATTGAGGGCTTCCAGGTGGTGTTCCGACAGATGCCGAAGCTCTCTACCGGCAACCACTTTGGCGGACGGCTGGTGTTCGACGGCAAAGGCTATCTCTTTATTGGCCTGGGTGAAAACAACCAGCGCCCGACGGCGCAGGAGCTGGACAAGCTTCAGGGCAAGGTGGTGCGCCTGACGGAGGACGGAAAAGTGCCGCCGGATAATCCGTTTGTGAACACCGCCGGTGCGCGCCCTGAAATCTGGTCCTATGGCATTCGCAACCCGCAGGGGATGGCGATGAATCCGTGGAGCGACACGCTGTGGCTCAACGAACACGGACCACGCGGTGGGGATGAGATTAACATTCCTGAGAAGGGCAAAAACTACGGCTGGCCCCTGGCGACGCACGGGATTAATTACAGCGGCCTGAAAATCCCGGAAGCGAAAGGCGAGCACGTTGAGGGCACCGAAAAGCCGCTGTTTGTCTGGAAAGTATCGCCCGCCGTCAGCGGCATGGCGTTCTACAACAGCGACGTCTTCCCGCAGTGGAAAAACAAGCTGTTTATCGGCGCGCTGAAGGAGAAAGACGTCATCGTGCTGAGCGTGAAGGGCAATAGCGTGACGGAGGACGGACGCATTCTGGGCGATAAAGATCAGCGTATTCGCGATGTGCGCGTCGGGCCGGATGGCTATCTGTACGTGCTGACTGACGAGACGGACGGGCAACTGCTGAAAGTCAGCCCGTCCAGGTCGTAATCAGGTCACCGGGATCATCACCACGTTGCGATACGCCGGGCGTTCGCTAAGCTGCTGGATCCAGCGCTCCAGGTGAGGGCGCGGGCTCCAGCTAAGACCCATGTTAGTGAGGTTCCAGACGAAGGGGGCGACGGCGATATCGCCCACGCCGAAGGTGTCGCCGGAGAACCAGGCGTGCTTCGCCAGTTCGTCGTCCATCATCGCGAACAGGGATTCGCAGGCGTCCTGGGCGGCATGAATGGCGGGATAATCACGTTCGGCTTCCGGCGTGCGGATCAGCCCCATCAGGATCACCCGGTGCGTGGGGGAAAGCGTCTGGTTTGCCCAGTCCATCCATTTTTCGCCCTGCGCGCGGCGGGCTGGATTTTCAACCCACAGCCGACCCTGGCCGTACTGCGCGGCGAGATAACGCACGATGGTGTTGGACTCCCACAGCGTGGCGTCTGTCTCGTCATCGCGCAGCAACGGCACCAGTCCGTTTGGGTTCATCGCCAGATAGTCGGCGTCTTTATTCACCCCGAACGCCATGCCAGCCATGATTTGGTTGAACGGTAAATCCAGCTCCTCCAGCGTCCAGAGCACTTTCTTCACGTTAGTCGAATTGTTCCTGCCCCACAGCGTAATCATATTTACTCCCGATGAGATGTTAATCCGAGTCAGCTTTTCGCCATGGTGAGATAAACCTAACAATTACGCAACAGATGCTAAAAAAAACGCCGCAATCAAAGCGTATCTGAATGTTATTGCATAAACTTTAAAAACTTTACCTGGAACAGGTTTCTTTGAACGCTGTAGTGCGCTATTACTCATCGCTTCTTGCGACACGGTGATTGTGACGTGATTTTTAGAATGGACACTCGGGTGGCATTTATGACGCAAAAAACTTCTTCTCTGCGCAGCCTGGCGGCAGGCTCGGCGCTGCTTTTCCTTTTTGCCCCAACGCTCCATGCGGCGGAACAGACGGCGCCCGAAGCGCCGCCTGTCGATGCGCGCGCCTGGATCCTGATGGATTACGCCAGCGGGAAAGTGCTGGCGGAAGGTAACGCCGACGAAAAACTCGACCCGGCGAGCCTGACGAAAATTATGACCAGCTATGTGGTCGGTCAGGCGTTGAAAGCGGGCAAGATCAAGCTGGATGACATGGTCACCGTCGGCAAAGATGCCTGGGCGACGGGTAACCCGGCGCTGCGCGGCTCGTCCGTCATGTTCCTGAAGCCCGGCGATCAGGTCTCCGTTTCCGATCTGAATAAAGGGGTCATTATTCAGTCGGGAAATGATGCCTGTATTGCGCTGGCCGATTACGTCGCAGGCAGTCAGGACTCATTCATTGGGTTGATGAATGGCTACGCGCAAAAACTGGGTCTGACCAACACCACCTTTAAAACCGTTCACGGCCTGGATGCGCCCGGTCAGTTCAGTACCGCGCGCGATATGGCGCTGCTGGGCAAAGCGCTGATCCATGACGTGCCGGATGAGTACGCCATCCATAAAGAGAAAGAGTTTACCTTCAACAATATCCGCCAGCCTAACCGTAATCGTCTGCTCTGGAGCAGTAACGTTAACGTGGACGGCATGAAAACGGGGACGACCGCCGGGGCCGGATACAACCTGGTGGCTTCTGCGACGCAGGGCGACATGCGCCTGATCTCGGTGGTGCTGGGGACGAAAACCGACCGCATTCGTTTTAATGAATCCGAAAAACTGCTGACCTGGGGTTTCCGCTTCTTTGAAACCGTCACGCCGATTAAGCCGGACGCCACCTTCGTCAGCCAGCGCGTCTGGTTTGGGGATAAAAGCGAAGTGAACCTGGGGGCAGGTGAAGCGGGTTCTGTCACCATTCCACGCGGTCAGCTGAAAAACCTGAAAGCCAGCTATACCCTGACCGAGCCACAGCTGACCGCGCCGTTGAAAAAAGGCCAGGTGGTCGGGACGATAGATTTCCAGCTTAACGGCAAATCCATTGAGCAGCGTCCGCTGGTGGTGATGGAAGCGGTGGAAGAGGGCGGCTTCTTCAGCCGAATGTGGGACTTTGTATTAATGAAGTTCCACGGCTGGTTTGGCAGCTGGTTTAGCTAGGTTTTTGCCGGGTGGCGCTGCGCTTACCCGGCCTTCGTTTGAGCCGTTGTAGGCCGGGTAAGGCGAAGCCGCCACCCGGTACAACCTCAATACATCAACTTCACCTGCTGCGCCTTTGCATACGACACCAGCTCGTCATCCGGGCGGCAATCACTGACGATGGCGTCAAAGCGCGACAGTTCCCCCATCCTTGCCGGACGAACCTTGCCAAATTTACTGTGATCAACCACCAGCACATGCTGCTGTGCGGCGTTGAGCGCCCACTGTTTCACCGGTAACTCTTCAAGATTAAAACAGGTTGCCCCCTGTTTCACATTCACACCCGCCGCAGAGTAAAAGGCGATATCCGGACATACATTGCTCAGCGTGTCCTGAATATTCAGCGGTTTGAAGATGGCGTTGCTGGCATGAAACTCGCCGCCGCACAAAATCACCCGGCACGCCGGTTTCTCCTGCAAGGCCAGGAAGGTGTTTAGCGAATAACAGACGGCGGTAAAGGGAACGGTGCTGTCGATGGCCTCGATGATCCACGGGGTTGTCGTACCGCAGTCAAAAAACAGCGTTTGATGCGGCTGCACCAGCGAGGCGGCGAGCCGCGCGGCTTTGCGCTTCTCTTCCACCAGGCGTGTTTTTTGATCGCTTAACAGATAATGGCTGGCGCTACGCGGCTCCAGAACAATATACCCGCCAAGCAGCACAACGGGGGCGCTGTCGCTGTTCAGATCGCGACGAATGGTCATTTCAGACACGCCAAGCAGGGTAGCGGCTTCCTTAAGATGCAGCTTATCGCTGCGCTTCAGCGCCTGAAGTAGCTGAGCAATGCGGTCATCGCGACGTGTTTCCATAGATCCTCGGGCTAAAAAAGTGAGCCCCCGCAGGGCGGGGGCTCAAGTGTAACCTGACGGACCGGGGTTAGTCACGTATCCAGCCTTTGCGGATCGGAAGGGCAAACAGAACGCGATAGGCCTGTGATAATCCACGATAAAGCGCCGGACCAAAGAGGCTCCACAGGATGGCTGCGCTGACGCAGCCCATCAGCCCCACCAGGAAACCGCCGACCATATCCAGCGGCCAGTGCACGCCCAGGTAGACGCGGGACCAGGCGATGGCGACCGCCACCCCCATCAGCACCATGCCGGACCACAGGCGATGCCAGAACAGGAAGGCCAGCGCAAAGGTGAAGATCACCGTGCCGTGATCGCTCGGGAACGAGTCATCCGGCGCATGGTGCAGGAAGTTGTAGCCGACGTGCTCGACAAACGGACGATCGTGCGGGAAGGCGTGGCCCAGCACGTAGCTTGCCAGCACGCTCACGCCGATCGCCATCGCCATTTTGATCACCAGATGGCGCTGGGCGGTGACCTGTGTACGAGGTCCCCATAACCAGAGGATCACCGCCAGCGCCGGTACAATGCTGATCACATCTTTCGCAATGAAGGTGGCGAGATCGATCATCCATTCCGGTGATGCTGGCGTGGCGTTGAGCAGGTAAAACAGTTCGTAGTTCAGATTTTCTAACATAATCTCGTTACTCTTTAGCAAACCAGGTGGAAACCAGCCCGTAAACCAGCACCTGGGAAAACCAGACCCACCACCCGGCCCACAGGTTGTGAGAGAAAAAATGCGCGCCGCGCATGACCTGCCCGAATCCCATCAGCAGCCCCATAACAACGCCTAACGCGACAAAGGACCAGGCCAGGCGCGGACGTTCACGCCAGAAGGCAAAAAACAACCCCATCACCATAAACCCGCTTGAGGCGTGGCCGCCGGGAAAGCAGCGTCCCGGTCCGCTGTCTGCCGGAACGGCGCTGAACAGGGGATACGAGACGGCTTTGCCGCCATACTCCACCAGATCCCACGGACAGCTGTGGTGGCTTATGCTTTTCAGCACCCCAACTACCAGCGCCCCCAGCCCCATCAGAAGCGCGGCCGTCACCAGCCGGGCATTGCGTTTGTAAGCGCCGTAAATCAGCGATGCGGCAGCCAGCGCAATGGTCACATATTTCGCCAGCCGATGGTTCAGCAGATCCAGCAGCGGGTTTTGCTGTAGCGGGAAATGGTGCGTCGCCGCGTCATACCAGAAGCCGGTTATCCATCGGTCAAGCGATTCATCGCGCGAAAGCCAGGTAAAAAGCAGCGCAAGGACGATCAGCCCGAAAAGCTGATAACCATAAAAGCGGGCAGGCAAACGGTAAAGGCTTTTTGTCTTATTTGTCGGTAACTTAGATAATTCTGAAGGGCTGACGGCGTGTGTCATAGTTTCGGTCAATAACGTGAAATAGCACTATCATAGGGAGGGCAACTTAAGGAAACCTTAAACAACAACGATAAGTGCCTTATTTCTGTGTTTTCACGTGATTATGCTATCTCAGACAGCGGCAATTCATTACACTCATCGCGATTTTTTCATACTAAAGAGATTGCATGATAAACCGTTCTTCTTCCGGTAATCGTCTGGGTCGTCAGGCGTTACTTTTTCCTCTGTGTCTGGTGCTTTACGAATTCTCTACCTACATCGGCAACGACATGATCCAGCCAGGCATGCTGGCTGTGGTTGAGCAGTACAACGCAGGTATTGAGTGGGTACCTACATCCATGACCGCCTATCTGGCGGGCGGCATGTTTTTACAGTGGCTTTTAGGGCCGCTGTCGGATCGTATTGGCCGCCGCCCGGTGATGCTGACGGGCGTGGTGTGGTTTATCGTCACCTGTCTCGCCACGCTGCTGGCGCAGAACATTGAGCAATTCACGCTGCTGCGTTTCCTTCAGGGCGTGAGCCTGTGCTTTATTGGCGCCGTGGGCTACGCCGCTATTCAGGAGTCGTTTGAGGAGGCGGTATGTATCAAAATAACCGCGCTGATGGCGAACGTGGCGCTGATTGCGCCGCTTCTGGGGCCGCTGGTGGGAGCCGCATGGGTCCACGTTGCGCCGTGGGAAGGGATGTTCGTCCTCTTTGCCGCGCTTGCGGCCATCTCTTTCTTTGGGCTGCACCGTGCGATGCCGGAGACCGCCACCCGCCTGGGCGAAAAGCTCTCGCTTAAAGAGCTGGGGCGTGATTATAAGGCGGTGCTGAAAAACGGCCGTTTTGTCGCGGGCGCGCTGGCGACGGGCTTTGTCAGCCTGCCGCTGCTGGCGTGGATTGCCCAGTCGCCGGTTATTATCATCAGCGGCGAGCAGCTTAGCAGCTATGAGTATGGCCTGTTACAGGTGCCGATTTTTGGCGCGTTGATTATCGGTAACCTGGTGCTGGCGCGTCTGACGTCGCGTCGTACCGTGCGTTCGCTGATTATTATGGGCGGCTGGCCCATTGCGGCAGGGCTGATTATCGCGGCGGTGGCGACCGTAGCCTCGTCTCATGCGTACCTGTGGATGACGGCGGGGCTGAGCGTTTACGCGTTTGGTATTGGCGTGGCGAATGCCGGTCTGGTACGCCTGACGCTGTTCGCCAGTGAAATGAGTAAAGGCACGGTGTCTGCCGCGATGGGGATGCTGCAAATGCTGATTTTCACTGTCGGTATTGAGGTGAGCAAGCATGCCTATGCTTTCGGCGGTAACGGACTGTTCAGCCTGTTCAATCTCGCAAACGGTGTGCTGTGGGTAGGGCTGATGGTGGTGTTCCTGAAGGACAAACGCGTCGGAAACGCCCTGCAACCGTAACCCTTATTCCCTCTCCCTCAAGGGAGAGGGGGCCGTCTGTGCAGGCATTATTTTGTGGGGAACCCTTAGCCCTGTGGGAGAGGGTTAGGATGAGGGCACCAGAGCGCACGGAATCAATTAAACGGCGCCTCCCCGTCCAGCACCCTATCAATTACGTCCAGCACCCCTTCGTCATTATTGTTCGGCGCTTCATAGCGGGCCACCGCCTTAATGTGCGGTCTGGCATTGGCCATCGCGAAGCCATACCCTGCCTGGCGCAACATCTCCACGTCGTTACCGCTGTCGCCAAAGGCCACCACTTCACTGTCCTCAATGCCCCAGCGCGCTTGCAGGATCCGCAGGCCGTTAGCTTTGTGTACGCCGGGGATAATCAGGTCGATACTGCCGTGTCCCGTGGTCACCGGCACCATGATGTCGCCAAGCTTCTCATGCAGCAGCGCCTGAATGCGCGGAATTTCGTCGTCAGAGACGTTTAGCCCGAATTTGAAGAAAATATCGTTGAGGTTGTCAAAGCTGCTGACGCTTTCAAGGCGGTGATAGTATTTCGCAGCAATCTCTTTGAAGAGGTCGTTATACGTTTTCAGCGTGTAGGCGCTGTTTTTTCCGCAGGCAATTATCTCAATGCCGGGCACGTCGTTTAACAGGGTGGCGACGGTCAGAAAATGCTCTTTCGACAGTTCGCCGTTAAACACGTCTTCGCCCGCATCCACCACCCAGCCGCCGTTTTCGGCAACGAAGGCAATTTCATGGGCGATCTCCGGGAAAAATGAGATCAGCTGGTAGTACTGGTTTCCGCTGGCGACCACAAAACGGATGCCTTGCGCTTTCATGCGCGCGTACTGCGCCAGAAAACGCGCGCGGTTATAGGTTTTCGCATCGCTCAGGAAGGAGCCATCCATGTCGACTGCAATCAGTTTAACGCTCATATCCCTTCTCCATTGACGTTGTTTCTGCTTCCGGTTTTGCCACCGCTCGCGCCACCAGGGCGGCAATAATGACTAACCCTAATACCACCAGCATCGCGCTGCGTAACCCGTAGTGCTCACCGAGGAATCCAAGCAGCGGCGGGCCCACCAGGAAAGCGAGGTAGCCCGTGGTCGCCACGACGCTCACGCGCGTCGGCGCGTCGGGGCCGGTATCGCTGGCAGCGGAAATGGTCAGCGGGAAGCCAAGGGAGGCGCCCAGTCCCCACAGGATCACCGACACGCCGGCAATCCAGTCCACATCCACAAAGATAATCATCGCGATGCCCAGCCCACCCAGCAGGGCGCTGGCACGGACGACAGCCACGCGGCTGTAACGGTCGATAAACCAGCCCCCGGTAAAGCGTCCGACGGTCATGCCGAGCGTGAACCCGGCGTAAATCAGCGAGCCGGAGGTGGGGCTAAATCCGTGCCCGTCTACCATCAGCAACGGTAGCCAGTCGTTGGCGGAGCCTTCAGCAAACGCCATCGCCAGTACCACCACGCCAATCAGCATCAGCTGGAAATCGCGATAGAAGGGCAACCCTTTTGCCGCAGACTTCTGTTCGTCCGAGGCATTTTGTCCTGTGCCAGCGGGAATAGCCCTGATGCCGGTGAGGATCGGGATAATACAGACCAGCGCCGCGAGTAAAATGTGCACATTGGCCGCAATGCCCAGCGCCGTCAGCGCCATCCCTATGCCCGCGCCCGCCAGCGTGCCGAGGCTGTAAAAGCCATGCATCATCGGCAGCACCGTTTTGTTCATCGCCTGTTCAACGGCGGCCCCCTCGACGTTAATGGCCACTTCCGCCGCACCAAAGCTGCCGCCAAATACCATCAGCCCAAGGGCAAACATCAGCGGCGAGGCGAACCACAGCGCCACGCTCAGACCGAGCATTCCCACCACGGCGCAGCACATGGTGGTGCGGATCACCGCGCGCGTGCCAAAGCGTTTCACCAGCCAGGCCGAGCAGAGGATGCCGCTCATCGAGCCAATCGACAGGCCAAACAGCACGATCCCCATCTCCGCCGTCGAAACGGATAGCGTATCGCGGATTGCCGGGGTGCGCGTTGCCCAGGAAGCCATCAGCAGCCCGGGGATGAAGAAGAACATAAATAGCGCCCACATGCGCAGATGCAGGGCTTTGCGAGGAGAAGTTAGCGTCATTGGGATCAGCACTAGAAGTACAACAATAGCGACAACACTAGCAACTTTGTGTACATTTGTACATAAACCGGATGAGGATTTTATGAGCAGACCACCGAACGACCCTAACCGCCGCGAGAAGATACTCCAGGCGACGCTGGACACCATTGCTGAGCACGGTATTCATGCCGTCACGCACCGCAAAATTGCCACCTGCGCAGGCGTGCCGCTGGGGTCGATGACCTACTATTTCGACGGGATGGAGTCGCTTCTGGAGGAGGCATTCACGTGGTTTACGCAGCAGATGTCTCAGCAGTACCGGGATTTCTTCGCGGGGGTTACGGGGCGCGAGAGGGCGTGCGAGGCCATTACCACGCTGATCCACAGTTCAGCCGTGACCACGCCACACAATATGGCGCTGATGTATCAGCTGTACGCGTTTATGCACCGCAGCGCCGCGCTGAAAACGGTGATGCAGGACTGGATGAAGATGAGCCAGGCTACGCTGGAGCAGTGGTTTGATCCGGCCACCGCCCGCGCGCTGGATGCGTTTATCGAGGGGATGACGCTGCATTTTGTGACCGATCGGTCGCCGTTAACCCGGGAGGAGATCCGGGTGATGGTGGGGCGGATTGCAGGCGAGGATACCGTCTGATAGCACTCGCCCCGGCTACGCTTATTGTCGGGAGATTTTTTTCCCGCTGGCGTCAACGACGACTTCGCCATCTTCCTTTGTAAATGCCCCTTTTTGCGCGTCCGGAAGGATGTCGAGAACGACTTCAGAAGGACGGCACAGACGGGTGCCCAGCGGTGTCACCACAATCGGACGGTTAATCAGGATGGGGTATTGCAGCATGAAATCGATAAGCTGGTCATCGGTGAAATTTCCCCCGGCAAGGCCCAGTTGCTCATAAGGCTCGACGTTTTTGCGCAGCAGATCGCACACGGAAATCCCCATGTCTGCAATCAGCCTGGTCAGTTGATCGCGTGACGGCGGGTTTTCCAGATAGAGGACAATCTCTGGTTCCGTACCGCTGTTGCGGATCATCTCCAGCGTATTGCGCGACGTGCCGCAGGCGGGGTTGTGATAAATGGTGATGTAGCTCATATCAGTGACTCATTATGGTGTGAAGGAGAGACGTAGCGCGAGTGCGGCGAGCGTCACAAAGAGAACCGGCAGGGTCATTATGATGCCCGTCCTGAAGTAGTAGCCCCAGGTAACAGTCATGTTTTTCTGTGCCAGCACATGGAGCCAGAGCAGGGTAGCCAGACTTCCTATGGGGGTAATTTTCGGCCCCAAATCGCAGCCAATCACGTTAGCGTAAATCATTGCCTCTTTAACCAACCCTGTTGCAGCACTACCCTCAATGGAGAGCGCGCCAATCAGCACCGTTGGCATATTGTTCATTATGGATGACAGGAAGGCGGTGATAAATCCGGTTCCCAGCGTGGTGATCCAGAGTCCGTATCCGGCTAAGTGATCAAGAACGCCTGAAAGAGACTCCGTCAGCCCGGCGTTGCGCAGGCCATACACCACCAGATACATCCCCAGCGAGAAGATAACAATTTGCCACGGCGCGCCGCGCAGCACTTTTCCAGTGTTAATGGCGTGCCCGCGTTTAGCAACGGCAAACAAAATCAGCGCGCCAGTTGTTGCGATAGCGCTGACCGGGATACCCAGAGGTTCAAGCACAAAGAAACCGACAAGCAGTAGCAGCAGCACGATCCAGCCCGTTCTGAACGTTGGCAGGTCGTGAATGGCCCGTGCGGGCTCGCGGAGTTTTGCCTGGTCATATTCGTGGGGAATTTCTTTTCGGAAGAACAGATGCAGCATCACCAGCGTTGCGGCAATCGCAGCGATATCAACCGGGATCATCACCGAGGCGTATTCGCTGAAGCCCAGCTTAAAGAAGTCCGCCGACACAATGTTGACCAGGTTGGAGACAATCAGCGGCAGGCTGGCGGTATCGGCGATAAATCCCGCCGCCATCACGAACGCCAGCGTAGCCTGCTTGCTGAACCCCAGCGCCAGCAGCATAGCGATGACGATAGGGGTGAGGATCAGCGCCGCGCCGTCATTGGCAAACAGCGCCGCCACGGCTGCGCCCAGCAGCACGATCCAGGTAAACAGCAATCGCCCGCGACCGTTTCCCCAGCGGGCAACGTGCAGCGCGGCCCACTCGAAAAAGCCGGACTCATCCAGCAGCAGGCTGATAACGATAACCGCGATAAACGTTGCCGTCGCATTCCAGACGATATTCCATACCACAGGGATATCGTTGATGTGGATCACGCCGCTCATCAGCGCCAGCACGGCGCCAATGGTGGCGCTCCAGCCGATACTGAGCCCTTTGGGCTGCCAGATAACCAGTACCAGCGTAAACAGAAAAATAGCCCCTGCCAGAAACATCTTTTACTCCGTTATATCTGTTATTGTGAATGTGTTTTGGTCAGCACGAGCCCGGAAGTCGGTTTTTCAGCTTCATACGCGTCTCTTCCCGCAGGCAGTTCCAGCTGGTGTCGATAACGGTTGCCGCCCATGCAGGCATGTTGGGAGAGAGACGGTAGTAGATCCACTTACCCTCGCGACGGTCGATGGCCAGCCCGGCCTCGCGCAGTAAGGCCATGTGGCGGGAGACTTTCGGCTGCGGCTCGTTGGTAGCGGAGCAGAGATCGCAGACGCACAGCTCGCCCGCTTCACGCAGAAGCATGACGATGGAGAGGCGCGTTTCGTCGGAGAGGGTTTTGAAGAGCTGAACGGGGTGAAGCATCTGGCGATCCTGCGTGGTTTTTATCATATACATTAAATCATATATGTTTGTGGCGAGTGAGGGAAGGGCAATAAGGGCAAATAAATGCCCTTAAAGAAGTACTTTTATTTTACGCCGTAGTGCGTTCGTTCCAGGCGTCACTGTGCTGGATGTTCCCATCAACAATGCGCCAGGTGATCTTCTCATACTGCAAGCTGACGCTTTCGACGTGGTTAATTTTATCGTTGGCCGCGATTTTCACATTAGGTACGCTACAGTTAACCCCAGTCACCTTCACGTTCTCCATGAAGACTGTGTAATAGCACACTTCCTGACCGGCATCGTTAATATGATAGAACTTAATTTCTGCGCTTTTTAGCGCCTGGCCAGTGGCGGCAGCTTTATAAAGATATGGGGTAGAACTATCCACCTCCTTTTCGATCCTCATAGAAGAGTGCTGTCGTGTACCGGTAATCGCTCCATTTGCGCTGTTAACCGGAAGATTGATACCGTGACTTAAACCGATTATCTCAATGCTTCCTTCGCGGTCCTGAACATCTACTGAGCCTTTGATATCTGCACCGCCGTCGTCTTTGAGCCACATATAGGGAGGGATTGGCATATTATTTTTTCCTTATTTTATTGAATAACTTCATTGTTAAGAGATAGAAAACCGTTGTGAGAGTAAAAAGGATTAAAATATCGGTGTTTATATATGTTTCGTACATTGTTTCCGCATTCACATCACCATAGATGAAGTCGCAAATAGCAGTTGCAACATTATGATTAATATAATCTGTTGAAGGACCCAGCGTGCGTCCTAGCACAAAGCTAATTAACACAAACCAGACGGCCTTAAGCAGTCTTGATCCCCATTTACGGGCAAGTGTAGCTATATCCAACGTCAACAACCTCAATACAGCCGCGAGCCATAAGTGAACGCATACATGGAACCTGAATAAGCTCTGTGTTCATAAGAGCGTTACGGATTAATGCATAATCGGAGTTATGAGCGATTGTTATACACCCTTCTGACACTGTACCGGGATGGAGTCTGAACAGCCCGCGATAGACGTGATCAACCCATGTTCCATCGTCGATTCCCCAATCATCCTTATATAAAGCAAACCACTCATCACGGCCAAATTCCGCACCGGATCTTATTTTGTTCCATTGGTCCTGAACATGAGCTTTTAATGAGGATAAGAAACCTCCTGAGCCTCGATCAACAATCCAATATTTACCTGGGGGAATTGGGCCTGCACCTTGTATTGCGCCACAAGTTCCTTGATTACGGTAAGTTCCCTGTCCGGAATGCGCCATAAAGATGCCAACCCCATATAAATTAAATGGGGCGTAGTCAGCACCATTTAGCGTCATTGTTCCATTTATAGCCATACATACCAACCCTTCTTGTCACCGTTGGATGTTATCTTCGGCATGGTCGCCATCTTTAATCCAAATACTACTGCTGTAAAGTCCATCTCTGTTAATTCCATTATTTACATTTATTCGCCGCAGCATATGCCCGCAGATGAGATGAAAATTCAAACCTGATCATGTTAAACCCAAGGAATCTGTTTTTAGGAAATTGACCAGGTAAATTTTAACCAAGTAATAGAAATGACTTACGAAAGTTCCCACACTGCCAGGACGATTTTATTAGCCATTAGCAATAACGGTTGAAATGAAACTGATGTTCTTGCGCATCCTTTCAGAAACATTTGATGTGCGACAGTTAACCTTATTTCCTGATCTTGATGGTTTTTGTAAAGCGTCCACTGAGCATGTTAAGAGGTGGGATAACGAAAGATGGTGATACATGTATTTTTTAGTCGCCATTTTGCCGCCACTGGGCTTGATGATGCAATATAACCTGTTGATTTTAATGTTAATAAAATTCAGGCAACAAAAAACCCATCAACCTTGAACCAAAACGGCGGGGTTGATGGGCTCCACAAATTGGGGACATCAAAGAAAAGCAGTGGCACTAGTTATGACTGCACCCTGCGTAAAAAGTTCTGCGCGTAACGAAAATTTTTTCAGCTACACGCAAACTTGAGATTTATCCGAGTCCTGGCCAGATAATGATGATCAGCGTACCCGCCAGCGTCAGCAGCACGTTGGCGATGGCGTACGTGCCTGCATAGCCCAGCGCCGGGATATTGCTGCGCGCAGTGTCGCTGATGATCTCCATCGCCGGTGCGCAGGTGCGCGCGCCCATCATCGCGCCGAAGAGCAGGGCGCGGTTCATGCGCAGCACGTAGGCGCCGAACAGGAAACAGATCACCACCGGTACCAGGCTGACGATAAGTCCGGAAACCAACATTTGCCAGCCGACCGCGCCCAGGCCGTTGCCAATGCCGCTCCCGGCGCTTAAGCCGACACCCGCCATAAAGACCATCAGACCGAACTCTTTCACCATATTCAGCGCCCCCTGAGGGATATAGCCGAAGGTGGGATGGTTCGCTCGCAGGAAGCCCAGCATGATCCCGGCGAACAGCAGACCGGCTGCGTTACCAATGCCGAAGCTAAAGTTGCTGAACTGGAAGGTTATCATCCCGATCATCAGGCCGACAATGAAGAAGGCGCAGAAGGCTAACAGGTCCGTCACCTGGCTGTGGATCGAGATAAAGCCGATACGGTCGGCAACGGTTTTAACACGTCGGGCATCGCCGCTGACCTGCAACACATCGCCTTTATTGAGCACCACGTTATCGTCGATAGGCATTTCAATCTGGCTGCGGATCACGCGGTTGAGGAAACAACCGTGGTCGGTCAGCTTCAGCTGTGCCAGACGGCGGCCCACGGCGTTGTGGTTTTTCACCACAATCTCTTCGGTGACGATACGCATGTCCAGCAGGTCGCGGTCAAACACCTCTTTCCCGTTGCGGAAGCTCGGATCGAGACGCGCGTGGGCGTCCGGGTAGCCAACAAGGGCGATGTCATCGCCCATCTGGAGCACCGCGTCACCGTCCGGGTTTGCCAGAATGCCGTTACGACGGATACGTTCGATGTAGCAGCCGGTCTGACGGTAGATCCCCAGCTCGCGCAGGTTTTTCCCGTCGGTCCAGGCAACCAGCTCCGGCCCGACGCGGTAGGCGCGGATCACCGGCAGGTAAACTTTACGTTTGGAGTCCGTGTCCAGGCCGCGCTCGCGGGCGATGGTCTGGGCGCTGGTCTGAAGATCCTGATGCTGAAGTTTTGGCAGATAGCGCGCGCCAACAATCAGGCTCACCAGACCAATCAGATAGGTCAGGGCATAGCCCAGACTCAGGTTGTCTAGCGCGGAGGAAAGCTGCGTGCCTGCCATGCCAGAATGACGAAGCGTATCCCCCGCGCCAACAAGCACCGGCGTGGAGGTCATCGAGCCTGCCAGCATACCGGCCGTTAAGCCGATGTCCCAGCCAAACAGTTTGCCCAGCCCTAACGCAATCAGCAGGGCGCTACCGACCATCACCAGCGCCAGCATCAGGTAATTTTTGCCGTCTCGGAAGAAAATGGAAAAAAAGTTCGGACCGGCTTCCACGCCTACGCAAAAAATAAACAGCATGAAACCTAAGTTAAGCGCGTCCGTGTTAATACTGAAATGTTGTTGACCTAATAACAGGGAGACGACTAAAACGCCAATGGAATTACCAAGTTGAACTGAACCCAGGCGTAATTTACCCAGACAAAGGCCCAGCGCCAGTACCACAAATAATAACAGGATGTAATTCCCATTTAACAAGTCTGCGACGTTTATATTCACGGAGGCTAACTTCTTGTTTACCAGTAAGTTGTTGAATGAAAGGACTATTTGGGCTACTGTTTTCAGAGTCAGGGAATCACTTTGCATCTCCCTGCTTCCTGATAAATACCCTAAACACTAGCAGTCGGTTAGTTTAATCGTAATAGCTACCGACAGCCACCTATTATCGCACGACTTTTGTGCGTGCTTTGGCAAGGATTGCCGCATTGCTTTATCTGACTGGGCGTCCACCGGACGATTTTTGTATTTGATAGAGATAAGTCAGGAGGATAGTTTGAACTTTAAACGAAACTGGGCTGGCGTAATCAGCTGTTTTTTGCTGTTTACGGTCGTTTGCATGTCGCTCGCTTTTAACGTGAAAGGCGCCTTCAGAGCGTCCGGTCATCCCGAGCTGGGCCTGTTGTTCTTCATCCTGCCGGGGGTAGTCGCCGGTTTTCTCTCGCGTAAAGGCGAGGTGGTGATGCCGCTTATTGGGGCAATGCTTGCGGCCCCGCTCTGCCTGCTTCTGATGCGCGTGCTGTTTCTCTCGTCGAGAAGCGTCTGGCAGGAAGTGGCGTGGCTACTGAGTGGCGTTTTCTGGTGTGCGCTGGGCGCGCTCTGTTTCTTATTTACGCGCAGCCTGCTGCAACAGAGGAAGCACCGTAAATAAAAACGCCCTCAGGGTGAGGGCGTCTTCGCATTACTGAGCCGCAAACAGGCCCAGGTGTTCTTTGGCGTAGGCCTCAAAATCAGTGCAGCCGCCGATGTGTTTCTGATCGAGGAAGATCTGCGGCACGGTTTCAACCGGTTTACCCACGGTTTTTTCCAGATCGGCTTTAGTGATGCCTTCCGCGTGGATATCCACGTAACGGAAGTTGAAATCATCACGTTCTTCAGTCAGTTTCTCTGCCAGCTCTTTCGCGCGTACACAGTAAGGGCATCCTGGACGACCAAAAATTACTGCAAACATTTCTCTCTCCTCAAAAAACAAGCCTGACGGCGAATGGCACCTATAGTGCACGATAACCTGCCGTCATGGAAAGAAGGTTTCACCTGTCACTTTGATACAGTCAGGCTATGTTTCGCCAATTACATCAGGTGGATCATTGCCTATACTGGCTGCCATACGTTTTACGCAACACAAAGAGAGACAAAATGACGCCAACCATTGACCTGCTTCGTTCCCACCGTTCCATTCGCCATTTCACCGATGAGCCGATTACCCAGGCGCAGCGGGAAGCGATCATCGACAGCGCAAGAGGCACCTCCAGCTCCAGCTTTTTGCAGTGCAGCTCCATTATCCGCATCACCGATCCGGCGATGCGTGAGCAGCTGGTAACGCTGACGGGCGGACAAAAGCACGTTGCCCAGGCGGCTGAGTTCTGGGTGTTCTGCGCCGATTTTAACCGTCATCTGCAAATCTGCCCCGAGGCCGAGCTGGGGCTGGCGGAACAGCTGCTGCTGGGCGTGGTGGATACGGCGCTGATGGCGCAAAACGCGTTCACGGCGGCGGAATCGCTGGGGCTTGGCGGCGTCTATATTGGCGGGCTGCGTAACAACATCGAAAGCGTGACGGAACTGCTGAAGCTGCCGAAACACGTGCTGCCGCTGTTTGGTCTGTGCCTCGGCTGGCCGGCGGATAACCCGGATCTGAAGCCGCGCATTCCTGCTGCGATGCTGGTGCATGAAAACCACTACCAGCCGGTCGACCAGGACGTTCTGCATCAATACGATGAAGAGCTGGCGAACTACTATCTGACGCGCGACAGCAACAACCGCCGCGACACCTGGAGCGACCATATTCGTCGCACCATCATCAAGGAGAACCGCCCGTTCATTCTTGATTACCTGCACAAACAGGGCTGGGCAACGCGGTAGTCCATTCCTCCTGCGCCTCGTGTATGATAGGCAGGCTTTTACCATGTCTTTAGAGAGGTGCAGGGTGAAAATTGCCATATTGTCCCGGGATGGAACGCTCTATTCATGTAAACGCCTGCGAGAAGCGGCGGCGAAACGCGGACATCAGATTGAGATCCTCGATCCGATGTCCTGCTATATGAACATCGACCCTGCGGCATCGTCGATTCATTACAAAGGCCGCAAACTCCCGCATTTTGATGCGGTGATCCCCCGCATTGGCTCCCAGATCACCTATTACGGTACGGCTGCGCTGCGCCAGTTTGAAATGCTGGGAAGCTATCCGCTCAACGAGTCCGTGGCGATCTCACGCGCCCGCGATAAGCTGCGCTCGCTGCAACTGCTGGCGCGCCAGGGGATCGATCTGCCCGTCACCGGGATTGCCCACTCCCCGGACGACACCAGCGATTTAATCGACATGGTGGGCGGTGCGCCGCTGGTTATTAAGCTGGTGGAAGGTACGCAGGGTATTGGGGTGGTACTGGCGGAGACGCGTCAGGCGGCGGAAAGCGTGATTGACGCGTTCCGCGGTCTGAATGCCCATATTCTGGTGCAGGAGTATATTAAAGAGGCCAACGGGTGCGACATCCGCTGCTTTGTGGTGGGCGATGAAGTGGTGGCCGCCATTGAGCGGCAGGCGAAAGAGGGCGACTTCCGCTCTAACCTGCACCGCGGCGGTATCGCGCGGGTGGCCCTTATCAGCGAGCGCGAGCGCGAGATTGCGGTGAAAGCGGCGCAGACGCTGGGCCTGGACGTGGCGGGGGTCGATCTGCTGCGTGCCGGGCGCGGGCCGCTGGTGATGGAAGTCAACGCCTCGCCGGGGCTGGAAGGGGTGGAAAAAACCACAGGCGTCGATATTGCAGGTAAAATGATCGCATGGATTGAACGCCATGCGACGCCGGGATTTTGCCTGAAAACGGGCGGTTAAATGGATCGGCGCGCACTTTTTGCGTAATCTGGACAACGTTTTTATTTAAGAGGCTGCACAGCGATGGATTTACAGGTCGTACCTACACTGGATACGTTACGTCAATGGCTCGATGATGCCGGTATTACTTTCTTCGAATGCGACTCCTGCCAGGCGCTGCATCTGCCTCACATGCAAAATTTCGATGGCATTTTCGATGCCAAAATCGATCTGATTAACGACGTGATCCTGTTCTCGGCGCTGGCTGAAGTAAAGCCTTCTGCGCTGCTGGCGCTGGCGTCTGATCTGTCAGCGATCAACGCCAGTTCTTTGACGGTGAAAGCGTTTCTCGACATACAGGATGATAATCTGCCAAAGCTGGTGGTTTGCCAGTCTTTATTCTCCGGCGCGGGGCTCTCCTTCAAGCAATTCGCCTGGTTTATGCGCCTGAGCGAAGAGCAAATTTCAATGGTAATGATGGAAGCCAACGCACATCACCTGCTGTATAGCGCGGAAGATGATGCCGAGAATAATGATGCATCTCCCAATTTTCTCCACTAAGCCTGTCTGACTTTTGCGCAGTCGCTGCCAGAGCGGCTGCATAACACCGTTTTTTCTGCTGCTTTTAACCTTTCTTTAAAGAGTTTTTCACCTCCTCTCCGGCCGTTTCGGCTTATCACGTAGACATAATCTGCATAAAAAATTGATAAAAGGCGTTTTTTCGTCTGGGCTATAGCCGGAGACACGGGCTACAGTTATTCTTGCGGTGCTTAAAAAAGCGAGCGGAACCTGCCGGGAAGAGGGGGGTATTTTATTTCGGGCAGAGCGACAAACTATGCATGATTATTGCATATCTTCAAGCTGCACAGTTTTGGTTCGTTTGTTAACGAACTTTCAGAAGGAATAACAATATGATCGCCTTGAATAAAAAATGGTTATCGGGTCTGGTTGCGGGTGCTCTGATGGCCGTCTCTGCCGGCACGCTCGCTGCGGAACAAAAAACGCTGCACGTCTATAACTGGTCTGACTATATTGCGCCGGACACCGTCGCGAATTTTGAAAAAGAGACCGGCATTAAGGTTGTCTACGACGTATTCGATTCCAACGAAGTGCTGGAAGGCAAACTGATGGCGGGCAGCACCGGTTTCGACCTGGTGGTGCCGTCGGCAAGCTTCCTGGAGCGTCAGCTGACCGCCGGTGTCTTCCAGCCGCTGGACAAGAGCAAATTACCGAACTGGAAGAACCTCGATCCGGACGTGCTGAAGCTGGTGGCGAAGCACGATCCGGAGAATAAATACGCGATGCCTTACCTGTGGGCGACAACCGGTATTGGCTATAACGTGGATAAAGTCAAAGCGGCGCTGGGCCCGGACGTCAAGCTGGACAGCTGGGACGTGGTGCTGAAGCCGGAAAACCTCGAGAAGCTGAAAAGCTGCGGCGTCTCTTTCCTCGATGCGCCGGAAGAGATTTTCGCCACCGTGCTTAACTATCTCGGCAAAGATCCTAACAGCAGCAAGGCCGACGACTACACCGGTCCGGCAACCGACCTGCTCCTGAAGCTGCGTCCGAATATTCGCTACTTCCACTCCTCTCAGTACATCAACGACCTGGCTAACGGGGATATCTGCGTGGCCATCGGCTGGGCGGGCGACGTCTGGCAGGCGGCGAACCGCGCGAAAGAGGCCAAAAACGGCGTGAATGTTTCCTACTTCATTCCGAAGGAGGGGGCGCTGGCGTTCTTCGACGTCTTCGCGATGCCGGCTGATGCGAAAAATAAAGAGGAAGCGTATCAATTCCTCAACTACCTGATGCGTCCGGAGGTGATTGCCCACATCAGCGACCATGTCTACTACGCCAACGGTAACAAGGCCTCCGTGCCGCTGGTGAGCGAAGAAATCCGCAATAATCCGGCGATCTATCCGCCAGCCGATGTGTTTGCCAAGCTCTTCACCCTGAAAGTGCAGGAACCGAAAATTGACCGTGTGCGTACCCGCGCGTGGACCAAGGTGAAAAGCGGTAAGTAACGGCGTTTGATATCGTTGCCCGGTGGCGCTGTCGCTTACCGGGCCGACAGATCCCGTAGGCCGGGCAAGCGTTAGCGCCGCCCGGCGATGCGCACCCTGACGGTGCGTTTGCACCAGTGTTGATCTATGCCGGAGAGCACCCCGTGAATGACGCGATCCCCCGCCCGCAGGCGAAAGTCCGTAAAGCGCTGACCCCGCTTCTTGAAATTCGTAACCTCACCAAATCCTTCGACGGCCAGCATGCCGTGGACGATGTCAGCCTGACGATCTACAAAGGTGAAATTTTTGCTTTGCTCGGTGCATCGGGCTGCGGCAAATCCACACTGCTGCGTATGCTGGCAGGCTTTGAACAGCCTACCGCCGGGCAGATCGTGCTGGATGGGGTAGACCTCTCCAGCGTGCCGCCGTACCAGCGGCCCATAAACATGATGTTCCAGTCCTATGCCCTGTTCCCGCACATGACCGTTGAGCAGAACATCGCCTTCGGCCTGAAGCAGGACAAACTGCCGAAAGCCGAAATCACCGCGCGCGTGGCAGAGATGCTGAGCCTGGTGCATATGCAGGAGTTTGCGAAGCGTAAGCCGCATCAGCTTTCCGGCGGCCAGCGTCAGCGCGTGGCGCTGGCAAGAAGTCTGGCGAAGCGACCAAAATTATTACTGCTCGACGAGCCGATGGGCGCGCTGGATAAAAAGCTGCGCGACCGGATGCAGCTGGAAGTGGTGGATATCCTCGAGCGCGTGGGGGTGACCTGCGTGATGGTGACCCACGATCAGGAAGAGGCGATGACCATGGCCGGGCGCATTGCGATCATGAATCGCGGTAAGTTCGTGCAGATCGGCGAGCCGGAAGAGATCTATGAACACCCGACAACCCGCTACAGCGCGGAGTTCATCGGCTCGGTGAACGTCTTCGAAGGGCTACTGAAGGAACGCCAGGACGACGGTCTGGTGATTGAATCGCCGGGGCTGGTGCACCCGCTGAAGGTTGATTCTGATAACTCCGTGGTGGACAACGTGCCGGTTTACGTTGCCCTGCGCCCGGAAAAAATCATGCTTTGCGATGAGCCGCCCGCCGATGGCTATAACTTTGCCGTGGGCGAAGTGGTGCACATTGCCTATCTCGGCGATCTGTCGATTTACCATGTGCGCCTGAAAAGCGGCCAGATGCTCAGCGCCCAGTTACAGAACGAACACCGGTATCGCAAGGGACAGCCAACCTGGGGCGACGAAGTGAGCCTCTGCTGGGATGCGGACAGTTGCGTAGTCCTGACGGTATAAGGAGCGGTCATGAGCACACTTGAACCTCCAGCCCGCGTCAAAAAACCGGGCGGTTTCGCGCTCTGGCTGGCGCGCATGCAGATGGCGCATGGCCGCAAGCTGGTCATCGCCATGCCCTATATCTGGCTGATCCTGCTGTTTCTGCTGCCGTTCCTGATCGTCTTTAAGATCAGCCTGGCGGAGATGGCGCGGGCGATCCCACCGTATACCGATCTGTGGGAGTGGGCCGACGGGCAGCTGACGCTGACCTTAAACCTCGGTAATTTCCTGCAACTGACCGACGATCCGCTCTATTTCGAAGCCTATTTGCAGTCGTTACAGGTTGCGGCTATTTCTACGATTTGCTGCTTGTTGATGGGCTACCCGCTGGCGTGGGCAGTGGCGCACAGCAAGCCGTCGACGCGAAATATTTTACTGCTGTTGGTCATTTTACCGTCGTGGACGTCGTTCCTGATCCGCGTGTACGCGTGGATGGGGATCCTGAAGAATAACGGCATACTGAATAACTTCCTGCTGTGGCTTGGGGTCATCGACCAGCCGCTGACGATCCTGCACACCAACCTTGCGGTGTATATCGGGATTGTCTATGCCTATCTGCCGTTTATGGTGCTGCCAATCTATACGGCGCTGACGCGAATCGATTACTCGCTGGTGGAAGCCTCGCTGGATCTCGGCGCACGCCCGTTGAAGACTTTCTTCAGCGTCATTGTGCCGCTCACCAAAGGCGGGATCATCGCCGGATCGATGCTGGTGTTTATCCCGGCGGTCGGGGAGTTTGTGATCCCGGAACTGCTCGGCGGCCCGGACAGCATCATGATTGGCCGCGTGCTGTGGCAGGAGTTCTTCAATAACCGCGACTGGCCGGTGGCCTCGGCGGTGGCGATCGTCATGTTACTGCTGCTGATCGTGCCGATCATGTGGTTCCACAAACATCAGCAGAAACAGATGGGAGACCACGGATGAACAACTTACCGGTAGTACGCTCCCCGTGGCGAATTGCGATCCTGATTATCGGCTTTACCTTCCTGTATGCGCCAATGCTGATGCTGGTGATCTACTCGTTCAACAGCTCTAAGCTGGTCACCGTCTGGGCGGGCTGGTCGACGCGCTGGTACAGCGAGCTGTTCCACGATGATGCGATGATGAGCGCGGTGGGGCTGAGCCTGACCATTGCGGCGCTGGCGGCGACGATGGCCTGCGTGCTGGGCACTATCGCCGCGCTGGTGATGGTGCGCTTTGGCCGTTTCCGCGGGGCGAATGGTTTCGCGTTTATGATCACCGCCCCGCTGGTCATGCCGGACGTGATCACCGGCCTGTCGCTGCTGCTGCTGTTTGTCGCGCTGGCGCACGCCATCGGCTGGCCAGCGGATCGCGGGATGCTCACCATCTGGCTGGCACATGTCACCTTCTGTACGGCGTATGTGGCGGTGGTGATCTCCTCGCGGCTGCGCGAGCTGGATCGCTCCATTGAAGAGGCGGCGATGGATCTCGGCGCAACGCCGCTGAAGGTCTTTTTCATCATCACGCTGCCGATGATTATGCCGGCGGTGATCTCCGGCTGGCTGCTGGCGTTCACGCTCTCGCTCGACGATCTGGTTATCGCCAGCTTTGTGTCGGGACCGGGCGCGACGACGCTGCCGATGCTGGTCTTCTCCAGCGTGCGGATGGGGGTGAATCCGGAGATCAACGCCCTGGCGTCCATCATCCTTGGCGTGGTCGGAATTGTCGGATTTATCGCCTGGTATTTGATGGCGCGCGCGGAAAAACAGCGTGTGCGCGATATCCAGCGTGCAAGACGCGGCTGAAGGAATTACTATTTCCAGTGATGTGCCGCGTATGACGCGGCACTGTTTTTCAGGGAAGTAAAAACATTGGGATTCTTACAAAAAACACGTCATTCGCACGCTCGTCCGAACGTCCCTGCACTGGTGCAGGTGGCGGCGCTCGCCATTATTATGATCCGCTGCCTGGATGTGCTGATGATAATGAACACGCTGGGTCCGCGCGGAATGGGGGAATTTATTCACCGCAGCGCGCAGACGTGGAATCTGACGCTGGTGTTTCTCAGCAGCCTGATGCTGGTGTTTATTGAGATCTACTGTGCGTTCTCGCTGGTGAAAGGACGTAACTGGGCGCGCTGGGTGTATCTGCTTACGCAGATCACCGCCGCAGGCTACCTGTGGGCCGCCTCGCTGGGCTATGGCTATCCGGAGCTGTTCAGCATACCCGGTGAGTCGCGACGCGAGATTTTCCATTCACTGGTGATGCAAAAACTGCCGGATATGCTGGTGCTCTGCCTGCTTTATCTCCCGGCTTCCAGTCGGCGGTTCTTCCGCCTGCAATAATGTGTATAATCGCAGCCCTCGTGTTTGTTAAGGTTTTCATATGCAGTGCGCACTCTATGACGCCGGACGCTGCCGCTCCTGTCAGTGGATAGAACAGCCGGTCTCTCAACAACTCACCGCCAAAATGGCCGACCTGCAACAGCTGCTGACAGCACATGCGGTGGGCGAGTGGTGCGCACCCGTCAGTGGCCCGGAACAGGGCTTTCGCAATAAAGCCAAAATGGTGGTCAGCGGCAGCGTTGAAAAGCCGCTGCTGGGGATGCTGCACCGCGACGGCACGCCGGAAGATTTAACCGACTGCCCGCTATATCCCGCCTCGTTTGAGCCGGTGTTTAGCGCGCTGAAACCGTTTATCGCCCGGGCGGGGTTAACGCCCTATAACGTTGCCCGCAGGCGCGGCGAGCTGAAATACCTTTTGCTGACCGAAAGCCAGATCGACGGCGGGATGATGCTGCGCTTTGTGCTGCGTTCGGAAAACAAGCTGGAGCAGCTGCGCGCGGCGCTTCCGGGGTTGCAGGAACAGCTTCCGCAGCTCAAGGTTATCACCGCGAATATTCAGCCGGTGCATATGGCGATCATGGAAGGGGAGAAAGAGATTTTCTTCACCGAACAGCATGCGCTGGCGGAGAGCTTTAACGGCGTGCCGCTGTGGATCCGTCCGCAAAGCTTCTTCCAGACTAACCCCACCGTCGCCAGCGCGCTGTATGCCACCGCGCGCGACTGGGTGCGTGCGTTACAGGTTCATCACATGTGGGATCTGTTCTGCGGCGTCGGCGGCTTTGGTCTGCACTGTGCCACGCCAGACATGCAGCTCACCGGAATTGAGATCTCCGCCGAAGCGATTGCCTGCGCGAAGCAGTCCGCCGCAGAGCTGGGGCTGACGAATCTGCACTTCCAGGCGCTGGACTCGACCCGGTTCGCCACCGGACAGGGCAACGTGCCGGAGCTGGTGCTGGTGAACCCGCCGCGCCGGGGTATCGGCCAGGCGCTCTGCGACTACCTGAGCCAGATGGCGCCGGAGTACATTGTCTACTCCAGCTGTAACGCGCAGACCATGGCGAAGGATATCGCCAGCCTGCCGGGCTACCGCATTGCGCGCGTTCAGCTTTTCGATATGTTCCCCCATACCGCCCATTATGAAGTGTTGACGTTGTTAACCAAAGCGCAGGCCAGGTAAGGCGAAGCCGCCACCCGACATAAACCCCGCACAATGTTCAACAAAATGTGAACTCTTCCCCCGCTCGAAATCAGGTAAGCTTACGTCATAACAAATGATTGAAGGCTTACCCATGAAGCAGATCCTGCTGGTAGAAGACGACCACGATATCGCGGCACTCCTGCGTCTTAATCTGGAAGATGAAGGCTACGCCATTACCCACGAGCCCGACGGGGGCAACGCCTTACAACGTCTTGAAACACAGCCGTGGGACGCGGTGATCCTCGATCTGATGCTGCCGAATGTCGATGGTCTGGAGATTTGCCGCCGTATCCGCCAGATGACCCGCTACCTGCCCATTATCATCATTAGCGCCCGCAGCAGTGAAACTGACCGTATTACCGGCCTGGAAACCGGGGCGGATGATTATCTGGCAAAACCTTTCTCGGTGCAGGAGCTGATTGCCCGCATTAAGGCGCTGTTTCGCCGTCAGCAGGCGATGGGCCAGGCGCAGACGGACGGCATTATTCAGGCGCACGGACTGACTATCGATCCGCTGGCGCGCACCGTGCGCCTTAACGGCCAACACGTCGATCTCACCCCGCGCGAATTTGAACTGCTCTATTTCTTTGCCCGCCATCCCGGAGAGGTCTTTTCGCGGCTGACACTGCTGGAGCAGGTATGGGGGTATCAGCACGAAGGCTACGAACACACCGTCAATACCCACATTAACCGCCTGCGCATTAAAATAGAGAAAGATGCCGCCGAGCCGGAGATCGTTCGCACCGTCTGGGGCAAAGGCTACAAATTTGCGGAGCAGAATCATGATGCGTCGCTTTAGCCTGAGCCAGCGCCTGACGCTGCTGTTTACGGCGTTACTGCTGCTCTGCGCCACCGTCGCCTGTGCGGTGCAGCTCTACAGTAGCATGCAGTACGGCAATGCGATGGTGCAGCGGCTCTCCGGTGGGCTGGCGCAGCAGATTGTGCAGCGGGAAGCGATTCTGGATGCGCAGGGCAGGGTGGATCGCAGCGCCTTAAAACCGCTGTTCGACCGGCTGATGACCTTTAATCCGAGCGTCGAGCTGTATGTTGTCTCGCCAGATGGCGATATCCTGGCCGATGCCGCCCCGCCGGGGCACATTCAGCGGCAAAAAATTGACCTCGCGCCGATACAGAATTTCCTCAGCGGGACGGTGATGCCGGTGTTTGGCGACGATCCCCGAAGCCAGAATAAGAAAGTCTTCAGCGCCACCCCGCTGCGGCAGGACGGTGAGCTGAAGGGGTATCTGTACATTATTTTGCAGGGGGAGGAGTCCAACGCGCTGGCGGAGATGGCCTGGCACAAAGCGCTCTGGAGTACGGCGCTGTGGTCGATGCTGCTGGTGGCGCTGTTTGGTCTGCTGGCGGGGTTGCTGCTCTGGTACTGGGTGACGCGCCCGGTTAAAGAGCTCACGCTGGACGTGGCCGGGCTGGAGCAGGACAGCATCAGCGCGATTAAGCAGCTGGCGGCCCAGCCGCTTGAGCCTGCCGGCCAGGATGAAGTGGCGATCCTGCGCAATACCTTTATCGAGCTGGCGCGCAAAATCACCTCTCAGTGGGATCGGCTGGCCGACAGCGACCGCCAGCGCCGGGAGTTTATCGCCAACATTTCGCACGACTTACGCACCCCGCTGACGTCGCTGCTGGGTTATCTGGAAACGCTGTCGCTGAAATCCGCAACGCTGTCGCCGCAGGAGCATCAGCAGTACCTCGCTACCGCGCTGCGTCAGGGGCAAAAGGTACGCCATCTGTCGCAGCAGCTGTTCGAGCTGGCGCGTCTTGAGCACGGCGGCATCAAGCCCCAGCGCGAGCGTTTTGCCATGGCTGAACTGATTTCCGACGTGGCGCAAAAGTTTGAACTCGCTGCCCGCACGCGTGAGTTAAATCTGCACATTGACGTCCCGGGTCCGCTGCCGCAGGTGTTGGCCGATGTTTCCATGATTGAACGGGTGGTGACGAATCTGCTGGATAATGCGATACGCCATACCCCAGCAGGTGGAGACATTCGTCTGGCGGTGTGGCAGGAGAACGACCGGTTACAGGTTGAAGTGGCCGACAGCGGAACGGGTGTTGATGCCGCATTACGGGACGATCTGTTCCAGCGTCCGTCAGCGTTAAATCCACAGGCCTCGCGGGAGCACCGGGGCGGGTTAGGGCTGTTAATCGTGAAAAGAATGCTGGAGCTGCACGGCGGGGGGATCAGGCTGATGGAGTCCGTGAGCGGGGCACGGTTCAGGTTCTTTGTGCCGCTTTAAGAAATTGCCGGGTGGCGGCTTCGCCTTACCCGGCCTACAGACCACCCCCGTAGGCCAGGTCACCCGGCAAAAAAGGTTATTGCGGGAACCACTGCTCGCTGATTTTCTGGTACGTGCCGTCAGCTTTGATCGCTTTCAGCGCGCCGTTCAGTTTCTCAAGCAGGGCCTTGTTATCCGGACGCACGGCAATACCGAGGCCAGTGCCGAAATACTGCGGATCGGTCACTTTCTCCGTCGCTGTACCCAGCTGCGGGTTGGTTTTCAGCCACTCATTCACGACCGCGGTGTCGCCAAATACGCCATCAATACGGCCATTTTTCAGGTCGATAATGGCGTTCTGGTAGCTGTCGTAGGCCACGGTTTTCACTTCAGGATGCTTGTCCTGGAGGTATTTCTGGTGCGTGGTGCCGTTCTCCATGCCGATGCGCTTGCCTTTCAGCTCGTCGAAAGATTTATAAGCCCCTTTCTTCGCAATCACCACCGCAGAGTTCGCGTAGTACGGGTCGGTGAACGCGACCTGCTTGCTGCGCTCTGGCGTGATGTCCATGCCGGAGATCACCGCGTCGTACTTTTTAAATTTCAGGGACGGGATCAGGCTGTCAAATGCGTGGTTAGTAAAGGTGCAGTCGGCCTGCATCTGCTTGCACAGCGCTTTCGCCAGGTCGATGTCGAAGCCGACGATCTGGTTGCTGGCATCCAGCGATTCAAACGGCGGATAGGTGGCAGAAACGCCGAAATTGATTTTATCGGCGGCGGATGCGCCAGCGGCGAAGGTTGCGAGTAATGCGGCCAGAACTAACTTTTTCATTGTAATGCTCCCGTCTGTCAATCTTGTCATTATGCGCCGTGTCTGCGGCATGGATGTACAATGCCACTCAATGAATTTATATGCAATAAATATGATTAAATATTATTTAATGCATAAAAAAATGCGGGTAACCCATCAGGTTACCCGCACTACGAAAACAGCTTTATGCATTAAGTCGATTAATTTCTGCGCTCAAACGCCAGCGCCTTACGCTCGATAAGACGCATCATCAGGGTCAGCAGACCGTTGACCACCAGATAGACCAGACCCGCCGCACCGAACACCATCACGTCGTAGGTGCGTCCGTACAGCAGCTGTCCGTGGCCCATCACTTCCATCAGGGTGATGGTGTAGGCCAGAGAGGTACTTTTGAACACCAGCACGACTTCGTTGGAATAGGAAGAGAGGGCGCGCTTAAAGGCATAAGGCAGCAGGATCGCCAGCGTATCCTTCTTGCTCATGCCCAGCGCCCCGCAGGACTGCCACTGGCCTTCCGGGATCGCGCGAATGGCGCCGTAGAACAGCTGCGTGGTATAGGCCGCGCTGTTCAGGGAGAGGGCAATCAGGGCGCAGAGCCATGGCTCAGAGAGCAGATGCCAGATAACCGGATATTCCTGTAACGACGGGAACTGGCCCGGGCCGTAGTAAATCAGGAAGATCTGCACCAGCAGCGGCGTTCCGGTGAAGAGCGTAATGTAGCCACGTACAATCCACACCAGCACCGGCGTTTTCAGCGTCAGGACGATGGTGAAGATCAGCGCCAGGATCAGCGCCACGATGATAGACGCGACGGTCAGCGTCAGGCTGGTGTGCAGCCCTTTCATCAGTTCGGGTAAATAATCCAGCATCAGCCTGGTCTCCGTTCAAAACGCGTTGCGCGCAGATCAATACGCTTCAGAACGTACTGGCTCAGCAACGTGATCACCAGGTAGATAGCCGCCGCGACGATGTACCAGGTAAACGGCTCCTGCGTACGGGTGGCGATACTTTTGGTTTGCAACATCAAATCGTTCACGCTGATCAGGCTCACCAGCGCGGTATCTTTCAGCAGTACCAGCCACTGGTTACCCAGCCCTGGCAGGGCATGACGCCACATCTGCGGCATCACCAGGCGGAAGAAGATCGCCGCTTTCGACAGACCCAGCGCCTGGCCGGATTCCCATTGACCCTGCGGTACCGCTTTCAGCGCGCCGCGCAGCGTTTGTGACGCATAGGCCGAATAGAGCAGGGAGAGCGCAATCACGCCGCACAGGAACGGGCTGACGTCGAAGTTCTCAATCTGCATCTGCACCGGGATCTGCGCAAAGCCGAGATTAATCGTGAAGCCGTCCGACAGCGTTAACAGCAGCTGTGAGGAGCCGAAATAGATAAACAGGACCACCAGAATTTCCGGCAGTCCACGCAGCACAGTCACCAGCGCTGAACCGAGCCATGCGACAGGGCGCCACTTAACGGACTCCCACACCGCAAAGAACATCGCCAGTACGAGGCCGATAATCAGTGCACAAACGGCAAGGCCGACGGTCATCCCGGCGGCGCTTGCTAAAGGAAAAATTTCATTCATCAGGAATTACTTCTGGAACCATTTTTTGTAGATGGTTTCGTAGGTGCCGTCTTTCTTCACTTTTTCCAGCGCAGCGTTGAATTTCTGCTGCAACTCGGTATTGCCCTGACGTACGGCAATACCCAGACCTGTACCGAAGTAGTCTTTATCGGTCACCTTGTCACCCACGGCGGCCAGCTTGTCGTTCGCTTTCAGCCATTCAGTCACAACAGCCGTGTCCCCGAACACCGCATCGATACGACCGTTTTGCAGGTCCAGCTTCGCATTCTGGTAGCTGTCATACGGCACGGTGGTGATTTCCGGATGCTTATCCATGATGAATTTCTGGTGCGTGGTGCCGTTCTGCACGCCGACTTTCTTGCCTTTCAGCAGGTCAACGGAGGCGTATTTACCTTTCTGACCGATGAACAGGGCCGAGTTGTCATAATAAGGGGTGGTGAACAGAACCTGCTTTTCACGCTCCGGAGTGATGTCCATTCCGGCCATTACGGCGTCGATACGGCGGAACTTCAGGCTTGGGATCAGGCTGTCGAACGCCTGGTTGCTGAAGGTACAGGTCGCGTCGATTTCTTTACACAGGGCGTTTGCCAGGTCCACGTCGAAGCCAACAATCTTGTTGTTCGCATCAATGGATTCAAACGGAGGGTAGGACGCTTCAGTGGCGAAACGGATGGTCTGGGCTGCGGTAGCGGAAAGGCTGACGCTAGCAAGCAGCGCGGCAATCAATACTTTTTTCATTATAATTTCCCTAACACATCAGTGAGATAAATAGTTTTTGAAGGCATCGGTTTGCGGGTTAGTGAAGCAGCTCGCGTCACCCTGCTCAACGATATACCCGTTTTCCATATAGACCACGCGGCTGGCGGTTTTGCGCGCCACTTCCACCTCGTGGGTCACGATGACCTGGGTAATGTTGGTTTCCGCCAGCTCACGAATAATGCTCACGATCTGGGCGGTAATTTCCGGGTCCAGCGCCGCGGTTGGCTCGTCAAACAGCAGCACTGCCGGCTCCATCATCAGCGCACGGGCGATCGCCACACGCTGTTGCTGACCACCAGAGAGGTGTAAAGGGTACCGGTCGCTGTACGGTTTCAGACGCAGACGTTCCAGCAGCTTTTCCGCACGCGCCATCGCCTGGTCTTTGCTTAAGCCAAGCACGCGGCACGGGGCTTCAATCAGGTTTTGCACCACCGTCAGATGCGGCCAGAGATTGTATTGCTGGAAAACCATGCCCACGTTTTGACGCAGTTCACGAATCGCTTTATCAGACGGGGTTTTCGCGAAGTCAAAATGGTTACCGGCGATGGCCAGCGTCCCCGAACGGGGCATTTCAAGCAGATTAAGAACACGCAGAAGGGAGCTTTTTCCCGCGCCGCTTGGGCCGAGCAAAACCAGCGTTTCGCCCTCCGGGCAACTCAGCGTAATGTCGAACAGCGCCTGGTGTGCGCCGTAGAAGCAGTTAATGCCGTTTAGTTTAATACTCATCGGGGCAGTCTTTACTCATCCAGGCAATCTATAGCAATTGAGGCCGCAGATAGTACCGTTGACAGAATAGTTATGCAATATTTCTGCGTTAAAAGTTAAATATAACCCGTGTTTCCTCTTAAACATAGCACAAAATAGCGACGGGAAAGGGGGGCGAGTATAAATGTCGGCATTCCGCAGGAAATGCCGGACATTTTACGGGGTTAACGTTTATTGAACGGAGGCGTTAGCGGTTCTCGATCGACTGGCGAAGGGTGCCCGCCGGGGCATGAACGCTGCCGCCAATGTAGCGCACATCGTCTATTGCCCAGCACTGGCCTTCACGGATCATCAGCACCTCATCCTGCCAGGTTTGCGTCCCCTGGGTGAGCTTCACGCGCAGGGGAATATTGCGTGCGTCGGTATTCGGTATGGTGGACGCGCTGGCAACGTCGGCGCTGTCCGGCAGCGTGGCGCGGCTGGAGAACGGATCGGATGACAGCAGGGCGTTGTGCTGCGGATCGCGCGAAGCGTCGGTGAGCAGTTTCGCCAGATTATCGCTCAGGTACGGGCGCAGGGCGGTCAGGTCATTACCGCGATGCTGAATACGGTAATCATAAAATTGTTGCGCCACGGCATCCGGGCCACCCTCAATACAAGGGCCGCTGCGGGTTCCGATATCCTTAAAGGCTGGCGTGACCGGCGTTGTGCAGGCGCTGAGCACCAGCGCGCATGGCACTAAAAGCGTTAAAGCAGAGTAGCGCATGTTGATTTCCTTATTTATTAACTATCCTTTCAATCATAGCGTAACGAACCGATAATGCTGTCGCTAACGCATTGAACGCTAAAGAAGGAGAGAAAGTATGCAATTTTCAACAACGCCAACCCTGGAAGGTCAACCGATTACCGAGTACTGCGGCGTGGTCACCGGTGAGGCGATTCTGGGCGCCAACATTTTCCGCGATTTCTTTGCCGGCATTCGGGATATCGTCGGGGGTCGTTCCGGCGCGTACGAGAAAGAGCTGCGTAAAGCGCGCGAGATTGCGTTTAAGGAGCTGGGCGAGCAGGCCAAAGCGCTGGGCGCGGATGCGGTGGTGGGCATTGATATCGACTACGAAACGGTCGGGAAAGATGCCAGCATGCTGATGGTGAGCGTAAGCGGCACGGCGGTGAAGACCCGTCGATGAAGCGTTCGCTCTCAACCCTCCTGCTGGCGATGTTGCTGGCAGGATGCGCCTCGGAAGAGGGCATTGTTGATAAAGGCGCGTACGAGCTGGATACGCGCCATCAGGCGCAGGCGGCCTACCCGCGTATAAAGGTGCTGGTTATTCACTACACCGCCGATGATTTCGACACCTCGCTTGCGACCCTGACCGATAAAAACGTCAGCTCTCACTATCTCATCCCCGCAAAGCCGCCAGCTCCGCAGGGCAAACCGCGTATCTGGCAGCTGGTCCCGGAGAGCGAACTGGCCTGGCATGCGGGCATCAGCTTCTGGCGTGGCACCAACCGCATAAATGATACCTCCGTCGGCATTGAGCTGGAAAACCGCGGCTGGCGGAAAACCGGTGACGTGAAAACCTTTACCCCCTTCGAACCGGGGCAAATTGCGGCGCTGATCCCGCTTGCCAGAGACATCATCGCCCGCTACGACATTAAACCGCAGAACGTGGTGGCACACTCGGATATCGCCCCGCAGCGTAAAGACGATCCTGGCCCGCTGTTTCCGTGGCGCGAACTGGCGCAGCAGGATATCGGAGCCTGGCCCGATCCGGCGCGCGTGGATTTTTATATCAACGGGCGACCGCATTATCAGCAGGTTGATACCGCAGCACTGCTCGATTTGCTGGCGCGCTACGGTTACGAGGTGCCAGAAAACAGTACGCCCGAACAGCAAAAACGCATCATCATGGTTTTCCAGATGCATTTCCGTCCGCAGTTATGGAATGGCGTAGCGGATGTGGAAACCATGGCGATTGCCGAAGCACTTTTAGAGAAATACGGGCAGGGGTAAACCTTCGGACTACCCCCGAATGAGTATATTTTCGTAAGTTTCTATCAGATTAATCCTAAGTACAAACTCATTTCATTTTTAGTTAATTGACTTAAAATTATCCGGATTTAAGATGGACACATAGCGCGCTAAGTAATTTGGCGAATTAATAAAAAGCTTCACTCTATTTTTGTTTATTCTTGACGTTTTCATCAGGAAAAATATTTATGGCTCGGTAACAACACCGTGGCCATGCTTTTTAAAAATCACATCTTAAATCGGGTATAACAATGTTAAGCATCTATGGAAAAAAATTACGTCCGCAACATGAAATGGAAAAGATCATTTCTGCAACCTCAGGCGTTGAAGAAAGAACGTTAAAAAAATGGCAGAAAATTTCCACTTCTGATTCCGGCTATATTCATATTATCGTCAGCGGTGAAGTCGAATTTCGACGTGAATCTGACGAACTGTGCATGTTCACCGTCACCGGGCAATGCATTTTCGGCCTGTCGTCAATGTATTACAGCGCCACCCATATGTACGGCCTTGTTCGGACGAATACGGTTGTTCGCTCGATCAAGAAAGAGGTCTTCGCCCAGCTGATGACCGAAAAAAATCTGTGGCCAGAACTGACCAAAGTCCTTTCCTGGTACATCTGCATGCTGAGCAAACGTGATGATGTTCTGGTTGCCCGCAGTGCGTATTCCGTTGTCCGCGAATTTTTATATGAGATTAACGACCTGATTGTTCAACAACAGCGTGATATTAACGTTTATGATTACATTCAGGAATACACTAACCTGGCACGTAGCACTATTATTAAAATCCTCTCCGATCTGAAAAAGGGTCAATATATTGTGGTGGAAAAAGGTCGACTGCTTAACCTTACCGCACTGCCTGAAAAATATTAATACCTGCTCCCGCCGTCTCCTTTTTCACTGAAAGGAGAACGGCTATTTCCACTGTTTTTTACACTGGCTTGTGAATTATCCTGCGTTTCGTCAACCGGCGGCGCGGGAATTTTTCCTTGAGAATAATCCTGCTCCTGCTCTTTTAGCGCCTGCTTAAATAATTCCGTTAATGATGACTCTTCACTGCCCGTGCTGGCGGGAGCGTTATCGTGCTCATGCGCTTCGGTCCCGGGTAAGGTATCCCGCGAGGCGTCGTGTGGCACTGCGCCGTCGGGCGCTTGCTGCCAGTCGCCATCATCACTGTTGATCGGCAGATCCTGCATCGATGGAACATCAACTGGCACTGGCGCAGCTTTAGGCTGCGGATGCGGGAACGGTTTACTCACGTACACGTAATGCATATCCGAAAGCTGCGTTTCCGGTTTCGCAACGCTGGCGTTGACCGGTTCAGGCGCCGGGTGGTGCAGGTTCCAGTAGACGTGCATATACAGGCCGACAACCAGCATGACGCAAATCCCGACCAGCCATAACGCTGTTTTGCCGAATACGTTTTTCAGGCTGGGGAGACGGTACGAAAACCAGACCGCTTCCCCGGTTGTATAGCTGCGCTGGGCCGCAAGGCAGATGGTCGACATTAGGCTTTCTTCTCCTGCATTTTCGCGTCCGGGGTGGTGCGGGTGGTCTGAATCAGTACGCCCGGCGTGCTGTTGGTCACGCGCATCAGCTGCATCAGCGTATCTTCGCCGGGGATGCCATCCACGTGCAGATGCATTTTTTGCTGGAACTCGCGGGTGCGTTTCATCATCTCTGTGGTCCAGATCCGGGCATGCGTTTCGGGCTGGCTCAGCGCCAGGCTTAATTGCTGATCCAGCCAGGCCATATCTTTGCTGTCGCTGGCCGCGCCGATCGCGTCTTTACCTTCCGGTGTCAGGCGGTGCAGCTGGGTGAAGTTGCCGGTCGCGTGCCGGTTAAACCAGCTGCGGCTCACCTGCCAGGTCCGGTTATTCATTAACAGGTCAATGGACGTGTTCCCGACCCTGGCGACCACCGCATAGTTAAGATGGCCGCTGGTTTTCAGTTCACTGACCCACGGATACCCTTCCTGCGCCAGCGTCTCCGGCGACGCGTTCCCCTGTTTACACATCAGGTTCACTTTGGCGGCGTTCTGGCACAGCGCATCTTCGGCCGAGGCGTCATACCCCCACATGAGATACAGCTGATGCATCGCATCCGGCTGATTAACTATTTCGTTGTCGATAACCGGCACTACGGGCGCTTCGACTTTTAGCGATTGCTGTTTCCAGCTGACGGGCACCGGCAGCTGGATCGGCAGGCGTGCACCGATCGATGAGGTCAAATACCAGCCGCAGGCGGCAAACAGCACGGACGCAAACAGCCCCACGGTCGCCAGGCGCTTACCGTGTTTTTGGGCGGGCAGGATCTCTCCCGCCGCCAGACGTAAATGACGTGGGCTGACCTGGGCCGCGCGTTCCGTCCAGGCGGCGAGCATTGACAGGTGCGCCAGCGCGTTCAGTTTGCTGATGTTGCCTTTGGTTAGCGTGTGCATTTTGCGCACGCGGGCAGGCGGCAACGGCGAGTTTTCGCAGCCGTGTTCTTCGCACTGGGCCTGAACATAGCTCAGGTATTCGCGGCAGGTCAGGGGGCGCAGGGCATGATGCGTGTGCGTATATTCGCGCAGTTCAGGTTGCTTTAGCAGGATCTCCTGATCCGCAGTGCCCGTCAGTACCACGGCGAGCCGGAAGTTCAGCTCCTGGGCGCGCGTGAGCAGCGTTCCCAGGACTTCACGGCAGCTCTCCTTCATGGCTTCGGCATGGGCGATCGTCACTACTCTGGATTTCGCTTTCCCCTCCTGCCACTGGCGCAGGACGGCATCCACCGCCTGCATGCGATCTTTAATCGCTTTCGTTCCCGGGTTGAGTTTGTACAGCAGGCTACTGGCACTCAGTTTGGGAAATGCGTTGATGGCAAGAACGGTATGGTTGCTGGCTTTAAGCGCGTCGATGAACTGACCCAGAAGCGGAGCGTCGTCGCAAAAAAGCCCGATAATTCCCGCCAGCTGGGTTTTCTTTTTCAGCAGGTTGAACACGTCCTGATGATAAGGCACCAGAAAATCACCGGATAAACGAGTGATTGTCCTGAATGGCGGATTGTTAAAATTAAAGTGGCTCTGATACATAACGACTTACCGTCTCTGATTAGGAATAGCAACAGCAGCAGAAAGTAAGGTAATGCCCCTGAGCGGTCAATTTGCAGACAGAGTAAAAATATCCAGCCGGCTGCGCCTAACATCTGGAATTTATACGGTCAATATTTTTCTTTATGAAAGTTGGTGGCGAAGTCAGTGGTCGCGTTTGCAGCAGCTTATTACTATTTCCCTCCATATTGGCGCAGTATGACGCTGCTTATTTTTGCTTTGCTATAGGCCGGATAAAAAATGAGGTTCTCATTTCTGTCACGGTGGATAACGCCTTGTATTACGTTTTTGCTGCTCATTTTTTGCGGCCAGCAAGGCTATCTCACCTTTAAAGATTATAAAAAAGTTACGAATAAGTTTGCTAATTCTGACCTACAGCCGCTGAAAAAACCGCACGAAGACAAACCCTTCACGCTTTTTACGGCTGCCGTCCGTCAGGAGAACTTATCGGCTGCGGCAAAACCCCCGCTGGCGGCGGAGATTGAAGGCATTGTGCGCAGTGATGACGCCTGGCTCTCCTTCGCTGTTATCAAAACTCCAGGCGGCCAGCGAAGCTACCGCGAGGGTGAACCGCTCGCAGGGTTTAACGACGCATTTATTCAGGAAATAAACAAAGATAATGTGGTGGTTAATTATGAAGGTGCTACGCAGGTACTGGCGTTAAATAAACCGGACTATTTTAAGGGGGGCGTGGAGAGCGGCCCGGTTACAAAATCGACGAAAGATGCTGGCGCAGAGAGTGTGCATCTTGATGATTATCTGGTGTTAAAACCCATCATTGAAAAAGGCCGACTGGAAGGCTACAGGATAAACCCAAGGAATGCCTCCGCCTTTTACAGTCAGTCAGGTCTGGAAAAAGGCGATGTGGCGATTCAGGTTAACTCTGTCGATATGACCGATGAAGCAAAAGCGAAAAGCATTATTGCCAACTGGTCGAAAATGAAAGAAGCGGAGGTCATCGTACGACGTCACGCTCACCTTGAAAATATTCGGGTTAATGTTCTAAATAATTAATAAGTGTGCAGACATGAAAAAATTTCCCTGGGCGTGCGTGGCGCTGACCGCATTGTCGTTATATTCCAGTTCGCTGCTTGCAGCTAACTTTAGCGCAAGTTTTAAAAATACTGATATTCGCGAGTTTATCGATACGGTAGGTCGCAATCTCAACAAAACTATTCTGGTCGATCCGTCCGTCCAGGGAACCGTCTCGGTCAGAACCTACAACGTGCTGACGGAGGATGAGTATTACCAGTTCTTCCTGAGCGTGCTGGATCTCTACGGCCTGTCGGTGATTCCGATGGACAACGGCATGGTCAAAGTGGTGCGCTCAAGCGTAGCGCGTACCGCCGGTGCGCCGCTGGCAGACAGCAAGAACCCGGGCAAAGGTGACGAGATTATCACCCGCGTGGTGCGCATGGAAAACGTACCCGTTCGCGAGCTGGCCCCGCTGCTGCGCCAGCTCAACGATGCCACCGGCATCGGGAATGTGGTCCACTTTGAGCCGTCCAACGTCCTGCTGTTAACCGGTAAAGCCTCGGTGGTGAACCGACTGGTGGATCTGGTTCAGCGCGTCGATAAAGACGGTATTCAGCGCCGCGAAATCATCCCGCTGCGCTTTGCCTCTGCCAAAGAGCTTTCGGATATGTTGAATAACCTCAACAACGAAGAGCAGAAAGGGCAGAACGCGCCGCAGCTGGCGACCAAGGTGGTGGCCGATGATGAAACCAATAGCCTGGTGATCAGCGGCTCGGAAGATGCGCGGGCGCGTACCCGTTCCCTTATCCATCAGCTGGATCGCGAGCAGAATAACGAAGGAAACACCCGCGTCTTCTACCTCAAATATGCCAGCGCCACCAAAGTGGTACCGGTGCTGACGGGGATTGGCGAGCAGCTGAAAGACAAGCCGGGCGCGGCCAAAGCGAAAACCGCGAGCGCCTCAACCGACCTGAACATTACCGCCGACGAGTCGACCAACTCCCTGGTGATCACCGCGCAGCCTAACGTGATGAACTCCCTGGAGAAGGTGATCGACAAGCTGGATATTCGCCGTCCGCAGGTGCTGGTGGAAGCGATCATTGCCGAAGTGCAGGACGGCAACGGCGTGGATCTTGGCGTGCAGTGGACGAGCAAGCACGGCGGCGTGCAGTTTGGCGCTACCGGCCTGCCAATCAGCCAGATTAAAAATGGCACCATGAAAGGGGCGAGCTTCACGGGCCTGGCGACCGGCTTCTTTAACGGTGATTTCGGTGCGCTGGTGACCGCGCTCTCCACCGACGGTAAAAACGACATCCTCTCCACGCCAAGCGTGGTCACGCTGGATAATAAAGAAGCGTCGTTCAACGTCGGTCAGGATGTGCCGGTGCTTTCCGGTTCGCAAACCACCAGCGGCGACAACGTCTTTAACTCGGTTGAGCGTAAAACCGTGGGGACCAAGCTGAAGATTGTGCCGCAAATCAACGATGGCGACATGATCCACCTGAAGATTGAGCAGGAAGTATCCAGCGTCGACAACAGCGCAACGGAAGATTCCAGCCTCGGCCCAACCTTCAACACGCGCACGATTAATAACGAAGTGATGGTCCACAGTGGCCAGACGGTGGTGCTCGGCGGCCTGATGGAAAATGTGACCAAACAGTCGGTCTCCAAAGTGCCGCTGCTCGGCGATATCCCGCTGGTCGGGCAGCTGTTCCGCTACACCTCGCAGGATACCTCTAAACGCAACCTGATGGTGTTTATTCATACCACCGTCCTGCGTGACGACGACAACTACAGCGCAGCCTCGAAAGAGAAATACGACCAGATCCGGGTGCGCCAGATGCAGCGCGTGGAAGAGAAAAAGCTCGGTATTGTCGAGCCGAGCGACAACGCCGTACTGCCAGCGTTTCCTGCCGCCAGCACTGCACCCGTGAAAACCCACGCGGCACGCAATCCGTTTAAAGAGTAAGGCGGAGGGGAAACGTGGACGAACTGACTAAAACCCTGTGTAGCAGCAACTACGCAAAAGAAAACGGCGTTCTGCTTTACAACAATGACGTCTATATCCGTGAGGACACCCCGGCGTTAGCGCTGCTGGAGGTGCGTCGGGTGCTGGGACGCGCGTTTGTCCCGGTTACCCTGGCGCCGGAAGCGTTTGACGAGATGCTGGCCAAAATCTGGCAGCAGAGCAGCGGCGTGTCGCAGCAGCTGGTGGACGACATGGACGCGGATATCGATCTGATGGCGTTAACCGAGGAGATCCCGGATAACGAAGATTTGCTCGATAACGATGAAAACTCGCCGGTGATCCGCCTGATCAACGCCATTCTCGGCGAGGCGGTGAAGGAGGGCGCGTCAGATATTCATATCGAAACCTTCGAGCGCACCCTGAGCATACGCTTTCGCGTTGACGGCGTGCTGCGCCCGGTGCTGCAACCGGCGCGTAAGCTCGCCCCGCTGCTGGTGTCGCGTATCAAGGTGATGTCGAAACTCGACATCGCCGAGAAACGCCTCCCGCAGGATGGCCGTATCTCCCTGCGCATCGGTCGCAAGGCCATCGACGTGCGCGTCTCGACCATTCCGTCCCAGTACGGCGAGCGCGTGGTGATGCGCCTGCTCGATAAAAGCAATCTCAAGCCCGACATCAACAAGCTGGGGCTGATTGATGAAGAACTGGAGAAGCTGAAAGGGCTGATCGACCGCCCGCACGGGATCATCCTCGTTACCGGCCCGACGGGTTCCGGTAAAAGTACCACGCTGTACGCCATTCTTTCGGCGCTGAACGGCCACGAACGCAACATTCTGACCGTGGAAGACCCGATTGAGTACGAGCTGGAAGGGGTGGGGCAGACGCAGGTTAACCCTCGCGTGGACATGACCTTTGCCCGCGGGCTGCGCGCCATTCTGCGTCAGGACCCGGACGTGGTGATGATCGGGGAAATTCGCGACGGTGAGACCGCCCAGATTGCGGTGCAGGCGTCGCTGACCGGTCACCTGGTGATGTCGACGCTGCACACCAACAGTGCCGCAGGGGCGATAACCCGTCTGCGGGATATGGGGCTGGAGTCCTTCTTAATCGGTTCATCGCTGCTCGGTGTCATTGCCCAGCGTCTGGTGCGTCGGCTGTGTACGCACTGCCGGACCACCAGTCCGCTGGACGCCAATGAAAAAGCGCTGTTCAGCTTTATGGCCGCGCCGCCAGACGCGATTTACCGCGCGGTGGGGTGCGAACACTGCCGTCAGAGCGGCTATCAGGGCCGCGCCGGTATCCATGAATTCCTGGTGGTGGACAGCGCCATGCGCCGCGCCATCCATGAAGATAAGGACGAAATGTCCCTCGAAACGCAGCTTTTTAAGCATGCCTACAGCCTGCGTGAAAACGGGCTGCTGAAGGTGATCGGCGGCGTGACGTCTCTGGAAGAGGTCATGCGCGTCACCGCCGAACGTGGGGGGGATGCGTAATGGCTTTCTACGCCTGGACGGCAACGGATGCCGCGGGGAAAACACAGCGCGGGACGTTACAGGCCGAGGGGCAGAAGCAGGTTCGCCAGTGGCTTCGCGAGCAAAAGCTGATGCCCGTCAGCATCACCGAAACCCGCGAAACGGCGGCTGGCGGGAAAGCGAAAACCGGGGTGAAGCTCTCCACTCCGGTGCTGTCGATGTTTACCCGTCAGCTTTCGACGCTGGTCAACGCCGCGCTGCCGCTGGAGAGCGCGCTGAAAGCGATCTCGAAGCAGACGGAAGACAAAAAGCTGGCGGCGATGGTGGTGGAGATCCGCGAGAAGGTGGTGGAAGGCCACACCCTGTTCGATGCCTTCAGCCAGTTTCCGCGCACCTTCGACAAGCTTTACTGCACGCTGGTGATGGCCGGGGAGAAAACCGGTCACCTGGGCGACGTGCTGGAGAAGCTGGCGGAGTACAACGAGCAGCGCCAGAAGATGAAAAGCAAGCTGACGCAGGCAATGGTCTACCCGATAACCCTCACCGTGGTCGCCATCGCGGTCATCAGCATCCTGCTGGTGGCGGTGGTGCCGCAGGTGATCGAGCAGTTTACCCACATGAAGCAGCAGCTGCCGATCACCACCCGGACGCTGATTGCGGTCAGTGATTTCCTGCAAGCCTGGGGCATTTATATTGTGGGCATTCTGGGGGGCGGCTTTATCGGCTTCAAAACCTGGCTGAGGAATGCCAAAAACCGTTTTCGCTGGCACAGCTGGCTGGTGAACGGCTCGCCGATTAAAAAGCTGGTCTGCGCCATCAACAGTGCCCGCTATATCCGTACCCTGAGCATTTTGCAGGCCAGTAGCGTGCCGCTGCTGGAGGGAATGTATATCGCGATGGACGGTATTGAAAACCGCTATGCCCGGCAGGTGCTGGAGCAGGCCGCCGACACCGTGCGCCAGGGGGCGTCGCTGTATGCGGCGCTGGAACAGGCGAAATTATTCCCGCCCACCATGCTGTATATGATTGCCTCCGGTGAAGAGAGCGGGGAATTAGGTAATTTAATGGATCGCGCGGCGGAAAATCAGGAATCGGCCTTACAACATCGAATTACATTAACGCTGTCGGTCTTTGAACCGGCGCTGGTGGTATCCATGGCGACGATTGTTTTATTCATCGTTCTGTCAATATTACAACCGCTTCTGCAACTTAATAATATGGTAGGTTAAATCATGGCTTTAAAACGTAAAAACCTGGCTCGCCAGGCGGGCTTTACATTGCTCGAATTAATGGTGGTCATTGTTATTCTCGGCGTACTGGCGAGTATGGTGGTGCCAAATTTAATGGGCAATAAGGAAAAAGCCGATACGCAAAAAGCAACCAGCGATATTGTCGCGCTCGAAGGCTCGCTGGATATGTACAAGCTGGATAACCACCGCTACCCGACCACAGAGCAGGGTTTGCAGGCGCTGGTGACCAAACCTGAAATCGCGCCAATCCCGAACGGCTACCGCACGGACGGCTATATCCGTCGCCTGCCGCAGGACCCCTGGGGCAATGATTATCTTCTGGTGAGCCCGGGTGAACACGGCGCGGTGGACGTCTTCTCAGCCGGTCCGGACGGCGAAGCCAATACCGCCGATGACATTACCAACTGGTCTCTCGATAAGAAAGAGAAATAATGAAAAATCAACGCGGCTTTACGTTGCTGGAAATTATTCTGGCGCTGGTGATATTTGCCAGCTGCGCCATGATGGTGGTATCCACCATTCCTTCGCGCAGCGGCGCGGATATATTTGGCCAGCAATTAAAAGCGCTCGTTGATTATGGTTCAGACCGTGCGGTGATGGACGGAAATATTGTTGGGCTGGTGATCGCCACCGATAAATATCAGCTGGTGACGATCGCCGATAAAAATGGCGAGCGTCACTGGGTGCCATTATCTGCCGGACGCATTAACACCAAAGGTGATTTTCCGGAAGAGATGCACGTGTCGCTTTCGCCGCAGCGCCTGGCCGCGACGGTGGCGTCCGAGCCGCAGGTGATCTTTTTACCGGACGGTGAAATCAGCCGCTTTACGCTGACGCTGCAAAGTTACGACAAACAGCACCATTTCCGCGTGGTGTCGCAGGGCGCGGCGCCGGTATCGGTAGAAAATGATGGCTAACGGCAACAAAAAGCAAAAGGGGATGACGCTGCTGGAGGTGATGGTCGCTCTGGTGATTTTCTCCACCGCCGCGCTGGCGCTGATGAACTCGGTCTCCCTGAACGTACGTTTTACCCATGGACTGGCCGATACCTTGCAGGCCAGTTGGGTGGCGGAAAACCAGCTGGCGGAGGCACAGCTCACCAGAACTGACTTCCCGGATGCTGAACAGCAGGGGACGGAAATCATGGGCGGGCGCAGCTGGAACTGGCGTAAGCAGCGGGTGAAAACCGCCGACAACGTCTGGGCGAATACCCTACGCGTGTATGCGGAAAGCGATGAGAGCCAGCCGGTTATCTCCCTGCGCATCATTCCGCCGGGAGAGAGCAAGTGAAGAAAACGCGACGCCAGCGCGGATTTACCCTGCTGGAGATCATGATTGCGCTGACTATCTTCGCGGTGATCAGCACCCTGGCCTGGCAAATTCTGGACGGCGCGATGCGTACCAGCTCGGCCACCGATGCCAGCGCCGCAAAGCTCGACCAGCTTCAGCGCGCCTGGAGTCTGATGGAGCGTGATTTTTTCCAGCTTCAGGCGCGCGCCCCGCGTAATGAGCCGGAGCTGTTTCGTCAGGAGGGCGATGCTCTTGAACTGACCACCCTGAATGGCGTGAGCGGAACGGTCCAGCTGGAGCGCGTGCGCTGGCGGCTGGAAGAGGGGCGTTTGTATCGCGACGTCTGGCCGGTCATTGACGGCCCGGCGGACGTTAAGCCTGACGAAGTGCCGATTGTCAGCGGCGTAAAATCATTGCAGTGGCGGTTTTATCGTCAGGGCTGGCTGACAGCCTGGCACGACGCTGCCCATCTGCCGGACGGCGTGGAGGTTACGTTGACGATGGAAAACGGGGATACCTGGCGCTGGGTGTTCACTACACCGGGTGATATGCCGGAGGTGGCCGCTGCCGCAGCGCCAGCGCCTTCGCCGGAGACCAGACCATGAAACGGATCCGTCAACAACAGGGCGTCGCCCTGCTGGTGGTGCTGATTTTGCTGGTGATGATGTCGGCGCTGGCCGCCAAAATCAGCCAGCAGTTCTGCCGTAATTTGCAGAAAACGCATTATCAGGTAAGCCAGCAGCAGCTGCGCTGGGCGATGCAAACCCAGGAAAAAGTGGTGAAGGACCGGTTACAGACCGACGCCAGCGGCGAGAGCAAGCCGCTGGCCCTGGACGGCGACTGGCATCAGCCGCTGGAGACGCAGGGTGAGGACTATACGGTCGTGAGCCAGGTGGAAGATGCGCAGGACTGCTTTAACGTCAATAACCTGTTGACCGCCGACATCGCACCCCAGGGGCAAAGCGCTCCCGGGGTGGCGGAAAAATCGCGTAAAGAGCGGATTGTTGAACAACTCCTGACGGAAAGCGGCCTCAGCCCGGGCACGGCGGAGGCGGTCTATTTCCAGCTGGTGGATTATCTCGATGGTGACAGCACCACGGCGAAGGAGGGGGCCGAAAGCGATGCGTGGGCTGGCGTCGTGCCCGCGCGGCAACCGGCAAATCAGATGATGCGCAGCATCGCAGAAATCAAACTGCTGCCGGCGTTCCCTGTTACGGCGTATCCGAAGGTGAGCAAGCTGCTATGCGCGCTGCCGGACACTGTCAGCAAGGTCGATGTCAACACTCTGCAACCGGAACAGGCCGCCGTGCTGGCGGCCATGTTCCCCGGAAAACTGACGCGGGATGACGCCGTTCGCCTGCTGGATGCGCGTCCGGAATCGGGCTGGGAAAATATGGAAGCGTTCAGCAAAGCGCTGGAGCAGGCCTTCCCGCAGTTAAAAGACGATCTCCCGCAGGTGGCGGATCAATTTTCTATAAACAGCCAGTACTTCCGCGTGAATTACACCGGCAATACCGATGAATTAACGCTTCGCGTGGTCAGCCAGCTTCAGGTGAATAACGAAGCCGGTGAGATCGTGACGTGGCAGCGTCGTTACCGAATGATTGAATAAGAAAAGTAGAACGTTATGAAACAGGTACTTTTTGTTCGTCCCGACAGCCGCGAGGGCGGGAAAATAATGTGGTGTGAGTCCGGCAGCGAGCGCGTCGAGATGGTCGACAGCCTGGAGATGCTGGCCGAACACCCCCTGGCTACGCGCGTTTGTCTCCTGTTGCCCGCCAGCGACATGATTTTCCGCCATTTTACGCTGCCGAAAAAGGTGGCTTCTCAGGCGATGGCCTTCTCGTGGATGGCGGAAGAGACGCTGATTGGCGACGTGGACAACCTCCACTGGACGGTACTCCACAAAAAAGGCGCCGACGTCGACGCCGTGGCCATTGACGCCGACCGCCTGCGCGCGGCATTAACCCGCTGTCAGGAGGCCGGATTAAACGTGATTCAGGCCCTGCCTGATGCCTGGCTGCTGCCCGTGACGACAGGGGGTAGCACGCTGGTCGCACAGGATGATAGCTACTGGCTGCGTTTATCGCCCCATGTGGCGGGTGAAATGGAGGCAACCCTGCTGCCGCTGTTAATGCAGAAAGCCGGGGTCGGGGAAGTGTGGTGTTACGGCGATGCGCCTGCGAAGGTGCACGTTGACGTGCAGCATGCCTGGCAGCATCCGCTGGCACTGATTCAGCCGCAGTGGCAAACCTGCCGCGTTAACCTGCTTCACGGTGAATTCAGCCTTAAGGCCGGTAATGGGCGGGCGGCGAAAAGTATGAAAGCCGCGATGGTGGCGGCGGGCGTGCTGTCTGTTGCTCTGCTGCTGGGGCCACGCATTGCAATGGCCTGGATGCTTGTGCAGCAGGAAAATCGGGTGCAGGAGGAGATCGTCCAGGTTTATCAGCACCATTTCCCCAGCATGCGCCAGCAGACCAATATCAAATATCACTTTGGTCAAAGCCTGAAAAAACAGAGCAAGGGATTCTTTCTTCAGCTTGATGAGCTGGAGAAAGCCCGGCAGTCAGTCCCTGCGATGGAGATCGATCTGCTGGAGTACGATGCGCAGCAAAACACCCTGACGCTGAGCGTCAGCGCGCAAAACCAGCCCGCGTTGCAGGCGTTTGTTAACCAGACCAGTGAGAATTTTGATTTTACCTTACAGCCTGTTTCAACAACCGAACCGTATACCGCCATGATCGCAGGGAAACATAAATGAAAGAGCGAATCGCGCAGCTGAAGTCACGCTATCAGAATTACAGCACCCGGGAAAAAATTATTTTAAAAATATGTGCCGTTGCTATTGTGGGGGCAGCGGTGTATTACACAGGAGTGATCCCCCTGGATAATATGATTCAAAATAGTAAATCGACGCTTAAAAGACAAAAAGAGACCCTTAACTGGATGCGCAGTGAAATTGATAAAAATCATCTTCAGGTCCAGATAGTCAAAACGAATAATCCGCGTACGGTGGTCGAGAATAGCGCCCATGAGATTAACCTTTCACTGACGGATATGCGCCAGGAGGGGCAAACTTTATCGTTCGTGTTGAATCGGGTGAATGTGTATGAATTAAGAAGCTGGCTGCGTGAAATTAATCAGACCTCCGGCGTGAGACTGCAAAAAATAAACCTCACGCCGGTGGACCACCTCAGCGACGTGAAAGCGCAGGTGCAGCTCACCTGGTCAAAAAACGCATGAATACCTTTTCGCTGATGCGGGACGCCTTTCCGGTAGGGTTCCCGATAATGAGTGCGATCCTGGGCGGCATTGTGGGCAGTTTTCTTGGCGTTGTCGCCGAGCGCGTACCGGGGATGGTGATGGATGAGGAGGGGAGTGGCAATCTGCTCTTTCCGGCCTCGCACTGTCCGGTGTGCCAGCACGCACTTGCCGCGTGGGAAAACATCCCGCTGCTCAGCTGGCTGTTATTACGGGGACGCTGCCACCAGTGCGGCAGCGCGATCCCGCTGCGACTCTTTCTGGTCGAACTGATCTCCGCCTTGCTTTTTGGCATCACGGCCTGGTGCATGCCGGACGTTCAGGCGCTGTTCTCTTTGTGGTTACTGGCGGCTTTTTTACTGCCGCTGGCCATGATCGACTGGCAGCATCAGCTGCTTCCGGACTGCCTGACCCAGCCGCTGCTGTGGGCGGGGTTAGTGCTCCATGCGTTTGACCACACGTTGCCGCTACGCGATGCGCTGTTCGGCGCGGTGGCGGGCTATCTGTCGCTCTGGCTGCTCTACTGGGCTTTTCGTCTGATCACGGGACGAGAAGGTCTGGGTTACGGGGATTTTAAGCTACTGGCGGCGCTGGGCGCATGGTGCGGCTGGCAGGCGTTGCCCTCCATTGAACTGGCGGCAGCGTTAAGCGGTATTGTCGGTTATTTCGCCGTAAATAATTTAAATAAAAATAACCTCACAATTTCTTTTGGTCCTTATCTCGCCTTTGCTGGAATAGGGGTGTTTATGAGTCAGCAATTTGCTTTCACATTTTAAATATACAGGTCAAGATTTTTTATGAGTTTTTTCGATGGTAGAAGAGAAGGACGTCTCTTTATGCTCAGCGTATCGTAAAGGATATAAGCTACACGGAATTTCAGCTTGTATCTTTTAATGGAGGAATACAACGCAGCAACAATTTTTTTGTTCACGGCACTCACGTTGGTTAAATACGCATTACGCGAAACGCATCCATGATCTCACGGAAGACATGGGTTATTACGTTACGAATAAATTTATCAGGAAATAAAAATGAAATTTATGAAGCCAAAATATCTGGCGCTCTTTATTGCGGCGGCAACCAGCTCCGCATTTGCAGCAGCGCCAGGGGCACCGACGATCGGCTATGGCAATGACAAATTTGCCCTGGTGGAAGTGGATCAGGCAGCCCAGGATTATAACAATCTTGTCAAAGTGCATAACGATGGCGTGGATGTAAAAGTTGAGTGGAACGTCTGGAGTGGTGATGCGCCAACTTCAGCGAAAGTTCTGCTGGACGGACAAACCGTATGGACCGGCGCAGCCGGCGCGACGGGCTCTGCAACGTTTAAAGTGAAAAAAGGCGGGCGTTATCAGGAGCAGGTTGAAGTCTGTAACGCCAGCGGCTGTGCGAAAAGCGCCAGCAAGCTGATTATTGTGGCAGACACCGACGGTAGCCACCTGCTGCCGCTGAATACGTCTCTCAAAGAGAATAACAAAGCGTTTGCGAAGCATACCGATAAAGTGGTTGCGGCCTACTTCCCGGAGTGGGGCGTTTATGACCGTAACTTCCCGGTTGATAAGATCCCTGCGGCAAACCTCAACCACATTCTTTACGGCTTCATTCCAATCTGTGGCGGTGACGGCATCAACGACGGCCTGAAAACCATTGAAGGCGGCAACAGCTTCCGCGTGCTCCAGAACGACTGTAAGGGCCGACCTGACTATACCGTGGCGATCCACGACCCATGGGCTGCGCTGCAAAAACCACAGGCTGGCGTCTCCGGCTGGGACGACCCGTATAAAGGTAACTTTGGCCAGCTGATGGCGCTGAAAAAAGCGCATCCGGACCTGAAAGTGCTGCCATCTATCGGCGGCTGGACGCTCTCCGATCCCTTCTTCCACATGGGTGACCCGGCTATCCGCGCACGCTTTGTCTCTTCTGTGAAAGAGTTCCTCCAGACCTGGAAATTCTTTGACGGCGTGGATATCGACTGGGAATTCCCTGGCGGCGGCGGTGTGAGCGAAAACCTGGGCAATCCGCAGCAGGATAAAGCGACCTATACCGCGCTGATGCATGACCTGCGCACCATGCTGAACGAGCTCTCTGCACAGACGGGCCGTACCTATGAACTGACCAGCGCCATCGGTGCAGGCCGCGATAAGATCGAAGACGTGGATTACACTGCCGCTCAGCAGTACCTCGACCACATCTTCCTGATGAGCTATGACTTCTACGGCGGCTGGAGCAACACCGTTCTCGGCCACCAGGCGGCGCTGCGCGCGCCAGCATGGCGTCCGGACACTGACTACACCACTGAAAATGGCGTTAACGCGCTGCTTTCCCAGGGCGTACAACCAGGCAAGATCGTGGTGGGTGCGGGAATGTATGGCCGCGGCTGGACCGGCGTGCATGGCTACACCGGTAACAATCCATTCACCGGCACCGCTACAGGTATGGTGAAAGGGACCTGGGAACCCGGCGTGGTTGACTATCGTCAGATCGTTAACGAATACAAAGGCAAACCAGGCTGGGAATACGGCTACGACGCTGATGCGGAAGCCCCTTACGTCTTCAACAAAACTACCGGCGACCTGATCACGTATGAAGATGCGCGTTCAACCACGGCGAAAGGTAAGTATGTTCTGGCGAATAAACTGGGTGGCCTGTTCGCATGGTCTATCGACTCTGACACCGGTGACATCCTGAACGCGATGAACGAAAGCCTGCTGGGCGGCGACGCTACGCCGGTTGATCCGGTGGTCACCAACCATGCGCCAATCGCGTCCTCTGCCGACCAGAACGTGTCTGGCCCGGTAACCGTCACGCTCGATGGCTCTGCTTCAAGCGATCCTGATGGCGATGCGATTACCTACAAATGGACTCAGGTCTCTGGTCCGTCGGTCACCATCACCAACAGCACCAAAGCGAAAGCGACCTTTAACGTTGCCGCCGCGACGTCCGACCAGACCATGGTGTTCCGCCTGACGGTGACCGATGCAAAAGGCCTGAGCAACGCGATTGATATCCAGGTGGTGAACAAGGCGCCGAAAGCTAACCAGGCACCGGTTTTAAACCCAATGGAAGCGATCACGCTTGAATCAGGTGAAACCTATGCGCTGCATGCCCAGGCCGCGGATCCAGACGGAGATGCGTTGACCTACGCCTGGAGTGTACCAGCAGATATGCACGCTACCGGGTCTGACTCCGCGAACGTGAACATCACTGCGCCGGAAGTGAGCTCGACGTCTACCTACACCCTGAGCGTGGTGGTGAGCGACGGTAAGACCAGCGTGCAGTCTAACGTCCAGGTCACCGTGAATCCGAAAGCGGCGCCTGCACCTGTGCCAGATGACGAAGACACTAACCCGGCGGATGACGTTACCCCTCCGGCTGATGATGTGACTCCACCGTCTGACAAAGGGAGCTGCGATGCACCTGTGGATGCTAACGCCAGCAAATATGCGGCGTGGGAATCCAGCAAAATCTACAACGGTGGCGATACCGTAAGCTTCGACCATCTGGTGTGGAAAGCGAAGTACTGGACTCAGGGCAATCAGCCTGGCTTCGGTGTGGATGCATGGGAGCTGGTAAGCAACGTGAAGATGAACTGGCGTTCTGACCTGGTCTACAACGGCGGCGACACCACCACCTATGAAGGAAACGTTTACCGTGCGAAATGGTGGACCCGTGGTGATAATCCAGCCAACAGCGACGTATGGGTAAAAGAAGGCGCATCAACAGACTGCAAATAATCTAACCCATTAATGACTCCCCCTTTTAGAGGGGGAGTGATTCAAAATTCATTTTACAGGATGTTGGTAAGGAGAAATAACCGAAACTGTCAGCAGGTAAAAATGAAAAAGTTGATTTTGTTGTTATTGATAATAAGCCAAAGCGCTCTGGCAAACTGTTGGAATAAAGCGGCGCATTATTATCATGTCGACCCTTATTTACTGTACGCGATAGCGAATGTGGAATCCGGAATGAACCCGTATGCGGTTGGGCAAAACCGCGATGGCACGCGGGATGTCGGGCTGATGCAAATCAACAGTTCGCATTTTACCGCGCTGGAAAGCAGAGGAATCGACGAATACCGGTTAATCACGGAGCCATGTACTTCGATCATGGTCGGGGCTTCTATCCTCGCCGGGATGATCAGGGTGTATGGCTATAACTGGGAAGCCGTTGGCGCGTATAACGCCGGACTGAAAAAAGAAAATTATCCGCAGAGGATGAAATATGCCCATAAGGTCTGGGCCAAATATCAGCAACTCAAATTAGCAGCACGTTATTAACGTTTTTTATTTTTGAAGAATTCCTGAAGGTGTTCTTCGAAAAGTGAAAACAGCTGAATGTGGTTTATGTATTAACGGAGTAATACCTAAGCCGGGATTTTAACATTTAATTTTAAACGAACAGGAAAACTGAAATGAACAAAAGGACGTTACTGAGTGTACTCATTGCGGGAGCCTGCGTGGCGCCACTCATGGCTCAGGCTGCTAACCTGAAGGAGACCAGCAGTGAGCCGTACACCATCAAAGCCAGCGATCTGGCGAAGAAAGAGAAGGAACTGACGGACTTCCCGCTGATGGCTTCGGTTAAAGAGACCATCCAGACGCTGGATAACGCGCAGGTTGAATTGATTGAGCCAGGCCGGGCGGCGAACCCGGACAACGTTAAGCGCGTTGAAGGGATTGTGAAAGCCAGCGACTGGGAATATCTCTTCCCGCTGCGCGCGCAGGCCTATACCTACAGCAACTTCCTGAAAGCCGTGGGTAAATTCCCGGCACTGTGTAAGACCTACAATGACGGTCGTGACAGCGACGCCATCTGCCGCAAAGAGCTGGCCACCATGTTTGCCCACTTTGCCCAAGAGACCGGCGGCCACGAAAGCTGGCGTCCGGAAGCCGAATGGCGTCAGGCGCTGGTCCACGTACGTGAAATGGGCTGGAGCGAAGGGCAGAAGGGCGGTTATAACGGCGAATGTAACCCGGACGTCTGGCAGGGGCAGACCTGGCCTTGCGGTAAAGATAAAGACGGCGATTTCCTGAGCTACTTCGGTCGTGGTGCGAAACAGTTGTCCTACAATTACAACTACGGTCCATTCTCTGAAGCGATGTACGGCGACGTGCGTACGCTGCTCGACAAACCTGAGCTGGTGGCGGACACCTGGCTGAACCTGGCGAGTGCGATCTTCTTCTTCGCCTATCCGCAGCCGCCAAAACCAAGCATGTTGCAGGTGATCGACGGTACATGGCAGCCGAACGATCACGATAAAGCCAACGGTCTGGTTCCGGGCTTTGGTGTGACCACCCAAATCATCAACGGCGGCGTTGAGTGCGGCGGCCCGACTGAAATTGCGCAGTCTCAAAACCGTATCAAGTATTACAAAGAGTTCGCGAACTACCTGAAAGTGCCTGTTCCGGCGAACGAAGTGTTGGGTTGCGCTAACATGAAGCAGTTCGACGAAGGTGGCGCAGGCGCCCTGAAGATTTACTGGGAACAGGACTGGGGATGGAGCGCGGATACCCCGGACGGCAAAACCTACTCTTGCCAGCTGGTGGGTTACCAGACCCCGTTCAGCGCATTTAAAGACGGTGACTACAGCAAGTGCGTGCAGCACTTCTTTAACGTGAAAATTGTTAACGACGAGGGTTCTTCCGAGACCCCGGACGAAACGCCGGTCACGCCAACACCGACGCCATCCGACGATGAAACGCCGGCACCAACCCCAACGCCGGATGAAACGCCGGTTGTGGTGAACCACGCGCCGGTTGCGCAGATTGCCGGTCCGATCGGTGCAGTGGAAGCGGGTGCGCAGGTTTCTCTGAGCGCCGAAGGCTCTACCGATCCAGATGGTAACACGCTGACGTATACCTGGCGTTCCCAGGATGGTCAGACTGTTACCGGTCAGGACAAAGCGGTTGTGACCTTTACAGCGCCAGAGTCTGCGACGGCGCAGCAGTATGAAGTGAGCCTGACCGTCAGCGATGGCGAACTGAGCAGCACCACGTCTTACCTGCTGAACGTGAAAGCGAAAGCGGCAACGCCATCCGGAGAAGATACGTCTTACCCGGCATGGAGCGCGAATAGCAAGTACAACGCCGGTGATATCGTGAACAACCACGGTAAACTGTTCCAGTGCAAACCGTTCCCGTACAGCGGCTGGTGTAACAATGCGCCGACGTACTATGAACCTGGCGCAGGTCTGGCATGGGCTGAAGCCTGGACGGCATTATAAACAGCAAACGGCAACCTCCAGGGTTGCCGTTTTAGTGTCTGCTCTTTCCCCTCACCCTAACCCTCTCCCCAGGGGGGCGAGGGGACAGTACGGTGCAGTTGTAGGCCCGGTAAGGCGCAGCCGCCACCGGGCAAAAGGCTAACGATGAAGTTTCCCGTGATCCCGTAACCACGCCGCCGTACGCACTATCCCTTCATCCAGCGATACAATCGGTTTATATCCCAGCTCGTTCTCCGCCCGCGAAATATCCAGCGTAAAATCAAAGTTGAGCTTCGACACACCGTAATGCGTCAGCGCAGGCTCTTTCGCCGATTTACTGCCAAAGCGCTCCATGCTGCGGGCAATCATGTCCAGCATCGGGTAAGGAACAGAACGGATCCGGCAGTCGATTTTTAACTCGTCAATCAGCCTTTGCACAATGCTGCGCAGGGTACAGGGTTCGCCGTTGGTGATGTTGTACGCGCGGCCCGACACCAGCTTATCGCATTCCGGCTGGCTCGCCAGCCACATGGCGTGAACGGCATTTTCGTAATAGGTCATGTCCACCAGCGCATCGCCGCCGCGCGGTAACAGCACGCTGCCGTAGTGGTGCATCATCTGGGCCAGTCGCGGGATAAAGACTTTGTCGTGCGGCCCAAACAGGCTCTGCGGACGCAGCACGGTAAAGCGGGTGTGCGGGTTTGACTGGGCCAGCAGGTCGATCACCTCTTCGCCCGCCGCTTTACTGCGGGCAAACTCACAGGCGAAGCGCGCCGGGCGGAAATCTTCCTGAATATCACGATGGTGGTGATAGTCGAAATAGAGCGACGGGGAGGAGATATGAATAAAGTTACGCACGCCCCAGGCGACGGCCCATTCGCCCAGACGGCGCGTGGCGCGCACGTTGGCGAGATCAAAGGCTTCCTGGGTACCCCACGGAGAGGTAAAACTGGAGCAGTGCCACAGCGTATCGATACCGGCGAGCATCACCTTGGCCTGAGAGGAGACCAGCTCCGTCAGATCGGCATGGACAAATTCAGCGCCCATTTTTTGCAGGAGCTTACCCATCGCCTCATTGCGACCGGTGGCCCTCACGCTGATGCCTTTGTTGCGCAGAAACTCGACCGCATTTCGGCCTAAGCCGCTGGTCGCCCCGGTAACCAGTACCTTCATAACAATCCACTGTGTTGAAAAGAATTTCGTGCGCATTCTTTCGTGAATTACGATGTGTTGCAATGGGAAAGGTGAAAGATTAAGAGTTTTATTTAGTTATTTTCCCGCTTTTCTTCTGCCAGTTGCGCAATCCGTTTCGCCATTCCGCGGAAGATAAACAGGTGTGCCGGGATCATCTGCAACCAGTAAAACAGACCCGGCATTCCGTGCGGATGCCACCATGCCCGAACGTCCAGTTCACGATGGTCGCCGTTGTCCTTGAGGGTGAAGCAGAGCCGCCCCAGCCCCGGCGCCTTCATGCCAAACAGCAGCGCCAGCTGTTTTTCAGGCTCAACAATAATCACTTTCCAGCTGTCGACGGTATCGCCCACCTTCAGCCAGGGATGGGCAGGGCGGCCTTTTGCCAGCCGGTGACCGACCAGCAGATCCAGCGCGCCGCGCGTTTGCCAGAGAATATTGCCGAAGAAATAGCGCTCTTTGCCGCCGATCTGATTCACCACTTCCCACAGCGCTGCCAGGCTGGCCGTGGTTTTTACCGTACAGCCCGCCTGTTTCGGATAATAGCCGTACTCGGGCCGCCAGCGGGCAAACGCCTGCGCGTCATAACCCCAGTCGCTGGAGTTCACCAGCTTCTCTTCCTCTTTCAGCGTGTTGCGCACCGCGTCGTCAAAGCGGATGAGTTCCTGGGGAATTAAGGCGCGCAGCGCGCGATCGTCCGCCAGCAGATCGTGCTTCAACCCCTGGATAAGCGCTTTGGCGGTCGTCGGCGGCACGGAGGTGATCACATTCAAAAACCACACCGATATCCAGCGGGTCGGGAAGGGGATGGGGATCAGCCAGCGGTGGCGGCCACTCACCCGCATAAAATGTTCGAACTGCGCCTGATAGCTCAGCACTTCCGGACCTGCCGCCTCCAGCACGCGATGCTGCTCCGCCGGGTGATCCAGCAATGCCACCAGATAATGGAGTAAATTCTCCAGCGCAATGGGCGTGGTGCGCGAGCGTACCCAGCGCGGCGGCGTCAGCACGGGCAGGTTGTAGACCATATCGCGCATCACTTCGAACGCGGCGGAACCCGCGCCGACGATGATCCCTGCCCGCAGTTCGGTAATGGGGATACGGGCGCTCCGCAGCGTTTCTGCCGTCAGCTGTCGGGCGCGCAGATGGTCTGACTGCTCGTGCTCAGGCGCCTGGAGCGAGCTTAAAAAAATCACCTGCTTCACCGGCGTTTGCAGCAGCGCATCACGAACGTTCATCGCCACCTGACGCTCGTGGGCGATAAAATCGCCGCCTTCGCCCATGCTGTGGACAAGGTAGTAAAGCGTATCGACCCCTTCCAGCAGCGCAGGAAGCGCTTTCGGCCAGCTAAGGTCAACGTTGTGACACGTCACGCCAGGCAAATGTAGCTTTTGCAGGCGTTCCGTGTTGCGTGCCGCTGCCAGCACCTGGTGCCCCTGCTGGCTTAACGCAGTGGTCAGATGCTGACCGATATACCCGCTGGCGCCGAGCACCAGAATACGTTGCGGCACGGTATGCTCCTTAACGCTGTAAAAACGCCTGCCAGTGTTCCACCACCTCGGTCAACTGCTCGCGGTTAACGTCAAGATGCATCACCAGACGCACGACAGGGGAGGCGTTAATCAGCACGCCTCGGGCTTTCATAAAGTCGCCCAGCGCGGCAGCATGCTCATCGCCGACGCGGATAAACAGCATGTTGGTGTCGTGACGCATGACATCAGCGCCGATTTCACGCAGCTGCGCTGCCATCCACGCCGCATTGTCGTGATCGTCTTTCAGGCGTGACACGTTATTTTTCAGGGCGTACAGTCCGGCAGCCGCCAGAATACCCGCCTGACGCATCCCGCCGCCGGTCATTTTGCGCCAGCGGTTGGCGCGCCTGATGTAGTCCGCGCTGCCAACCAGCAGGGAACCTACCGGCGTACCCAGCCCTTTAGAGAGGCAAATGGTGAACGAGTCGCAATATTGGGTGATCGCTTTCAGCTCGCAGCCGTACTCCACCACGGCGTTGAAGATACGTGCGCCGTCAACGTGCAGGCCGAGCTTACGCTCGCGGGTAAAGTCCCATGCCGCTTTCAGGTATTCGCGCGGCAGGACTTTACCGTTATGGGTGTTTTCGAGGCTCAGCAGTTTAGTGCGGGCGAAGTGAATATCGTCGGCTTTGATTTTCGCCGCGACTTTGTCCAGCGGCAGCGTACCGTCCGGTGCGGCATCGATCGGCTGCGGCTGGATGCTGCCAAGCACCGCCGCACCGCCGGCTTCGTACAGGTAGTTATGCGCCCCCTGGCCGACGATATACTCCTCGCCGCGCTCGCAGTGGCTGAGCAGCGCCACCAGGTTAGCCTGCGTGCCGGTGGGCAGGAACAGGGCAGCCTCTTTACCGCTCAGCTCTGCCGCATAGCGCTGGAGTTCGTTGACAGTCGGGTCATCGCCGTAGACGTCGTCCCCGACCGGGGCGGCCATCATCTCTTCGAGCATGGCGCGGCCCGGACGGGTAACGGTATCACTACGTAAATCAATCATTTCACATCCCTTTAATTTAAGAGGTCTTGTGAAATGTTTTACCTGAGCCAGTTGGTTTTTGCCAGTTCGATCACTTCGTCACCGCGCCCGCTGATGATGGCGCGCAGCATGTAGAGGCTAAAACCTTTGGCCTGTTCCAGCTTGATTTGAGGCGGGATCGCCAGCTCTTCTTTGGCGACCACCACATCCACCAGCACCGGGCCGTCGATGGCGAAGGCGCGTTGCAGGGCGTCGTCCACCTCTGAGGCTTTCTCCACCCGAATACCGGTTATACCGCAGGCTTCGGCGATGCGTGCGAAGTTGGTGTCGTGCAGTTCGGTGCCGTCCGTGAGGTAGCCTCCGGCCTTCATCTCCATCGCCACGAAGCCCAGAACGCTGTTGTTAAAGACCACGATTTTGAGCGGAAGCTTCATCTGCGCCACCGACAGGAAATCCCCCATCAGCATACTGAACCCGCCGTCGCCGCACATCGCCACCACCTGACGTTCCGGTGCCGTCGCCTTTGCGCCCAGCGCCTGCGGCATGGCGTTGGCCATTGAGCCATGGTTGAACGACCCAAGCAGGCGACGTTTGCCGTTCATTTTCAGATAGCGCGCGGCCCAGACGGTGGGCGTTCCTACGTCGCAGGTGAAGATGGCATCGTCGTCGGCGAAGTGGCTGATCTGCTGCGCCAGATACTGCGGGTGGATCGCTTTTTCGCTCGGTTTGGCGAGATCGTCCAGCCCCTTGCGCGCATCGCGATAATCGCTCAGGGCTTTATCGAGGAATTTGCGGTCCGTTTTTTCTTCCAGCACCGGCAGCAGGGCGGCGAGGGTGGATTTGATATCGCCGATAATCGCCATATCCACCTTGCTGTGCGCGCCGATGCTGCCGGGATTAATGTCGATCTGGATAATTTTGGCATCCGTCGGGTAGAACGCGCGGTACGGGAACTGGGTGCCGAGCAGGATCAGCGTGTCGGCGTTCATCATGGTGTGGAAGCCGCTGGAAAAACCGATCAGCCCGGTCATGCCGACATCGTACGGGTTATCGTATTCAACGTGCTCTTTCCCGCGCAGGGCGTGCACAACTGGCGCCTTCAGCTTACCGGCAAATTCCACCAGCTCTTTATGCGCGCCGGCGCAGCCGCTGCCGCACATCAGGGCGATATTGCTGGAGTATCGCAGCAGCTGTGCCAGCTTTTTCAGCTCTTCTTCGGCAGGGGTAATGGTTGGCTGTGGCGCAGAGTACCAGTGGGTGGTGGCGGTTTCAGGTGCGGCCTTCAGCGCCACGTCCCCCGGCAGCACAACCACCGAAACCCCGCGATTCAGGATCGCCTTACGCATGGCTATCGCCAGCACCTGTGGGATCTGCTCCGGCGATGAGACCAGCTCGCAATAGTGGCTGCATTCACGGAACAGCTCCTGCGGATGCGTCTCCTGAAAATAGCCGCTACCGATTTCAGATGACGGAATGTGAGCCGCAATCGCCAGCACCGGAACATGGTTGCGGTGACAGTCGAACAGACCGTTGATGAGGTGCAGGTTTCCCGGTCCGCAGGAACCTGCACAGACGGCGAGTTCACCCGTAAGCTGCGCTTCGGCACCGGCGGCAAAGGCGGCGACTTCTTCATGGCGGGTGGGCATCCACTCAATAGTTTTCATCTTGTTAAGGCTATCGCTGAGTCCGTTCAGAGAATCGCCAGTGACGCCCCAGATACGCTTTACGCCAGCCTGCTCAAGGGTTTTCGCTATGTATGCAGCCACAGTTTGTTTCATGGTTGTCCGTCTCCTTTTTGTGATATCGCTTACAAGCTTAGAAGAAAGTCGCTGTATTGCCTGCTCAGTATTCTTTAAGTCCAGGTGGTTTTTCTGCGCGACGCGCCTGGCAAAGTCAAACAAATAACGGGCTGCCGCACAGGCAGTAGGCACAATGTAGGCCGGGTAAACGTAGTGCCACCCGGCAAAAAGCCCGGTGGCGCTGACGCTTACCGGGCCTACAGGTGAACCACGACAGATTATGCGAGGACAAGATCGCCCTGCGGATGGCACGAACATGCCAGCACATAGCCCTCCGCGATTTCCGCGTCGGTCAGCGTCATGGTGCTGGTGACCGTGTACTCACCGGAAACCACTTTGGTCTTACAGCAACCGCACACCCCGGCGCGACAGGCCGCTGCCACCGGTACGTTGTTGCTTTCCAGCGCTTCAAGCAGCGTGGTGCCCACGCGGCCAAAGAAGGTCTGCGCCGGTTGCAGCTTCGTGAACTTCATCCCGCTGGTCGCCGCTTCAGCTACAGGCGTGAAGAACTGCTCTTTGAAGAAGCGGGTCACGCCGAGCGCTTTCACTTCTTTCTCCACGATCTCCATGTACGGCGCCGGGCCGCAGGTCATCACGATGCGGTTCGCAATATCCGGCACGCTTTGCAGCAGCTCGCGGCTCAGGCGCCCCGCGACAAAACCGTGCGTCGCGTTGTGCTCGGCCACCAGCGTCACCGGATAGTTGCGCCATTCTTCGGCAAAAATCACATCTTCCGGGGAACGAACGCTGAAAATCACCTGCACGTCGGCCTGAGGTCGGTATTTCGCCAGCCAGCGACGCATCGACATAATCGGCGTCACGCCACAACCCGCCGCCAGCAGCAGGAATTTATCTTCCGTCTTGTCGTCACAGGTAAACTCGCCCTGCGCGTCAGACAGCCAGATGTAATCCCCGCGCTTCACGTCCCGGGTCAGCCACTCGGATCCTGCGCCGTCATCAATACGACGAACGGTGAGCGTAATGTACTCGCTCACGCCCGGCGTGGAGGAGATCGTGTAGGCGCGCAGAGTATCCGCCGAATTACGCACGCTCACCAGCGCATACTGGCCCGCGCGGTACGGATAATAGTCATGGCACAGCAGCGACAGCGTCCACACATCCGGCGTCTCCTGATGGATGTGATGAACCTGCATCCGCCACGGACATTGTGAGGTTGGCATGGTCATGAGTTACTCCTTACGCGCTCAGCAGTTGCTTCATATCATCTTCAACGTTGGTCACAGAACGCAGACCAAATTTCTCGTTCAGGATGGCCAGCAGGTCCGGCGTCAGGAAGCCTGGCGCGGTCGGCCCGGTGACGATGTTGGTCACGCCGAGAGAGAGCAGGGTCAACAGGATAACGATCGCTTTCTGCTCGAACCAGGAGAGCACCAGCGACAGCGGCAGATCGTTCACGCCGCAGCCCAGTTTCTCTGCCAACGTGACCGCCAGAATGATGGCTGAATATGCATCGTTACACTGACCCGCATCCACCAGGCGCGGCAGACCTTCGATGTTGCCGAAGTCCAGCTTGTTGAAACGGTACTTACCGCAGGCCAGGGTCAGGATCAGACAGTCTTCCGGTACGCGGGTGGCGAAATCGGTGAAGTAGTTACGTTCCCCGCGCGCGCCGTCACAGCCGCCGATCAGGAAGATGTGACGCAGTTTTTCACGGCTGACGAGGTCAATCAGGGAATCCGCCGCACCCAGCAGGGTTTCACGACCAAAACCGACGGTGATGAGGTGCGGAATTTCGCTGTACGGGAAGCCTGCCATCTGCTGCGCCTGAGCGATAACCGGACCGAAATCGTCGCCTTCAAGGTGGCTCACGCCCGGCCAGCCGACGATGCTGCGGGTCCAGATACGGTCGTCATACGCGCCGACGGTCGGGTCGATGATGCAGTTAGAGGTCATGACGATTGGGCCAGGGAAGCGGGCGAACTCCACCTGCTGGTTCTGCCAGCCGCTGCCGTAGTTACCGATCAGATGCTTAAATTTACGCAGCTCCGGGTAACCGTGCGCGGGCAGCATTTCGCCGTGGGTATAAACGTTAACGCCGGTGCCTTCGGTCTGCTTCAGCAGGTTGTAGAGATCTTTCAGGTCATGACCGGAGATCAGGATGCATTTGCCTTCGGTCGCTTTGACGTTGACCTGCGTTGGCGTTGGGTGGCCGTAGGTGCTGGTTTCACCGGCATCCAGAATGCTCATCACTTTGAAGTTCATCTGGCCGATTTCCATCGAGCATTCCAGCAGGGCGTTCATATCGGAAGGCCAGGTGCCCAGCCAGGCCATGATTTTGTGGTACTGGGCGTAAATAGCGTTGTCGTACTGGCCGAGTACGTGCGCGTGTTCCATATAGGCCGCAGCACCTTTCAGACCGTACAGGCACAGCAGGCGCAGGCCGAGGATGTTTTCGCCAATCGCCGCTTTGTCTTTATTGGGAGTAAATTCTGCGGCCTGACGCTGTAGCTCGCCCAGGTCGTCGCTCACCAGCTGTAGCTCCGCCATCGGGTTGTCCACGCGGGCGCTGGCGTCGGCATTCAGGCACTGCGCTTTCAGGGCTTCACGCAGGGCAATCGCTTCGCGGGCATAGCCCACAATGCGTGGAGAATCGAAGTTAACATTGGTCAGCGTGGAGAAAAATGCGCGCGGCGCAAAGCTGTCGACATAGTGATCAACAATGCCATATTCACGGGCTTTGAAGGCCCAGGCGGACAAGCCTTGCAGCGCCGCAATCAGCAGATCCTGGAGATCGGACGTTTCTGCGGTTTTGCCGCACATACCCTGCGCGTAAGAGCAGCCGTTGCCTGCTGGGGTACGGATGGTTTGTTCACATTGCACACAAAACATAATCACACCTGTTAAAGTTATATTTTAGATACATGTTTAAGGTTATGCCTGTGCCACAGCAGAGAAAAGTGCTTTCTTATACTAAGTGGAGGGTTATTGATTTAGCGCAATTTTGGCGGCAGGTTCACTACCGCCAAAGCAGTATCAGGCTGAGAAGAACGCCATCAGAATGGGGACCAGCAGGCTCAGAATAAAACCGTGTACGATGGCGGCAGGAACCATCTCCAGCCCTCCCGAGCGCTGTAACACCGGCAGGGTAAAGTCCATTGAGGTGGCCCCGCACAGGCCCAGCGCGGTAGAGCGGCTGCGGCGTACCAGGCCGGGGATCAGCATGATGGCTATCAGCTCGCGCGCCAGATCGTTAAAGAAGGCGGCGCTGCCGATCACCGGACCAAACGATTCGGTCAGCAGAATACCGGAGAGCGAATACCAGCCGAAACCGGACGCCATCGCCAGGCTGGTTTTCAGCGGCAGATCGAGAATAAAGGCGTTAATCACTCCACCCGCCAGTGAGCTGGCCACAACGATAACGGCAACCATCATGCCCCGGCGGTTAAGGACAATCTGTTTCAGCGTCATGCCATTATTTCGCAGCTGAATACCAATCAGGAAGAGCAGGAAAATAAGCGTATATTCACTGGCTTCCGTTGCGTGCTGTAAAAATGCCCAGCCGGTCAGACCCAGTAAAAAACCGAGTACCACCACGCCGCACAGTTTTAATGATTCCAGCGCCATCGCAATACGGGAGGGAAGCTTTTCCTGATGGTGGTGATTTTTCCAGGGAATAGTGCGTTCCAGCCAGAACAGCGCAGCAATATTGCACAGCAGAATAACCACTACCGTAACCGCAGAATAATGCAGGATGGAAAGCAAGTTCGTCGCCAGATTATCCAGGAAGGCCAGGCTGATCCCCATAAAGAACAGAATGACGTAAACAATCCAGCTGAGAAAGCGATTAATAAGCTTTAGGGCCGATTCATGACGCAGCGGAATAAGGTAGCCCACAATCAGGGGCAGAAGAATGATGAGGAGTCCTGAGAACATGAACAGCCGGTCCTTTTGAGTTTTCGTTAAGCGCCAGAGACACTACCCAATAAAGGCTGTACAGTAAAGCGGCAAAAGAAAGCCGGGTGGCGGCTGCGCCTTACCCGGCTTGTCTATTTGGGGTGGTGCGGCCTGATGCCCTCACCCCGGCCCTCTCCCACAGGGAGAGGGGGAAAACCATTAATCGTGTTTTTCCAGCAGGGTGCGATACAGCACGCCGCCCAGAATACCGCCGATAATAGGCATCACCCAGAACAGCCACAGCTGTTCAAGCGCCCAGCCGCCCTGGAAAATAGCCACCGCGGTGCTGCGCGCCGGGTTAACGGAGGTGTTGGTCACCGGAATGGAGATGAGGTGGATCAGCGTCAACGCCAGACCAATAGCGATGGGGGCAAAGCCCGCAGGCGCGTATTTGTCCGTTGCGCCGTGGATCACCAACAGAAAGCCTGCGGTGAGCACAATTTCAATCACGATGGCAGACAGCATCGAGTAGCCGCCTGGAGAGTGTTCGCCGAAGCCGTTCGACGCAAATCCGCTGGCCGCGGCGTCAAACCCGGCTTTTCCGCTGGCAATTACGTACAGCACCGCCGCGGCAATAATACCGCCGATAACCTGGGCAATAATATAGCCAACAATATCTTTCGCCGGGAAACGTCCGCCCGCCCATAATCCTAATGTGACGGCCGGGTTGAAATGACCGCCGGAAATATGCCCCACGGCGAATGCCATGGTTAATACAGTTAAACCGAATGCCAGCGCGACGCCGACAAAGCCAATACCTAATTCCGGAAATGCGGCTGCCAGTACTGCGCTACCGCAGCCACCAAACACCAGCCAGAATGTACCAAAGCATTCTGCCGCTAATTTTCTGAACATAACCACCTCAATAATAAACGTCCGCGCCCATTCCTGCGCGCGGGTTATATCGCCATAAAGGGATGACGACTCAAAGAGCCAGTATTTTGAAACCATCAACATCCCTTCGCCACTCAAATAAATTCACTAAATTTGATTTAAGGCAATGTGATGTCAATCCTTGTTCAGATCGGAGGTAATAAGAGCATAGCCCAATAATTAAGGGGGCGTATATTCTGCTGTCGTGACCCACAGCCTGCCGCTATACTGCTGATAACTTGAAGGAAAAAGTGGCCGAATTGCGGGGGATGTATGCTACTCGAACGTGTGGAGATTGTCGGGTTTCGCGGGATTAACCGCCTGTCGCTGCAACTGGAACAGAACAACGTCCTGATAGGCGAAAATGCCTGGGGTAAATCCAGCCTGCTGGATGCCCTGACGCTGCTGCTTTCGCCCGAAGAGAACTTGTACCACTTCGTTCATGATGACTTCTGGTTTCCGCCAGGGGATGTCAACGGACGCGAGAAACACCTGCATATCATTCTGACCTTCCGCGAATCCGAGCCCGGACGCCATCGCGTGCGTCGTTTTCGGCCTATGTCGCCCTGCTGGGTGCCCTGTGAAGATGGTTTCCAGCGTATTTTCTATCGCCTTGAGGGCGAAATGGCGCAAAACGACGGGGTGTTAACCCTGCGTGAATTTCTTGATGAGAAGGGAAATCCGATCCCGCTCGATAATATTGACGAGCTTGCCCGCCATCTTATCCGCCTCTCCCCCGTGCTGCGCTTACGAGACGCGCGCTTTATGCGGCGGATCCGTAACGGCACCGTGCCGAATATGCCCGAGGTGGAGGTGACCGCCCGCGAACTGGATTTCCTCGCCCGTGAACTGGTCTCACGGCCGCAGAACCTCACCGACGGCCAGATCCGTCAGGGACTGTCTGCCATGGTGCAACTGCTGGAGCACTATTTCTCCGAGCAGGGAACGGGGCAGGCGCGCCACCGTCTGATGCGTCGCCGCTCGCACGATGAACAACGAAGCTGGCGCTATCTCGATATTATCAACCGCATGATCGACCGCCCCGGCGGGCGCACGCATCGGGTGATCCTGCTGGGATTATTCTCCACGCTTTTACAGGCGAAAGGGACGGTGCGCCTGGATCGGGACGCGCGCCCGCTGCTGCTGGTGGAAGATCCGGAAACGCGGCTGCACCCGATTATGCTTTCCGTGGCATGGCATCTTCTTAATTTGCTGCCGTTGCAGCGAGTCACCACCACGAATTCCGGAGAGCTGCTCTCTCTGACGCCGGTGGAGTATGTCTGCCGCCTGGTGCGTGAATCGTCGCGGGTCACCGCTTACCGGCTCGGACCCGGCGGGTTAAATGCCGAAGATGGCCGACGAATTGCGTTTCATATCCGTTTTAACCGTGCCTCTTCCCTGTTTGCCCGCTGCTGGTTGCTGGTGGAAGGGGAAACGGAAACCTGGGTGATAAACGAGCTGGCTCGCCAGTGCGGACACCACTTTGACGCCGAAGGGATCAAAGTGATCGAATTTGCTCAGTCTGGCTTAAAACCGCTGATCAAATTTGCGCGCCGGATGGGGATAGAGTGGCACGTACTGGTGGATGGCGATGAGGCGGGTAAAAAATATGCGGCGACCGTGCGCAGCCTGCTCAATAACGATCGTGAAGAGGAGCGGGAACATCTGACCGCGCTGCCTGCGATGGACATGGAGCACTTTATGTACCGCCAGGGATTTGACGACGTCTTTCACCGCGTGGCGATGATCCCGGTAGATGTGCCCATGAAGATGCGCCGGGTGATTGCCAAAGCTATCCATCGGTCGTCAAAACCGGATTTGGCCATTGAAGTTGCGACGGAAGCGGGCAGGCGAGGCGTGGAGTCGGTGCCCACGCTGCTGCGTAAAATGTTCTCCCGCGTCCTCTGGCTGGCTCGCGGGAGGGCCGATTAACGGGCAGTCGCCTGCGAAACCTGTTGGATCAGGCTATTAAGCAGGGCATAGCGGCGGCGGTATTCGGACCGTTTTTTACTCGCAATCTCTTCCATCGGCTTGCGTGGCATGGTCAGTGGCAGGGCAAAGTTGCCGTTATCCTGCTGCTGTCCGCCAAGGGAGCGCCAGAAGCTGTCATAGTCAGCCAGCAATTTTCCCTCTTTTTTCTTGCGATAGCGCCAGCTGCGGTAGATGTGGGTGGCGTTACTCACCGCGAGGATCTGCTCGACCGGGAAGGCGCCTGCCAGCGTCATGACCGCTTCAACCAGCAGACGTTTTGGGAACAGTCCGTGACAGGCTTTGGTCGCCAGCTGAATGTGCTCGTGCGGGACATGCGCTTTCGCCCCCTGCATTCCGCCGATGAAGAGCGTTGGCTTGCCCTGGTATGTGCACAGCGTAAAGGTCAGCTCGGCCAGCACCGTGTTCTGGTGGTCGCAAAAAGTGAGGGTCGCTTCCCCTTCTTTGTCCAGAAACGCATCCGCGCTCAGGCGAACGCTAAACTGCTGCTCCTCTTTGCCCGTTAACGTCACCAGCATAATGCCCTGGCTGGAGAGGTAACCGTTCAGCAGCGACGCCGGAAGATGGCGGCTCATCATCTCATAGTGATCGTTCAATGCGTCCAGCGTAGTCTGACGGCCCATATTGACGGTCAGCCACGGCCGGTGCAGGCGGCACGGCAGGCCGGGCTGCACGCGCAGGATCTGCATCAGACGGGGCTGTTTTGCAAGATTTCCGAGCAGGCGCGCAGTGGTGAACGGCGTTGCCAGCGAGCGCAACATAAACTTACGTCGATAGGCCGGATTTTGCCACGCCAGCCCCGGCGTGAGGGAACCCGATGCCAGGCTTTTAAACAGTTGCCAGCCCGATTTAGGCTGGGGCAGCGTTGAATAAGGTGTATCGACGATGGAAGACATGTTAGATCCTGCTTCTGGTGGAATATCGCTATTTCAGCAGGCGCTTTATCAACATCGGGTAAACAATTCCCGACGATTACGGGGATCGGGGGTTTCGTTGAGGAGTGGTTTAGATAAAATCAACGGTGATGATAGCCAGAACAATTATTTGGAATATTTATGAACCTGAAGGGAAAACGCAGAAAGCTGTTTCTGCTGCTGGCGGTAGTGGTGTTAGCGGGCGGATTCTGGTTATGGAAGGTACTGAACGCGCCGGTACCACAGTATCAAACGCTGATTGTTCGTCCGGGCGAGCTGCAACAAAACGTGCTGGCGACGGGGAAACTGGATGCCCTGCGTAAGGTTGACGTGGGCGCGCAGGTCAGCGGTCAGCTTAAAACCCTGTCAGTTGAGATTGGCGATAAGGTTAAAAAAGGCCAGCTGCTGGGCGTGATCGATCCTGAGCAGGCGCAAAACCAAATCCGCGAAGTGGAAGCGACGCTGATGGAGCTGCGCGCGCAGCGCGCGCAGGCTCAGGCGGAGCGTAATCTCGCTCAGGTCACCCTGACGCGCCAGCAGGCGCTGGCGAAAACGCAGGCTATCTCGAAACAGGATCTGGACACAGCCGCCACGGAGCTGGCGGTGAAGCAGGCGCAGATTGGCACCATCGATGCGCAAATCAAACGGAATCAGGCCTCGCTGGATACGGCGAAAACCAACCTCGATTACACGCAAATCGTTGCGCCAATGGCCGGGGAAGTGACGCAGATAACCACCCTGCAAGGCCAGACGGTCATCGCCGCGCAGCAGGCGCCGAACATCCTGACCCTGGCGGATATGAGCACCATGCTGGTGAAAGCCCAGGTATCCGAAGCGGACGTCATTCACCTTAAGCCGGGGCAGAAAGCCTGGTTCACGGTGCTGGGCGATCCGCAAACCCGCTATGAAGGGGTGCTGAAAGATATCCTGCCGACGCCGGAGAAGGTCAACGACGCTATCTTCTACTATGCGCGTTTTGAGGTGCCAAACCCGCAGGGCGTGCTGCGTCTGGACATGACCGCCCAGGTGCATATCCAGCTGACCGGCGTGAAAAACGTGCTGACGGTTCCGCTCTCCGCGCTGGGTGAATCCGCCGGGGACAATCGCTACAAGGTGAAAGTGCTGCGCAACGGCGAAAGCCGCGAGCGGGAAGTGGTGATTGGCGCACGTAACGACACCGATGTGGTGGTGGTAAAAGGGCTGGAAGAGGGTGAGGAAGTGGTCACCAGCGAAACCCTGCCCGGAGCCGCGCAATGACGGCGCTGCTTGAGCTGAATGACATTCGTCGCAGCTATCCGTCCGGCGACGGGCCGGTGGAGGTGCTGAAGGGCATCTCCCTGCGCGTTGAAGCCGGTGAGATGGTGGCGATTGTCGGGGCGTCGGGCTCGGGTAAATCAACGCTGATGAACATTCTTGGCTGTCTGGATAAGCCCACCAGCGGCACCTATCGCGTGGCCGGGACGGATGTTTCCACCCTGGACGGCGACGCGCTGGCGAAGCTGCGTCGCGAGCATTTTGGCTTTATTTTTCAGCGTTACCATCTGCTTTCACACCTGAGCGCGGCGCAGAACGTGGAGGTGCCAGCGGTGTATGCGGGCGTCGAGCGCAAAAAACGCCTTGAACGCGCGAAGGCGCTGTTAACGCGTCTTGGGCTGGCGGAGCGTGTTGATTATCAGCCTTCGCAGCTTTCAGGCGGTCAGCAGCAGCGCGTGAGTATTGCCCGCGCGCTGATGAACGGCGGACAGGTGATCCTCGCTGATGAGCCAACCGGTGCGCTCGACAGCCATTCCGGTGAAGAGGTGATGGCGATCCTGCATCAGCTGCGCGATCAGGGGCATACGGTGATTATTGTCACCCACGATCCGCAGGTGGCAGCGCAGGCGGAACGCATCATTGAGATCCACGACGGCGAGCTGGTCAGCAACCCGCCGCCACGTCAGTCCAGAGCGGCGGCGCCGAAAGAAGCCTTACCTGCGTCCACCGGCTGGGGACAGTTCTCCAGCGGCTTTCGTGAAGCGCTGACCATGGCCTGGCTGGCGATGGCGGCCAACAAAATGCGCACCCTGCTGACCATGCTCGGCATCATTATCGGTATTGCCTCGGTGGTGTCGATTGTGGTGGTGGGCGATGCGGCGAAACAGCTGGTGCTGGCGGATATTCGCGCCATCGGGACTAACACCATCGACGTTTACCCCGGCAAAGATTTTGGCGACGACGAGCCGCAGTATCAGCAGGCGCTGAAATACGACGATCTGGCGGCTATTCAGAAGCAGCCGTGGGTGAACTCCGCCACGCCTGCCGTGTCGCAAAACCTGCGTCTGCGCTACGGCAACATCGACGTGGCGGCCAGCGCTAACGGCGTCAGCGGAGATTACTTCAACGTCTACGGCATGACCTTCAGCGAAGGGGCGACCTTCAACGCGGAACAGCTGGCGGGCAGGGCGCAGGTGGTGGTGTTAGACGCTAACTCGCGCAGACAGCTTTTCCCCAATAAAACCCGTGTGGTGGGGGAAGTGATCCTGGTGGGTAACATGCCCGCCACGGTGATTGGTGTGGCGGAAGAGAAACAGTCCATGTTTGGCAGCAGCAAGATCCTGCGCGTCTGGCTGCCGTACAGCACCATTTCCGGGCGCATTATGGGACAGTCCTGGCTCAACTCCATTACCGTGCGAGTGAAAGAGGGCTACGACAGCGCGCTGGCGGAACAGCAGCTCGAGCGGCTGTTAACGTTGCGCCACGGGAAAAAGGATTTCTTCACCTGGAACATGGACGGCCTATTGAAAACGGCCGAAAAGACCACACGTACTCTTCAGCTGTTCCTGACGCTGGTGGCGGTGATTTCGCTGGTCGTCGGCGGGATAGGGGTGATGAACATTATGCTGGTGTCGGTGACCGAACGTACACGGGAGATCGGCATCCGCATGGCGGTCGGAGCCAGAGCCAGCGACGTGCTCCAGCAGTTTCTGATTGAAGCGGTGCTGGTGTGTCTGGTGGGAGGCGCAATGGGGATTGCGCTCTCGATGATGATCGCCTTCGCGCTCCAGCTCTTTTTACCGGGGTGGGAGATTGGCTTCTCACCGATGGCGATCCTCACCGCGTTTTTGTGCTCCACCTTTACCGGCATTTTGTTTGGCTGGCTGCCGGCACGAAACGCGGCGCGGCTGGATCCGGTGGATGCGCTGGCGCGGGAATAACCCGAAAATAAAAATGCCAGCCGATCGGGCTGGCATTTTGCCTGCGGGGTGTACACAATGAATCAGAGAGCTATGCAACCGTTTCTGCTTCAACGGGCACGATAAGACTGGCGTGATTGCCTTTTGGCCCCTGGTGTACATCGAACCGGACGGACTGCCCGGCTTTGAGCGTCCTGTAACCATCCATCTGAATGGTGGAATAGTGAGCGAAGATATCCTCGCCGCCGCCTTCGGGGCAAATGAAGCCAAACCCCTTGGCGTTGTTGAACCACTTAACAGTACCCATTTCCATGCTTCGACATCCTTCGTAAATCTTATAAATTAAGATGGAATGAACCGGTGGTGGAGTGGGGGCTGTTCAAAACCTCGCCAACTCACGCTTGTACAATTTAGAGAAACGGAAGAAGCCGTCAAGCGTTTGGCGCTGGAGTTGGGACAATAATCAACCAAAATTTGAGGCAGTTAACGCTATTGCAACAGTTTGTGACAGACATCGCGGATGACAGTAATAGATGATTGTTATCTAACATCTGAGGTAGATTCAAAGTGGTTATGCATAATGGGTAAGACCAACGATTGGCTGGATTTTGACCAGCTGGCGGAAGATAAAGTGCGCGACGCGCTAAAACCGCCATCTATGTATAAAGTTATGTTAATGAACGATGATTACACGCCGATGGAATTTGTTATTGACGTGCTACAAAAGTTCTTTTCTTATGATGTTGAACGTGCAACGCAACTGATGCTTACCGTTCATTATCGTGGCAAAGCGATCTGCGGCATCTTTACTGCCGAGGTTGCGGAAACCAAAGTAGCGATGGTGAACGACTATGCAAGGGAGAACGAGCATCCGTTGCTGTGTACGCTGGAAAAGGCCTGATAAGGCATAAAATTGGGGGAGGTGCCTATGCTCAATCAAGAACTGGAACTCAGTTTAAACATGGCTTTCGCCAGAGCGCGTGAGCACCGACATGAGTTTATGACCGTCGAGCACCTGCTGCTCGCACTGCTTAGCAACCCATCTGCCCGCGAAGCGCTGGAAGCCTGCTCCGTGGATCTGGTGGCGCTACGTCAGGAACTCGAAGCCTTCATCGAACAAACTACACCGGTGCTGCCAGCCAGTGAAGAAGAGCGCGACACGCAGCCGACGCTCAGCTTCCAGCGCGTGTTGCAGCGCGCGGTTTTCCACGTCCAGTCTTCCGGACGTAGCGAAGTGACTGGCGCCAATGTCCTGGTCGCCATCTTCAGCGAGCAGGAGTCCCAGGCGGCCTACCTGCTGCGTAAACACGAAGTCAGCCGGCTCGACGTGGTCAACTTCATCTCTCACGGAACGCGAAAAGACGAGCCTAACCAGGCATCGGATCCCAGCGGACAGATCAACAGCAATGAAGAGCAAGCAGGCGGGGAGGATCGTATGGAAAACTTCACCACCAACCTTAACCAGCTTGCTCGCGTTGGCGGTATCGACCCGCTGATTGGCCGCGACAAAGAGCTGGAGCGTGCCATCCAGGTACTGTGCCGTCGCCGTAAGAACAACCCGCTGCTGGTGGGGGAATCTGGCGTGGGTAAAACCGCGATTGCCGAAGGGCTGGCCTGGCGCATTGTGCAGGGCGACGTGCCGGAAGTGATTGCCGACTGCACCATCTACTCGCTGGATATTGGCTCGCTGCTGGCGGGCACCAAATACCGCGGTGATTTCGAAAAACGTTTCAAAGCGCTGTTAAAACAGCTGGAGCAGGACACCAACAGCATTCTGTTTATCGATGAGATCCACACCATCATCGGCGCAGGTGCGGCCTCCGGTGGCCAGGTGGATGCCGCTAACCTGATCAAACCGCTGCTCTCCAGCGGCAAGATCCGCGTGATGGGCTCCACGACGTACCAGGAGTTCAGCAACATCTTTGAGAAGGATCGTGCGCTGGCGCGTCGTTTCCAGAAAATCGACGTGACCGAGCCGTCGGTTGACGAAACGGTGCAGATCATCAATGGCCTGAAAACCAAGTACGAAGCGCACCACGACGTGCGTTACACCGCGAAAGCGGTCCGTGCGGCGGTGGAACTGGCGGTGAAATACATCAACGATCGTCATCTGCCGGATAAAGCGATCGACGTGATTGATGAGGCGGGTGCGCGTGCGCGCCTGATGCCAGCCAGCAAGCGTAAGAAAACCGTGAACGTGGCGGATATCGAGTCCGTAGTGGCCCGCATCGCGCGTATTCCTGAGAAGAGCGTTTCTCAGAGCGACCGTGATACGCTGCGCACCCTCGGCAATCGCCTGAAAATGCTGGTCTTTGGTCAGGATAAAGCCATTGAGGCTTTAACCGAAGCGATCAAGATGGCCCGTGCTGGCCTGGGGCATGACCACAAGCCTGTCGGTTCCTTCCTGTTCGCCGGCCCGACCGGGGTGGGTAAAACCGAGGTGACGGTTCAGCTCTCCAAAGCGCTGGGCATTGAGTTGCTGCGCTTTGATATGTCCGAGTATATGGAGCGTCATACCGTCAGCCGTTTGATTGGTGCGCCTCCGGGATACGTGGGCTTTGACCAGGGCGGCCTGCTTACGGACGCGGTTATCAAGCATCCGCACGCGGTACTGCTGCTCGATGAAATCGAGAAAGCGCACCCGGACGTGTTCAATATCCTGTTGCAGGTGATGGACAACGGGACGCTGACCGATAACAACGGGCGCAAGGCCGATTTCCGCAACGTGGTGCTGGTGATGACCACCAATGCGGGCGTGCGGGAAACCGAGCGTAAATCCATCGGCCTGATCCACCAGGATAACAGCACCGATGCGATGGAAGAGATCAAGAAGATCTTCACGCCGGAGTTCCGTAACCGTCTGGACAACATTATCTGGTTCGATCATCTGTCTACCGAGGTGATTCATCAGGTGGTGGACAAGTTCATCGTCGAGTTGCAGGTTCAGCTGGATCAGAAAGGCGTGTCGCTGGAAGTGAGCCAGGAGGCCCGCAACTGGCTGGCTGAGAAAGGCTACGACCGTGCGATGGGCGCCCGTCCGATGGCGCGCGTGATTCAGGACAACCTGAAGAAACCGCTGGCAAACGAGCTGCTGTTTGGCTCGCTGGTGGACGGCGGCCAGGTAACGGTGGGGCTGGATCAGGCGAAGAACGAACTGACGTACGATTTCCAGAGTGCGGCGAAGCACAAGCCGGAAGCGGCTCACTGATTTTCTTTAGTGTAAAAGCCGGGTTTTTAACCCGGCTTTTTTGTGTCCGCTTTTCTCCCTCTCCCTGTGGGAGAGGGTCAGGGTGAGGGCATCAGACCGCACTAAAATACCTCTTCCTGAACAGCCACACTAAAGCCATAAATAAAAAAGGCCGGGAATATCCCGGCCTTATTTAATATTCATCTGCCATTACAGGCGAAAACAATTAGCGACTACGGAAGACAATGCGGCCTTTGCTCAGGTCGTACGGGGTCAGCTCAACAGTCACTTTGTCGCCCGTCAAAATGCGGATATAGTTTTTGCGCATTTTACCGGAGATGTGCGCAGTTACCACGTGACCGTTTTCCAGTTCTACGCGAAACATGGTATTAGGCAACGTATCAAGTACGGTACCCTGCATTTCAATATTGTCTTCTTTGGCCATCTAATCCTCTGGGGTATCACTACCAAGTTTTGAACCGGCAAGATAATGCCGAAATTCCTCAATTAAGTAAAGAATTGCGCGTTTAAAACGCAGCAAAACAGTCTCAGCGTATTGCCCAAGCGTCACGGTACAACCGAACGGAAAGCGCATTCGTAAAGGGGAGACGACAGGATAAACGTAAGGACGTTATCTGAAGCGAGGGTCCCAAACGGCGGCGGGGCAACAGGCAGAAGCTACTCTGCGGCGTAATTATAACACCCTCATAAAAAATATGCGGAAAACATTTAGGCATTGGGTATAAAGAGCGTTCTGGGAACCCAAAAATCGCGTGGTAGGGTCTTCTTTCGGCACTGTTCCAGGTGTTCGATATAGTGTCGGCGGGAGATTTCAACGGCGCCGAGCGAGGCGGTGTGCTCATTCAGCACCTGGCAATCCATCAGCCGTCCGCCGCGTCGGGCAAATTCCTCGCTAAACACCAGCAGCGCGGTTTTCGACGCATTCGTGGCGCGGGAGAACATCGACTCGCCGCAGAACAGCGTGCCCTGCGCCACGCCGTACATTCCGCCGACGAGGTTATCCTCTTTCCATACTTCAATAGAGTGCGCGTAGCCCAGCTCATGAAGCTGGTGGTAGGCGATAATGATATCGCGGGTTATCCAGGTGCCTTCATGACGATCTTCAGCGCAGCCTTCGATAACCTGGCCGAAGGCGTGATTGAGCGTGACGCGAAAGGGGGATTTTGCATGAAAACGCTTCATGCTGCGGCTCAGGTGAAACTGTCCAGGCCACAGCACGGCTCGCGGGTCGGGAGACCACCATAAGATCGGGTCGCCGGGAGAAAACCACGGGAAGATGCCGCGCTGGTAAGCCATTAAGAGCCGTGCCGGGCTGAGATCGCCGCCCAGAGCCAGCAAGCCGTTAGGTTCACGCAGCGCCCCCTCCGGTGAAGGGAACGCAATATTATGGCGAGAAAGCTGCACCAGGCGCATGACAACAGAACTCCAGTACGCGAGAGAGGACGCTACAAATATAGTCTACAGGCGCTGTTTAAACTGGTAGTAGCGACCCTGTTTTGCCAGCAGCTCTGCGTGACTACCTTGCTCAATTATGTGTCCGTTGTCCATCACAATTATCTGATCGAAATTCACCAGCCCGCGCAGACGGTGCGTGACCATCAGCACGGTTTTACCTTTCATCACATTCGCCAGTAAATCAAGGATTTGGCTCTCTGTCGTGGCATCCAGTCCTTCTGTCGGTTCATCCAGCAGCATCAGCGGCGCATCGTGCAGCAGCGCACGCGCAATGGCCAGACGACGCAGTTCGCCGCCGGAAAGCTGTCGACCCCCTTCACCCAGCCAGCTGTTCAACCCGTCGTCTTCAAGCAGCTTGTGCAGCCCAACCTGCTCCAGCATTGCCCGCAGCGTATCGTCGGAGGCGTCTGGTGCCGCCAGAAGAAGATTATCGCGCAGCGTAGCGCTGAACAGATGCACCCGCTGGGGCACGACGCTGACCGTTTTACGCAAGGCCGCTTCGCTAAAACCAGACAGCGGAACGTCGTTAAACAGAATCTCGCCCTGCTGTGGGTCCCACGCGCGCGTGAGAAGTTGCAGAAGTGTCGATTTCCCACATCCCGTACGGCCAAGGATCGCAATGCGCTGCCCGGCATCAACAGAAAGGGTGATGTCTTCCAGCGCGTTTTGCGCCTGCTTGTCGTAGGCGAAAGTGACATTGCTGAGCGTCAGCGCGACCTGCTCTGGCACAGCGGTTTGACCCGCGCTGAACTTCACTTCCGGCTCCTGCTCGGCAATATCCGTAATGCGTAGCGCAGAGGCAATCACCTGGCCGAGATGCTGAAAAGCGCCCGTGACCGGGGCTAAGGCTTCAAAGGCTGCCAGGGCACAGAAAACAAACAGCGCAATCAGCGGGCCAGGCTGCGCGTTACCGCCCACGCCACCGGAGGCCATCCAGAGCATGGCGATGACGGCAATCCCACCAATTAACATCATCAGCGCCTGGGAGAACGCGGTCAGTTCAGACTGGCGCCGCTGGGCTTCATGCCAGTTCAGCTCCGTATTTTCCATGCGGGCGCGGTACCGTTTGCTGGCGCCAAAAAGGGTGAGCTCGGCCTGTCCCTGCAACCAGGCGGTGAGCTGCTGGCGATATTCCCCTCGCAGGCGCGTCAGGTTTTCCCCGGTGGTTTTACCTGCACGATAAAACAGGGGCGGCAGAATAATCAGCGTCATCAGCATGATGCCGCCGAGCGTCAGTGCGATGGGAACATCCAGGAAACTCAACGCCAGCGTGACCACGACAATCACTACAAACGCGCCCACCATAGGTGAAATGACGCGCAGATAGAGGTGATCCAGCGTATCCACATCTGCGACCACGCGGTTGAGTAATTCGCCCTGTCGAAAACGTGCCAGCCCGGCAGGGGAGAGGGGCAGCAGTTTGCTGAAGGTGTAAATACGCAGGTGTTGCAGCACGCGGAAGGTCGCGTCGTGGCTGACCAGACGTTCGAAGTAGCGTCCGGCAGTTCGCGTAATCGCCGTGCCGCGCACCCCGGCGGCAGGCAGCATGTAGTTAAAGCTGTACAGCCCGGCAAAGCCTGCGGCCGCAGACGCGGAGAGGAACCAGCCGGAAAGCGTAAGCAGACCGATGCTGGCCAGCAGAGTAACGATCGCCAGCACGATCCCGAGCGTCAGCATCCATTTGTGGCGTTTATACAGTGCAAGATACGGAAGCAGGGCGCGCATCAGATATCCTCCTGACGGTTCGCCAGCAGGGTCGCAAACGGCCCCTGCGCGGCAACAAGCGCGGCGTAATCGCCTTGTTCAACAATGTGTCCGTTTTCCATCACCCAGATCTGATCCCAGTCGGCAATACCTTCCAGCTGGTGAGTCACCATCATGGTGGTTTGCTGGCGTGAGGCTGCGTTAAGCGCATCCATCACGCGCTGCTCGCTGTGAGCGTCCAGGCTGGCCGCAGGTTCGTCCAGCAGCATTAGCGAAGAGGGATTCAGCAGCGCACGGGCGACCGCGACGCGCTGTGCCTGGCCAACTGACAGCCCGGCAGACTGATCGCCAATGACGGTATCGACACCCTGCGCAAGCAGCGGCAGAAACTCGCTGACCCAGGCGCGGTCGAGGACCGATTGCAGCTCATCTTCACGCGCATCCGGGCGTGCCAGCAGCACATTCTCGCGCAGCGTCGGAGCTGGCAGCTGAGGGTTTTGCCCCACCCAACTCAGCTGTTTACGCCAGGCATCAGGATCGAGCTCGCGCAGCTCCGTTTTATTGATACGCAGCGATCCGGTGTACGCCATAAAACCTGACAGCGCATTCAACAATGAGCTTTTACCTGAGCCGCTGGTACCCACCAGCACCACACGTTGCCCGGCAGGCAGGGTAAAGTTCAGCGGACCGGCCAGCACTTTGCCTTCAGGCGACAGAACAGAAAAATCCTGTGCTTCAATGGTCACCGGATCGTTCGTGTTCAGCGTTACCTCACCACGCTCTGGATTCGCCAGCGGCGTTTCCATGAAGGTTTTCAGGCTGTCGGCAGCACCCACCGCCTGCGCTTTGGCATGGTAAAAGGTGCCGAGATCGCGAAGCGGCTGGAAAAATTCCGGGGCCAGGATCAGCGCCAGGAACCCGGCGGAAAGCGTGACCGCCGTACCGTAGTGGCCAAAGTCCAGCGCGCCGAGGTAGGAGAAGCCAAAGTAAACCGCCACCAGCGCAATCGACAGGGAGGTGAAAAATTCGAGCACGCCAGAAGAGAGAAAGGCCATGCGCAACACTTCCATGGTGCGCTGACGGAAATCCTGCGACGCCAGGCGAATGTTTTCGGTTTCCGCTTCACCACGACCGAAGATCCGCAGGGTTTCCATTCCGCGCAGACGGTCCAGGAAATGACCGCTCAACCGACCCAACGCCAGGAAGTTACGACGGTTAGCATCTGCCGCGCCCATGCCGACCATCGCCATAAACAGCGGGATGAGCGGGGCGGTGCCTAGCAGGATCAACGCCGCCACCCAGTTAACAGGGAAGATGGCGATAACAATCATCAGGGGCACAAACACCGCCAGCGCCATCTGGGGAAGATAACGCGCGTAGTAATCGTGCATATCGTCGATTTGCTCAAGGATCAGCGTCGCCCAGCTGCCGGCTGGCTTACCCTGGATCCACGCAGGCCCGGCTTCCGAAAGCCGATCGAGCACCTTGCGGCGAATCTCATAGCGGATGTGCTGCCCGGCGTGGAACCCAACCCGCTCGCGCAGCCAGACCACCCACGCACGCAGAACGAAAACCAGCACCAGAACGATAAACGGCAACAGCAGCGCTTCGCGCGGGATGTTCTCCATGATCATATGGTTGAGAATGCGGGCCAGCAGCCATGCCTGGGCAACAATCAACAGACCGCTGATGAATCCCAGAACGCGGGAAATCATAAGCCAGCGGCGGGACAGAACGCTTTGCTGTTTCAGCCAGCGGGTTAACTCTTGTTGACGGGTTTTTTCCATTGCGTACTTTGCAGGTGACGTTATAAGAAATTAGACCTCTGCATGTTACACGCGAGCAAAAATAAAGGCGACCAGTGGCCGCCTTTATTTACGTTTGTTACTGACTTGTAAAGATTATTTGCCTTGTTCAGCCAGCCCGTCCAGGTAGCGTTCTGCGTCCAGCGCGGCCATACAACCGGTGCCCGCAGAGGTGATCGCCTGACGATAAATATGGTCCATCACGTCGCCAGCTGCGAAGACACCCGGAACGCTGGTCTGGGTGGCGTTGCCGTGAATGCCAGACTGCACTTTGATGTAGCCGTTCTCCAGCTCCAGCTGGCCTTCAAAGATAGCCGTGTTCGGGCTGTGACCGATTGCCACAAACAGGCCCGCCACTTCCAGCGTTTCGACGTTATCGGTGTTCTGGGTATCACGGATACGCAGTCCCGCCACGCCCATCTGATCGCCAGTCACTTCTTCCAGCGTACGGTTGGTATGCAGCACAATGTTGCCGCTCGCCACTTTGTCCATCAGGCGTTTAATCAGGATCTTCTCCGCGCGGAAGGTGTCGCGACGGTGAATCAGGTGTACTTCTGAGGCAATATTTGCCAGATACAGCGCTTCTTCCACTGCGGTGTTACCGCCGCCGATCACGGCGACTTTCTGGTTGCGATAGAAGAAACCGTCGCAGGTCGCGCAGGCAGATACGCCTCGGCCTTTGAACGCTTCTTCAGATGGCAGACCAAGGTAACGGGCAGAGGCGCCTGTGGCGATGATCAGCGCATCGCAGGTGTATTCGCCGCTGTCACCCGTCAGGCGGAACGGACGGTTCTGCAAATCCACTTTATTGATGTGGTCGAACAGGATTTCGGTTTCGAATTTGGCGGCATGCTCGTGCATGCGCTCCATCAGCAGCGGCCCGGTCAGGTCGTTCGGGTCGCCAGGCCAGTTTTCCACTTCCGTGGTGGTGGTCAGCTGACCGCCTTTTTCCATCCCGGTGATCAGTACCGGTTGCAGGTTAGCGCGTGCAGCATAGACCGCTGCGGTATATCCCGCAGGTCCAGAACCAAGGATTAGCAGCTTACTGTGTTTGGTCGTGCCCATGAGATCCCCATTGTTGTTGGCAGGCAATGGGCTGGATTGTAGGGAATTTGTTGCCGTAAAAAAAGAGCAGGAGAGTTTTGCTTTCGATATATGCAATAGACGCGCCCTATGGGTCAGAGGCGGTCACATCACTTCTGCTACTGAAAACCGCGCGTTTATAAGGCAATAAAATGAGGATTAATACCCCTCCGTAATGAATATCCGGCATGTTGTACTAAAAATCGATGTTTTGCTTTGACAATCCCCTGCGCTTTTGCGAAAACATTCAAGGAAGAAAAAAAGACGCACGAACTGCATGCCGCATAGACATGCACGGAAATGCCATTTTTACCGGGTCAGTGAAATCTACGCATGGTGTGGACAGACGCCATACGTGATGTCTGTGACTGCTTTCGGGCAACGGTCTTCTTACCGCAGAACCCGAATCTACATCGCGTCTAATACATAACCAGGCGATGTGATGAATAACGGGTCCAGGCTCTGAACAGTGATGTGCACAGGGTCCAGGCAGGAGTAGGGAAGGAATACAGAGAGACAATAATAATGGTAGATAGCAAGAAGCGCCCTGGCAAAGATCTCGACCGTATCGATCGTAACATTCTTAATGAATTGCAAAAGGATGGGCGTATTTCCAACGTCGAGCTTTCAAAACGTGTGGGACTTTCCCCGACGCCGTGCCTTGAGCGTGTGCGTCGACTGGAAAGACAGGGTTTTATTCAGGGCTATACGGCTCTGCTGAACCCGCATTATCTGGATGCCTCACTTCTGGTATTTGTTGAGATTACTCTGAATCGTGGTGCACCAGATGTGTTTGAGCAATTTAACGCCGCTGTACAAAAACTTGAAGAAATTCAAGAGTGTCATCTGGTTTCCGGTGATTTTGACTACCTGTTGAAAACCCGTGTGCCTGATATGTCCGCCTACCGTAAGCTGCTGGGTGAAACCCTGCTGCGTCTGCCAGGCGTGAACGACACCCGTACTTATGTGGTGATGGAAGAGGTCAAACAGAGCAATCGTCTGGTTATTAAGACGCGCTAACACGGAACAGGTGCAAAATCAGTGTAGTTTGATTACACTCCTGTTAATCCATACAGCAACAGTGCCGGGGAGTCCCGGCGCTGTTGTCCGTTTTAGCACACAGGCAGGACATGCCTGATACCTGGAGAGCCTTTCTTGAGCCAGGAATACACTGAAGACAAAGAAGTCACATTATCTAAGCTAAGCAGCGGACGTCGTCTCCTTGAGGCGTTACTGATTGTTATTGCCCTTTTTGCCGTCTGGCTGATGGCTGCCTTACTCAGTTTCAACCCCTCAGATCCCAGCTGGTCGCAAACCGCATGGCATGAGCCTATCCATAATTTAGGCGGCGTTCCCGGTGCCTGGCTTGCGGACACGCTCTTCTTCATTTTCGGTGTGATGGCCTATACCCTTCCCGTCATCATTATTGGCGGATGCTGGTTTGCCTGGCGTCATCGACAGAACGATGACTACATCGATTATTTTGCCGTTTCGCTGCGCCTGATTGGCGCCCTGGCGCTGATCCTCACCTCCTGCGGACTGGCGGCGATCAACGCCGATGACATCTGGTACTTCGCCTCAGGCGGGGTGATTGGCAGCCTGTTGAGCTCCGCGCTGCAACCGATGCTTCACAGCAGCGGCGGCACGCTGGCGCTGCTTTGTATCTGGGCAGCGGGCCTGACGCTGTTTACCGGCTGGTCCTGGGTGAGCATTGCCGAAAAAATCGGCAGCTTTATTCTGACTCTGCTGACGTTTGCCAGCAATCGCACCCGTCGTGACGATACGTGGGTCGATGAAGATGAATATGAAGATGAGTACGAAGAGGAAGACGAGGCACCTGTGCAGCGTCGTGAATCCCGCCGTGCCCGTATTCTGCGCGGTGCTCTGGCGCGCCGCCAGCGCGTTGCTGAAAAATTCGCTAACCCGTTAGGCCGTAAAACGGATGCCGCGCTTTTCTCCGGCAAACGTATGGATGAAGAGGAGCAGATTGAGTATCGCGGCGCGGCCGTCGATCCTGATGATGTTTTGTTCTCTGGTCATCGAGCTACGCCGGGTGAGTATGACGAATACGATCCGCTGTTGCATGGTCATTCCGTGACTGAACCGGTAGCCGCTGCTGCTGCCGCAACGACGGCTGCGCAGGCCCATGTTGCGCCTGTTGAAGCCGTGATGCCGTCCTCGCCTGTTCCTGCACCGGAGTCCGCGATCCAGCAACCGCAGGTGGACTGGCAGACTGCGCCAGGTGTCCATACGCCTGAACCGACCATTGCGCCGGAGCCTGAAAGCTATATTCCTGTGCAGCAGGAACAGTGGCAGCAACCGTATCAGCCGCCTGAGCCTGCCAGCGAGCCGCAACAGCCGTATCAGGCTTATACGCCCGAACCTGCTGAACCTGAACAGCCATACGTTGCGCCGGTGTCTGAACCCGAAGTGGTGGAGGAAGCGAAGCCATCCCGTCCGCCATTGTACTATTTTGAAGAGGTGGAAGAGCGCCGTGCCCGAGAGCGCGAGCAGCTTGCCGCCTGGTATCAGCCCGTGCCTGAGCCGGTGCAGGAGCCTGTTGTAAAAGCGCCTTCTGCGAGCGTTGCACCTGTAGACCCAGCGCCAGCCGTTGCGTCGGGAGCGGAAACCGTGAAGCAGGCAACGGCAGCCGCTGCCGCGTCCGCTCCGCTATTCAGCCCGGCAACCGACGGTGCGCCGCGTCCTCAGGTAAAAGAGGGCATTGGTCCACAATTGCCGCGCCCTAATCGCGTGCGCGTACCGACGCGCCGGGAGCTGGCCTCTTATGGCATTAAACTGCCTTCCCAGCGTATGGCGGAAGAAAAAGCCCGTGAGTCCGACTACGAAGATGATGCCGACGAACTGCATCAGGATGAGCTGGCGCGTCAGTTTGCCGCCCAGCAGACTCAACGCTACGGGAATGAGTACCAACACGATGTTCATTCTCAGCAGGATGAAGATGATGCTGCCGAAGCGGAATTAGCGCGTCAGTTTGCGGCCACGCAACAGCAACGTTATTCCGGTGAGCAGCCTTCGGGGGCAAACCCGTTCTCGCTCTCGGATTTTGAATTTTCTCCGATGAAAGATCTGGTGGATGACGGTCCGAGCGAACCGCTGTTCACGCCGAGCGTGATGCCAGAAGCGGAACCGGTGCGCCAGGCGCCAGCGCCGCAGGCTTATGCGCAGCCGCATACACCGCCGGCCCAACCGCCGCAGCCGCAGTTCCAGCAGCCAGCACCACAGCCGCAGGAAAGCCTGATTCACCCGCTGCTGATGCGTAACGGAGACAGCCGTCCGCTGCAACGACCAAGTACGCCGTTGCCGTCGCTGGATCTGTTAACGCCGCCGCCAGCGGAAGTCGAACCGGTGGATACTTTTGCTCTTGAGCAGATGGCCCGTCTGGTGGAAGCACGTCTGGCTGACTTCCGTATTAAAGCGGACGTGGTGAACTACTCCCCTGGCCCGGTGATCACCCGTTTCGAACTGAACCTGGCGCCAGGCGTAAAAGCGGCGCGTATTTCTAACCTGTCCCGTGACCTGGCGCGTTCTCTGTCGACCGTGGCGGTACGCGTGGTGGAAGTGATCCCAGGTAAGCCTTACGTTGGCCTTGAGCTGCCAAACAAGAAACGCCAGACCGTTTATCTGCGTGAAGTTCTGGATAACACCAAATTCCGTGACAACCCGTCCCCTCTGACCGTGGTGTTGGGTAAAGATATCGCTGGCGATCCGGTGGTTGCCGATCTCGCGAAGATGCCGCACCTGCTGGTTGCGGGTACCACCGGCTCCGGTAAATCGGTCGGGGTGAACGCCATGATCCTCAGTATGCTCTACAAAGCGCAGCCTGAAGATGTGCGTTTCATCATGATCGACCCGAAAATGCTTGAACTGTCCGTCTACGAAGGCATTCCGCATCTGTTAACGGAAGTGGTGACCGACATGAAGGACGCCGCCAACGCATTGCGCTGGAGCGTCAATGAAATGGAGCGTCGCTACAAGCTGATGTCTGCGCTGGGCGTGCGTAACCTGGCCGGTTATAACGAGAAAATCGCTGAGGCGGCACGTATGGGCCGTCCGATTCCGGACCCATACTGGAAGCCGGGTGACAGCATGGATGCCCAGCATCCGGTGCTGGAAAAACTGCCTTACATCGTGGTGCTGGTGGATGAGTTCGCCGACCTGATGATGACCGTTGGCAAGAAAGTGGAAGAGCTGATTGCGCGTCTGGCACAGAAAGCGCGTGCGGCGGGGATCCACCTGGTGCTGGCAACGCAGCGTCCGTCCGTAGACGTTATCACCGGTCTTATTAAGGCAAACATCCCGACCCGTATCGCGTTTACCGTGTCGAGTAAAATTGACTCGCGTACTATCCTGGACCAGGGTGGTGCAGAGTCGCTGCTGGGTATGGGTGATATGCTCTATTCCGGCCCGAACTCCACCTCGCCGGTGCGCGTACACGGTGCGTTTGTTCGCGACCAGGAAGTGCATGCGGTGGTGCAGGACTGGAAAGCGCGCGGTCGGCCGCAATACGTTGACGGCATCACCTCCGACAGTGAAAGCGAAGGTGGCGGCGGTGGTTTTGACGGCGGCGAAGAGCTGGATCCGTTATTTGACCAGGCGGTTAATTTCGTTACCGAAAAACGTAAGGCGTCCATCTCCGGCGTCCAGCGCCAGTTCCGTATTGGCTACAACCGCGCGGCGCGTATTATCGAGCAGATGGAAGCCCAGGGTATTGTGAGCGAACAGGGGCATAACGGTAACCGTGAGGTGCTGGCGCCACCGCCGTTTGATTAACCTTCAGCGATTGCAAAGAAGGGTAAATCAGCAAAAATTAAGCATATTCTTCTGTCGCCTGCCTTCGGGCAGGTCCAGAATAGAAACGGAACCCCCATATCGGGAAGACGTATTTTAAGGAATAACAATGAAAAAAATCGCCATCGCCTGTGCATTACTCTCCAGTTTTGTTGCCAGCAGCGTCTGGGCTGATGCAGCCAGCGACCTTAAAAGCCGACTGGATAAAGTGAGCAGCTTCCACGCCAGCTTCACGCAAAAAGTGACTGACGGCAGTGGCAACGCGGTGCAGGAAGGTCAGGGGGATTTGTGGGTGAAACGCCCGAATCTCTTCAACTGGCACATGACCCAGCCGGATGAAAGCGTGCTGGTGTCTGACGGGAAAACCTTATGGTTCTACAACCCGTTTGTTGAGCAGGCGACCGCCACCTGGCTGAAAGACGCGACCAGCAATACGCCGTTTATGCTCATTGCCCGTAACCAGTCCAGCGACTGGCAGCAGTACAACATTAAACAAAACGGTGATGAGTTCGTCCTGACGCCAAAAGGCAGCAACGGTAACCTGAAGCAGTTCACCATTAACGTGAGTAGCAACGGTACCATTAATCAGTTCGGTGCGGTTGAGCAGGACGATCAGCGCAGTAGCTATCAGCTTAAGTCTCAGCAAAACGGCGCCGTAGATGCTTCGAAATTCACCTTTACCCCGCCGCAGGGCGTAACGGTGGACGACCAACGTAATAAGTAAGAGGCATGAGTGAGCAACCTTTCGCTCGATTTTTCAGATAATGCGTTTCAACCTCTGGCCGCCCGTATGCGGCCAGAAAATTTAGCGCAGTACATCGGCCAGCAACACCTTCTGGCTGCGGGGAAACCCTTGCCGCGCGCCATAGAGGCCGGGCATCTGCACTCCATGATCCTCTGGGGGCCACCCGGCACCGGCAAAACAACCCTCGCTGAAGTGATCGCCCGCTATGCTAACGCGGACGTTGAGCGCATCTCGGCGGTGACGTCCGGCGTGAAGGAGATCCGAGAGGCGATCGAGCGCGCGCGGCAAAACCGTAATGCCGGGCGCCGCACCATTCTGTTTGTCGATGAAGTCCACCGTTTCAATAAAAGCCAGCAGGATGCGTTTCTGCCGCACATTGAAGACGGCACGATTTTCTTCATCGGCGCAACCACGGAAAACCCGTCGTTTGAGCTGAACTCTGCGCTCCTTTCCCGCGCCCGCGTTTACCTGCTTAAATCCCTGACCACAGAGGATATCGAAAAGGTTCTGACCCAGGCGATGGAGGACAAAGCGCGGGGTTACGGCGGACAGGATATCGTTCTGCCGGACGACACGCGTCATGCGATCGCTGAACTGGTCAACGGCGATGCCCGTCGGGCGCTGAATACGTTGGAAATGATGGCCGATATGGCCGAAGTGGATGATGCCGGAAAGCGGGTGCTAAAGCAGGAGCTGCTGACCGAAATAGCCGGTGAGCGCAGCGCACGCTTCGATAATAAAGGCGATCGTTTTTACGACCTGATCTCTGCATTACATAAGTCCGTGCGCGGCAGCGCCCCGGATGCGGCGCTCTACTGGTACGCGCGTATCATTACCGCCGGTGGCGATCCGTTATATGTCGCGCGTCGCTGCCTGGCCATCGCGTCAGAAGATGTCGGTAATGCCGATCCACGAGCCATGCAGGTCGCTATTTCCGCCTGGGACTGCTTTACCCGCGTCGGACCCGCGGAAGGTGAGCGTGCCATTGCGCAGGCAATTGTCTATCTGGCCTGCGCGCCGAAAAGTAACGCGGTGTATACCGCCTTCAAAGCGGCGATGTCAGATGCACGTGAACGTCCGGACTACGATGTGCCGGTTCATCTGCGCAATGCGCCAACCAAATTGATGAAAGAGATGGGTTACGGGCAGGAGTATCGCTACGCCCATGATGAACCCAATGCCTACGCCGCCGGCGAGGAGTATTTCCCGCAGGAGATGGCACAAACCCGCTATTATCACCCCACAAACAGAGGTCTTGAGGGTAAGATTGGCGAAAAGCTCGCCTGGCTTGCCGGACAGGATCAAAATAGCCCTATAAAACGCTACCGTTAGTTCAATCGTTGCGGTAATGTTGGCAATATATCTCTGTGGCCGCAGGCTGTGGTCACTTTTTCCTTTTTTAATTCGATAAGCACAGGATAAGCATGCTCGATCCCAATCTGCTGCGTAATGAGCCAGACGCAGTCGCTGAAAAACTGGCACGCCGGGGCTTTAAGCTGGATGTAGATAAGCTGCGCGCTCTTGAAGAGCGTCGTAAAGTTTTGCAGGTACAAACTGAAAATCTGCAAGCAGAGCGTAATTCTCGATCGAAATCCATTGGCCAGGCGAAAGCGCGCGGGGAAGATATTGAGCCATTACGCCTGGAAGTGAACAAACTGGGTGAAGAGCTGGATCAGGCGAAAGCTGAACTGGATGTTCTTCAGGCTGAAATTCGTGATATCGCTCTGGCGATCCCGAACATTCCTGACGACAGCGTGCCTGTCGGCAAAGACGAAAACGACAACGTTGAAGTGAAACGCTGGGGCACGCCTCGCGAGTTTGACTTCGAGGTGCGCGATCACGTCACGCTGGGCGAAATGCACGCGGGCCTGGACTTTGCGGCTGCGGTTAAGCTGACGGGTTCTCGCTTTGTGGTCATGAAAGGTCAAATTGCCCATCTGCATCGCGCTCTGGCGCAGTTCATGCTGGATCTGCACACCGAGCAGCACGGCTACAGCGAAACCTACGTTCCGTATCTGGTTAACCACGATACGCTGTACGGTACCGGCCAGTTGCCGAAATTTGCTGGCGATCTGTTCCACACCCGTCCGCTGGACGAGGAAGCAGACAGCAGCAACTACGCGCTGATCCCAACCGCGGAAGTACCGCTGACCAACCTCGTGCGTGATGAGATCATCGACGAAGACGATCTGCCAATCAAACTGACCGCGCACTCTCCATGTTTCCGTTCTGAAGCCGGTTCTTACGGTCGCGATACACGCGGTCTGATCCGTATGCACCAGTTCGATAAAGTTGAGATGGTGCAGATCGTTCGTCCGGAAGAGTCTATGGACGCGCTGGAAGAGATGACCGGTCATGCTGAGAAAGTGCTGGAGCTGCTGGGCCTGCCGTACCGCCGTATGGCGCTGTGCACCGGCGACATGGGCTTCGGTGCCTGCAAAACCTTCGACCTTGAAGTCTGGGTGCCTGCGCAGAACACCTACCGTGAAATCTCCTCCTGCTCCAACGTCTGGGATTTCCAGGCGCGTCGTATGCAGGCGCGTTGCCGCAGCAAATCTGACAAGAAAACCCGTCTGGTTCATACCCTGAACGGTTCCGGTCTGGCAGTAGGCCGTACGCTGGTTGCTGTGCTGGAAAACTACCAGCAGGCTGACGGACGCATTGAGATCCCTGAAGTGCTGCGCCCTTACATGAAAGGCCAGCAGTTCATCGGCTAATTATTTGCTCTAAGACAAAAAAGCGCCTCAGGGCGCTTTTTTTATGCCTCTGATTTGATACGAAGCAATAACCCCTCCCTCTAAAGTAGTAATACTCCTCCGAACGAAAGTCAGCATAAAACACTGATAACCAAAAATATCGTTATACATAAAACTATATAGCGGTGTATGCCGCCCTTTATTTCTTTGTGAGCAACCAAAGTGAGTCTTTATGAAAATCAAAGCGCCTGAAGCGTTAATGGCTGCCGAGGTCACTCGCCGTGGGTTGATGAAAACCACGGCAATAGGCGGTCTGGCGGTTGCCAGCAGCGCCTTTACGCTCCCTTTTACCCGTCTGGCGTCGGCGGCGGAGGCTCTGTCTCCCGCTTCAGCCCCGGAAAAAGTGGTGTGGAGTGCCTGTACCGTTAACTGTGGTAGCCGTTGTCCTCTGCGTATGCATGTTGTGGACGGTGAAATCAAATATGTCGAAACAGACAATACCGGAGATGATAACTACGAAGGGTTACATCAGGTTCGTGCCTGTCTGCGTGGCCGTTCAATGCGCCGTCGCGTTTATAACCCGGATCGTCTGAAATACCCAATGAAGCGCGTCGGTAAGCGTGGGGAAGGGAAGTTCGAGCGTATTAGCTGGGACGAAGCCTACGATATCATCGCGACCAACATGCAGCGCCTGATCAAAGAGTATGGCAACGAATCCATCTACCTCAACTACGGCACCGGGACGCTGGGCGGTACCATGACCCGCTCCTGGCCGCCGGGTAAAACGTTGGTGGCGCGCCTGATGAACTGCTGCGGCGGCTATCTCAATCATTACGGCGACTACTCTTCCGCACAGATTGCTGCGGGGCTGAACTACACCTACGGCGGCTGGGCAGACGGTAACAGCCCGTCGGATATCGAAAACAGTAAACTGGTGGTGTTGTTCGGTAACAACCCAGGCGAAACCCGGATGAGCGGCGGTGGGGTAACCTATTATCTTGAGCAGGCGCGCGCCAAATCCAACGCACGTATGATCATCGTCGATCCGCGCTATACCGATACCGGCGCGGGACGTGAAGACGAGTGGATCCCTATTCGCCCTGGTACCGATGCGGCGCTGGTCAATGCGCTGGCGTATGTGATGATCACTGAAAACCTCGTCGATCAGCCGTTCCTTGATAAATACTGCGTTGGTTATGACGAGAAGACCCTGCCAGCCAGCGCACCGGCTAACGGGCATTACAAAGCGTACATTCTTGGTCAGGGCAGCGACGGGGTAGCGAAAACCCCTGAGTGGGCATCCACCATTACCGGCATTCCAGTCGAGCGTATTGTTCAGCTGGCCCGTGAAATTGGTTCAGCAAAACCGGCTTATATCAGCCAGGGATGGGGACCACAGCGTCACGCGAACGGCGAAATTGCCACCCGCGCTATTTCTATGCTCTCGATTCTGACTGGCAACGTTGGTATTCACGGCGGTAATAGCGGGGCGCGTGAAGGCTCGTATGAAGTCCCGTTTGAACGTATGCCAACGCTGGATAACCCGGTTCAGACCAGCATCTCCATGTTTATGTGGACGGACGCGATCGAGCGCGGCCCGGAAATGACCGCGCTGCGTGACGGTGTTCGGGGCAAAGATAAGCTGGACGTGCCGATCAAAATGATCTGGAACTACGCCGGTAACTGCCTGATCAACCAGCACTCTGAAATCAACCGCACCCATGAAATTTTGCAGGACGACAAGAAGTGCGAAATGATTGTGGTGATCGACTGCCACATGACCTCATCGGCGAAGTATGCCGATATTCTGCTCCCAGACTGCACTGCGTCTGAGCAGATGGATTTCGCGCTGGACGCCTCCTGCGGCAACATGTCCTATGTGATCTTCACTGACCAGGCCATCAAACCGCGCTTCGAGTGCAAAACCATCTATGAGATGACTTCCGAGCTGGCGAAACGTCTTAGCGTTGAGCAGCAGTTCACTGAAGGACGTACTCAGGAAGGGTGGATGCGCCATCTGCACGAGCTCTCACGCAAAGCCATTCCTGACCAGCCGGACTTCGATACCTTCCGCAAGCAGGGCATGTACAAGCAGCGCGATCCCGAAGGGCATCACGTGGCGTATAAAGCCTTCCGCGACGATCCGCAGGCCAATCCGCTGACCACGCCGTCGGGCAAAATCGAGATCTACTCCGAAGAGCTGGCAAAAATTGCCGCAACGTGGGAATTGCCGGAAGGGGACGTAATCGATCCGCTGCCGATTTATACGCCAGGCTTCGAAAACTACAACGATCCGCTGACGGCGAAATTCCCGCTTCAGTTGACCGGTTTCCACTACAAAGCGCGTGTTCACTCCACCTACGGCAACGTTGACGTACTGAAAGCGGCCTGCCGACAGGAGATGTGGATCAACCCGATGGATGCGAAAGCGCGCGGCATCAGTAATGGCGATCGCGTACGTATCTTCAACGGACGTGGCGAAGTGCATATCGAAGCTAAAGTGACTCCGCGTATGATGCCTGGCGTTGTCGCGCTGGGGGAAGGGGCCTGGTATAACCCGGATGCGAACCGTATCGATCAGGCGGGCTGCATCAACGTTCTCACTACGCAGCGTCCGTCGCCGCTGGCGAAGGGCAACCCATCCCACACAAACCTCGTTCAGGTTGAAAAGGCGTAAGGAGTAACCGATGACAACCCAGTATGGATTTTTTATTGATTCCAGCCGCTGCACCGGGTGCAAAACCTGCGAGCTGGCCTGCAAGGATTACAAAGATCTGACCCCGGACGTTAGCTTCCGTCGTATTTATGAATACGCGGGCGGCGACTGGCAGGAGGACAACGGCGTCTGGCATCAGAATGTCTTCGCCTATTACCTGTCGATTGCCTGCAACCACTGCGAAGATCCGGCCTGCACCAAGGTCTGCCCGAGCGGGGCAATGCACAAGCGCGACGACGGTTTTGTGGTAGTGGACGAGGATGTCTGCATCGGCTGTCGCTACTGCCACATGGCCTGTCCGTACGGCGCGCCGCAGTACAATGCCGCCAAAGGCCACATGACCAAGTGCGACGGCTGCCACAGCCGCGTGGCGGACGGCAAAAAGCCCATCTGCGTCGAGTCCTGCCCGCTGCGCGCGCTGGACTTTGGCCCGATTGAGGAGCTGCGCAAAAAACACGGTCAGCTTGCTGCCGTCGCGCCGCTGCCGTCTGCGCACTTCACGAAGCCGAGTATTGTGATTAAACCTAACGCCAACAGCCGTCCGACGGGTGACACCACCGGCTACCTGGCAAACCCGAAGGAGGTGTGAGATGGGAAGTGGATGGCATGAATGGCCGCTAATGATCTTCACGGTCTTTGGGCAGTGCGTGGCGGGCGGGTTTATCGTCCTTGCGCTGGCGCTGTTAAAAGGGAACCTCAATGCTGAACAGCAGCAGCGTTTGGTGTTAAGCATGTTTGGCCTGTGGGTGTTGATGGGCATTGGGTTTATCGCCTCTACGCTGCACCTGGGCTCACCGATGCGCGCGTTCAACTCCCTGAACCGCGTAGGTGCCTCTTCGCTGAGTAACGAGATTGCCAGCGGGGCAATCTTCTTTGCCGTTGGCGGGCTGGGGTGGTTACTGGCAGCGGTGAAAAAGCTGCCGTCAGGGTTACGCGCGTTGTGGCTCATCGTCACCATGGTACTGGGCGTTGTCTTCGTCTGGATGATGGTCCGGGTGTACAACACCATCGATACCGTTCCGACCTGGTACAGCGTCTGGACGCCGATGAGCTTCTTCCTGACCATGTTTATTGGCGGGCCGCTGCTGGGTTATCTGCTGCTGCGTGTGGCTGGCATTAATGGTTGGGCGATGCGCCTGCTGCCCGCGGTCTCGCTGCTGGCGCTGGTAATCAGTACCGTTGTCGCGCTCATGCAGGGAGCGGAGCTGGCGACCATTCACAGCTCTATCCAGCAGGCTTCGGCGCTGGTGCCGGATTACGGTTCGCTGATGGCCTGGCGTGTGGTGCTGCTGACGGCGGCGCTGGTGTGCTGGATTGCCCCTCAGCTTAAAGGTTACTCGCCTGCGCTGCCGTTACTGTCCCTGGCCTTTGTGCTGGTGCTGGCAGGGGAGTTAATTGGTCGCGGCGTATTTTACGGTCTGCATATGACGGTCGGTATGGCTATCGCCAGCTAATTTTAGATTTTGTTATAAAAAGCCGGGACATAGCGCCCGGCTTTTCTTTTTTCATTCATGAAATTTTTCGACTGATGTTTCGTTGTAAAAATTCCCGGAAATAAATAAAAACAAATAGATAATTAATATCAGTAACAGGCTTTGCATTAGCAGGATGAGTTTTTTAAATCGACAAGGCGCATAACGTGCGTGACGCCTGAACCGGTGGATTGACTTTGTTTTTGCCAGTGGCATGATGCGCACGAAATCTGAACTTCCTCACGGTTTTTAATCCATGACCACCTATACCCGCCCGGTGCTTTTGTTGCTCTGTGGCCTGCTTTTGCTGACCCTGGCGATCGCGGTGTTAAACACACTCGTCCCGCTATGGCTCGCCCATGAAAACTTACCGACCTGGCAGGTGGGTATGGTTAGCTCGTCCTTTTTTACGGGCAATCTGCTGGGCACCTTATTAACGGGCAGCCTTATTAAGCGCTTTGGTTTTAACCGCAGTTATTATCTGGCGTCGCTGATCTTTGCCGTCGGCTGCGCCGGTTTAGGCCTCATGGTCGGCTTCTGGAGCTGGATGGTCTGGCGCTTTATTGCGGGCGTCGGCTGCGCCATGATCTGGGTGGTGGTTGAAAGTGCGCTAATGTGCAGCGGAACGTCCCGTAATCGCGGGCGTCTGCTGGCGGCCTATATGATGGTTTACTACGTCGGTACCGTTCTGGGACAGCTGATGGTCAGCAAACTGCCAACCGACCTGATGAGCGTGCTGCCGTGGGTGACGGGCATGGTTCTGGCGGCGATCCTGCCGCTGCTCTTTACCCGCATTGTGAATCAAAACAGCGAGCATCAGGAAGCTACCCACGTCTGGCCGATGCTGAGACTGCGCCAGGCGCGTCTGGGGGTTAACGGCTGCATTATTTCCGGGATTGTGCTGGGCTCGCTCTATGGCCTGATGCCGCTCTATCTTAACCATCAGGGCGTCAGTGATTCCGGGATCGGTTTCTGGATGGCGGTGATGGTCAGCGCGGGGATTGTCGGGCAGTGGCCGATTGGCCGCCTGGCGGACCGCTTTGGTCGTCTGCTGGTGCTGCGCGTCCAGGTTTTCGTGGTCATCATGGGCTGTCTCGCCATGCTCAGCAACGCCGCAATGGCGCCTGCGCTGTTCATTCTGGGAGCTGCGGGCTTTACGCTCTATCCGGTCGCGATGGCCTGGGCCTGTGAGAAAGTTGAGCATCACCAACTGGTTGCAATGAACCAGGCTTTGTTGCTGAGTTACACCATCGGCAGTTTACTGGGGCCGACTTTTACCGCTATGCTCATGCAAAATTATTCTGACAATCTGCTGTTTATTATGATCGCCAGCGTGTCGTTTATTTATCTGTTAATGCTGCTGCGCAAAGTGGGCGAACATCCAACGCCAGTGGCCCATGCATGACTTATTAAAAGCCTGTCGATGACAGGCTTTTTTGTCCCTGTCACATATAAGACTTTTACTTATTGTGAGTTTTTACTGCCTGGCGATAATTCAAATGAGTTTACCACTAAAAGGCAGCAATCATGTCTACTCGTCGTTTTTCCACTACCGCACTTGCCGTAGTGTTGGCTTTAACGTTTGCAACGGCTCCGGCCATGGCTAATCCAGGAAACGGGAATGGCGGTGGTCACGGAAACGGTGGCGGACAAGGTAATAGCGGCAATCATGGTAACGGGAACGCTGGTAACCATGGTAATAAACACAATAACGGTCAGGATAACCCTGGGAAATCGGATAAGAGCTTTAAAAACAGCAAAGATGTCGGTAATGATGTGGATGCTCGCGTGAGCTTCGATCATGCCCGCCATCTGGCACTGAATTACGGCTTAACAGGCTACGACTCTCTGCCTCCGGGAATTGCGAAAAACCTGGCGCGCGGTAAGCCACTGCCTCCGGGCATTGCGAAGAAAACCGTGCCAGCCGATATGCTGGGTCAGCTTCCTTCCTATCCGGGCTATGAATGGCGCGTGGTAGGTGACGACCTGGTCTTAATTGCGCTAAGTACGGCGATTGTGACTTCCGTTATTAACGGCGTCTTTAAATAGAATATAGAAAGGCCCGGTTTTCACCGGGCCTTTTCGTTAATACATGACCTTGTGGCCATACTGCTCAAGAATACCTTTGACGCGCTCCATCGTCTCTTTTTTCGGCGGCTTCACGCCATCGAGTTTGTACTCTTCACCCATCGCCACCCATTTATGTTTACCCAGCTCGTGATAGGGCAGGAGTTCAATTTTCTCCACGTTACCCATATCCCGGGTAAATTCACCCAGACGATGTGCAGAGTCATCATCATCTGACCAGCCCGGCACCACCACGTAGCGGATCCAGGTCTTGACGCCTTTATTGGCAATGTATTTGGCAAATTCCAGCGTACGGTGGTTTGAAACGCCAACCAGATTCTGGTGGATCTCATCGTTCATCTGCTTGAGATCGAGCATCACCAGATCGGTCACTTCAAGCAGTTCATCAATAACCGGATCGTAACGGCGCACAAAGCCGTTGGTGTCGAGGCAGGTATGAATGCCTTCTTTGTGGCAGGCGCGGAACCAGTCGCGCACAAATTCAGCCTGAAGAATGGCTTCACCGCCGGATGCCGTCACGCCACCGCCGGACGCATTCATGAAGTGGCGATAGGTCACCACCTCTTTCATCAGATCCTCAACGGTGACTTCTTTACCGCCATGGGTGTCCCAGGTGTCACGGTTATGGCAGTACAGGCAGCGCATCAGGCAGCCCTGGAAGAAAGTGATAAAGCGGATCCCCGGGCCATCGACGGTGCCACAGGATTCAAAGGAGTGAATGCGACCAATAATTGACATTGCGGTGATATCTCCGAATTTGGCCCATCCGGGGGCCTATGTAGATGCACAGCTCAAAGGCTATGTCGAGTCTGTTTTGGCTGTTATCCATTAAGTATAGATAGCGGACAAAAGAGACTGATAAAGCGAGGGTGTTAAAAAGGCCCCACTTGCGTGGAGCCTTTATTGTACGCTTTTTAACGCGTGATTTCAGTCAATTCCACTTACATGGACTGAGTGAAAGTACGGGTAATAACGTCCTGCTGCTGTTCTTTCGTCAGGGAGTTAAAACGTACTGCGTAACCAGATACGCGGATGGTCAGCTGAGGATATTTCTCAGGGTGTTCCATCGCGTCGAGCAGCATTTCACGGTTCATCACGTTCACGTTCAGGTGCTGACCACCTTCGATGGACGCTTCGTGGTGGAAGTAACCATCCATCAGACCCGCCAGGTTAGTTTTACGCACTTCGTCGTCTTTACCCAGCGCGTTTGGCACGATAGAGAAGGTGTAAGAGATACCATCTTTCGCGTAAGCAAACGGCAGTTTAGCAACGGAGGTCAGAGAGGCAACCGCACCTTTCTGGTCACGACCGTGCATTGGGTTAGCACCTGGGCCGAATGGCGCGCCAGCACGACGACCGTCTGGGGTGTTACCGGTTTTCTTACCATACACAACGTTAGAGGTGATGGTCAGAACAGACTGAGTCGGGATAGCGTTACGATAGGTAGTGAGTTTCTGAATTTTCTTCATGAAACGTTCTACCAGGTCAACCGCCATGTCATCAACGCGAGCGTCGTTGTTACCAAACTGCGGATATTCGCCTTCGATTTCGAAGTCGATAGCCAGACCATCTTCGTCACGAATTGGTTTAACTTTCGCATATTTGATTGCAGACAGGGAGTCAGCCGCAACGGACAGACCTGCGATACCACACGCCATGGTGCGAACGACGTCACGGTCGTGCAGCGCCATCAGAGAGGCTTCGTAGCTGTACTTGTCGTGCATGTAGTGGATAACGTTCAGCGCGGTCACGTACTGTTTAGCCAGCCAGTCCATGAAGTGGTCCATGCGCTCCATGACTTCGTCATAGTTCAGCACGTCGCCTTTGATCGGTTCAGACTTAGGACCAACCTGCATTTTCAGTTTTTCATCAACGCCGCCGTTGATTGCGTAAAGCATGGTTTTCGCCAGGTTTGCACGCGCACCGAAGAACTGCATTTGCTTACCAACAACCATTGGACTTACACAGCAAGCGATAGCGTAGTCATCGTTGTTGAAGTCAGGACGCATCAGGTCATCGTTCTCGTATTGCAGAGAAGAGGTGTCGATGGACACTTTAGCGGCGAATTTCTTGAAGTTCAGAGGCAGTTTTTCAGACCACAGAACGGTGATGTTCGGCTCCGGAGAAGGACCCATGGTGTACAGGGTGTTCAGGAAGCGGAAGCTGTTTTTGGTTACCAGAGTACGGCCATCTACGCCCATACCGCCGATAGATTCGGTTGCCCAGATTGGGTCACCAGAGAACAGCTCATCATATTCTGGGGTACGCAGGAAGCGAACCATACGCAGTTTCATGACCAGGTGGTCAATCATTTCCTGAGCGTCTTGTTCGGTGATTTTGCCTGCTTTCAGGTCACGTTCGATGTACGCATCCAGGAAGGTGGATACGCGGCCGAAGGACATTGCTGCACCGTTCTGAGACTTAACAGCGGCCAGGTAGCCGAAGTAGGTCCACTGGATAGCTTCCTGAGCGTTGGTTGCAGGACCAGAGATATCGCAGCCGTATTTAGCCGCCATCTCTTTGATCTGACCCAGCGCACGGTGCTGTTCAGCGATCTCTTCACGCAGACGGATAGTCGCTTCCAGGTTTACGCCGTTTTCCAGGTCAGACTGGAGAGAGACGAACTGTGCGTATTTGTCTTTCATCAGGAAGTCGATACCGTACAGCGCAACGCGACGGTAGTCACCGATGATACGGCCACGGCCATAGGCATCTGGCAGACCAGTCAGAACGCCAGATTTACGGCAGTTCAGAATGTCTTTGGTGTAAACATCGAATACGCCCTGGTTATGGGTTTTACGGTATTCGGTGAAGATTTTTTTCAGCATTGGGTCCAGCTCGCGGTTATACGCTTTGCAGGAACCTTCAACCATTTTGATACCACCGAACGGGATGATTGCGCGTTTCAGTGGTGCTTCAGTTTGCAGACCAACGATTTTCTCAAGGGCTTTGTTGATGTAGCCAGCATCGTGAGAAGTGATGGTAGAAGCAACGGAGGTGTCAAAATCAACTGGCGCGTGAGTGCGGTTTTCCAGTTTAACGCCTTCCATTACGCTGTCCCACAGCTTGGTGGTTGCGTCAGTCGCACCAGCCAGGAAGGATTCGTCACCTTCATACGGAGTATAGTTTTTCTGAATGAAGTCACGGACGTTGACTTCATTCTGCCAGTCACCTTTCGTAAAACCTTCCCAGGCTGTGGCTAACTTTTCATTAAGCTCGGACATGTAACACCTACCTTCTTAAGTGGATTTTTTATTTACTGCCTGAGACAACCATTAATGATGATCGCCGCCACGCAGGTAAATGACCCAGTATGTCAACCCAACTAACAGACCCCCACCGATAATGTTCCCGATAGTGACGGGGATCAGGTTATCAGTAATGAAGTTCATAATAGTCAGGTGTGAAAAACTTTCCGGGGTTGAACCTACAGCAGTCCAGAACTCCGGGCTTGCAAAGTTGCGGATAACAATCCCCATCGGGATCATGAACATATTCGCAATACTGTGCTCAAAGCCGCTGGCAACAAACATCGCAACCGGCAGAACCATAATCATGGCTTTATCCATCAGGCTACGACCAGAGTAGCTCATCCAGACCGCCAGGCAGACCATCAGGTTTGCGAGGATGCCGAGAGCAACAGCTTCGATAAATGTATGGTGCATTTTGTGGTCGGCGGTTTGCAGGACGTTAAGCCCCCAACCGCCGTTGGCGGTCATATACTCGCCAGAGAGCCACATCAACAGAACAAAGAGCAGACAGCCAATCAGGTTGCCAACGTAAACGTTGAGCCAGTTGCGCCCCAGTTGACCCCAGGTAATTCTTCCGCTGGCTTTTGCCACCACAATCAGCACCGTTGAGGTGAAGAGGTCGGCGCCGCAGATGACGCAGAGAATCAGGCCCAGTGAGAAGCAAATACCACCAATCAGTTTCGCTATGCCGAAAGGCATCCCGGCAGTGCCGGTGGTGGCTGTGATATAGAAGACGAAAGCGATGGAGATGAACACCCCAGCCGTAATGGCCAGAAAGAACGTCGTCATCGGATGTTTCGTGGCTTTGTAGACACCCGCTTCTTCGGCAACTTTCGCCATCGCAGCGGGGAGTAATAGATCAAAAGGGTTGTCAGCTTTCACACTAACTCTCTCTTTATTAAGTCGGCGACGAGATACTAACAAAGCATTATAGAAGAGAAATTGATATAGATCATATCTCGCCTGGCTTATAGGCCCGCAGTGTGTATGGTTTTACAGCAAAAGCGGAGTAAGTATTTGATTATCCGTATAAAAATAAATTTTAAAAGTTATGAAAAGAGTTGAATTTTTTCCTTCAGCCTCCCGTGGAACAGTTAATTAAAATGGAGTATTTATTATAATTAGTAACAGTAAAGCTCAGGTAAGCGTTTTTATATTTACCCGTGGTTAACTTAATTATTACAATTAAACGTCATTGCGGAAAAATAAAAAAAAGGGGCAATGAACTTGCCCCGTAATATAGCTCAGGCGATTGAATACGCCTACAGCCATTAATGTTATATGCGCTTATTTTGACCAGTAAGCGGCTTTTGCCTTCTGCAATTTTTCATACGCATTCAGCAGTGACTGATGCGCCGGGAAGGCTTTCAGATCGTTGTCAACCGCTTGCAGGCCGTAGAATGGTTCTTCACCGCTCAACGCCGCGCTGGCAGCTTCAACGGCATCCGCACCGTACATACGTACAAAGGCGTTCAGATACTGCAATGGCTCGCGGTCGTCTTCCTGAGAAAGCAGGAGCAGCGTTTGCAGGCAACGGTAATAGTTTGTGCGCTCGGCGGAGAAGACGGACTGGTTAAACTCCATCGTCCACTCGGTCCAGGCCAAAGCCTGATCCAGATCGCCGCCCGCCAGCGCCAGCATCGCTTTCAGCTCGCCGATGCGCAGGGTGTACCAGCCGTTATCTTTTCCGGTCGCCAGACCCAGCAGTTCGCGCACGCGGGTGAAATCATCGTGTCCTTCTTCGTCCAGCTGGGCGATCAGGTTCAGATAATCTTCTTTATCCCACTCGCTGCCTGGCAGGGCCAGCAGGGTTTCACGCAGATGCGCGCCCATGCTGTTGTTCGCCAGCCACAGATCTTCTGCCGGATAAATGTCCGACATACCTGGCACAATAATACGGCACGCGTAAACGCCGAGGTGTTCATAGTCGGCAATGTAAACTTCCTGATCTTCCGCGTTGAAGATCGCCATCAGGGTGGCGAATTCTTCTTCCGTCGTACCGGCAAAGCTCCAGTCCACGAACGGATAGTCCGCGTCCTGTTTGAACATATCCCAGGAGATCAAACCGCTGGAGTCGATGAAGTGCGTTTCGAGGTTGGTGTGCTCGGCGACTTCTTCGTCATCAAAGGTTGGCGGAGTAAAGACATCGAGATCTTTCAGGCTACGACCTTGCAGCAGTTCGGTTACGGTACGCTCCAGCGCCACGCCGAAGTCCGGGTGCGCGCCGAAGGAGGCGAAGCTGGTGCCATTTGCCGGGTTGAACAGTACCACGCAGATAACCGGATATTTGCCGCCCAGAGAACCGTCATAAGCAAAGATTGGGAAACCTTCTGCTTCCAGTTTGGCGATGGATTCCACCACGCCCGGGTAGCGCGCCAGCACGTCAGCCGGGATCTCCGGCAGGCTGATGGATTCAGCAATAATGCGGTTTTTGATATGACGCTCGAAAACTTCAGACAATCCCTGCACGCGCGCTTCGTTGCGGGTATTACCGGCAGACATGCCGTTAGACACATACAGGTTGCCGACGATGTTCATCGGGATATAAACGGTCTGCTCGTCAGACTGACGGGTGAACGGCAGGGCGCAGATCCCACGATCCTCATTGCCGGATTGCAGGTCGATCAACATGCTGCCGGTCAGTTCGTTTTCCGGATCGTAGAACGCGCGCAGGCGGGCATCGAGAATGCCTTCCGGCAGTTCATCGTTTTCGGTCAGCGGGAACCATTTTTCGTTCGGATAGTGAACGAACGGACCGTTGGCAATAGTTTCGCCCAGCCAGAAGTCGGCGAAGAAGTAGTTGGTGGACAGACGCTCAAAATACTCACCCAGCGCAGAGGCCAGCGCCGCTTTTTTGGTCGCGCCTTTACCGTTGGTAAAGCACAGCGCACAGTCTTTGTCGCGAATATGCACGGACCAGACGTGAGGCACCGGATTCAGCCAGGAGGCTTCTTCGATATTAAAGCCCAGGTCGGTCAGTTTCTGCTGGAAGCGAGCGATGGAATCTTCCAGAGCGGCGTCTTTGCCGGGGATAAACGTTTGAGTCATGGCGTTCACTTTTATCGTACGTAAAGCGCGCAATGATACGGGTTTTGCGTGACGGGTGCTATCTCCGGCGAAAATAAATGGCTGGACTATGCTTATAAGCAGTAACCTACTGTTAAGGCATAAAAAAATGAAAGCTTTCGATCTCCAGCGGATGGCGTTTGATAAAGTCCCTCCTGAGTTTTTAGGCGAAGTAGCGCTGCGCAGCCTGTACACCTTTGTACTCGTTTTCCTGTTTCTGAAAATCACCGGACGTCGCGGCGTGCGGCAGATGTCGCTGTTTGAAGTGCTGATCATCCTGACGCTGGGGTCGGCGGCAGGGGACGTTGCCTTTTATGACGATGTGCCGATGGTGCCGGTCTTTATCGTCTTCGTGACGCTTGCACTGCTGTACCGGCTGGTCATGTGGCTGATGTCGAAAAGTGAGAAACTGGAAGATCTGCTCGAAGGGAAGCCGGTGGTGATTGTCGAAGATGGTCAACTGGCCTGGGAGAATGTGCAAAGCGCCAATATGACGGAGTTTGAGTTCTTTATGGAACTCCGTTTGAGCAGCGTTGAGCAACTGGGGCAGGTGCGTCTGGCGATTATGGAAACGAATGGTCAAATCAGCGTCTATTACTATTCCGACGATGAGGTGAAGCCCGGCCTGTGCATCCTGCCGGATATGCTCATCGAGCGATACAAAACTGTACCTGAAGCGGGCGAGTACGCCTGCATAAAATGTAGTCATGTCGTGGTTATGCAGGCGGGCGAACATCAATTATGCCCCCGCTGTACGAATCCAGAATGGACGAAGGTTAGCCGGGCTAAACGTAACACCTGACAGCGATTTTGTCGGTTTTGTGACAACGGTACGGCAGATTGTATTGTGTGACGAGGGGCACATTTCTTCGGCCATCAGTTTTAGACATTGCGGCGCGTGTCACTGAATGATAAAACCGATATCCACAGTTATAACTTATGGCTTTTAGCGTGGTGAGGGGAAATGGCTCAAGTCTTTAATTTCAGTTCAGGTCCGGCAATGTTACCGGCAGACGTGCTCAAACAGGCTCAACAGGAGCTGTGTGACTGGAACGGTCTGGGTACGTCGGTGATGGAAGTCAGCCACCGGGGTAAAGCGTTTATTCAGGTGGCGGAAGAAGCAGAAAAGGATTTTCGCGATCTGCTGAACATTCCCTCGAACTACAAAGTATTGTTCTGTCACGGCGGTGGACGCGGCCAGTTTGCGGGTATCCCGCTCAATCTACTGGGCGACAAAACCACCGCTGATTACGTTGATGCCGGCTACTGGGCGGCCAGTGCGGTAAAAGAAGCGCACAAATATTGCACGCCGAATGTCATCGATGCCAAAGTGACCGTTGACGGTCTGCGCGCCGTGAAGCCGATGAGTGAGTGGCAGCTTTCTGACAACGCCGCGTATCTTCACTACTGCCCGAACGAAACCATCGACGGTATTGCCATTCACGAAGAGCCAGACTTTGGCGAAAATGTCATTGTGACGGCGGATCTCTCTTCAACCATTCTGTCCACCCCGCTGGATGTCAGCCGCTACGGCGTCATCTACGCGGGTGCCCAGAAAAACATCGGTCCTGCGGGTCTGACTATCGTTATTGTGCGTGAAGACCTGCTGGGGAAAGCCCATAAGTCTTGCCCGTCAATTCTGGATTACACCGTCCTGAACGACAACGATTCCATGTTCAACACCCCACCAACGTTTGCCTGGTATCTCTCCGGCCTGGTCTTCAAATGGCTGAAGCAAAAAGGCGGTGTGGCGCAGATGGATAAGATCAATCAGCAAAAGGCTGAACTGCTGTACGGCGTGATCGACAAGAGCGATTTCTACCGTAACGATGTCGCCAAAACTAACCGTTCGCGCATGAACGTGCCGTTCCAGCTGGCGGACAGCAACCTGGATAACGTGTTCCTGGAAGAGTCCTTCGCGGCGGGTCTGCATGCGCTGAAAGGCCACCGTGTGGTAGGCGGAATGCGCGCCTCTATCTATAACGCCATGCCGCTGGAGGGCGTTAAAGCCCTGACTGATTTCATGATCGACTTCGAACGTCGTCACGGTTAATTGGCTGTTTTTCACCCCCGCAGCGTTCCTGCGGGGTTTTTATTATGTTGAGTTGAGAGTTGAGTTTCATGGAATCCCTGACGTTACAACCTATCGCGCGGGTAGATGGCACCATTAATCTGCCTGGTTCAAAAAGTGTCTCGAACCGCGCTCTGCTGCTGGCAGCTCTGGCAAACGGCACCACCGTCCTCACTAATCTGCTGGACAGCGATGACGTGCGCCATATGCTCAATGCACTGAAAGCGTTGGGCGTTCAGTACGCGCTGTCTGACGATCGTACCCGTTGTGAAGTCACCGGTAACGGCGGCGCGTTACATTCTGCTGAAGCGCTGGAGCTTTTCCTGGGTAACGCCGGTACCGCGATGCGTCCTCTGGCCGCAGCGCTGTGTCTGGGGAGTAACGATATTGTGCTGACCGGTGAGCCGCGAATGAAAGAGCGTCCGATCGGCCATCTGGTGGATGCCCTGCGTCAGGGCGGCGCGCAGATTGATTATCTTGAGCAGGAAAATTACCCGCCCCTGCGTCTGCGCGGGGGATTCACTGGCGGCAATGTTGAGGTTGACGGTAGCGTTTCCAGCCAGTTCCTGACCGCGCTGCTGATGACCGCACCGCTGGCACCACAGGACACCGTCATCAACATTAAAGGCGACCTGGTTTCTAAGCCGTACATTGATATCACCCTGCACCTGATGAACACCTTTGGTGTTGAGGTGGAAAACCAGTCTTATCAGCGTTTCGTGGTGCGCGGAGCGCAGCAGTATCACTCCCCGGGCCACTACCTGGTTGAAGGCGATGCTTCATCCGCCTCCTATTTCCTTGCCGCAGGCGCGATTAAAGGCGGTACGGTTAAAGTGACGGGCATTGGCCGCAACAGCGTGCAGGGCGATATCCGTTTTGCTGACGTGCTGGAAAAAATGGGCGCGGTGGTGACCTGGGGCGATGACTTCATCTCCTGCACCCACGGTGAGCTGAACGCCATCGATATGGATATGAACCATATTCCGGATGCGGCGATGACCATTGCCACCGCTGCGCTGTTTGCGAAAGGCACCACCACGCTGCGAAACATTTACAACTGGCGTGTGAAAGAGACGGACCGCCTGTTCGCGATGGCAACCGAGCTGCGTAAAGTGGGGGCCGAGGTAGAAGAGGGCGAAGACTACATTCGCGTCACGCCGCCGGCAAAACTGCAATTTGCAGAAATTGGCACCTACAACGATCACCGCATGGCGATGTGTTTCTCGCTGGTGGCGTTGTCAGATACGCCAGTCACTATCCTTGATCCGAAGTGTACGGCAAAAACGTTCCCGGACTACTTCGAACAGCTGGCGCGCATTAGCACCCTGGCCTGATGATCGTATGCCGCATCACCTGATGCGGCATTTCCTTACGCTTTCTGACACTCATCCTCTTTCATTTCTTCTACACTCTGCTTCAATCATTCCGTAATTTGCACGCAAAGGTAACAGTTGCGCACGTTGGCGCGTATAATGCGCGGCGTTCATGTAAACGGTATGCCTTAATTAAGGAGAAAAAGATGACGGCAATTGCCCCGGTAATCACCATTGATGGGCCAAGTGGCGCAGGGAAAGGTACTCTGTGCAAAGCGATGGCGGAAGCATTGCAATGGCATCTTTTAGATTCGGGAGCAATCTATCGCGTGCTGGCGCTGGCTGCGCTGCATCATCATGTGGATGTTGCGTCTGAAGAAGCGCTGGTACCGCTGGCTGCGCATCTGGATGTGCGCTTTGTCTCGACCGATGGCAACCTTGAAGTGATCCTGGAAGGGGAAGATGTCAGCGGTGAAATCCGTACGCAAGAAGTGGCCAATGCGGCCTCTCAGGTGGCGGCTTTCCCACGCGTTCGTGAAGCGCTGTTACGTCGCCAGCGCGGTTTCCGTGAAGCGCCGGGGCTGATCGCCGACGGCCGCGACATGGGAACCGTGGTATTCCCCGATGCGCCAGTGAAAATTTTCCTTGACGCCTCTTCAGAAGAACGTGCTCAACGCCGCATGCTTCAGTTGCAGGAAAAGGGGTTTAGTGTTAACTTTGATCGCCTTTTATCCGAGATAAAAGAGCGCGATGACCGCGATCGTAACCGCGCCGTCGCACCACTTGTTCCCGCGCAAGACGCATTAGTGCTGGATTCAACCAGTTTAACTATTGAGCAAGTGATTGAAAAAGCGCTACAATATGCGCGCCAAAAACTGGCACTCGCGTAATCGCGACCGATTTAGCAGTACCCCCGCTGCAATGGATTGACGGCGGGTATGTGAAACAACCCCATCCGGCACGGAGCCAGGTGGACGTTAATATTAACCTGAAGATTAAACATGACTGAATCTTTTGCTCAACTGTTTGAAGAATCCTTAAAAGAAATCGAAACCCGTCCGGGTTCCATCGTTCGTGGCGTTGTTGTTGCTATCGACAAAGACGTTGTACTGGTTGACGCCGGTCTGAAATCTGAGTCTGCCATCCCGGCTGAGCAGTTCAAAAACGCCCAGGGCGAGCTGGAAATCCAGGTTGGTGACGAAGTTGACGTTGCTCTGGACGCAGTAGAAGACGGCTTCGGCGAAACCCTGCTGTCTCGTGAGAAAGCTAAACGTCACGAAGCATGGATCACGCTGGAAAAAGCTTACGAAGAAGCTGAAACTGTGGTCGGTGTTATCAACGGCAAAGTTAAAGGTGGCTTCACTGTTGAGCTGAATGGTATTCGTGCGTTCCTGCCAGGTTCTCTGGTAGACGTTCGTCCAGTCCGTGACACCCTGCACCTCGAAGGCAAAGAGCTTGAGTTCAAAGTAATCAAGCTGGACCAGAAGCGTAACAACGTTGTTGTTTCCCGTCGTGCCGTTATCGAATCCGAAAACAGCGCAGAACGCGATCAGCTGCTGGAAAACCTGCAGGAAGGCATGGAAGTCAAAGGTATCGTTAAGAACCTCACTGACTACGGCGCATTCGTTGACCTGGGCGGCGTTGATGGCCTGCTGCACATCACCGACATGGCGTGGAAACGCGTTAAGCACCCAAGCGAAATCGTGAACGTGGGCGACGAAATCACTGTTAAAGTGCTGAAGTTCGACCGCGAGCGTACTCGTGTATCCCTCGGCCTGAAACAGCTGGGCGAAGATCCATGGGTAGCTATCGCTAAGCGTTACCCAGAAGGTACTAAACTGACTGGTCGCGTTACCAACCTGACTGACTACGGCTGCTTCGTTGAAATCGAAGAAGGCGTTGAAGGTCTGGTGCACGTTTCCGAAATGGACTGGACCAACAAAAACATCCACCCATCCAAAGTTGTTAACGTTGGTGATGTAGTGGAAGTGATGGTTCTGGATATCGACGAAGAACGTCGTCGTATCTCCCTGGGCCTGAAGCAGTGCAAAAACAACCCATGGCAGCAGTTCGCGGAAACCCACAACAAGGGCGACCGTGTTGAAGGTAAAATCAAGTCTATCACTGACTTCGGTATCTTCATCGGCCTGGACGGCGGCATCGATGGCCTGGTTCACCTGTCTGACATCTCCTGGAACGTTGCAGGCGAAGAAGCAGTTCGTGAATACAAAAAAGGCGACGAAATCGCAGCAGTTGTTCTGCAAGTTGACGCAGAGCGTGAGCGTATCTCCCTGGGCGTTAAACAGCTCGCAGAAGATCCGTTCAACAACTGGGTTGCACTGAACAAGAAAGGCGCAATCGTAAACGGTAAAGTGACTGCTGTTGACGCTAAAGGCGCAACCGTAGAACTGGCTGACGGCGTTGAAGGTTACCTGCGCGCTTCCGAAGCTTCACGTGACCGCGTTGAAGATGCAACTCTGGTTCTGAGCGTTGGTGACGACGTTGAAGCTAAGTTCACCGGTGTTGACCGTAAGAACCGTGCAATCAGCCTGTCTGTTCGTGCTAAAGACGAAGCTGATGAGAAAGATGCAATCGCAACTGTGAACAAACAGGAAGATGCAAACTTCTCTAACAACGCAATGGCTGAAGCTTTCAAAGCAGCTAAAGGCGAGTAAGTTCAGGTTCGCACCATCATTTGAGCTGTAACGCATTTACAGCGCGAAGGATGGAGAGCAGACTTGACAGATTGCAGGATTCGTCCTGTAATCAATAACAAAGGGCGGCTACGGCCGCCCTTGTTTAATAAGCTGTTCAGCTAATGGGTTTGAAAGGAACCGGAGGAATCATGACCAAGTCAGAATTGATTGAAAGACTTGCCAGTCAGCAACCGCATATCCCTGCCAAGGCTGTGGAAGATGCCGTTAAAGAGATGCTGGAGCATATGGCTACCACTCTTGCCCAGGGCGAGCGCATTGAAATCCGCGGTTTCGGTAGTTTTTCTCTGCACTATCGTGCACCACGTACCGGGCGTAACCCGAAGACTGGCGATAAAGTGGAGCTGGAAGGAAAGTATGTTCCGCACTTTAAGCCGGGTAAAGAACTGCGCGATCGCGCCAATATTTACGGTAACTGAGTTTAATCATCAGGGTTAAACTGAGTTTAAAGAAAGCACCTTAGGGTGCTTTTTTTGTATCCCGCCCCTGCATTTCTGAATACGCGCCGCATTTAAATTTTCTCTTTGCTGTAAACGCTTAAAAACGTTGCAGCGCCCGCTGTAAATCACGTTTTTTCTGTCTGACGACGCATCAGTCCCGCCGCATAATCGCCTGAAACATGGAGGTGAAGATGGGGATCCACGTTATCAGTATGTGCGCCACTCTGGCCATAATCCCGCTCTATTGGTTACCCGTTTTGCCAGATTTGCATCTTGTCTGGTTGCTGATTGCCGCAGGAATTGCGTTATCCGTACAGCAGAGAAAATGGCTCAGGTTTTCAGGCCTCACATTGCTTTTTATGTGCTGGGGGATCCTGGCCGCTCAGGAAAGCGTATGGCCGATGAACTATTTAACGCAAGCACCGCAGCAGTCCGAGGTGGTCATTACCGCAACGGACGGCGCAACGATGCATCAGGGAAGGATTGTCAGCCTCAATGGAGAACGCGTATGGGCTGCCATGGGCGTGGCGCTGTATGGCAACTATCTGCCGCAAAACGTCTGCGTGGGTCAACGCTGGGCAATGACCCTGCGGCTCAGGGCGGTACACGGAGAACTCAACGATGGCGGCTATGATTCACAGAAAAATGCCTTTGCCCGACACCAGACGCTGAGTGGACGGTTTACCCATGCGGCGCTCGTTGACGAACGCTGTAGTCTGCGTGCGCAATACCTGACATCACTACAGAATACTCTTTCAGCATATCAGTGGGGACCCGTGATCCTGGGGTTGGGGATGGGGGAGCGGCTGTCGGTCTCGCGGGAGATAAAAAACCTGATGCGTGATACCGGAACGATGCATCTGATGGCAATCTCAGGATTGCATATTGCGCTGGCCGCTTCTGTAATATGGTTTCTGGCGCGGGGCATCCAGTTCTTCCTGCCGGGCCGCTGGATTATCTGGCAAATCCCCTTGCTGACAGGGCTGATTTTTGCCGCCTTTTACGCATGGCTAACGGGCTTGCAGCCGCCCGCGCTGCGTACGGTTAACGCGCTTGCGGTACTGGCTGCATTAAAAATGAGTGGTCGCCAGTGGTCGCCCTGGCAGGTATGGCTTACCTGCGTGGCGGCGATCCTGTTTTTCGATCCACTGGCGGTACTGTCACAAAGCCTGGCGTTGTCAGCGTTTGCGGTCGCCGCGCTTATTTTTTGGTATCAGTGGTTGCCTCTCCCGCACTGGCAACGTGGCCGGTGCCTGCGGTCGCTGGCGACGCTAGTGTATTTGCAGGTCGGAATGCTGCTGCTTCTGTTGCCGCTTCAGGTCCTGATTTTCCATGGTTTCAGTCTCTCCTCGCTGGTGGCGAACCTGTTTGCCGTTCCCCTGGTCACTTTCATCTCAGTTCCGCTGATCCTGCTCGGCATGTTTCTGCATCTGTTTCCGGTCGCTGCGCTGGAAAGTATCGTCTGGCTGGCTGCCGATAAATCTCTGGCAGGGCTTTTCTGGCTATTGATGCGTTTACCGAATGGCTGGCAGGACGTTGATGAACGCTGGCAATACCTGACGTTACTGCCGTGGCTGCTGGTCATTGGCTGGCGATTCAGGGCCTTCAGCGCAGCCCCCGCAGTCTGTCTGGCAGGCAGCGTGGTGCTGGCCTTTCCCCTCTGGCACAGGGTTAAAACAGACAGCTGGTCCCTGCATATGCTGGATGTAGGGCAGGGGCTGGCGATGGTCATTGAGCGTCACGGGAAGGCCATTCTGTATGACACCGGGCTGGCATGGCCCGGTGGGGACAGTGCGCAGCAGCTGATTATCCCCTGGCTACGCTGGCATCATCTGAAACCGGAAGGGGTGATCCTGAGCCATGAACATCTCGACCACGCGGGGGGACTGGCATCGCTAAAAGCTGCCTGGTCCGCAATGTGGATCAGGAGCCCCTTATCCTGGTCCGGACATCTTCCGTGCTTTCGAGGACAGCGATGGCAGTGGCAGGGTTTAACGTTCTCCGTGCACTGGCCACCCGAAAACACCTCGGCGAAAGGTAACAACCGCTCCTGTGTGGTAAAAATCGATGACGGCGAACAGAGCGTGTTACTGACCGGAGACATTGAAGCGCAGGCAGAACTGGCAATGCTAAGCCATCGCTGGCGTCAGCTTGCGTCTACACTGATCCAGGTGCCGCATCATGGAAGTAACACGTCATCTTCAACACCGTTGCTACAGCGCGTAGAGGGGCAGGTTTCGTTGGCCTCGATGGCTCGCTATAACGCGTGGCGTTTCCCTTCTATTGAAGTGGTCCGGCGCTATCGAACGGAGGGATATCTCTGGCTTGATACCCCGCATTCCGGGCAGATATCTGTGACCTTTTCGCACCATAGTCGGCAAATTCGTCGCTTACGCGAACACTATTTACCGCGTTGGTATCATCAGTGGTTTGGCGCGCCCGTAGATAACGGGTAGAATATGCGGCTATTTCAACAAATGCTGGTTTTTTGAATGCATAACGACAAAGATCTCTCCACGTGGCAAACGTTCCGCCGGCTCTGGCCGATGATTGCTCCTTTCAAAACAGGCTTGATCGTGGCGGGCGTAGCGTTAATCCTCAACGCAGCCAGCGATACGTTTATGTTATCGCTTCTCAAACCGTTACTGGATGACGGTTTCGGTAAAACGGATCGTTCAGTGCTGCTATGGATGCCGCTGGTGGTTATTGGGCTGATGATCTTACGCGGAATCTCCAGCTATGTATCCAGCTACTGCATCTCCTGGGTATCCGGTAAAGTGGTGATGACCATGCGCCGTCGATTATTCAGTCATATGATGGGGATGCCGGTCTCATTCTTTGACAAACAGTCAACCGGCACCCTGCTGTCGCGTATTACCTACGATTCAGAGCAGGTGGCGTCGTCCTCTTCCAGCGCACTGATTACCGTTGTGCGTGAAGGCGCATCCATCATCGGCCTGTTCGCGATGATGTTCTATTACAGCTGGCAACTGTCGCTGATCCTTATTGTGCTGGCGCCGATTGTCTCCATCGCGATCCGCGTGGTATCAAAGCGTTTTCGCAACATCAGTAAAAATATGCAGAATACGATGGGGCAGGTGACTACCAGCGCCGAGCAGATGCTGAAAGGCCATAAGGAAGTGTTGATTTTCGGCGGTCAGGAAGTCGAAACCAAACGCTTTGACAAGGTCAGCAACAGAATGCGCCTGCAAGGAATGAAAATGGTATCGGCCTCGTCGATTTCCGATCCGATCATTCAGCTGATTGCCTCTCTGGCCCTGGCCTTCGTCCTGTATGCCGCCAGTTTCCCGAGCGTCATGGAAACCCTGACTGCGGGTACCATTACGGTGGTGTTCTCATCCATGATTGCGCTGATGCGTCCGCTGAAATCGCTGACTAACGTCAACGCCCAGTTCCAGCGCGGGATGGCAGCCTGTCAGACGCTGTTCAGCATCCTCGATTCCGAACAGGAAAAAGATGAAGGTACACGCGTGATCGAGCGCGCTAAAGGCGACCTGGAATTCCGTAACGTCACCTTTACCTATCCAGGCCGCGAAGTGCCGGCGCTGCGTGATATCAGCCTGTCCATCCCGGCGGGTAAAACCGTTGCGCTGGTCGGTCGTTCCGGTTCGGGCAAGTCGACCATTGCCAGCCTGATTACCCGTTTCTACGATATCGACCAGGGCGAGATCCTGCTTGATGGTCACGACCTGCGGGAATATACCCTCCAGTCGCTGCGTAACCAGGTCGCGCTGGTCTCGCAGAACGTGCATCTGTTCAACGATACAGTGGCGAACAACATTGCGTATGCCCGTACCGAAGAGTACAGCCGTGAAGAGATTGAGAATGCGGCGCGTATGGCCTATGCAATGGACTTCATTAACAAAATGGATAACGGTCTGGATACGATCATTGGCGAAAACGGGGTGCTGCTCTCAGGTGGTCAGCGTCAGCGTATCGCGATTGCCCGTGCGCTGCTGCGCAACAGCCCGATTCTGATCCTCGATGAAGCAACGTCCGCACTGGATACGGAATCTGAACGCGCTATCCAGTCTGCTCTGGATGAATTACAGAAAAACCGTACCTCGCTGGTTATTGCGCACCGTCTGTCGACCATCGAACAGGCTGACGAAATCGTGGTGGTGGAAGATGGCGTGATCGTTGAACGCGGCAGCCATGCGGACCTGCTGGAACAGCGTGGTGTTTACGCGCAGCTTCATAAAATGCAGTTCGGTCAATGATTGCACGCATCTGGTCGGGTGAATCCCCTCTGTGGGTGCTGCTTCTCCCGCTCTCCTGGCTGTATGGCCTGGTGAGCGGTGCTATTCGTCTGCTTTACCGCCTCGGGATCAAGCGCGCCTGGCGCGCACCGGTACCGGTGGTGGTGGTCGGCAACCTGACGGCGGGTGGAAACGGCAAAACCCCGGTGGTGATCTGGCTGGTAGAACAGCTCCATAAACGCGGTATCCGCCCGGGAGTTGTCTCACGCGGTTACGGTGGTAAAGCGGCGCAGTATCCACTGGTGCTGAGCCCAGCTACGACAACCGCTGAAGCCGGTGATGAGCCGGTACTGATTTACCAGCGTACCGGCGCGCCGGTTGCGGTATCGCCGGTGCGCAGTGATGCCGTGAAGGCACTGCTTGCGGAGCATGACGTACAAATCGTTATTACCGATGATGGTTTGCAGCATTACGCGCTGGCGCGTGACAAAGAGATCGTGGTCATTGACGGCGTGCGGCGTTTTGGCAACGGCTGGTGGCTGCCAGCCGGTCCAATGCGTGAGCGTGCGTCGCGCCTGAAGAGCGTCGATGCTGTGATTGTAAACGGTGGTGAAGCCAGAGCGGGCGAAATCCCGATGCATCTTCGTCCCGGACAGGCCGTGAATATGTTGACCGGCGTGCGTAAAGACGTCGCGCAACTGGAACATCTGGTTGCGATGGCCGGTATAGGTCATCCGCCGCGTTTCTTCGCAACGCTGGAGCAGTGCGGCGCAAAGCTTGATAAACGGGTGCCGCTCGCCGATCACCAGGCGTTAGTTGCCGAAGAGGTTGAAAGGCTGGCAGCGCCGGGCCAGACGCTGATCATGACGGAAAAAGACGCGGTAAAATGCCGGGCCTTTGCGAAAGAAAACTGGTGGTATCTGCCGGTTGACGCTGAACTCAGCGGCGAACAGCCGGAACATTTGCTCAAGGAACTGCTCGCGTTAGTGCAGTAACTTCTACGCGGTTCCGGTGGCGCTTTGACTGACAGGAAAACGCATGTCTCTACCGCAACTCTCACTTGCAGCCGCACGAAACCTGCATCTTGCCGCCCAGGGGCTTCTGAAAAAGCCCCGCCGCCGTGCGCAGCCAGCTGATATCCTCTCTACCGTGCAACGCATGTCGTTGCTGCAAATCGACACCATTAACATCGTGGCGCGTAGCCCGTATCTGGTCCTGTTTAGCCGCCTGGGAAACTATCCTCCGCAGTGGCTGGATAATGCGCTAAGTCAGGGCGAACTGATGGAATACTGGGCGCATGAAGCCTGTTTTCTCCCGCGCAGCGATTTTGCACTGGTGCGTCACCGCATGCTCGCCCCGGACAAAATGGGCTGGAAATACCGTCAGGAGTGGATGGTGGAACACGCGGATGAAATAGAGCAACTGATTGCCCATATTCAGGAAAACGGGCCGGTACGCTCCGCGGATTTTGAACACCCGCGAAAAGGCGCAAGCGGATGGTGGGAGTGGAAACCGCACAAACGCCATCTTGAAGGGCTGTTTACGTCGGGCAAAGTGATGGTGGTCGAGCGTCGCAACTTTCAGCGCGTCTATGACCTCACACACCGCGTTATGCCTCACTGGGACGATACGCGTGACCTGCTGTCTAAGGACGCTGCCGAAGCCATCATGCTCGGGAATAGCGCCCGCAGCCTTGGCATCTTCCGTCCACAGTGGCTGGCGGATTATTATCGTCTGCGTCAGCCGCAGCTAAAACCACTGCTGGAATCGTGGCAGCGCGAACAGCGCGTCATGCCGGTCTCGGTAGAGTCGTTAGGTGAAATGTGGTTGCATGCGGATTTGTTCCCTCTGCTGGCGCAGGCGCAGGAGGGCAAACTCCAGGCGACCCACAGTGCCGTGCTGTCGCCGTTCGACCCCGTTGTCTGGGACAGAAAGCGGGCCGGGCAGTTGTTTAATTTCAGCTACCGTCTGGAATGCTACACTCCGGCGCCCAGGCGGCAGTATGGTTATTTTGTTTTGCCGCTGCTGCACAAAGGCCAGCTAGTCGGGCGCATGGACGCTAAAATGCACCGTAAAACCGGCATGCTTGAAATTATCGCGCTCTGGCTTGAAGAGGGCATAAAGGTGACGGCTGGCCTGGAAAAAGGGTTAACGACTGCGCTCAGTGAATTTGCGCGCTGGCAGGGGGCGCATGAAATTGTACTCGGTCGCGTGCCTGCGGGGCTGTTTACGACCTGTCGAGGTGGCTGGGAAACAGGCACTCCCTGAAAAGGGAATGTGATAAGCTTTAGCGATTACCCATACGGAGGAACTATGGATCACCGTTTACTTGAAATTATTGCCTGCCCGGTGTGCAACGGCAAACTGTATTACAGCCAGGATAAACAAGAGCTGATTTGCAAACTGGACAGCCTGGCGTTCCCGCTGCGTGACGGTATTCCGGTCCTGCTGGAAAATGAAGCCCGTTCCCTGGTGGCAGAAGAGATCAAACCATGAGTTTTGTTGTCATTATCCCTGCGCGTTATGCTTCAACGCGCCTGCCAGGTAAACCGCTGGTGGATATCAATGGCAAACCGATGATTGTGCATGTCCTTGAACGGGCACGCGAATCGGGCGCCGGACGCGTCATCGTCGCCACCGATCACCCGGATGTTGCGCGCGCGGTTGAGGCCGCGGGTGGGGAAGTGTGCATGACCCGTGCCGATCATCAGTCAGGCACCGAGCGCCTGGCGGAAGTCGTCGAAAAATGCGGTTTCAGCGACGAGACGGTGATTGTGAACGTGCAGGGCGATGAGCCGATGATCCCGGCGGCGATTATCCGTCAGGTGGCCGACAACCTGGCACAGCGTCAGGTCGGGATGGCGACCCTCGCGGTGCCGATTCACCACGCTGAAGAGGCGTTCAATCCGAATGCGGTGAAAGTGGTCATGGACGCAGAGGGCTACGCGCTCTATTTCTCCCGCGCCACCATTCCGTGGAATCGCGATCGTTTCGCGCAATCGAAAGAGACAATCGGCGAAACCTTCCTGCGCCACATCGGTATTTACGGCTACCGCGCCGGCTTTATTCGTCGCTACGTCGCCTGGGCACCAAGCCCGCTGGAGCATATTGAAATGCTCGAACAGCTTCGCGTGCTGTGGTACGGCGAGAAAATTCACGTTGCGGTTGCCCAGGAAATCCCAGGCACCGGCGTGGATACCCCTGAAGATCTCGAGCGCGTACGCGTCGAAATGCGTTAATTCGCTGGCATCCCCTCGTCTGGGGGGATGCTCTCCCGCCAGGCTATTTTCCTTTTCTTTTTCATTATTGATCTCTACCGGGTGACATCCGGGTTTCGCGCGCTCATTATAAAAGCAGTAGTCTTAATGGGGGTAATCTCATATGGAACAGCTGCGTGCTGAACTCAGCCATCTCCTTGGCGAAAAGCTAAGCCGGGTGGAATGCGTGAATGAAAAGGCCGATACCGCACTCTGGTCGTTGTACGACAGTCAGGGAAACCCCATGCCGCTGATGGCCAGAAGTTTTACCTCGCCGGGCGTCGCCAGACAGCTGGCCTGGAAAATGTCGATGCTGGCGCGGGAAGGGACTGTCCGCATGCCGACGGTCTACGGCGTGATGACCCATGAGGAGCATCCCGGCCCGGATGTTCTGCTTATCGAGCGTTTACGCGGGGTTTCTGTTGAAGCCCCGACGCGTACACCGGAGCGCTGGGAACAGCTGAAAGATCAGATTGTCGAGGCTCTGCTTGCCTGGCATCGGCAGGACAGCCGGGGTCTTGTTGGCGCGGTGGACAGCACGCAGGAAAACCTGTGGCCGCTGTGGTATCGCCAGCGTGTTGAAGTGCTGTGGGGCACGCTGAACCAGTTCAACAACACCGGTTTAACGATGCAGGACAAACGTATTTTATTCCGCACCCGGGAGTGTCTGCCGACGCTGTTTGAGGGCTTTAACGACAACTGCGTGCTGGTTCACGGCAATTTCACGCTGCGCAGTATGCTTAAAGACTCGCGCAGCGACCAGCTGCTGGCGATGGTCGGGCCGGGGATCATGCTCTGGGCGCCGCGCGAGTACGAACTGTTCAGGCTGAGCGAGGGCGGGGCGGCGGAAGATTTGCTCTGGCACTATCTTCAGCGCGCCCCTGTTGCGGAGGCCTTTCTCTGGCGACGCTGGCTCTATCTTCTCTGGGATGAGGTGGCGCAGCTGGTCAACACCGGGCGCTTTAATCGCGCCAGTTTCGATCTGGCCGCAAAATCACTCCTGCCCTGGCTTGCCTGACGAACCTTTGAGCCACTGCCAGAGGCGGCCAAGCGTCTCGTAGCCGACGCGATCGCTGTGCATCAGCCATACCGGGGACGGGATTATCCGTTCCCACGGATTGAGCGGGGCGTCAATAGCCATCTGGTTTGCCGGAGCAGGAAGCGGATGCAGGCCCTGCTTCTCAAAGAAAATCATTGCGCGCGGCAGGTGTGAAGCAGAGGTCACCAGCAGGAACGGTACATCACCGATGGCCTGTTTCACCGCCGCCGCCTCTTCTTCGGTATCTTTTGGGCTATCCAGCGTGATGATGGCGGAACGTGGTACGCCAAGCGATTCAGCCACTCTTGCTCCTGCTTCAGCGGTACTGACCGGGTTGGTTTTTGCCGCAGCGCCCGTGAAGATCATCTTCGATCCAGGATTGGCCAGCCACAGGCGGATCCCCTCGTTCAGGCGCGGCAGGCTGTTGTTGATCAGGTTCGAGCTGGGCGCCCAGTTCGGATCCCAGGTATACCCGCCGCCCAGCACGACGATATAGCCCACCTTCTGATTTCCCTGCCATGCCGGGTAGGTGTTTTCAATCGGACGTAATAAACCGTCAGCGACCGGTTGCAGGCTGAGTAACAGCAGCGCCAGCCAGCCCACGGTAACGAGGGATTTACCGCTTTTCTGAAAGCGGCTAAACCATATCAATGCCAGCCCCAGCGCGATGAGAAGCAACAGCAGGGGAAGGGGAAGCATCATGCCTCCGATATATTTTTTTAGGGTAAAAAGCATCCTTTTTGGTTCCTTTTTTAACCATACAGCAGGCGATTGTCGGTGATATTACACCAGAGTGGTTCATTCTCCGCGCGGGTGTGACAAAATAGCGGTTTTGTAGTGAGTGGAACCCTCCCAATGCGGGATCGCAATTTTGATGACATCGCGGAAAAGTTTTCGCGCAACATTTATGGCACCACCAAAGGTCAGCTTCGTCAGACGATCCTCTGGCAGGATCTGGACAAGCTGCTGGCTGAATTCGGTGGCCGACCGTTGCGCGTGCTGGATGCCGGTGGTGGGGAAGGTCAGACTGCAATTCTGATGGCGCAGCGGGGACATCACGTCACGCTTTGCGATCTTTCTGCCGAGATGGTTGCGCGCGCAGGGCGAGCGGCAGAAGAGAAAGGTGTGAGCGACAACATGCATTTTATACATTGCGCCGCTCAGGACATTCCGCAGCATTTGGAAACGCAGGTTGATCTGATATTGTTTCATGCTGTGCTCGAATGGATCGCCGAACCACAAGCGATGTTAAAGACGCTGTGGTCGATGTTGCGCCCGGGCGGTGCGTTATCGCTGATGTTTTACAATGCCAACGGCCTGCTAATGCGAAACGTGCTGGTCGGCAATTTTGGCTATGTACAGCAGGGCATGTATAAAAAGAAACGACGCACGCTTTCACCGGATTTCCCCCGTGAACCGCAGCAGGTCTATGGCTGGCTGGAGGAGATCGGTTGGGAAATTACCGGCAAAACCGGCGTGAGGGTGTTTCATGATTATCTGCGTGATAAACAAAAACAGGATGACTGTTTAGACGCCTTAACAGAAATAGAGACGCGGTACTGCCGCCAGGAGCCTTATCTGAGCCTTGGCCGCTATATACACGTCACCGCGCGCAAGCCGCAGATGCAAGGATAATCTATGAGTGAATTTTCCCAGACAGTCCCCGAACTGGTTGCCTGGGCCAGGAAAAACGATTTCTCCATCTCGCTGCCGGTAGACAGACTCTCATTCCTGCTGGCGGTTGCGACGCTAAACGGCGAACGCCTGGATGGCGAAATGAGTGAAGGCGAACTGGTGGATGCGTTCCGCCACGTCAGTGATGCGTTTGAGCAAACCAGCGAAACCATTAGCGTGCGTGCCAACAACGCAATCAATGATATGGTGCGTCAACGTCTGCTGAACCGCTTTACCAGCGAGCAGGCGGAAGGAAACGCCATCTATCGTCTTACGCCACTGGGTATTGGCATTACCGACTATTACATCCGCCAGCGCGAATTTTCCACGCTGCGTCTCTCCATGCAGCTCTCTATTGTTGCAGGCGAGCTGAAGCGTGCCGCTGACGCGGCTGATGAAAACGGTGACGAATTCCACTGGCATCGCAACGTTTACGCGCCGCTGAAATATTCGGTTGCCGAGATTTTCGACAGTATCGATCTGACTCAACGTCTGATGGACGAACAGCAGCAGCAGGTGAAAGACGATATCGCTCAACTGCTTAATAAAGACTGGCGTGCGGCCATCTCCAGCTGTGAACTCTTGCTGTCAGAAACGTCCGGTACGCTGCGTGAGTTGCAGGATACGCTGGAGGCGGCGGGAGATAAGCTACAGGCTAATCTGCTACGCATTCAGGACGCGACGATGGCGCACGACGATCTGCATTTTATCGACCGTCTGGTGTTTGATTTGCAGAGCAAGCTTGACCGCATTATCAGCTGGGGCCAGCAGTCGATCGACCTGTGGATCGGTTACGACCGCCACGTGCATAAATTTATCCGTACCGCCATCGATATGGATAAGAATCGCGTCTTTGCTCAACGTCTGCGCCAGTCGGTACAGACCTATTTCGATGCGCCGTGGGCGCTGACCTACGCCAACGCCGATCGTCTGCTGGATATGCGCGACGAAGAGATGGCGCTGCGTGATGAAGAGGTCACCGGTGAACTGCCGCCGGATCTGGAATACGAAGAATTTAACGAAATTCGCGAGCAGCTTGCGGCGATGATCGAAGAACAGCTCGCTGTCTACAAAACCAGACAAGCACCGCTGGATCTTGGCCTCGTGGTACGCGACTATCTGGCGCAGTATCCGCGCGCGCGCCACTTCGATGTTGCCCGCATTGTTGTAGACCAGGCGGTGCGCCTGGGCATCGCACAAGCCGATTTCACCGGACTGCCGCCGAAGTGGCAGCCGATTAACGATTACGGAGCCAAGGTACAGGCGCATGTCATTGACAAATATTGAAAACGTGATGCCAGTTAAGCTGGCACAGGCGCTGGCGAATCCGTTGTTTCCGGCGCTGGACAGCCAGCTGCGTGCCGGTCGTCACATTGGCCTTGACGAGCTGGATAATCACGCCTTTTTGATGGACTTTCAGGAGTACCTGGAAGAGTTTTACGCTCGCTATAACGTTGAGCTGATCCGCGCGCCGGAAGGGTTTTTCTACCTGCGTCCGCGCTCTACCACGCTTATTCCGCGCTCGGTGCTTTCCGAACTGGATATGATGGTCGGCAAAATTCTCTGCTACCTCTATCTCAGCCCGGAACGTCTGGCGAATGAAGGGATCTTCACCCAGCAGGAGCTTTACGATGAGCTGCTGTCGCTGGCGGATGAAAGCAAGCTGCTCAAGCTGGTGAATAACCGCTCAACGGGGTCCGATCTGGACCGTCAGAAATTACAGGAAAAAGTTCGCTCTTCCCTGAACCGTCTGCGCCGTCTGGGAATGGTCTGGTTCATGGGTCACGACAGCAGCAAGTTCCGTATTACCGAATCGGTCTTCCGTTTTGGCGCCGACGTGCGTGCGGGTGACGATGCGCGTGAAGCGCAGCTGCGCATGATCCGTGACGGTGAAGCGATGCCGGTGGAAAACCATTTGCAGCTCAATGACGAGCACGAAGAGAATCAGCCGGATAGCGGGGAGGAAGAGTAATGATTGAACGCGGTAAATTTCGCTCACTAACGCTGATCAACTGGAACGGCTTCTTTGCCCGAACATTCGATCTGGATGAGCTGGTGACAACGCTCTCCGGCGGTAACGGGGCGGGTAAATCCACCACCATGGCGGCCTTCGTGACGGCGCTGATCCCTGACCTGACCCTGCTGCACTTCCGTAACACCACTGAAGCGGGCGCCACGAGCGGCTCTCGTGATAAAGGTCTGCACGGTAAGCTGAAAGCGGGCGTCTGTTATTCAGTGCTGGACGTGATCAACTCCCGCCATCAGCGCGTGGTTGTAGGCGTGCGTCTGCAACAGGTTGCTGGCCGCGACCGTAAAGTAGATATCAAACCGTTTGCGATCCAGGGACTACCAACCTCCGTACAGCCGACCGCGCTGCTGACGGAAACCCTGAATGAACGTCAGGCGCGCGTCCTCACGCTCCAGGAGCTGAAAGACAAGCTGGAAGCTATCGAAGGCGTGCAGTTTAAGCAGTTTAACTCCATTACCGACTACCACTCTCTGATGTTCGATCTCGGTGTGGTAGCCCGTCGTCTGCGCAGCGCGTCAGATCGTAGTAAATACTACCGTCTGATTGAAGCCTCCCTGTACGGCGGTATCTCCAGCGCCATTACTCGCTCCCTGCGCGACTACCTGCTGCCGGAAAACAGCGGCGTGCGTAAGGCCTTCCAGGATATGGAAGCCGCGCTGCGTGAAAACCGCATGACGCTGGAAGCGATTCGCGTCACACAGTCTGACCGCGACCTGTTTAAGCACCTGATCAGCGAAGCCACCAACTACGTGGCGGCGGACTATATGCGCCACGCCAACGAGCGCCGTATTCATCTCGATCAGGCGCTGGAATACCGCCGCGAGCTGTTTACCTCCCGCAAACAGCTGGTGGCTGAGCAGTATAAGCATGTCGAAATGGCGCGCGAACTGGGCGAGCACAACGGTGCGGAAGGGGATCTGGAAGCCGATTACCAGGCGGCCAGCGATCACCTGAACCTGGTACAGACCGCGCTGCGTCAGCAGGAAAAAATCGAGCGCTATGAAGCCGATCTGGATGAGCTGCAAATTCGTCTTGAAGAGCAAAATGAAGTGGTGGCCGAAGCCGCCGATTTGCAGGAAGAGAACGAAGCCCGCGCGGAAGCCGCCGAGCTGGAAGTGGATGAGCTGAAAAGCCAGCTTGCTGATTACCAGCAGGCGCTGGACGTGCAGCAGACGCGTGCGATTCAGTACAACCAGGCGTTGCAGGCGTTGCAGCGTGCCAAAGAGCTGTGCCATCTGCCGGACCTGACCCCGGAAAGCGCTGACGAATGGCTGGATACCTTCCAGGCCAAAGAGCAGGAAGCCACTGAGAAACTGCTTTCTCTCGATCAGAAAATGAGCGTGGCGCAAACGGCGCATAGCCAGTTTGAGCAGGCGTACCAGCTGGTGGTGGCGATCAACGGTCCGCTGGCGCGTAACGAAGCGTGGGACGTTGCCCGTGAGCTGCTGCGCGACGGCGTCAATCAACGCCATCTGGCCGAACAGGTGCAGCCGCTGCGCATGCGCCTGAACGAGCTGGAACAGCGTCTGCGTGAACAGCAGGAAGCCGAGCGTCTGCTGGCGGAATTCTGCAAGCGTCAGGGTAAAAATTACGATTTCGACGAGCTTGAGGCCCTGAACCAGGAGCTGGAAGCGCGTATTGCGGCCCTGTCGGATACCGTATCGAACGCCAGCGAACAGCGCATGACGCTGCGTCAGGAGCTGGAACAGCTTCAGTCGCGTTCGAAGACGCTCTTACAGCGTGCGCCGATCTGGCTGGCTGCACAAAGCAGCCTGAACCAGCTCAGCGAACAGTGTGGCCAGGAGTTTTCCTCCAGCCAGGACGTCACCGAATACATGCAACAGCTGCTGGAGCGCGAGCGTGAAGCGATTGTTGAGCGTGACGAAGTGGGTGCGCGCAAGCGTGACGTCGATGCAGAGATTGAGCGTTTAAGCCAGCCTGGCGGCTCAGAAGATCCGCGCCTGAATGCCTTAGCCGAGCGTTTCGGCGGCGTGCTGCTGTCTGAAATTTACGACGATGTCGGCCTGGACGATGCGCCGTACTTCTCCGCGCTGTACGGTCCATCCCGTAACGCGATTGTGGTGCCGGATCTGTCGCTGATTTCTGACCAGCTTGCAGGGCTGGAAGACTGCCCGGAAGATCTCTACCTCATCGAAGGGGATCCGCAGTCGTTTGATGACAGCGTATTCAGCGTCGACGAGCTGGAAAAAGCGGTGGTGGTGAAAATCGCCGATCGCCAGTGGCGCTATTCGCGCTTCCCGGAACTGCCGCTGTTTGGCCGCGCCGCGCGTGAAAACCGTATTGAAAGCCTGCACGCCGAGCGCGAAACGCTTTCTGAACGTTTTGCAACCCTGTCGTTTGATGTTCAAAAAACGCAGCGTCTGCATCAGGCGTTCAGCCGCTTTATCGGCAGCCACCTGGGCGTTGCCTTTGAGCCCGATCCGGAAGCTGAAATTCGCAAGCTCAACACCCGCCGTGGTGAGCTGGAGCGTGCGCTTGCCAGCCATGAAAATGACAACCAGCAAAGCCGCGTGCAGTTCGAGCAGGCGAAAGAGGGCGTTGCGGCCCTTAACCGCATCCTGCCGCGCCTGAACCTGCTGGCGGACGATACGCTCGCCGACCGCGTGGACGAAATTCAGGAACGTCTGGACGAAGCGCAGGAAGCGGCGCGCTTTGTGCAGCAGCACGGCAATCAGCTGGCAAAACTGGAGCCGATGGTTTCCGTTCTCCAGAGCGACCCGGAACAGTTTGAGCAGTTAAAAGAAGATTACGCCTGGTCACAGCAGGTGCAGCGCGAAGCGCGTCAGCAGGCGTTTGCCCTGACGGAAGTAGTGCAACGTCGCGCACACTTCGGCTACTCCGATTCAGCAGAAATGCTGAGCGGGAACAGTGATCTTAATGAAAAGCTGCGCGAGCGTCTTGAGCAGGCCGAAGCAGAGCGTACGCGCGCCCGTGAAGCGATGCGTACTCACGCCGCACAGCTGAGCCAGTACAGCCAAGTCATGGCCTCGCTGAAAAGCTCCTTCGACACCAAGAAAGAGCTGTTAAACGATCTGCATAAAGAGTTGCAGGACATCGGCGTTCGCGCCGACAGCGGTGCAGAAGAGCGGGCGCGTATTCGCCGCGATGAACTGCATGCTCAGCTCAGTAACAACCGCGCGCGTCGTAATCAGCTGGAAAAAGCGCTGACCTTCTGTGAAGCAGAGATGGACAACCTGACGCGACGCCTGCGCAAGCTGGAGCGTGACTATCATGAGATGCGTGAACAGGTTGTGACCGCGAAGGCGGGGTGGTGCGCGGTGATGCGCATGGTGAAAGATAACAACGTGGAGCGTCGTCTGCATCGTCGCGAGCTGGCGTACCTGTCAGCCGATGAACTGCGCTCTATGTCGGATAAGGCGCTGGGCGCGCTGCGTCTGGCGGTGGCGGATAACGAACACCTGCGCGACGTGCTGCGTATGTCCGAAGATCCGAAGCGTCCTGAGCGCAAAATTCAGTTCTTCGTGGCGGTTTATCAGCACTTACGCGAGCGTATTCGTCAGGACATCATCCGTACCGACGATCCGGTGGAAGCGATCGAACAGATGGAGATCGAGCTGGGCCGTTTGACGGAGGAGCTGACCTCCCGCGAGCAGAAGCTGGCAATCAGCTCCCGCAGCGTGGCGAATATTATTCGTAAAACCATTCAGCGCGAGCAGAACCGTATCCGTCAGCTGAACCAGGGCCTGCAAAGCGTGTCGTTTGGCCAGGTCAACAGCGTGCGGCTGAACGTGAACGTGCGTGAGGCGCACTCCACACTGCTGGACGTGTTGTCTGAACAGCACGAACAGCATCAGGATCTGTTCAACAGTAACCGCCTGACCTTCTCCGAAGCGCTGGCGAAGCTATATCAGCGTCTGAATCCACAGATTGACATGGGCCAGCGTACGCCGCAAACCATCGGCGAGGAGCTGCTGGACTACCGCAACTATCTGGAAATGGAAGTTGAGGTTAACCGTGGCTCAGACGGCTGGCTGCGCGCGGAATCCGGTGCGCTCTCTACCGGTGAAGCCATCGGTACCGGTATGTCGATTCTGGTGATGGTGGTGCAGAGCTGGGAAGATGAAGCGCGTCGTCTGCGCGGCAAAGACATCTCGCCATGCCGTCTGCTGTTCCTCGATGAAGCCGCGCGTCTCGACGCCCGCTCCATCGCCACGCTGTTTGAGCTTTGCGAGCGACTCGATATGCAGCTCATCATCGCGGCGCCGGAAAACATCAGTCCGGAAAAAGGGACAACCTATAAGCTGGTGCGTAAGGTGTTCCAGAACAGTGAACACGTACACGTCGTGGGCCTGCGTGGTTTCGCCCCGCAGCCACCGGAGTCATTACCGGGCACGGCTGACGCCTCTTAACCCGGGGTGCGACAAATAGCGGCGCTCATGCGCCGCTTTTTTTATTCACTTAACTTGTGTTCAGGGCTGCGTTATCTTTAAACTTCTTTACATAAGGTAAGGCAGCAGCGAGTATGCCTTTCTATACTGAAGGAAAGCTCCAGAATAATGGGCATGTCGTGAAAAACAGGGGGCAAGGGATGTTGCTTAAGAAAAATCGTGGTCGTCAGCTGTCTGCGCTGAGTTTGTGCCTGACAGTGATGTTTGCTCCACTGTTTACCGCTCAGGCCGATGAGCCTGAAATTGTACCGACTGACAGCTCCGCGACGATGGGCGCGCAGCCGACGTCGCTGTCACAACCGCTGGATCAGTCTCCGGCGACGGCCATCATGGCCGGCATTAAACCGCTGCCGGAAGGCATCGATACTGAATCATTACGCCAGCAGCTTATGACCGGCCTGCCCTCGGGCTATACTCCCGCTTATATTAACCAGCTCACGCTGCTTTACGCTGCGCGCGATATGAAACCGATGTGGGAAAATCGCGAGGCGGTACGAGCCTTCCAGCAGCAGCTGGCTGAAGTGGCGATTTCAGGCTTTCAGCCGCAGTTCACGACCTGGGTTGAGCTCCTGACCGACCCTGCCGTTACCGGACAGGCGCGTGACGTGGTGCTGTCTGATGCCATGATGGGCTACTTACAGTTTGTGGCGGGGATTTCGGTGAACGGCAACCGCTGGTTATACAGCAGTAAACCGTACAAGCTGGCGACGCCTGCGCTGTCCGTCATTAATCAGTGGCAGCTGTCGCTGGATAACGGCGAACTGCCGCGCTTTATCGCAAGCCTTGCGCCTGCCCATCCGCAATATGCCACGATGCATCAGTCGCTTCTTGAGCTGGTCGCGGATTCCCGCCCGTGGCCTCAGCTGCGTGGCACCACAACGCTGCGTCCGGGGCAGTGGAGCAGCGATGTGCCTGCGATCCGCGAAATTATGAAACGCTCCGGCATTCTTGACAGCGGCCCTAAAATTGCGCTGCCCGGTGACGAGACGCAAAATGCGGTCGTCAGCCCCTCGGCGCCGGTAAAAGAGAAAACGGCCGTTGCGTTGAGCAATAAGCCCGCCGCTTACGATCGCGAGCTGGTCGCCGCAGTGAAGCAGTTCCAGGCCGCGCAGGGGCTTGGCGCTGACGGCGTGATTGGTCCATCTACTCGCGACTGGCTGAACGTCTCTCCGGCCCAGCGGGCAGGGGTGCTGGCGTTGAATATCCAGCGCTTGCGCTTGCTGCCGGGCACGTTATCCACCGGCATTATGGTCAACATTCCGGCGTACTCCCTGGTCTACTATCAGGACGGTAGCGAAGTGCTGGCGTCCCGCGTGATTGTCGGCCGACCTGACCGTAAAACGCCAATGATGAGCAGCGCGCTGAATAACGTGGTGGTTAACCCGCCGTGGAACGTGCCGCCGACGCTGGCGCGCAAAGATATCCTGCCTAAGGTCTGGAATGACCCGGGTTATCTGGAGCGACACAACTATACGGTGATGCGGGGCTGGAACAGCAAAGAAGCGATTGACCCCTGGATGGTCGACTGGTCAACGATTACGCCTTCGAACCTGCCGTTCCGTTTCCAGCAGGCACCGGGCGCACATAACTCGCTGGGACGTTACAAATTCAATATGCCAAGTTCGGACGCTATCTACCTGCATGATACCCCGAACCATAATCTGTTTCAGAAAGATGCACGCGCGCTCAGCTCGGGCTGTGTCCGCGTGAACAAGGCCTCCGAGCTGGCGAATATGCTGTTGCAGGATGCAGGCTGGAACGATACGCGGATATCAGATGCCCTGAAGCAGGGGGATACGCGTTACGTCAATATTCGCCACAATATTCCGGTCAATCTTTACTATCTGACGGCGTTTGTAGGCGCGGACGGACGCACCCAGTATCGTACAGATATTTACAATTATGATCTGACAGCGCGATCCGGCGCACAAATTTTGCCAAAAGCGGAACAATTAATCAGGTAAATGAAGTAGTTCGGTAAAAATGATTGTCGTAAGTTATGGTGAATATGAGGCGATCTGTCTGCAAGCCGCGTATTCACTGGGGTTGGGCGCCTTGACGTAGCAGGCTTTGCCAGTTATGGTGCCCTTCGTGCGCTAAGCATATTGACAATTTCTTTTACCTGTAGACCTGATTATCATGGACAAATTTGACGCTAATCGCCGCAAATTGCTGGCGTTAGGTGGCGTTGCGCTGGGCGCAGCAGCCATCCTTCCGACGCCAGCATTTGCCACCCTCTCGACACCTCGTCCGCGTATTTTAACGCTCAACAATCTGCATACTGGTGAGACGCTTAAAGCGGAATTTTTCGATGGCAGAGGCTATATTCAGGATGAATTAGCAAGACTCAACCATTTTTTCCGTGATTTCCGCGCGAATAAAATCAAAGCCATCGACCCTGGATTATTCGATCAGCTTTACCGCTTGCAGGGACTGCTGGGGACCAAAAGGCCGGTGCAACTCATTTCTGGCTATCGCTCTCTGGATACCAACAATGAACTGCGCGCCCACAGCCGTGGGGTAGCGAAAAAAAGCTATCACACTAAAGGGCAGGCGATGGATTTCCATATTGAAGGCGTTTCGTTAGCCAATATTCGCAAAGCGGCGTTATCTATGCGCGCAGGTGGTGTAGGATACTACCCACGTAGCAACTTTGTGCATATTGATACCGGGCCGGTTCGGCACTGGTAATAACGAAACACAGGAGCAGTATGAACTATCGTATTATTCCGGTTACCGCGTTCTCACAGAACTGTTCATTGATCTGGTGTGAACAAACTAAACTGGCCGCGCTTGTCGATCCCGGTGGAGACGCAGGGACAATCAAGCAGGAAGTCGCTGCCAGCGGTGTAACGCTGATGCAGATTTTACTCACCCATGGCCATCTCGACCATGTGGGTGCAGCGGCAGAACTGGCTGAACACTACGGTGTGCCGATTATCGGCCCGGAAAAAGAAGATGAGTTCTGGCTTCAGGGGCTACCTGCCCAAAGCCGCATGTTTGGTCTGGATGACTGTCAGCCACTGACACCGGACCGCTGGCTGAACGAAGGCGATCGCGTTAACGTAGGGAATGTAACTTTACAGGTGTTGCATTGCCCAGGGCATACGCCCGGCCATATCGTCTTCTTTGATGACGTGTCGCGCCTGCTGATTTCCGGTGACGTGATTTTCAAAGGGGGCGTAGGACGCAGCGATTTCCCACGCGGCGATCACGGTCAACTGATTCAGTCGATTAAGCAGAAGTTATTGCCGTTAGGTAATGATGTGACGTTTATCCCTGGACACGGACCAATGTCGACGCTGGGCGATGAGCGGTTGCATAACCCGTTCCTTCAGGATGAAATGCCTGTCTGGTAAACCCGGTAAAATAAAAAAGCCTGCGCGATGCAGGCTTTTTTTATGGGTGCAGGTTACAGCACCGCGACAATGGCTTCGCACAGCGGCGCCATGTTGTCAGGCGTCATACCTGCAACGTTCACGCGGCCAGAGGCAACGGCATACACGCCAAACTCTTCACGCAGGCGCAGCACCTGCTCTTTGGTCAGGCCGCTGAAGGAGAACATGCCGTTCTGCTTGATGATGAAGCTGAAGTCACGGTCAGCGCCTTTCTCAGCCAGCGTGTTCACAAACAGCAGACGCATGCGCTGAATGCGCTGACGCATATCGTTCAGCTCTTGTTCCCAGATTGCGCGCAGCGCATCGTTGCTCAGGATCGTCGCGACCACAGACGCACCGTGTGCCGGTGGGTTAGAGTAGTTAGCGCGGATCACGGACTTCATCTGGCTGAATGCGCGATCGACGGTTGCTTCGTCAGCAGCCACCAGCGTACAGGCGCCGACACGCTCGTTATACAGACCAAAGTTCTTGGAATAGGAGCTTGCGACAATCAGCTCCTGATGCACGGCGGCGAATGCGCGCAGACCTTCTGCATCTTCTTCCAGACCACGGGCAAAGCCCTGGTAAGCGAAGTCGAACAGCGGCAGCCAGCCTTTTTCAACGGACAGCTTAGCCAGCTGTTCCCACTGCTCAAGCGTAGGATCGATACCGGTTGGGTTATGGCAGCAGCCGTGGAACAGCACCACATCGCCCGCCTGGGCTTCGCTCAGGCTGGCCAGTAGACCGTCGAAATCCAGCGCGTGGTTTGCCGCGTCGTAGTAGGCGTATTCACGCACTTCCAGACCCGCAGAATTAAAAACGCTCTTGTGGTTCGGCCAGCTTGGATTGCTTACCCACACACGCTTCACAGAGGTGTTTTTCGCCAGGAAATCTGCCGCCACGCGCAGTGCGCCGGTACCGCCTGGGGTCTGCGCCGTGCGGGCGCGTTTTTCGCTCACAATGGTGCTGCCTTTGCCGAACAGCAGCTCCTGGGTGCAGCGACCAAATTCAGGGATACCATCAATACCGAGGTAGTTTTTGGTGGTTTCGTTTTCCAGCAGATACTGCTCAGCTTTTTTGACGCTGGTCAGTACCGGAGTTTTGCCGGTTTCATCTTTATATACACCAATACCCAGGTTGATTTTGCCAGGGCGGTCGTCGGCACGAAACAGATCGGCCAGGCCCAGAATTGGGTCGGCAGGAGCGGCAGTAATGTTCTCAAACATGACGAAGTTCCATTGTGATTACAGAAGTGAAATCCGCTATCAGGTTAACGGTAGATTTACAAAATGCCAACCGTTTGCGACGAAAAGCGTGCGGCTTTTCAAAAGTCGCTATTATTTTCTCTCAGGAATAAAAAAACAGGGCCGAAGCCCTGTTCATTAAGCATATAACAACGAGGTGTGCTGATTAGAACTGGTAAACCAGACCCAGAGCCACGATATCGTCGTTGTTGATGCCCAGCTTGTTGTCGTCTTTCAGCTGGTTGATCTGATAGTCAACATAGGTAGACATGTTTTTGTTGAAGTAGTATGTCGCACCAACGTCGATGTAGTTGATGTAGTCTTCGTCACCGATACCTTCTACGTCTTTCGCTTTAGATTTGTAGTAAGCGATGGATGGACGCAGACCGAAGTCGAACTGGTACTGAGCGACGACAGAGAAGTCCTGAGACTTGTTAGCGAAACCACGGCTGCCCAGACGCGCTGCGTTACGCATCTCGCCATAAATAGCTGCCAGGTAGATGTTGTTCGCGTCATATTTCAGGCCGGTTGCCCACTGCTCAGCTTTGTCGCCTTTACCCCAATCCAGCGTCTGCTGGTTGTTGGTACGGTCAGCTGCACCATAAGCACCCACAATGCCGAAACCGTCGAAATCATAGCTCAGAGAGGTTGCCCAGCCGTCACCGTTGGAACGTACTGCGTCATCACGTTCATTTTTGCCCAGGTACTGAACACCAAAGTTCAGACCGTCAACCAGGCCGAAGAAGTTGCTGTTACGGTAAGTCGCCAGACCACCCGTACGGCCTGCGAAGAAGTTATCGCTCGCGCCGGTGTCGCCGCCGAACTCAGGCAGCATATCGGTGATGCCGATTGCGTCATAGACCAGACCGTAGTTACGACCGTAGTCGAAGGAGCCTGCGTCACCAAATTTCAGACCTGCGAATGCCAGACGGGTTTTGTTGCCGTTCTGTGCATCGCCACCTTCAGAGTTGTTACCCTGGAAGTTGTATTCCCACTGACCGTAACCAGTCAGCTGATCGTTGATCTGAGTTTCACCTTTGAAGCCCAGACGCGCGTAAGTGTTGTCGCCATCGTTGCCCGCGTAATCAGAGAAGTAATGCAGGCCAACTGCTTTCCCGTAAAGATCTAATTTGTTGCCGTCTTTGTTATAGATTTCAGCAGCGTTTGCTGCACCGGCTACCAGCAGGGCAGGGACTACCACTGCCAGGATATTGCGCTTCATCATTATTTATTACCCTCATTGGTTTTTTTATGACACTCGCCACTGCCGCCAATAAATTCTGTCAATAAATATTTCCGGAACTATTGATGAGAGTTAGGTGTCTTTATGTGTCAGACAGGCATCTTTCCATTCATAGAACCGTTTCGCTACACTGAAAGTGCTACAATCTTCAAGATTCAGTTACTAAAAGAAAATATGTGTAACTAAATATGTATTTTTGGGAACTTTGTGAAGCACCTCAAATTTCAGTGCCACCTGGCGAATTAAACATCCGTTTTATTCTTATATATATGATTTCCTTATGTTTAATTTAGCTAAAGGCCTTTCGTATAAACAGAAGTTAAACGGCTCATTTTTTCTTATGATCGACAAAAGCCATCCAGATGGCTGTGAAATTGGTTGTTTTTTATGCTATTGCGTAAGAATTGTTTTAAGCGCAATAAGAGTGTGGTTATTTTTTTGTCTCAGGATATTTCGTGGAAACAAAACGTAACAGGTAGAGGTAATAGCGGGGTTGTGGTTTAAAGACGCTTACTTCTGACTGACGAAAACTGACATTGCAGGATAAAATAATGGCCAGCATTTGCTGGCCATTAATGATTTGGTCGGTTAGAAACTTGCGTTACGCGGTGTGCGTGGGAACGGAATCACATCACGTACGTTCTGAACACCTGTTACGTAAGCAATCAGACGTTCGAAGCCCAGGCCAAAGCCGGAGTGTGGAACGGTGCCGTAGCGACGGAGATCGCGATACCAGCTGTAGTCCGCCGGGTTCAGGCCCATCTCCTGCATACGCGCGTCCAGCACATCCAGGCGCTCTTCACGCTGGGAGCCACCGATGATCTCACCGATGCCCGGCGCGAGGACATCCATCGCGGCAACGGTTTTACCGTCTTCGTTAAGGCGCATATAGAACGCCTTAATGTCTTTCGGATAGTTTTTCACCACAACCGGTGCTTTAAAGTGCTTCTCTGCCAGATAACGTTCGTGCTCGGAGGAGAGATCCACGCCCCAGTAAACCGGGTTTTCGAATTTCTCGCCGCATTTTTCCAGGATAGCGACCGCGTCGGTGTAATCCACCTGCGCGAAGTCTGCGGAGACGAAGCGCTCAAGACGGGCGATGGCGTCGTTATCGACACGCTCAGCGAAGAATTTCATGTCGTCTGCACGCTCTTCGAGAACGGCTTTAAACACGTATTTCAGCATCGCTTCTGCCAGGGCTGCCGCGTCATTTAGATCGGCAAAGGCCACTTCCGGCTCCAGCATCCAGAATTCCGCCAGGTGACGGCTGGTGTTGGAGTTTTCCGCACGGAAGGTTGGGCCGAAGGTGTAGATCTTAGACAGCGCACAGGCGTAGGTTTCACCGTTGAGCTGGCCGGAAACCGTCAGGAAGGCTTCTTTACCAAAGAAGTCTTTGTCGTAATCGACTTTACCTTCCGGCGTACGCGGCAGGTTTTCCATATCCAGCGTTGAAACGCGGAACATTTCACCTGCGCCTTCGGTATCGGAAGCCGTGATCAGCGGAGTAGAAACCCAGAAGTAACCTTGCTCGTCAAAGAAGCGATGCAGCGCCTGCGCCAGCGTATGACGCACGCGGGCAACCGCACCAATCAGGTTGGTGCGCGGACGCAGGTGCGCGACTTCACGCAGATATTCGATGCTGTGACGCTTCGCAGCCATCGGGTAGGTGTCCGGATCTTCAACCCAGCCGGTCACTTCCACCGAGGTCGCCTGAATTTCGTAGCTCTGACCCTGGCCCGGAGAGGCCACCACAACACCGGTGACGATCACGGAACAGCCGGTTGTCAGGTGCAGAACGTCATCATTGTAATTGGGCAGAGAATTATTAATGACGGCCTGTACAGGATCAAAGCAGGAACCGTCATAGACGGCGAGGAAGGAGATGCCAGCTTTAGAATCTCGGCGAGTACGCACCCATCCGCGCACGGTGACCTCCTGGTCAACGGCGACACGGCCCTGGAGTACGTCGGCTACAGGCACAACGCTCATAATATTCTCTCTGTTAATAGTCGGAAAAAATAAACACTTGTCCGCCCTTATAGGGGGGATATCTATGTTACCTGCCATCCGCTATCAGACAAGTAAATTTCACCGTCTTAAGAGAAGAAATAAGAAATTAATAAGAGAAGGGGAGCCATGAAGGCTCCCCCGAAGCCGTTAGCTGGCTTTTTTAACCTGAGGCAGATCGAAGGCTTTACGTAATGCGCGGACAAACGCTTTGTCATGGCAGATGGTTTTGCCCGGACTGTCGGAGAGCTTCGCGACCGGCTTACCGTTACATTCCACCAGTTTTATGACGATGTTCAGCGGTTTCACCTGAGGAATATCACAGGTTAACCGCGTACCAATCCCGAAACTCAGGTTCACCCGCGATGAGAAATGGCGATAAAGGTCGACGGCTTTCGCCAGGTCAAGGTTATCGGAGAAGACCAGCACCTTACTCATGGGGTCGATGCCCAGTTTTTCGTAATGGGCGATGGCTTTCTCACCCCATTCAACCGGGTCCCCGGAATCATGGCGCAAACCCTGGTAGCGTTCGGCAAACTCAGGGCCAAAGTCGCGCAGGAACGCGTCCATGGTAATGCAGTCGGTAAGGGCAATACCCAGCCGATCCGGGTATTCCTCTAGCCACGCGGCGAGGGCGGCGCGCTGGCTGTTGGCAAGGTCAGGGCTGATCTGCTGGTGCGCCTGGAACCATTCGTGCGCCTGGGTGCCCATAGGCGTTAAATCAAGGCGACGTGCCAGATCGTAGTTACTGGTGCCAACGAACCACGGCTCCTGTTGCAGACGTCTGACAATGGCTTCCTGAACCTCGCGAGAGAAGCGGCGGCGCGTGCCAAAGTCCATCAGACGGAATCGGGACATATCCAGCCCTTCGGTCAGTCTGGAAAACTCAACGAGTTTATTCTCCAGAGCGGCAACCGCCTGCGTCACACCGGTTTCAGGGGAGCGATAGCGGTGGGCCAGCTCGCTGATCACGGCCAGAAGCGGCACTTCCCACATGATCACCTCACGCCACGGGCCGGTCAGACGAATGTCCAGCTTGCCGTTATCATTGGTGACGGTGACCTGTTCCGGGTTATAGCGGAACTCACGCAGCCAGTTCAGATAATCCGCTTTAAAGAAAGGCAGGCCTGAAAGCCACTGATATTCGTCATCGGTGAGCGCCAGATGCTGCATGGCCTCGACCTGTTCACGAATGGAATCTGCGTAGATACCCAGCAAGTCGTCACCCCGGCAGCGAAATTCCGCCGCAACATGGACATCATGATAGTGGTGAAACACGGCTTGCTGCATATGCAGCTTGTACGCGTCGGTATCCAGCAACGTATGCAGAACCGGAGAAGCGAATTGAGTCATAGGTGCGCTGTAGCATCCTCTCACGGGAGCGTTTAGTACAATAAACAACTCCGGAGTATACCCTGTTTAGTGATTTATTGAACCCCGATCACAACATAAGCACACTTTATGGTCGAGAGCATTTCGTGCCCCGTGTTATAAAAATGTAGCGATACGACTGCTAACCACTTGAATTTCAGGTTTTCTACTGCACTATTACCATGCTTTGGGGCAGTGATGGGGCAAAGCGTGAAAGCGTCTGGTTGAGCAGAGAAACCTGATCGGCGCTCTTCTCTGACATCCACTTTCCATACACCTTGTAAACCATCTGTGCATCGGTATGCCCCATCTGAGTTGCTATAAAGTTTGGGTTAGCACCAGCTGATAATGACCAGCACGCATAGGTATGTCGTGACTGATACGCGTTGCGGTAACGAATACCGGCTCGCTTGATTATCGGGGCCCAAATTTTATTAATCGAATTAACCGCGTAGTGATATCCTGTGCGAGGTCCACGTTTGACGCATTGAGGGCTGAACACGAAAGTGCAGGGTTGAATGACAGATTGTCCGTACTCCCGCAGCTTCACTTCAACCTCAAACTGCCGGCCTAGGCGTGTCAACTGGGCCTGATTCCTCAGGGCATCAATAGCTGGTTGTATGAGATAAATCACCCTGTCAGTGCCCGCCTCGGTTTTTGGCAGGGTGAACTCATACGTTTGGGTCAGGTTACGCTTAACCGTAATGGTGCCCGCAGTGAGATCGATATCTTCCCATGCAAGACCACATAATTCCCCATGCCTCATTCCGGTATAGACGGCAACAGTCCAGAGGTTTCGCATCTGCTGGTGTCCGCATGCCTGAATGAACCTGATGAACTCGTCTGTCGTGAGTGGATCTGGTTCGTCTTTTGCCTTCCTGAGACGGTTAATTCCGCTAAACGGGTTTTCCTTTGCGTAGCCGTTATCAGCTGCAAACTGGAAGATCTCGGCCATCAGCATCATGTAATTATTCACCGTGGACGATTTCCGGCCTTTTACCTGTGTCCGGTGATCCTTCTTCATTACATGGAAATCCGTCAGCAACTCCTTTCTGACATACAGCAAATCTTCAGTGGTCACCGCAGAAACCATTTTATTTTCGCCGATGCGCGGAAGCATATTTTTTATGATGGACTCGTATCTACTCATGGTATTAGAGCTGATCTCCATTCTCTTCAGCTCCGACCATCTTTCGGTAAGCTCCAGCACAGTAACTTCCTTTCTATCCTGACCGAACCGGGCAAGGTTCGGTGAGTTTGGGAATTTTTCTGCATAGTTAAAATTCCCCATCCTTATCGCAAAACAAACCGAAGAACGCAGCTCACCAGCTATCTTGCGATTTTTTGCAGTGTCAGGGACACCGAGGTTTTCCCTGACACGTTTACCTTTATATAGAAACCAGATGCGGAGCGAACCGCCATGGTTTTCGACGCCTGTCGGGTATGATGCATTAGCCATTGATCCCTCCTGACGTCCAGGAGCGTGGACGAGTGTACTGCTTTTCATGCTGTCTTCGCACCTGGTTGATTTTTTTTCTGCGCCTCGATCCACTGATCAACGGCTTTCCTGTTGTACATGCATTCGCTCGAAGGCTTGGGATTGCCATCTGGTGAAATGTGCAGGTACTCGCGGCCGAGCATCCAGGATTCTTTTCTGGCGCGGGTGATGGTTCCGGGCTTGAGCCCGGTAACCGCAATCAGAACCTTTTCGCTAACCCAGTCATTCGGTACCAGAAGAACAACGTCGCTCATAATCACCTCAGTGCATAACTGGCATGTCAGGCATGCCTTCTTTCTGAATCTGTTCGATGAAACTGTCGTGCAGCAAATTAAAACCCTCCCGGCCAAATTGTGACAGCTGAAGCCCCTGCACTTCGTCTTCCGCTAACATGCCCTTGTACATGCGCAGAGCCATCTGCTGACCAAGCTCCTGGCCGTATTTCTCAATGGCAATACCTTCCACATGATTAGCAAGTGCGAATCGCTCTGGCGCAGGATAAATACTGATTGAACCGTGCTGGCCGGAGTAGATAACTGCTTTGTCGAAACCTCCTGAATCGTTGGCCACCTCACAGGTCCCGTTCTTTTCCTGCTCTTCCGCAATAAAGACGGCAACCAGCATCCAGCGCCAAAGAATGATTTCTTTCTCGATGCCCGGGTTAAACCAGCCGCTTTCAATCCCTTCCATAATGCAAGCCAACAGTTCAAGTCCATCCGGAATTCGTTTGTCATAATTACCGTTGTCGAGCTGGCGAACCGCAACTGAATAACCAATAACTCGGTTACCAAAACGGATGCCGGATGATGTAGGCTCTGGGGTAAAGCTTGAATCAACCATTAATGCACTCCTTCTGGTTTGATGGCTTGCAATGCATCTACTTCTTTGACGTAACGCTCGTGCATCGCGTCCCATTTTTCACACCATTTTTCCATTTCTCGCTTGCGCGCCAGGATACGACGCAGACGGCGAACACAACGCTGGTGGGCGGCCAGATACTCAGCCTTTGTTTCCCCGTCTCGCCATACCTCCATATCATCGCGATCAATACGCACTCGCGGGTGATGCTGCGGAAAACCTGAACGCTCAAAAGCCTCGGTGGTCATGAAGAAAGCCAGATAGCGGATCGCCGTATCTCGCGTGAAGCATTTTTTGATACGACCGTGACGTACTGCTACGAACAGTGGGCCAACTGGCGTATCGTGTTTCTGTAATGCCAGGTCAATCATGCTTACGGTGCGTTTATCTTTCATTTCCGGTCCTTAACTTTGCTGTATCGTTCGTGACTCATTACTTCCCAGTTCTTGCCGCCATCGCGGGAGAGTAGCCGCCAGCGATGGTTAACTTTGAGGCTCAAATTCCCGGAGCCGTGCATTCGGCAGGGGTGAATGCGCCTTGCCCTGAACTGGCTTAAAACGTGTACTGCTTTGAGGTGAACCCACTCAGGAATTCGTATCGCTGTAAGTGCCATCAGATCCCCCCATTTCATGACCCTCCGTTTTCGGAGCCTCCACTTTTTGTTTTTTGACGAACTCAACCAGCTCAGAAATGAGCTCGTCGATTAACTCCTTCCCGCTATCCGTAAGGAATTCACCGCTGCCATTAACATCAACAGCGCTGCTGTAAATTCCCTTGATAGCTTTTACGCCTTCGACATTCCCGTACTCACTGATCGCAAGCCTTTCGAATTTTCTCAATAATCCATCGAGAAGAATCTCTGTTAACTCGACCGTGTTAATGCCGCCTTTATTGAGCTTAATAACAAGGCAGTTACTGCCTGTTTTACGCTGGTGGCGTAATAACGCTGCTTTTAAAATTCGGCGGCGATATGTCTCGATTAATTTATCCATTGCGGCGAGCCTCCTCCTCTAAGCTCATAACAATTTCCTCTTCTTTTTCGGTCCAATCATGAATTTCGCCAGCAATGTCATAAACAAGAGAGCAAATAGTTTTAAGTTGGAAATGGTCCAGTTTGTCGTGATATTCAAATAATGTTTGCGATAAACCAGCCAGTTGCTCGGTTTTGATGTTCACAACCTGAATGTCTTGCCTTTTTAATAAGCTCATAATTACCGACCATATGCTTTTTTAAGATAAAGACGAGCGATTACCTCGTAACCGCAGGCCGCATAAAGGCATGCTGTTCTATATGCCGATTTATCAATGATGAAAGTCATACGAAGCGACTCACAGCCAAAGAAGCCACCACCCGACCGTGAATTTTGATTTCTTTCTGTTCATCGGTATTAAGGGTGAAAGTTTCGTAATGATGGTTATCAGAAATGATTTTTAATGAGCCATCAGCTAATGGCTCAATTCTCTTAATGAAAAGACATGGGCGACCAAAAGCATCCATTGTGTAAACATAAATGCCAGAGGTAAGCGCACGTCCACCGCAATCAACGAAAGCCACAACCTCACATGGTTCGATGGTCGGCTGCATTGAATCACCTTCCATCCGGCAGCTTTGTACGCGGTTGCCATAGTCATTGATGTTGTCAGATCCGAACAGCATTTGAGGCGTTTTAACTGGCTGATTAACTGCGACGGAATTTTTCATTTTCATTTCCTCAGGGTGAGTTTTTCCCCACCCTAAAAGGTGTTAATTTTGATTAATTGAGTTGGTTAATTAATTGGTTAGTTAGCTAACAGAAAACATTTTTTTAATATCAGGATGGTCATCTATGATTTTTTTAGCATCATCACATGCTTCTTCATAAGACTTGAAGAAATCAACCAGAACAAAATAATTATCTACACGTTCGTAGATAGCGAATTCCAAACCATCAATAAAAGTTGTGTTAAATTCGTAATCAAAATCATTCTGATGAGGCTGTGCAGCTCGTAAATAAATCCAGTGTGAATTTGCTGCTTTAAGCTTGGCGTGGATATCAAATGCCTGGCTCACCGGCACTGATGTTATGGCGGCGATTGGTACCACCAGCAGCCGTGCACGCTTCGGCCTGGCTGCTTTCTTCGGCAAGTCCGGCATCAGCAAAACAGATGAACAGCTCGCAGTTCAGGCGCTGGCGCAGGTTGCTATCAAAAACGCTCCTAAAAATGTCCGCAAAGCCGCTGGCGACAAGCTCGGAGCATGCATGTTGACGCTGGCGCAGTTTGCCTTTGCTGATTACTCCCGTTCGGCGGCTACCAGCGTGACATGTCACAGTTGCAGCGGTACCGGTTTTATCTCCGGGAATGAGGATGTGGTTAAACATCCTGGTATCTTCGACGATGACGGTGCCGAAGTGGTGGCCCCGAAAATTAAAAATGAGCTGGTGAAAAGGGTTTGCGAAACCTGCGGAGGGAAAAAGGTAATCCTTGCGCGGTGCAGATGCGGCGGTAAAGGTGAAGTGCTGGATCGCAAAGCGACCAAAGAACGTGGCGCACCGGTTTTCAAAACCTGTGAACGTTGCTCTGGTAATGGCTTCTCTGCTATCTCCTCGGCGACGGTACACCGTGCCATTCTGAAGCGTCTCCCGGACCTCCATCAGTCCTCATGGTCACGCAACTGGAAACCCTTTTATGAAATGCTGGTGGACACGCTGCGCCAGTGGGAGCGTCACGCGGCAGTAGAATTTGAGAAGGCAACAACTTATTAATATGATCGGAACAAATGGCGACACTTTTTTGCACGTTAGTGTTGACTTTGCATAAAACTGTCCTGTATGCTTCTGATTATGGAGTATAGCGCCTGTAGATAATTAACCTCTAAAAGCCCGCCACGTTGCGGGTTTTTTTATGTCCGAAATTCTTCGCGCCACGCTCGGCGCAATTCAACCACAGAGCCTTTCAGGGGTGAGCCATAGGGAACGGTCGGTGTGACTGTCTCTGTGGGCTGATCATTCCTGAGCGCTGGCTCACCCGCTAAAAGGAAAGTCACTATGTTCGGTATCTTCAAAAAGAAAGCACGTAAAGCTGTTGTCGAAGTTAAGAAAATGGAAAACCGCGACGCGGTTGAAGCTACGGTGTGGGGTGCTTACTCCATTGCGTATGCCGACGGCACATGCGACGCGAAAGAAATGCCACTCTGGAAAAAACCATTTCAGCATTGCCTGCTTTCGCACCGTTCGCTGGTGAGATCGCACAGATGAGTAGCAATATTCGTGCTCGCTATGAAGCTTCGCCGCGCTCTGCTAATGCTCAGGCGCTGCGCGAACTGGCTGACGTTTCCGGTACAAACGATGCTGTTGATGTTCTTTGCCTGTGCCTTGATGTCGCTGACAATGACGGCATCGGGGAAGAAGAAGAGAAGCAGCTCAAGAAAATTGCTCAGGCGCTGCAACTTCCACTGGATCAGTACCTGTGATCGGAAAACTGCGCTGGGCAGCCGCCGGAGTTTTGTTGTTCCTGGTGGTTGCCATCGACTTTACCAGCAAAATGATGTCCATCCTTGCTGATGGCGTGCTGGTAGCCGGGGTAATTGCTTTACTCTGGCCCCTGTTTAAACCCAGTAAATAACACTTTGCAAAAGGTCATTTCTGATGGCCTTTGACAGAGTGAATTTTTTCTTCGGTGCTATAGTAAACTGGCATTCGATAATGCTCTCGATACTGATAACACTTGGTGGGGATACACCAACTTCGCAGAGACAACTGCATGACCCATGACCAGCAACCCAATGCTGGTCTTTTTTTTCCGCCATTAGCTCAACTGGAAAGAGCACGGAGCTTCTACCTCTGTGGTTCGGGGTTCGAATCCTCGATGGCGGACCAGTGTCCAATTCGTTAAGCGAGGAAGTTTCTCAACTCTGATTTATGCGCTATTTTTTTATTGTGGTGAATCCCCCTATGCGGAGGGGCGTTCCAGCAGTTACCTGAAAAGGAAACCTCTCAGACGCGGGAATGTTTGCTGGAGTAATTCTCACCGGGAGGCACCCGGCACCACGATAACAATAATATCGAATTGATAATTCCTTGAGAGCCTGCTTTAAACAGCAGGTTTTTTTTTGCTCGTTTCCCGAAGTTACGGCTACGCTAAAGAAGAAGGGGATATATCCGCTGGCAGATGGTTCTCCTGAACCATCAGTGAATCGGCCTCGATACCCGGACGTCACTACCTGTCTTTCGGATGATCTCCTTTCTACCTTCTTGTGATAATCATCACTTTAGCCTGCTCTCGCGAGCGGGCTTTTTTTATTCCCCTCAAATTTCCTGAGAGGGATCACAGCAATAAGAGGGGGCTTAATGTCCGATCCATTAACCGGCACCGGCGCTGTTCTCGGCGGCGGCCTGCTGGGTTCAGTCCTGTACGGCGTCTTTACTCATACAGATTTTGGTGTGGTGTTCGGGGCGTTTGGTGGTGCGGTGTTCTACGTCGCGACAGCCACAAACCTGTCCCGCGCCCGACTGGCAGCATATTTCCTGACGTCGTTTATCGTTGGGGTGCTTGGGGCGGGACTTATTGGCTCACTGCTAAATGCAGCTTCGCACTATGAAAAACCGCTGGATGCACTGGGTGCAGTGATTCTGTCTGCCCTGTGTATAAAAATCCTCACTTATCTTAACAACCAGGACCTGAACAACGTGTTCAAGTTTTTCTCGCGGCTACGTGGGGGAGGGGGAAATGGTAATTGACCCGTCAGCAGTCTTTAATGCGTTTATTTGTGCGGCCATCGTCATCGTGCTGATGTTTTACCAGCGACATGGCGCCCGGCATCGCCCCTTTATTTCTGTCCTGGCGTATATAACCGTGCTGGTTTACGCCGCGATCCCCTTGCAGTTCATCTTCGGCCTTTATCGTGATTCCAGCTGGCTGGTGGTGGTCGCAAACATTCTTATCTTCGCCGCCATCCTGAAGGTTCGTGGAAATATGGCGCGGCTGGTTGATCGTCTGAGGCACTAATGAACCAAACACAATTTCAGAGGGCGGCTGGTATCAGCGCCGGGTTAGCTGCGCGCTGGTTTCCACATATCGACGCCGCTATGAAGGAATACGGCATCACCGCACCGCTCGATCAGGCCATGTTTATTGCCCAGATGGGGCATGAAAGCACCAGATTTACCCGACTAGTGGAGAACCTGAATTACGCGGTTGAAAACCTGGTACCGACGTTCGGTAGCCACCGCATCACGCAACAGCAGGCAGCAGCTCTTGGCAGAACAGCAACGCAACCGGCAAACCAGAAAGCGATCGCCAATCTGGTATACGGCGGTGAGTGGGGAAAAGAACACCTGGGCAATCAGGTTGCCGGTGATGGCTGGAAATATCGCGGTCGCGGGCTGAAACAGATTACCGGCCTGAGCAACTATCGCAGTTGTGGCCAGGCGTTGAAACTGGACCTTGTTACCCACCCGGAGCTGCTTGAACAGGATGAATACGCCGCGCGCTCAGCTGCATGGTTCTATTCGTCTCGCGGTTGCCTGCTTCATTCCGGCGACGTGGAGCGCGTGACGCTTCTTATCAATGGCGGCAGAAACGGGTTGGATAAACGCCGCGCGCTGTTTAACCTGGCGAAATCCGTTCTGGTGTGAGGTGAATGTGGGTATCGAAACGATAATAGGGCTGGCCGCACTGGTCATTTCCGCCATTGCAGGCGCTTTTGGCCTGGGCCATATCCGCGGCACCAGCAAAGCGGAAGCTAAAGCCGATCAGCAACGCACTGAAGAGAAGGCCGCCGCCACTGAAGCAGTAGCAGAGCGCCGTGTTGAAGCAACGAAAGAGGCCAGCAATGTACAGCAGACTGTTAACCATATGCCTGGCGACGATGTTGATCGTGAGCTGCGCACAAACTGGACCCGTAAAGGTTGAGGTAGTGGACACGGCTTGCGACTGGGTTAAACCCATATACGGAACGGATCACGACTGGGATGTTCTGGACCGCCAGACGAAAAAAGACATCCTGACACATAACAAAGCGTGGCAGGCTAACTGCCAGAAGGAGAAGTAGTGAACGAACAGGCAAACAAAGTTCTTTCTGAGCTGTTGCAGAAAGCAAGTAATGGCGTTGATGCAGCGGTTTCATTCAGTCAGGCTCAGGTTCCTGATGTTATTCATCAACTGCTGATATGGAATGCAGTAAGTAGCCTGATGTTTCAGGCGGTAGCGATTCTGACGGTAATGGGATTCTTATTGACGGTTAAGAAAGCATGGGTAATAGCGGAAGGATACTCTGGTGCAGATTTCTTTGCTTTTTTGTACATAGTCTGCGGAGCATTGGCTTCTATCATTATGTTTGCCGGATTCTGGTTCAACTTTGACTGGCTAAAAATCTGGCTGGCTCCGAAGCTTTACCTGATTGAATACGCCGCATCACTGATGAAGTAGCCATTACAAAGCACACCCGCTGGTGGGCTTGATAATGGTTGTCGCTATAAGCGGTACGATAAGTTCCGGCAATTCATGCAATAAAGCTTTACTAAACGGCATTCAGAATTATCCTAATGGCTCGTTAATAAAAGGAGTTAGGTTGATGAAGATCCTCTGGGCTATTTGTGTTGTATTCGGGGCTATTGGCTTTGTTCAAGGTATCGTTGGGGTTTTCGGCGCTGTCAGCGCGCCTCAGCAAGCAGCAGGGGCCGCCATGGGAGTTGCCTGGGCAGTAATTCCTTACTGTATCGTTCGGGCGATCCAGCAGATGCGACCGCAGGAAGTGGTGATCAAAAAAGAAGATTGATTGCCATTACCCAAATCAATACCAGCCTCGCGTAAGCGGGGCTTTTTACTAACCGAGGGTAAATAATGTCATCTCCAATCATGAAGTATTTTGCGTATCAGCATCTACCTGCGCACCTACAAGAAGTGAGTAAGCCAATCGGTGATCTCGCGGCACTGATGGACGAAACCATGCCAGACAGCGCGGAAAAGTCAACAGGCTTACGCAAGCTGCTTGAAGCCAAAGATGCTCTGGTGCGCGCTAAGTTGGGCTAAGGCATTACAGCAGGCATTCACTGAGTACTAGCGTGAGCAGTGTTTAAAGTGAACTCGCTCAAAGTTTAAGGATATATCGTAACTTTGAAGCTACAAGATTATTAACATCTCAGGTGCTGCAAGAAGCAGCGTCACTCTGGGATTTTAAAAATGGGACAGTTCTATTACGTCAATAAAAATGCTCAGGCAAACGGCGACCACGAGGTACACGTTACAGGATGCGCATTTATGCCTGCGACAGAGAATCGCATTTACCTTGGTATCTTCGACACATGTCGTCCAGCTGTCACGGAAGCTAAGAAGCATTATACAAAATCAAACGGGTGTTACTACTGCTGTAAACCATGTCATACCTCATAAGTAACATCTCTAACGTCAAAAGGCTGCCAATGGGCGGCCTTTTTTATTCCCAGAAGAAGCAGGAGAAGAAGCATGTTAACAGTAAAAGTAATGTCGCCAGGTGGCGGTGAAGATATTCATTGCGGGTTGAGTGTAGGGTTCAATCCGGGGCAGCAGAGCATCGCGGTATCGGGAATGGACAAAAATGTATTCCTGAAACCCGGCGAGGTCGCCTACGTGATGAACCAGAACGGAAAGACGGTTTCTCGTTACGAGCATATTGCCAGTCAGGAAGCACTGCATAACGCGGTGGATTCGTAGCCATTACAAAGCTCACCTGCTGGTGGGCTTGATAATTGTTTTATCAACCAGATGTAAAAAAGCCCCTGTTAGGGGGCTAGAGGATTATCAGTTTCAATTGCTATGAAATATTACTTCGCGCAATAGACGCGTGCTTCACGAGGGGTGTAGATGCCGAAGGTGACAAATCCCAGCAACCCATTCACAAAAGTCTGTTGAACTTCAGTACGAACAACTTTATCAGCACCACCGCAAACCTGAGCAGCATCAATTTGCTTGGATTGACCAATCCCGCTAACGAAGAAATGATGTGTCGTAACTTGCTGTGGCGTAGTCGTTATGCCTTTGTTTACTGAAAATGATTGTTGAGCGCAGCCAGAAACAGCTGCGGCAACCAGAGCTACCATAATTAACTTTTTCATAAATGACCTTATTGTTGGTTTGGTTCGCAAAAATAATGACATGTATCATTAATTTATACATATCAGACCAGTAGTTTAACTTAGATTTGTTCTACTTCCCTAGTGATTAACTATCAACATCATCCATTGCTATCGTCAGACCATCCATTATTACGAATAAGATAATTAATAAACTTCCCAGAGGAAAATTATGCAGGTCACTATTGATGGTGTCCCGTATGCGCCTGCCAGCATCATTTCATCGCGGATCGGTATTGCAATAACGACACACCAGCGCGCCGACGTTTTGAAACGAGCGCTTGAACAGCACATGATGCACCTGCCGGCCGGTGCGCTGGTGGTGGTTGTCGATGATGGTTCAAAACCTGCAGCGGTACGCCTATTTCACTCCCGGTCATTCCCGATATGTACGTTTAACGACTTCTAACTTACTGAACCTCGCTCCGGCGGGGTTTTTTATTGCTTCAAAGGAGCAACTATGTCCGCAGGAACACTGACTCTGACAAATAATTCAGCCGCGGTAACAGGCAGCGGTACCGCCTTTACCACCGAGCTGGCCGTCGGCGATTTTATTGTTGTGACGGTTGGCGGCATCCCTTATACGCTCGCCATCAAAACGGTGAACAGCAATACCTCCCTGACGCTGGTCAGTAACTATACCGGACCAACGCAGGGCGGCGCTGCATGGTATGCAGTGCCGCGCGTTGCGATGAACCTTGTTACTGCTGCGCTGGTGGCTCAAAGCGCAGAAGCCCTGCGCGGCCTGAACTATGACAAACAGAACTGGCAGCGGTTATTCAGTGCATCGGGAAATATAACCGTTACGCTCCCGGACGGTTCTTCATTCACCGGTCCGTCATGGCAGTACATGGTTAATACAGTTGCCACAAAAACGAACGGGGCGGTTCCTGTTAACCAGGGCGGGACCGGGTCAACAACGGCAGAAGGTGGTCGCACAAACCTCGGTTTGGGAAACAGCGCTACAAGAAACGTTGATGACCAGTTCTCTCCGGGGTGGGCGTATCTGGGCGGAGCAGCTGTAATGGCGCAATGTCATCGCGATTATCGCAGTCTCGCCTCTTACGACGCTATAGCCCAATATCCTCTCGGTATGTCCTTCGGTATTCAGTCCGGTGGCAATGCGTGGGGAGGAGGTAGTGGAGTAGATACATATACGGGCATGCTAACGCTACGTGGGTGGCATGATCCGTCAGGTGGTGGCTATGTGTCGTGGCAGCTTGCCTCAACCTCTCAGGGGCTCAAGTATCGTCAGGGTAATGGAACAATTCAGGGCAATGCTAACGTCGGGTTCTCCACGACGCATACCCTTTATTCGACGCAGAACACAACGAAAGCCAGCGACGGAACGCTTAAAGCTGCATCACCGATCGCCAGAATCGTTAAATCTCAGGAAGAGAACCAGCGTACCGATGTTGACGAAGTAGGCTTCACCTGGTGCGGCTGCGGTACGGCGAACGCCGAGGCTGAAGGGATCAAAATCTCGCGGCTGGATGTTGGGGTGTATGTTCTTATCGGCTCGGCTGGCCTGGCATCAGAAGGCTGGCAATTGTTGCCGCCAATGGACCCGGGTGGAATGGGAGAACTGGGTGTTGTTGAAGCAGAGCAGACAGAAAGCGGTGGGCTGACGATTCGGCTTTTTAAGCGGAAATACATGCTGAGCGATGAAGGGGAGATCGTCAAAACAAAAGGGGCTCCTATGGATGTTCCGGCCAACAGCTGGATCGACGTGCGCCTCGATATGCCAGAGGATAGCGTCTGGAATAAACGCCAGAAAGAATCGAGTGAAGCGGTCTTACAGGAACCTGCTTCGTAAAATAAACCGCCGCCTGTCGTATGCAAGAACGGGCGCAGGCAGGGCGTCTGATTGCAAACGGGGTGGAAAGGAAGCAGGTAGCGATCATCTATGATGTGGCGGTGTGCACCCTCTATAAGAAATTTCCAGCGCGGTAGGGGGCAGAGGAAAAAATTTTAAACATTTAATCCAATTTTCGTAATAAAGCATTGAAGGAATGTAATAAAGTTGTTGAAATATTGGTAAGCGGTTGGGTTGAGCATTGGCGGTATTCATGGCAAAAACAGATTCTATTACACCTGAAGAGTTCAGGGCTATTCACTTTGGGTTGTCTAAGATCTCACCAACATGGGCAGACTTATGGTTAACATTATTTTCTCTCCGTGCTGAAAGCAGCAGGGTTATTACTATTAGATATTCCGATATAGAAGGTGACATGCTGCACTTGGCTGGAACACCAAGGTTTGAGCCACGAACAATTAGATTAAATTTAATGATTTCTAAATTATTTGCGCACAGAAAGGATTGCAATCCTTCTGATATTTATGTTTTCCAGAGTAGATCGAATCGAGTTAAAGGGCTAGCTAAGCCTGTGACTGTAATAGCAATGAATAATGCCTTAAAACAAGCATCCAAATATGTAACAGGGAAAAATATCACCATGAAAAGTGCTTTAAGGGTGACCGGAATGAACTAGTTGGACGGGGGGCATACACTACATACCCTGCTGTTTATGGAAAGATAGGGCCATGGCCTATGATTACATCCTTTAGCAAGCCTTTATTCTGCCTGCTGATTGTCGATTTATTCCTCGATTAGATGTAAGGAATGTACTTGGATGAACCTTAGTGGGATTTCAAGTAAGTAAAATGAGACCTGATCAGAATAAATCAAACCGGGCATTGAGCAGAGTGAATAATAAAGCAGCGCATGCAAGGTTTAAGACTATAACAAAACGGGCTGAAACATTCATTGAACAAATCTCCGGATCATGTATTAGACAGAGAATAAATGTAATGTAAAACCATCTTACAAACACCTACTAAAAAAGACAGATAAACCAAGGTGGCGTCCGATGAGGTAGCTAAGCATTTTTGCCTTGTATAGGTCTTATCATCGGAGCATGGGGTTATGTTGGCTTGTTGAGTGCTGAGAAATGAAGAGATTAGAGGTTTAGAAGAGGGAGCCGGCCTGTCAAACGAGATAGTTTACTTACGACGCTCAACATATTGAATTATGTGGCTTTATCGTGGTGGGTTGAGGGGGGAACGAACTTATCACAATGCATCACAAGCATACAGTCCTCTTTCGCTTGGTGTCTGAAAGTAGATGGGGACGATTTTTCACTTTTTCTTCTAAAGGTCCAGAGTACTTTGCCGATAGTGAACATAGCGGCGCAGGAGCCTAATGGTGGAAGCCGTATACTTAAATTAAGTTCAGTCAAATAGGAATTACTATCATGGCACAAGTCATCAATACCAACAGTCTCTCGCTGATCACTCAGAACAACATCAACAAGAACCAGTCTGCACTGTCTTCTTCTATCGAGCGACTGTCTTCTGGTCTGCGTATCAACAGCGCGAAGGATGATGCTGCGGGTCAGGCAATTTCTAACCGCTTCACCTCTAACATCAAAGGCCTGACTCAGGCTGCGCGTAACGCCAATGACGGTATCTCTCTGGCGCAGACCACTGAAGGCGCTCTGTCTGAAATCAACAACAACTTGCAGCGTATTCGTGAGCTGACCGTTCAGGCTTCGACTGGAACCAACTCTGACTCAGACCTCTCTTCAATTCAGGATGAAATCAAATCCCGTCTTGAGGAAATCGACCGCGTTTCCGATCAAACTCAGTTCAACGGCGTCAACGTGCTGGCGAAAAACGGAAAAATGAACATTCAGGTTGGTGCAAATGATGGCCAGACTATCACAATTGATCTGAAAGAAATTAATTCCACATCACTTAAGCTGAACGACTTCAATGTTGCAAGTGGATACGAGAAAGTAACCTCCCTTGCGGTGAAAAATGCTGACGGTGATGATGTAAGCGTTTCTGCTGCTAATATTGTTGACGGAGAAGGCAAACAGGTTGAGTTGTTGAAATACACAACAAAGGGTGATGCTACCGCCTATGCATACAAGAAAGATGATGGCACTTATGCGAAGGTAGATATTGCTGACGATGCTGCAACTAATACTGAAGGCAAATTAGTCGTTACGACAGGTGGTGACGCTGTTGACGACAACTCTGTGACCAAAACCGCGGATCCTTTAGCTGCTCTGGATGCAGCAATTTCAGATGTAGACCAGTTCCGTTCTTCACTTGGTGCTATTCAGAACCGTCTGAGCTCTGCGGTCACCAACCTGAACAACACCACTACTAACCTGTCTGAAGCGCAGTCCCGTATTCAGGATGCCGACTATGCGACCGAAGTGTCCAACATGTCAAAAGCGCAGATCATCCAGCAGGCTGGTAACTCCGTACTGTCCAAAGCTAACCAGGTTCCTCAGCAGGTTCTGTCTCTGCTGCAAGGCTAATTTTATATTAAGTGTCAAAGCCCCATATATGTGGGGCTTTTTATTGGCTGAATAAGAGCTTTAAAAGTAGTTAAATCCATCAATCAAAGCTCTTACAGTAATTTAGTATTTGAGTAGTTCTGTTCCGTTTTATTAGGTCTTTTTTGTGATTAAAAAACAGGCGTTCAAATTTTTGCTCGAACCTAATAAAAGCCAGTTATCTGACTTTTTGGCCTTTGCTGGTTCCTGTCGTTTTGTTTACAACAAAGGCCTTGCTCTTCTTAACGAGAATTACCGTTCTGGTAAAAAATTCATAGGCTACAATCAGCTGGCTTCTGAATTGGTTGAATGGAAGCATGAAGAGAGCCTTTCCTGGTTGAAAGAGGCCCCGTCTCAGTGTTTGCAGCAATCGTTAAGAGATTTAGACAGGGCATTCAGAAATTTTTTCACAGGGAAAGCACAATATCCAAAGTTTAAAAAGAAAGGTCGGCATGATTCTTTCCGCATTCCGTGTCAAAGGGTTAGAGTAGATCAAGAAAAGAAACTGGTATCTCTCCCTAAAGTCGGCTGGGTAAAGTACCGCAAGAGCCGTGAAATCATTGGTGATTTAAAAAACGTAACCATTTCCATGAAGCACGGGAAGTGGTATATCAGTTTTAATACAGAGCATACTGTCCCTGATCCAATACACCCCTCTGATATCAAAACTACAATTGTACTTAATAATGAGAATAGTGTTCATCTGTCGACCAGGGTTGGCGGGGCTAATACTTACCAAGCGGAAGAAAAGAAAAAGTTAGTTCGTCTTAATAAGATACTGGCCAGAAGAAAAAAACACAGCAATAATTGGCTAAAAACCAAAGGTAAAATTGACAGTGTAATATTAAAGTCAGCAAGGATAAGACTCGATAACATCCACAAAGCCACCACGGCAATTTGTAAAAATCACGCAGTTGTTGAGGTTGTGAACTTGATGGATTCTGTGTCTGACAAGAATGATAACACTTTGAGTATGAGATACGAATTTGTCAGGCAGTTGATATACAAACAAGAATGGCTGGGTGGTGAAATTATTCGCCGGTAGAGTAAGCTCTTGTAACGGTTTTTTCCGTGATGATAGTTGTACTATGAGATGAGTTTTAAGCGGCAGGGCATGTCGTTTCTGCTTGTGGAGGAAGGTTAATTCAACTTCCGTTGAAGCAAGAATCTCTTGATTGTGATTGAGAATGTCAACGTCTGGTCCAATGCTTTACAAGTATAAATATGTAATGGTGCTGAAATGGATTTGAGTTTTCAGTTGTGAAAGTTAATAAATAGCCCAAAGGTAATTCGCGAACTTATCGGTATCTCAATTGATACCGCTCCTCAGTGATTCTTGTCGATAGGCTCAAAGCCTACCGGGTCAGCATTAGGCCCAGGTCAACGTATCTCCTAACGAAAGAAGATTGCTAGGTATTTTTAAGCAGTGAAAGTCGAACCAACCAAGCTCAGGGACAAAGAGCGGAAGGTTGCAGCTGATGTGGCGTTTACGAGGCGACAGAAGGACGTGATTAAAAAGCTGTGTCGGATGCTTAACATGCCGGAAACAGAATAGAAGGAACTGGTGCTGGAGTTGCTTTCGGTTATTCTTTAGTTGGCTTTGTGGATGGGAATAGTCCGCGAATAACGCCAAGAAATGCTGCGAAGACATTCAGCGTTACGGCAGATGTAATGGCTATCAAGACGTTTTCACTGAAAATTTCTTTGTCGTAACGGAACTTTATGGCTGCATAAATTGCTAACAACCAGCACCATCCATAAAGCGTTTTTCTTACTACTTTGTATGCTTTATCGCCAAATCGCTCGCGCAATGCTCGATCTGCTTTTTTATCTTCGATGAGCTGTATGGTTAGTTGATCATTTATAGAAGGCTGATTGAATTCAGGAGCGTCTGCGGCATCTTGACGCTCCGGAATTTCTGAGGCAGGTTGATCAAGTCTAATGTCATCTAAAGATGCGGCCAAATGTTCAACCTTACTTGATGTTTTCTTTCATTAGATTATTGCTAATCACATCACCTTCTGACTCAGTTAATGACCAGGCAGTACCTGGTAAATGAGTGAGATGTGACAACTGAGTACCTTTAAGCGGCCCATAAACAGAGCATATTTTCTCTATGAGTACTTTAGCTCGCAAATCATCATCTGAAACACGAGGGGTTACGACAGCGAAGCCAGGGTTAGTGTTAACTACCGTGCTGATAAGCGAACTAATCGGACGAGAGCCATACCCTTTAACTTCGTGGTAAAGGGAAGGGATCACTGGCCCATAGCGCCACTTCGCAAAAAAATCATCAATTAAAGGTTCGTTGTAAAGTCGCAGATGCCAAGACTGTACATAAAACAGCAGCTTCTGGAGCTTCATTGGTGTTAGCTCACTTAACTCGCCTTTAGTGGCTTTTTCAATGAAGGCATTAGCAACAGCAGTAGCAGAGTAAGCCATTTTTTTGCCTCCTTGTGCTGTGTAAATTAACAGTTATCTTCTGCTCAGTTTACCGCATAGGTAAACTTTAGTACATATTAATAAGTTTCTAGTCATCAGTCACTTAAAATTGGATGGCATTATTACCTGAAAAACAACGTTGGATAGCGGAAAATTCAGAAATGCTTTATCTGCACATCAAAAAATACTAGTTAGTGGTGTTTTTCATTTTTCAACCCTAGATGTAGTGTCTAAGGTGTTTTTTTCAAGTGGGGGCGGCTAATCAAAAGTCAGCCAACAATCTGACTCTTCGAACCTTTCCTCCAGCATTCGGTTCAGTTTTTCACGATCACTTTTGCTGGCGTTACTGTTTAAGGCGTTCGCCTGCATAGGCTTAACCCTCACTTCTGCGTCAGGGAAAATCTGGTGCACCCGTTTCGTCAGCTCTGCCAGAATGATTTCTCTGGCCCCTTCGAGCCCTTCAACATTTCGCTTGTCATAAACCAGTTCTACGAACATACGTGCTCCGTCAATCACTGTTTGAATATACAGTATTTTTGCTTTGGCGGTTTTGTCTGTCAAGGCATGAACCATTTGTTTTTAAATTTTTGGGAACTTACTGCGGGTGAGCACGCTGCTTTTTTGGCATGCAGGGACGATGCTGCCTGAGGTTGGCTAAAATTATCTGTGGGGCATGGGTGGGGCAAAAGGGGTCTGTGAAGTTCGTTAAAGTTCGTTAATCAAGCTTTATCTCGATGTCGCTCATCCCTTGTTTAAAGCGCTCCTGGACGATCTTTATCGATTTTAAAAACTATGAGTTCATATTATAAAAATGTAGCTAAAAAGGGCGTTGTGCCTGAAAAGATGAACATTCTGCATAGCGCGTTTTACACAACAGGAATATATTGAATCGTTACTCGACAAACGATGCATAAGGTTTTCTATGACACAACAGCCACAAGCTAAATACCGCCACGACTATCGTGCGCCGGAATACCTGATAAGCGATATCGATCTGACTTTCGACCTGGATGCCACAAAAACCGTGGTGACGGCGGTAAGCCAGGTGACGCGCCAGAGCGCGACAGCCGTGCCGCTGCGTCTGGATGGTGAAGACCTGACGCTGGTTTCCCTGCATATTAACGATGAAGCCTGGTCAGACTATAAAGAAGAAGGCAACCAGCTGGTCATCGACAACCTGCCGGAACGCTTTACCCTGCGCATCGTGAATGAAATTAGCCCTGCCGCCAATACCGCGCTGGAAGGACTTTACCAGTCAGGCGTAGCCCTGTGTACCCAGTGTGAAGCCGAAGGTTTCCGCCACATTACCTGGTATCTGGATCGCCCGGACGTCCTGGCGCGCTTTACCACCAAAATTATTGCCGACAAAACGCTGTACCCGTACCTGCTTTCCAACGGCAACCGGATTGGTGAAGGGGAACTGGAGAATGGCCGTCACTGGGTACAGTGGCAGGATCCGTTCCCGAAACCCTGCTATCTGTTTGCGCTGGTGGCGGGAGATTTCGATGTCCTGCGCGACACCTTTAAAACGCGCTCTGGCCGTGAAGTCGCGCTGGAGCTGTTCGTGGACCGTGGCAACCTTGACCGCGCACCGTGGGCAATGACCTCCCTCATCAACTCCATGAAGTGGGATGAAACGCGCTTTGGCCTCGAATATGACCTCGACATCTATATGATCGTTGCAGTCGATTTCTTCAACATGGGCGCGATGGAGAATAAAGGTCTTAACATCTTTAACTCTAAATACGTGCTGGCGCGTACCGATACCGCCACGGATAAAGATTACCTCGATATCGAACGCGTTATCGGCCACGAATATTTCCATAACTGGACCGGGAACCGCGTCACCTGCCGCGACTGGTTCCAACTGAGCCTGAAAGAGGGCTTAACCGTCTTCCGCGATCAGGAGTTCAGCTCCGATCTGGGATCGCGGGCGGTGAACCGCATCAACAACGTGCGCACCATGCGTGGTCTGCAATTTGCAGAAGATGCCAGCCCAATGGCGCACCCGATCCGCCCGGATAAAGTCATTGAGATGAATAACTTCTACACCCTGACGGTGTATGAAAAAGGCGCTGAAATTATCCGTATGATCCACACCCTGCTGGGCGAAGAGAATTTCCAGAAAGGGATGCAGCTTTACTTTGAGCGTCACGACGGCAGTGCGGCCACCTGCGACGATTTCGTCCAGGCGATGGAGGACGCCTCTAACGTCGATCTGTCTCATTTCCGCCGCTGGTACAGCCAGGCCGGTACGCCGATTGTGACGGTCAAAGACGACTACAACCCGGAAACCGAGCAGTACACGCTGACCATCAGCCAGCGCACGCCGCCAACGGCCGAGCAGGAAGAGAAACATCCGCTGCACATTCCGTTCAGCGTTGAGCTATACGACAACGAAGGCAACGTGATCCCGTTACAGAAGGGCGGCCACCCGGTGCATAACGTGCTGAACGTGACCCAGGCAGAGCAGACCTTTATCTTCGATAACGTCTATTTCCAGCCCGTTCCTGCCCTGCTGTGCGAGTTCTCCGCGCCGGTGAAACTCGAATACAAGTGGAGCGATCAGCAGCTGACGTTCCTGATGCGTCACGCGCGCAACGATTTCTCGCGCTGGGATGCCGCACAAAGTCTGCTGGCGACCTACATCAAGCTGAACGTCAACCGTTACCAGCAGGGCCAGCCGCTGACGCTGCCGGTTCATGTGGCAGACGCGTTCCGTGCCATCCTGCTGGATGAGAACATTGACCCGGCGCTGGCGGCTGAAATTTTAACGCTGCCTTCTGCGACTGAAATCGCCGAGCTGTTTGACATCATCGACCCGATTGCCATCGTCGCCGTGCGTGAAGCGCTGACCCGCACGCTGGCGACCGAACTGGCAGATGAGTTCCTCGTCATTTACAACGCCAACAAGCTGGACGGGTATCGGGTGGAACATGCGGATATCGGTAAACGTTCCCTGCGCAATACCTGCCTGCGCTATCTGGCGTTTGGTGAGGCAGAGCTGGCGAACACGCTGGTCAGCAAGCAGTACCACGAAGCCGATAACATGACGGATGCCCTGGCCGCGCTGGCCGCAAGCGTTGCCGCCGAGCTACCGTGCCGCGATGCGCTGATGCAGGAGTACGACGACAAGTGGCATCAGGATGGTCTGGTGATGGACAAGTGGTTCATCCTTCAGGCCACCAGCCCGGCAGCCGATGTACTCAGCAAAGTACGCAGCCTGCTGAAGCACCGTTCGTTCACCATGAGCAACCCGAACCGCGTCCGCTCTCTGATTGGTGCCTTCGCCAGCAGCAACCCGGCCGCGTTCCATGCCGAAGACGGCAGCGGTTATCAGTTCATGGTTGAAATGCTGACCGAGCTGAACAGCCGTAACCCGCAGGTGGCGTCTCGTCTGATTGAGCCGCTGATCCGCCTGAAACGTTACGATGCGCAGCGTCAGGCGAAAATGCGCGCCGCGCTTGAGCAGCTGAAAGGGCTGGAAAATCTGTCTGGCGATCTGTACGAGAAGATTGCTAAGGCGCTGGCCTGATGTAAAAAAGCCCGGTGGCGCTACGCTTACCGGGCCTACGTGGGGTCGCGGGGCATCGGTTTTCTCCCTCTCCCTGTGGGAGAGGGCCGGGGTGAGGGCATCAGGCATTAGCCTTTATCCGCTGAATCTCCGCTTCCCCACGTTTCATCACCCGATCCAGTACTTCGGCTTCTAGCTCCGCCAGTCTGGCCGATCCCACGCGGCGAGGACGTGGAATATCTACCGTCAGATCCAGACCAATTTTGCCCTCTTCTATTAACAGCACCCTGTCTGCCATTGCCACGGCTTCACTGACATCATGTGTCACCAGCAGTACCGTAAAGCCGTGCGTCTGCCAGAGGGTTTCAATCAGATCCTGCATCTCGATCCGCGTCAGGGCATCAAGCGCGCCGAGCGGTTCATCAAGCAGCAACAGGCCGGGACGGTGAATCAGCGCGCGAGCCAGCGCTACGCGCTGCTTTTGTCCACCCGACAGGGCCGTAGGCCACTCTCCCGCGCGATTCTCCAGCCCTACCGCAGCGAGTGCCTGCCGGGCGTCCTCCCGCCAGCTGCCCTTCAGGCCCAGCCCGACGTTATCCATCACCGTTTTCCACGGCAGCAGACGCGCGTCCTGAAACATCATGCGCGTATCATCCTGAATCGTGGCCAGCGGCGTAGTGCCTGCCAGAATGTCACCGCTGTTTGGCGCTTCCAGCCCGGCTAAAAGACGCAGCAGGGTACTCTTGCCGCCACCGCTGCGGCCGACAACGGCCACAAACTGTCCGGCAGGAATATGCAGATCCAGTGCATTCAGAATGGTGTTGTCGCCGTAGCGTTTGGTCACGCCGTTCAGCAGTAACGGTGTTCCCTGGTTCAGTCGTGCAGTATTCATGCTTTCGCCTCCTGAGCGGTGTAGGCCGGGTTCCAGCGCAGCCAGCTACGTTCCAGCCACTGGGCGCTGACGTCCGCAAGTTTGCCGAGCAGGGCATAAAGGATAATGGCAACCACCACCACGTCCGTTTGCAGGAACTCGCGGGCGTTCATCGCCAGATAACCAATGCCGGAGTTAGCCGAAATGGTTTCCGCCACGATCAGGGTTAGCCACATCAGGCCGAGCGCAAAACGCACCCCAACCATAATGGAGGGCAGGGCGCCCGGCAGGATCACATGGGTAAACAGGGCAAAACCTGACAGGCCATAGCTGCGGGCCATCTCCACCAGACCGCGATCGATATTACGGATCCCATGCCAGGTATTGATATAAATCGGGAATAACGTTCCCAGCGCCACGAGGAAAATTTTGGCGCTCTCATCAATGCCAAACCACAGGATAACCAGCGGAATAAGCGCCAGATGCGGCACGTTGCGCAGCATCTGAACGGAGGTATCCAGCAGCCGCTCACCCCAGCGTGACAGGCCGCTGATCAGCCCCAGCGTCAGGCCGATGCTTCCGCCAATCGAAAAGCCAATTACCGCGCGCCAGGAGCTGATGGCAAGATGTTGCCACAGCTCACCGCTGGCGCTTAGCGACCAGAACGCTTCCACAACGCCCTCCGGAGAGGGCAAAATGCGGCTCGACAGCCAGCCAGTTGAAGACGCCAGTTGCCAGACGAGGACAATGCCGACGGGCAGAAACCACGGCGCGGCGCGCAGCAGCCATTTTTGTGCGGTTGCAGACATGGTGGCTCCTTAGCTTTGCGCGACTTTTCTCGGGATAAACGCGTTCGCCACGGCTTCGCCCTGCAACTGAAGCTGACGTGGCTGCGGAATTTCCGGGATAGCGACATCCAGATGCGGGAACAGCAGTTCACCCACCTTGTACGCCTCCTCCAGATGTGGGTAGCCAGACAGGATAAAGCTGTCGATCCCCAGCGCCGCGTATTCATTAATGCGTGCCGCTACGGTTGGACCGTCGCCGACCAGTGCCGTGCCGGCGCCGCCGCGCACCAGACCTACCCCGGCCCACAGGTTCGGGCTGATCTCAAGATTTTCACGCTTGCCGTTGTGCAGGGAAGCCATCCGGTGCTGGCCCACGGAGTCGGTTTTGGCAAACGCCGCCTGTGCTTTGGCGATAGTGTCGTCGTCCAGATGAGCGATCAGACGGTCGGCGGCTTGCCAGGCCTCGTCGTTGGTTTCGCGGACGATCACGTGCAGGCGAATGCCGAAGCGTACCGTACGGCCATGTTCTGCGGCTTTAGCGCGTACCTGAGCAATTTTCTCTTTCACCAGCTCCGGTGGCTCGCCCCAGGTCAGATAGAGATCGACCTGCTCAGCCGCCAGCTCCTGCGCCACGTCCGACGATCCGCCGAAATAGAGGGGAGGGCGCGGCTGCTGTACCGGCGGGAAGTAGAGCTGTGCATCGCGAACGTGGATATGTTTCCCTTCGAAGGTGACGGTTTCCCCTTCCAGCAGACGTCGCCAGACGCGGGTGAACTCTGCGGAGGCTTCATAGCGCTCGGTATGATCGAGGAAGACGCCATCGCCCGCCAGCTCCTGCGGATCGCTGCCCGTCACCAGGTTGAACAGCGCACGGCCGTTGGAAAGCCTGTCCAGCGTTGCCGCCTGACGCGCCGCGACGGTGGGCGACACCACGCTCGGGCGCAAGGCTACCAGGAATTTCAGACGCTGGGTGACGGGGATCATTGACGCGGCAACCAGCCACGCATCCTCACACGAGCGGCCCGTCGGGATCAGTACCCCGGTAAAACCGATGCGGTCTGCCGCCTGGGCGATCTGCTGTAGATAGCCGTGATCGACCGGGCGGGCGCCTTCTTCTGTGCCAAGATAGTGTCCATCACCGTGGGTGGGTAAAAACCAGAAAAGATTCAGACTCATGATTTTTTTCCTTCAATGCCAGCGGGTTGCCAGATGCGTTCGCGAATATTCACCTGCTTTGGAACCAGGCGGTTTTGATAAAAGAGATCTGCCGTTTGCTGCTGGAGAGCGGCAACGTGGGCGTCAACAGGCGCTATGGTGGTAGGAGGACGGTGGTCAAGATAGGTGGCGATCACCGGTTCAGGCAGGCCCATGGTTTTTGCCAGCAGCGTGATGCTCTGCTGACGCTGGCTTTGGGTCAGCGCATCGGCCTGAGAGAAGGTATCCAGCACCTGCTGAATAAATGCGCCATTTTTCTCAGCGTAAGGACGTGCCGCCAGGTAGAACGAACCGGTCTGCTTCAGGGTGGTGCCGTCTTTCAGCACCCGCACACCGCCCTGCAACAGTGCGGCGGAGTAGTACGGATCCCAGATAGCCCAGGCATCAACATTTTTTTGCTGAAACGCCGCGCGCGCATCGGCAGGCGTCAGGTAAACGGGCTGGATATCGGTGAATTTAAGGCCGGCCTCCTGCAACGCGCGCAGCAGCAGGTTGTGCGAGCTTGAACCTTTCTGGAAAGCAACCTTATGGCCTTTGAGGTCGGCGACGCTTTTGATCTCGCTGTTTTCCGGCACCAAAATAACCTCTGCCTTCGGCTTGGCGGGCTCAACGCCAACGTAAACCAGATCCGCCCCGGCAGCCTGCGCAAAGATTGGCGGGATATCGCCGGTGCTGCCTAAATCAATACTCCCGACGTTCAGCGCCTCCAGCATCTGTGGTCCGGCAGGGAACTCGACCCATGAGAATTTGGTCTCCGGGAAACGCTTCTCAAGCAACGCATGGCTTTTCGCCAACACCATGCTGACGCTGCCTTTCTGATAACCGATACGCAGGCTCTCCGGCGCTTTCTCCGCCGCCTGAGCCAGCGACGCCACTGCCAGCAGACCTGCCAGCCCGATACGGGTAACTGTTTTAAACATGCGCCACTCCTTGTGATTGATGAAATGCTGCCGCGTGGCGATCCCGACGGTTCAGGGCGTGCCAGAAGGTTTCGAGCGCACTGTCGAGGCGGGTTTGCAGATTCGGCGTGAAATGGGGTTTATGCTGGTAGTCGATTACCTGTGAGTCGTCAGCGAAGACGCCATGCAGGATCTCCTGCGCTTTCAGCGCGTTCAGAACCGGCTTGAGGGCATAATCCACCGCCAGTAAATGAGCTACCGTACCGCCTGTGGCCAGCGGCAGGACGACCTTACCGTCCAGCGCGCGTTCGGGCAGCAGATCGAGCAGCGTTTTCAGTGCGCCGGAAAAAGAGGCTTTATAAATCGGTGTCGCGACGACCAGCCCGTCAGCACTCTTAAGTTGTTCGATCAGGGTTTTCAGCGCCGGGCTGTCGAAACGGGCGTAGAGCAGATCTTCAGGCGCGAAATTGTGCAAATTCCAGTGACACACTTCGACATCCAGAGCATTAAGCTTTTCGCGAGCGTATTCCAGCAGTGCGCTGGAGCGAGAGGGGAAGCGGGGGCTTCCGGCCAGGGTAATGACGCGCATGGTTGCTCCTTATAACTAATTGTTTGCTTTTATCTAACATTCATAACAATTTTCAGGAGTGTGACATTGCGTGGTTATTCCACTAAATGATTTATCCTCAGGATGAATGCAGAAAAATGCATAAGAAGCGAACCGATAAGTAAACGATTGCGTTTTACGTGGCTTTTTTTGCCACAGGTCAATTCCCTTTCCGGGCGGAATCGCACATAATCCCCTCCCGGTTTGCACACCGGGAATCCAGGAGAGTTCATGTACTACCCCTTCGTTCGTAAAGCCCTTTTCCAGCTCGATCCTGAGCGCGCTCATGAATTTACATTTCAGCAGTTACGCCGTATTACAGGAACGCCTCTGGCCGCGCTGGTGCGTCAAAACGTGCCGGAAAAACCAGTTCAGTGCATGGGCCTGACTTTCAAAAATCCACTGGGCCTGGCGGCCGGTCTGGACAAAAATGGCGAATGCATTGATGCACTCGGTGCGATGGGCTTTGGCTCGATCGAAATCGGGACGGTGACGCCGCGTCCGCAGCCGGGAAATGACAAGCCACGTCTGTTTCGCCTGGTTGAAGCCGAGGGGCTGATCAACCGCATGGGCTTTAATAACCTTGGCGTCGATCATCTGGTTGAGAACGTTAAGAAAGCCCATTTTGATGGCGTGCTGGGTATTAATATTGGCAAAAATAAAGACACGCCGGTCGAGCAGGGTAAAGATGACTATCTGATTTGTATGGAAAAAGTCTATGCCTATGCCGGTTATATTGCGGTGAATATATCTTCGCCTAACACCCCAGGGCTGCGTTCATTACAATATGGCGAAGCGCTCGACGATCTTCTTGGCGCCATTAAAAATAAACAAACGGCGCTACAGGCGATCCACCATAAATATGTTCCGGTCGCGGTTAAGATCGCCCCGGATCTTTCGGCAGAAGAATTGATCCAGGTTGCCGACAGTTTAGTTCGCCATAATATTGATGGTGTGATTGCAACCAATACAACACTCGATCGCTCTCTCGTTCAGGGAATGAAAAACTGTGACGAAGCGGGTGGATTAAGTGGCCGTCCGGTACAATTAAAAAGCACCGAAATTATTCGCGCACTCTCCGCAGAATTAAAAGGTCAGCTGCCGATTATTGGCGTGGGTGGCATTGACTCTGTCATCGCTGCACGTGAGAAGATGGCGGCAGGTGCATCGCTGGTGCAAATTTATTCCGGCTTTATTTTTAAAGGGCCGCCGCTGATTAAAGAAATCGTCACGCATATCTAATCTTTTCTCTTAATCAGACAACCAGGGCTTTATTTCCAGCCCTGGTTGTTTTATATTCCGTCATTGTTGCTTATTTAAACATTATAGTCTTTTATTACTAGTGTTATAAGCGAAGCGGCAAACAGGACATTTTTAGTACAGGACGTTTAGGGGACGGGAGAGAAACATGCGAATTAAACCTGACGATAACTGGCGCTGGTATTTTTGTGACGAGCATGACCGTATGATGCTCGACTTAGCCAATGGCATGTTGTTTCGCTCTCGTTTTGCGCGCCGAATGTTAACGCCAGACGCGTTTGCTCCCTCAGGCTTTTGCGTTGACGACGCCGCACTCTATTTCTCTTTTGAAGAAAAATGCCGCGAGTTCGATCTCTCCAAAGAACAGCGCGCTGAACTGGTACTAAATGCGCTGGTGGCGATCCGTTTCCTGAAACCGCAAATGCCGAAAAGCTGGCATTTTCTCGCCCACGGCATGTGCTGGACCCTGGCTATCGGCGATGCGGCGAGCGTCAATCTGAGCGATACCGAAGAAGAGGTGAATTTGCTGGTGGTTGAACCCGGTGAAAACGCTGCGCTCTGTTTGCTGGCCCAACCCGGCGTGACCATTGCCGGGCGAGTTATGCAGTTAGGTGATGCCATCAAAGTGATGAATGACAGGCTGAAGCCACAGCTGCGCGTTGATTCCTTCAGCCTTGAACAGGCAGTTTAAGCTTCCAGCTGTACGGATGTTTTCGGGACACAGCTACAGCACAGGATCGTGCCGTCACTGCCAATCGCAGATTTCTTCAGGGCACTTACTTCACCATCGACCAGTTTAATGCGACAGCATCCGCAAATCCCCGCGCGACAGGAATACGGTACGCGGATACCTGCCTGCTCCAGCTGTTCCAGTAGCACCTGCTGATTGTTACCACGGATAACTTTGCCTTCCCAGTGAATATCCACCGCGGAAGCGACGTTGGTGACAACGTCAACCATCTCTTCTTCCTGACCTGCGCCGTACACCCTGGCAGGCCCGCGGGTGAGAATTTCGACCTCGTCGCCCACGCGGATCACGCCGCTGGAGCGGGGGATCAGGTTCTGGCCGAAGTCGACATCACCGTTATCCTGCGCGGTACGAAATGACTGCAAGGTTTTCAGCGGTTCGCCGGAAGGGTGTTTCTGGCCTTTCTCCGGGCTGACGGTGGTAAAAATACAGCGGCTGCACGGCTTCACGACATCAAAAATAACGCTGCCGATGCGGATCACTTTCCAGGTATCTTCATCCCAGGCATCCGCTCCGGTCACCACCAGATTCGGGCGAAACTGCTCCATCTGCACGCTGGCTTTACAACGATTTTGTAAATCACGCAGCGAGGCCTCGCTGGTCAGCAGGAAGGGAAAACCATCGGCGAAGGAGAGGGGAACCGCATCGTGGCGCTTCACGCGACGGGTCAGCGCAGGCCCAACCCAGCGCAGCTGAACGTCACGGGAGAAAAAGCCGCTCAGCCACTGGTTAATGTTATCCGGCGCGATACGCGCGGTAAAATGATTGCCCCACACTTCCGTTGGCGCATCAAGCGGCGCAAAATCAGCAAAGCGGATCACGACGCTTGAACCGTCCGGCGCAGTCAAATGCAGCCCGTCATGAAGCGGGGAAGGGGTAAAGCGAACCATCTGCGGGAACTGACGTGCGGTGATAAACGTACCGTCAGGCTCGGTGACCATAAAAATACGATCGAAGGCGAATCCGCTCATATCGGCCAGCGCGTGAGAGACGCCGATGCCGCGCATGGATTTCACCGGATGAATAAAAAGCCTGGATAACGTCGCCACTGCACACTCCCGCTAAAGAAAATAAGCCTTCAACTTTATGACATACACGCCATATTAGCTATAATGCGCGACAATTTTCTATGAGTAAAAGTGACGATATGAATTCTCTGTTTGCCAGTACGGCCCGTGGGCTGGAAGAGCTGTTAAAAACTGAACTGGAAGCCCTGGGCGCGAAAGAGTGCCGGGTGGTTCAGGGTGGTGTCCATTTTGAGGGCGACACGCGGCTTATTTACCAGAGCCTGATGTGGAGCCGTCTGGCGTCGCGCATCATGCTGCCGATGAAAGAGTGCAAGGTCTACAGCGATCTTGATCTCTACACCGGCGTACAGATGATCGACTGGACAGAGATCTTCACCCCGGACGCTACCTTTGCGGTGCATTTCAACGGCGTCAACGATGAGATCCGCAACAGCCAGTATGGTGCCCTGCGCGTTAAGGATGCCATTGTGGACTGCTTCACGCGTCGCAATAAAGAACGTCCGAACGTTGACCGTGAAAACCCGGATCTGCGTATCAACGTCTGGCTGAACGGCGATACGGCCAGTATTTCCCTGGATCTGAGTGGCGCAGGCCTGCATCTGCGCGGCTATCGCGATCGCACCGGGATGGCGCCGATCAAAGAAACGCTGGCTGCCGCTATCGTGATGCGCTCCGGATGGCAGCCAGGTACGCCGCTGCTCGATCCGATGTGCGGTTCCGGTACGCTGCTGATTGAAGCCGCGATGCTGGCCACCGACCGTGCGCCAGGGCTGCACCGCGGCCACTGGGGCTTCAAAGGCTGGGCGCAGCACGATGAGGCTATCTGGAAAGAGGTCAAAGACGATGCGCAGACCCGCGCCCGTAAAGGGCTGGCGGAGTACACCTCTCACTTTTACGGTTCGGACAGCGACGCACGGGTGATTGAACGCGCGCGCAGCAACGCCCGTCGTGCCGGTATCGGCGAGCTGGTGACCTTCGAGGTGAAGGACGTGGCGAATCTGACCAATCCTCTGCCAAAAGGCCCGTACGGTACGGTGATCAGCAACCCGCCGTATGGTGAGCGTCTGGACAGCGAGCCGGCGCTGATTGCACTGCACAGCCTGCTGGGCCGCAACATGAAAGCGCATTTCGGCGGCTGGAACCTCTCCCTGTTTAGCGCCTCGCCGGAGCTGCTGAGCTGCCTGCAATTGCGTGCCGATCGCCAGTTCAAAGCGAAAAACGGCCCGCTGGACTGCGTGCAGAAAAACTACCATCTGGCAGAGGTAGCGGCGGATAGCAAACCGTCAGGCGTGGCGGAAGATTACGCCAACCGCCTGCGCAAAAACCTGAAGAAATTTGAGAAGTGGGCGAAGCAAGAAGGCATCGAATGTTATCGCCTGTACGACGCTGACCTGCCCGAGTACAACGTGGCGGTTGACCGCTATGCGGACTGGGTGGTGGTTCAGGAATACGCCCCGCCGAAAACTATCGATGCGCAAAAAGCGCGTCAGCGTATGCTGGATGTGATTGCGGCCACCATCGCCGTACTCGGCATTTCGCCAAACAAGCTGGTGCTGAAAACCCGTGAGCGTCAGAAAGGTAAAAATCAGTATCAGAAGATGGGCGAGAAAGGCGACTTCCTCGAAGTGGGCGAATATAACGCGCGCCTGTGGGTTAACCTGACCGACTACCTTGATACCGGCCTGTTCCTCGATCACCGCATCGCCCGCCGCATGCTGGGCCAGATGAGCAAGGGGAAAGACTTCCTGAACCTGTTCTCCTATACCGGCAGCGCCAGCGTTCATGCGGGGCTTGGCGGCGCGCGTAGCACCACCACGGTAGATATGTCCCGGACTTATCTGGAGTGGGCAGAGCGCAACCTGCGTCTTAACGGCTTAACCGGCCGTCAGCATCGCCTGTTACAGGCCGACGTGCTGGGCTGGCTGCGCGATACCGACGAGCAGTTTGACCTGATCTTTATCGATCCGCCGACCTTCTCTAACTCCAAGCGTATGGAGGATAGCTTTGATGTTCAACGCGATCACCTGCGCCTGATGACCGACCTGAAGCGTCTGCTGCGTAAAGGCGGCACCATTATGTTCTCGAATAACAAGCGCGGATTCCGCATGGATCACGACGGCCTGGCCGAACTGGGACTGAAAGCACAAGAAATCAGCCAAAAAACGCTGTCTCAGGACTTTGCCCGTAACCGTCAAATCCACAACTGCTGGCTGATCTCCGCGGTCTGAAAGGAAAAATAAATGTCTTTAATTAGTATGCACGGCGCGTGGCTCTCTTTCAGCGACTCACCGCTTCTCGATAATGCAGAGCTGCATATCGAAGATAACGAGCGCGTCTGTCTGGTGGGCCGTAACGGCGCAGGTAAATCGACGCTGATGAAAATCCTCAACCGTGAGCAGGGGCTGGATGACGGCCGTATTGTTTACGAGCAGGATCTGATCGTCTCTCGTCTGCAACAGGATCCGCCGCGTAACGTCACCGGCAGCGTGTACGATTTTGTGGCCGAAGGGATTTCAGAGCAGGCGGAATACCTCAAGCGTTACCACGAGATTTCGCATCTGGTGATGACGGACCCGAGCGACAAGAATCTCAACGAGCTGGCAAAAGTGCAGGAGATGCTCGATCACCACGGCCTGTGGCAGCTGGAAAACCGCATTAACGAAGTGCTGGCCCAGCTTGGCCTGGAAGCGGATATGGAGCTGTCGGCGCTCTCCGGCGGCTGGCTGCGTAAAGCGGCGCTGGGTCGTGCCCTGGTGAGCGGGCCCAGGGTGCTGCTGCTGGACGAACCGACGAACCACCTGGATATCGAAGCGATTGACTGGCTGGAAGGGTTCCTGAAAACCTTTAACGGTACCATTATCTTCATCTCCCACGACCGTTCGTTCATCCGCAACATGGCCACGCGCATTGTCGATCTTGATCGCGGCAAGCTGGTGACCTATCCGGGCGATTACGATACCTATCTGCTGGAGAAAGAAGAAAACCTGCGCGTGGAAGAGCTGCAAAACGCCGAGTTCGACCGCAAGCTGGCCCAGGAAGAGGTATGGATCCGTCAGGGCATTAAAGCGCGTCGTACCCGTAACGAAGGCCGCGTTCGCGCCCTGAAGGCGATGCGCCGCGAACGTAGCGAACGCCGCGAAGTCATGGGTAGCGCCAAAATGCAGGTGGAAGAGGCGTCCCGCTCGGGCAAGATTGTCTTCGAAATGGAGAACGTGAATTATTCGGTTGACGGCAAAGTGCTGGTGAGCGATTTCTCCGCTCAGGTTCAGCGCGGCGACAAAATTGCGCTGATCGGCCCGAACGGGTGCGGTAAAACCACACTGCTGAAACTGATGCTCGGTCAGCTCCAGGCCGACAGCGGTCGTATCCACTGCGGTACCAAACTGGAAGTGGCGTACTTCGACCAGCACCGCGCCGAGCTGGATCCAGACCGTACGGTGATGGATAACCTCGCCGAGGGTAAACAGGAGGTCATGGTTAATGGCAAGCCGCGTCACGTGCTGGGCTACCTTCAGGACTTCCTGTTCCACCCGAAACGCGCTATGACGCCGGTGCGCGCGCTGTCCGGGGGAGAACGTAACCGTCTTTTGCTGGCGCGTCTGTTCCTGAAACCCAGTAACTTATTGATTCTCGATGAACCGACTAACGATCTGGATGTCGAAACGCTGGAACTGCTGGAAGAGTTGATTGATGGTTATCAGGGAACCGTAATGCTGGTCAGCCACGATCGTCAGTTTGTCGATAACACCGTGACCGAGTGCTGGATCTTCGAAGGCAAAGGGCGCATCGGGCAATATGTGGGCGGCTATCATGACGCGCGTGGACAGCAATCGCAGTCGCTGGCGCAAAAACAGGCGAAGACCAAAAATGTCGCTGAACCTGTTGTTGCAAAGGCAGAAACTGTCAAAAAGTCTCCTGCTAAAATGAGTTATAACTTGCAGCGCGAGCTGGAAGGGCTGCCGCAGCGTCTGGAAGAGCTGGAAGCTGCACTGGAAGCACTGCAAATCCAGGTCGCTGATGCGTCATTCTTTACGCAGCCTCACGACTATACTCAGAAAGTATTGGCTGAACTCTCCCAGGCTGAACAGGCGCTGGAAGAGGCATTTGAGCGCTGGGAGTACCTTGAGTCTCTGAAAAACGGCGCATAAACAGGGATAATCTATGTGTGACCAGCACCATGCCGATCGGCATATATTATGCTCGCAATGCGATATGCTCGTGGCGTTGCCAGAGCTTGGTCACGGACATAAGGCTGCCTGCCCGCGCTGCGGCGCTACGCTGACGACCGAGTGGGACGCGCCAAGGCAGCGTCCTACGGCTTATGCGCTGGCAGCCTTATTCATGTTACTGCTCTCCAATCTCTTCCCTTTCATCTATATGAAAGTGGGCGGGATGACCAGCCAGGTGGATTTACTGGAAATACCAGGCGTGATGTTCTCGGAAGATTACGCCAGCCTTGGCACCTTCTTTCTTCTTTTCGTGCAGATCGTCCCGGCTTTTTGCCTGGTCGTCATTCTGCTGCTGGTCAACCGCGTCAGGATGCCCACTGTCCTTAAAATCAAACTCGCGCGGATCCTGTTCCAGTTGAAAAGCTGGGGGATGGCGGAAATTTTTCTCGCGGGTATCCTGGTCAGTTTCGTGAAGCTGATGGCCTACGGCGATGTGGGGATTGGCAGCAGCTTTATTCCGTGGTGTCTGTACTGCGTGCTACAACTGCGCGCGTTCCAGTGCGTGGACCGACGCTGGGCCTGGGACGATATTGCCCCGGCGCCTACGCTCTCGCAGACGGTAAAGGTGGGCGTACCGGGTATCCGTCAGGGGCTTCGCTCCTGCTCGTGCTGCACCGCCGTGCTGCCCGCGGATGTCGAGGTGTGCCCGCGCTGTGAAACAAAAGGTCACGTCCGGCGTAAAAATAGCCTGCAATGGACCATGGCGCTGCTGGTGACCTCTGTCATGCTCTATCTGCCCGCCAATATCTTACCGATCATGATCACCGATCTGCTCGGCGACAGAATGCCCTCGACCATACTGGCCGGGGTGATTTTGCTGTGGAGCGAGGGGTCATACCCTGTGGCAGGCGTCATATTCCTCGCCAGTATTATGGTTCCGACCTTAAAGATGATTGCCATTGCCTGGCTTTGCTGGGATGCAAAAGGGCACGGTAAGCGAGACAGCGAGCGTATGCATCTGATTTATGAGGTCGTGGAATTTGTTGGCCGCTGGTCGATGATTGACGTGTTCGTGATTGCAGTTCTCTCAGCGCTGGTGCGTATGGGGGGGCTGATGAGTATTTATCCCGCTATGGGGGCGCTGATGTTTGCGTTGGTCGTCATTATGACCATGTTTGCGGCCATGACCTTCGACCCTCGTTTATCGTGGGATCGTGAGCCCGATTCAAGCCATGAGGAAGAGTAAGAGCATGGAAAATAAGAGTGGAGAGGCTAAAGTGCAGAAGGTCAGAAACTGGTCGCCGGTGTGGATTTTCCCCATCGTGACCGCGCTGATCGGTGCATGGATCCTGTTTTATCATTACAGCCATCAGGGACCGGAAGTCACGCTAATTACCACCAATGCAGAGGGGATTGAGGGCGGAAAAACCACCATCAAGAGCCGCAGCGTGGATGTGGGTGTCGTGGAAAGCGCGACCCTGACGGATGATTTAACCCATGTTGAAATCAAGGCCCGCCTGAATGCCGGCATGGAAAAACTGCTCCATGAAGATTCTGTTTTTTGGGTAGTGAAACCGCAGGTCGGGAGAGAAGGGATCAGCGGCTTAGGGACGCTATTGTCCGGGGCTTATATTGAACTCCAGCCCGGCAACAAAGGCGCCCAGCCAGCAAACTATCAGCTGCTGGATTCACCGCCGCTTGCGCCACCGGATGCAAAAGGGATCCGCGTTATTCTGGACAGCAAAAAAGCGGGTCAGCTCTCGCCGGGCGATCCGGTGCTGTTCCGTGGGTATCGCGTCGGTTCGGTTGAAACAAGCACCTTCGATCCGCAAAAACGGACCATCAGCTATCAGCTATTTATCAATGCGCCTAATGACCGCCTGGTGACCAGCAACGTTCGCTTCTGGAAAGACAGCGGGATCGCGGTGGATCTCACCTCTGCGGGGATGCGCGTTGAGATGGGTTCACTCACCACGCTGTTTGGTGGGGGCGTCAGTTTTGACGTGCCGGAAGGCATGGAGCTCGGGCAACCGGTGGCGGAGAAAACCGCCTTCAGGCTGTTTGACGATCAAAAAAGCATTCAGGATGCGCTCTATACCGATCACATCGACTACCTGATGTTCTTTAAGGATTCCGTACGCGGCTTGCAGCCAGGGGCACCAGTTGAGTTCCGCGGTATCCGTCTGGGGACAGTGGGACAAGTGCCTTACTTTGTTCCGGGACTGAAGCAGATGCTTGATGATGATTATCGTATTCCGGTGCTGATCCGCATTGAGCCTGAGCGTTTGATTAACCAGATAGGCGAGGACCAGGATATTGGGGAGCATATCAGCGACCTTCTGAATCGCGGGCTGCGTGGCTCGCTGAAAACCGGCAACCTGGTCACAGGGGCGTTGTATGTCGATATGGACTTCTATCCAAAAGCGCCACCAATGACGGGGATCCGTGAATTTGGCGGCTACAAAATCATTCCTACGGTCAGCAGTGGCCTGGCGCAGATCCAACAGCGCCTGATGGAAACGCTGGATAAGATCAACAATCTGCCGCTGAATCCAATGCTTGAGGCTGCGACGGGATCACTGCATCAGAGCCAGGCGACGATGCAACGTCTGCAAACCACGCTGGATAATATCAACAAGATCACCGCTAACCAGTCCATGCAGCAGCTGCCGCAGGATATGCAGAAAACGTTGCGCGAACTGAATCGCAGTATGCAGGGCTTCCAGCCGGGCTCAGCGGCCTACAACAAGATGGTGGCGGATATGCAACGTCTTGATCAGGTTTTACGCGAGCTACAGCCCGTTCTGAAAACGCTCAATGAAAAGAGCAACGCGCTAGTGTTTGAAGCGAAAGACAAAAAGGATCCTGAGCCTAAGAGGGCGAAACAATGAAAAAATGGCTAATCATCGCAGGCGCACTGGTATTAACGGCCTGTAGCTCTGGAAGCGATAACAAAAGCTACTACCAGCTGCCGTTAAGCGCCCAGTCCGGTGCGCAGAGCAGCGCCTCGCAGGGCAGCCGTCTGCTGTGGGTTGAACAGGTTGCCGTGCCAGATTATCTGGCGGGCAACGGGGTGGTCTACCAGACCAGCGATGTGCAGTACGTTATCGCCAACAATAACCTGTGGGCCAGCCCGCTGGATCAGCAGCTTCGCAATACGCTGGTGGCGAATCTGAGCAGCCAGCTCCCTGGTTGGGTCGTCGCCTCGCAGCCTCTGGGAAGCGACCAGGACACCCTGAATGTTAACGTGACGGGTTTCCATGGCCGCTATGATGGTGCCGTTGTTATCAGCGGGGAGTGGCTGCTGAATCATCAGGGCCAGCTGATTAAGCGTCCTTTCCATCTGGAACTGAAGCAGCAGAAAGATGGCTATGACGAAATGGTGAAAGTGCTCGCGCAGGGGTGGGCACAGGAGTCGGCTGCTATCGCAAGAGAGATTTCCCGGCTGCCATAAGTAAAATTCATCGACGAAAGCCGCACTCAGCTTCCTGCTGATTGCGGCTTTTTTTTCGTTTTGCGTTCAGGTTGTTACTTGTCCCGCGTCACATTTTTTGTACAAACGATCTTCCATGTAGCTCACAAATATGACACCCGTATGAATTTTGAACGTTGACGCTGACGCCGATTCGGGGTATTCGTTAACTGTGCTTGCACATATTGCAACCACTGTTTTCTTTCCACCAGACAAAAGAATGAGGGAAACGAGGCATGAAGAGACAGAAACGAGATCGCCTGGAAAGGGCTCATCAACGTGGTTATCAGGCTGGCATCGCCGGACGTTCAAAAGAAATGTGTCCCTATCAGGCCCTGAATCAAAGGTCCCAATGGCTAGGGGGCTGGCGAGAAGCCATCGGAGACAGGGCAGTACTTGCTTGATACCGTCTCTTTAAAAAGAAACCTCCGCAATGCGGAGGTTTCGCCTTTCTGGATGGGGCTAAAAGCCGTTATCAGAAAGCGGAGGTATCCTGGAACAGACCCACTTTCAGGTCGTTCGCGGTATAAATAAGACGACCATCTACCAGTACTTCACCGTCCGCCAGGCCCATAATCAGGCGGCGGTTAACGATGCGTTTGAAATGGATACGGTAGGTGACTTTCTTCGCGGTAGGCAGAACCTGACCGGTGAATTTCACTTCGCCTACGCCCAGCGCACGGCCTTTGCCTTCACCGCCAAGCCAGCCCAGATAGAAGCCAACCAGCTGCCACATGGCATCGAGGCCCAGGCAGCCAGGCATTACCGGATCGCCAATAAAGTGGCAACCGAAGAACCACAGGTCCGGGTTGATATCGAGTTCTGCTTCTACGTAACCCTTATCAAAGTTGCCGCCGGTTTCGGTCATTTTCACGACACGGTCCATCATCAGCATATTTGGGGCCGGTAACTGCGGGCCTTTCGCGCCAAACAGTTCACCGCGACCAGAGGCAAGAAGGTCTTCTTTAGTATAGGATTCGCGTTTATCTACCATGTTCTCAGTAAGCCTTATTTTAGTGAAGGACGCAGGATAGCTAACACGTGTACGCTGAACAAGTCCGATCAGTTTGCACTAAACCAACTTAACCAGCGTAACGGCCACGGATAACGATGACGAGCATCCTGCTGTGTCGCCTGAGCTATACGTTCCTGAATGGTCTGCATCAGGGTTGTCTGGCCTTCGCCGTCCCAGACCAGGTTTGTCAGTAAGGGTAGTGCATCCTCAACCCCTTCGATGGCCCAGACGGAGAATTGTTCCTGCTCGACCGCATCCAGAATCGCCTGGCTCAGGCTCAAATGGCGAGCGTTAGGCGCCGGAATAATCACGCCCTGTTTGCCGTTTAAACCGCGCTGCTGGCAGATAGCGAAGAAGCCTTCGATTTTCTCATTCAGTCCACCCACCGGCTGGGCACGACCAAACTGATCCACGGAACCGGTAATCGCAATATTCTGATTAATCGGTACGTCTGCAAGCGCGCTGATCACGGCGCACAGTTCCGCCATCGAGGCGCTATCGCCGTCGACTTCACTGTAGGACTGCTCAAAGGTCAACGAGGCAGAGAAGGGGATCTGCTGCTCCAGCTGAAGTTCAGACATCAGGAATGCCTGCATGATCATCATGCCTTTGGCATGAATGTTTCCGCCCAGTTCGGCCTTGCGTTCGATATCGGTAAATTCGCCGTCACCAATGTGCACGACACAGCTGATGCGGGAAGGCTCGCCAAAGGCGCGCGGGTGTCCGGGGAACTCGATGACGGACAAGGCGTTGATTTGCCCGATACGTTCGCCTTCGGTCTCCACCAGAATCTGTTCCAGCAGAATTTCATCCTGCATACGGTCAGCAAGATAACCTTCACGCCATTCACGCTGGGCCAGCATCTGACTAAGCTGCTCGCCGGTAAACGGACCGTTGCCGCTGATAACGCCCACTTCACGCAGCTGTTTACCGATCCAGAGCGGGCAGAGCGGCAGGGTTTCCTGATCGCCAGTGTAGCGTACGGCCTCGCGGATTAAGCCCGGCCACGCATCCTCGGCAGGCGAGGGCAGCGCGAAACGTTCCGCCACGGCCATAACCCACTGACACCACTGCGCCATGTCATCGGCATCGGCGATCTGAATATTGTCTTCAAATTCGCTATAGACAGCCTGCTCCGCGAGTTCTGGCTCCATTTCCTGGAAATCAGCCAGAGATTCACGGTCACCCGTCAGCACGACGGTCAGCGACAGCGGCATAGACGGAATGGAAACAGGCAGCGGACGTGAATCGTCGTAGCCTATCCAGTCAAAACGTTGCTGCATCACCACCGTTTTCAGGCGCATCCACAGCAGAGGCTGTGCGAGCAGGGTGCGAAGAGAGATGAGCAACACACCACCGTTCGCGCGGTGTACCAGACCGGGTTGCAGTGACACATCGCCATTGAACTGACGAAGGCAGCCGAACAGCTGTTCTGCTTCCACCCAGTTGGCGGTGATCACTTCGCCTTTTGCAGCGAATTGTCCGTCTGCCTGCGTGGCAGGTTCGAAGGTCACGTCACGTCCGGCAATATGATACTGACCACCAAAAACGGCATTCGTTTTTGGATGCAACTGGCGCATGGCATCACCGAGAAGCGTCAGATACTCGGCTTCTTCCGGGGCTTTGAGCAGCATGAAAGGAGATGTAGCCCATGGGGATGACATCTGCTCCAGCGCGTAATGCAAACGCGGTTGTGTATCGCTAAGTATGAATTCGTGTTCTTTTGTGAGGTCTGGCTGTGCAAACAGCTCCTGATAGCTCTCGGTATCCGGAACCAGGTCACGCCATGCAAGTTTCGTAATGGTCAAAGTTGATGTTTTTTAGTCAGAAGTAAAACCGTGGAGTATACCGTAAGCGGCGCACTCTGCCCAATCAGGATTCGGGTTTTCGTCATGCGGATCGCCTGCGGCGTTTCACAGGATATGATTTCTTTTCAGCAGATTGCCAAAAAACTGATATTCTGAACAGAGTTACACGGTAACACTGAGATCGCAATGAAATATCAACAACTGGAAAACCTCGAAAGCGGCTGGAAATGGAAGTACCTGGTCAAAAAGCACCGTGAAGGGGAGCTGATCACCTGCTACATCGAAGCCAGCGCGGCACAAGAAGCTGTGGATATGTTGCTGACCCTCGAAAACGAACCGGTGCAGGTCAACGGCTGGATTGAGAAACACATTAATCCGGCCTTGTTAAACCGGATGAAGCAAACTATCCGAGCTCGTCGTAAACGGCATTTCAATGCCGAGCATCAGCACACCCGTAAGAAATCGATCGACCTGGAGTTTATGGTCTGGCAGCGTCTGGCCGGGCTTGCGCAGCGGCGCGGAAAAACCCTGTCGGAAACGGTGGTGCAGCTGATTGAAGATGCCGAGCACAAAGAGAAGTATGCCAGCCAGATGTCGACGCTGAAGAACGATCTACAGGCACTGTTAGGTAAAAAATAAGCTTTTTACTTTTCTTCAGATAATAAAAAACCCCGCATCGCGGGGTTTTTTTATAAGACGATAACTTATGCCGCAGGCTGAGTTACAACGTCTTTGATACCTTTAACTTCGATCTCTACGCGACGATCTGGTGCCAGGCAGTCGATCAGTGCAGCGCGTGGTTTCACGTTGTCACAGGTAGAACCGGTAACTGGGTTAGATTCGCCCATACCACGTGGGGAGATCTTGTTAGCTGGGATACCTTTAGATACCAGGTAATCAACTACAGACTGAGCACGTTTCTCAGACAGACCCTGGTTGTAAGCGTCAGAACCGATACGGTCGGTGAAGCCCAGAACCACTACAGAACCGTCTTTAGGATCCAGGTTGCTCAGCTGGGTGTACAGCTGATCCAGTGCCTGCTGACCTTCTGGTTTCAGGGTAGCTTTGTTGAAGTTGAACAGAACGTCAGACTTCAGAGTGAAGTGCTTGGTCTGTACTTCTGGAGCTGGAGCCGGAGCTGGAGCTACGACTGGCGCATCTTCCTGCTGACCGAAACGGTAAGAAACACCAACGCTCAGCATGCCGTTGTCTGGACGAACGCCAACGGTAGCACCGTCACCGATGTTGTTAACCCACTGGTATTCCAGACGGGTAGCGATGTCACGGGTCATTGCCCACTCAACGCCACCAGCGAATACTGGGGAAACACCAGTGTCGTGGTCGTCACCAGCGATGCTGTTGCTGGAGTCTGCACGCCATACCATGCCGCCCAGACGGGTGTACACGTCCAGATCGTCAGTTACTGGGTAACCCAGTTTAGCGGTCAGCTGTACGCCTTGAGCTTTGAAAGCGCCATTTACGTTGTCGCCTTTGTAAGGCATACGACCTAACCAGTCGTAACCCATTTCAAAGCCAACATACGGGTTAACCTGATAGCCACCGAACGCACCTGCACCCAGCTGGCTCTCGTGAGTAGGGCCATCGTTGTTCAGGCTGCTGTTGTACCAACCGGTGTCATGGAACTGAGACCAGCCCAGTTTACCACCTGCATACCAGGTATTATCTTTCGGAGCGGCCTGCGCTACGGTAGCGAAGCCAGCCAGTGCCACTGCAATCGCGATAGCTGTCTTTTTCATTTTTTGCGCCTCGTTATCATCCAAAATTTGCCATGAATATCTCCATCGGAGGAATCACGGTTAAATCCTTCACCGGGGGGCGTGGTCAAATATAAACCTACCGATATCTTCGGCTTAGGCCGAGCACCCCTGGCGATGTAAAGTCTACAACGTAGCTGAAAACTTACAAGTGTGAAGTCCGTCAGGCATATGAAAAAAAAAGTTCCGTATACCTAATATTTAACAATTTTTGAACGAATTTTGTGCAGTAAAATTAACGAGAACCGCGTCAGACAAGCCTTGCCGCAGTTTTGGCGCGTTGAACTTTTTTTGCATACTGCGGTCGAAAAAAATTCCAGGAAAACTCTTAAAATGACTCAATGGTAAACATTTGAGTGAATTTTTAGCCCGGGATGTTGTCCTCTGCGATAGGAATCTCCACGAACCGGCCGCATGATGAAACCCATCGCGTTACCTTCTTCAGCCGCTTCAGTCAGACGCAAATGTTCCTCATGCGACAGATCCTCAGGCAACCACCCAATCACGACGCTATAGTTCCCGGTACGTAATGCCCGGACCATCGACTCGACCGTATCGCAAGGGGAGAGTTGATTAATCTGCATCACCTTCGCTAACGGCAGGCCAGCCGACTGAACCCATTCACGACTTAATTTTTGCTGTGGCGTCAGCCAGAGCTGCCAGCGAGACTGTTGCCCGAGCTGCTGCAAAAGCGGCAGGAGTAAGAGTTGTGTTAACAGCGGCTGGTCTTCACGGTAAACCACTTCACTGATAAGCCCTGTCGATACACGCCCGATAGAATTCTGCGCAGCATTGCCTGCGGCAGAAGTGGAAGGTGTTAAGTGATTTGCATAGCCTGAAGTGTACATATTCATTCCAGCCCTGTAGTTACTGTATGGATATACAGTAACCCCTGTGTGCATAAAGATCAACCTCATTTTCGGAAAGCGACTCGCAAATTTCATCCATTCCTGGTGAACCTGAAAAAATCATCTTGCCCAACGGCAATAAGTTGCCTATTTTCCTGCTAACGGATCCGTTAGTAAGAAATATCGTGTTTACTGTATGATTTTTAATGGAATTATCATGAAAAAGATATCTTATGATCGGATTTATCAATCTCAGGAATACCTCTCTCCGCTGGGCGAAATTCATCATCGCGCCCTGTTTGGCGGTTATACCCTGGCCGTGGATGAAGCGGTGTTCGCGATGGTGTCTGACGGCGAGCTGTACCTTCGCGCCTGTGAGCAAAGTGCAAAATACTGTGTAAAAAACGCCTCCTCTTTTCTGACACTGATGAAACGAGGACGGCCAGTGCTACTTAATTACTACCGTGTGGATGAAGGTCTGTGGCAAAACAGGGAAAAGCTGCTTCAGCTCTCCTCGTTTGCGCTCGATGCCGCCAGGAAAGAGCGCTACCAGCGCCATCAGCGTAATCGGCTTAAGGATCTGCCGAACCTGACCTTTCAGATTGAGGTCCTGCTTATGGAGGCGGGCATTACCAATGAAGAGACGCTACGACAGTTGGGGGCGAAGACGAGCTGGCTGAAAATGCGCTCTAAGAATAAAGCGCTGAGTATCCGGGTATTGTTCGCGCTTGAAGGCGCCATCGAAGGGTTACATGAAGCGGCACTCCCGGCGGATATTCGCCGGGAGCTTATGGAGTGGTTTAATGCGCTGCCTGAGTCGCAGGGCCATCATTCCGCCAGGTAGCGATCTTCTGTCGCAGCCGACAAATTTCCGGCAGCAAAGCGATAAGCAGGCCAATTTGCTGTAGGACCAGCGGAGCTTTGTTGTCGGTGCCAGGATCAAGGTGAGCGATACGTTGCACCAGTTCATCCAGTGCCTGGTGAACCCGTGGCTCATCCGCAGGTTGATGATGAAGCGCATCATCAACGTAGCAAACGGCGTCGTCCAGCAGCGCCAGGATGCCCGGATTTGTCAGTTTCTCACGGTGGGCGCCAAGGGTAGAGATATAGCTGGTGAACGTGTGGTTTAGACACAGCAGGCGGAAGGCTGTCTCCCGGATTTCTGCCGTGGCGCGCGGCTCAGTCGACATATTCGAGACAACGGAAGCCAGCTCTGCGTCCGTGTTATGCGCATCGCGACGGGCAATCCGATAGGCCAGACGGTTATCGCGACCCTGATGGTATTGCTCAAGAATAGCATCCAGATAGCGGCAGTTGGCGTTCATTGCTCTGTCGGACACGCGCGGTAAGTTACGAAAACGCCAGTCCGGCCAGATAAAGCTCACCGCCGCCCAGGCAATGGCGCAGCCGATTAGCGTGTCGATCACGCGGGGGAGGGCCACTTCAAAGCCTTCACCCAGCAGATTGAAGCAGAGCAGCACCAGCAGCGTGATGAACATCGTGGCGTGGGCGTACTGCACATTGCGGAAGGCGAAAAACAGTACACCGGTAATCACAATCAGGATCAGTTGCCCTTCTACGGATGGCACAAAGTAGAGCACCGGCAGCCCGATGGCGACCCCGACTAATGTCCCGACAATACGCAGCGCGAGCCGATGGCGGGTAGCGTTATAGTTCGGCTGGCAGACAAACAGGCTGGTCAGCAGGATCCAGTAACCGTGGTGCAATCCTGTTATCTGGATAAACGCGTAGCCGACGCACAGAACCAGCGACATCCTTACCGCATGGCGAAAGAGGGCGGATTCCGGCGTAAAATGACGGCTCAGGCGCAGCCACATATCGCTGAAACCGTTGAGACTGTCGTCGGCAAGCTGGTTGTCGGCGTCATTGCCCGGCATTGCCATCGCCTGTTCAGACTCAATGGTGGCGAGCTGAGCATCGATGGCTCTCAGGTTGTTGAGCAAGAATCCCAGGGCTTTGAACTGTTCCGGCGATGTCCCACTGGCCTGAACGCGATCGAGGGCCGCATCCAGATGACTGAATGCGCGTTCAAAGCGAGGATCGTGCTGATAGGGCGTGCGCAGCAGTATTGAGCGCGCAAGTTGCTGGCAGGCCTGAGACTGCATTGACAGCAGGCGCTGGAAACGGAACATCACGTCGCTGTAGCGGAATTTCTCGCGCAGGTCAGCGTACTGCACATGCGAGGAGCTGGCGCGCTCGTGAATATCCTGGGCGACAAAGTAGTAGTGCAGTGTGCGCCGGGTACCGCGCTGACCGCGATCGCCGCGCAGACGGGTGAGCAGAGACGCTTTGGTCTGATTTAGCGTGGCGACCAGCTGGCCATTTGCCAGCGCCAGATCGTACAGGGGCGCCTGGCTGTCCTCTTCAATATCCGGATCAAACAGCCGGGATTTCAGCTCCAGATAGTGGGCCAGCTGTTCGTAACTGCGGGCAATGTTGTCCTGTAAGGCACGAACCGGAAAAATAAGATGTCCGGTTAAGGTCAGCAGGTTATACCAGATAGCGCCCAACAGCAGCAGGACCGGCTGCTGATACCACTGATCGTAAAGAGAGACGCCCAGCATGGTGTAAATGGCAATCAGCAGGGCGCCAAACGCGATAGTGGCGTAGCGTTGCCCGAGGCCGCCGAGCAAAATGAAGCCGCTGGTGGACACCGTCAGCCCTAAGGCAAACAGCCAGGGCCAGGGGAAAAGCAGCTCAACGGAGGCGGAAGCAATAAAGAAGCAGACCAGCGTGATGACCAGATTACGCAAACGACCGGCCAGGCGGTCGTCGAGATCCGCCAGCGCACCGGCCACCACCCCAAGCGTGAGGGGGATGGTGAGCTTCACGTCATTTAGCCACCACGGCAGAGCGACGGTGCCGCAGAGGGCGATAAAGATCCTGACGTTATACAGCCAGTTACTGTTCCACGTATAGCGACGAAGCAGGGGGCTTAGCATGAGTGCGGCCAGTCCTTATTACTGAAAACGGCGACGGGCGTTGGCTTCACGCGCGGCTTGCGCGACTTCGACCGGGACAACACGGCGTCCTACCGGCCACAGGGCGATGGTAGCAATTTTGAAATTAGCGATGCCAACCGGAATGCCTATAATCGTGATGCACTGGGCGATACCAGCGAAGATATGCATCAGACACAACCACCAGCCAAAGAAGATCAGCCATAAAATATTCAGCAGCGTGCCGCCGGTATTCATCAGGGCATTTTTTCTTTCCGGCTCCAGCTCATCCACGTGTACGGCTTCATTTCCATAAGGAACGAGGGACAGTTTGGTGATTTCCCAGCAGGAGCGCGTCAGCGGAAGGGTGAAGATGAGCACGATGCTCACCAGAGTGGCAAAAAGCCAGGAAAGGGTGGTGGCAAAACCGCCAAGGACAAAATTCAACACATTCAGAACGGTACGCATAAACCCTCATTTCCTTCGATATGATTAACGCCCGGTGATTGTAACGTTTTTTTGGGCTGGAGCACCTTAAAACTGGCAGTTAAACTGTCTGACAAATTATGACCTCGTGGATCCGGCAGGATATGGAACTGAAAGCAACTTCAATGGGCAAACGCCTGGCGCAGCACCCTTACGACAAGGTTGTCCTTCTCAATGCGGGAGTGAAAGTCTCCGGGGAACGCCACGAATACCTTATTCCGTTTAATCAGCTACTGGCCATTCATTGTAAACGAGGGCTGGTATGGGGGGAGCTGGAGTTCGTCCTGCCGGCAGACAAAGTGGTGCGACTCCACGGGACCGAGTGGGCGGAAACCCAACGCTTCCACCATCATCTGAACACGCGCTGGCAGCAGTGGAGCCAGGAGATGAGCGTGATAGCCGCACAGGTGCTACAACAGGTGCTGGACGATATCGCGCTAAGCAATACGCAGCAGAAGTGGCTGACGCGCCAGCAAACCGCCGGGCTTCAGCAAAAAATCGCCCAGGCGCTGACGGCATTGCCTTTACCGGTGGCGCGGCTTGAGGAATTTGATAACTGCCGCGACGCGTGGCGGAAGTGCCAGGCCTGGCTGAGCGATATCGAGAAAAGCCGTCTGGCGCATAACCAGGCCTGGACTGAGGCGATGCTTACACAATATGCCGACTTCTTCAGTACAGTGGAGTCATCGCCCCTCAATCCTGCCCAGGCGCGCGCCGTGGTGAATGGCGAACAGTCTTTATTGGTGCTGGCAGGTGCCGGGAGCGGCAAAACGTCGGTGCTGGTGGCGCGCGCGGGTTGGCTTCTGACAACGGGCGAGGCGGTTGCAGACCAGATTTTGCTGCTGGCCTTTGGTCGCAAGGCTGCGCAGGAGATGGATGAGCGCATTCAGGCGCGTTTGCATACCCAGGATATCTCGGCGCGCACGTTCCACTCCCTCGCTTTACACATCATTCAACAGGGCAGCAAAAAAGTTCCTGTTGTCAGCAAGCTGGAGAACGACGCTCAGGCTCGCCAGGCGCTGTTTATCGAGGCATGGCGTCAGCAGTGCAGTGAAAAAAAGGCGCAGGCGAAAGGCTGGCGTCAGTGGCTTGAAGAGGAACTCAGCTGGGAGGTGCCGGAGGGCAGCTTCTGGCAGGATGAAAAGCTGGCGCGCCGGCTGGGCTCTCGTCTCGACCGGTGGGTAAGCCTGATGCGCATGCACGGCGGCTCTCAGGCGGAGATGATAGAAAGCGCACCGGAGTCGATCCGCGCTGTGTTTTCTAAACGGGTTAAGCTGATGGCGCCGATGCTGAAAGCGTGGAAAACCGTGCTGAAAGACGAAAACGCGGTCGATTTTTCGGGGCTGATCCATCAGGCCATTATCATTCTGGAGAAAGGGCGCTTCGTCAGCCCGTGGAAACACATCCTGGTGGATGAGTTTCAGGATATCTCGCCGCAGCGCGCTGCGCTGCTTTCGGCGCTGCGGGCGCAGAATAAACACACGTCGCTGTTTGCCGTGGGCGATGACTGGCAGGCTATCTACCGTTTCAGCGGGGCGCAACTATCCCTCACAACGGCCTTCCACCACTATTTTGGGGAAGGCGATCGCAGCGATCTGGACACCACCTACCGCTTCAACTCGCGGATTGGCGAAATAGCCAACCGTTTTATTCAGCAGAACCCGCACCAGCTGTCGAAACCGCTTAACAGCCTGACGTCGGGGGATAAAAAGGCCGTCACGCTGCTGGCGGACGATCAGCTGGAACCGCTGCTGGATAAACTGAGCGGCTATGCGAAACCGGATGAGCGTATTCTGGTGCTGGCGCGTTATCATCACCTCAAGCCGACGGCGCTGGAAAAAGCGGCGACGCGCTGGCCAAAACTTCAGCTCGATTTTATGACCATTCACGCCAGTAAAGGGCAGCAGGCCGACTACGTGATTGTGGTGGGGCTAAAAGAGGGGAGCGACGGTTTCCCTGCACCGGCGCGGGAATCCGTGATGGAAGAGGCGTTATTACCTGTTCCGGAAGATTTCCCGGATGCAGAGGAGCGGCGTTTACTGTACGTGGCGATAACCCGCGCGCGCCATCGCGTGTGGCTCTTGTTCAACAAAGAGGAGCCGTCGGTGTTTGTCGATATTTTGAAAAGTATTGACGTGCCGGTGGCGAGAAAGCCGTAACGCGCCGGGCAAATTCTGTAGGCCCGGTAAGCGCAGCGCCACCGGGCAAAAAACTACTTCAGTCTCTCCGCAAGATAACGCTGATAATCCGGGATCAAAATCTCCACCGGATCGTTAAACTGCGGCGATTCAATGATGAAATCTGCCGTTGAAAGATTGGTGGCTACCGGAATGTTCCACACCGTCGCCAGACGCAGCAGCGCTTTAACGTCCGGATCATGCGGAACCGCGTTCAGCGGATCCCAGAAGAAAATCAGAACGTCAATTTTACCTTCTGAAATCTGAGCACCTACCTGCTGGTCACCCCCCATCGGGCCGCTCAGCATGGCATTCACTTCCAGACCGGTTTCGCGGTGGATCAGGTTGCCGGTTGTTCCCGTGGCAGAAAGGGCATGATGCTGTAAAAGAGGCTGATGGCGACGAACCCAGTTAAGCAGCATTTGTTTACAGTGATCGTGCGCAACCAGAGCAATGTGCTTGCGCGCCGGAAGTGTGCGTGTTGTCAGTTCCATAATCTTATCCGTGAGGTTACCTCGTTACACGATGACGGGAACTGGCTGATGCTGCAAGAGAAAGGACGAAAAAATGTGGCTTACGACGAAGGTTGTTGCTTCGCCCATTGCAGAAAACGGGCGCGCGTGTCCGGATCGGCATTCTGGAACCAGAACTTGAGGCGTTGCTCAGTAAGGGTCTGCGACTGAGGGGGGAGTACATCCAGCTCCGATACGCCCGAAAGCAGGGTACTGTCATCCGCCATCATGGTGGCGAACTGGGGCAGCGAGGCGCGCCTGCTGGCCCTGTTGTAGGTCTCGGTGTCCGCTTCATAGTCTGTTCCCTTTGACCTTTTTGTCAGCGCCAGAATATCCAGTTTTACCGGGATGGGCATGGAGTCCCCGTCCACCAGTTCAATGCGCGGCGAGGCATCAAATGCCAGTGACTCCTTTTCTGTCTCAAGGCGCGGGAGACGAAAATTGACCTGGCTGATAAGGTGGGTATTAAAGCTGACCACCAGCGGAGGCGAAATGTACACCTGCTGTTCGTTGTCGGCGAGGCGAATGGTCTTTTCCACCCGAAAAACCACCTGGTGCGGGCCGTTATCCAGCTCGATACTGTCTGCACCCCGCAGCAGGGAGCTGGAGACTTTTTTCCCGTCCAGCACCAGCAGGTCAATGTCGGTTGAGAGTCTGAGAGTGGTTGCGAAAACACAAACCGGCATGATTAACGCAACCATAGCCCAGGCAATGCCGGTTTTCATAGCAGACTCCTGTAGACAAACTACCCGGTAAGAATGTATTAAAAGTTTTCGACAAACACGTTTACTAACATATAGACATATTCTGCCGTTTTGCCCTCATACTTCTGTATGGGATGCGTGGTTGAGATGTCCGCTTTGACGTACACTTTGAAAAAAGCCAGGAGGAAGAGCATGAAAGAGAACGACATTGTCGAGATTCTGACGTCCACGCGCACTATCGCGCTGGTCGGCGCGAGCGATAAACCGGATCGCCCAAGCTATCGGGTCATGAAATACCTTCTGGATCAGGGTTATCACGTGATCCCGGTCTCGCCGAAGGTGGCGGGGAAAACGCTGCTGGGCCAGCAGGGCTATGCGACGCTCGCGGACGTGCCGGAAAAGGTGGATATGGTGGACGTTTTTCGTAATTCAGAGGCGGCCTGGGGCGTGGCGCAGGAGGCAATTGCCATTGGCGCGAAAACGCTGTGGATGCAGCTGGGCGTGATTAATGAGCAGGCGGCCGTGCTGGCGCGCGATGCCGGGCTGAAGGTGGTGATGGATCGCTGTCCGGCAATCGATATTCCCCGTCTGGGGCTGGCAAAATAAAAAAAGCCCGTTTGACGGGCTTTTTTACACCTTTAGTTGCGCAGTCTTGGTGCCTGTAACTGTTTGCGGATGGTCTGAGCAAGCTCGTCCATAGTGGGTTGTTCCGGATGCTCATCCTGTAGTTCACCACTCAGCTGCGCTTCGGCAAGATAGGTATGGACAGGCTGACCATCGTCGCCCTCCATAACCACATGATACCAGGGCGCGGCGCGAAGCTCTGCGTCAACGGCCAGATCGTCTGCTGACGGTTCATCAAGGGAATACTCCGGGTCGATATCCACGACCACACCCAAATATCCAAGCAAGGTGTGGCGGACCTGCTGGCCGATACCGAATTTGCTGGCAATCATAGTCACCTCCCGGGAAACATTACATACACACTATGTGCGGGCAATATTTCTCTTTTCAAGTTACATGACGCGACAGGCAAACCCTTTCAGATACAGCCCTTCCGGGTAGGTAGCGATCACCGGGTGATCGGCGGCCTGACGGAACTGCTCTATAAATTGTACATCACGACCCGCATCTATTGCGGCATCGGCGATGATTTTTTGGAATAAATCTGTCGTCATCAGGCCAGAGCAGGAGAACGTCAGCAGCACGCCGCCCGGGTTCAGCAGCTGGATCGCCAGCATGTTGATGTCTTTATAGCCACGGCAGGCGCCCATCAGCTGGCTTTTGTTTTCAACAAACTTCGGCGGGTCCATCACGATTACGTCAAATTTCTCGCCCTGGTCGCGGTATTTACGCAGCAGTTTGAATACGTCGTCGCGCACAAACTCCGCTTTGCTCAGATCCAGCTTATTCAGCTCAACGTTCTGCTTCGCCACGTCCAGCGCTTCCTGTGAGGTGTCGACGCTCACCACCTGAGCACAGCCGCCCATCAGGGCAGAGACCGCAAAGCCGCCGGTATAAGAGAAGCAGTTCAGCACGCGTTTATCGGCAACGTACTGGCGCGTTGCCAGACGGCTGTCACGCTGGTCGAGGTAATAACCGGTCTTATGGCCGCCCTGGATATCCACCAGCAGCTTCATGCCATGTTCTTCGATAGGCAGCAGGGCAGGCGGCAGTTCGCCGGTGACCGGGCCTTGCGTCAGCTCCATGCCCTCTTTTTTACGTACCGCCACGTCGCTGCGGTCGTAAATGGCACATTCCGGGAACAGGGTTTGCAAGGCGCTAATCAGCGCGGCACGCTGGTATTCCGCCCCGGCGCTCAGCAGCTGCAACACCAGGAAATTGCCGAAGCGGTCAATGGTCACGCCCGGCAGCCCGTCGGACTCTCCGGCAATCAGACGATAGCTGTCCAGCCCGTCACGCTTTGCCAGCCACTCGCGCCACTGCTGCGCCTGTTGCAGACGACGGACAAAGAAGTCTATATCGATGGTTTCTTCTTTATCGAACGTCCAGACGCGCGCGCGGATCTGAGATGCTGGCGAGTATGCGCCGCGTGCTAACCATTTCCCCTGATGGTCAACAATATCGATGGTTTCACCGAGGCTGGCTTTACCTTCCATGCGAGCAACCGCGCCGGAAAAGACCCAGGGATGACGGCGCAGTAATGACTTCTCGCGCCCTTTGGCTAACACTAAACGTACACTCATAATTTGCTATTCTGTCGATTCCAATGAAATGGCCGCCATTTTCCCGACTTCAGTGAGGAAATGCAACGCGCCAGTCGGATAAGGAGAAGGATGATGTCAAATGTTTGCACCATTGCCTGGGTTCATGGCCTTGTACAGAGCGTCGGATTCCGCTACAGCACCCAGCGCGAAGCCCTTCAGCTCGGGCTGACAGGGTATGCGCGTAACATGGATGATGGCAGCGTGGAGGTTGTGGCCTGCGGTGAGGCGGATCGGGTTGAGAAGCTGGTGGCGTGGCTGAAAGCGGGCGGACCGCGCAGCGCGCGGGTTGATAAGGTGCTAACGGAACCGCATCAACCCGACCGGGAATACGCTGACTTCAGTATTCGCTATTAAATGCATTTTACCGGCTTTGGCAGGCCGGCGATTTTTGTCGCCTGTTTAGCCGGGCCTTTCGGAAACAGGCGATACAGATAACGGCTGTTGCCTTTCTCTTCGCCAAATTTATTCGCCATGGCTTTGACCAGCATGCGGATAGCCGGCGAGGTGTTGAATTCAAGGTAAAATTCTCGCACGAAGCGCACCACTTCCCAGTGTTCCGGGGAGAGAGTAATTCCTTCGTTTTCCGCAATTTTCTCCGCCAGCGCTTCGCTCCACTGGCTGCTCTCTTTCAGATAACCGTCGTTATCGGTTTCGATCTCTTTGCCTTCAAAACTCAACATATTCATTCACACGTTAGTCAAAAACCGCCTAAGTCTACCAAAAAAACAAAGCCCCGCATAAGCGGGGCCCTGTTCACAGCACGGTGAGTTAATCGCGGCTGGCGAAGCCCAGGATGCTCAGCAGGCTGACAAAAATGTTGTACAGCGACACATACAGGCTCACAGTGGCGCGGATATAGTTCGTCTCACCGCCGTGAATGATGTTGCTGGTTTCATACAGGATTGCGCCGGATGAAATCAGGATAAACACCGCGCTGATTGCCAGATGCAGCGCAGGCAATTGCAGGAAGATGTTCGCCAGCATACCGACCAGCACAATCACGATACCTGCCATCAGCATACCGCCAAGGAAGGACATGTCCTTACGGGTGGTCAGCACGTAGGCCGAGCAGCAGAAGAACACCAGCGCGGTACCGCCCAGCGCCATACCAATCACGTCGCCCATTCCGGCAGACAGATAGGCATTCAGGATTGGCCCCAGAATGTAGCCCAGGAAGCCGGTAAAGGCGAACGCGGAGAGAATACCCACCGGTTTATCCGCGGTTTTGTAGGTCAGGAACATCAGACCGTACATACCTACCAGCGTGAGGATCAGGCCCGGAGAAGGCAGCATCAGTACGGTGCTGGCCGTCGCGGTGATCGCCGAAAACGCCAGCGTCAGGCTGAGCATGAAATAGGTATTGCGCAGCACCTTATGGGTGCTGAGTAGCGATGTGCGGTCGCGTGAAGAAGTAGTTATACGATCCATGAGTCACTCTCTTATGACAGATGTAATTAGCGCAAAGAATAGGAAACGGCGCGGCAGAGGCAAAGTGGTTTTACCCATCTTTACTCAGCCCCTTAGGGATTATGCTGGTTTTTTATTCTGGCAAAGCCTTTGTACTCAGAATGAAGTGCGGTTTGTAGGGCGTATTCAGATCAACCTCTTATAGGTCACTGAAAAATATTGCGTTATTTCCCTAAGGCCGCTAAGAGTTATTTCCGGATCGTCATAAAAACAGACAATAAGGCGAAGGAAATGAAACCACAAACACGCACGCACTTTACACTCTCTTTGTTAACCGCAGGGATCCTGTGCGCCAGCACGGCAACCTGGGCGGCTAACGTGCCGGCAGGAACCCAGCTGGCAGATAAGCAGGAACTGGTCAGGAACAACGGCAGTGAACCCGCCTCGCTCGACCCGCATAAAGTCGAAAGCGATGTCGAATTCAATATTATCAGCGATTTATTCGACGGGCTGGTCAGCGTCTCTCCGGCAGGTGAAATCCAGCCGCGCCTGGCGGAGAAATGGGAAAATAAAGACAACACCGTCTGGACGTTCCATCTGCGTCCGGGCATTACCTGGAGCGATGGAACCCCCATCACCGCGGAAGATATTGTCTGGAGCTGGCAGCGGCTGGTCGACCCGAAAACCGCCTCTCCGTATGCCAGCTATCCCGGTAGTATGCGTATCGTCAACGGCACTGATATCGCAGAAGGCAAAAAAGCGCCCGAGTCGCTGGGGGTGAAAGCCATCAATGACACCACGCTGGAAGTTACGCTCACGCAACCTAACGCCGCTTTCCTGGCGATGCTGGCTCACCCGTCTCTGGTGCCAATTGATAAAGTCCTGGTAGGCCGTTTCGGTGATAAGTGGACCAAACCGGAGCACTTCGTCAGCAGCGGGGCCTATAAACTGTCACAGTGGGTGGTTAACGAACGCATTGTGGCGGTGCGTAACCCGAAATATTGGGATAACGAACATACCGTCATCAAGAAGGTGACCTATCTGCCCATTTCCTCTGAAGCTGCTGACGTCAACCGCTACAAAGCGGGCGAAATCGACATTGTCTACACGGTGCCGATCAACCAGTTTGCTCAGCTGAAGAAAACGCTGGGGAGCGAGCTGGACGTTTCACCGCAGCTTGCCACCTATTATTATCAGTTCAACACTACCCGGCCGCCGTTCAACGACGCCCGCGTGCGCAAGGCGCTGAACCTGGCGCTGGATAAAGACATCATCGCCGATAAAGTATTAGGGCAGGGTCAGCGCCCGGCATGGCTGATCAGCCAGCCGAATATTGGCGGCGTCAAGCTTCAGAACCCGGATTACGCCAGCTGGCCGATGGATAAACGCATTACCGAGGCGAAAAAGCTGCTGGCCGAAGCCGGATTTAACGACAGCCATCCGCTCAGCTTTAATCTTCTCTATAACACTTCGGAATCGCACCAGCGTATTGCCATTGCCGCCAGCTCAATGTGGAAGAAGAACCTCGGCGTGGAGGCGAAGCTGCAAAATCAGGAGTGGAAAACCATGCTTGATACCATGCACACCCATAACTTTGACGCGGTACGCTACGCCTGGATTGCCGATTACGACGATGCGGCAACCTTCCTGAACAACTTCCGTACCGGGGACAGCCAAAACACCACTCAGTACAGCAATCCGGACTACGATCGGGCACTGGTGAACGCGGCGAAATCGAAAACGGCGGAGGAGCGCGGTAAATTCTACCAGCAGGCAGAAGATCTGCTGGGACGCGATGTCCCGGCGATCCCGGTCTATCATTACGTGCGCACGCACCTGGTGAAACCGTGGGTAGGGGGCTTCACGCCAGACAAGCTCGGGTATTACTACACCAAAGATATGTACATCAAAAAGCACTAACGATCCGCGGTGGATATTATGCTGCCAAAACGGCCAATCTGTCGTCTATTCAACCGATTAAACGCATTTTGGCTATTTTTAAAGCGAACGAATGCGCGCACTCTTTACAGCGCGCGGTGAGGTGTTTATAGTTCGCTTCACTTAGGAAGCGTGGCCGAGCGGTTGAAGGCACCGGTCTTGAAAACCGGCGACCCGAAAGGGTTCTAGAGTTCGAATCTCTACGCTTCCGCCAAATTCGAAACCCCTGCGATAGCAATATCGCAGGGGTTTTTGTTTTTGCGCCAGTCTTCCGTCATGCCACCATGTTGTAGCTTATCGTGATCCCGGCGTCGGCCTTGCAGACCTGAGCTTTTACGCACCAGGTGTCCTCGATGTTTGCCGGCGTCAGAACCGCTTCGGGCGCGCCCGTGGCGGCGATCTGCCCGGCCTTCAGGAGGATCAGACGCTGGCAATAATTGGCCGCAAGATTGAGATCGTGCAGTGCAACCACCACCGTAAGCGGCAGCTGTGAAACGAGCCGCATCAGCTCCAGCTGGTGCTGAATGTCCAGGTGGTTTGTCGGTTCATCGAGCAACAGCACCTGCGGCTGCTGGGCCAGCGCGCGGGCTATCTGGCTTCGCTGGCGTTCTCCGCCAGACAAAGAGTGCCATCGCCGCTGGCGTAAGCGGCATAACTGCATCAGGCCAATCGCCTGCTCAACCGCAGCCTCATCGTCGCGCGAGGTTTTCTGGAATGTTTTCCGGTAGGGCGTACGCCCCAGTCTGACAATGTCCTCAACGGTCAGTTCTCCGTCGACCTCAGCATGTTGCGGGACAAACGCCATGTGCTGCGCGCGTTTTTTCAGCGGCATCATGCCTAGCGTTGTGCCATTAAGCGCCACGCGTTCACTGAGTCGTGGAAACAGCCCGGCGAGACAGCGCAGCAGCGTCGACTTGCCCGAGCCGTTTGGCCCTAACAGGCCGATAATCTGCCCGGATGGCAGGTCGAGATCGATATCCTTAAGCACCGTCTGCGCTTGTCGGGTTACGGTTAACCCGGCCACAGTAATATTCATGGATGCTCCTTTCGGTTTTGATAAAGCAACGCCACAAAGACGGGGGCGCCCACCAGCGCAGTCACCACCCCGATGGGCAGAACCTGGTGCACAATCAGCGTGCGTGAGACGATATCGGCGAGGATCATAAAGTGGGCGCCGATAAGAAACGTCAGCGGGATAGATAGACGATGGCCCGGCCCACATAGCATGCGCGTTACATGGGGAATGACCAGCCCGACAAACCCCACTGCGCCCGTGGCGCTCACCAGCGTTGCGGTAACAATGGCACAGGTCAGCAATAAGACAATACGCACGGCGGTAACCGGGATCCCCAGCGTGGTGGAGACCTCATCCCCGAAGGTGAAGGTGTCCAGCGCCCGTGAAAAGAGCAATACCACCAGTAAACCCGCAAGCGTAACGGCCAGCGCCAGCAGCGCGTCAGGCCAGCGCACGCCGCTCAGACTTCCCAGCAGCCAGAACATGACGCTACGGGACTGCTCGGCATTGGCGGACGTACTGACGACGTACGCGGTCATGGCGTTGAAGAGCTGGGTGCCCGCAATGCCAGCCAGCAAAATGCGCGACGGGCTTTCACTCATCCCGTTCGTAATCACCATGATGAGCGCAAAGGCGGCGCACGAGCCGACAAACGCACCGCTGCTTACGCCAATCACGCTCCCCCCGATGCCGAGAAGCATCACGCAGACGGCCCCCAGCGATGCGCCCGCGGAAATCCCCAGCAGATAAGGCTCAGCCAGAGGGTTACGCAGGATCGACTGTAACACCAGCCCGCACAACGCCAGGCCGCCGCCGTTGCACGCGGCCATTACTGCCCGGCTCATGCGATATTGCCAGACGATACCTTCCTCCGTTTGCGGCAAAGCATAAGAGGTCAAACCCAGTCCGTTGAGGATCGCTTTCCCGGTACTGGCATACGACACCGGCATATCACCGATACTGGCGGCAAAGACCAGCATCAGCGGCAGCGCCATGGCACCTGCTGCCAGTAAACCCTGCTGGCGGCGGTCAAAAGCGAAATGACTCATTGTTCATCCTGGAAAGAAGCCAGCCGATCGCTGATAAGCTCAACCGCATCGACGTTACGCAATGAAGGGTTTAACGACATCGCTGGCACCACGATGATGTGGTTGTTCCTGACCGCAGGCATGTTCTTTGTCACCGGGTCACTGCGCAAGAACGCTTTTTTTACCTCAACGTCATCGGCAGGGTAGAGCCTGCGGGACATCCCGGCGATAACAATCACGTCCGGCTGCGAGCGGGCTATATGTTCCCACGTTACAGCGGGCCATTCGTCGTGAGAGTCAATAATGTTCTTCAACCCCAGCGTGCGGCTGATCCAGCCAGGCGCGCCGTAATTCCCGGCCACCCAGGGATCGCCATTCAGACGGCTGCTGGAGAACCAGAATACAACGCTAAGCGGTTTCGCGGAGGCGCGCGCCTGGGCCTTTTTAATACGCTCCGCCAGCGCACGATTGAGCTGCTCACCTCGCGCGGAAACATCAAAAATCGTCGCCAGATCTGTCACTTCCCGTGTAATTTCCGCCAGTGAAAACGGCGCGCTACGTGCTCCGTCTGCGTTTGAGGTTTCCGTTACCGTTTTATCCGTGCAGTCGGCAGGGGAGATCCACGTATTAATCCCCAGCGACGCAAACTGCTCACGGGTTCCCACTTCTCCCTGCGGACCAATGTGCCAGTGATACTGTGCGAGAACGAGTTCAGGTTTCTGTCCTACCACGGCCTCAAAGGAGGGGGAATTATCCGCAAGCCTGGGGAGGTTTTTCCCGGCATCCTCCAGCGGGGCCGGGAGCTTGCCGAACCAGACTGACGTCGCGGCGATCGTTTTCTCCAGCCCCAGTGCGAGCAGTAATTCTGTTTCATGCTGACCCACGGTCACGACGCGCTGAGGAGCCTGCGTAAAGGTCTGCTTAACGCCGCAATTTTCAATCGTGAGGGGCCAGGTGGTTGCGGCGAAAGCGGCAGGCGCCATGGAGAGCAGTGAAGCCAGAAATAACCCATTTTTAAGTAACATAGAACGCAATCCGAAATTGTTATGTTATAACATAATACATATATTGTGACTGAGAGCAACACGCTCACCGTCGCTTGTTGCAGAAACGAAAGGCTGGACTATTCTCAACATACCCACCTGGCATTCGCGGGTTGCCTGAAAAATAACAAGATTTCTGACCTGGGGTAGTAAGGATGAAAAAGATCCTGCTCGCGTTTGCGTTCTGTTTTGCCGCCCTGAGCGCCTTCTCATCGTATGCCGCAGAGCCCCGCCAGGCGCCTACGGAGCAGGAGCGCGCCCGAACGGTCTACATCTTCCATCAGCCCATCGTCATGCTCCAGGCGAAATTTGGCCTGACCACGCCGGAAGAACGCGTTTTACGCATCCGCAACACCCTGCGCAATTTTACCGAGGCGGATGTGCGTGAGCCGCTCAGCATCGTCCCCGTGACCCGCTATAACCAGCAGGGACGGCTAATAGTGATGAACGGGAAACCTGTGATGCTGCTGACGGAAGGGGATTTGGACGAAGGGGACGATCTTACCCTCAATCAGGCCGCACAGCGCGTGCTGGCGCGCATGGAAGCGCAAAGGATGGCGCTGCGCGATCAATACGATACCGGCTGGCTATTTGCTCTCTCCGCCGCCTGGCCGTTTCTTCCCGGTGCAAACTCGCTGGCGTTTAAAGGTATTAGCGTCTTCTTTGGCCTGATGTTAACGCTGGGCTCGGCAGGGGTGATGAACCATGCCATGAGCGGTCTGGTCCTGATTTACTCCCGCGCGCTGCGCAAAGGCGATGTCATTCGGGTGGCGGATAACGAAGGCAAGGTCAGTGAAATTGGCATGCTGGCGACCAAAATTATTACCCGGGAAAATTATGTCGTTACCGTGCCCAACGCGGTGGTGGTGAGCGGTAAGATCACCAATCTGAGCGCGCTACAGCCCGATGGCAGCCTCAATCTGACGGTCAGCGTCACGATCGGTTATGACACCCCATGGCGTCAGGTGCATGCCATGCTGGAGCTGGCCGCGAAACGGGCAAAAGGGATTGACCTTTCCGAGCCGCCGCTGGTACGCCAGTTAGGGTTAATGGACTGGTATATCGCTTACGAATTGCAGGTCCGTCTGCTGCCCGAACAGTCCCTCGCGGTTGCCCGCAATGAACTGCATAGCCAGATACAGGATGTGTTTAACGAATTTAACGTGCAGATCATGTCCCCGAATTTTGTTATGCAGCCAGAGGGCAGCGTAATGGTTGCCAAAGAGAACTGGTATACCGCGCCAGCCAAACCCCCTCAGGGCGAAACGTGACGGCCCGTTTTTTTTGTGGCAAGGCAAAATGTTACAGCTTTTAATCGACGATCGCCGATTTTACACGGGTCATCGCCAGAATGTTTTTTGAGCGCATATTTAATTTCTCGAGGATCCTCACGCGGTAGGTGCTGGTCGTTTTTTGTGACAGTTGCAGCTTTTTCGCGATCTCATGGTTTTCCAAATGAAACAGCTTCAGCACGTCATATTCGCGTCGCGTAAAGGAGTGTGTCCTGAGCGCCCGGTAAAAGCGCATCAGCTGCTGAAAAGGGTGAGCAGTAAAATGCATCGACGAATAGATAATATTATCGATTCTCACTGCGCGGTTGGCTTCTATCTCATGCATCAGGACAATGTAATCACGCTTAACTTTTTTGACCTGCCGAATGGTTTTATTGCGTAACTTATCCTGTTCAATCGCAATGATAAAATCCATCGCCTGATCGACCCCATCAAGATCGTGAATATCCGCGTCATCGCGAATCAAATGGGTTGATGTCAGGGAGCTTGATACGCCCTGGCAAAGGTAGTAGTTATCACTGATAAATAAAAAATTCATAATCGTCGTTAAATAAAGTCATGGCTAATCTCTTATCGCAGTGATCCACGGTTAATGGGTGTTGTGCGAAAAAGAGTCTAAATGACCACCCGCGAATCTAATAAACGTTATGAATGTAAAAATAAATGTTTACATTTTAGCCAGTCGATGGCGAAGAAATCAGCGGGACGGAAGGGGAGGACGGAAGACGTGTAATGTTATGCAATTTCGTGCTTTACATCATGCTCAGAGATGTTTATAGTGCGCCTCACTTTGGAAGCGTGGCCGAGCGGTTGAAGGCACCGGTCTTGAAAACCGGCGACCCGAAAGGGTTCTAGAGTTCGAATCTCTACGCTTCCGCCAAATTCGAAAACCCTGCGATAGCAATATCGCAGGGTTTTTTCGTTATTCCAGCCCCAGCGTATACTGCGCGATTTTGAAGTAGATAATCAGCCCGGTCCCGTCGATTAGCGTGGCGATAAACGGTGCGGAGACTACCGCCGGATCGATTTTGCAGCGTTTCAGTACCATCGGGATCACCGACGAGACGATGGCGCTCCACAGTGTAATGCAGACCAGCGTCAGGCTGACGATGAGCGTGATTTCCATCCCAATACCCATCATCCAGGCGCGAACGCAGCCCGCCAGACCCAGCGTGGCGGCAATCATTAACGAGGTGCTGATCTCTTTGCGCAGCACGCGACCCACATCGCGAAGGTGGACTTCACCCAGCGCCATGGCGCGCACCAGCGTCGAGGTGATCTGCGTCCCGCTGTTTCCGCCGGTGCCAATCAGCAGCGGAATAAAGAACGCCAGCGCGATGGCAGATTCCAGCGCCTCTTCAAAATGCTGGATCACCGAACTGGTATACGCTTCCGCAACAAACAGCAGCAGCAGCCAGACGGAGCGTTTCTTCCACAGGCTGAAGGCGCTGGTTTCCAGATAGGGCTTCTCCAGCGGCAGCGTCGCCCCCTGAAGCTGGGCATCTTCAGTAACGTCATCTTCCAGCAGATGGGCGATTTCACGCTCGGTAAGGCAGCCCACCAGCTTGCCGTGGGTCACCACCGGCACTACATCCGCACCAGCGTGCGCCAGCAGCCCGGCGACATCCGCCCGCTCATCTTCCGGTTTGAGCTGAATAAAATCCGATATCATCAACCCCTTAACAGGCTGCACGGTGTCCGTGGCCTGCAATAATTTGCGTACGGCGATTAAACCCGCGAGGCGACCGTTATCTTCGATAAAAATATGCGACGGAATATCATCATCTTTTAATTTTTCAAAGAACTGCTCGCGTGCCAGAGCTACGCATAATGAAATATCGATAACGATAAAATCGGTATTCATATATTGCGCGATGGCGCTGTCATTAAAAGCCAGGTTTTGGTTGTGAATAGCGTAAGACATAGTAAATTCCCTTTGAATAATAAAATCTCTCAGGGGCGAGCAAGACAGGGCATGTCGGAAAGGAGATCCCCACGTCCTGGGTTCAGCACTGTACACCGTATCCCACAAGGGAAGTTATACTGACAAAGCCTTGATTCGACAGTGCCTGTTTTACCCTGTGCCGGTTCTCTCGAACCCACCAGAGCGATAACGTGTATTTGTACAGGAGCCTCGCCATAACGAGATCGTTGTAAAACGAGAGGGATAATACGCCTGTTTAAATTTAGTGCTCAGAAAATTAAATAATGTTTAAGAACGGTTTAGGTAAATCTTATTAATAAAATGTTGAGGGTTTATTTAAGGTTATTCATTTTAAATGGACAATTAAATTATTAGCGGGGGAGGGGAAAATGGCATGGGTTGATAACCTGCTGAATCATTTTGCGCTGTATCCGGCACATCTGTTTGTGCTGTTATTCGTGATGGCGCTGAGCAAATCGACGGTGCTGATCTCCTCCGTGCTGCCGCCTGCGTCGGTGATGCTGCTGGCGGGTATTACCGTCAGCCAGGGGAGCATGCATCCTGCGCTGACGTGGCTCGCCGTAGTGATGGGGGCAACGGCAGGTTCGATGCTGAATTACCATATCGGCCAACTGATGGGGCATACCCGGATGGTCACGCGCTTCACCTCAAAGCATGCCAATAAGTTCCTGCGGGTCCAGCATCAGCTGCAAAAGAACGGGGTCATCGTGCTTTTTACGTCGCGCTTCCTGGCGGTGTTGCGTTACATCGTTCCGCTGGCGGCCGGGATGCTCAGGCTGAACGCCGTCAAGGTCTACGCCGTCAGCCTGCTTTCCGCCTGTGCGTGGGCGGCGCTGTATGTCGGCGCGGTCACCGGCATCAGCGCCTTTTGAATTACAGGCTCCCCATTCCGCCGTCCACCAGCAGTTCCGTTCCCACCGTGTAGCTCGACTCGTCGGAGGCCAGATAGAGTGCGGCTTTTGCCAGCTCGGTCGTCGAGCCCATTCTGCCCAGCGGCACCAGCTTAATGACCTCTGCCATCATCGCGTTAAGCGCCTCGTCGCTTAAGCCCGTTTTCGTAAACGCCGGGGTTTCCACCGGACCGGGACTCAGACCGTTGACGCGGATCCCGCGCGGCAGCAGCTCCGCCGACAGTGTACGCGCCAGCGACAGCAGGGCGGCCTTGCTCGCGGCATACGCGCTGCTGGTGGGCAGGCCGATGCGCGCGCTCACGGAGCCGCAGAGGATCACCGAGGATGGGTTATTCAGCAGCGGCAGCAGCGCCTGAATTAAAAAGAACGGTCCCTTCAGGTTGATGTTCATCAGACGGTCCCAGGCCTCTTCCTGCCAGACTTCCAGCGGCGCGTGCGTTACGTCACCGGCGTTGAGAAAGACCGCATCCAGGCGTGGCCAGCGGGCGGTGAGGGACTCCGCCAGCGCTTTTTGCGACGAAATATCGCCTGCGTCGGTTGGGATCACCCAGGCCTTATCGCCCAGAATGCGCTCTGCTTCGGCGAGGGTATCCGGGTTGCGTCCGGTCACGGCGACGCGCGCCCCTTCGGCGATAAACGCCTGCGCGGTGGCGAGACCGATACCGCTGGTGCCGCCGGTAATCAACGTATACTTATCGGTTAAACGACCCATGTTCTTCTCCTGAAATGTCTCTGGAGAAAGCACTATAGAAACGTTAGTATCGAAAGGAAACCAGGTACCAACTGGATACTAACGAGGCAAGAGGTGTGAAATGGCAGAGCTGCTGGAAGCGTGCTGCGAAAAAAAATCTGAGGCGTATACCTGCCCGATGACGCAGTTTGTGAATCTGATTTCCGGTAAGTGGGCGATCCCCATTCTCTATCGCCTGATTGTGTTCAATACGCCCGTTCGCTTTGGCGATCTGCTGCGTGCCGCTGCCCCCATCACCCAGAAAGAGCTGACGAAGCAGCTGCGCCTGTTTGAGCAGCGCGGTCTGGTGACGCGAACGGTCTACCCGGAGATCCCGCCGCGCGTGGAGTATCAGATCACCGAGCTGGGGCTAACCCTTCAGGACGCACTCTCGCCGCTGGCCGCCTGGATGAGCGAATACGGTGACCAGCTTCAGCGTTAGGCTACTGTTTTACGTAGCGCGGATCCCCGCTTCATCGGTGAGATAGGCCACCAGAATATCGACTGCGACCCCGTAGCGCGCGTCGCGAACAATCAGCAGCGACCACCAGTCGCCGATAATATCCAGCGAACGGGCGACGGGGCAGGTGCTCTCTTCAAGGCGGGTACGTTTCACAGCGAATTCTCCGGTGGGGTATGGTTTTTTTATAAAACTCATCGGCACACGCCGTAAGCACGTTAATCATCAGTTTGAGAAATGCTTCCCGAAAAACCTGTCACGGATCTGTCACACTCAGGGCGACATTAAAAACGTGTGAGGAATTAGGGATGAGAAAAGCACTACTCGCAGTTGCCGTGGCATGTACCCTTTCCGTGACCTTTGGCGCACAGGCGCAGGACACGCCGGACGGCTATCAGCTGGAACAGGTGCTCATCATGAGCCGCCACAACCTGCGCGCGCCGCTTGCCAATAACGGCAGCGTGCTGGAGCAGTCCACGCCGAAGCAGTGGCCGGAGTGGGACGTCCCGGGTGGACAGCTCACCACCAAAGGCGGCGTACTGGAAGTGTATATGGGTCACTATATGCGCGAGTGGCTGGCAGAGCAGGGGATGGTGAAGACGGGTGAATGCCCGCCAGCGGATACCGTCTATGCCTACGCCAACAGCCTCCAGCGCACCGTGGCGACCGCGCAGTTCTTTATCACCGGCGCGTTCCCCGGGTGCGATGTTCCTGTGCATCACCAGGAAAAAATGGGCACCATGGACCCCACCTTCAATCCGGTCATTACCGATAACTCCCCTGAGTTTCGCGAGAAAGCGCTGAAAGCGATGGAGACGGAACGGCAGAAAATGCAGCTGGATGAAAGCTACAAACTGCTGGAACAGCTGACAAACTACAGCGACTCGCCGTCCTGCAAGGAGAAAAAAGTCTGCTCCCTGACGGAGGCGAAAGATACGTTCAGCGCCGATTATGAAAAAGAGCCGGGCGTCTCTGGGCCGCTGAAGGTGGGTAACTCGCTGGTGGATGCGTTCACGCTACAGTATTACGAAGGCTTCCCGACAGACCAGGTGGCCTGGGGGGAAATCAAAACCGATCAGCAGTGGCGCGTGCTGTCGAAGCTGAAAAACGGCTATCAGGACTCGCTGTTTACGTCGACGGAGGTGGCGCAGAACGTGGCTAAACCGCTGGTGAAGTACATTGATAAAGCGCTGGTGACCGACCAGGCAAAAGCGCCAAAAATCACCCTGCTGGTGGGGCACGACTCTAACATCGCCTCGCTGCTGACCGCGCTGGACTTCAGGCCTTATCAGCTGCACGACCAGCAGGAAAGAACCCCGATTGGCGGTAAAATTGTCTTCCAGCGCTGGCATGACAAAAACACTAATCAGGAGCTGATGAAAATTGAGTATGTCTACCAGAGTTCAGATCAACTGCGTAACGCCAGCGTACTGTCGCTGCAATCCCCTGCGCAGCGCGTGACGCTGGAGCTGAAGGGCTGTCCGGTGGATGGCAACGGCTTCTGTCCTGTCGATAAATTCAATGCGGTGATGAACAACGCGGCGAAATAGAAGATAACCCCCCGCGTGGGCGGGGGGAACGTTCAGACGTTTTTACGTTCGATGGTTTGCTCGCCCCAGAACAGCGAGTCTTTGTCGGTTTTTTCGAAGGCGCGAACCAGCACTTCATCGTTGCCTTCTTCCCAAATCTGCTCAGCCAGCTTTTCGTCATAATTGGCGACTTCAAAGATGGCTTCGGCAATCTCCGGAGAGGTATTGCGTAAACTTGCCCATTCGCCCACGTGGTGAGCTTTGGATTCTTGAGTTGGCATACTTGTCCTCCTGTTGGGTTAGCCGTTCAGTTTTTTTGCAAGACCCGCGACGTATTCACCCTGATAGCGGGCGATTGAAAGTTCTTCATTGCTTGGCTGACGTGACCCATCCCCACCGGCAATGGTTGTCGCGCCATACGGTGTCCCGCCACGAACCTGGGAAACATCGAACAGTTCCTGCGCGCCGTAGCCAATCGGCACAATCACCATCCCATGATGGGCAAGGGTAGTCCAGGTGGAGGTGATCGTCTGCTCCTGGCCGCCGCCCGTGCCGGTAGAGCTGAACACGCTGGCCAGCTTGCCGTATAACGCGCCGGAGGCCCAGAGCCCGCCCGTCTGGTCGAGGAAGGTGCGCATCTGGCCGGACATATTGCCGAAGCGGGTCGGGGTGCCGAAGATAATGGCATCATAGTCCGCGAGCTCCTGCGGGGTGGCGACCGGGGCGTTTTGTGTTTTCCCCCCGGCTTTGGCGAAGGCTTCCGCCTGCATGGTTTCCGGTACGCGTTTAACCACGACCTCAACGCCGTCTACTCTGTTTGCGCCTTCTGCTACTGCGTGAGCCATGGTTTCAATGTGTCCATACATGGAATAATAGAGCACCAGAACTTTTGCCATTTTGCATCACTCCTCGTTGGTTTTTCTTACAGCGGATCGCTGCGTTCCTTTAAAGATATGACATCACAGCCAGACTGCAAAAATGAACGGCATTTCTTTGATATATAACAATATCTTTTGGTTATGCGCCTTGTAGCAAAATGAAACAACTTTCGCGGCGCGGATTTTTCAAAATATAAGAACGGCTTATGAATGACTTCCCCGACATTTCATACGAAAGGCTGAGATCATGTTGCAGAATATTACCTCTCGCTTGCCGGATAGCCGCATTACACTAAGCTTAGTTTCACGCGGCACAGATAAAGGCACTGTCCTTGAGCCGCGAGGTGAAAGAATCCTCTTTTACTGAATGCAATATGATGTCTAATGTTTCACACTCTGGAGGTTAGAGATGGCAAACCATCGTGGTGGTTCAGGTAATTTCGCTGAAGACCGTGAAAGAGCATCAGAAGCAGGTCGTAAAGGTGGCCAGTCTAGCGGGGGCAACTTTAAAAACGACCCTCAGCGCGCATCAGAGGCTGGTAAAAAAGGGGGTAAAAATAGCCACGGCAGCAACAAGTAGTACGCCGGGTTAACTCCCTGCCGCCGGGTTTCCCGGCGGTTTTTTTATGTCTGCTACATTGAACTGTCATCAAAGGCATCGCACACTACAGGATTGATTCTTCGTGCTGGTGTCCCATGTCCGTTTCCCGTTTTACCTTCTCCATTAAGCCTCAGGAAGCCATCCTGATTTTGATCACCATGTTCTGGGGCGGAACCTTTCTTGCCGTTCAGTACGCGGTCACGATGAGCGATCCGTTTTTCTTCGTGGGGCTGCGCTTTGCAACCGCGGCGATTGCCGTGGCGCTTATTTCGCTGAAAACCCTGCGCGGGTTGACCCTGAGAGAGCTTAAAGCGGGTGTCGCCATTGGCGTGGCGATTGCCATGGGCTACAGCCTGCAAACGTGGGGGCTCCAGTCTATCTCCAGCAGTAAATCCGCCTTCATCACCGCCATGTACGTACCGCTGGTGCCGCTGTTGCAGTGGTTGTGCCTCGGCAGAATGCCGGGCTTGATGTCGTGCATTGGCATCGTGCTGGCGTTCATCGGCCTTATTTTATTAGCCGGGCCGGAAAATAATCTGCTGGCGCTGGGGCCGGGGGAGATCATCACTCTGGTGGGGGCCGTCGCCATTGCGGCAGAAATTATCCTGATTAGCGCCTGGGCAGGAAAAGTGGACGTCAAGCGGGTGACGGTGGTGCAGCTTACCACCGCGTCGCTGGTGGCGTTCGCGACGATGGTGCCGGCAGGGGAGTCCGTCCCGCCGATGTCTACCGGGCTTATCGTCGTGGCGCTGGGGCTGGGCATTTTCAGCGCCATTATCCAGGTCACCATGAACTGGGCGCAGCGCAGCGTATCCCCAACTCGGGCGACGGTCATTTATACCGGTGAACCGGTATGGGCGGGTATTTTCGGGCGACTCGCCGGGGAGCGTCTGCCCCTGCTGGCGCTGGTGGGCGCGGCGTTTATTATCGCCGGGGTGCTGGTGAGCGAGTTGAAGTTAAAAAAACGACGTAAGGCGACTGCCGGATTGAGCGCTGAACAAGGGGCAGATAGCTAATAACGCGCAGCCTGCCCGTTTAGCCCGGCGGCGCTTCGCTTGCGCGGGCCTACTTGCCAATTGTAGGCCGGGTAAGCGTAGCGTCACCCGGCAAGAAAGCGGCACGTATTTCAGGTGGAGGGGGTGATGGCTTTTCCTTGCGGTACATCCCTTTTCCGGCGGCTCAGCAGGGCGTTGAGCAGGATCGCGCCGAAGGTCGCCGTGCCAATCCCGCCCACCGTAAACCCGCCCAGCGTCAGGGCGAAATCACCCGCCCCCAGCACCAGCGTCACCGCCACCATGATCAGATTACCGTTCAGGCTCAGATCAACATGATTCTGCACCCAGATGCGTGCCCCCGCCACGGCAATCAGACCAAATACCACAATCGAGGCGCCGCCAATCACGGGGGCCGGGATGGTGTGGATCAATGCGCCGAATTTCGGGGAAAAGCCGAGCAGCATCGCCATCACCGCCGCCGCCACGAAGACCAGCGTCGAGTAGACTTTGGTCACAGCCATCACGCCGATGTTTTCCGCGTAGGTCGTCACGCCGCTGCCGCCGACCGAGCCGGAGAGCATGGTCGCCAGACCGTCTCCCACAAACGCCCGCCCCATATACGGATCCATATTGCGCCCGGTCATTCCCGCTACGGCTTTCAGGTGGCCCAGGTTTTCAGCCACCAGAATCACCGCGACAGGCGCGATGAGCATCATCGCCTGAGCGTTAAAGGTGGGGGAGGTCATCTGCGGCAGGCCGAACCAGGCGGCCTGGTGAATCAGTGTGAAATCAACCGGTTTGCCGAGACCGAACACGTTCGCCAGCAGCGCGTAGACCAGACAGGCCGCAATCAGCCCGACCAGGATCAGCAGCCGTTGGATCATGCCGCGCGTAAAGACCGCCACCACGCCGATGCACAGCACCGTTATCACCGCCATCCAGCTTTCAAACGGCGAGCCGGATACGCTCTTCACCGCAATCGGCGCGAGGTTCAGGCCTATCGCCATCACCACCGCCCCGGTGACGACGGGGGGCATCATTCGCTCGATCCAGCGCGTGCCGACTTTCATCACCACCAGACCGGTCAGGGTGTAGACCAGCCCACAGGCGATAATGCCGCCGAGGGCCACGCTCAGGTTGGGGTTAATACCCTGACCGTTAAACCCGGTCGCTGCAATGACCACCCCAACGAAGGCGGCGCTGGAGCCCAGATAGCTGGGCACACGCCCGCCGGTGACAAAAAAGAACAGCAGGGTACCCATACCCGACATCAAAATGGCGAGGTTAGGATCCAGCCCCATCAGCATGGGCATCAGCACCGTCGCCCCAAACATCGCGACCGCATGCTGCACGCCCATCACCATGGTCTGCCCGAGCGGGAGCCTTTCATCCGGCGCGACCACGCCTGCTTCTGTGGAGGTCGATTTCAACTGCCAGTGGGGAAGTCCGAACATGATCTGTCTCCTGAATGCGGATTAACAGGCGGGTCGCATAAGTGCGTGATAGCCGCGGTCAAACCACACCAGCCCTTGCGGCGCCGGGTGGCGTACGATGGATACAATGTCGCAGAACAGAATGTCGTGAGTGCCAACGCTCACCACCTGGCTGATGCGGCAGTCGAACGAGGCCAGCGCATTTTCCAGACGTGGGCAGCCCGTGTCGCCTGTCTGCCAGCGAGCGGCGGCAAAGCGTTCCGCCATCGGCGTTTTCCCGCCAAACAGGTTGGATAATGGCTCCTGTCCGGCACTCAGCGTATTAACACACAGGGTGCGGTTCTCGCTGAAAATCGGCCAGACGGACGCGCCACGGTTGAGGCAAACCAGCAGAGTGGGCGGGGTATCGGTTACGCTGCATACCGCGCTGGCGGTGAAACCCGCTTTTCCCGCCGGGCCGTCGGTGGTGATGATATTGACTGCCGCACCGACGCAGGCCATGGCATCACGGAACGTTTGTTGATCGAGGGTCGTCATGATGGCTCCTTATTTACGCCAGCCCGCAGGCATCGTCAAAGGCCAGACGCGGCAGGCGTCCGTACAGTTTGCTCATATCGCCATAGCCGATGTTAATCAGCAGATTGCTTTTGAGCAGCGTGCCCGTGAAAAAGGCCGCGTCCACTTTTTCCCGGTCAAAACCCGACATCGGCCCAGTGTCCAGCCCGAGCGCGCGGCAGGCGAAAATCAGGTACGCGGCCTGCATTGAGCTGTTGCGAAAGGCGGTCTCTTCCGCCAGCGCGGGGCTTGCGGTAAACCAGCTTCTGGCATCGCCGTGCGGGAACAGTTCAGGCAGGCGCTCATAAAACTCGCTGTCCCAGGCGACAATCGCCGTGACCGGGGCCGTGAGCGTTTTCTCCAGGTTGCCGCTGGAAAGCGCCGGGCGGAGCTTCTCTTTTCCTTCCGGGCTTCGCACAAACACAATGCGCGCCGGTGAGCAGTTGGCGGACGTCGGCCCCCATTTCATCAGGTCATAAATCTCGCGCAGCGTCTCGTCACTGACCGGTATATCCAGCCAGCCGTTATGGGTACGTGCGCCGGTAAACAGCGTTTCCAGCGCGGCGGGCGTGATGGCTTCGCTCATTCAAGCTCCTTACAAAGCGGGTTCTGGGCTGTGCAGCAGGCTCGCAAGCCCGTTCAGCAGCAGAGTGTTAAAGGTGTCCGGCGCGGTAACGTTGCAGGCATGCCCGCCCTGGCGCATGACCGTTTTGCGGGCGTGCGGGAGGGCGGCGTGCAGTTCAGCGGAGCAGACGGACGGCACCAGCAGATCGTCGGTGGAACAGATAATCTGCACGGGGCAGCGAACGCGTGCCGCGTGGCGGCTAAAATCGGCCTGCTTCAGGGCATGTAGCCTGCGCAGCAGATTGGCTTTGCCCTGAAAGTGGGCCAGCGCCAGCGCGTCCTCGGCCTCCAGCCGCGGGGCGCGGGCGGCCATCCAGTCTGCCGGGTAGAGGAACAACGGCTGCGCCTCTACCCACGCCTGCGCGCCGCCCGCATGCAGCAGGCGTTCGCGAACGTCAAAACAGCGGCGGGTATGGGCATTGAGGGTCAGCCAGCCGTTGACGCAGACCAGCGCGGTGAGGGCGTCGGGCTTATCGATAGCCAGCCGCAGGCCGACCAGCGCCCCCAGCGCGTGACCGACCACGCAGTAACGGGCGATCCCGGCCCCGGCTAACGCCAGCGCGAGCTCGTCGGCCATGTGTGCGAGGGTGTAGTCTTCCGGCAGGGTATCCGGATTATTCCCCGTGCCCCGCTGGTCGTAGCACACCACCTGATACTCCTGCCCCAGCACGGCGAGCTGAGGCAGCCAGTAGTTGCCGCTGCCGCCGAGCCCGGCAATCAGCACCACCACGGGCGCACCCGCAAAGGGGGGCGGGGAAATGGACAGTTTCATGGCCGCCTCACTTTGCAATGTGCGCAACGGTGGCAATTTCAACCAGCGCTTCGGGCTTTACCAGCCCGCACTGGATGCAAAACCGCGCCGGTTTATCGCCGGGGAAAAACTCCGCGTAGATTTCGTTAATCGCGGCGTAGTTTTTCCAGTCGGTGATAAAGATGCTGTTGAAGGTCACGTCCTCCATCGTCCCACCCGCCGTTTCGATCACGGTTTTGATCGTCTCCAGCACGTGGCGGGTTTGCGCCTTTGGGTCATCGATAAACACCACGTTGTTATCTTTATCAAACGGCAGCGTGCCCGAGACATACACCACGCCGTCAGCGAGGGTGCCGGGGACAAACGGGGCAATCGGGGTGCTGGTGCCCGGCGGAATAATCACGGATTTCGGCATAGCGGTTCTCCTCAGGCGATGCGAGCGAGCGGGGGATCCAGCGCGTCGCAGAAATCATTGACGTTACTGACCCAGCCAAAAAAGGTTTCGATATTGAACAGGGCGGCTTTCTGGGCAAAATCCGGCCCGGCCTGATGGGTGGCATCCTCCAGCACCACCCCAAAATACTCGAGGAAAAAGCCGTCGCGCAGGGTCGACTCCACGCACACGTTGGTGGCAATGCCCGTAAAGACCAGATGACGAATGCCCCGGCTGCGCAGCAGGCTGTCGAGCGGGGTATTGAAAAAGCCGCTGTAGCGCGGTTTCGGCAGCACGATATCGCCGGGTTCCGGTACCAGCTCATCCACCAGCTGATAATCCCAGCCGCCTTTCGCCAGCAGCGTGCCCTGGAGTTCGGGCCGTTGGCGCATGGTTTTCAGGGCGTTGGATTTGTGAAAGTTGGGTGAGCCGGGACCGCCAGCCTCGACGTACTGCTCGTCCCAGCCGTTCTGGAACCAGACGATCAGCATGCCCGCAGCACGCGCGGCGCTCACGGCGGTTTTGATGTTCTCAATCACCGGCTGCGTGGTGGAGACGTCAAACCCGGCCAGATCCAGATACCCGCCTTTACTGGCATAGGCGTTTTGCATATCCACCACGATCAGCGCGCTGCGCTGCGCGTCAAAGGTAATGGCTTCCGGGCGAGCGTTGAGGGTCGTCATTACGCCACCTCCTTCGTCACGGCAGGGATGTGGGCGCGGCACTGCATCAGCGGCTGAATGCGCTCGCCGAAAGTTTCCACGCCGGTGAGAAAATCATCGAAGGTCAGCAGCACGCCTTCGGCGCCGGGCACGGTAGCCACTTCGTCGAGCATTCTGGCGACGCTGGCATACGAGCCAACCAGGGTGCCCATGTTGATATTGACGGCAGACGTCGGGTCGGCCATCTGGCGAACGTTGGTGTCCGCGCCGGAGCGGGTATCCTTCTGGCTCTGCTCGGTAAGCCAGCTCAGCGCTTCGTCATCCGCGCCGTCCTTGTATCGTTCCCATTTGGCGCGCGCGGCGTCGTCGGTTTCGTCGGCAATCACCATAAACAGCACGTAGGAGCCCACGTCGCGCCCGGTTTTGTCGGCGGCCGCTTTCATGCGTGCCGCGGTGGGCGCGAAGGCGGCCGGGGTGTTAACGCCTTTGCCGAAGCAGAAGTTGAAGTCGGCGTATTTCGCCGAGAATTCCATTCCCGCGTCGCTCTGCCCGGCGCAAATCACCTTCATCGGCACCGACGGCTGCGGACTGACGCGGCAGTCGTTCATGGTAAAGAAGTCGCCTTTGAAATCGCTTTTGCCGGTGCCCCATAGATCGCGCAGCACCTGCACATATTCAGTCAGGTAGTCGTAGCGACGGGAGAAGTAATCGTCCCCCGGCCAGATCCCCATCTGCTCGTACTCCGGCTTTTGCCAGCCGGTGACCAGGTTAACGCCAAAGCGCCCGCCGGAGATGGAGTCGATGGTGGAGGCCATCCGCGCCACGATTGCCGGGGGAAGGGTAAGGGTGGCGGCAGTGGCGTAAATCTGGATGCGCGAGGTTACCGCCGCCAGACCCGCCATCAGGGTGAAGGACTCCAGGTTGTGGTCCCAGAATTCGGTCTTACCGCCGAAACCGCGCAGCTTGATCATCGAGAGCGCAAAGTCGAAGTGGTAGTGCTCCGCTTTCTGCACGATGGCTTTATTCAGCTCAAAGGTCGGCATGTATTGCGGGGCAGTGGTCGAGATAAGCCAGCCGTTGTTGCCGATCGGTACAAATACGCCAATTTTCATCACGAACCTCTCTTCATTACGTCGCAGGTGTCACGATGTTTTTGCAAAGGCAGTGCCAGTTTTGAAAATCACTTTGTTATTAATGTGTTAAATGATGGTTGCTAAAATTAACAGCGAAAATGTGGACTGGATGGTCAAAATCATTGCACAGAAAACAGGCACTCATGCGCGCTGAGGGTGCAGAAGGTCGTGGCGAGACGGGGGTTTTGCTATGCTGAGCGCAGGACAGAAAATGGAGAGCGAAAATGACACAAGGCGCAGTGAAAACACCCGGTAAACGTTCGCAGGCGGTGAGCGCCAAGAAACAGGCGATCCTCAGCGCTGCGCTGGAGACATTTTCGCAGTTTGGTATTCACGGTACGCGCCTTGAGCAGGTGGCGGAGCAGGCCGGGGTGTCCAAAACCAATCTGCTCTACTACTACCCTTCGAAAGAGGCGCTGTATGTGGCGGTGATGCAGCAGATCCTGGATATCTGGCTCGCACCACTTAAAGCATTTCGCGAAGAGCTGGCCCCGCTGGTGGCGATAGAGGAGTACATACGCCTGAAGCTGGAGGTATCGCGTGATTACCCGCAGGCATCAAGGCTGTTCTGCCTGGAGATGTTGCAGGGCGCGCCGCTGTTGCAGGCGGAGCTGACGGGAGATCTAAAGCAGCTGGTGGACGATAAATCGGCCATTATTGCCGGATGGGTCGCCAGCGGAAAACTGGCGCCCGTCGATCCGCATCATCTGATCTTCATGATTTGGGCCTCAACCCAGCACTACGCTGACTTCGCGGCCCAGGTCGAGGCGGTGACAGGTAAAACGCTCCAGGACGAGGCGTTTTTCCAGAGCACCCTGGAAAACGTACAGCGGATGATTATCGAAGGGATCCGCGTGCGCTAGTTTCCCGGCGGAAGAGGACAGCTTAAGTCGCCCTCTTCACACTGCATCAGCGTGGCCAGAAACGCTTCGCGCTCCGCGGTTTTCTCCGCCAGACACTGGTTAACAATCATTGGCTGAACGCTCCCGCCTTCCGTACCCGAACCGATAAACGCACAGTCCGCGTCGCGCAGGCTAATCCACGCCTGCTGCGCCTTTTTCAGTAGATCGCGCTGAGGCGCTGCCGCACGTTTGATGGCGGCCTGATACGTCTCGTTGAGCTTTTTATCGGCGGCCTGGTACTGCTGCGCGCTACAGGTGTTCAGTTCAAGCTGGGTGGTCGCGTTATCGCACTCGTCGGCCAGCGCGCTGGCGCTCATGAGCAGGGCTGCACCTGCGAGAAATACTCTTTTCATCATCCCCTCCATGTAAAAAGCCGGATACGCTGTGCTTATCCGGCCTGGGCTGTTTTGTAGCCCCGGTAAGCGTAGCGTCACCGGGGAGAGTTTACACGATTAACCGATTGTCATCAGGCTGGCGTTACCGCCCGCCGCCGCGGTGTTAACGCTGAGCGAACGCTCAACGTACAGGCGCTCCAGCAGCAGGTTGGTCTCCCCGCGGGCGAAGCCCTGCACCGAGACAATCGCACCGCTGCGGGCCGCAACCTGCTCGCACAGTTCGCGCAGCTGGTCGGAATCACCGTGGTAGATCACCGCGTCAAATGGCTGGGTCAGCAGGGCATCGGCCTTCGCAAAGCGAATGCGGGCCGAGACCGCTTTTGGCAACTGTTTGGCGAGGTCGCGATGCAGGGCATCTTCCGGCCACAGCACCTCACAGCCCGTTGCTGTTGCGGCTGCCAGCTGCACCAGCGCATCCTCCTCGTTATCCGCCACGCACAGCACACGCTCGCGCGGCATCAGCGTCCAGGTGTTGCGCTCACCGGTTGGACCCGGCAGCAGACGCTGTGTTCCCGCCTGCGCCAGCTCGCCGTACTGCTGTGCAATCGCATGCAGCTCGGGACGATTTTCAGCCCACTTAATCAGCGCGTCCAGCGGCTGGGTCAGCACGGCTTTCACCTGCGCATCCACCGGATATTCCGCGTCCTGACGCGCCAGCGTCACGCCCAGCGCATTTTCCGGACGGTTTGCCAGCAGGCGGTACAGATAGAGTGGACCGCCCGCTTTCGGGCCGGTGCCGGAGAGACCTTCACCGCCGAACGGCTGCACGCCCACGACCGCGCCAACCATGTTGCGGTTGACGTACAGGTTGCCGACTTTAGCATTGCCGGTCACCTGGGCAATGGTTTCGTCGATACGGGTATGCACGCCAAGCGTCAGGCCGTAACCCGAGGCGTTGATCTGATCGATCAGCTCGTTGAGGTTGTTACGGTTGTAGCGCACCACGTGCAGTACCGGACCGAAGACCTCTTTTTTCAGCTCGTCGAAGCTTGCCAGCTCAATCAGCGTTGGCGGCACGAAGGTGCCGGTCTGCCACTCGCGGGCATCTTCGCTGTTCTCGCGCACCGCCTGGAACACCGGACGGCCTTTGGCACGCATGGTCTGAATGTGGTTTTCAATGTTGGCTTTGGCTTCCGCGTCGATCACCGGCCCGATGTCGGTGGTGAGACGGCCCGGGTTGCCCATGCGGCATTCCGCCATCGCACCGCGCAGCATCTTCAGCGTGTGGTCAGCCACGTCATCCTGTAAGCACAGTACGCGCAGGGCGGAACAGCGTTGGCCCGCGCTGTCGAAGGCAGAGGCCAGCACGTCAACGACGACCTGCTCGGTGAGCGCGGAGGAGTCCACGATCATGGCGTTCATGCCGCCGGTTTCAGCGATCAGCGGGGTAGGACGGCCCTGCGCATCCAGACGGGTGGCGATGTTGCGTTGTAGCAGGGAGGCCACTTCGGTAGAACCGGTAAACATCACGCCGCGTACGCGGTTATCGGAGGTCAGTTTGGCCCCGACCGTTTCACCGCGCCCTGGCAGCAGCTGCACCACGCCCGCCGGTACGCCCGCTTCCAGCAGAATGCTAATGCCCTGGGCGGCAATCAGCGGGGTCTGCTCTGCCGGTTTCGCCAGCACGCTGTTGCCTGCGGCCAGCGCCGCGGCAATCTGGCCGGTGAAGATCGCCAGCGGGAAGTTCCACGGGCTGATACACACCACCGGGCCGAGCGGACGGTGGGTTTCGTTGTCGAAATCATCGCGCACCTGACTGGCGTAGTAGTGCAGGAAGTCGACCGCCTCGCGCACTTCGGCGATGGCGTTGCTGAAGGTTTTACCCGCTTCACGCACCAGAATGCCGATAAGCTGCTGCATCTGATCTTCCATCAGCACCGCCGCGCGTTCCAGAATGGCGGCACGCTCCTGCGGCGGGGTGGCAAACCAGATTGGCGCGTTGTTCACCGCGCTCTCCAGGGCCTGCTCCACTTCCGCTTCCGTGGCTTCGCGCACGTAGCCGACGATATCCTTCGGCTCTGCCGGGTTGATCACCGGCTGCATTTCACCGTCCTCAACGGACTGCTCAAGGATCGGCCTGGCCTGCCACTTCTGCAATGCGCTGTTTAGCAGGGCAGAAGAGAGCGACGCCAGACGGTGTTCGTTGGCGAGATCCAGACCCGCCGAGTTGACGCGACCTGCACCATACAGCTCGCGCGGCAGGGCAATCTTCGGATGCGGCAGACCAATCTGGCCCTCCTGCGCCGCCATCTTCTCAACGGCCTGTACCGGATCGGCCACCAGTTCGTCCAGCGGCAGGGTGGTATCGGCGATGCGGTTAACGAAGGAGGTGTTCGCCCCGTTCTCCAGCAGACGACGCACCAGGTAGGCCAGCAGGGTTTCGTGGGTACCTACCGGGGCATAGATTCGGCACGGACGGTTCAGCTTGCCGTCGGCCACTTTACCGGTCACTTGCTCGTACAGCGGTTCACCCATGCCGTGCAGGCACTGGAACTCGTACTGGCCCGGATAGTAGTTCTGACCCGCGAGGCTGTAGATCGCCGCCAGGGTGTGGGCGTTGTGGGTGGCGAACTGAGGATAAATCAGGTTCGGCACGCCGAGCAGTTTTTTCGCGCAGGCGAGGTAAGAGACGTCGGTATAGACCTTGCGGGTATAGACCGGATAACCTTCCAGACCTTCCATCTGGGCGCGTTTGATTTCGCTGTCCCAGTAGGCGCCCTTCACCAGACGGATCATCAGGCGGCGACGGCTGCGGCTGGCCAGGTCAATCAGGTAGTCAATGACGAACGGACAGCGTTTCTGGTAGGCCTGGATAACGAAACCAATCCCGTTCCAGCCCGCCAGCTCCGGCTCGAAGCACAGTTTTTCCAGCAGGTCGAGGGAGATCTCCAGACGGTCCGCCTCTTCGGCGTCGATGTTGATGCCGATGTCATACTGGCGCGCCAGCAGGGTCAGGGACTTCAGGCGCGGGTAGAGTTCTTCCATCACCCGGTCGTACTGCGCACGGCTGTAGCGCGGGTGCAGGGCGGAAAGCTTGATAGAGATGCCCGGACCTTCATAAATACCGCGACCGTTGGACGCTTTACCGATGGCGTGGATCGCCTGCTGGTAAGAGACCATGTAGGCCTGCGCGTCGGCGGCGGTCAGCGCCGCTTCACCCAGCATGTCGTAGGAGTAGCGGAAGCCTTTGTCTTCCAGCTTGCGGGCGTTCGCCAGCGCTTCGGCAATGGTTTCCCCGGTGACGAACTGCTCACCCATCAGGCGCATCGCCATGTCCACGCCCTTGCGGATCAGCGGCTCGCCGCTCTTGCCGATGATGCGGTTCAGAGAGCGCGACAGGTTGGCTTCGTTATGGGTGGAGACCAGCTTGCCGGTAAACAGCAGGCCCCAGGTGGCGGCGTTAACGAACAGGGACGGACTGCGGCCAATGTGGGAGTGCCAGTTGCCGTTGCTGATTTTGTCGCGGATCAGGGCATCGCGGGTGGCTTTATCCGGAATACGCAGCAGCGCTTCCGCCAGACACATCAGCGCCACGCCTTCCTGCGAGGAGAGGGAGAACTCCTGCAACAGACCCTGCACCATACCGGCGCGTCCGCTGGCGGTTTTCTGGTTACGCAGCTTGTCGGCGAGCTGATACGCGAGGCTGTGCGCCTGAGCGGCAACGGCTTCCGGCAGGCGCGCCTGCTCCAGGAGCATCGGCACGGCGTCGGTTTCGGCACGGCGGTAGGCGCCGGTAATGGCGGCGCGGCTGACGGACTGCGGCAGGATCTGCTCGGCAAATTCCAGGAACGGCTGGTGGTTCTCTTCAACGGCCGTCGCGGCCTCTTCGCTTTCGTTCGCTGCACCCGCCAGCAGGGCAGGCAGCTCCGGCAGACCTTCTTCACTCTCCAGTCTTTCCAGATAGTTAAAAATCGCCTGCTTGATTAACCAGTGCGGTGTGCGGTCGATGCGGGTCGCAGCGGTTTTAATCCGTTCGCGGGTAGCGTCATCCAGCTTAACCCCCATGGTGGTCATCCCCATGCCAAAACTCCTGTTGTTCTGTAATAGCGTTCTGTTGATAGCGTGAAATATCCACCATGTTGCAACTTTGTGCAACCGTGTTAAATGTGACCTGGTCTGCAAGCTGGAAAATGAATGGATTGTTAACGATTGGTTAGCTGTGAAAAAGAACGTGCGGCGGTTTCTGAGCCCAGTTTTTATGCGGTGCTTAACACTTTTTAAAGGTGCAACCCGTAAAAGCGTGAGCGAGTGCAACCTATAGGAAAGACGTATAAAACCAGGGATGAAATTCATGTAAATGCAGTGTTAAATCGTTTGTCAGTGGGATGCGTATACGGCAGGATAGCGCGCCCAACGGAAACACATACACATCACTACGTTCCGGTGATGACATAACAAGGCAACCCGGACGGTTGTCGCTCGACATTTTGGAGAATTTGAATGGCTATTAGCACACCGATGCTGGTGACATTTCTCGTTTATATTTTTGGCATGATCCTGATAGGGTTTTTGGCATGGCGTTCAACGAAAAACTTTGACGATTACATCCTCGGCGGGCGCAGCTTAGGCCCGATGGTCACCGCACTCTCTGCGGGCGCTTCCGACATGAGCGGCTGGCTGCTGATGGGGCTGCCGGGCGCGATTTTCATCTCCGGTATCTCCGAAAGCTGGATCGCCATCGGTCTGACCGTCGGCGCGTGGATCAACTGGAAGCTGGTGGCAGGCCGTCTGCGCGTGCACACCGAAGCCAACAACAACGCCCTGACGCTGCCGGACTACTTCACCGGACGCTTTGAAGATAACAGCCGTATCCTGCGCATTATCTCCGCGGTGGTGATCCTGCTGTTCTTCACCATCTACTGTGCCTCCGGCATCGTGGCGGGCGCGCGCCTGTTCGAAAGCACCTTCGGCATGAGCTATGAAACCGCCCTGTGGGCCGGTGCGGCCGCGACCATCCTCTATACCTTCGTGGGCGGATTCCTGGCGGTAAGCTGGACCGATACCGTGCAGGCGAGCCTGATGATCTTCGCCCTGATCCTGACGCCGGTGATTGTCATTTTCACCGTCGGCGGCTTTGGCGAATCGCTGGAAGTGATCAAGCAGAAGAGCATCGAAAACGTCGATATGCTGAAAGGGCTGAACTTCGTCGCCATCGTCTCTCTGATGGGCTGGGGCCTGGGCTACTTCGGCCAGCCGCACATTCTGGCGCGCTTCATGGCGGCGGATTCCCACCACACCATCGTTCACGCGCGTCGCATCAGCATGACGTGGATGATCCTGTGTCTGGCGGGGGCGTGTGCGGTCGGCTTCTTCGGTATCGCGTACTTCAACAACAACCCGGCGCAGGCGGGCGCGGTGAACCAGAACGCCGAGCGCGTGTTCATCGAGCTGGCGCAGATCCTGTTCAACCCGTGGATTGCCGGTATTCTGCTCTCCGCGATCCTCGCGGCGGTGATGTCCACCCTGAGCTGTCAGCTGCTGGTGTGCTCCAGCGCCATCACCGAAGACCTCTACAAAGCGTTCCTGCGTAAGGGCGCGAGCCAGAAAGAGCTGGTGTGGGTAGGGCGCTTTATGGTGCTGGTGGTTGCGCTGGTGGCGATTGCGCTGGCGGCAAACCCGGAAAACCGCGTCCTGGGGCTGGTGAGCTACGCCTGGGCGGGCTTCGGTGCGGCATTTGGTCCGGTGGTGCTGTTCTCTGTACTGTGGTCACGCATGACCCGCAACGGCGCGCTGGCGGGGATGATTATCGGTGCGGTAACCGTTATCGTCTGGAAACAGTTCGCGTGGCTGGGCCTGTACGAAATCATTCCGGGCTTCATCTTCGGCAGCCTCGGTATCGTGGTGTTTAGCCTGCTGGGCAAAGCGCCGTCTGCGTCTATGCAGAAACGCTTTGCGGAGGCGGACGCGCACTATCACTCAGCGCCGCCGTCTAAGCTCCAGGCTGAGTAATTTTCCCCTCACCCTAACCCTCTCCCCGGTGGGGAGAGGGGATAGTCCTTTCACCTATGTGAGTCTTCATCAATGAGAATTAAAACAGGGTTAATGGTGGCAGCATTCGTGATGCTGTCGGGCTGTAGCGCACCCGCACAGCACGCGGCGGTGGAAACCTGCAAAGCAGAAAATCAGATGCAGCAGACCACGCTTTATTTCGGCTTAAACCGTCCTGCCGGGGCGCAAATCACAGGCAACGAATGGCAGCAGTTTGTCGACCAGGACGTGACGCCACGCTTTCGCGATGGTTTAACGGTATTTGATGCGCGCGGTCAGTGGCTGGGGAATGATGGAAAAGTGGCGCGCGAGCCGAGCAAGGCATTGATGCTGATCCACGCTAAAGACGCGCAGAGTGAGAAGAATATCGAAGCGTTGCGCGGGATCTATAAGTCACGCTTCGCGCAGGAGTCGGTGATGCGGGTGGACCAGCCGGTGTGCGTGCAGTTTTAATGAAAAACGGCGGGAAACCCGCCGTTGTTGTATCGTAGGCCCGTGCAAGCGAAGCGCCGCCGGGCACAAAACTTACAGCACCAACCCCGCAAAGCTCGCCGACAGCAGGCTTACCAGCGTTGCCCCGTATACAAGGCGTAAACCAAACCGCGACACCACGTTACCCTGTTGCTCATTCAGACCTTTTATTGCCCCCGCCACAATGCCAATGGAAGCGAAGTTAGCGAACGATACCAGGAACACGGATAAAATCCCCAGCCCGCGCGGTGACATTTGATGGGCTATTTTTTGCAGCTCGATCATCGCCACAAATTCATTCGCCACCAGTTTAGTTGCCATAATGCTCCCCGCGCTTAAGGCATCGCTCAGCGGAATACCAATAAGCCACGCCAGCGGATAAAACACATAACCCAGAATCTGCTGGAAGCTCATGCCAAATATGCCGGAGAAGAGGGCGTTAATGGCGCTAATAAGGGCGATAAAGCCAATCAGCATCGCCAGAATAATCATCGCCACCTTAAAACCGGCCAGAATATACTCGCCCAGCATTTCAAAGAAGCTCTGGGATTCGTGCAGTTTTTCCAGCCTGATATCCGGCTCCGCTTCCGGGCGGGCCGGGTTAATGACCGAAAGAATAATAAAGGTGCTGAACATGTTCAGGATCAGCGCCGCGACGACAAACCTGGCGTCGAGCATAGTCATATAGGCCCCGACAATCGACAGCGAAACCGTCGACATGGCCGTGGCAGCCATCGTAAACAGACGACGCGAGGAGAGATCGCCCAGCACGCCTTTGTAGGCAATGAAGTTTTCCGACTGACCGAGGATCAGCGAACTCACCGCGTTAAAGGATTCCAGCTTGCCCATGCCGTTCAGTTTTGACAGCAGCGTCCCGATCACCCGAATAAAGATCGGCAGAATACGCCAGTGCTGAAGAATACCAATCAGCGCCGAGATAAAAATAATGGGGCAGAGCACGCCAAGGAAAATGAACGCCAGCCCTTTTTCACCCATCCCGCCAAAGACAAAATTCGTCCCTTCGGCAGCGAATTTAAGCAGCGACTCAAAGAAACCGGAAACGTATTTAATAATAAACAGGCCGCTTTCTGCGTGGAGGAAAAAGAACGCCAGCGCGATTTCGATCACGATCAGCTGTAAAACGAAACGAATACGAATTTTTCGGCGGTCGAAACTCACCAGCCAGGCGAGCGCAAGAATAATCACCAGCGCCAGCAGGAAATGGACAATTTTAAACATGGCTTATTTTCAGTTGGTTTTCGAGGCGGACATTTAGCCACAGCCCCGGTTAACCGTAAATGGGCATTTTCGTTATACCTTATAAACGTAACGGTTACTCAGGCAATTATTACTCCGCAATGCGTTTACATCTGGTCATCAAAACGCAACACATTTCGCTTGTTTTTCTTGTTGCCGTAATGATAATCACTATCACAAGAATTTACTTTTCTTTGCATCAGTTGACCGCGATAAACATTTAAGGTGTCGGCATGTTTGTTCCTTTTCTCATTATGTTACGTGAAGGCCTTGAAGCGGCCCTGATTGTTAGCCTTATCGCCAGTTATCTGAAGCGTACCCAGCGCGGACGCTGGATTGGCGTCATGTGGGTTGGGGTTTTCTTTGCTGCGGCGCTCTGCCTGGGCCTCGGTATCCTCATCAACGAAACCACCGGGGAGTTCCCGCAGAAAGAGCAGGAGCTGTTTGAAGGGATCGTCGCCGTGATTGCGGTGGTGATCCTCACCTGGATGGTGTTCTGGATGCGCAAGGTCTCCCGTAACGTGAGGGTACAGCTTGAGCAGGCGGTGGATAACGCCCTGCAAAAAGGCAACCACCACGGCTGGGCGCTGATCATGATGGTCTTTTTCGCCGTGGCGCGTGAAGGCCTGGAGTCTGTGTTCTTCCTGCTCGCGGCTTTTCAGCAGGACGTGGGCATCTGGCCGCCGCTGGGCGCGGTGCTCGGGCTGGCCACGGCGGTTGTGCTTGGCTTCCTGCTCTACTGGGGCGGCATTCGTCTTAACCTGGGCGCGTTCTTCAAGTGGACCAGCCTGTTTATTCTGCTGGTGGCCGCAGGGCTGGCGGCAGGGGCGATCCGCGCCTTCCACGAAGCGGGTCTGTGGAACCACTTCCAGGACGTGGCGTTCGATCTCAGCAACGTCCTGTCGACCCATTCACTGACCGGTACCCTGCTCGAAGGGATCTTCGGCTACCAGGAAACGCCGAGCGTCAGCGAAGTGGCGATGTACTTTATCTATCTGGTTCCGGCGCTGATCCTGTTCGCTATGCCGCCGCGTACCGGCTCGCAGACGTCGCGGGTAGCGCCGTAAGTGCTGTTTTAGTTACAACATACTTTTAAAGGGAAGAGTCATGGCCATTCAGTTCCGTCGTAGTGCGTTATGCGCAGGCATTGCCGCGCTGTTCGTGTCTGCCTTCACCGCTCAGGCGGCAGATATTCCGCAGGTAAAAGTCACCGTCAACGATAAACAGTGCGAGCCGATGACCATCACGGTTAACAGCGGTAAAACGCATTTTATTATTCAGAACCACAGCCAGAAGGCGCTGGAGTGGGAAATCCTGAAAGGCGTGATGGTGGTGGAAGAGCGCGAGAATATCGCGCCGGGCTTCAGCCAGAAGATGACCGCAAATCTTCAGCCCGGGGAATATGACATGACCTGCGGCCTGCTGACTAACCCGAAAGGTAAGCTGATCGTCAAAGGCGCAGCGACGGCGGACGCGGCCAAAGGCACGGCGCTGCTGAGCCTCGGCGACGCCATTACCGCCTATAAAGCCTACGTCACCAAAGAGACAGCGGACCTGGTGGCAGGCACCAAAGCCTTTACCGACGCGGTGAAAGCGGGCGACATCGAAAAAGCGAAATCCCTGTATGCGCCTACCCGTCAGCACTACGAGCGCATCGAGCCGATTGCCGAACTGTTCTCTGACCTTGATGGCAGCATTGACGCCCGCGAAGACGACTACGAGCAGAAGGCCGCCGATCCAAAATTCACTGGTTTCCACCGTCTGGAAAAAGCCCTGTTTGGCGATAACTCCACCAGTGGGATGGAGAAATACGCCGATCAGCTCAACAGCGACGTGCTGGAGCTGCAAAAACGCATCAGCGAGCTGGCCTTCCCGCCGTCGAAAGTGGTGGGTGGCGCAGCGGGCCTGATTGAAGAAGTGGCCGCCAGCAAAATCAGCGGTGAAGAAGATCGTTACAGCCACACCGACCTGTGGGACTTCCAGGCGAACGTCGACGGCGCACAGAAAATTGTCGAGCTGCTGCGGCCTCAGCTGCAAAAAGAGAACGGCGAGCTGCTGGCGAAAGTGGATGCCAACTTTAAGAAAGTTGACGCTATCCTGGCGAAATACCGCACCAAAGACGGGTTCGAAACCTACGACAAGCTGACCGATGCTGACCGTAACGCGCTGAAAGGCCCGATAACCACCCTGGCGGAAGATCTCTCCCTGCTGCGTGGCGTACTGGGTCTGGATTAAGCGATGAACAAGCATGACGAATACGACGTGGCGGAACCTTCCCGACGTCGGTTGTTAAAAGGGGTAGGGGCGCTGGGCGGCGCGTTTGCCCTGGCGGGAGGCTGTCCGGTGGCGCATGCGGCAAAACCGCAAAGCGCCCCTGGCACGCTCTCCCCGGATGCGCGTATGGAAACGCAGTCGTTTTATGGTGAGCACCAGGCGGGGATCCTGACGCCGCAGCAGGCCTCGATGATGCTGGTGGCTTTCGATTCGCTGGCGAGTGATAAAGCCGACCTTGAGCGTCTGTTCAGGCTGTTAACCACGCGTATTGCCTTCCTCACCGCCGGCGGTCCCGCACCGGAAACACCGAATCCGCGCCTGCCGCCGATGGATTCCGGCATCCTCGGCGCGTTTATCGCTCCCGATAATCTGACCATCACCGTGTCGGTGGGGGAATCGCTGTTTGATGATCGCTACGGACTGGCGAAGCAGAAGCCGAAAGCGCTGCAAAAAATGACGCGATTCCCGAATGATTCTCTCGACGCGGCGCTGTGCCACGGCGATCTGCTGTTGCAGATCTGCGCTAATACCCAGGATACGGTGATCCATGCCCTGCGCGATATTATCAAGCACACCCCGGATCTGCTGAGCGTGCGCTGGAAGCGGGAAGGTTTTATCTCTGACCACGCCGCGCGCAGTAAAGGGAAAGAGACGCCGGTCAACCTGCTGGGCTTCAAAGACGGCACCGCCAACCCGGACAGCAGCAATACCGCGTTGATGAAGAACGTGGTATGGGTGACGGCGGATCAGGGCGAACCGGCCTGGGCGGTCGGAGGCACCTATCAGGCGGTGCGTATCATTCAGTTCCACGTGGAGTTCTGGGACCGCACGCCGCTGAAAGAGCAGCAAACTATCTTCGGTCGCGATAAGCAAACCGGCGCACCGCTCGGCATGAAGCACGAGCACGATGAACCCGACTACGCCCGCGATCCGAACGGGGATGTCATCGCGCTGGACAGCCATATTCGCCTCGCCAATCCTCGCACCAAAGAGACGCAATCCAGCCTGATGATGCGCAGGGGCTACAGCTACTCGCTGGGGGTTACCAACTCCGGTCAGCTTGATATGGGGCTGCTGTTTGTCTGCTATCAGCACGATCTGGAGAAGGGATTCCTCACCGTGCAGAAGCGGCTCAACGGCGAAGCGCTGGAGGAATATATTAAGCCCATCGGCGGCGGCTATTTCTTTGCCCTGCCCGGCGCGCGTGACGCGAACGCCTGGCTCGCTCAGGGTCTGATAGAAGCCTGATAATCGTCCCTGCGACAGTTCGCGGGGACATTATTTTTTCGAAGGACTATCTTATTGTTATATTTCTGTAATATTTCTATATAAGACTGATTTTCCATGTAGGGGTAGTCCTAAAAGTTGCATTCAGGTAAAATAAATGTTGCATTTATGATAATTCCTGATGTACTTAAGAGAAGACAGCGGTAGTTCCCGGCAGTGATGCTAACTCACTATGGAGATCGCGAATGGTTGCGTCCTGTACTGGACAAGGTAAACACATCAACCGCAGTACCCGGCGCGGAGGCTCAGACTCCGGCAGCGATTTCTTCACCACCAAATTCTCTCCTTCACCTCAAGAACCTTTTTCTACAGACGTGCATAACGGTGCGCGTAGCCGTTGTATATCGTCATCCGGTAATGCAAGCAATGGCTTACAAGGAAGCCAACCCTCTGATGTTCGTGCGCATAATCGTGCCGATGCTGGCGCGTGTGATGAATACCAACAACTCAAGGTGCTATCCATGGGAAGACAGAAAGCAGTGATCAAAGCTCGTCGTGAAGCAAAACGTGTGCTGAGACGGGATTCACGTAGCCATAAGCAGCGTGAAGAAGAATCGGTCACCTCGCTTGTGCAGATGAGCGGCGTAGAATCCATTGGCATGGCGCGGGACAGCCGCGATGCATCGCCAATTGTGGCGCGGAATGAAGCTCAGGCGCACTACCTGAATGCTATCGAGAGTAAACAGCTCATCTTTGCAACCGGGGAAGCCGGATGCGGGAAAACCTGGATCAGCGCCGCCAAAGCGGCGGAGGCGCTGATTCATAAGGACGTGGAAAGGATCATCGTTACCCGTCCGGTACTGCAAGCGGATGAAGATCTGGGCTTCCTGCCCGGCGATATTTCCGAGAAGTTTGCCCCGTACTTCAGGCCCGTCTATGACGTGCTGGTGAAGCGGTTGGGCGCTTCCTTTATGCAGTACTGCCTGCGACCAGAGATTGGCAAGGTGGAAATCGCGCCGTTCGCCTATATGCGCGGACGTACATTTGAAAATGCGGTCGTCATTCTTGACGAGGCTCAGAACGTGACCGCTGCGCAAATGAAGATGTTTTTAACGCGCCTCGGGGAGAACGTGACGGTTATCGTCAACGGCGATATTACCCAGTGTGACCTGCCGTCGGGCGTGAAGTCCGGCCTGAGCGATGCCATGTCACGTTTTGAGGAAGATGAGATGATAGGGGTGGTCCGCTTCACAAAAGAGGACTGCGTCCGCTCAGCGCTGTGCCAACGAACGCTGGAAGTGTACTCCGACTAAGATCATTTCACATTTTAAGTCATTTCTTCCCGGCGTTATGCCGGGAAGCTTCCTTTATTCCCTCTGCACGCGTGGCTTTTTTAAATCATATTTATTTCCTATAGCATTCAACAGGATTTACGCCCCGTTTTGCGGTAATAATAATATTACTGTTAATTTGCTGCGAACGCTTTTTATACAGGTCACGGAAATGTGATATGTATTTATAATACCCACAAAATATCTATGAATATAATGATCATGCTAATTATTGGTTTAAAATTAAACGTGAATGTTGTCACAGAACATGACTAAGCAGTAAAAATTAAGTTGGTGTCTTTTGGGTAATTATCTATGTTTCGTACTTGTTCAGACAAAATTCTAAAAAGAAACTCGCCAGGGGATCGTTTCCTCTGGAACATCACGCTAAGGGTCATACATGAACGAACTGGTTAGTGCAATTAATGGTGTTATCTGGAGCCCGGCGTTAATATTTTTATGTCTGGGTGTCGGCCTCTATTTCTCGCTGCGTAGTCGCTTTCTGCAATTACGGCATATAAAACTTATGATTACCCTGATGTTTCAGGGGCGTCCTACCGAGGCAGGCGTGTCGTCGTTTCAGGCGCTGACGATGACCCTGGCGGGCCGCGTGGGGACAGGGAATATTGCCGGTGTAGCGACCGCCATTACCTTTGGTGGACCCGGTGCGCTTTTCTGGATGTGGATCGTGGCATTTTTGGGGGCAAGCTCTGCTTTTGTCGAATCCACGTTAGGTCAGGTTTATAAAGAGAAAATTAACGGCGAATATCGTGGTGGTCCTGCCTTTTATATTGAGAAAGGGTTAGGCGTGAAGTGGTACGCATGGTTATTTGCCATCGTAACGATTTTCTCCTGCGGATTATTACTGCCAGGTGTGCAGGCAAACTCTATTGGTGCGAGCCTGGATATTGCCTTTGGTCTGAGCCCAAATGTCACGGCGGCGTTACTTGCTGTGCTGTTGAGTTTTATTATTTTTGGTGGCGTAAAAAGGATTGCCAGCTTTAGCAGCATGGTGGTTCCGTTTATGGCGCTCGGCTATATTATTGTCGCGTGCGTGATTATCGCTATCAATATTGATCAGCTTCCTTCAGTTATATTGCTGATCTGGAAAAGTGCTTTTGGCCTTGAAGCTGGGTTTGGCGCTATTCTGGGCCAGGCCATCATGTGGGGCGTGAAGCGTGGCGTCTATTCCAACGAGGCGGCGCAGGGTACCGGGCCACATGCCTCCTCGGCGGCGGCCGTAAGCCATCCGGTGAAACAGGGGCTGGTTCAGGCGTTCTCCGTGTACATCGACACGCTGTTTGTCTGCTCCGCGACCGGGTTTATGCTGTTGATCACCGGGCTGTATAACGTGCAGGGCGTCGACGGCGCAGCGCTCTATACCGGAATAGCGGGCGTGGCCGCAGGACCGGGATATGTCCAGACGGCAATGGAAAGTATGATGCCGGGCTTCGGTAATTATTTTGTTGCCATCGCGCTGTTCTTCTTTGCCTTCACCACGATCATTGCTTACTACTACATCGCTGAAACGAATATCGCCTACATCAACCGTAAGATTCATCGCCCGTGGCTGACGTTCCTGCTCAAGCTGTGTCTGATGGCTTCGACGGTATATGGCACGGTACGCACCGCGGATCTGGCCTGGGGATTAGGGGATATCGGCGTAGGGCTGATGGCATGGCTCAACATTATTGCCATCGTTCTGTTGCATAAAAAAGCGTTTGCCAGCCTGAAGGATTATGAAATCCAGAATGCACAGGGGTTGGATCCACACTTTGACCCGGTTCGGCTGGGGATTAAAAATGCGGATTACTGGCTGGAGGAGCGTAAGGATGAAGCGGGTTTGAATATTGGCCAGAGACTTGCTCCCGAGGGAAAGCAACCGGCTGGAAAGCTGAATAGCTGAGGAATGGTTGAGACAGGCCCGTGCTTTTGTACGGGCTTTTTTTTGTAGGTGAGGCAGCTCGTGTCGCACCGGGGGGGATTGACTCGCTTCGCTCGCCCTGCGGGCAGCCTGTTCGCTATGCTCTCAGTCTGTCCAACTGGCTGCCGCCAGTTGTCGAACCCCAGTCGGGGGTTCTCATCCCCCCCTTTTCGGAGAATATAAAAGAAAAAAGCCCGTACTTTCGTACGAGCTCTCATCTTAAATATGGCGGTGAGGGGGGGATTCGAACCCCCGATACGTTGCCGTATACACACTTTCCAGGCGTGCTCCTTCAGCCACTCGGACACCTCACCATATTGTTTTGCTGCCTGACCGCTTGGGGGGCAACGGGGCGCTACTATAGGGAGTTGCGCTAAAACGGTCAAGCAGATTTTCAGCATTCGTGCTTGTTCGGTTAAGCCTTAATCAGCTTATGTCGCAGCGCGCAGGATTAACGCTGCGAATCGAGCACTTCGCTATTTTTCACCACGTCCTGCGCTTTGCTGTAGCTTTCGATCAGCAGCTGGTAGGCCGGGAAGATGTGTGTGTACACCTCAGCCCATTCACCCGCATCTTCACGGTTCCACGTGCGCTGAATTTCGGAAGCAACAGCAGCCGTGTCCATCGGCACCACGCCTGCCTGCACCACGCGCGCCAGGGTGATCTCCTGCGCCATTTTGCTGTAGGTGCCGGAGGCATCAATCACCGCAAACACTTTATATCCGTCCGCCACCGCGCTGATGGACGGGAAGGCCATGCAGACGCTGGTGATCGTCCCCGCGATAATCAGCGTTTTGCGCCCGGTGGCTTTCACCGCCGCCACGAACTCCGGGTTATCCCAGGCGTTGATCTCACCCTTGCGTGCCACATACTGTGCGTGCGGCGCGTTGGCGTGGATCTCCGGGATAAGCGGGCCGTTCGGTCCCTGTGGAACCGACGCCGTGGTGATCACCGGGATCTTCGCCAGCGAGGCGATTTTTGCCAGCGCTGCTGCACGGGCGCGCAGCTCAGGCATTGGCATGTCTCCTACGGTCTGGAACAGCCCGCTCTGGTGATCGATAAGCAGCATAACGGCATCGTTTACGTCAATAACGGGACGTGCACCGTTGAAGTTTGCAGGGGTAGACATAATGCGCTCCTTATTACGTTTAGATTTGGCCAAAGCGGCCGGAGTTGAAATCGCGAATAGCCTCGGCAATTTCGGTTTTACTGTTCATCACAAACGGGCCATAGCCCACGATGGGTTCATTCAGCGGCTCCCCGGCCATCAGCAGCACTTTGGCATCGCTGCTGGCTTCGAGATGCAGTTTGTCACCGCTCTGACTCAGCACGACCAGTTGCGCCTCACCGGCAGGCGTGGTGCCGTTCACCGTCACGCTGCCTTCAACGACAACCAGCGCCGTGCTCCAGCCTTCGGGCTGATTGAGCGTCAGATGGCTACCCTGGCGCAGCGCGAGATCCCACACGTTCAGCGGTGAGAAGGTATGCGCCGGGCCGGTTACCTCTCCAAAACGGCCAGCAATCACGCGCAATGTTCCGCTGTTATCCGGCAGGGTGACCACCGGGATATCCGCCTGAGTGATGCTCTGGTAGCCAGGCGTCGCCATTTTGTCTTTGGCGGGCAGGTTGACCCACAGCTGCATCATTTTCAGTTCACCGCCTTTCTGCGAAAACGCGCTGGAGTGGAACTCCTCGTGCAAAATGCCTGCGCCTGCCGTCATCCACTGCACGTCGCCTGGGCCAATAACGCCGCCTCTGCCGGTGGAATCACTGTGCTCGACTTCGCCTGAGTAGACGATGGTCACCGTTTCAAAACCGCGATGAGGATGCTCGCCCACGCCGCGTTTCGCGCCGTCCGCCGGGAAGGTATGCGGTCCGGCGTAGTCCAGCAGCAGGAACGGGCTCAGGGGCTCGCCGTGCGTCTGGTAAGAAAACATCGAACGAACCGGAAAACCGTCACCGACCCAGTGCGGACGAGGTGCGGTATACACGCCTGTTACGTTTTTCATGATTAACTCCTGATGTCCTGTTGATGGAATTAGCTTATATTCAGGGTTAATATCCCGGTAGATAGCAAAAATGACATTCACTGTTCCTTAAATGGAACAATGGAGGCGTATGCAGGATCTCAATGATTTCGTATGGTTTGTGAAGGTGGTGGAGCATGGTGGCTTTGCGGCGGCGGGTCGGGCGCTCGATCAGCCAAAGTCGAAACTGAGCCGTAGGATTGCGCAGCTGGAAGAACGCCTGGGCGTTCGGTTGATCCAACGTACCACGCGGCAGTTTGCGGTGACGGAGGTGGGGCAGACGTTCTATCAGCACTGTAAAGCCATGCTGGTGGAAGCTGAAGCTGCGGAGGAGGCGGTGGCTGCTTTACAGGCTGAGCCGCGCGGTATGGTCAGGCTCACCTGTCCTGTCACCTTGCTGCACGTTCACGTGGGGCCCATGCTGGCGCGGTTTATGGCGCGCTATCCAGGGATCAACCTCCAGCTCGAAGCCACCAACCGCCGGGTCGATCTGGTGGCGGAGGGGGTGGATGTGGCGATCCGCGTTCGTCCGCGCCCGTTTGATGACAGCGATCTGGTATTAAGGGTGCTGGCGGACAGGGGGCACTGTCTGGTTGCCGGGCCGGCACTGATTGAACGGATGGGCAACCCGGCGATGCCCTCTGAACTCAGCGAGTGGCCGGGGTTAAGTATGGGGGCGGGCAAGCACCTGCATAAGTGGGAATTGAGCGGGCCGGAGGGCGCAAAGGCAGAAATTCACTTCACGCCGCGCCTGGTGACTACCGACATGCTGGCGCTGCGGGAGGCGGCGATGGCGGGCGTGGGCGTGGTACAGCTGCCCATTTTGATGGTGAAGGATCAGCTGGCTTCAGGTGAACTTGTTCGGGTGCTGAATGCCTGGGAACCCAGACGGGAAGTGATCCACGCGGTGTATCCATCCCGGCGCGGCCTGCTGCCATCGGTCAGGACGCTGGTGGATTTTCTCACCGAAGAGTATGCAAAGATGGTTGAAGACTAGCTTTTTGTAGGTCGGGTAAGCGTAGCGCCACCCGACATAAAGAACGCAGGGAGCGAATCTCCTTACGGAGAATATAAAAGAAAAAAGCCCGTACTTTCGTACGAGCTCTTGTCTTGAATATGGCGGTGAGGGGGGGATTCGAACCCCCGATACGTTGCCGTATACACACTTTCCAGGCGTGCTCCTTCAGCCACTCGGACACCTCACCATATTGTCATCCCGTTGTTGTCGGGACGGGCGCTAATGTAAGGAAAAGCCGTACTGCCGTCAACCCACTTTTTCAGTAATTTAGCGTGTTTAGACAAACTTCAGGCAACCTGATTCCTAAATGTGCGAAATGCGCCTCTTTTATCAGCAACGCGGTTTAGCGATAAATTTGTTATGCTGGCAAGCCAGTTGAAAATGAAAATAAAACAGCGCAATAAAAGGCAATGACTATGGATATTATCTTCTATCACCCCACTTTTGATACGGCTTACTGGATTAACGCGCTCACGGCGGCACTGCCTGGCGCACGCGTTCGCGAATGGAAACAGGGCGATAATAAACATGCCGACTACGCGCTGGTCTGGCATCCCCCGGTCGAAATGCTTCAGGGACGCCGTTTAAAGGCGGTGTTTGCTCTTGGTGCGGGGGTGGATTCCATTCTCAGTAAGCTGAAGGCACACCCTGAAATGCTGCCGGAAGATATTCCCCTGTTTCGTCTGGAAGATACCGGTATGGGGCAGCAGATGCAGGAATATGCCGTGAGCCAGGTGCTGCACTGGTTCCGACGTTTCGACGATTATCAGGCGTTTAAACAGCAATCCCACTGGGAACCGCTTCCGGATTATCAGCATGAAGATTTCACCATCGGCATCCTCGGCGCGGGTGTACTGGGTTCGAAAGTCGCCGAAGCGCTCGCGCCGTGGGGCTTCCCACTGCGCTGCTGGAGCCGGAGCCGTAAGGATTATCCAGGCGTCGAGAGCTTTGCCGGAACGGACGAACTCCCGGCGTTCCTGAAAGGGACTCGCGTCCTTATTAACCTGCTGCCGAATACGGCGGAAACGGTCGGCATTATCAATGGCACGCTCCTCAACCAGTTGGCAGAAGACAGCTACTTAATGAACCTGGCGCGCGGGGTACACGTTGTGGAAGACGATCTGCTGAAAGCGCTGGATAGCGGTAAACTGAAAGGCGCAATGCTGGATGTCTATAGCCGCGAACCGCTGCCAAAAGACAGCCCGCTCTGGGCACATCCGCGCGTGGCGATGACGCCTCATATTGCGGCCGTGACGCGACCGGCGGAGGCCGTGGCGTACATCTCGCATACCATCAGCGAAATAGAGAAGGGCAACTCGGTGACCGGACAGGTCGACAGACAGCGAGGCTACTGAGAGAAACCCGGCGTTCGCCGGGTTTTTGCTAATATTCGCCGCTGATAACTGCTATCCTTTGGAAAAACCGCAGAGGAGAGAAAGATGTATCCCGTTGACCTGCATATGCACACCGTCGCCAGTACCCACGCTTACAGTAACCTCCATGATTATATCGCTCAGGCGAAGCTGAAAGGCATTAAACTGTTTGCGATAACCGATCACGGTCCGGATATGGCGGATGCGCCGCACTACTGGCATTTTGTGAATATGCGTATCTGGCCACGCCTGGTGGACGGTATCGGGATACTGCGCGGCATCGAAGCGAACATCAAAAATACTGACGGTGAGATTGACTGCACCGGCCCGATGCTGTCCTCGTTAGATCTGATCCTCGCTGGCTTCCACGAGCCGGTCTTTGCGCCCCAGGATAAAGAGACCAACACCGCAGCGATGATTGCCACTATTGCCAGCGGCAACGTGCACATTATCAGCCACCCGGGAAATCCGAAATACCCGATTGATATTCAGGCCGTGGCGCAGGCGGCAGCGAAGCACCGCGTGGCGCTGGAGATTAACAACTCCTCCTTTGTTCACTCGCGTAGGGGCAGTGAAGCCAACTGCCGCGAAGTGGCGGCGGCCGTGCGTGACGCGGGCGGCATGGTGGCGCTGGGCTCTGATTCACACACGGCCTTCACGCTGGGTGATTTCAGCGAGTGCCTGAAAATATTGCGGGACGTGAATTTCCCGGAAGAACAGATCCTGAACGTCACGCCGCGTCGTATGCTCGACTTCCTTGAGTCGCGCGGCATGGCACCGATTGATGAATTTGCCGATCTTTAATTAATAACGGAATAAAAACATGAATGAGTTTTCCATCCTTTGCCGCGTGCTGGGCACCTTATATTACCGCCAGCCGCAGGATCCGCTGCTGGTTCCGCTGTTTACCCTGATTCGTGAAGGTAAACTGGCGCAGAGCTGGCCGCTGGAACAGGATGAGTTGCTGGAACGCTTGCAAAAAAGCTGCGATATGCAGCAGATTTCAACGGATTACAACGCGCTGTTTGTGGGGGAAGAGTGTCGCGTGTCGCCGTATCGTTCTGCCTGGCAGGAAGGTGCGACCGAAGCGGAAGTTCGGGCGTTTCTTTCAGAACGCGGCATGCCGCTGACGGATATGCCTGCCGATCATATCGGTACCCTGCTGCTGGCGGCCTCCTGGATTGAAGATAATGCAGGTGATGATGAGAACGAGGCGATTGAAACCCTGTTCGAAACGTATTTGCTTCCGTGGGTTGGCACCTTCCTGGGTAAAGTTGAAGCCCATGCCACCTCGCCGTTCTGGAGAGCGCTGGCTCCGCTGACGCGTGACGCCATCGCTGCCATGTGGGACGAGCTGGAAGAAGAGAACGAAGAGTGATTTGAATCACAAAAATCCTGCAACGATACATTTCAACTTGCACGTAATGTGCTTCTGATCTCATTTCTATGGTGCGCATCTGCTAAGATGCGCACCATGAACATACTACTTTGTATTGCAATCACGACTGGCATCCTCTCCGGCCTCTGGGGTTGGGTGGCTGTCTCTCTCGGCTTGTTGAGCTGGGCTGGTTTTCTTGGCTGCACGGCCTATTTCGCCTGCCCGCAGGGTGGTCTCAAAGGGCTCTTCATCTCCGGCTGTACTCTGATGAGCGGTGTGATTTGGGCGCTGGTCATTATGAAAGGCAGCGCGCTGGCGCCGCAGGTGGAAATCCTGGGGTACGCCATCACCGGCATTGTGGCCTTCCTGATGTGCGTTCAGGCAAAACATCTGCTGTTGTCCTTTGTGCCCGGCACGTTCATGGGTGCCTGCGCGACCTTTGCGGGGCAGGGGGACTGGAAGCTGGTGGTCCCTTCGCTCATGCTGGGATTACTGTTTGGCTACGCCATGAAGAACAGCGGCCTCTGGCTTGCGGCCCGACGCGAGAAGAGCCAGAGCGTTCCTGCGGTAAGTAAATAAAAAAAGGCGAGACGGAAATCTCGCCTTTTTTATGCGCCGCCGATTATGACTCCGGCGGCACCGACATCTCACGGTATTTCACCAGCACCGCATTACTCACGTCACTTTTATTCTGAAGATCCCACAAGCCGCGATCGATACCGTCATTAATCAGGAAAATCACGCCGGTTTCGATGGCCGACATCAGACACAGCATGACCGGCTCGTTAGAGGTATAGCCAATTTCACCCTCCAGCAGACGCTGGTAATCGATAAACCGGAACACCCCGGCCTGCACTTCATAAGAGAGAATCGTTTTGCTGGTGGTCACGGAGGATAATATCTCACCCGTGCTCACGTTAACCACGCGCAGGTTGACGGCAATCTGATCCAGCTGATACTGCGTGTCGGCCCCGATGCCAAAGTAACGCGCACCCGCGCCGCCCGATTTCACGTTACTTTCGTAGCCGATAATCGAGCCTTCCACCATGATATTGGCTGCGGTGAGAGACTGTAGCGGCATGCGGTTATTGACGCCAACGGTACCATTCTCCTGCGCGGCACGAATGATTTTTCGTTCGTTAAGCAGGTTTTGCAGCCCCTGACGTTCCAGCGGGATAAACCAGCGAGAATCTTTCAGGGCGGTGACCAGCATCGCGGTGGCGCTCTGCGGTACGGCCGTCGAGAAGTTACTGGCCGGATACGGTTTGAACTGGCCCGTCTCATCCTGAATGTTATAGACCGAGACGAATATCTTCCCGGTAGGGACCGGCAGATGCGTCAGATCCCGGTAGCTCTGGGCACGAGGCATCAGGGTGGGTTTAGCGGCTTCTTTTGGCGGGGCAGTTAAACAACCGCTTAATAAGCACACTGCAACTAAAATAAAAAAGCGCTGCATAATAATTGTCCTTATTTCGGGGTTGTTTAGAAATCAGTTGAACTGGTCTGCAAACCGGAAACCTGGATTGTCGACGTTTTACCGGTTTTTCGGTCTGTCACATTTAACTGAAGCTGCCCGTCTTTATTGGCAATATCGACGATAAAGTCGTTAGTGACCATCCGGCCGGGTTTTCCGGTATTAATGTTGGTTAATAAGCCACCTAATATTTGCGACTGGATGGCCTGAGTGAAATTATCCAGGGCCGACGGGGTCTCGATACCGAAATCATCGTCATAGCTGGGGTCTTTATAAGAGTGTTGAGCCTGAGCCTGGTTAAGCATAAAGGCTCCGTTATTCGGGTTGCCGCCAAAATTAGGGTTGCGGAACTGGAATGTCATATTTCCGGCCCAGCTCAACGGCGCAATGAGCATTAACGAAATCACTGTGTGTGCGAGACGCATTACAGCCTCCGAAATAGGTGTCGTTGCTAGAACTCATCTTTTGCTAAATCGCCTGTGCTCAAAAGGGCTTTGTCTAACTGTAGGCGGTTAATAGCTTCTTCTGTTTGTGCCAGCGCGAAAGCGACGTTCTGATCGAAGTCTCTTTTCGTTGGGAATAAAAAAGTCTGGTAAATAACGTCCTGATTAGCGGTTATTGTGATCCAGCTTCCCCACCGCGCACTGGGCCGTTCGTTGATGGTTAAGTTACCCGGATAATCGCTTTCCCACTTATCGCTGAAGGCACGATAAAAATCGTGTCCGACAGAGGTGACGGTGTGGTCGGTCAACAGTCCGGGAACTTCCACCTCAACAGCCTGAAGGTTTCCGGCAGCAAGCATAATGCCTGCTGCGGCAATCCAACTTAGGGTGCGTTTCATGCTATTAACGCCTGAGGTTATCGTTTGCCCACGACACCGCCTGCGTGCGATTTTTAACAGCTATCTTTTTGAAAAGATTATAAAGATGCGTCTTAACCGTATTTTCGCTGATAAATAACGAACGGGCGATTTCAATATTTGAAGCACCAATACGCAGTTTGTTCAGGATCTCTTTCTCACGGTGCGTCAGAAGTGCAGATTCTGAACTGTTATAGCGATAATTTCCGGAGTGGGTAATGAGGTAGCTGGCCAGTTTTTGCGAGAAATAACACTCCCCCCGCAATATGCCCTGCAAACCCTCCACGACACGGTTTTCTTCTTCAGTGACGTAAAACACGCCGTTAATATGCGGCCAGCTCTCAATATCGCGGAAAGGATACTCATCAGGCGTATTTAATAACAATACGCGGATATTATTGTTTTTCCTGCTTAAATTATCCTGCCAGTAATGGACCAGTTTTTTATCCGCTTCCATCATATCGAGAAGAATGATGCTGCCAGGAGCGATATCATCAAAAGAACGTTGAATATTATGCAGTTTCCCGTTAAGCGAGAGGCATTGTTTTAAATGCTGCAATAACGCTGTCGCTTGTAGGGAAGGTTTTGTGATCAACAATAATGTATGACCGGGTAAGCTATGGACTTCATTAAACATGATGAAACCCCACGTTATTTATGACACCCGGCAGCTGCCCTCGTATTATTGAAAAAGGCACCAGAAGTACTGACAGGTGTGGCACTGCTGTGTGTAGTTAAAAAACCTTCCTCCAAAGGAGGCGGTAAAATTAAAAACAAATAACGTACTGCTGTTTTCAATCTAGCTATTGCAAACTTTAAAGCAAGTGTTAATCATGTAACAGAATGTAAAATTCGATATTAAGTTGTGTATTTTGCAGAGTGAATAGATTTTAAGATAAGGGGAAAGTTGTACAGGTGTATAAACGTGCACAGATTTTGAAAGTCATACAATATATTATAAAGAGTTGAATTATTGAGCTTTTAATTATTGTAAGCCAGCCGGTAAAAAGTATGAACTCAGCTAAAAAGTTAAGACTTCTCTAAGCTGGAAATTTTTCTTAAGAAAACTTGCTTCGTGTCACGCACCTGGCAAAAGACATTGCCATGTTTGTCTGTAGAAGCCGGTACAGGTTGGACAGCCTGTCTCGCTGTTGTCCAGACGCTCAGACAAGAATTTATTTCTGCATTAGTGGTGTGTCGCGTCGTTTCAGGCGAGATTTACGACTTTGAGGTGAATGAGCATATAAAAATAAGGCACACGGGTGAGATATTAAATATGTTTCGGCAGACATACTCTTTTCCGTAACGCGGCGTTAACAAAACGAATCGCGTTAACGGGTAAAGACATACCTATTTTATAGCCAGGTCCAGGGTGACAGCATGAAAAACAAAATGTTATTTATGATGTTTACATTACTGGGTGCGCCTGGGTTTGTAATCGCAGGTGATTCAGATTTAGCCAGTTCTGAATATAATTTTGCGATAAATGAATTAAGTAAAGCTTCATACAATCAGGCAGCCATTATTGGTCAACAGGGTTCAGGTAATAATGCTGATGTACGCCAGGGCGGTTCTAAATTGCTGTCCATTATTTCCCAGGAGGGCGGGAATAACCGCGCGCATGTTGATCAGTCAGGGACGTATAACCTTGCTTATATCGATCAGACCGGTAACGGCAACGATGCGAGTATTAAGCAGGGCGCTTTTGGCAACACCGCCATGATTATCCAGAAAGGCTCGGGTAACAGGGCGAATATAACGCAGTATGGTACGCAGAAAACAGCAGTTGTAGTACAGAGACAGTCGCAAATGGCTATTCGCGTTATTCAACGCTAGCGATGTGTGACGCCTTAATCAATCCGATGGGGGTTTACCATGAAACTTTTCAAAGTGGCAGTTATTGCAGCAATCGTAGTTTCTGGCAGTGCTTTCGCAGGTGCGGTACCACAATTTGGCGGCGGCCACGGAGGTGGCTGGGGTGGCGGCAATAACGGCCCTGACTCAACCCTGAGCATTTACCAGTACGGCGGCGGTAACTCCGCGCTTGCTTTGCAGACGGACGCCCGAGATTCTGAATTGACCATTACCCAGCACGGTGGCGGTAACGGCGCAGATGTTGGTCAGGGCTCTGATGACAGTTCTATCGATCTGCTGCAAAAAGGCTTTGGTAACAGCGCCACCATCGACCAGTGGAATAGCAAAGACTCTGTTATCAACGTGAAACAGTTCGGCGGCGGCAACGGCGCGGCGGTAGACCAGACAGCGTCCGGCTCAACGGTGACTGTGCACCAGGTTGGCTTTGGCAACAACGCGACCGCACATCAGTACTGATTCATTTCTGTACCAAAAACAGGGCATGTGCCCTGTTTTTTTTCGGGAGGATCTCATGAGCACCTTCATTCTCCTTGCCGCGCTTGCCAGCCAGATAACGTTCAGCACCTCACAGCAGGCAAATATGACAACCATTATTCCTCAGGTCACGCTGGCAGACGCCTGCGAATGTCAGGTTGAGGTGTTATCTGTCCGACAGGGGCAAGCGGGACAAAGTACATCGCGGCAGAAAAATACTCTTTTTATACCCGCTAATCAGCCGATTGATTTAACGCGAATCAGTTTAAATATTCGTTCAGGGGATGCGGTAAAAATAATCGTCACCGTTTCCGATGGAAAATCGCTTCATTTATCACAGCAGTGGAACGCACCGGTAAGTACGCTTTAATAATTCATGAAATCAATGATTTAATAAAGTGGCGGCGCTGCACAGGTAAGCTATGCTGATATCAAGAACCCAGTCATCGGGTTGCTTAAATTGATACGTCATAACGGAGCGTTTTTACCCCTCAAGGACGAATTTCATTGAGGAGTACAAATAATGTTCAAATCCGCAGCGTGTATTATTTCTGGTCTGGGACTGATCCTGTCCTCTTTTTTATCTCCGGCTTATTCAGCAACTATAGAAAATGGTGGGGTGATTCATTTTCGTGGCGCGGTGGTCGCTGACCCGTGCGAAGTCACGCCCCGGCATCAGCAGTTTGCGATCTCCTGTCCGGAAAATAACCGTATGAAAACGCATACCATCAGTTATGACGAGGCGCTCCGGGGCCATCATCCTCATTCAGCTCTGGCCGCTGTCAGCATGAAATACCTGAATGAACAGAAAACGCTTGCGGTCGTTCAGGTGGATTACCGCTAACCGACGTTTTTTCACGGCAGTTTTTCTCCTTCTCCCTCTGCGATACACTGATGAAAAAGGCGGGTTGCAGAGGGTGTTTATGAGACCGCAAATCGACGTTATTCATGGCGATATCACGACGGTACACGTTGACGTGATCGTCAACGCAGCCAATTCCTCCCTGATGGGTGGGGGCGGGGTGGACGGTGCCATTCACCGGGCCGCAGGCCCTCAACTCCTTGAAGCATGCAAAACCGTGCGTCAGCAGCAGGGAGAGTGCCCGCCGGGGCATGCTGTTATTACGCTTGCAGGCGATCTCCCGGCCAAAGCGGTGATCCATACCGTTGGACCCGTCTGGCACGGTGGCGACCGCCATGAGGCTGAGATTCTGGAGCAGGCGTATCGGAACTGCCTGCGGCTTGCGGCGGATAACGGGTATAAGACCATGGCGTTCCCCGCCATTAGCACCGGCGTGTACGGTTATCCAAAGGAAGCGGCAGCTACAATCGCCGTGAATACCGTTTATCACTACCTTTCCCTCAAACCCATGCCGGAAAAAGTCATTTTTGTCTGTTTCGATGAGCACACCGCCGACCTGTATCAGCGGATTTTGACCGCGCGCAGCCAGGCATTTTGATGTCTGAAGTGCAAAAACGGCGCCCTGGAGGCGCCGTTTTGTTATCCCGCTTTAACCTGAGGTTTGCCTGAGAACAGGAAACGCAAAAGCGGGATCCGCAGATGGATTTCATACAACACGATGGCAATGCCAACCACAAAGACCAGGCCGGTGAAGAAGCCCAGCGCATTCGAGGCGATATGCGGCGTTATGTACGCCCCGAAAAACAGCGTCAGCGGATGGTGAACCAGGTAGATAAACAGCGAAGCATTAACGAAATAGGTGACGCGACTGGATTTAAAATTCAGCAGACGATGGCCAAGGGCGAACACCACGTTAACCATCCACAGGCCCATCAGCATCGTTATCACGCTCTCTGTCTCATACATCCACGCGTCCCCGCTGCCATAGCGCTGATTGAGAAGATAGGCGGCAAAGGCCAGCGCAGCACCCACCGCACACCAGGGGGAGGGGGTGGTAAACAGCGCTTTAAGCCGAGGATGAATAAATGCCAGCGCCCCAATCAGGAAGAAGGGAATGTAAAACAGGGTCTGCATCACCACGAAATTAAACAGCCCATCGCTCAGAATGGGAGGGTAGACAATGAGCAGGGTACGCCTGACGGCGGCATACGCGACCCCCAGCGCAAGAAACAGCAGAGACAGCTTGCCCAGGGTGATGTTGGCGAAGAAGGTCGAGGATGCGGTGCTCGCACGCTGGCGCAGCTGGCTGAAGATCAACAAACTCACCGTGGTTAGCACCACCAGTACCAGCAGGAACCAGAGGTGGGAAATCAGCTCCCAGACCAGGGTGTTGTATTTCTCATAGAAGGAGAGATTCGGCCAGTTTTCCGCCTTGCCTTTAACATGCTGCAACATGATGAACTGCGGCAGCGTCAGCAGCGGAATGGCCGTCAACATCGGTATGCCCACGCGCTCCACGCGCACTTTCCACCATCGTTTGAGGGGGTAGCGCAAGAAGAGCATGTAAGAGAAATAACCGGAAATGACAAAAAACACCTGCATGCGGAAGGCATGGATAAAATCATTAAACAGCGTCAGCCACCAGGAGGGCATCTGGCTGTTCACGTGCCAGGTGTGGCTGGAATAGATCAGTGAAATATGAAAAGGGATCCCCAATAGCATGAGCCATGCGCGGATCGAGTCGAGGAAATATTCACGTTGTACAGGGGTTGTGCTCATATAACTTTGCGCATTCTCAGACTTTTCGCCTTATCCCTAAGGCTCATAATGGTTACATTCGGAGCCAACCCTACACCAAGACCGACACCCTGTCTCCAGGATAAGCACGCAAAGTGAAAAGCGGGTTCTTTCATTTGCTTAATCCATGAGCCAGCGAGCTGAACAAAGCAGTGATAATGTTGTCGGATTGCCTGAGTTTCCATTAAAATGGATCGGATCGATATAAGCACACAAAGGGGGAAGTGCTTACTTATTATGAAACATAAACCACAAATGATGAAAATGCGTTGGTTGGGTGTAGCAGTGCTGTTGTCACTGTATACCTCATCTGCACTGGCCTTTAACATCGATGATGTCGCAAAACAGGCTAAATCGATGGCGGGCAAGAGCTACGAAGCGCCAAAAAGTAACCTGCCCTCCGTTTTCCGCGACATGAAATACGCGGACTATCAGCAGATCCAGTTCAATCACGATAAAGCGTACTGGAACAATATTAAAACCCCGTTCAAGCTTGAATTTTACCACCAGGGTATGTACTTCGACACGCCGGTTGCCATCAACGAAGTGACGGCGACCGCGGTACGCAAAATCAAGTACAGCCCGGATTATTTCAATTTTGGCGATGTGCAACACGATAAAGACACGGTAAAAGACCTCGGCTTCGCAGGCTTCAAGGTGCTTTATCCGATTAACAGCAAAGATAAAAACGACGAAATCGTCAGCATGCTTGGCGCCAGCTACTTCCGCGTGATTGGCGCGGGGCAGGTGTACGGGCTTTCTGCGCGCGGTCTGGCAATTGATACCGCGCTGCCATCAGGTGAAGAATTTCCACGTTTTCGCGAGTTCTGGATCGAACGTCCAAAACCAACCGACAAACGTCTGACAATTTATGCGCTGCTGGACTCCCCTCGTGCGACAGGCGCTTATCGCTTCGTGATCATGCCAGGGCGTGACACGGTGGTTGACGTACAGTCTAAAGTTTACCTGCGCGATAAAGTGGGCAAACTGGGCGTCGCGCCGCTGACCAGCATGTTCCTGTTCGGGCCGAACCAGCCCTCTCCGGCGACCAACTTCCGTCCTGAACTGCATGATTCCAATGGCCTTTCCATTCATGCGGGTAACGGCGAGTGGATCTGGCGTCCGCTGAACAACCCGAAACACCTCGCCGTCAGCAGCTTTGCGATGGAAAACCCGCAGGGCTTTGGTCTGCTGCAACGTGGCCGTCAGTTCTCCCGCTTTGAAGATCTGGATGACCGCTACGATCTCCGTCCAAGCGCCTGGGTTACGCCGAAAGGCGACTGGGGTAAAGGCAAGGTTGAGCTGGTTGAAATTCCAACTAACGATGAAACCAACGATAACATTGTGGCGTACTGGACACCGGATCAGTTGCCGGAAGCCGGTAAAGAGATGAACTTCAAGTATGCGATCACCTTCAGCCGTGACGAAGACAAGCTGCATGCGCCGGATAACGCGTATGTGATGCAGACGCGTCGTTCGACGGGTGACGTGAAGCAGTCCAACCTGATTCGTCAGCCGGATGGCACGCTGGCATTTATCGTGGACTTCACCGGGCAGGATATGAAAAAACTGGCCCCGGATACTGCCGTGACGGCACAGGCCAGCATTGGCGATAACGGTGAAATCGTTGAGAACGCCGTGCGTTACAACCCGGTCACCAAAGGGTGGCGTTTGACCCTGCGCGTGAAGGTGAAAGATCCGAAACAGACCACTGAAATGCGCGCCGCGCTGGTCAGTAACGATAAGCCGCTGAGTGAAACCTGGAGCTATCAGCTACCTGCCAATGAATAATACATCTGAATATATTGATGCCATGCCGCTGACGGACATTGAAAAAGCGGCACTCCCTGCGAGCGACATCCGCGCGGTTCACACCGCGCTGGATGGTGAACATCGTCACTTTTCCCGTGATGATGATACGCCGCTGGGGTCAGTGAAGGCACGTCTGGAGCAGGCATGGCCGGACTCGCTGGCAGAAGGGCAGCTAATCAAGGATGACGAAGGGCGTGACCAGCTACAGGCGATGCCGAAGGCCACGCGTTCCTCCATGTTCCCCGATCCGTGGCGCACCAACCCGGTGGGCCGCTTCTGGGATCGCCTGCGTGGGCGTGACGTGACGCCGCGCTATCTGTCACGTCTGACCAAAGAACAGCAGGCATCCGAGCAGAAATGGCGTACCGTGGGAACGATTCGTCGTTACATTCTGCTGCTGCTGACGCTGGCGCAGACGGTTGTCGCCACCTGGTACATGAAAACCATTCTGCCGTACCAGGGCTGGGCGTTGATTAACCCTGCTGACATGATTGGCCAGGATATCTGGGTCTCCTTCATGCAGCTGCTGCCGTATATTTTACAGAGCGGCATTCTTCTGCTGTTCGCGGTGCTGTTCTGTTGGGTCTCCGCCGGGTTCTGGACGGCGCTGATGGGCTTCCTGCAACTGCTGATGGGGCGTGACAAATACAGCATTTCCGCGTCGACGGTCGGGGATGAGCCCCTCAATCCTGAGCACCGTACCGCGCTGATCATGCCTATCTGTAACGAAGACGTTGACCGCGTATTCGCCGGGCTGCGTGCTACCTGGGAGTCCGTGAAGGCGACCGGTAACGCGGCGCATTTCGACGTCTATATCCTGAGCGACAGCTACAATCCGGATATCTGCGTGGCGGAGCAAAAAGCCTGGATGGAGCTGATTGCCGAGGTGCAGGGCGAAGGGCAGATCTTCTACCGTCGTCGTCGTCGTCGTGTTAAGCGTAAGAGCGGAAACATCGATGACTTCTGTCGTCGCTGGGGTAACCAGTACAGCTACATGGTGGTACTGGATGCAGACTCCGTGATGAGCGGCGACTGCCTGAGCGGGCTGGTCCGTCTGATGGAAGCCAACCCGAACGCGGGAATTATTCAGTCCTCGCCAAAAGCGTCCGGTATGGACACGCTGTATGCGCGCTGCCAGCAGTTTGCGACCCGCGTCTACGGGCCGCTGTTTACTGCCGGTCTGCACTTCTGGCAGTTGGGTGAATCCCACTACTGGGGCCACAACGCCATTATCCGCGTGAAGCCATTCATCGAGCACTGCGCCCTGGCGCCGCTGCCGGGTGAAGGGTCGTTTGCCGGGTCCATTCTGTCGCATGACTTTGTGGAAGCTGCGCTGATGCGTCGCGCAGGTTGGGGCGTCTGGATTGCCTATGATCTGCCTGGCTCGTATGAAGAGCTGCCGCCGAACCTGCTGGATGAGCTCAAACGCGACCGCCGCTGGTGTCACGGTAACCTGATGAACTTCCGCCTGTTCCTGGTGAAAGGGATGCACCCTGTTCACCGTGCGGTGTTCCTGACGGGCGTTATGTCCTATCTGTCTGCGCCGCTGTGGTTTATGTTCCTGGCGCTCTCAACCGCGTTGCAGGTTGTGCATGCCCTGACGGAGCCGCAGTATTTCCTGCAACCGCGCCAGCTGTTCCCGGTGTGGCCGCAGTGGCGTCCGGAGCTTGCGATCGCGCTGTTCGCGTCGACCATGGTGCTGCTGTTCCTGCCTAAGCTGCTCAGTATCATTCTGATCTGGTGCAAAGGTTCGAAGGAGTACGGTGGTTTCTGCCGCGTGACCCTTTCACTGCTGCTGGAAGTGCTGTTCTCGGTCCTGCTGGCGCCGGTGCGTATGCTGTTCCATACGGTGTTTGTGGTGAGCGCGTTCCTGGGATGGGAAGTGGTGTGGAATTCACCGCAGCGTGACGATGACTCTACGCCGTGGAGTGAAGCCTTTATGCGCCACGGCTCTCAGCTGCTGCTGGGCCTGGTGTGGGCCGTTGGTATGGCCTGGCTGGATCTGCGTTTCCTGTTCTGGCTTGCGCCGATTGTGTTCTCGCTGATCCTGTCGCCGTTTGTATCGGTGATCTCCAGCCGTTCCACGGTGGGCCTGCGTACCAAACGCTGGAAGCTGTTCCTGATCCCGGAAGAGTATTCTCCGCCGCAGGTGCTGGTGGATACCGATACCTATCTGGAGCAGAACCGCAAACGCACGCTGGATGATGGCTTTATGCATGCCGTGTTTAACCCGTCATTCAACGCGCTGGCAACCGCGATGGCGACGGCGCGTCACCGCGCCAGCCAGGTGCTGGAGATCGCCCGCGATCGCCACGTTGAGCAGGCGCTGAACGAGACGCCAGAAAAGCTTAACCGCGACCGTCGTCTGGTGTTGTTGAGCGATCCGGTGACGATGGCACGGCTTCACTACCGCGTGTGGTCCGCGCCGGAGAGATACTCTTCGTGGGTGAACTACTACAAGGACGTGAAGCTCAATCCGCTGGCCCTGAAGGCGAAGTAACGCTTCTTTGCCCGCCAAATAAAATACCGGCTTAAGCGCCGGTATTTTTTTAGAGGTTTAACAATGAAAGTCGTCATTGTAATCATGATGGCATGCCTGCTCAGCGGCTGCGGCAGCATCATCAGCCGCACCATCCCCGGGCAGGGCCACGGGAATCAGTACTACCCCGGCGTACAGTGGGATGTCCGTGATTCCGCATGGCGCTATCTCACCGTGCTCGATCTGCCGTTTTCGCTGATTTTCGACACGCTACTGCTGCCCATCGATGCCAGCCACGGCCCCTACGAGTAGCGGTGACTTATCGCTCGTCCCATTCGTCCGCTGCGGCCTGACCCTCTTCGGTATCCAGCGGCGGTTCGAGCTGAAACTCACCTTCGTCCCATTCGTGCAGCGTATTTTCTTCCAGCCACTCCTGACGTAACTCAATTTCGTCATAGTCGCCGTCGAATACCGCCTGTGCACCTTCACCACTCAGTATCGGCAGACATTCACCATCTTCACCTTCATCAGCAAAGAATTCGGCCTGCCACATAATATCGCCGTCCTGTAGGACGTATTTTTGGATATTGAGTTGTTGCACGTCAGCATCTTCTTCCTCAACGCCGGGATTATCGGCGAGGAACTCTTCGCGAGCGGCATCAATTGCTTCTTCCAGCGTGGCGTACATGGTCATTGGTGTCTCCCTGTTTTTCGTGAAGGTATTCAGGGAAAGAATAGCTGATTATGTGATTTTGCAAGTATGAATGCGAAAATTAGCCGTCACGATGTGGTCTTATTCGCGCCGGGCGAAGCGCCCGGGATAAGCTGAGCCACGAATAAACGGCGTTGAACAGCACGACGCCTGCCGTCACGATAAAGACCGCCCGGAAACCGAAGCTGGCCGAAATCCCCGCGCCGACCAGCGGTCCGGTGACGTTACCCAGATCGCGAAACGACTGGTTATAACTGAAAATACGACCGGCTATCTGGTTGGTGGAGTTATAGACCAGCAGCGTCTGTACAGCCGGGAGTAGCGCACCATCCGCAGCCCCCAGCAGGAAGCGCAGGACGCCGAGCTGCCACGGAGACTGCACCAACGCCATGGGGATCAGCAGCAGGACGGAGACGATCAGGGCGCAGATCAGGATCTTTTCCGGGCCGATACGGTCTCCCAGCTTGCCGAGCCGCGGCGCGCTCAGTAGCGCCGCCACGCCGGGAACAGAGGCGATTAGGCCGCTGATAAAGGCGATATTGCTGACGTTTCCCGCCAGGTCGCGTACGTAGAGCGTCAGTATAGGCGCGATTGAACCGGTGGCCACCTGGATAATCATGGTGGTTACAAACAGGCTCAGCACCAGCTTTGGGTTTTTCAGCGAGGCCAGCACATCCCGGGCGTGCAGCATCTCTTTTTTGGCCACGGGCGTGAAATTCTCGCGGATACAGATAAGCGTCACCAGGAAGCAGAGGAACAGCACGCTGGCGGTAATGAAGAATACCGGCCGCAGTCCGTAGTGGTCGGCCAGCAGCCCGCCCGCCAGTGGGCCCAGCAGTGCGCCGCTTACGCCGCCAGTGGATAGCGTGCCCAACGCCCAGCCGCTTTTCTGGCGCGGGATTTGGGTGGCGATCAGGGCGTTGGCGTTAGGGATAAATCCCCCGAGCAGGCCCAGAAGCGCGCGTAGTATCAGGAACTGCCAGACATTCTGCGCCACCCCCATCAGCAGCATAATGATCGCCATGCCGAGCGCGGAGCGCAGCAGCATAATTTTGCGGCCTTTGCGATCCGCCAGCCCACCCCAGAAAGGCGACGCAATGGCGGAGAACAGGAACGTAATGCTGAACACCAGGCCGGACCACATATTCAGGGCGCTATGTCCGGTGACGCCGAGCTGTTCAACGTAGAGGGGCAGGAAGGGCATCACCAGGCTAAAGGCGGCGCCAGTAAGAAAACAACCCAGCCACGCAACCGTCAGGTTACGTTTCCAGTTTATGGGAGCATCTGTGGGGGACATAACTATCCGCATAATGAGGTGCAGGGCACCGTGAACAGTGAGGTAATAAGCCTGCTAATTATGCGCCCGGGGTATGATTGCCGCAATGACGGGGAGCTTTTAAAGCTAAAACAACATGCGGCCCGGAAGGCCGCACGCAGGTTAATACCGGGAAGGGACGCCCTGAGGCCGGGTTTTAAAGCGGCGATGCAACCACATGTACTGCTCCGGCGCGAGCATAATGCATTTCTCGACAACGCCGTTCATCCAGCGGGCGGTGGTTTCTGCATCAATCAGCGGTGGCGCGAGTTCCGGCTCCAGCATGATGAGCTGATAGCCTGAACCGTCTGGTTTACGGCGCGGTACAAACGGCACGATAGCCGCTTTGGACATCCGCGCCAGCATCCAGGTCCCGGTGGTCGTCGCTGCATCTTCCACCGCAAAGAACGGGACAAACACGCTGGATTGCGGGCCATAGTCATGATCCGGGGCATACCAGACCACTTCACCTGATTTCAGGGCGCGGATCATCCCTTTCAGGTCTTTGCGATCGATCATGCTTTTATTGGAGCGCATGCGTCCGTTGGTCTGGATCAAATCGATCACCGGATTATCGTTAGGACGATAAACGCCAATACCCGGGGCCTGCATGCCGAACATGCGCGCGCCAATTTCGAGCGTCAGGAAATGAACGCCAATCAGCAGGACGCCAGTCTGGTTGGCCTGAAGAGTATGCACCGGCTCCATGCCGGTCCCGGCCACTTCCGTCCAGCGCGCCATGCGTTTATCCGACCAGAACCAGGCCATACCGGTCTCCATCAGCCCCATGCCGACAGATTCGAAGTTTTTAACCACCATGTCGTGGCGCTCAGATTCACTCATCTGAGGAAAACAAAGCTCAAGGTTACGATACGCGATCCTGGCGCGACGCTTCATAAACTGCTGAGCAATGCGGCCCAGTCCTTTACCCATGCGGAAAATGACGGGATAAGGCAGCTGTACAATTAGCCACAACAAGCCAATGCCTGACCATGTTAACCAATAGCGGGGATGCAAAAGCGCGGCAGTAAATTTCGGTAACTGGGTCATGTCTGTCCTGTGTTCTAACGTCCTGAAAGGATATTGTCTCATTTTTTAAGGCATAGCCAAAATGTCTGTCATCGAAACATGAAAGAATATGCAAATGTTAAGTCTGATTAATCAGGTTGACTGAAATGTAGCGTAAATTGTGTGGATGTAAATTGTCTTTGTTTGCTATATCATGCCGACCGATTTTTAATTCTCAACGATTGCAGGACTTGTACACCATGCCAGTGTTACACAACCGCGTTTCGAATGAGATGTTGAAAGCGCGTATGTTGGCCGAAACTGAACCGCGCACAACGATCTCTTTCTATAAGTATTTCACCATTGATGATCCCCAGGCGACCCGCGATGCGCTTTACCAGGCTTTTACCGCCCTGAACGTGTTTGGTCGCGTCTATCTGGCGCGTGAGGGGATTAACGCGCAGATCAGCGTGCCGGAAAGCAAGGTCAGCGCCTTCCGCGACCTCCTTTACGGGTTTGATCCGGCGCTTAACGGCTTACGCCTGAACATTGCGCTGGATGATGACGGTAAATCATTCTGGGTGCTGCGCATGAAGGTGCGCGAGCGTATTGTGGCGGATGGCATTGACGATCCGAGCTTCAATGCCGCTAATGTGGGGGAGTACCTGAAGGCCGCTGAAGTGAACGCGATGCTCGACGATCCGGATGCGGTGTTCATTGATATGCGTAACCACTACGAATATGAAGTGGGGCACTTCGAGAATGCGATGGAAATTCCTGCCGACACCTTCCGCGAGCAACTGCCAAAAGCCGTTGAGATGATGCAGGAGCATAAAGACAAAAAGATCGTTATGTACTGCACCGGGGGGATCCGCTGTGAAAAAGCCAGCGCCTGGATGAAGCACAACGGGTTTAATAAAGTCTGGCACATTGAGGGTGGGATCATTGAGTATGCCCGTCGCGCCCGTGAGCAGGGTTTACCGGTGCGTTTTATCGGTAAGAACTTTGTGTTTGACGAGCGTATGGGCGAGCGAATTTCAGAGGACGTGATCGCGCACTGCCACCAGTGCGGTACGCCGTGCGATACGCATACCAACTGCAAAAACGACGGATGTCATCTGCTGTTTATTCAGTGCCCTGCATGTGCCGAGAAGTTTAATGGCTGCTGTAGCGAGCTGTGCAGTGAAGAGAGTATCTTGCCTGAAGAAGAGCAACGTCGTCGCCGTGCCGGACGCGAGAACGGGAATAAGATCTTTAATAAATCCCGGGGCCGACTGAATACCAAACTGGGTATTCCGGACCCGGAGTAAAACACTGCCCGGCGGCGCGAAAGCCTGCCGGGCCTGTTTTATGACTTCTGCTGAACGCCTTCCACCGAAATAATCAACTCAACATCCTGCGATGCCGGGCCTAAATCCGTGGTGATATTAAAATCTTTTAGATGAATTTTGCCTGCGGCTTCAAAGCCAGCACGTTTGCCACCCCACGGATCGTCGCCCTGTCCAATTAATTTGGCATCCAGTGTGACCGGTTTTGTTACGCCGTTCAGCGTCAGATTACCGGTAATAGCGAGCTTATCACCGTCTTTCTTCACCTCTGTCGACGCGAAAGTAGCTTGCGGGAATTTGCCCACGTTCAGAAATTCAGCGCTGCGCAGATGTTTATCACGCTCGGCGTGATTAGTGTCGACGCTGTTGGTATTAATGGTGACGTTCACTTTATCGGCAGCAGGGTTTTTCTCGTCGAAAGTAAATGTGCCATCGAAATCATTGAATGTGCCATATAACCAGCTGTAACCCAGATGCTGAATACGGAAATTGACAAAGGCATGCTGGCCCTCCTTATCAATTTTATAGTCAGCGGCAATGGCCGAACCGGTGGTAAATAGCAGCGAACCTAATGCGATACCCAACAGGCGTTTTTTCATTTTATGCTCCAGAGTCAACTGACGAACGGCCAAGCATGCGCTTCAGCGTATCGTCTTTATCAATAAAGTGATGTTTCAGGGCCGCAAGGCCATGCAGGACAGACAGGATCACCACGCTCCATGCCAGCCACAGATGAACCACACCTGCGGTGTCAGCCTGTGAACCGGCGTCAGCCAATGTGGCTGGGACGTCAAAAAGCCCAAACACGCTGATCGGTTTACCGTCTGCGGTGGAAATGAGATAGCCGCTGATCAGAATGGCGAACAGCAGGGCATAGAGTGCGATATGCGCGCCAACAGCGCTTATGCGGGTAAGTCGGCTATGGCTTTTGGGCGCTGTTGGGGGCGGAGAGATATGTCGCCAGATCACGCGAAAAACCAGACCCATCATCAGCAGAACCCCAATGCTTTTGTGCAATTCGGGGGCCTGATGATACCAACCGTCATAATAGCTTAATGTCACCATCCAGAGGCCGAGACCAAACATGGCATAAACGGCAAGTGCAAATAGCCAGTGTAAACACATGGATATTATTCCGTAGCGACGGGAGGAGTTACGCCATTGCATATGAATTTCCGTTCTCAAATGACTGAGCAATAAAAATGGACGGGTTAAATAAATAATGCAACTGAAAAAAATGAATAATGTTTTTTATTTAATTTATTTCAGCGAATTTGAATATGTTTCCGCAATGTATTTCAATCGCTTCGTTCAATAAATTTGAGGTGACGTTTTTTAAAAAATATAAGTTAAATAAATTTAAAGGAGTGTCAATAAACGTCAGCGAGAATTTTCAGAAGAATACAATATAGATAACGTCAATGATCGCCAGCAGCGACCAAAGAACAATGTAGAGCATGAAATGCTCGCGTATGTTATTGATAAGGTAATTCACCAGTCTGCGCATCATGCCCCTCTCGCTAAACAGGCCCCGGTTATTCGGAGCCTGTAGAGGTATTATCGGTTAAAGCGCGAGAGCGCGAAGGGCTTGAGATCAAACGAAGGTGTGATCCCCTGCGCAAACTGGGCGGCGATTTCACCTAACACAGAGGCAAATTTAAACCCGTGACCGCTGAGCCCGGTTACGAGCAGGGTGTTATCGTGTCCCGGCAGGGTGTCGATGATAAAGTCTTCATCTGGGGTGTTGTCATAGGTGCACGCTGCGCCGTAAAGCAACCCGCCTACGCCCGGCAGGATATTACGCAGGAACGTGAAGGCTTCGGAACCATCCTGCGGATAAGCACCGTAAGGCTTGCGTTCTTCCGCAGAGGAAATTACCTGCCCGCCGTTATGTTTGCCAATCTTGAGCGCGTCTTTTTCCGAGGGAAAACCGTAGAACTGGTCGCCATTGGGTAGCTCGCCTGTAAACGCCGGGAATTTGTTCTGACTGCTGTAACGCCCGTCAGACTGGAACCAGGAGAAGACTTTTCGCACCGGCTGGATGGGCAGGTCCGGCAGCAGTTTCGTCACCCACGTTCCCGCACTCACCAGCAGGCGCGTGGCGGTATATTCACCTTCAGCGGTGGTGACGGTTGAACCCCCGGCATGGTGGGTGATGCCCGTGACCGGACAGTTAAACAACTGCGCGCAGCCCGCTTTGGCGGCGAGATCAATCCAGGTCTTAATGGCCGTTTCGCTGTGCAGTACCCCGGAATTGGCTTCAAACAATCCAATGTAGTCTTCAGGAACAGAAATTTCCGGCCAGCGCGCCATGATGCCGTTTGCATCCAGACGCTCGACGTCCAGGCGGTAGGCTTTCGCGCTCTCCTCGACGGTCGCCAGAAACGTGGAGCTGGCTGGCCCCAGGTTAACGACCCCGGTGCGCTCAAAAATGCGATCTTCGGTGAGTGTGGCCAGCTCATCCCACAGCGTCTGAGCCCGAAGCACCAGCGGTACATAACGTTCACCTTCACCGTAAGCGTGACGGATCAGACGGGTATCGCCATGATGGCTTCCTTCAGAGTGGGGGGGAAGGTGGGCGTCAATCATCAGCACTTTCAGACCCGCCTGCGTGGCGTAATAACCGGCGGCAGATCCTACGGAGCCGCTTCCGATAATGATTAAATCGTATTTCATAGGCTTCTCTTTACTAACGCTTTGTTAGCAGAGTAATTAACTAAGTGGGCTTATACAAGAGCGAAATAAATAAGGCACCGCGAGGGTGCCTGTTGAGTGAAAAGGGGCATAAGGTCAATGCCGTTTATACTCATTTTCCTGATAGTCGCCAGATTCTATTTTTGCGATGCCTGCTTCTAAAATAGAGATAAACTGACGGGCGACGTCTGTTGTAAGCCACAGCGTCTGTCCAACTTCCGCTTCATCACGGTTTTGCTGATTTGGGGTCTGGTAGTGCAAACGCAGCATCAGCGCATCGTAGCTGTCTACGGTGCTGATATCCCAGCCAACAAGCGGATGGGTCTGGATGACTTCACTATTCTTTTCCATTATAACCCCCTTAATGCGTGTTAGAAGACAACGACTTTGAGGTTCAATGCATGTTTTTCTGAAAGCAATTTCAGTATATCAATTAATAAGGGTTCAGAAGGAAAAAATAAACGGGTAGCAACACATTTTTATGCTTTTTAGGATTGTTCGAACAATAAAACGCCATCTTGTTCACGATTTTCTAAGAAGATACTGAAATATTTTGAACTTTCAGGAGACGAAACGAAAAAAAGCCGGGGCGACCCGGCAAAAAAACACAATGAGGGAGCAAATTTTAATCAGTGATGAACCAGTCGTCGGCGCTTTCCCATGTTTCCTGCAAAATTTCGCTGATGCGTTCTTTGTCTTCTTTCGCGCCGCCGATGACGGAAAGATGGTTTGCTGTCGCATAACGTACCGTTACGGCGCCATCGTTTTCAGGAAAAGTGCTGTTAATACGTCGGGATAGTTCACCCGCCAGAGCGTCGAGTGCGCCAGCAGGCAGGACGGTGGATTTGGCTATGGTGACTTCGATACGCATAAATGCCCCCTGTGTAATATACTGTTTATTTATACAGTTATATTGTCGGTTTGACAACAGGGGGCGCGATTTTTTTAGCGTTTTACCGTCCAGTTTACGGTTTCACCGGCCAGGAAGGGGATCAGCGTATCGTCGGTGAGCGCAATCGACGCTTCAACCTGGCTTTCTTTGCGCTCCAGCTCAATGAACGTGTCATTGACCGGCAGACCGTAGAAACGCGGGCCGTTAAGGGAGCAGAAGGCTTCGAAATGGTCTAACGCATTCATCTCTTCAAACACGGTTGCGTAACTTGCCAGGGCGGTCGGGGCGTTAAAACAGCCTGCACAGCCGCAGCTCGCCTCTTTACGGTGACGGGCATGCGGGGCGGAATCCGTGCCGAGGAACGCGCGCGGGAAGCCGCTGGCGACCAGCTCACGTAGCGCCTGCTGGTGGATGTTGCGCTTGAGGATCGGCAGACAATACAGATGTGGGCGAACGCCGCCCACCAGCATGTGGTTACGGTTAAACATCAGGTGCTGCGGGGTGATGGTGGCGGCAATCAGCTCGTTTCCATCCCGGACATACTCTGCGGCATCTTTAGTCGTAATGTGTTCAAACACCACTTTCAGCCCCGGAAGACGCTGGCGCAGCGGCTCCATGACCGTTTCGATAAAACGTGCTTCGCGATCGAAAATATCAATGTCAGCGTGGGTCACTTCCCCGTGCACCAGCAGCGGCATGCCCAGTTTTTGCATACGCTCCAGAACAGGCATGATGGCATCAATACTGGTCACCCCATGGCTGGAGTTGGTGGTGGCATTCGCCGGGTAGAGCTTCGCGGCGGTGAATACACCTTCGTTAAACCCGAGCTCAACTTCATTCGGATCCAGCGAGTCCGTCAGGTAGCAGGTCATCAATGGGGTAAAATCGTGTCCGGCCGGAACGGCGTCAAGGATACGCTGGCGATAGGCAATCGCGGCCTCGACGGTAGTGACTGGCGGAACCAGGTTAGGCATAACAATCGCACGGCCATAAATTTCGCTGGTATACGGCACGACGGTTTTCAGCATGTCGCCATCACGAAGATGGATATGCCAGTCGTCTGGGCGGCGGATTTTGAGAACCTGGGATTGTACAGTCATGGAAGCTCCGGCTTGAAAGAGATCAGTCATAAGAGGGCTGTTTTTGCCGGACACAAATCATAAGCGGAAACGTTTTCGTTTGCACACTATTCCGTTAAAAAAAACGGGCGCCTGAGCGCCCGGAGTGTTTAGTCGGTGAAAGGGATGATGATTTCACCCGGTTTCACCTCTATCCCTTTGGCATATTTTTTCGCCAGAGATTCGCCTTTGCTCTTGTCTTCGCTCAGAACATAGGCAGGCTGTTGGTTAAAGTAGTTCTGCAACGACTGGTTGAGATACGGCATCAGCGTTTGCAGCACCGGTTTCATTTTTTCCGGCGTCACAACCGCATCGACGATTTCCATCTCTTGCAGGAAAATGGCCCCTTTCTCTTTATTAAAGACCGGCAGCGCCTTGAGCTTCAGCTTGATATCCGCTTTCTGATTGCCGAAGAGCGAGGTCATATCGAGGCTGGCATCGCCGGAAAGGGTGACTTTGTTAGGCTCCTCGCGCCCAATCTGGCTGGCGAGATTCGTCAGGACGATATGCGCATCCGCAAGGCCGGGCACGCCGATATCTTTTGAAAAGTTATTATGTTTTTCCAGCGCCTGATTAATTTCCTGCTCACTGACGGTGTACTGCGTAAGCTGGTTACATCCCACCAGCAGACCACTGACAATTAACGCAGCGGCAATAACGATCTTTTTCATGGCGTTCCTCAACATAAAATCGGCGCATCTGTCCTGATACGCCAGTATGTCAGGGTGATCCAACAGAAACCAGCAGAAAAAACTGATAGTGAAAGAGGGTCAGGCGCCAGGCTCCAGCATCCCGCGGGTGCTGCGTTTATCACTGAACTGCCACCAGAGGGCAATCAGCGTCATAAAGCCGACCATGCCGAGCATGACCCACGGCAGCTCCGGCTGATGGAGCGCTTTTCCGGCATCAAACAGCCAGCCGCCACCGGTGTAACCCAGTGCGCCGCCAAGCGCCAGCCCGAGACGGCTGAAGCCCATGTAGCTGCCTCGGGCCCGGGCGTCGGCAAGTGACGCGCTCAGCGTTTCACGGGCTGGCTCGGCAATGATTGAACCAATATAGAAGGTGCAGATGAGCATAAACAGTTGCTGAAGCGAACTCACCAGGCCGATGGGCATCATGCTCAGCGTCATCAGCAACAGCCCGGCCATCAGACGGTGCTCAAGCCGGAAACGGCGCTCGCTCCAGCGGGCAATCGGATAGAGCAGCGTCAGAGAGAGGCAGGCCTCAATGGCATACATCCATTTCACCGCTGCCGGCGTGCCGGCAATATCGTTAACCATAATGGGCAGCATCAGCATGACCTGCACGGCGAGCATGTAGTAGCCGGTCAGGGTTAACACATAGGTGACGAAGCGTTTATCGCTCAGCACGCGGTCAAGCCCTTCCCGCACAGGCGCCTTCACCGTCGACAGCTTCCACGCGGGCAGAAACAGACCGTTAAACAGCGCGCAGAGAATAAACAATACCGCGCCGGTGGCGCAAACCAGGCGGAAATCGTATTGCAGCAGCCAGCTTCCCAGCAGGGCGCCCACCACCGCGCCAGCGCTGTCCTGCATCATCAAAATGGAGAAGAAGCGCCCCCGGTGTTGCGGACGGATAAGCTTAACCACCAGCGCGGTACGCGGTGGGTCGAAAAGGGTGCCGCCAATCCCTGAAAGGAAACAGGAGAACCACAGCAGCCAGGGTTCATGAGCGATTGCCATGGTGGCGAATCCCGCCGCACGTAACAGCATGCCGGTGACGATCATCGGTTTCGCGCCGAAGCGGTCGGCTATTGCGCCGCCAAACACGCCCAGACCCTGTTGTACAAACTGGCGTAGACCCAGCGCGATCCCGACCATCAATGCCGCCCAGCCCATTTGATCGACAAAACGAATCGATATAAGCGGAAAAACGACAAAAAAGCCGAGCACGACCAGCATGTTATCGACGAGCAGGAAATATTTACCCAGGCTCCTGGCCTGTGATACGCGGGACATTTCCCCTCCAGGGAAAATAAAAGGTGAGCACGCTAACATTCTGCGGTGTCGCCGGGCTTTTTCCCATACCCGCTGGCGACAATATTTTTTTATCAAAAAGGTGCTTTGATAGAGAGTTCTCATCGAAAAATGTGAAAAGCGATCAAAATGGTATGTCACTGTTTTCACAGAAGGCACAGGCGCAGGTATAGTAAAGCTAACAGGCAGAGCAGAAGCGACGGGAAGGAGTGGTAACGATGTTTGGCTATCGCAGTAATGTGCCAAAAGTGCGTCTGACGACGGACAGGCTGGTCGTTCGTCTGGTGCATGAGCGTGATGCCTGGCGTCTGGCGGATTATTACGCCGAGAATCGCCAGTTTTTAAAACCCTGGGAACCCGTTCGGGACGAGAGCCACTGCTACCCCTCTGGCTGGCAGGCGCGCCTCAGTATGATTGCGGAATTTCATAAACAGGGAAGTGCGTTTTATTTCGCGCTTCTCGATCCGGAAGAGAAAGAGATCGTTGGCATTGCCAATTTTTCAAACGTGGTACGCGGGTCGTTTCACGCCTGTTACCTCGGGTATTCCATCGGTCAGAAATGGCAGGGGCAGGGGCTCATGTTTGAGGCGCTGACGGCGGCGATTCGCTACATGCAGCGCACGCAACATATCCATCGCATTATGGCCAACTACATGCCGCACAATAAGCGCAGCGGCGATCTGCTGGCCCGCCTGGGGTTTGAGAAAGAGGGCTATGCCAAAGATTATCTGCTGATTGACGGCGAGTGGCGGGACCATGTGCTCACCGCGCTCACCACGCAGGAGTGGACCGCGGGTCGTTAAGGAGAAAAAATGAAATATCAGTTAAATGGCGCCGAAGCGCGCGTGGTCGGCTGCCTTCTGGAAAAGCAGGTCACCACGCCGGAACAGTATCCTCTGTCCGTGAATGCCGTCACGATGGCCTGCAACCAGAAGACGAACCGTGAGCCGGTGATGAACCTTGGCGAGCACGAGGTGCAGGATACCCTTGACGAGCTGGTGAAGCGCCACTACCTGCGCACCGTCAGCGGCTTCGGTAATCGCGTCACTAAATATGAACAGCGCTTTTGTAATTCCGAATTTGGCGATTTAAAACTCAGCGCCGCAGAAGTGGCAGTGATCACCACGCTGCTGCTGCGCGGGGCGCAGACGCCGGGTGAACTGCGCACACGCGCCTCTCGCATGCATGAATTTCGTGATATGCAGGACGTTGAACAGACGCTGGAGGGGCTGGCATCACGCGAGGACGGTCCTTACGTGGTGCGTCTGCCCCGCGAGCCGGGCAAGCGTGAAAGCCGCTACATGCACCTGTTTAGCGGCGACGTGGAGGCCTCTGCGCTGGCCGTCGAATCTGATACGCCAGCATCAAACGACAGCCTGACCGCGCGCGTGGCAGCCCTGGAAGACGAGGTTGCCGGGCTGAAGCAGCGTCTGGATGCGTTACTCGCACATCTGGGAGATTAATCGTGACAACATTACGCATTGGTGTTGTGGGGCTGGGAGGAATTGCGCAAAAAGCCTGGCTGCCCGTTTTAGGCGCCGCGTCCGACTGGACGCTGCAAGGGGCGTGGTCGCCCACCCGCGAGAAAGCTGAGCGCATCTGCAAAACCTGGCGCATCCCTTATGCCGGTTCGCTACAGGATTTAGCCCGTGAATGTGATGCGGTATTTGTGCATACCTCAACCGCGACGCACTATCAGGTGGTGAGCGAGTTGCTTAACGCAGGCGTTCACGTCTGCGTGGATAAACCCCTGGCGGAAAATGTACAGGATGCTGAACGACTGATTGAGCTGGCCGCGCGTAAAAAGTTGACGCTGATGGTCGGCTTCAACCGCCGTTTTGCACCGCTCTATCAGCAGCTTAAAGCGCAGTCCGGCTCGTTCGCCTCTCTGCGTATGGATAAGCACCGTACCGACAGCGTGGGGCCGAACGACCTGCGCTTCACGCTGCTGGATGATTATCTCCACGTCGTGGATACGGCCCTTTGGCTGAGTAACGGAAAAGCCCAGCTGCAAAGCGGCACGCTGCTGACTAACGAGCAGGGTGAGATGGTTTACGCCGAACATCATTTTGCCGTTGAGCATTTGCAGGTGACGACCAGCATGCATCGTCGGGCGGGCAGCCAGCGCGAGTCCGTGCAGGCCGTTACGGATGGCGCGCTGTATGACGTCACCGATATGCGAGAGTGGCGGGAAGAGAAGCGCAATGGCGTGGTCGCGTTACCGGTTCCCGGCTGGCAAAGCACCCTGGAGCAGCGTGGCTTCGTGGGCTGCGCGCGTCACTTCATCACCTGCGTGCAGAATCAGACGGTTCCTGAAACGTCCGGGGAGCAGGCTATTCTGGCGCAGCGCATTGTGGAACGACTCTGGCGCGAAGCCATGTCGGAATAACGCGTTGTAACATCTGCCGATAGTAATTCGTTGAAATCCGGTTAGACTAAGCGCCGCTTGTTGGCTTTGCCGGGTGGCGCTAACGCTTATCCGTCCTGGAAATCCGTAGGGTTGTGGAACTTCACGTTAATGAACTTATTAAAATCGCTGGCGGCCGTCAGCTCGATGACCATGTTTTCCCGCGTGCTTGGCTTTGCGCGCGATGCCATTGTGGCAAGGGTTTTTGGCGCCGGGATGGCGACTGACGCCTTTTTCGTCGCCTTTAAGCTGCCAAACCTGCTGCGCCGTATTTTTGCCGAAGGGGCCTTCTCACAGGCATTCGTTCCGATCCTCGCCGAATATAAAAGCAAGCAGGGCGAAGATGCCACCCGCGTCTTTGTGGCCTACGTTTCTGGATTACTGACGCTGGCGCTGGCGATCGTGACCGTTCTGGGGATGCTGGCAGCGCCCTGGGTGATCATGTTGACGGCGCCGGGTTTTGCTGACACGGCGGATAAATTTGCCCTGACCACGCAACTGCTGCGTATAACCTTCCCCTATATTCTGCTGATTTCGCTGGCGTCGCTGGTGGGTGCCATCCTGAATACCTGGAACCGCTTCTCCGTTCCGGCCTTTGCCCCCACGTTCCTCAACGTCAGCATGATTGGCTTTGCGCTGTTCGCCGCGCCGCATTTTAACCCACCGGTGCTGGCGCTGGCCTGGGCCGTGACCGTCGGCGGCGTGTTACAGCTTGCTTACCAGCTTCCGCACCTGAAAAAGATCGGCATGCTGGTTCTGCCGCGCATTAATTTCAAAGATGCGGGCGCAATGCGCGTTATCAAACAGATGGGACCGGCGATACTCGGCGTGTCCGTTAGCCAGATCTCGCTGATCATCAATACCATCTTCGCCTCTTTCCTGGTGTCGGGCTCGGTGTCCTGGATGTACTACGCCGATCGTCTGATGGAGTTTCCATCCGGGGTGCTGGGCGTGGCGCTGGGGACTATTCTGCTGCCGTCGCTGTCGAAAAGTTTCGCCAGCGGCAACCACGATGAATACTGCCGCCTGATGGACTGGGGCCTGCGTCTCTGTTTTCTGCTGGCGCTGCCAAGCGCGGTGGCGCTGGGGATCCTGGCGAAACCGCTGACGGTGTCGTTGTTCCAGTATGGAAAGTTCACCGCCTTTGATGCCGCTATGACCCAGCGTGCGCTCGTAGCCTACTCGGTGGGGCTGATGGGGCTGATTGTCGTGAAGGTGCTTGCGCCCGGTTTCTATTCACGTCAGGACATCAAAACGCCGGTTAAGATTGCCATTGTGACGCTGATCATGACGCAGCTGATGAACCTGGCGTTTATTGGACCGCTGAAACACGCGGGGCTGTCATTGTCGATTGGTCTGGCGGCCTGTCTGAACGCCGGGCTGCTGTACTGGCAGCTGCGCAAGCAGGATATCTTCACACCGCAGCCGGGCTGGGCAAGCTTCCTGCTGCGTCTGGCGATTGCGGTAGTGGTGATGGCGGCCGCGCTGGTTGGCATGTTGTATGTCATGCCTGAGTGGGCGCAGGGCACCATGCCTTACCGCCTGATGCGTCTGATGGCCGTGGTGGTGGTCGGTGTGGTGGCGTACTTTGCCACGCTGGCGGTGCTTGGCTTCAAAGTGAAAGAGTTCACCCGCCGCACGGTATAAACGCCAAAAGGGGAGTTCACCAGAAGGTGCTCCCCGCTTCATGACGTGCCGCTACTGCGTCAAATCGAAATCTTTTTCCCACCCGTGATACGTGCCGTGGCCGTCTGACCATCCGCACCGTACAGCCCCGGCTCTTTATAGGGCTTTAACACTTCAAGCGCCTGCTGATTACGGATAATCTGTCCTTCCAGCAGCCAGCCGTTATGCTGGTTGAGATCGCGAAGATGCTGGGTTTTTTCTGTAATGGTCTGCCAGCGTTCGTTGATCTCATCATTGGCGCTGCGTTTCGCGTCTTGCTCAGCGCGTCGCTGTTTTTCCAGATAATCCAGGGTCGCCAGCAGCGAGCTTTTATCTTCAGTTATGCGTTGCAACGCGCTGCCGTTGATTTGACCAGAAGAGAGGTGGTGCTGTTCTGCATCCATCACCGTTTTCAGGTCGTTCAGGACCACCGTCATCTGATCCAGTATTTCTGACAGTCGACTCATACGGTTAGTTACTCTGGAGGAAACTCTGTGCGTCCTGAATCAGCGCATCAGCGATTTTGCTGGTATCCATTTTCAGTTCGCCGTTACGGATAGCCGTTTTCAGCGCTTCAACACGTTCCATATTGATATCGCTGCTGCCTGGCTGCATCAGCTTCGACTGCGCATCGCTCAGCGTGACGCTGGTGCTGTTAGCCGTCGACGTTTTTTCCAGACGCGTTTTTTGCGGGGCAGCCTCATTCGTTTCGCGAGGTTGTACAGTGCTAACCGGCTTCAGGGCTGATGTACGATCAATGCTCATAGTGTTGTCCTCATCGAGGGTTCGCGGCGTTTGCGCCTGACATCATCATTTGTTGAATATTTATCGGCAGTCGCCGCGAAATCTTTAAAAAGATTACAGGTTAATCAGAATATTCCCATCAGGACCGACCGTGCCGCTGACCACCTGGCCTGAGGACATTCTGACCCGGGCATTTTGCGCCACTGCGGCATTATTCAGCGCTTTTCCTTCACTGTTGATACTAAAGCCTTCGCCATTGGCGACCACCATCACCTGTTGTCCCGCTTTCACCCGCCACGCCTGGCGCAGCATGGATAGCTGTATCGCCTGTCCAGGAGCGACATCGCGCAGGCTGACCGCCTCCTGAGCCTGGTTGATATCCAGCATCGTCCGCGGTGGAAGCTGATCCAGACGGCCTCGCTTCAGCGTTACGCTGTCAGGTTGCAGCAGGCTGCCCCGGGGAATGGGAACGGCGGCGACAACATAATTGCCCGTCGCCTGAACCGCAACCTGTAAATAGCGTTTTTCGTTGGCGCAACGCGCCAGCACGTTCACGTTGCCCCATAAGCGGGTGCTGCCGGTCACGCTAAATGACGGGGCTTCGCAGGAAGGGTAAAGGTTAGGCGGGGTGCGCACGGTCACGCGTACGTCATCGCTGAAACCGGCCAACTTCTGCGCAAAGAATGCATTGAGCTGGTCCTCTAACCCCTCAGCCTGCACCAGAGGGCTTAAAAGCAGTAGGGTCGCCGCCAGGCCACGTTTAAAAGTCCGCATCGCACGTTCCACCATGTCCAGAATTTAGCAAATTCTACCCGCAGTGGTTTTCCATCAACGCAACAAATAGCGACGCATTTTGCGCTTATTCCGTCGATAGGGGAGACGGGGTGAGATTTAAGCTGTGAACTGAAATTTTCTCATCAGCGGAGGAGACATGCTCGATAAACTCGACGCCGCGTTACGTTTTCAGCAGGAAGCGCTCAATTTACGCGCCCAGCGGCAGGAGATTTTAGCCGCCAATATCGCCAACGCGGATACCCCCGGGTATCAGGCGCGCGATATTGATTTTTCCAGTGAACTCAAAAAAGTGATGGAGCGTGGACGTGCCGAAGGAACGGGTGTCTCACTGGCCCTGACATCCTCACGTCATATTCCCGCTCAGGCGATGACCGCGCCAACGACCGACCTGCTTTACCGTATTCCCGATCAGCCCTCACTTGATGGTAACACCGTCGACATGGACCGGGAGCGCACACAGTTTGCCGATAACAGCCTGCAATACCAGACAGGTCTGACGCTACTCGGCGGGCAAATTAAAGGCATGATGACCGTCCTACAGGGGGGCAATTAGTAAATGGCCTTGCTGAATATTTTTGATATCGCCGGTTCGGCATTAACGGCGCAGTCCAAACGACTGAACGTGGCCGCCAGTAACCTGGCCAACGCCGACAGCGTGACCGGCCCTGACGGGCAACCGTATCGCGCTAAACAGGTTGTCTTCCAGGTTGATGCTGCACCGGGTGCGGCAACGGGCGGCGTAAAAGTGGCGGACGTGGTTGAGAGCCAGGCACCCGACAAGCTGGTTTACGAGCCAGGCAACCCGCTCGCGGATGCCAGCGGCTACGTGAAAATGCCGAACGTGGATGTGGTCGGGGAGATGGTGAACTCCATGTCCGCGTCGCGCAGCTACCAGGCAAACGTCGAAGTGCTTAATACCGTGAAGAGCATGATGCTCAAAACACTCACTCTCGGCCAGTAAAGGAGACACGCATGTCCATCGCCGTAAACGTGAATGACCCGACAAATACCGGCGTCAACAGCACCAGCAGTGCGACCGGTTCTAGCTCTCTCACCGGGAGCAATGCCTCCGATTTACAGAGCAGCTTTCTGACCCTGCTGGTGGCGCAGCTGAAAAATCAGGATCCGACCAATCCGATGCAGAACAACGAACTGACCACGCAGCTTGCGCAGATCAGTACCGTCAGCGGCATTGAGAAACTGAACACTACGCTCGGCTCGGTCTCCGGTCAAATCGATAACAGCCAGTCCTTGCAGGCCGCCAACCTGATCGGTCACGGGGTGATGATCCCGGGGACCACGATTCTGGCGGGCACCAGCACTACCGATGGCACCTCCACCACCACCACGACGCCGTTTGGCGTTGAATTGCAGCAGCCGGCCGACAAAGTCACCGCCACAATCAAAGACGCCAGCGGCAACGTGGTGCGCACGATTGAGATTGGCGAGCTTAAAGCGGGCGTTCATACCTTTACCTGGGATGGCAGCCTGACCGACGGCACTAAAGCGCCTAACGGCTCGTATCAGGTTGCGATTAGCGCCAGCAACGGCACCACTCAGCTGGTGGCTCAGCCGCTACAGTTTGCCCTGGTTCAGGGCGTCATCAAGGGTAGCGATGGCAACAAACTGGATTTGGGTACCTCCGGTACCACCACACTCGACGAAGTTCGGCAGATTATCTAAGCCTTAATACTTATCAGGAGTAAGTCATGGCCTTTTCTCAAGCGGTCAGCGGCCTGAATGCTGCGGCCACCAACCTGGACGTCATTGGCAACAACATCGCCAACTCCGCGACCTATGGTTTTAAATCCGGTTCTGCGTCTTTTGCAGATATGTTTGCAGGCTCTAAAGTGGGTCTGGGCGTGAAGGTGGCGGGTATCACCCAGGACTTCACCGACGGGACGACCACCAACACCGGTCGCGGTCTGGACGTCGCCATCAGCCAGAACGGTTTCTTCCGTATGGTGGATGCCAACGGTTCCGTGTTCTACAGCCGCAACGGCCAGTTCAAGCTGGATGAAAACCGTAACCTGGTGAACATGCAGGGGCTTCAGTTAACCGGTTATCCGGTTGCCGGCACACCGCCTACGGTGCAAACCGGTGCGAATCCGCAGGCGATCTCCATCCCAACGACGCTGATGGCGGCGAAGTCCACCACCACTGCCTCTCAGCAGATCAACCTGAACTCCACCGATACCGCGCCAACCGTCGCCTTCGATCCGTCCAACCCTGACTCTTACAACAAGAAAGGCACCGTGACGGTGTTTGACAGCCAGGGTAATGCGCACAACATGAACCTGTTTTATGTCAAAAACGAGACGCCAGCTAACTCCTGGAAAGTGTATTCGCAGGACGGCAGCGTAGCGGGAGATGCAGCGAAACTGGCAACCACGCTGACCTTTAACGAGAGTGGTGTGCTGACGGGTGGCGATGATATCAAGATCACAACGGGCACCGTTCCGGGCGCGACGCCAGCCACGTTTGACATGAGCTTCGCCAACTCCATGCAGCAAAACACCGGTGCGAACAACATCGTGGCGACGAGCCAGAACGGCTATAAGCCGGGCGATCTGGTGAGCTACCAGATCAACGATGACGGTACCGTTGTCGGTAACTATTCGAACGAACAGACCCAGGTGCTGGGCCAGATCGTACTGGCAAACTTCGCCAACAACGAAGGCCTGAAATCCGAAGGGGATAACGTCTGGTCTGCCACGCAGTCTTCCGGGGTTGCCCTGCTGGGAACCGCGGGTTCCGGTAACTTCGGCACGCTGACTAACGGTGCGCTGGAAGCCTCCAACGTCGATCTGAGTAAAGAGCTGGTGAACATGATCGTCGCGCAACGTAACTACCAGTCCAACGCGCAGACCATCAAAACCCAGGATCAGATCCTCAACACGCTGGTTAACCTGCGTTAAGCAGCTGACGGGAAAGCGCAATGGATCACGCAATATATACAGCGATGGGCGCAGCAAGCCAGACGCTCAATCAGCAAGCTGTTACCGCCAGCAACCTTGCGAACGCTTCCACGCCAGGTTTTCGTGCGCAGCTCAACGCGCTGCGTGCGGTGCCGGTAGAAGGGCTGTCATTGCCCACGCGTACGCTGGTCACCGCCTCCACGCCGGGCGCCGACATGACGCCAGGCCAGATGGATTACACCGCGCGTCCGCTGGACGTTGCCCTTCAGCAGGACGGCTGGCTGGCGGTGCAAACGGCTGACGGCCGGGAAGGGTATACCCGCAACGGTAATATCCAGGTGAGCGCCACCGGGCAGCTGACGATTCAGGGGCATCCGGTGATGGGCGAAGCCGGTCCGTTGACGGTGCCGGAAGGGTCAGAGCTGACCATTGCGGCAGACGGGACGATCTCGGCGTTAAACCCGGGCGACCCGGCGAACACCGTTGCGCCTGTCGGTCGTCTGAAGCTGGTGAAAGCGGAAGGCAACGAAGTGCAGCGTGGCGATGACGGGATGTTCCGTCTGACCCAGGCGGCGCAGGCCACGCGTGGCGCCACGTTACAGGCCGACCCGACCATCCGCGTGATGTCCGGCGTGCTGGAAGGCAGTAACGTCAAACCGGTGGAAGCCATGACCGACATGATCGCCAGCGCCCGCCGCTTCGAAATGCAGATGAAAATCATCAGCAGCGTCGATGAAAACGCAGGCAAGGCTAACCAACTTCTGGCTATGAGTTAACAGGACTCCCTATGATCAGTTCTTTATGGATCGCGAAAACCGGTCTGGACGCACAGCAAACCAATATGGATGTGATTGCCAACAACCTGGCAAACGTCAGCACCAATGGTTTCAAGCGCCAGCGTGCGGTTTTCGAAGATTTGCTTTATCAAACGATTCGTCAGCCAGGGGCGCAGTCTTCTGAGCAAACCACGCTGCCGTCCGGTCTGCAAATTGGTACCGGCGTGCGCCCGGTCGCCACCGAGCGTCTGCACAGCCAGGGCAACCTGTCCCAGACCAACAACAGTAAAGACGTTGCCATTAAAGGTCAGGGTTTCTTCCAGGTGCAGCTGCCTGACGGGACCTCCGCCTATACCCGCGATGGTTCGTTCCAGGTGGATCAGAACGGCCAGCTGGTGACGGCGGGCGGTTTCCAGGTTCAGCCTGCGATCACCATACCGGCGAACGCGCTGAGTATCACCATTGGTCGTGACGGCATCGTCAGCGTCACTCAGCAAGGTCAGGCCGCGCCGGTCCAGGTTGGACAGCTCAACCTGACCACCTTCATGAACGATACCGGACTGGAAAGCATCGGCGAGAACCTCTACACCGAAACGCAGTCTTCCGGCACGCCAAATGAAAGTACCCCGGGCCTGAACGGGGCGGGGCTGCTGTATCAGGGGTATGTGGAAACCTCGAACGTTAACGTGGCGGAAGAGCTGGTGAATATGATCCAGGTCCAGCGCGCCTATGAAATTAACAGTAAAGCAGTGTCGACGACCGACCAGATGCTGCAAAAACTGACGCAACTCTAAGGTGTAGCCCGGTGCGGTAAACGTCGCACCGGCTCCCTGTTTTCGAAGATGAAGGCAATGCAAAAAAACGCGGCGTTTCGTTATCCGATCCTGACTGTTCTGGCCGTCACCCTCAGCGGGTGTGCCTGGATCCCGTCTAAACCATTGGTACAGGGTGCGACTACCGCCCAACCCGTTCCCGGCCCCGCGCCGGTGGTGAACGGCTCTATTTTCCAGACCGCGCAGCCGATTAACTACGGTTATCAGCCGCTGTTTGAAGACCGTCGTCCGCGTAACGTTGGCGATACGCTGACCATTGTGTTGCAGGAAAACGTCAGTGCGAGTAAGAGCTCGTCGGCGAACGCCAGCCGCGATGGCAAAACCAATTTTGGCTTCGACACCGTGCCGCGCTATCTGCAAGGGCTGTTCGGCAACGCCCGTGCGGATGTGGAAGCCTCCGGCGGCAACACCTTTAACGGTAAAGGTGGTGCGAACGCCAGCAACACCTTCAGCGGAACGCTGACGGTTACGGTTGACCAGGTTCTGGTGAACGGCAACCTGCACGTGGTGGGCGAAAAACAGATCGCCATTAACCAGGGTACGGAATTCATTCGCTTCTCCGGTGTGGTTAACCCTCGCACCATCAGCGGCACCAATACCGTACCGTCCACCCAGGTGGCGGATGCGCGCATTGAGTACGTCGGCAACGGCTACATCAACGAAGCGCAAAATATGGGCTGGCTGCAACGCTTCTTCCTTAACTTATCGCCGATGTAAGCGAGGTGACCTATGTATAAATTTCTCTTCGCCGTGGCGCTGTCGCTGGTCGCTACCGTTGCGCAGGCCGATCGCATACGCGATCTCACCAGCGTGCAGGGCGTGCGCGAAAACTCGCTGATTGGCTACGGCCTGGTGGTGGGGCTGGATGGGACGGGTGACCAGACGACCCAGACGCCGTTCACCACCCAGAGCCTGAACAATATGCTCTCGCAGCTCGGTATTACCGTACCGGCCGGGACCAACATGCAGCTGAAAAACGTGGCGGCCGTGATGGTGACCGCGTCTTATCCGGCCTTTGCGCGTCAGGGGCAGACCATCGACGTGGTTGTCTCGTCGATGGGTAACGCCAAAAGCCTGCGCGGCGGTACGTTGCTGATGACGCCGCTGAAAGGCGTCGACAGCCAGGTGTATGCTCTGGCGCAGGGCAACATTCTGGTTGGCGGAGCAGGCGCGTCGGCGGGCGGCAGCAGCGTGCAGGTGAACCAGCTGAACGGGGGACGTATTACCAACGGCGCGATCATCGAACGTGAGCTGCCGACCCAGTTCGGCACCGGCAACACCATTAACCTGCAACTGAATAACGAAGACTTTACGATGGCGCAGCAGATCGCTGACACCATCAACCGCAGCCGGGGCTACGGCAGCGCCACCGCGCTGGATGCCCGTACCGTGCAGATCCGCACGTCAACCGGCAGCAGCAACCAGGTGCGGTTGCTGGCCGATATCCAGAATATGGAAGTGAACGTGCCGGTGCAGGATGCGAAAGTCATTATCAACTCCCGTACCGGCTCGGTGGTGATGAACCGCGAAGTGACGCTGGACAGCTGCGCCGTGGCGCAGGGCAATCTCTCCGTCACGGTTAACCGCTCGGCCAACGTCAGCCAGCCGGATACCCCGTTTGGTGGCGGTCAGACGGTAGTGACCCCGCAAACGCAGATTGATTTACGACAGAGCGGCGGTTCGTTGCAGAGCGTGCGCTCCAGCGCCAACCTGAACAGCGTGGTGCGTGCTCTGAATGCGCTGGGTGCAACGCCAATGGATCTGATGTCCATTCTGCAATCCATGCAAAGTGCAGGCTGCCTGCGCGCCAGACTGGAAATCATCTAAATGCTGACCGATAGCAAACTGTTGACCAGTGCCGCCTGGGATGCCCAGTCGCTCAACGAGCTGAAAACCAAAGCGGGCAAGGATCCGGCGGCGAATATCCGCCCGGTTGCCCGTCAGGTGGAAGGCATGTTCGTACAGATGATGTTGAAAAGCATGCGTGAAACCCTGCCGAAAGATGGCATGTTCAGCAGCGATTCCACGCGGCTTTACACCAGCATGTACGATCAGCAGATTGCCCAGCAAATGACCGCCGGAAAGGGGCTCGGCCTGGCGGATATGATTGTGAAGCAGACCGCAGCCGCTCAGGGGCTCCCGCCTGAAGAGGCCCCGCAGCAGGTGCCGCTGAAGTTTGATCTGGAAAAGGTGACCAGTTATCAAAATCAGGCGCTGACGCAGATGGTGCGTAAGGCGATGCCGAAACCGGCAGAAACGCGTGACGAGCCGCTCTCCGGCGACAGCAAAGACTTCCTGGCGCAGCTCTCCCTCCCGGCGCGTCTTGCCAGTGAAGAGAGCGGCGTGCCGCACCATCTGATTCTGGCGCAGGCGGCGCTGGAGTCGGGCTGGGGGCAACGTCAGATCCGCAGGGAGAACGGCGAGCCGAGCTTCAACATCTTTGGCGTTAAGGCCACCTCCAGCTGGAAAGGGCCGACCACCGAGATCACCACCACCGAATATGAGAACGGTGCGGCAGTGAAGGTGAAAGCCAAATTCCGCGTCTACAGCTCGTATCTGGAAGCGTTGTCGGATTATGTCGGGCTGCTGAGCCGGAATCCGCGCTACACCGCCGTGACCCAGGCCGTCACGCCAGAGCAGGGCGCTCAGGCATTGCAGAATGCTGGCTACGCGACCGATCCAAACTATGCGCGCAAGCTGACCAGCATGATCCAGCAGCTGAAATCCATGTCTGAGAAGGTCAGCAAAGCGTATAGCACAGATCTCGAAAATCTGTTCTGAAAGTTCTCAAGTCCCGGTGGAGGTTGCCGATAACCTTCATCAGGACTCGTGTCTGAACGTATAAAAGGAACCCCCATGTCCAGTTTGATTAACAGCGCCATGAGTGGCCTCAGTGCTGCGCAGTCGGCACTCAATACCGTCAGTAATAATATTTCAAGCTACAACGTGGCAGGTTATACCCGCCAGACCACCATTCTGGGGGCATCAAACAGCACCCTGACCGGCGGTGGCTGGGTGGGTAACGGGGTCTATGTCTCCGGTGTTCAGCGTGAATATGATGCGTTTATCACCAACCAGCTGCGCGCGGCGCAGAACCAGAGCAGTGGGCTGACCACGCGCTACCAGCAGATGTCAAAAATTGACGACGTGCTTTCTGATACCACGAACTCGCTTTCTGCCAACCTCCAGGATTTCTTTAAAAGCCTGCAAACGCTGGTGAGTAACGCAGAAGATCCGGCTGCTCGCCAGACGGTACTCGGGAAGGCGGATGGCCTGGTAAACCAGTTTAAAACCAACGATCAATATCTCCGCGATCAGGATGCGCAGGTCAATACGGCGATTTCTACCAGCGTCGATCAGATCAATAACTACGCGAAACAGATTGCCAATCTTAACGATCAGATCTCCCGGCTGACTGGCGTCGGTGCGGGCGCATCCCCGAATGAACTGCTCGATCAGCGCGATCAGCTGGTGAGTGAACTGAACAAGATTGTCGGTGTGGACGTCACCGTACAGGACAGCGGCACCTACAACATCTCTATCGCCAACGGTTACACCCTGGTACAGGGCAGCAACGCCAGCCAGCTGGCGGCGGTGAAATCCAGTGCGGACCCAGCGCGTACAACAATTGCGTATGTGGATACCGCAGCGGGCAACGTGGAGATCTCAGAAAAACAGATCACCACGGGGTCGCTTGGGGGGCTGTTAACGTTCCGTTCTCAGGATCTGGATCAGGCGCGAAACACCCTTAACCAGATGGCGCTGGCGTTTGCGGATGCCATGAATACCCAGCACCAGGCTGGCTTTGATGCCAACGGGGATGCAGGCGGCAAGCTGTTTGATTTTGGCTCTCCGGCAGTGCTGAGTAACGGTAAAAACACCGGAAGCGCGTCCGTTACGGCCACGATGACGGACAGTACAAAGGTCCAGGCGACAAACTATAAAGTTGAGTACAACGGTACTGACTGGACAATCACGCGTCTGTCGGACAATACCAGCTTCACGGCCAAGCCTGACGCCAGCGGTAATCTGTCGTTTGATGGTCTCAACGTTAAGATTAGCGGCTCAGCCGATAATAAAGACAGTTTCATCGTCAAACCGGTGAATGACGTCATTGTGAATATGGACGTAGCGATCAGCGACGAATCCAAACTGGCGATGGCCTCCGCGAAAGGAAGCGGTGAAAGCGACAATACCAATGGCCAGAAGCTGCTGGATTTACAGAGCGCCAAATTGGTGGGAGGGAACAAAACCTTTAACGATGCTTATGCCGCGCTGGTCAGTACGGTGGGCAGCACCACGGCGTCGCTGAAAACCAGCAGCGAAACCAAAGTTAACGTGGTGACGCAGCTGACCAAACAACAGCAGTCAATCTCCGGGGTTAACCTGGATGAAGAGTATGGCAACCTGCAACGCTATCAGCAGTACTATTTGGCGAATGCGCAGGTGCTGCAAACGGCGAGCACGCTGTTTGATGCATTGATCAATATCCGCTAAGGCTGAGGCATAAAAAATGCGTATTAGTACTCAAATGATGTATGAGCAAAGCATGCGCGGCGTGACGAACTCCCAAAGTCTCTGGCTCAGCTACGGCGAGCAGATGTCTACGGGGAAGCGTATCAACCGTCCGTCTGACGATCCGATTGCCGCCTCGCAGGCCGTTGTGCTCTCTCAGGCTCAAACGCAAAACAGCCAGTATGCGCTGGCACGCTCCTTCGCTACGACGAAAGTCTCGCTGGAAGAGAACGTGTTATCGCAAGTGACAACCGCCATCCAGGCTGCTCAGGAAAAGATTGTCAATGCGGGCAACGGTACGTTAAGTGACGATGACCGCGCTTCGCTGGCCACGAACCTGCAAGGTATTCGCGATCAGCTCATGAACCTGGCTAACAGCACGGACGGTAACGGTCGCTATATTTTTTCCGGTTACAAGACCGAAGCGGCGGCTTTCGACCAGGCGACGGGTGATTATAAGGGCGGCGGAACGCCAATCAGCCAGCAGGTTGACTCCGCGCGCACGATGCAAATTAGCCATACGGGCACTGAAGTTTTCGATAGCTTCACCAGCAATGCCAAGCCAGAGCCAGATGGTAGTGCGCCGGAAACGAATTTGTTCAAGATCCTCGACTCCGCAATTGAAGCGTTGAATACGCCGATTGGGGAGGACGAAACGAAAGCCGAGGCGTTTACGGCGGCTATTGATAAAGCCAACCGTGGCCTGAGCAACTCCCTCAACAACGTGCTGACCGTGCGCGCCGACCTCGGCATCAAGCTGGATGAGCTGGGCAAGCTGGACGCTCTGGGTGAAGACCGCGCGCTGGGTCAGACGCAGCAGATGAGTAACCTGGTTGACGTGGACTGGAACTCGGTGATTTCGTCCTACACCATGCAGCAGGCGGCGTTGCAGGCCTCGTATAAAGCCTTTAGCGATATGCAGGGTATGTCTTTGTTCCAGATGAACAAATAAGACTCTGACCTGTTTGACATGTCTTGAAACTGGGCATGTTTTGACTGCCCAACCCGTCCGGGTTGGGCATTTTTTTTACACACGTTCTGCCTGTGCGGACAGCACCCGGGCGCTTTCAATCACTCTGATAGCCAGCGCAATGGCACCACACAGGGTTGCCAGAGCCACCACGCCAGACCAGCCTGCCAGCGTATAGATATTGCTGCCTAATGCCGAACCCAGCGCCATTCCGATGAAAATGACGGTAAACAGCAGGGCGTTCAGGCGTCCGCGGGCCTGCGGCTCAAGGCTGTAGACCAGGTTCTGGTGGGCCACGAGGCTGGACTGCAAGCCGAGATCGAAACCGACCGCGGAGAGGGCAATCAGGATCAACTGACCGTGTACACCCAGTGCCGGCATCATGAACATCAGGGCAAACGAGAGGGTCACCAGCGCGGCACCCAGCTGGGTCACTTTACCGGCGCCCAGCTTATCTGCCAGACCCCCTGCCAGCGGTGCAGCCAGCGCACCAGCGGCTCCGGCAATACCAAATCCACCCGCTACGGCGCTGCCAAGATGATACCGTTCCAGCAGCATGACCGCCAGCGTTGACCAGAATGCGCTAAAGGCAATCGACAGAAAACCCTGAGCCAGCGCCGCGCGACGCAGTGCCGGGTAACGACGCCACAGGTGCTCCATGGAACGCATCAGCGCGGGATAGCTCAGCGTGGAGTGAATAGCAAAACGTGGGAGTACGGCCCACATCACCGCGCCGACAAAGGCAATGCTTGCAGCAGCCAGCTGATACATCACCCGCCAGCCAAAGGCCTCACCCACCACGCCGCTCACGGTTCTGGAGAGCAAAATCCCCAGCAGCAGGCCGGTCATCACCGTGCCGACCGTTTTTCCCTGTTTACCTTCCGGCGCGAGGATCGCTGCGGCCGGGACAATATCCTGCGCCATGGTGGCGGCCATGCCAATCAGCAGGCTGGTGAGCAGCAGGGAGTGCAGTTGTCCGGTCAGGCTACAACCCAGCAGGAACAGCGCCAGAACCGCACTTTTTATCAGGATCAGCGTTCTGCGGTCATGACGATCGCCGAGCGGGAGCAGAAACAGGATGCCCAGGGCATAACCCGCCTGGGTGAGCGTCGGGACCATGCCCATGCCTTCGATGCTCAGATGCAGGTCTGAGCCCATCAGCGGCAGAAGAGGCTGGGCATAATAGATGGATGCCACGCTAAAGCCCGCACCGAGCGCCAGCATTAAGATTACCCAGCGGCTTACGGCCCGGGTGGTAGTTGTGTTCATAAGATGTTCCTCATTCGTCGTGTGCGGCTATTTTTTATCAGTACGCCTTGCGACGGTAGCGGGCGCGGTGGTAAAACGCTTATACGTGTGGCGTATGGGTAAAAATGGTATGAAAAGGTCTGAGCGTATAGATCGGGTAGAACTGATGCGAACGTTTGTTCGCATTGTGGAGGCGGGGTCTCTTTCTGCGGCGGCACGTCAGCTGGCAACAACCCAGGCCACGGTGAGCAGACGGTTGCAGTCGCTTGAGACCATGCTGGGAGTACGTCTGATGCTGCGCACAACCCATACGACCCGGCTGACCGATGACGGCGAACGCTGCTATCAGCATGCCCGACGGGTGATTGACAGCTGGCTGGCGCTGGAAGACGAGGTAGGGCAGACGGAAGATGAACCGGTTGGGGTGCTGAGGGTGCGCGCCCCGCACGCGTTTGGCCAGGATCAGCTTCTGAAACCGTTAACCGAATTTTTACAGCGCTATCCCCAGCTTTCTGTTGAGTGGATGCTCAACGATCACTCGGTTGATTTCCTCGGCGACAACCTTGACTGTGCTATTCGGGTGGGTGTGGAAATCGATCCGGCGACCGTGTCCGTGCTGCTGGCTGAAGTGCCGCGCTCGGTGGTGGCTTCACCGGAATTACTGGCCCGTTATCCCGCGGTTAAAACGCCGGAAGATTTGCAGCAGCTTCCCTGGATTGCCATCAGCTCTTTTTATCAACGCCATGTGGAGCTTTTCCACGATGCATCATCTGCCCCGGCGCGGGTTACCATTACGCCACGCCTGAGTACCGACAGCCTGTATGTGGCGCGCAATACGGCACTCACCGGGCTGGGCGTGGCGGTGGTATCCAGCTGGACAGTACAGGATGATATTCAGGAAGGAAGACTGGTGCATCTACTGCCAGAGTGGCAGCCGGCAGCGTTACCGGTACATCTGGTTTACCCCTGGTCTCGTTATTATCCGGCGCGTTTGCGGCGTTTTCTGGAGCTGATGCGGCAGATAATGCCGGAGGTCACCGGAATGAGAAAGCCCCTGCAACAGCCATAAAAAAGCCGACCCGTAGGTCGGCTTTCAGTCTTAGCGTGCGTTATTCAACAGGCTGAGGACGAGTAGCTGGCGCAGTAGCCATGTGCGTTGCACTGTGACCACCGGCAGCACCTTTGCCTTCGAAGTTGAATGCCGGACGAACCCAGTCGCTATGGCGTGGCGCTTCAGGTACATACTCAGGTGCCGGGGCGCGAGTCATCGGCGCGGTAGCTACGTGAGCAGGCGCTGGAGCGGCAACGACCTCAACCGGCTCGGATTTCACTTCAGGCGCTTTGACCTCTTCGACAACAGGTTCAACCTGAATCTCGACGTCCTGAACAACCTCTTCCGTCACCGTCTCGACGGCAACGTCTGCGGGTTCTTCTGCTGCGGAGATTGGTTCAGCTTCTTCCGCGACTTCTTCAGCCACCACGGTATCTTCTTCGGCAATGATCTGCGGAGCGGCATCAACCGGCGCAGCAATCACTTCAGGATGGGGCGTTTCCACTTCCACAGCCTGCGGTGCCGCCGTGTCAACAACCTGCGGTTCAACCACGGTTGCCGCTTCAGTCACGACGTCTTCCACCGCTGCTACCGGTGCAATCACCTCTTCGGTCACAGCCTGTTCTTCAACAGCTTGCTCCGGGCGAGCAACCGGATAACGGATCCAGACTTTGCCGGATGCCATCTCAGGTGACGCGCACGCCACGGTCAGCGGCATTGGCGACTGAGTCGGGTAACGCTCGTCACGGTAACGACGACGACGCTGACCGCTCACGCGCAGATGACGCGGAGAACGACGGGAGCGACGCGGCATACCTGCGTTGTCACGGTTTTCGCTGCTTTCGTCCTGCTCAACCTGATTTTCCACGACGGCTGGCAGGTCAACTTTTGCAACCTGGGTACCCGTTGTGCTTTCTGCTGCTTCAACCGCGATAACGTCGTTTTCTTCCGTCTGAACAGCACCCACACGTACTTTCTGGGTCAGCTGACGCTGCTTACGACGCGGCATAACCTGAGTACGCTCTTCCTGCTCCGTGTCCTGCTGTTCAACAGGCGCTTCGCGGTTCAGGTTTTTGACTTCCTGCTGGGCCTGGCGTTTCTCGTCGTTACGACGACGGTTACGCTCGCGGCGAGGTTGCTGCTCGTCACGCTGTTTGCTCTTCTCGGACTCATCGCCCGCCTGCTGGCGAATCTCACGATCTTCAACGTTCTGCTGTTGCTTCTCGCGACGGTTGCGACGGTTGTCCTCGCGTTGTTCACGACCTTCGTTGTTCTCGGAACGATTATCACGGCGTTCGTTACGATCGCTACGGTCGTTGCGGTCATTACGATCGCGACGATTGTTCTGACGCTTACGACGGTCCTGCTGACGCTCTGGTTTCGCTTCTTTTGGCGCTTCTTTCGGCTGCTCAGGCTGAACTTCTTCGCCAGCAAACATTTTTTTCAACGCGCCGAAGATGCGGCTCAGGAGACCCGGCTGCTCAGGCTGCGCTTTTGGCGCGGCAGGGGCCGCCTTTTGCACGGCAGGTTTTGCCGCTGGTTTTTCCAGCGTCGCTTCCGGCGGGGCTTCCGGCATGATGAAGGTTGCTAATGCAGGCTGCTCAGGCAGTTTACGCTCGGCAGGCTCTTCATCCGATGGCAGCGCCATTTCTTCTTCATGCAGCTTCGGTAGCAGGTAGCTGAGGGTGCTTGTCTCTTCGCCTTTACGCACGCGCAGCACGTGATAGTGCGGGGTTTGCATCTCGTCGTTTGGCACGATGATGCAGCGAACGCCGCCCTGACGCGCTTCGATTGCGCTTACCGCTGCACGTTTTTCGTTCAGCAGGTAGGAGGCAATCGGCACCGGAACGATGGCGTGAACCTCTTTGGTGTTCTCTTTCAGCGCTTCTTCTTCAATCAGACGCAGAATAGAGAGGGAGAGCGATTCATTGTCACGCACGGTACCCGTACCGGAACAGCGCGGGCAGACGTGATGGCTGGACTCGCCGAGTGACGGGCTCAGACGCTGACGGGACATTTCCAGCAGGCCGAAGCGCGAGATATGGCTAATCTGGATACGTGCGCGATCCTGGCGTACCGCTTCACGCAGACGGTTTTCAACCGCACGCTGGTGGCGAACCGGGGTCATGTCGATGAAGTCGATAACAATCAGACCACCCAGGTCGCGCAGGCGGAGCTGGCGGGCGATTTCATCAGCGGCTTCAAGGTTGGTGTTGAAGGCGGTCTCTTCGATGTCGCCGCCACGAGTTGCACGCGCGGAGTTGATGTCGATAGCGGTCAGCGCTTCGGTGGTATCAATTACGATAGAACCGCCGGACGGCAGACGCACTTCACGCTGGAAGGCAGACTCGATCTGGGATTCAATCTGATAGTGGCTGAACAGCGGGATTTCACCGGTGTACAGTTTAATTTTGCTGGTGAAATCCGGGCGACCCAGCGCGGCGATGTGCTGGCGAGCCAGCTCAAGCACTTTCGGGTTATCAATCAGAATTTCACCGATGTCCTGACGTAGATAATCACGGAAGGCACGCACAATAACGTTGCTTTCCTGGTGGATCAGGAACGGAGCAGGACGGCTCTCAGCCGCTTTCTTGATGGCTTCCCAGTGCTTCAGACGGAAGCTCAGGTCCCACTGCAACGCTTCGGCAGATTTGCCGACGCCTGCGGTGCGCACGATAAGGCCCATGCCGTCTGGCAGCTCGAGACTTGCCAGCGCTTCTTTCAGCTCGGTACGGTCATCGCCTTCGATACGGCGAGAGATGCCACCCGCACGCGGGTTGTTTGGCATCAATACCAGATAACTTCCTGCCAGGCTGATAAAGGTGGTCAGTGCGGCACCTTTGTTGCCACGCTCTTCTTTATCGATCTGGACGATAACTTCCTGACCTTCACGCAGAACATCTTTAATGTTCGGACGGCCATGGGAGTTGTAGTTTGCAGGAAAATATTCGCGGGCGATTTCTTTGAGAGGAAGGAAACCGTGACGCTCAGCACCGTAATCGACAAATGCAGCTTCAAGGCTTGGTTCAATGCGGGTGATTTTGCCTTTGTAAATGTTCGCTTTTTTCTGTTCGTGTCCAGGACTTTCGATATCCAGATCGTACAGGCGCTGCCCATCCACAAGGGCGACACGCAACTCTTCTTGCTGAGTTGCGTTGATTAACATTCTTTTCATCGTAACTTACTCGTTATTCTTACATTGACGACAAAGCTGCGGGCAAGGTGACGCTTTCCGGGGTATGAACCGATGGCCTCGTGTCTATTCACGTCGCCAACCTCACGGTTGTCGCTCGCTTAAGAGGCGCAGAGTGTCGGTTGCCTGTGTTTCATACGGAAACACAGCGCAATTATCAGGGGAATTGCCTGGGAAAACTCTCCAGAGAACAATCCTTATACCGGGAAGTACTGCAACCCGCAGCCCGCTAACTGCCTGAAAGATCAATACGTCTTACGCCATTGCTGCGTGGATGATCGGTCAGACAAAATTGGTCATTCCGTCGACATCCTTACAAAACCCGGATTTAACGCGGAAAACGGATTCATTATTCCACTGCTCGCCGGGTTATAGCAAGATGACTTTTACCAATTATCACCCGGTTACTCACAGTTTCTTCACTTCAACGGGGTGATTGGTTTAATAACCACCAAATCGATTGCGCGAAAGGGGAGTGGTCCGGATAAAAGTAAATATAAGCATAGAAAAATGAGTGGCGCTAATGTCTGACGCTATTTAGAATCGCCAACCATGAAAACAGAGACTCCAGCCGTAAAAATGGTTGCCATCGCCGACGACGAGGCGGGGCAACGTATCGATAATTTTTTGCGCACCCAGTTGAAGGGCGTGCCAAAAAGTATGATTTATCGCATCTTGCGTAAGGGCGAGGTGCGGGTGAACAAAAAACGCGTGAAGCCAGAGTATAAGCTTGAGGCGGGCGATGAAGTCCGGATCCCACCGGTACGTGTTGCAGAGCGTGAAGAAGAGGTCGTTTCTCCGAAGCTGCAAAAAGTCGCGGCCCTGAGCGACGTTATCCTTTATGAGGACGACCACATTCTGGTGCTGAATAAACCGTCCGGAACGGCGGTACACGGGGGGAGTGGTCTGAGCTTCGGCGTGATTGAAGGGTTACGCGCGCTGCGCCCGGAAGCGCGTTTCCTCGAACTGGTTCACCGTCTTGACCGCGATACCTCTGGCGTGCTGCTGGTGGCGAAAAAACGTTCTGCGCTGCGTTCACTGCATGAACAGCTGCGCGAAAAAGGGATGCAGAAAGATTACCTGGCGCTGGTGCGCGGCCAGTGGCAGTCCCACGTGAAAGTGGTGCAGGCGCCGCTGCTGAAAAATATTCTGCAAAGCGGCGAGCGCATTGTTCGTGTTAATCAGGAAGGGAAACCGTCTGAGACGCGCTTTAAAGTTGAAGAGCGCTACGAATTCGCCACGCTGGTGCGCTGTAGTCCGGTGACGGGGCGTACCCACCAGATTCGCGTCCATACCCAGTTTGCGGGCCATCCGATTGCGTTTGATGACCGCTATGGCGATCGCGAATTTGATAAGCAGCTGGCGGGAACAGGGCTGTCGCGTCTGTTCCTGCACGCGGCAGCGCTGAAATTTACCCATCCTAATACCGGCGAAGTTATCCGTATTGAAGCGCCGCTGGATGAGCAGCTCAAACGCTGTCTGAAAGTTCTGCGCGGCTGATTTTGTGCCGGGTGGCGCTGCGCTTACCCGGCCAACATGTTTTTCTCCCTCTCCCTGTGAGCATCAGGCCGCAACGGTCACATCGTCAGCGGATTACACTCTTCTCGCCTTAACATCTGGCACAGCGCAATCAGCGGCAACCCCACCAGCGTGTTGGGATCGCGGCCATCGAGCTTGTCGAACAACGCAATCCCTAGTCCTTCACTTTTAAAGCTCCCGGCACAGTTCAGCGGACGTTCCCGACGCACATAATCCATAATCTCCTGCTCGCTAAGATGACGGAAGTGCACATCAAACGGCTCGCACTCGGTTTGCAGATGACCGGAAGCCGAATTATAAAGCGCCAGGCCGGTATAAAAGGTCACGATACCGCCTCGCGCACGCAAAAGTTGCTGGCAGGCGTTTTCTTCCGTATGCGGTTTGCCGGTGATTTCGCCGTCCAGCACACAAACCTGATCGGAGCCTATAATCAGATGTGCGGGGTAACGTACGGCCAGCGACTGTGCTTTCTCTTTCGCGAGACGGGTCACCAGATGACGCGGTGACTCGCCCGGCTGTGGCGTTTCATCCACCTCCGGCGCAGCGCATTCAAACGGGATCCCGAGCTTTTCCAGCAGCATTCGGCGATAAGGTGAAGTGGAAGCAAGGACGAGATTTGGCATATTTTTATCACCAGATATAGCGTATCGATGCCAGCCATTTTAAACTACAGGCCGCAATGTGTGCGAATAATTGGCAAAAGGCAGCTCTGGTTGCCTTTTTCTTTGACTCTATGACGTTACAAAGTTAATATGCGCGCCCTATGCAAAAGGTAAAATTACCCCTGACTCTTGATCCGGTTCGTACGGCTCAAAAACGCCTCGATTACGAAGGAATCTATTCTTCCGATCAGGCTGAGCGTATTGCCGAATCTGTAGTCAGTGTGGACAGTGATGTAGAATGCTCCATGTCGTTCGCTATCGACAACCAGCGTCTCGCCGTGTTAACCGGTGATGCAAAGGTGACGGTAACGCTCGAATGTCAGCGTTGCGGGAAACCGTTTGTACAGCATGTTCACACAACGTATTGTTTTAGTCCGGTTCGTTCTGACGAACAGGCTGAAGCACTCCCGGAAGCGTATGAGCCGATTGAGGTTAACGAATTCGGTGAAATCGATCTTCTGGCGCTGGTTGAAGATGAAGTCATCCTCTCCCTGCCAGTCGTTCCGGTGCATGATTCTGAACACTGTGAAGTGTCCGAGGCGGACATGGTCTTTGGGGAACTGCCTGATGAAGCGCAAAAACCAAACCCATTTGCCGTATTAGCCAGCTTAAAGCGTAAGTAATTGAGGAGTAAGGTCCATGGCCGTACAACAGAATAAACCAACCCGTTCCAAACGTGGCATGCGTCGTTCCCATGACGCGCTGACCGCAGTTACCAGCCTGTCTGTAGACAAGACTTCTGGTGAGAAACACCTGCGTCACCACATCACCGCTGACGGTTTCTACCGCGGCCGCAAGGTTATCACTAAGTAATCACGCGTCAGCGTGATTAGGCTTAGTGAGGAACTTCCCCGTGCAAACGGGGAGTTTACCGAACCAGGCTGCGACGATACCTTGACACGTCTAACCCTGGCGTTAGATGTCATGGGGGGAGATTTTGGCCCTACCGTGACAGTGCCTGCAGCATTGCAGGCACTGAATTCTAATTCGCAACTCACACTTCTTTTAGTCGGTAATCCCGACACAATCACGCCATTACTTGCAAAAGCTGACTTTGAACAACGTTCGCGTCTGCAGATTATTCCTGCGCAGTCAGTTATTGCCAGTGATGCCCGGCCATCGCAGGCTATTCGTAATAGTCGTGGCAGCTCTATGCGAATGGCGCTGGAGCTGGTGAAAGAAGGGCGAGCGCAGGCTTGCGTCAGCGCGGGAAATACTGGCGCGCTGATGGGGCTGTCGAAATTATTGCTCAAGCCGATTGAGGGCATTGAGCGTCCGGCGCTGGTGACGGTATTACCGCATCAGCAGAAGGGCAAAACGGTGGTGCTGGATCTGGGCGCTAACGTGGATTGTGATAGTACAATGCTGGCTCAGTTTGCCGTTATGGGGTCGGTGCTGGCAGAAGACGTGGTCGGGATTAACAATCCCCGCGTTGCTTTACTGAATATTGGTGAAGAAGAGACCAAAGGCCTGGACAGTATCCGCGACGCTGCGGAAATACTCAAACAGGTCCCCTCCATCAACTATATTGGTTATCTCGAAGCCAATGAGTTGCTGACGGGCAAAACGGATGTATTAGTGTGTGATGGCTTCACTGGAAACGTGACGTTGAAGACCATGGAAGGGGTCGTACGAATGTTCCTTTCTCTGCTGAAATCGCAGGGAGAAGGTAAAAAAAGGTCCTGGTGGCTGATTTTATTAAAGCGTTGGTTACAAAAAAGCCTGACGCGGCGATTCAGTCACCTCAACCCCGACCAGTATAATGGCGCCTGTCTGTTAGGATTGCGCGGCATCGTGATTAAGAGTCATGGCGCCGCCAATCAGCGAGCATTTACCGTCGCGATTGAACAGGCAGTGCAGGCGGTGCAGCGACAAGTCCCTCAGAGGATTGCCGCTCGCCTGGGATCTGTATTAGCTAAAAGTGACTGAGCGTACATGTATACGAAGATTTTAGGTACCGGCAGCTACCTGCCAAAACAAGTGCGTACCAACGCCGATCTTGAAAAAATGGTAGATACGTCTGACGAGTGGATTGTCACGCGCACAGGTATCCGTGAACGTCGTATCGCCGCGCCAGACGAAACTGTGTCCACCATGGGCTACGAAGCCGCTCAGCGAGCGCTTGAGATGGCTGGCATTGATAAAGAACAGATCGGGCTTATTGTGGTGGCGACAACCTCTGCCACGCATGCCTTCCCAAGCGCAGCGTGCCAGGTGCAGAACATGCTCGGCATCAAAGGCTGCCCGGCATTTGATGTTGCAGCAGCGTGCGCGGGTTTCACCTATGCGCTGAGCATCGCCGATCAGTATGTAAAATCGGGCGCCGTAAAATATGCGCTGGTGATCGGCGCTGATGTGCTGGCGCGTACCTGCGATCCAACCGATCGCGGCACGATCATTATTTTTGGCGATGGCGCGGGCGCGGTGCTGCTGGGGCAGTCCGAAGAGCCGGGCATCATCTCCACGCACTTGCATGCCGATGGCCGCTACGGCGAGCTGTTAACGCTGCCTAACGCCGATCGCGTTAATCCTGATAACTCCATTTACCTCACCATGGCAGGTAATGAAGTATTCAAGGTGGCGGTGACTGAGCTTGCGCATATTGTCGATGAGACGCTGGAAGCCAATAACCTTGAACGCACCGCACTCGACTGGCTGGTGCCGCATCAGGCGAACCTGCGTATCATCAGCGCGACGGCGAAGAAGCTGGGCATGTCTATGGATAACGTTGTGGTGACGCTTGATCGCCACGGCAACACCTCTGCGGCATCGGTACCGTGCGCATTTGACGAAGCGGTACGCGATGGACGAATTAAACGGGGCCAACTGGTCTTGCTTGAAGCCTTTGGTGGCGGGTTCACCTGGGGTTCCGCGCTGGTTCGTTTCTAGGATAAGGATTAAAAAATGACGCAATTTGCTTTTGTGTTCCCGGGACAGGGCTCGCAAACTGTTGGGATGTTGTCTGAAATGGCAGCAAACTATCCGGTTATTGAAGAGACTTTCCGTGAAGCCTCTGACGCGCTGGGTTATGATCTGTGGGCGCTGACCCAACAGGGCCCCGCTGAAGAGCTGAACAAAACCTGGCAGACTCAACCGGCACTGCTGGCAGCCTCCGTCGCATTGTGGCGCGTATGGCAGCAGCAGGGCGGCAAAGCGCCGACGCTGATGGCGGGTCATAGCCTGGGTGAATACTCTGCGCTGGTCTGCGCAGGGGTGATTGCCTTCGCTGACGCGGTACGCCTGGTTGAATTGCGTGGTAAATTCATGCAGGAAGCGGTGCCAGAGGGCACGGGCGGCATGTCTGCCATCATCGGTCTGGATGATGCGTCTATCGCTAAAGCCTGTGAAGAATCTGCTGAAGGTCAGGTCGTTTCTCCGGTAAACTTTAACTCGCCAGGCCAGGTGGTTATCGCGGGTCATAAAGAAGCGGTTGAGCGTGCAGGCGCTGCCTGTAAAGCTGCGGGCGCAAAACGTGCACTGCCCCTGCCGGTGAGCGTGCCGTCTCACTGCGCGCTGATGAAGCCCGCTGCCGATAAGCTGGCGGTTGAGCTGGAAAAAATGACCTTTAACGCACCGACGATTTCCGTTGTGAATAACGTCGATGTGCAGTGCGAAACCGCGCCGGAGGCTATCCGTAACGCGCTGGTTCGCCAGCTCTACAGCCCGGTTCAGTGGACTAAAACCGTTGAATTTATGGCGTCTCAGGGCGTTGAACATCTGTATGAAGTTGGTCCAGGTAAGGTACTTACCGGTCTGACAAAACGTATTGTAGACACCCTGACTGCCTCGGCGATTAACGAGCCGGAAGCCATGAAAGCGGCACTCTCGCAATAAAAGAGGAATACCATGAGTTTTGAAGGAAAAATTGCCCTGGTGACCGGCGCAAGCCGCGGTATTGGGCGCGCTATTGCTGAAACACTGGTTGCGCGCGGCGCGACGGTGATCGGGACTGCGACCAGTGAGAATGGCGCACAGGCCATCAGCGACTATCTGGGTGCGAACGGTAAAGGTCTGGTACTGAATGTGACTGAACCAGCATCTATCGAATCTGTTCTGGAAAATATTCGCGCAGAGTTTGGCGAAGTGGATATTCTGGTCAATAATGCCGGGATCACTCGCGACAACCTGCTGATGCGAATGAAAGACGACGAGTGGAACGATATTATCGAAACCAACCTGTCATCTGTATTCCGTCTGTCAAAAGCGGTAATGCGCGCTATGATGAAAAAGCGTCATGGTCGTATTATCACTGTAGGTTCTGTGGTTGGTACCATGGGAAATGCTGGTCAGGCTAACTACGCTGCGGCGAAAGCAGGTCTGATCGGTTTCAGTAAGTCGCTGGCGCGTGAAGTCGCGTCCCGTGGAATTACTGTAAACGTTGTTGCTCCGGGCTTTATTGAAACGGACATGACGCGTGCGCTGACTGATGAGCAGCGTGCGGGTACGCTGGCGGCAGTTCCGGCGGGTCGTCTTGGCGACCCTAAAGAAATCGCCAGCGCGGTTGCATTTTTAGCCTCTGACGAAGCGGGTTACATCACTGGTGAAACCCTCCACGTCAACGGCGGGATGTACATGGTTTAATCACGATCGAAAATATTTGCGTTATTTGGGCAAATGGCCTCAAAATAACGTAAAATCGTGGTAAGACCTGCCGGGATTTAGTTGCAAATTTTTCAACATTTTATACACTACGAAAACCATCGCGAAAGCGAGTTTTGATAGGAAATTTAAGAGTATGAGCACTATCGAAGAACGCGTTAAGAAAATTATCGGCGAACAGCTGGGCGTTAAGCAGGAAGAAGTTGTGAACTCCGCTTCCTTTGTTGAAGACCTGGGCGCAGATTCTCTTGACACCGTTGAGCTGGTAATGGCTCTGGAAGAAGAGTTTGATACTGAGATTCCGGACGAAGAAGCTGAGAAAATCACCACCGTTCAGGCTGCCATTGATTACATCAACGGTCACCAGGCGTAAGTGAACATCTCCAGGCGGTCATTCGACCGCCTGAGTTTTATCTTTTGTTGTCCCACGAATCTCTTTTTTTATCCCTCCCTGGAGGACAAGCGTGTCTAAGCGTCGTGTAGTTGTGACCGGACTTGGCATGTTGTCTCCTGTCGGCAATACCGTAGAGTCCACCTGGAAAGCTCTCCTTGCCGGTCAGAGCGGCATCAGCCTAATCGACCATTTCGATACTAGCGCCTATGCAACGAAATTTGCTGGCTTAGTAAAGGATTTTAACTGTGAAGAGATCATCTCGCGCAAAGAACAGCGCAAGATGGATGCCTTCATTCAATATGGAATTGTCGCTGGCGTTCAGGCCATGCAGGATTCTGGCCTTGAGATTACGGAAGAGAACGCGACCCGTATCGGCGCCGCTATCGGCTCCGGGATTGGCGGTCTTGGTCTGATTGAAGAAAACCATACATCTCTGATGAATGGCGGCCCGCGTAAAATCAGCCCGTTCTTCGTTCCGTCTACGATTGTCAACATGGTGGCAGGTCACCTGACCATTATGTTCGGCCTGCGTGGCCCAAGCATCTCAATCGCGACAGCCTGTACGTCTGGCGTGCATAACATCGGCCAGGCCGCGCGCATCATTGCGTACGGCGATGCAGATGCTATGGTTGCGGGCGGCGCTGAAAAAGCCAGTACCCCACTGGGCGTCGGTGGCTTCGGTGCAGCGCGTGCGCTCTCTACCCGAAACGATAATCCTCAGGCGGCGAGCCGTCCGTGGGATAAAGACCGTGACGGCTTCGTGCTGGGTGACGGTGCAGGCATGATCGTACTGGAAGAGTACGAACACGCGAAAAAACGTGGCGCGAAAATTTATGCTGAAGTTGTTGGCTTTGGCATGAGCAGCGATGCTTATCACATGACGTCTCCTCCAGAGAACGGCGCAGGCGCTGCGCTGGCGATGGAAAACGCCATCCGCGATGCGGGCATTACGCCGGCACAGATTGGCTACGTTAACGCCCATGGGACGTCTACCCCTGCGGGCGATAAAGCAGAAGCGCAGGCTGTTAAGTCTATCTTCGGCGAATCTGCCGGCCGCGTAATGGTAAGCTCCACGAAATCCATGACCGGTCACCTGCTGGGTGCTGCGGGGGCGGTAGAGTCGATCTACTCAATTCTCGCGCTGCGCGATCAGGCTGTACCGCCAACCATCAACCTGGATAATCCGGATGAAGGTTGCGATCTGGACTTCGTTCCTCACGAAGCACGCCAGGTTAGCGGTATGGAGTATACCCTGTGTAACTCCTTCGGCTTCGGTGGGACTAACGGTTCTCTGATCTTCAAAAAGGTCTGAGTCTGGTTAGTCGCTGACGATAAAAAAGGTCCGCTTGCCGGGCCTTTTTTATTAGGTGAAATCCCCTTGTCCGGCTGCTCACATCCTGCCAGACTGAGCCTCCACGCATAAGGAGCCACCATGTTTTTAATTAATGGCCTTGAGCAAGAAACGCTGCCGGCAAGCGACAGGGCGACCCAGTTTGGCGATGGCTGTTTCACGACTGCGCGTATTCTCAACGGTGGCGTGTGTCTGCTCGGGGCCCATATCCTTCGTTTACAAAAAGCCTGCGAAGCATTACTGATCCCCTTCTCGCAGTGGGACATTCTTGAAAGTGAAATGCGTCGGCTGGCGTCAGATAAAGCAAGCGGCGTCCTGAAAGTCATTATTAGCCGCGGGAGCGGTTGCCGGGGCTATAGCGGTTCTGCCTGTCTGCATCCTACGCGGGTCCTTTCCGTTTCAGATTATCCTTCCCATTATGCGCACTGGCGTGAAGAGGGCGTAGCCCTGGCGTTAAGTCCGGTACGTCTGGGGCGAAACCCGATGCTCGCTGGCATAAAACATCTCAACCGCCTTGAACAGGTGCTTATTCGTACTCATCTTGAGCAGACGGAGGCCGGGGAGGCGCTGGTTCTTGACAGCGAAGGGTACATTACGGAATGCTGTGCGGCTAATTTACTCTGGCGGAAGGGCAGTGACGTGTTCACGCCTTCGCTGGAGCAGGCCGGCGTCAACGGCATTATGCGGCAGTTTTGTCTGCACCAGCTGGCACGCGCAGGCTTTCGCGTTGTCGAAGTCAACGCTAAGGAACAGGCGCTGCTGTCTGCCGATGAAGTCGTAATCTGCAATGCGCTGATGCCCGTTGTCCCCGTTCGCGCTTATGGCCGCAAATGCTGGTCATCCCGCGAGCTGTTCCAGTTTCTGGCCCCGTTATGTGAGCAAACCAGGTAGTCATGAAGAAAATGTTACGCTTTGTCCTCCTTCTTATCGTTGCGTTCGGTATCGCTGGCGGAGCGGGAGTGTGGAAAGTCCGTCAGCTGGCGGAGAGTCAGATCCTGATTAAAGACGAGACGATTTTTACCCTGAAAGCGGGTACCGGGCGGCAGGCGCTTGGTCAGCAGCTGTATGACGACAAAATTATCAATCGCCCACGCGTATTCCAGTGGCTGCTGCGTATTGAACCGGACCTGTCCCATTTCAAGGCCGGCACCTATCGCTTTACCCCTGGCATGACTGTGCGCGAGATGCTGCAACTGCTGGAGAGTGGTAAAGAAGCCCAGTTCCCGCTGCGTTTTGTGGAAGGTATGCGTCTGAGCGATTACCTCAGGCAGCTGCGGGACGCGCCATACATTAAGCATACGCTGAAAGATGACCGCTACCAGACCGTGGCAGACGCCTTAAAATTCGAACATCCCGAGTGGGTGGAAGGCTGGTTCTGGCCCGATACGTGGATGTATACGGCAGGCACGACGGATGTGGCCATTCTGAAGCGCGCGCACAACAAAATGGTCGCGGCGGTAGACGCTGCCTGGAAAGGGCGAGCAGAGGGCCTGCCTTATAAAGATCAAAACCAGTTCATGACGATGGCCTCGATCATCGAGAAAGAGACGGCCGTTGCTGCCGAGCGTGACCAGGTTGCCTCGGTGTTTATTAACCGTCTGCGCATCGGCATGCGTTTGCAAACCGATCCTACCGTCATCTACGGCATGGGCGAAAACTACAGCGGCAGGATTTCCAGAAAAGATCTGGAGACGCCAACGGCGTATAATACCTACGTGATTAGCGGCCTGCCGCCTGGACCGATCGCGACGCCGAGTGAAGCATCGTTGAAGGCCGCCGCGCACCCGGCCAAAACGCCGTATCTCTATTTTGTGGCTGACGGAAAAGGGGGGCATACGTTTAATACCAACCTGGCCAGCCACAATCGCTCCGTTCAGGACTATCTGAAGGCACTTAAGGAAAAAAATGCGCAGTAAATACATTGTCATTGAGGGACTCGAAGGGGCGGGCAAAACAACTGCCCGTAACGTGGTGGTGGATACGCTTAAGTCGCTTGGCGTTGCCGACATGGTCTTTACCCGCGAGCCGGGCGGTACGCAGCTGGCGGAAAAACTGCGCAGCCTGGTTCTGGATATCAAATCCGTTGGCGATGAAGTTATTACCGACAAAGCGGAAGTGCTGATGTTCTATGCGGCGCGCGTTCAGCTGGTGGAGACGGTGATCAAACCCGCTCTGGCAGAAGGAAAATGGGTGATCGGCGATCGCCACGATCTCTCAACCCAGGCGTATCAGGGCGGTGGCCGGGGTATCGATCAGGCCATGCTGGCTACGCTTCGCGACGCGGTTCTGGGCGATTTCCGTCCTGACCTGACGCTGTATCTGGACGTGACCCCTGAGGTGGGCCTGAAGCGCGCCCGTGCCCGCGGCGAACTGGACCGCATTGAACAGGAGTCTTTTGATTTCTTTAACCGCACCCGTGCGCGTTATCTGGAACTGGCCGGGCAGGACAAGACCATTCGTACCATCGATGCGACGCAATCCCTTGAAGACGTTACGCGTGATATTCAGCAGACCGTTACGCAGTGGCTACAGGAGCAGCAGGCATGAAATGGTATCCATGGTTGCGCCCACACTTTGAACAGCTGATCGGCAGCTATCAGGTTGGTCGGGGGCATCATGCGTTACTGATCCAGGCGCTGCCGGGAATGGGTGATGATGCGTTGATTTACGCCATCACCCGCTTTCTGATGTGCCAACAGCCGGAAGGACATAAAAGCTGCGGTAAATGCCGGGGTTGCCAGCTTATGCAGGCGGGCACGCATCCTGACTATTACACCCTCGAACCCGAGAAGGGCAAAAATACGCTCGGTATCGACGCGGTGCGTGAGGTCAGTGAGAAACTGTACGAATATGCGCGTCTGGGGGGGGCGAAAGTGGTGTGGCTGAAAGACGCCGCGCTGCTCACGGAAGCCGCAGCCAACGCCCTGTTAAAAACCCTGGAAGAGCCGCCAGAGAATACCTGGTTTTTCCTCTCCTGCCGCGAGCCGGAACGCTTGCTGGCGACGCTGCGCAGTCGCTGCCTTCTTCACCACCTCGCTGTCCCTCAGGAATCCTGGGCGCTCGCCTGGCTTGAGCGAGAAGTGACGGTGTCACCAGATGCGGCGCGTTCGGCGTTGCGCCTGTGCAGCGGTGCGCCTGCGGCTGCGCTGGCCTTATTGCAGCCGGAGGTGTGGTCCCAGCGTGAAACGCTATGTCGTGCGGTTGAATCAGCCCTCGATAGCCATGACTGGCTGAGCGTGCTGCCAGCGCTGAACAGCGATCAGGCACCGGAACGGCTGCACTGGCTGGCCGCACTGCTGCTGGATGCGCTCAAAATCCAGCAGGGGGCGACGCTTCTGACTAACCCTGACGTGTGGGCGCTGGTCACCACGCTGGCGAATCGCCTGTCAGGGCAGTCGCTGCACGCTATCCTTCATGATATCTGCCAGAGCCGTGAACAACTTTTGACAGTGACCGGTCTCAATCGCGAGCTTTTACTGACCGACCAGTTACTGCGTATCGAACACTACCTGCAACCGGGCGTCATACCGCCGGTTTCCCACCTCTGAGAGAGACATTATGTTTTTAGTCGACTCACACTGCCATCTCGATGGCCTGGATTATCAGTCCCTGCATAAAAATGTGGACGACGTGCTGGCGAAAGCCGCCGCGCGCGATGTGAAATTTTGCCTGGCCGTGGCGACCACGTTGCCGGGTTACCGCGCCATGCGTGAACTGGTAGGCGAGCGCGATAATGTCGTCTTCTCCTGCGGCGTGCATCCGCTGAATCAGGATGAAGCGTACGACGTTGAGGATTTACGCCGTCTTGCCGCAGAAGAGGGCGTAGTGGCGATGGGCGAGACCGGTCTCGACTATTTCTACACCCCGGAAACGAAACCTCGCCAGCAGGAATCCTTCCGCAACCACATCCGTATTGGCCGTGAACTGAATAAGCCTGTTATCGTTCATACCCGCGATGCGCGCGCCGACACGCTGGCGATCCTGCGGGAAGAAAAGGTGACGGATTGCGGTGGCGTACTACACTGTTTCACTGAAGACAGAGAAACGGCGGGTAAGCTGCTTGATTTAGGCTTTTATATCTCGTTCTCGGGGATTGTAACGTTCCGGAATGCTGAGCAACTGCGTGATGCGGCGCGATATGTTCCGCTGGATCGTATTCTGGTGGAAACCGATTCCCCGTACCTGGCACCGGTGCCTCATCGCGGCAAAGAAAATCAGCCAGCGATGACCCGGGATGTCGCTGAGTATATGGCCGTTCTGAAAGGTGTCAGTATTGAAGAGCTGGCTCGCGTGACAACGGAAAACTTCGCCAGTCTGTTCCATATCGACCCCGCCCACCTGCAATCTGTCTGATACGCCTGTTATTTTTAGGCTCGTAATTAATAAGTAAAACGAGTAAAGTTCACCGCCTCATTTGGGGCGGTGATGGCGTTTTTAGACACATCCAGACATGCTTTATGTAAATATCTGCAAGTTTTTTGGCCGTCTTGAACTGAAACGTGATAGCCGTCAAACAAACTCAGAGGGAATTATTTTACTCTGTGTAATAAATAAAGGGCGCTTAGATGTCCTGTCCACGGCGCGGTACTCCCCCCGGGCCAATGCGTGAAAACGTAAAAAAAGCACAAATACTCAGGAGCACTCTCAATTATGTTTAAGAATGCATTTGCTAACCTGCAAAAGGTCGGTAAATCGCTGATGCTGCCAGTATCCGTACTGCCTATCGCAGGTATCCTGCTGGGTGTCGGTTCTGCAAACTTCAGCTGGCTGCCAGCCGTAGTTTCCCACGTGATGGCCGAAGCAGGCGGTTCTGTTTTTGCTAACATGCCGCTGATCTTCGCTATCGGTGTTGCTCTGGGCTTCACCAATAACGACGGTGTATCCGCGCTGGCGTCCGTTGTTGCTTACGGCATCATGGTGAAAACCATGGCTGTGGTTGCGCCGCTGGTACTGCACTTACCTGCTGAAGAGATTGCCGCTAAGCATCTGGCGGACACCGGTGTTCTCGGTGGTATCATCTCCGGTGCGATTGCAGCGTATATGTTTAACCGCTTCTATCGCATCAAGCTGCCTGAGTATCTGGGCTTCTTCGCGGGTAAACGTTTTGTGCCGATCATTTCTGGTCTGGCCGCGATTTTCACCGGTGTGGTTCTGTCTTTCATCTGGCCACCAATCGGTACAGCAATCCAGACCTTCTCTCAGTGGGCGGCTTACCAGAACCCGGTTGTGGCGTTCGGTATCTACGGCTTCATTGAGCGCTGCCTGGTACCATTTGGTCTGCACCACATCTGGAACGTTCCATTCCAGATGCAGATTGGTGAATACACCAACGCAGCAGGCCAGGTGTTCCACGGCGACATCCCACGCTACATGGCGGGTGACCCAACGGCAGGTAAACTGTCTGGTGGCTTCCTGTTCAAAATGTACGGTCTGCCGGCCGCCGCAATTGCGATCTGGCACTCTGCTAAACCAGAGAACCGTGCAAAAGTGGGCGGTATCATGATCTCCGCAGCGCTGACCTCGTTCCTGACCGGTATCACCGAGCCGATCGAGTTCTCCTTCATGTTCGTTGCGCCGATCCTGTACATCATCCACGCGGTACTGGCAGGTCTGGCATTCCCAATCTGTATCCTGCTGGGTATGCGTGACGGTACGTCCTTCTCTCACGGTCTGATCGACTTCATCGTTCTGTCCGGTAACAGCAGCAAGCTGTGGCTGTTCCCAATTGTGGGTGCGGGCTACGCAGTGGTGTACTACACCGTCTTCCGCGTGCTGATCAAAGCACTGGACCTGAAAACGCCGGGTCGTGAAGATGCAACGGAAGACAGCAAAGCCGGTGTGACCAGCGAAATGGCGCCTGCTCTGGTAGCTGCTTTCGGCGGTAAAGAGAACATCACTAACCTGGACGCGTGTATCACTCGTCTGCGTGTGAGCGTTGCCGACGTTGCGAAAGTAGACCAGCCGGGTCTGAAAAAACTGGGCGCAGCGGGCGTCGTTGTTGCAGGTTCTGGTGTTCAGGCAATCTTCGGTACGAAATCCGATAACCTGAAAACCGAAATGGATGAGTACATCCGCAACAACTAAGCTGTGACCTGGGGAGACTAAGGCAGCCGAATGGCTGCCTTTTTTATTACTGCGGCTTGTGGTGCCGGGTGGCGGCGGCACCTTACCGGGCCTACGTGATGGGTAGGCCCGGTAAGCGCAGCGCCACCGGGCTTCTGTCACTCAGAAATCGTAGCTCGCGCTCACCGAGACGTTCAGCGGCGCGCCATACACTACATAAGAACCGACGTAATCGTAATACTCTTTGTCGAACAGGTTGTTGACGTTAGCCTGCACCGCAAAATCTTTGGTGACCTGATAACGGCTGAACAGGTTCACCAGCCCATAGCTGCCTTGCTCCGCGCGGGAACGTCCTGCCGGGCCGCCTTCCACGTCCGTCCACACTTTGTTCTGCCAGTTTACGCCGCCGCCCACGGTCAGTTCCGGCAGCATTGGCAACTGATAGCGGGTGAAGAGCTTCATGGTTGTGCGCGGCTGATCGGCGCTGACGGCGTTGCCATTCTTATCTTCTGCGATGTAACGCGTCGCGCCGAAGGTCAGCTGCCAGTTATCGGTCAGGGCACCGTTGAGCTCGAACTCGACCCCTTTGCTGACCACCCCGTCCAGCGATTCATAGATCGACTCACCGCTCGGCATGTAGGTATAGGTGTTGCTGGCGACGTTATCCTGCTCAATGCGGAAAATCGCCAGCGAGGTGGTGAGACGGGTATTAAACCAGTCCGCCTTCACCCCGGCTTCGTAGCTTTTACCCGTGGTAGGGTCGAGATAACGTCCGCTGGCGTCGCGCTTATCCTGCGGCTGGAAGATAGAGGTATAGCTGACGTAGGTCGACCAGTCCTCATTGATGTCATACACCAGGCCGGCGTACGGCGTGACATCATCTTTGGTGCTTTCCAGACGGGTATTCGGCGATCCTGCCGGGTTATAACGAATGTTATATTGGGTGTAGCGCGCGCCCAGGATCAGGTGCAGCGGATCGGCCAGCGAGAAACGAGCCGACGAATAGGCTGAAGACTGGCGAATATCATCCTTGCTGTAGAGTTTCCACGGCGTCCACTGGGGATCGGCGATGTTCCCGTTCCAGTTCTTAAAGTTGCCGACATCAACCATGCCGTATACCGCATCCGGCATGGAGTTGTCGTAATGGTTACGCTGACGGCTGAAGCTGCCGCCGAACATCATTTCGTGCTGACGGCCAAAGAGATCGAAGCCGCCGCGCAGGAAGGCGTCAACCGCATCCTGTTTACGTTCTCCACGGTTCCAGCCGCCATAACCCACCAGACCCGCGCCGGTCTCTTTATCCGGATAGCCGGACATATACATCAGTTTGGAGTCGAAGTTGGTTTCAGCATGCATACCGTTGATGTGCGCTTCCCAGCCATTATCGAAACGCTGAGTCAGGTTAGCGAAGATGCGGGTGCTGTCTTTATCTGAATAAGCCCAGTCAGGCGCGACGGTCTGGCTGCGATTGTAGTGGGTCTTACTTCCGTCGCTGTACCAGGTCGGCAGCCCGCCCCAGGTTGGGTCGGCGGTATGGCTTTCCTGATATTCATACCCTACCGAGAGGGTGGTGCTGTCGGTGACATCCGCGTCCATCACGCCGTAGAGGAATTTCTTCCGGTAGTGGTAGTTATCCACGAAGCTGTCGTTGTCCTGATAACCGGTGATCAGACGGCCTCGTACCTTACCTGACTCTACCAGCGGCGCCTGGAGATCCAGCACGTAGCGCTGCTTGTCCCAGCTGCCGTAACTGGCGGAGACGTTACCTTTAAATTCCGGGCTGTCCGCATGCTTACGCACCATATTAACGTACGCCGCCGGGTTGCCCGTGCCGGACATCAGGCCGGTGGCGCCGCGAACCACTTCGATGCGGTCATAAATCGCGGTATCCGCGGCGGTATCACCAAAGTTCCACACTTCACTGATGGAGGTTGGCAGGTCGTCATAGGCGTAGTTGCTGACGAAAAAGCCGCGTGAGTAAAACACGGTACGGTCGCTGTCCTGCACCTGGGCCGTAATGCCCGTGGTATTCGTCAGCACCTGTCCGATGGATTGCAGATTCTGGTCAGCCATACGTTGCTGGCTGATAACGCTGACGGACTGTGGGATGTCGCGGGGAACCAGCAACAGTTTGGTGCCGGTGGTGGTAGTTTTTACGCTGTAATCCTGATCCTGGCTGGCAGAAAGATCCTGTGTGTTGTCAAAACCTCCGTCAACGACGACGGTATCTTCGGTGGTTGAAGCAGCGAAAGCGGCGGTTGGCGTCAATGCCATAGCAATGCAGGCGGCCAGCAACGAAGGTGTTGCGGCAGGCTGATGTTGCCCATCCCTGGTGTGATTAATGAAAGACATCATCAAACCCTTAGTGAATGGTGAAGGTAATTCGCGACAGTCCCGCTAGCACGGGCTGACGTCGTTTTCTATGTTAAAAATGCGCATGAAAATGCAAATGCGAAATATACGCATTGTGATTAACGCTGTAAACAGATGTTTCGGGATGAACTGAAATAAGGTTTCAGAAAAGAAATGTCCTAAAGCGATGCCTCTTAAGCCAGATGGCGGACAATCAGGAAAGAAATCACGGGAGAAGGTTGAAAGGACAGGAGAAACTCGCTCATACTCTTGTCTTGTGTCACGCAGTAAATCAGACAATGTGTGTTAACAACGGACGCACGACGCCAGATTAAACTTAAAAGGAAAAGGTCATGGCTGAAGAAACGATTTTCAGTAAAATTATCCGCCGCGAAATTCCGTCGGATATTGTCTATCAGGATGAACTGGTCACGGCTTTCCGCGACATTTCTCCCCAGGCGCCGACGCACATCCTTATTATTCCCAATATTCTGATCCCGACCGTCAATGACGTTAAAACCGAGCATGAAGTGGCGCTGGGCCGTATGCTTACGGTGGCCGCGAAAATCGCAGAGCAGGAAGGGATTGCTGAAGACGGATACCGTCTGATCATGAACTGTAATCGCCATGGCGGCCAGGAAGTCTATCATATTCATATGCATCTGCTGGGTGGACGTCCACTGGGACCGATGCTGGCACATAAAGGTCTTTAATATGTTAACTGGGCGTATTGCAGCGCTGATCGTGACGCTGGTAATGGTTGGGTGCAGCGCGCGTCCCGCCATCCCGGTCAGTGAAGAACAGACGCTGGTGATGGAGTCCTCAGTGCTTGCTGCGGGCATCACGGCGGAGAAACCTTCGCTGACCATAAGCGAAATCCAGTCTTCAGCCTCCTCTACGCTCTATAACGAAAGGCAAGAGCCAGTGACGGTGCATTATCGCTTCTACTGGTATGACGTGAGAGGTCTTGAGATGCACCCGCTTGAGGCGCCGCGCAGCGTGACTATCCCGGCAAGATCGTCAGTCACGCTCTACGGCAGCGCCAGCTATCTGGGTGCACATAAGGTGAGACTTTATCTTTATTTGTAAGGAGTGAACCTTGATTAAAACAATGAGCCGTTATGCGCTCCTGAGTGCTTTTGCACTCTTTCTGGCGGGTTGTGTGACGCGAACGGAAGAACCAGCACCGGTAGATCAGGCGAAGCCGGGAACGGAACAGCCAACAACGCCAGCGCAGCCTGTTCCAACCGTGCCGTCTGTACCGACCATTCCGGCGCAGCCTGGCCCGATCGAACATCCGGACGACACCGCACAGCCTGCGCCGCGAGTACGCCACTATGACTGGAACGGCGCGATGCAGCCGATGGTGGGCAAAATGTTGCAGGCACAGGGCGTTACGCCCGGCAGCGTGCTGCTGGTGGACAGCGTGAACAACCGTACAAACGGTTCCCTGAATGCGGGAGAAGCGACGGAAACCCTGCGCAACGCGCTGGCAAACAACGGTAAATTTACGCTGGTCTCAGCTCAGCAGCTCGCGGTCGCCAAGCAGCAGCTTGGTCTGTCGCCTCAGGACAGCCTGGGTTCGCGCAGTAAAGCGATTGGTATTGCCCGCAACGTTGGCGCGCAGTATGTCCTTTATTCTAACGCGACAGGCAACGTGAACACGCCGTCGTTGCAGATGCAGTTAATGCTGGTTCAGACCGGCGAAATTATCTGGTCAGGTAAAGGTGCCGTTACGCAACAATAAGCGCACGCGTCATGACGTCCTGACGCGTTATTTCCCTCAGTACCGTGTTATCGCGCCGCAAGCCCCCGCCGGGCTTGGCGGCGCGAGTTGCATTATTGAGCGTGGCGACCATCGGCTGGTTTTACGTCAGCATCACGATGCCGCCGCGCCTGCCTCCCATTTTCGTCGCCAGTTCCGCGCCCTGAAGCGCCTGCCCGCCGACCTTGCGCCACAACCTCATCTCTTTATCAGAGACTGGATGGCGGTGGCGTTTATTGCGGGTGAGATCAAAAGCGAGCTTCCCGATACGCCTGCGCTTGCAGCCATGCTGTATCATCTGCATCGCCAGCCGCGTCTGGGCTGGCGGGTAACGTTACTTCCTTTGCTGGATCACTACTGGCAGCAGGCTGCGCCTGGACGACGCACGCCCTACTGGCTGGCGCAGCTTAAGCGGCTACGCAGAGCGGGAGAGCCGCAGGCGTTACGTCTGGCGCCGCTGCATATGGATGTCCACGCGGGTAATATCGTTCATACCACGGCAGGCGAGAAACTTATCGACTGGGAATATGCCGGAGACGGTGACGTGGCGCTCGAACTCGCTGCGGTCTGGATGCCTGATGAGGCGTCGCGCGAGCAGCTGATAACCGCCTATGCCCGAAACGCCAACATCAATGCGCTCACCCTTGCGCGGCAGGTCGCGCGCTGGCGTCCGTGGGTGTTGATGCTGATGGCGGGATGGTTTGAAATGCGCCTTCAGCAGACAGATGACAAACAATTTATTGCGCTGGCAAATGATGCCTGGCGTCAGTTACAAACGAAAGGATAAGAGAGGTAGGTGTGGGTCCAGTAATGTTGGATGTCGAAGGGTTTGAGCTGGATGCGGAAGAGCGCGAAATTCTGGCGCATCCGCTGGTAGGGGGGCTGATTCTTTTCACCCGCAATTATCATGATCCGGAGCAGTTGCGTGAGCTGGTTCGCCAGATCCGTGCGGCGTCGCGCAATCACCTGGTGGTGGCCGTAGACCAGGAAGGTGGGCGTGTGCAGCGTTTCCGCGAAGGGTTTACCCGTTTACCCGCCGCGCAATCTTTTGCTGCGCTGCTGGGGATCGAAGAGGGCGGTCAACTGGCGCAGGACGCCGGCTGGCTGATGGCCAGCGAGATGATCGCCATGGATATCGACATCAGCTTCGCCCCGGTGCTGGACGTAGGACACATTAGCGCGGCAATTGGTGAGCGTTCGTATCATGACGATCCGCGTATTGCGCTGGCAATGGCGACGCGCTTTATTGACGGTATGCATGCTGCGGGCATGAAAACCACCGGCAAACATTTCCCGGGCCACGGGGCGGTGACGGCGGATTCCCATAAAGAAACCCCGCGCGATCCGCGCCCGGAAGCAGACATTCGCGCTAAAGACATGTCGGTTTTCCGCTCGCTGATTGCTGATAACAAGCTGGATGCCATCATGCCTGCGCACGTCATCTACAGTGAGGTCGATCCGCGTCCGGCCAGCGGCTCTCCGCACTGGCTGAAAACCGTACTGCGTCAGGAATTAGGCTTCAATGGCGTAATTTTCTCTGACGATTTATCCATGGAGGGGGCGGCAATTATGGGTAGCTATGCCGAACGTGGGCAGGCTTCGCTGGATGCGGGTTGCGATATGATCCTCGTCTGCAATAATCGTAAAGGGGCGGTGAGCGTGCTGGATAACCTGTCGCCGATCAATGCTGAACGTGTTACACAATTGTATCATAAAGGTTCATTTAGTCGTCAGGAGCTGATGGACTCGGCGCGCTGGAAAACGGTAAACGCCCGGCTTGAAGCCCTGAACGAGCGCTGGCAGGCACATAAAGCAGCCCTTTAATTCATCCCGGAAGGCGTAGCGTGGTGAGACGATGATCATCTATTTACACGGTTTTGACTCAAACAGTCCTGGTAATCATGAGAAAGTGCTGCAATTGCAGTTTATCGATCCGGATGTCCGGCTGATCAGTTACAGCACACGTCATCCGAAGCATGACATGCAGCATCTGCTTAAAGAAGTGGATAAAATGTTGCAGCTCAATATCGACGATCGCCCGCTGATCTGCGGCGTGGGGTTAGGAGGATACTGGGCAGAGCGCATCGGTTTTTTGTGCGATATCCGTCAGGTCATTTTTAATCCTAACCTCTTTCCGAACGAAAACATGGAAGGCAAAATCGATCGCCCGGAAGAGTACGCCGACATCGCAACTAAATGCGTGAGCAATTTCCGTGAAAAGAACCGCGATCGGTGTCTGGTGATCCTCTCCCGCAACGATGAAGCGCTGAACAGCTCCCGCGCCGCCGAGCTTCTGCACCATTACTACGAAATTGTCTGGGACGAAGAGCAGACCCACAAGTTCAAAAACATTTCCCCGCACTTGCAGCGTATTAAAGCCTTTAAAACGCTGGGCTGATCTCCCTGAACCTGATAAAGGCCCGGTACGTGAAAGCGTACCGGGCCTCTTTTTTGTCAGAGTTGTCTACTTTTAAACCATCAAAACTTGATACATATCAATTTTGGTATGACCAATGCGCCTGACGTGCTATTCTCAATGAATCTGAATGGTTTCAGCGCAGTAACCTATTGTTAATTAAGGGTTATTTATATAACTTTTAATTAACAATTGGTTAATAATTTGAGGGGGTCACGTTGACTACGCCATTGAAAAAGATAGTGATTGTCGGCGGTGGTGCTGGCGGACTGGAGCTGGCGACACAGCTGGGTAAGAAGCTGGGTCGCGGTAAGAAAGCCAAAATCACGCTGGTGGATCGTAACCACAGTCATCTGTGGAAGCCGTTACTGCACGAAGTGGCGACCGGGTCGCTGGATGAGGGCGTGGATGCGCTGAGCTATCTGGCGCATGCGCGTAACCACCACTTCCAGTTCCAGCTGGGTTCGGTGGTGGATATCAATCGTGAAAACAAAACCATCACGCTGGCTGAGCTGCGTGATGATAAAGGCGAGTTGCTGGTTCCTGAGCGCAAGCTGGCCTATGACACGCTGGTGATGGCCCTGGGCAGTACCTCCAATGATTTCAACACCCCAGGCGTAAAAGAGCACTGCATCTTCCTGGATAACCCGCATCAGGCGCGTCGTTTCCATCAGGAGATGCTTAACCTGTTCCTGAAGTACACCAACAACATGGGTGCTAACGGCAAGGTCAACATTGCTATCGTGGGCGGCGGCGCAACGGGCGTTGAATTATCGGCGGAGTTGCACAATGCGGTCAAACAGCTGCACAGCTACGGCTACAAAGGGCTGACTAACGAAGCGCTGAATGTGACGCTGGTGGAAGCAGGTGAACGTATTCTGCCTGCGCTGCCGCCGCGTATTTCCGGCGCGGCGCACAACGAGCTGACCAAACTGGGCGTGCGCGTGCTGACCCAGACCATGGTGACCAGCGCGGATGAGGGCGGCCTGCATACCAAAGACGGCGAATATATCCAGGCCGACCTGATGGTTTGGGCTGCGGGGATCAAAGCGCCTGATTTCATGAAAGATATCGGTGGGCTGGAGACGAACCGCATTAACCAGCTGGTGACAGAGCCGACGCTGCAAACCACGCGCGATCCGGACATCTTCGCCATTGGCGACTGTGCCTCCTGCGCACGTCCGGAAGGCGGATTTGTACCGCCTCGCGCCCAGGCCGCGCACCAGATGGCAAGCCTCGTGCTGCATAACATCCTGGCGCAGATGAAAGGCAAACCGATGAAAGCCTATGTCTACAAAGACCACGGCTCTCTGGTGTCGCTCTCAAACTTCTCCACCGTGGGCAGCCTGATGGGTAACCTGATGCGCGGCTCCATGATGGTGGAAGGGCGCATCGCCCGCTTCGTGTACATTTCTCTGTACCGTATGCACCAGATTGCGCTGCACGGCTACTTCAAAACCGGCCTGATGATGCTGGTTGGCCGCATCAACCGCGTGATCCGTCCACGCCTGAAGCTGCACTAATTTCTCTCTCCCTCCGGGCCCTCCGGAGGGAATTCTTAGCACATCATGCTGTGCATTTCCCTCCTGACGCTTAAGAGTTCTCTTAAACCCACGTTGTCCCGGTCAACAGCCCTGATTTTGATCCTTTATCTTATTGGCGAAGCGTTTATTGCGCTGCAAAATTGCTACCAATTGCAACAAAGGAGGAAGTCCCGTGAATAAATCAATGTTGGCGGGTATAGGGATTGGCGTCGCAGCTGCGTTAGGTGTGGCTGCCGTTGCCAGTCTGAACGTACTTGATCGTGGCCCGCAGTATGCGCAGGTGGTTTCCGCTACACCGATCAAAGAGACGGTCAAGACGCCTCGTCAGGAGTGCCGTAATGTTTCTGTCACCCACCGTCGTCCGGTTCAGGATGAAAACCGTATCGCTGGCTCCGTGCTGGGCGCGGTTGCTGGTGGGGTGATTGGTCATCAGTTTGGTGGCGGCCGTGGTAAGGATGTCGCGACGGTGGTTGGTGCGCTGGGTGGCGGTTATGCCGGTAACCAGGTACAGGGCGCGATGCAGGAAAATGATACCTACACCACAACGCAGCAGCGCTGTAAAACCGTGTATGACAAGTCTGAAAAAATGTTGGGCTACGACGTAACCTACAAAATTGGCGATCAGCAGGGCAAAATCCGAATGGATAAAGATCCTGGCACGCAGATCCCTCTCGACAGCAACGGTCAGCTGATACTGAATAACAAAGTGTAAAAAAGATGTTCTCTGAACTTAGCTCCTCATGCGCTCAGGCTGAGGAGCTTTTTTTTTGCGTCAGAGTTTAAGAAGTTCAGGCCACAGGCGCAGCGTTGTTTGCGTAATCCCCTGCAATTTTTCCAGCGTCGCGCCTTCACGGGCGCTGATGGACATCCCCTGTAAAATACAGCTCAGATACTGGGAAAGCTCCTGCGGACGGCAATGCGCCGGTATTTCGCCGCGCTGCTGACGCTGAGCCAGAAACGTGCTGAGCGTCTCCTCCTGCATCGCATGTCGCGATTTGACCGTGTTGGCAATCTCTTTAGACGATGCCGCGAGGGTCGCGGAGGTGTTGATCATAAAACAGCCCGCAGGCGTGTCCTTGCTGGTATAGCAGGTCGCGATTGCCGTGAAATAATCCTGCAATGCCTGCTCAACCGTTTTTTCTTCGCAGAACAGCTGGGCTTCATGTTTTGCCGCGAAGCGCGCGATGTATCTGTCCAGAACGGCCCGGAATAAGCCTTCTTTGTTGGTGAACTCTGCGTACAGGGTAGGGGCTTTCGCGCCCGTTGCTTCCACGAGATCGGAAAGCGACGTGGCTTCATACCCATGCTGCCAGAAGAGCGTCATGGCCTTATCGAGCGCCGCATCCCTGTCGAACACTTTTGGTCGGCCACGGCTTTTCTTCGCGCAACGCGTGACATCGGTTGTCATGTGCCGTTGGTCCTCTGTTGTTTTGTTGAATAGTCATTATAAAAATAAACGTCTGCAACGACCAGCGGTGATTTCTGAAAAATAATTTAATTTTATCTTTATGAAATATAAGGCAAATGAAATTAATTTAACGACCATTATAAAAATGGGTTGACGTGTGACCTGGATCACATCTATCATTTACCTATCGATCGTTAACTAAATAACTAACGACCACTACATCATCTGCCTAAAGGTATAAAATCATGAAAAACGTTAAAACCCTCATCGCTGCCGCCGTTCTGAGTTCACTCTCTTTCGCAAGCTTCGCTGCTGTTGAAGTGCAATCCACGCCAGCAGACCAGCAGAAAGTCGGTACCATCTCTGCCACTGCCGGGACTAATCTGGGCTCTCTGGAAGATCAGCTGGCACAAAAAGCTGACGAAATGGGTGCGAAATCATTCCGCATCACCTCTGTGACCGGTCCTAACACCCTGCACGGTACCGCTGTTATCTACAAATAAGCGTAACGCAACCCTCCGTTATGCCACTGCAAAAAAACGCCCTGCTGATGCAGGGCGTTTGTCGTTATTACTGCTTTACATTGATTGCTGAGCAACCTCATGATGCCGCGTGACATCGGTTGGCATCCCCGAGCGCGCTTCCATCGCCCGCTCCATCACCGCGCCATCGGTATTGACATTCGTTTTAAAGCTCACCATCGAGGCATTCAGATTAATTGGCAGCGTCTGCGGATCGTCATTGATGTTTTTCGATAGCGGCTGGTGGATCTCAACCAGACGGACGCCACCCGGCTCTTCAGACACTTTAATCGGCGTATTAATGATATTCACTTTCGTGCCAGGGGCGATCACGCGGTAGAGCGTTTTGATATCGTCATCGCGCAGGCGAATGCAGCCGGAGCTGACGCGCATCCCGATCCCGAAATCCGCATTCGTTCCGTGCAGAAGATAAACCCCACCGTATGCCGCCAGGCGAATCGCATGGTGCCCCATCGGATTATCCGGGCCAGCAGGCACCACGGCAGGCAGGTCGATACCTTGAGCTTTATAACGGGCGCGAATGTTTGCCGTCGGGGTCCAGGTTGGATTAGCGCGCTTATCAGAGACGGTGGTGACCATGGTAGGCGTGAGCGTATCGCCCCCCAACTGACCAATACCGATAGGGTAGACGGTCACTTCGTTCTTGCCCGGCGGGTAGTAATACAGACGCAGCTCGGCGAGATTAATCACAATGCCCTGACGCGGCGCGTCCGGCAGGATGGTTTGCAGCGGAATCGTCAGTACGCTGCCTGCCCGGGGCACGTATGGATCTACGCCCGGGTTGGCCTGCAACAGCGCCAGGAACCCGACGTTATATTTTTTGGCAATCGCTTCCAGCGAACCGCCATCGTTTTCAACCACGTGAAAGCGGTTTTCACCTACGACGTTGCTGCCGGCAGGCGGAAGAGGCCAGGTATTTGCGCGAGCAGGGAGCGCGACGGCAACCGTCGCGGCCAGCGCAAACAGAGTTAACCAGCGGGTAAAACGCGAAGAAATCATCATTATCATAATCCATACAAATGATAAGGTTATTGTTTTATAAGGCGTTAATGATAATTATGGCGAATGTATAGTCGGGAAGTTCGGGCGAAGTGCAAAGAGTTTGTAAATTGTCCCCCCGCCAGCCGGGCGCTGGCGGGGGATACCGTTATGCGATGGCGTTCTCTTCCAGCTGACGCATAAAGTTACGCACCCAGTCCATGCGGGTTTTACGTTCCGTCAGATCCTGAGTAAATTTCAGACGCGTCGGGCCATCAAGACGGAAATGCTGCGGCTGTTTTTGCAGGAGGCCAATCAGCCACATCGGATCGACGTGGTTCTTCTCGGCAAACTCAATGACGCCGCCTTTCTCATTGCCTTCAAGCTTGCGAATGCCCAGCTTCTGCGCCTGCTGACGCAGGCGGGCAATATCCAGCAGGTTGCGCGCCGCATCGGGCAATATCCCAAAACGGTCAATCAGTTCGACTTTGATCTCTTCCAGCTCGCCTTCGCTTTTCGCGCTGGCAATGCGTTTGTAGAACGACAGACGGGTATTCACGTCAGGAATAAAATCATCCGGCAGCAGAGAAGGCATGCGCAGTTCCACTTCGGTCTGCTGGCTGGTGAGATCTTCCAGAGACGGTTCACGTCCGGCTTTAAGCGCGTCGACGGCATTTTCCAGCAGCTCCATATACAGCGAGAAACCGATGGTTTCCATGGAGCCGCTCTGGTCTTCACCCAGCAGCTCACCGGCGCCGCGGATCTCCAGGTCGTGGGTCGCCAGCGCAAAGCCAGCACCCAGATCTTCCAGCGAGGCGATAGCTTCCAGACGCTTTTGCGCGTCGGTGGTCATCGCCTTCGGATGCGGCGTCAGCAGCCAGGCGTAGGCCTGATGGTGCGAGCGCCCGACGCGCCCGCGCAGCTGGTGCAGCTGGGCCAGGCCGAAGTGATCCGCACGTTCGATAATGATGGTGTTCGCCGTTGGAATGTCGATCCCGGTCTCAATGATGGTGGTACACACCAGCACGTTGAAACGCTGGTGGTGGAAATCGTTCATCACCCGCTCCAGCTCGCGCTCGCGCATCTGGCCGTGACCAATGGCGATGCGCGCTTCCGGTACCAGCTCTGCCAACCTGTCGGCGGCTTTCTGAATATTTTCAACGTCGTTATACAGGTAATACACCTGGCCGCCGCGCAGCACTTCGCGCAGGATCGCCTCGCGCACCACCAGATTGTCGTACTCGCGAACAAAGGTTTTCACCGCCAGACGGCGCGCCGGTGGGGTGGCGATTATCGACAGATCGCGCATGCCGCTCATCGCCATGTTCAGGGTGCGCGGGATCGGCGTTGCGGTCAGGGTCAGAATGTCGACGTCGGCGCGCATCGCTTTGATGCGCTCTTTATGGCGCACCCCGAAGCGGTGCTCTTCATCCACGATCAGCAGCCCCAGATCTTTCCACTTCACGTCGCTTTGCAGCAGCTTGTGAGTGCCGATCAGAATATCAATTTTGCCTTCGCTTGCCTGTTCCAGGATTTGCGTCTGCTCTTTGGCGCTGCGAAAACGCGACAGCATCTCAATGCGCACCGGCCAGTTGGCGAAGCGGTCGCGGAAGTTGTCGAAGTGCTGCTGGGCGAGGAGGGTAGTCGGCACCAGCACCGCCACCTGCTTGTTGTTTTCCACCGCCAAAAAGGCGGCACGCATCGCCACTTCGGTTTTGCCGAAGCCCACGTCACCGCAGACCAAGCGGTCCATGGCCAGCGGCTGGCACATGTCGCTCAGCACGGCGTTAATGGCCTGGGCCTGATCCGGCGTAGTTTCAAACGGGAAGCTGTCGCAGAACAGCTGATACTGCTCTTTATCATGCTTAAACGCATAGCCCTCTTTGGCCGCACGCTGGGCGTAAATATCCAGCAGCTCGGCGGCCACGTCGCGCACTTTTTCCGCTGCCTTCTGGCGCGCACGCGCCCAGGCATCGCCGCCCAGCTTATGCAGCGGCGCGTTGTCTTCCGCGCCCCCGGCGTAGCGACTGATCAGGTGCAGGGACGACACCGGCACGTACAGTTTGGCGTCGTTGGCGTAGGTCAGCATCAGGTATTCACCTTTGATGCCGCCTGCTTCGAGGGTGGTCATCCCCTGATAGCGACCCACCCCGTGTTCCAGGTGAACGATCGGCTGACCGGGGTGCAGTTCGGCCAGGTTACGGATCAGGGTGTCCGGGTTGATGGTGCGACGGCTGTCCTGACGACGGCGCGCGACGCGCTCGCCCAGCAGGTCGCTTTCACAAATCAACGCCAGGTTATTGAGCGTATCAATGAATCCGTGCTCGGCGGCGCCGATCATCAGGTAACGGCCATTTCCGGTCGCTTCGCTCAGGCGAAGAATGCGCTTCGGCGCAACTTTGATCCGTCCCAGCAGTTCGCCCAGCGCTTCACGGCGACCCTCACTTTCAACGGAGAAGACCACCGGCCCGGTGAAGGACTCAAGAAACTTGCGCAGATTATCAAGCGGGGATTTCTGCTGCGCCTGGACGGCCAGGTCAGGCAGCGTCCGGAACGCGAGATTGGTGTTCGCCGCCTTCTCGGCAAGCGCGTCGGTTTTGAGCTGCATGCGCGGCCAGCGTTTCAGCTCGGCGTTGAGCTCGTCGGTACGTAGCCACAACATTTCCGGCGGCAGCAGCGGACGCATCGGGTCAACGCCCCGGTTTTCAAAGCGGGCGCGCGTTTCGCTTTCAAAGCGGCTGGCACTGGCGTCGATATCCCCGGTGTTAACAATCAGCGTATTCGCCGGGAAGTAGCTGAACAGCGCCGGCAGCGGTTCGTTAAAGAACAGGGGCTGCCAGTACTCGATCCCGGCCGGAAGGGTGCCCTTGCTGACTTGCTGGTAGATATGTTCGGCATCGCGCTTCACGTCGAACCTGTCGCGCCACTGGCTGCGGAACAGCTCGATGGCGGTTTTATCCGTCGGGAACTCATGGGCGGGCAGTAGGTTAATGGAGTCCACTTCCTCCAGCGTGCGCTGGGTGTCAGCGTCGAACACGCGCAGGCTGTCGATCTCATCATCAAAGAAATCCAGACGATATGGCCGATCACTGCCCATCGGATAGAGATCCAGCAGCGCACCGCGCGTCGCATATTCGCCGTGCTCCATCACCTGGTCGACATGTCGATAGCCGGCTCCGTCCAGCTGCACGCGCAGGGCATCGCGCGACAGGCGTTGGCCTTTTTTCATTACCAGCGCATGGCCGTGCAAATAGCTGTGCGGACAGACGCGCTGCATCAGGGTATTCACCGGCACAATCAGCACGCCGCGCTGCATGGTGGGAAGCTGATACAGCGTCGACAGGCGCGAAGAGATGATCTCCTGGTGCGGAGAAAAACTGTCGTAGGGAAGCGTTTCCCAGTCGGCCAGGCTGAATACCAGACTGTCGGTGAACTGACGAATTTCATCGTGCAGGCGCAGGGCGTTTTGCATGTCCGGGGCAACCAGCACCACCGGCCCAGGATGCCGCTCAGCAATTTCCGCCACCAGGGTGGCGCAGGCCGCGCCCGTGAGTTCGCCCAGCTGGCGCTGGTCGCCCGCTTTGACAGGCAAGGAGTAACGATAGTGTTCAGGCATGGCTATGTCAGAGTCTCTTGGGGATATACCAACAGTATTGGGGCATATCACTGATACGCAATGTCTTTATTATCCTCGATCGTTTTACATAAGCAAATCGTAACCGCACAAGAGGGAAAGTGCCCCCGGATGGGTAGAGGGTTCCTCAGTAATTTGAAAGCAGAAGCAATAACGTTGTCTTCAGACTAACTGAGGGCTTTCAGCGATGCCCTGGTCCGGCTGTAAATCGCTGAGGCGTTTCCTGAAGGCCGGGGCGAGGCGCAGGGATGCGCCGAGAGGGCGTGGCCTGCATGGATGCAGGCTCATGCCCGACCCGATAGCCGGAAGGAATAAGCCGAGGGTATCGCGAAGCGACGATTTACCGCCGGGAGCCCGGGTTGCCAGGGTGGTGGCGACTGAGCCACCCTGGCACGTTCACCGCTCGTGCGGTTATAGAATAGCAAGGAATATAAGGTGAACGGAACGAGCACCACAGCTGTATGTTCACCCTCACCCCAGCCCTCTCCCATAGGGAGAGAGAGCCGTCTGTGCAGGCCTTATTTTGTAGCCCGTATGGGACAGGGTTAGTTAGCGGGTCGTGGGCACGGGCGAAAGCCGCGCGGGAGGGGAGAAGAAAAGATCGCCAAAGAGGGCGGTCGAGAGCTTACGTGCCCCCAGCCCAACCAGCGTGCAGACGAGCAGGCTGATAAACGGATAGACCAGAATCAGCGTTAACTCCGCCCAGATCGGCCAGTACGCCGCATTCATTTCGCGGATCATGAGCAGGCTAAACGCCTCAATTAAAATGCGGTGGGTGGTATAAATCGCGATGGTGTTTGAACCGATGACGTTCAGCAGATTATTGGGATGAACGGCATAACGCTGCTCGAAGCTGTAAAAGAGCTTCATGATAACCACGATTGACAGCAGAGAGAGCGGCAGAGGGACATTAGCGAACCACAGCACCACCGACACCGCACCAGAGGCGATGAGGATCAGCCAGCTGAGGCGCAAATTCATCCCTTTCATCCACGCCATCAACTGCGCGCCATACCATGCGCCGAGGCTGTAGTAGACCATGTTGCGCACCACGCTGTTCATTCCCCACCACGGTAACGGCAGGAAGTTGATGGCGATGCTTGCCAGCGCCAGAAGCCCCAGCATCGGCAGTTTCCAGCGGCTCAGCAGCTTACAGAGCGTAAAGTAGACCACTAAGGCGTACAAATACCATAGGCTGGTGCTGGCCGTGAGCATTCCCCGTACAAACCCTGAAACGGAATCGGCGTAGGCCGCATTGGATGCTGTCGCCAGCTCTCGCTCGGGGGCGAGCCAGGCATTCAGATGAGTCAGCGCCTGCCATTGCAGGACGCCCCACAGGGCCAAAACCCAGACAATGCTCCAGATCCGCTTGTCGAGACTGGTGCGCCAGTTCACCTCGTCAATATATCGACGGATCAAATAGCCGGAGATAAAGAAAAACACCGGCATACGGAACGGGGCAAGGTAAAGATTAAAGTAGACCCAGCATTTGGCGAGCAGGCCCGATAACGGATGCTGTAGCCCGTCCAGGTGAGGATAAAAGGTGATCACCGAGTGGTAAATCACCACCAGGCAGATGCACAGACCTTTTATCTGGTTAATCCATAATGCTTTTTGTTTCATTGTGCGTGACGACCTTGTTGCCATAAACGAAAGGACGATTGTTGTAAAATGAAACCCTGATGTAACGGGTAACAGTCTGTATCAGGACGATTTTCGGAAAAGGTGGAGGCTGTCTGGCGGAAGTTCAGTCAGTAGCATGATGATTTATCTGAATTTTTCGGAAAAATGATTACCGAATCTTACGGTTTCAGTCATTTACGCTTAGCGGATTCGCTTATATACTCGTGGGTCTGCTATCAGCAAACAGACGGATTTCATGTATCAACCTGTCGCACTCTTTATAGGCTTACGTTACATGCGTGGGCGCGCCGCGGACCGCTTCGGTCGCTTTGTCTCCTGGCTTTCGACTATTGGCATTACGCTTGGCGTGATGGCACTGGTGACGGTGCTTTCCGTCATGAACGGCTTCGAGCGCGAGCTGCAAAACAATATCCTGGGGCTGATGCCGCAGGCCGTTCTCTCTTCCACTCAGGGTTCCGTTAATCCGCAACAGCTGCCGGAAAGCGCGGTGAAGTTACAGGGTGTCACGCGCGTTGCGCCGCTCACGACGGGCGATGTGGTGCTGCAAAGCGCCCGTAGCGTGGCGGTCGGGGTGATGCTGGGTATCGATCCGGCGCAAAAAGATCCGCTGACGCCGTTCCTGGTCAATGTGAAACAAACCGACCTGGAAGCGGGTAAATACAACGTCATCCTCGGCGAGCAGCTTGCCGGGCAGCTCGGGGTCAACCGTGGCGATCAGCTGCGTGTGATGGTGCCGTCAGCCAGTCAGTTTACGCCGATGGGGCGTCTGCCAAGCCAGCGTCTGTTCAACGTGATTGGCACGTTTGCGGCGAACAGCGAAGTTGATGGTTACCAGATGCTGGTGAACATTCAGGACGCCTCGCGTCTGATGCGCTACCCGGCGGGAAATATCACCGGCTGGCGTCTGTGGCTTGATGCGCCGCTGAAGGTGGATACCCTTAGCCAGCAGACGCTACCGGAAGGGACGAAATGGCAGGACTGGCGCGACCGGAAGGGCGAACTGTTCCAGGCCGTGCGCATGGAGAAAAACATGATGGGGCTGCTGCTGAGCCTGATCGTGGCCGTTGCCGCGTTTAATATCATCACCTCGCTCGGGCTGATGGTGATGGAGAAGCAAGGCGAAGTCGCCATTCTGCAAACCCAGGGGCTGACTCCGCGCCAGATCATGGCGGTATTTATGGTCCAGGGCGCCAGCGCCGGCATCATCGGCGCGCTGCTCGGCGCGGCGCTGGGGGCGCTGCTCGCCAGCCAGCTCAACAATCTCATGCCGATTATCGGCGCGCTGCTTGATGGCGCGGCGCTGCCGGTGGCAATCGAGCCGCTCCAGGTGGTTGGTATTGCGCTGGCCGCGATGGCCATTGCGCTGCTTTCTACGCTTTATCCTTCCTGGCGGGCTGCCGCCACTCAACCCGCTGAGGCTTTACGTTATGAATAAGATCCTGTTGCAGTGCGACAACCTGTCCAAACGCTATCAGGAAGGCACTGTGCAGACCGACGTGTTGCACAATGTGAGTTTTAGCGTGGGCGAAGGCGAGATGATGGCGATTGTCGGTAGCTCTGGCTCCGGTAAAAGTACGTTGCTGCACCTGCTTGGCGGGCTGGACACGCCAACCGAAGGCGATGTGATCTTCTCCGGGCAGCCGCTGAGTAAAATGTCGTCTACGGCGAAAGCCGAGCTGCGTAACCGCGAGCTGGGCTTTATCTATCAGTTCCACCATCTGCTGCCGGACTTTACGGCGCTGGAAAACGTCGCAATGCCGCTGCTGATTGGTAAAAAGAAACCCGCGGAAATTAATGCCCGCGCCAGCGACATGCTAAAAGCGGTAGGGCTGGGTCATCGCGGGAATCACCGTCCGTCTGAGCTTTCCGGCGGCGAGCGTCAGCGTGTGGCCATCGCCCGTGCGCTGGTCAACCACCCGCGCCTGGTGCTGGCGGATGAACCGACAGGTAACCTCGATGCGCGTAACGCAGACAGCATTTTCCAGCTTCTCGGCGAACTGAACGCCGCGCAGGGAACCGCGTTTCTGGTGGTCACCCACGATTTACAACTGGCTAAGCGGATGGGGCGTCAGCTGGAAATGCGCGACGGTCGTCTGAATGCTGAACTGACGCTGATGGGAGCGGAGTAATGGCTTCACCGTTATCGTTACTCATCGGGTTACGCTTTAGCCGCGGTCGTCGCCGGAGCGGGATGGTATCCCTTATCTCCGTGATCTCCACCATCGGTATCGCCCTGGGCGTGGCGGTGTTGATCGTGGGCTTAAGCGCCATGAACGGCTTTGAGCGTGAACTGAATAACCGCATTCTGGCCGTTGTCCCCCACGGTGAAATCGAGCCGGTTAACCAGCCGTGGTCCAGCTGGCGTGATGCCCTTAACAAAGTGGAAAAGGTGCCCGGCATTGCGGCGGCTGCACCTTACATCAACTTTACCGGGCTGGTAGAGAGCGGGGTAAACCTGCGCGCCATTCAGGTGAAAGGGGTAAATCCTCGTCAGGAAGAGCGTCTGAGCGCGCTGCCGCGCTATGTGCAAAATGGCGCATGGGCAAACTTTAAGGCTGGCGAGCAGCAGATCATCATGGGCAAAGGCGTTGCCGATGCGCTGAAGGTGAAGCAGGGCGACTGGGTCTCGATCATGATCCCGAACGCCAGCGCTGATCACAAATTGCAGCAGCCTAAGCGCGTACGTCTGCACGTCACCGGTATTTTGCAACTGAGCGGCCAGCTCGATCACAGCTTCGCGATGGTGCCGCTGGAAGATGCGCGCCAGTATCTGGATATGAGCGACAGCGTGACGGGCATTGCCATTAAGGTTAACGACGTCTTCAACGCCAATAAACTGGTGCGTGACGCTGGCAGCGTGACCAATAACTATGTCTACATCAAAAGCTGGATCGGCACTTACGGTTATATGTACCGTGATATCCAGATGATCCGCGCGATTATGTATCTGGCGATGGTGCTGGTGATTGGGGTGGCGTGTTTTAATATCGTCTCGACGCTGGTCATGGCCGTTAAGGATAAGAGCGGCGACATCGCCGTGCTGCGTACCTTAGGGGCGAAAGACGGTCTTATTCGCGCCATCTTCGTCTGGTACGGTTTGCTGGCGGGGCTGTTTGGCAGCCTCTGCGGCGTGGCGATCGGCGTGGTGGTTTCCCTTCAGCTGACGCCGATTATTAACGGAATTGAAGCGCTTATTGGCCATCAGTTCCTGTCAGGCGATATCTATTTTATTGACTTCCTGCCGTCTGAACTGCACTGGCTGGACGTTATTTATGTGCTGGTTACAGCACTTTTACTGAGTCTGCTGGCAAGCTGGTATCCGGCGCGTCGCGCAAGCCGAATTGATCCGGCGAGGGTATTAAGTGGCCAGTAATTTCGTCATGGTTTAGCGGTCTTTTGGCCGCTGAATCAAACAGAGGAATGCATCATGTATTACGGATTTGATATTGGCGGCACCAAGATTGCGCTCGGCGTGTTCGATAAAGACCTTAAGCTACAATGGGAAACCCGCGTACCCACGCCGCGCGAAAGCTACGATGAATTTTTAACCGCCATTGCCGCGCTGGTGGCGCAAGCGGATGAACGCTTTGGCGTCATAGGCAGCGTCGGCATTGGTATTCCGGGTATGCCCGAAACCGACGATGGCACGCTGTATGCCGCCAACGTTCCTGCCGCCAGCGGCAAACCGCTGCGTGCCGATCTCTCTGCTCTCCTTGAGCGCGACGTGCGCTTAGACAACGATGCCAACTGTTTTGCTCTCTCAGAGGCCTGGGACGACGAGTTTCGTCGCTATCCGCTGGTGATGGGGCTGATCCTCGGAACCGGCGTGGGGGGCGGGATAGTCATTAACGGTAAGCCCATTACCGGGCGCAGCTACATTACCGGCGAATTTGGTCATATCCGTCTGCCGGTGGATGCGTTGGATGTTGTCGGACGTGATTTCCCGTTGATCCGCTGCGGTTGTGGTCAGCACGGCTGTATTGAGAGTTACCTTTCAGGCCGTGGGTTTGCATGGCTTTATGAACACTTCTATCATCAGAAACATGACGCCCCCCAAATCATTACCCTGTGGGAACAAGGGGATGCGCAGGCGCGAGAGCACGTTGAACGCTATCTCGACCTGCTGGCCGTGTGCCTGGGGAATATCCTGACCATCGTCGATCCGGATCTGCTGGTGATCGGGGGAGGGCTGTCAAATTTCACTGCGATTACGGAACAGTTGTCCGGGCGTCTGCCCCGACATTTATTGCCGGTCGCCCGCGTGCCGCGCATTGAGCGTGCGCGACACGGGGACGCAGGAGGCATGCGCGGAGCCGCATTCCTTCATCTCACCGATTAGTTTACGAGGTTATTATGCTGTCGCGTCGCCAGGGTCGACTCAGCCGTTTTCGCAAAAATAAACGCCGCTTACGTGAACGCCTGCGTCAGCGGATCTTTTTCAGAGACAGGATGATGCCAGAAGCGATGGATAAACCCAGAGTGGTGGTGTTGACCGGGGCGGGGATCTCCGCCGAATCCGGTATTCAGACCTTCCGCGCGGCGGACGGACTGTGGGAAGAACACCGAGTTGAAGATGTGGCGACGCCGGAAGGTTTCGCCCGCGACCCGGCGCTGGTGCAGGCGTTCTACAACGCCCGCCGTCGCCAGCTTCAGCAGCCGGAGATTGCGCCGAATGCGGCGCACCTGGCGCTGGCAAAGCTGGAGGAAGCGCTGGGGGATCGTTTTCTGCTGGTCACGCAGAACATCGACAATCTTCACGAAAGGGCCGGAAACCACAACATCATTCACATGCACGGCGAACTGCTCAAGGTGCGGTGCGCATGGAGTGGTCAGGTGCTGGACTGGAAAGAGGACGTGCTGGACGAAGACCGCTGCCACTGCTGTCAGTTCCCTTCGCGTCTGCGTCCGCATGTGGTCTGGTTTGGCGAAATGCCGCTGGGAATGGATGAGATCTACAGCGCCCTGGCTATGGCGGACGTCTTTATCGCCATTGGTACCTCAGGACATGTCTATCCGGCGGCAGGATTTGTTCACGAAGCGCGACTGCAAGGTGCCCATACGGTGGAGCTTAATCTGGAGCCAAGCCAGGTCGGAAGCGAGTTTGAAGAGAAACATTACGGTCTGGCGAGCGAGGTGGTGCCAGCCTTTGTGGATAAACTCCTGAAGGGGCTGTAAGAGTAACGGGCGACATTGCGTCGCCCGTTATGCATTAACGGCCTGCTTTTAGCTTCTGATAATACTCTTCATACAGGCGGCTCGCGTCACCGACGTCGTTCTGCCATTCCCCTTCGCTGATGGTTTCAGCGTCCGGATAAAGCGATTTATCATTTGCCACTTCAGGGCTGAGCAGCTTCCGCGCGGCCAGGTTTGGCGTCGGGTAGCCGATGGTTTCCGCCACCTCTTTTGCCACATCCGGGCGCAGCAGGAAATTGATCAGCTTCAGGGCGCCCTCGACGTTTTTCGCATTCGCCGGGATCGCGAGGCTGTCCATCCAGAAGATGCCGCCCTCCTTCGGCCAGACCACCTCCAGCGGCGTCCCGGCCTGACGCGCCACAAACGCAGAGCCGTTCCAGACCATACCCAGATTCACTTCACCTTCCATATACGGGTTAGCCGGGTTATCCGAGTTGAACGCCGCCACGTTTGGCATCAGCTTTTTCAGTTCGTTATACGCCGCTTCGATCTCTTTCGGATCGGTGGTGTTACCGGAATAGCCGAGTTTACGCAGCGCAACCTGGAACACTTCGCGCGCATCGTCGGTTAACAGCAGGCTGCTTTTGTATTCCGGCTTCCACAGGTCAGCCCAGGATGAAACCGTTTTTGGTTCAATGGCATCGCTGTTGACGCCAATTGCCGTCGCGCCCCAGATGTACGGAATGGAGTAGTCGTTATTCGGGTCGAACGGCTTGTTTAGCATCTCAGGATCGAGGTTTGAAAAATTGGTTAGCTTCGTTTTGTCGATCTTCTGGATCATGCCTTCTTTGCGCATCTTGTCGACGAAATAGGTCGACGGCACCACCAGGTCATACGCGCCATCTTTATAGGTTTTGAGCTTGGCGTACATGGTTTCATTCGACTCGTAGGTCGAATAGATCACCTTGATGCCCGTCTCTTTGGTGAACTGCTCCAGCAGGCCCGGCGGCACATACTCGGTCCAGTTGTAGAAATAGAGCGTTTTGCTGTCATCAGCATGCGCGGCGCCCATTCCGAGCATCAGTGCCGCAGCGGCAAGCATTTTTTTCATTTCTGTGTCCCCTGAGATTTTGTTTTATCACGAGCAATAACCTGGCTGGCAATTACCAGAACCAGCGATAACACCAACAGAATAGTCGCCAGCGCGTTCACTTCGGGTGAAACACCGACTTTAACCATTGAGTAGATCTTCAACGGCAGAATTTCATAGCTCGGCCCGGTGACGAAGGAGGACACGACCACGTCGTCCATCGACAGGGTAAAGCTGAGCAGCCATCCTGCTGCCACGGCGGGCATCGCCAGCGGCAGAATGATTTTGCGCAGAATGGTCATCTCGCTCGCACCCAGATCTTTCGCCGCTTCCAGCATGCGTACGTCGAACCCTTTCAGACGCGCGTAGACGGTTACCACCACAAACGGCAGACAGAAGGTGATATGCGAGAACAGCAGCGACCAGAAACCGAGCTGGACGCCCAGCAGCATAAACAGCACCAGCAGTGAAATGGCCATCACGATATCCGGGGACATCATCACCACAAACAGCATGCCACTGACGAACGGCTTACCGCGAAAACGGTAGCGGTACAGCGCCACGGCGGTCAGTGAGCCAATCAGCGTCGCGAAGGTGGCAGAAAATACCGCCATCGTCAGCGAGTGCTGAGCGGCCTGTAGCAGGCTGTCATTGTTCATCAGCAGGCCATACCATTTGGTGGTAAACCCTTGCCAGTTGATCCCGAAGCGTGAGCTGTTAAAAGAGTTCACGATCAAAATGATTATCGGAATATAGAGATACGCATAAATGGCGGTCATAAAACCGCCGCGAAGCAGTCGACCGATCATTCCAGCTCCACCTTCTTATTCAGCAGGCGTGATGCACGCCAGTAAACCAGCAGCATCAGTCCCATCACCACCGTCAGCGTTATGCTGGTGGCCGAGCCGAACGGCCAGTCGCGGATATTCAGGAACTGACTCTTAATCACGTTACCGATCAGCAGGTTTTTCGCCCCGCCCATCAGGTCCGATACGTAGAACAGGCCCATCGCAGGCAGCATGACCAGCAGACAGCCGGCGATAATACCCGGCATGGTCAGCGGAATAATGATGCGGACAAAGGTTTGTAACTTACTGGCGCCCAGGTCTTTCGCCGCTTCCAGCAGCGGTTTATCGAGCTTTTCAATGCTGGAGTAGAGCGGCATCACCATAAACGGCAGCAGGATATAAACCAGGCCGACAATTACCGCGCCCGGGGTGAACATGATGCGGATCGGCGTCTCGATCACCCCCAGCCACAGCAGAAACTCGTTCAGATAACCTTTGGTGCTGAGGAAGATTTTCAGCCCGTAGATGCGGATTAACGAGTTGGTCCAGAAGGGTACAATCAGTAAAAACAGCAGCAGCGGCCGTACTTTTTGCGGCAGGCGGGCCAGGAACCAGGCGAATGGATACCCCAGCACCAGACAGGCGAGGGTAGCAATCAGCGCCATATTGAGCGAGTGCAGCAGCACGTCAAAATAGAGCGGATCGAGCAGGCGCGCGTAGTTGTCCAGCGTAAAGACCATCGCGACGAAGTTCGCGTCGTCGCGGGTCAGGAAGCTGGTTACGATGATCATCAGGTTGGGTAGAAAGACAAACAACACAAGCCAACCGACGATCGTGGCAATCACCACATTCTGGAACTTACTTGTGTTCTTCATCAGCCAGTACAACCTCCCAGCTTTCTACCCAGTTGATGACCATTTTCTGATCCAGCGAGTGGTCGAAGTCCGGATCGTCCTCGTTAAAGAACTCGCTGACCATCACCATTTTGCCGTTTTCCAGTTCCACAACGGATTCGAGGGTCATTCCCTTGTAGTTGCGTTCGCGAACGTAACCGATCAGACCTTCGACGTCAGCCGTGTCGTGGATCTCATCAACGCGGAGATCTTCCGGGCGCAGCAGGACGTTGAGCTTTTGCCCCTGCTCGACGGCAAAGTTGACGGTAATATTGCATTCGCGGCCTTCCACGTTCGCGCGAACGCGCTGCTCGTCCAGACGCTCAATCACCGTGGCGTTGAAAATATTGATTTCGCCTATAAAGCTGGCGACGAACAGGTTTTTCGGCTCTTCGTAAATTTCACGCGGGGTGCCATCCTGCTCAATCTTGCCGTCGCGCATCACCACGATACGGTCTGACATGGTCAGGGCTTCTTCCTGATCGTGCGTAACAAACACGAACGTGATGCCGAGCTTACGCTGAAGCGCTTTCAGCTCGTTCTGCATCTGCTTGCGCAGCTTGTAGTCCAGCGCGGAGAGGGATTCATCCAGCAGGAGCAGGCGAGGTTTGTTGACCACGGCGCGGGCAATGGCCACACGCTGCTGCTGACCACCGGAAAGTTGATGCGGCTTGCGCTGGGCGAACGCCTCCAGCTGTACCATGCGCAGGGCTTCGGTAACCCGAGGTGGGATCTCGCTGGCCGGTGTTTTTTGCATCCGCAGGCCAAACGCCACGTTCTCAAACACGGTCATGTGCGGGAACAGGGCATAGCTCTGAAAGACGGTATTGACGTGGCGATCTTCGGCTGGAACCTGGGTTATGTCCTGGTTCTCAAGATGGATATGGCCGTTATCGACGCTTTCCAGCCCGGCGATAAGGCGCAGGACGGTGGTTTTGCCGCAGCCGGAGGGGCCGAGCAGCGTGAGAAACTCACCGTCATTGATGGTCAGATTAAGGTCGGAAATGACATCTTTGCCATCGAAACTTTTACGAATTCGTTCCAGTTGCACCAGCGGTGAAAGGGAACGGGGTTGTGTATTCAATTTTCGCGCTGTCCCATATAGACGCCTCAGGCAGCAGACTGAAGCGGGGTTTGTGTGTAACCACCTTGGTGACTCGTAATGAGGGCGGACATTCTACGGCAAACCCATTGAATCGCCAATCCTTCTCACTTATTCATAAGCTACATTTATTAACGCACAACGATATAAACGTAAAAAGTTCTCGTTTGCGGGATAAAAGTGACCTGACGCAATATTTGCGTTTTGCTGCTTAATGATAATGTTGTCACAAAAAGTGAGGGTGACTGCATGGATAAACTACTTGAGCGTTTCTTACATTACGTTTCGCTGGATACCCAATCTAAGCCGGGGGTCCGACAGGTGCCAAGCACCGAAGGCCAGTGGAAGCTGCTAAATCTGCTGAAAGAGCAGCTGGAGGCCATGGGGCTGGTTGATGTCACGCTCAGCGAAAAAGGGACCGTGATGGGAACGCTGCCGGCGAATATTGACGGCGATATCCCGGCAATTGGCTTTATTTCTCATGTCGATACCTCACCTGATTTTAGCGGTAAACACGTAAACCCGCAGATTGTTGAAAACTACCGCGGCGGTGATATTGCGCTGGGCATTGGCGACGAAGTGCTGTCGCCGGTGATGTTCCCGGTACTGCATCAGCTGCTGGGGCAGACGTTAATCACCACTGACGGCAAAACCTTGCTGGGGGCCGATGACAAAGCGGGCATCGCCGAGATCATGACGGCGCTGGCGGTGCTGAAGGGCAAAAATATCCCACATGGCGATATCCGCGTGGCCTTCACGCCGGATGAAGAGGTTGGAAAAGGCGCAAAACACTTTGACGTTGAGGCGTTTAACGCGCAGTGGGCCTACACCGTCGACGGTGGCGGCGTGGGTGAACTGGAGTATGAAAACTTTAACGCGGCATCGGTAACGATCAAAATCGTCGGGAATAACGTGCACCCGGGGTCTGCGAAAGGGGTGATGGTGAATGCGCTGTCGCTGGCTGCGCGTATTCATGCGGAAGTGCCCGCCGAAGAGAGCCCGGAGATGACGGAAGGGTATGAGGGTTTTTATCATCTGACCAGCATCAAGGGGACCGTGGACAGCGCGCAGATGCACTATATTGTCCGCGATTTCGACCGCAAAGCCTTTGAAGCACGCAAACGTAAGATGATGGAGATCGCGAAAAAGGTCGGCAAGGGGCTACATCCGGATTGCTATATTGAACTCATCATCGAAGACAGCTATTACAATATGCGCGATAAGGTGATGGAGCATCCGCATATTCTTGATATCGCCCAGCAGGCGATGCGCGATTGTGACATCGAGCCGGTGATGAAACCGATCCGTGGCGGTACCGATGGTTCACAGCTGTCGTTTATGGGCCTGCCGTGCCCGAACCTGTTTACCGGTGGATATAACTACCACGGCAAGCATGAATTCGTGACGCTGGAAGGGATGGAGAAAGCGGTGCAGGTGATCGTGCGGATAGCGGAGTTAACCGCGAAGCGGTAATGTTTTATGCCGGGTGGCGGCTACGCCTTACCCGGCCTACATTTCGATCGTAGGCCCGGTAAGCGCAGCGTCACCGGGCATTAAAGCGGCTCAGTCCTCAAAAAACCAGTACCCGCTGTTCACCAGCGCGGCCAGCATGGCGAGGAAGGAGGGATCGTCCAGTGCGTCGCCAAAGGTATCCGCAGTCAGCACCATATGGCTGGCAATCGCTTCCAGCGCCGGGCGATGCGGAGAGTCCAGGCGCTCGCCGTTGACGAATACCTCTTCGCCAATGCGTAGTACGCGTAATCCGCCCAGACGAACCAGCTTATCGCCCTGCTGGAGCGCATCATAAATTTCATCTGCCTGATACGGCGGCTCTGGCGGTGCGACGTCCAGTTCGTGACGCGACTGGCTGATAAACTCGCCAAACCACTGTCTGAAGTGCTCCGGTTCGTTGATCAGATCCAGCATCATCCCGCGCAGCTTATCCAGCTCCTCTGGCAGAATATCCGCCGGGTGCTCACGCGCCGGAACGTCCGGATCGCTGTAACGGTAGCTGCCCAGCTCACGCTGTAAAACATAGTCAGCAAATCCGCTGATCATCTCGCGCCCGCTTGGCGCGCGGAAACCAACCGAATAGTTCAGCGAGTTTTCCAGGGAATAACCTTCATGCGGGAAGCCCGGTGGGATATAGAGAATGTCACCTGGCTCCAGCTCTTCATCAATGATCCCTTCAAACGGATCAACCTGAAGCAGATCCGGGTGCGGGCAGTGCTGCTTCATTGGCACTTTTTCGCCCACGCGCCAGCGACGGCGCCCGGTACCCTGAATGATAAACACGTCGTACTGATCCAGATGCGGACCCACGCCGCCACCGGGAACGGAGAAGGAGATCATCAGATCGTCCATTCGCCAGTCTGGCAGGGCGCGGAAGGGACGCATTAAGGCTGCGGTGGGTTCGTGCCAGTTGTTGACCGCCTGCACCAGTAAAGACCAGTTGTTTTCGCCCAGGTGATCGTAGCTTTCAAAGGGACCGTGGCTGACCTGCCATTTCCCGTCCTGGTGGCTCACCAGACGGCTGTCTACCTCGTTTTCCATCGCCAGACCAGCGAGTTCGTCAGGAGAAATAGGGTCGATAAAATTGCTGATCCCGCGTTTAAGAACGACCGGGCGTTTTTGCCAGTAACGTTCAATAAATTCGGGCCAGTTAAGCGTTAATTGATAATCCATATTTTTGTATTCCGCAGGCTCTTACTGAGACGGATTATAACGGAAGCACCGCCCCCTGACTGCGAGATCCGCGTATTTTTCACATTTCGGGTCAACTATCGTTCGATACGGGATGCTGGCGGCCAAAAATGACTTCCATACGGGCACCGCCCAGCAAACTTTCACCGGTTTCAATCTTGCCCTCGTACTGATCGACGATTTCCCTGGCGACGGATAATCCGACGCCCTGGCCTGGCCGCAGCGTATCGGCGCGCTGGCCGCGATCGAACACCACTTCGCGTTTATTACGGGGAATGCCAGGACCATCATCCTCAACGATAATATGCAGTTCGTTATCCGTTACCCGCGCGGACACCTCGACAAACTCCAGACAATATTTGCAGGCGTTATCGAGCAGGTTTCCCATCACTTCCATAAAGTCATTTTTCTCACCGACAAAGCTAATTTCCGGTGAGATATCCAGACTGATGTTGACCCCTTTACGCTGGTACACCTTGTTTAGCGCAGAGGTGAGGTTATCCAGCAGCGGGGCTACCGGGTGCAGTTCACGGCTCAACAGGGCGCTTCCGGAACGCATGCTCGCGCGGTGCAGGTAATAGCCGATCTGCTGTGAAATACGGCTGATTTGTTCCAGCATCACCGGCTCGGCGTCATCCACGCTCATTTTCGAACTGCGCATGGAACGCAGGGTACTCTGCATCACGGCCAGCGGGGTTTTCAGGCTGTGCGTAAGGTCGGTGAGCGTCGTGCGATACTTGTCGTAGCGTTCACGTTCGCTTTTCAGCAGGCGGTTGAGGTTGCGCACCAGGCTGGTCAGCTCACGCGTGGTCTCCGGGTTTAGCTTCTCGCGGTGATGTTCCTCCAGCTCGCGCACCTCTTTGGCAAGGGATTCAATCGGGCGGAGGCTCCACCACGCAGCAACCCACAGGAGAGGGATCACCAGCAGCAGGTTGGCAGCCAGAACATACACAAACCAGTTCCAGACCATATACGAGCGTTTCAGCTCAACCGGTATGGTATCGATCACCACAATGGTTAACTGCGGCATGTTCAGGGTGGCGGGGTAAAGGTTGATGGCCACAGAGTGGGTCATCTCCGTGTCGTCATCTTCGGCCCGGATCTCATTAAGCTTAATCTGTAAGGCGCGATCGTCACGCAGCAGGCTGCTGGTGGAGTTGAGGTCGGCTTCTATTTCATGAAAACCGTTGGTTTTCAGCCATTCCGGACGGATGCGCTTTTTCAACCACGGGACATCGCGCTGGGCCCAAAGCAATTTCCCTTTTTCATCATAGATCAGCGCCAGCGTCGGGCTCTGCTGATTCAGGTTTTCCGGCATCTCGACGGTGATTCGGTTGTTCTCCCACTTCGCCAGGGTATAAAACAGGTTACTTTCGCCGCGAAGCAGGCGGAAGGTGGTTTTATCGAAGCTCACGCTATAACCGACCAACGCCACCATCCCATAAGAGAGCGACAGCACCAGCACGACGGCGGCGGTTGCCAGCAAAAAGCGAACCCGCAGCGAAAGGGGTAAAATGTGGCGCAATATCCCTTTCATTTAGCGTAATTCGAACAGGTAGCCCTGACCACGCACGGTGGTGATCACGTCATGCGGGTACTGCGCCTGAATTTTTTTACGCAGGCGACCCATCAGCACGTCAATGGTGTGGCTTTCGCGCAGCTCGGCATCCGGATAGAGCTGAAGCATCAGGGAATCTTTGCTCACCACTTTACCGTTGTTACGGATCAGCGTTTCCATGATGGTGTATTCGAATGCGGTCAGCTTGATCACTTCATCATTAATAGAAAATTCGCGGCGAGAGAGGTCCACCTGGAACGGCGGCAGAGAGATAACCTGTGACGCCAGCCCGCTGTTGCGGCGCAGCAGCGCCTGCATACGCGCAGCGACTTCTTCAATATGGAAGGGTTTGGTCACGTAGTCATCCGCGCCAGCGCTCAGGACTTCAACCTTGTCCTGCCAGCCTTCGCGGGCAGTCAGCACCAGTACCGGCAGGGAAACGTCATGGCTACGCCAGCGGCGGATAAGGGACAATCCGTCTTCATCCGGCAGCCCTAAATCGACAATGGCGATGTCCGGCAGGTGTTCATTGAGATAATAATCGGCCTCTTTTGCGTCTTCAGCATCATCCACCTGATGACCCATCTCCTGAAGTTGAACTTTCAGGTGATGACGTAGCAATGCGTTATCCTCAACAACCAGTACGCGCATCATCACTTCTCCCTTTATAAATGGTATGAATAGTTTAACGCTGATTATTCAGGTTGACACCAGCGCAATGAAATTAAATGATTTTTTCATGCTCCCGAACACAGGGGGGATGACGCCAGGCACCTGATTATTAAGTATGTTGACCTGAGCCTGGTTCATATCACCCACCCAACTCACGTAAGCCTCATGCGCCCCCAGCAGGCGCGGTTAATATAAACTGACTTGTTTTCGCAAGCTTTCGCAATCCCGATAAAACAGCCATCCGTTTATGAACTGTTGAAGGCGAGTCGCTTTTTGGACAGCACGAGCACGCCAGTTTTGTAAATATTGCCCTTTTTTTTTGTAAGGATGTTCTCACTATGCCTGGCTTTGTCTACGCTTATTTTATGGTGCGAAATTAGATTTGCATAAGATGTGCCAGAAAAGCAGCATTTTTACACAACAAAACAGCAATATAGCGAGTAAAGAGGACTTTATGGAATGGAAGGTTGTTGAGACTATTGCGAGCCCGGAAAGCGGAACCATCTTTTGCAAAGTTGAAACACAGTATGGCCTGAATTATATCCTGTGGTTAAAGGGAGATTATTACGTTCGTACAGGTGAAATCATCACCACTTCAAACCAGGGGATCCTGATTAACGATCGGCGGCGTAGAGTATGGATAGCGCAGGCAATGCCCTTTACATCAATAGGCTGGATGGGGTTCAAACAGAAAAACGCGTGTCCAGGCAACCGACAGGAGATGGATCGCCCGTGCACGGCTGAAACCCCGTGCCAGTTCAAACTGTGCCCGTTCGGCTTAAAACGGTATATTCCGGAAAGTTATTCCACGGCAAAAAATAACAATCAGCCTGACGGCAGGCTCTAATCCCGGCAAAACAGATAATGTGACGTGAAATGTCGGCTCGATGATGTAAAGCAGCCCCCTTTCCAGGTGGAAAGGGGGAAGGGCGATTACTTCAGCTCGTCAACCATAGCGATGGCACGGCCAATATAGTTTGCCGGGGTCATCTCTTTCAGGCGCGCTTTTTCTTCTTCTGGCAGCGCCAGACCGTCGATAAACTGTTTCATACCTTCAGCATCAACGCGTTTACCGCGGGTCAGCTCTTTGAGTTTCTCGTACGGTTTTTCGATGCCGTAACGACGCATCACGGTCTGAATCGGCTCCGCCAGCACTTCCCAGTTGTGATCCAGCTCGTCCAGCAGACGGTCGCGGTTAACTTCCAGTTTGCTCACACCTTTCAGGGTGGACTGGTAGGCGATCAGCGCGTAGCCAATACCTACGCCCAGGTTACGCAGCACCGTGGAGTCAGTCAGGTCGCGCTGCCAGCGAGATACCGGCAGCTTGCTCGCCATATGCTGCAACACGGCATTCGCCAGACCCAGGTTACCTTCGGAGTTTTCGAAGTCGATTGGGTTCACTTTGTGCGGCATGGTGGACGAACCGATTTCCCCGGCGATGGTCTTCTGCTTGAAGTGGTTCAGGGCGATGTAACCCCATACGTCACGATCGAAGTCGATCAGGATGGTGTTGAAGCGCGCAATGCAGTCAAACAGCTCGGCGATGTAGTCGTGCGGCTCAATCTGGGTGGTGTACGGGTTCCACTGGATCCCCAGAGAGGTCACAAACTCTTCGCTGAACTGGTGCCAGTCCACTTCCGGGTACGCGGCGATGTGGGCGTTGTAGTTACCCACCGCGCCGTTGATTTTGCCGAGGATCTCAACCTGCTCCAGCTGACGATACTGGCGTTCCATGCGGTACGCCACGTTCGCCATCTCTTTACCCATGGTGGATGGGGTTGCTGGCTGGCCGTGAGTACGGGACAGCAGCGGAATGTCGCGGTATTCCACGGACAGCGCTTTCACCGCATCAATGATTTTACGCCAGTAAGGGAGTACTACCTCTTTCCGCGCGGTAGAGAGCATCAGTGCGTGAGACAGGTTGTTAATATCTTCAGACGTACAGGCGAAGTGAATAAATTCAGATACCGCGTGCAGGGCAGGGACGCTTGCCACTTTCTCTTTCAGGAAGTATTCAACCGCTTTCACGTCGTGGTTGGTGGTGCGTTCGATGGTTTTAATGCGCGCGGCATCTTCTTCGCTGAACTCAGCAACGATTTTATCAAGGTAATCGTTTGCCTTTGCGTCAAAAGCAGGAACTTCCTTGATTGCTGTCTGGGCGGCCAGCTTTTGCAGCCAGCGTACTTCAACCTGAACACGGAACTTCAGCAGGCCATATTCGCTGAAGATCCCGCGCAGCGCGCTGACTTTATCGCCGTAGCGTCCATCGACAGGGGATACGGCGGTCAGTGAGGATAATTCCATAATTCGCAACTCCGGGAGGTTAACAATGAGCAAGAATTTGTTTTGCCTGAGTCGTCAGGCGATGACGAGAAAACATTAACTGTAGGCGGCCACCGCCGACCTGTTGCCACAGCACGGCGGCACGGATGCCTGCCAGCAGCGAAGCGCGTACCTTCGCCTGTACCTGTGGGCTTTGCAATACGGCAGGCGAACCGGTGACCTGAATACGCCGGCCGAGCGGGCTAATCACGTCAACGTAGATACCGGCCATCGCGCTGAGCAGGGTCTCAGACTGGAGGTCAAAGTGGTCGAGCTGGCGCTGTAGCCCGGCGATGCGGTCGCCCAGGGTATTCATTGCGCCTTTTGCCGCATTAAGCTTACGTTCCAGCACCATCAGGCTTAAGGTGTAGCGGGTCAGTTCCGCGTTCAACCCCTGACGGTTGCTGGCGTTGAGCACGCCGAGCAGAGTTTCAAGACCGAGACGAAGATTGGTTTCACTGCCGCCAAAGACGCCCAGCGTGGAGCCTGGGTTAAGATCGATAACGCTGTTGAGTGAAACGTGCAGGGCATCAGCGTCGCAATGACCCTGATGCGCCAGCTGTTGCACCAGACGGGCTGACTGGCAAATTCCCGCCAGCGCCAGGGTGATGTCATAATAGTTCTTCGCCACACGGTCTCCTTTATGTGTGCAAACGGTTTAAACAGCAGGCAGCGGCAGGCGCTGTTCAATGATCCCACCGCCGAGGCAAATTTCGCCGCGGTAGAAAACAGCAGACTGGCCAGGGGTAACGGCGGAAACCGGCTCGTCGAAACGCACGTCAATGCGATCGTCATCCAGTGCGGTTACGGTGCAAGGGATGTCCGTCTGGCGGTAGCGCGTTTTCACTGTGCAGCGTAGCGTGCCTTTCAGCGGCTCGCGATCGACCCAGTGCAGCTGTTGCGCGATCAGTCCAACGGACATCAGGCGCGGGTGGTCGTGACCCTGAGCCACAACCAGAATATTGTTTTCGACGTCTTTGTCGACCACGTACCACGGATCTTCGCTGCCCTCTTTGGTGCCGCCGATACCCAGACCTTTACGCTGGCCGAGAGTGTGGTACATCAGCCCCTGGTGCTGACCAATCTCATCGCCGTCAACGGTGACGATTTTGCCCGGCTGTGCAGGCAGGTAGCGCCCCAGGAACTCGCGGAATTTACGCTCGCCGATAAAACAAATACCGGTGGAGTCTTTTTTCTTCGCGGTGATCAGATCCAGATCTTCAGCAATCTTACGCACTTCCGGCTTTTCCAGCTCGCCGACCGGGAACAAACTTTGGGCAATCTGTTCGTGGCTCAGCGTATAGAGGAAGTAGCTCTGATCTTTGTTGCCGTCCAGGCCGCGCAGCAGCTGGCTTTTGCCATTCACATCCGCGCGACGCACGTAGTGGCCGGTCGCAATGTAGTCTGCGCCCAGGTCTTCCGCGGCGAATTCCAGGAAGGCTTTGAATTTGATCTCTTTGTTGCACAGGATATCCGGGTTTGGCGTGCGGCCCGCTTTGTACTCTTCGAGGAAGAGTTCAAAAACGTTGTCCCAGTATTCTGCGGCAAAGTTAACGGTGTGCAGTTCGATGCCGAGCTTATCGCACACGGCCTGCGCATCGGCGAGATCCGCAGCGGCAGTGCAGTATTCCTCGCCATCGTCTTCCTCCCAGTTCTTCATGAACAGGCCCTCCACCTTATAGCCCTGTTGCTGCAACAGGTAGGCGGAAACGGAGGAATCGACACCGCCGGACATGCCGACGATTACTTTTTTCTGGCTGTTATCTGACATGGAATACTCACGACATTGAACTTCAAGGCGGCGTATTCTATCACGCCCCCCCACCATTGACACCCTCTGTAAACGGCCAGTTAAACTCTGCAATGATATCCAGCGGCAGGCGCGCCGCAGACTGCCAGCAGCGGATGCTTTCCGCCACCAGCGGCGAACGCAGGTTTGGCGCGTTCAAGATCTCCTCGGCAGTCACCCACAGGCAGCGATCGATATCGTCGTCGTGCGGTTCAGTGGCGCACGTTTCGTTAAGTTCAACGGCGAATAAGAAGCGCAGGAAAGGCGTCTGGTCAGGCGCTATCCACTGATGCATACGGATAAAATGCTGCGGTTCGGCGCGGATACCCGTCTCCTCCCACAGCTCACGGGCTGCCGCCTGGCGTAAGGTTTCATTGGCTTCAAGATGCCCGGCAGGCTGGTTCCACAGCGCTTTGCCGTTGATGGTCTCTTCCACCACCAGGAATTTCCCCTGCGCATGGACCACGCAGGCGACCGTAACATGAGGTTTAAACATCAGTTCTCCTTAGGGGTAACATCCCGCCATTCCCCGTTTGCCAGCGAGTCCAGCGTGTAGCTGCCCATGGCATAGCGAATGAGTCGCAGGGTAGGGAAGCCCACATGCGCAGTCATGCGCCTGACCTGTCGGTTGCGGCCTTCATAAAGGGTGATTTTAAGCCAGCTGGTGGGAATGGATTTCCGCTCACGAATCGGCGGGTTGCGCGGCCATAGCCACTCGGGTTCATTCACGCGCTCAATACCAGCCGGCAGGGTGGGACCGTCGTTCAGCGTTACGCCGTTACGCAGTTTTGCCAGCGACGCGTCGTCCGGCTCGCCTTCAACCTGCACAAAGTAAATTTTCCCGGTACGCTTGCCCGGCTGAGTGAGCCTGGCCTGGAGCACGCCGTCATTGGTGAGCACCAGCAACCCTTCGCTGTCACGATCCAGACGTCCCGCCGCGTACACTCCCTGAACGGGAATAAAGTCCTTCAGCGTGCTGCGCCCGGCCTCGTCGGTAAACTGTGGCAATACATCGTAGGGTTTATTGAACAGTATGACCCGCGTTGGCTGGGGTTCTGGCGTTCTTCTGGTGGCTTGTCGTGAGCTGAATCGCTCAACCCGGTGTTTTCTAAAAGAAGTTTTCGTCATGGTATTTTCAGGCGTTATCAATTGCCGCATTATAGCCTAATAACGAAGACCTTTCATGGCGTCGGACAATCAGGTACTATCGGAAGGCTCATTACAATTTATTAACATAAGATCAGTAACAACCAGAAGCGCTCGAAGGAGAGGTTAATGGAAAGCAAAGTAGTTGTTCCGGCGGAAGGTAAAAAGATCACCCTGCAAAACGGCAAGATTAACGTTCCTCACAACCCGATTATCCCGTTCATTGAAGGCGACGGTATCGGCGTAGACGTTACCCCGGCAATGCTGAAAGTGGTTGATGCCGCTGTTGAGAAAGCCTACAAAGGCGAGCGTAAAATTTCCTGGATGGAAATTTACACCGGTGAAAAATCGACTCAAGTTTATGGCCAGGACGTCTGGCTGCCAGCCGAAACGCTGGACCTGATCCGCGACTATCGCGTTGCTATCAAAGGCCCTCTGACCACGCCAGTTGGCGGCGGCATTCGCTCCCTGAACGTGGCGCTGCGTCAGGAACTGGATCTATATGTGTGTCTGCGTCCGGTGCGTTACTACCAGGGCACCCCAAGCCCGGTTAAGCACCCGGAACTGACCGACATGGTTATCTTCCGTGAAAACTCAGAAGACATCTACGCCGGTATCGAATGGAAAGCGGACTCTGCTGATGCAGAAAAAGTGATTAAATTCCTGCGCGAAGAGATGGGCGTGAAGAAAATTCGCTTCCCTGAGCATTGCGGCATCGGCATCAAGCCATGCTCCGAAGAAGGGACCAAGCGTCTGGTGCGTGCCGCCATCGAATACGCTATCACCAACGATCGTGACTCTGTGACCCTGGTTCACAAAGGCAACATCATGAAGTTCACCGAAGGCGCGTTCAAAGACTGGGGCTACCAGCTGGCGACCGAAGAGTTCGGCGGTGAACTGATCGACGGCGGCCCATGGCAGAAAATTAAGAACCCGAACACCGGTAAAGAGATCATCATTAAAGATGTGATTGCCGATGCGTTCCTGCAACAGATCCTGCTGCGACCTGCTGAGTATGACGTGATCGCCTGTATGAACCTGAATGGTGACTACATCTCCGATGCGCTGGCCGCGCAGGTGGGGGGTATCGGTATCGCCCCGGGCGCGAACATCGGTGACGAGTGCGCCCTGTTCGAAGCAACTCACGGTACTGCACCTAAATATGCAGGCCAGGACAAAGTCAACCCAGGCTCTATCATTCTGTCCGCAGAGATGATGCTGCGCCATATGGAATGGTTCGAAGCCGCAGACCTGATCGTTAAGGGTATGGAAGGCGCGATTAACGCGAAAACCGTCACCTATGACTTTGAACGTCTGATGGAAGGCGCTAAACTGCTGAAATGCTCAGAGTTTGGCGACGCGATTATCGCGAACATGTAATCCACTCGCTGGGTTAAATGACAACGGGAGCCTGAGGGTTCCCGTTTTTTATGCACACAAGACGGAAACAACGCTATGACCCATGATATCCCGCTCAAGTATTATGACATCGTCGACGAGTATGCGACTGAAACGGCGAAACCGGTAGAAGAGGCAGAGCGTACGCCGCTGGCACACTATTTCCAGCTGCTGCTCACTCGCTTATACAACAATGAGGAAATCAGTGAAGAGGCGCAGCGGGAGATGGCTGTCCAGGCCGAGATAGACGAAGCGCGCATTGACGATATTGCAAACTTCCTGAATCAGTGGGGCAATGAATAACGCGTCATCGCGCTGAGTCTGCCAGCAGCCTGGCGAGGTCGTGCCGGGTTAGCGACTTTGAAAAGTACCAGCCTTGTACGAGGGCATCGGGGTATCTCTGCGCGATGAACTGATATTGCGTTTCGCTTTCAACCCCTTCAAAAACAAGGGTTTTGTGCAGTTTAGCGAGCGCGTCGCTGAAGATCACCAGGATATCCTGTTTATAGTGCTCGCTGATGCCGTCCACTAACGACTTATCCACCTTGATTTCGTCATATTTGAGATTTGATAGCCTGGCCAGATTAGAGTTTTGCACACCAAAATCGTCTATTGAAATTTTGACGCCTGCCGATTTAAGCTCCTCACAAAACTCTTCAAGGATGGCCGCGGTGGAAACGCCATTCTCGGATAACTCAACTTTGATTAACGATAAGGGAATCGCGTTCTCTGAGCATTCATGACGTAATACCGCCAGGAATTTGCCGTCTTCAATTTCCGTCCGGCCAACGTTCAGTGAAATCATTAACTGATGTTCAGCGGCCAGCGCGGCAATTTCCGCCAGGGATTTCTTTATCATGTTCTGATAATAAACGTTATACAGGCCAATTTTTTTAATTAACGGGATAAACAGCTCAGGAGAAACCTCTTTGTGATTGTTATCCTGCCATCTTGATAACACTTCAACCCCGACGATTTTCTTATCAGCAACCCGAATAACAGGCTGAAAATGAACGCTGATGGTATTCGCTTTTACCGCTTTGACCAGCGTTCGTTCCAGAGAACGTCGGTCTTCATAAAGTCGAAGAGAAAACAGCGTCAGGGATACCCAGATAAAGTATAAAAACAAGCACAGAAGCACCATCACTACGTGGGAGAGCGAAGCCAGTCCGGCATCATGGTGTGTGACGGTAACGCACAAATCCCAGCGCGTACTGCACTCTGTCACAGCCAGCGTAAATAACAGAGACTGTAAGCGGCTGAAGTTTTCTGATGGCGGCGTAACGGTGAAAAAGGTGCGGCCGAAATCTTTAGTGGAAGAACGAAGCGAATAGTTGGCGGTAACGGGGGCAAATTTATCGTAGGCTGAACGGGAGGTGAAGATAATAAGGTGGTTATAGATTGTCGCATTGCCGACAAAGAAATCTTTCTGCGAAAACTGCGCCAGGCTGAATCCGTTCTGGGTATTATGCAGCTCAGAGGGAAGGGCGATGGGATTTGCCAGCTTGCCCCAAAACGCGGTGCAGGTGATTTTCCCCTTTTCAATAAACCCCACATCGGCGAAATAGAGACTTCGCATCTTTAATTTTCGGTAGACGTTCAGACTGGCGCTATCGCATCCCTGCGCGGAGGTATTTTTAAGCGTACTGGCGATATTTTGCGTTAACTCTTCAGAATAGCTTAAGAGCGTGTGGGAGATCTCCCTCTGCCGGTTCTTTTGCTGCTCAGCGATAATGGCGTTAACCGCATACAGCGACAGGACGACCATAAAGGTTGAGATGATAGCAACGGCAATGGCCTTCTTCATTTTCCTGTTGTCCCACCACGTCCTGAGGTGCAGGGATCTTAACACAGGTCATAAAAGCTACAAGTACGAGAGTTGAGGCTGCACGGAATCGAAAGGAAAGCCACCATGCCAGGCTCCTTTCATCTCAGAACCACTCAAACCGTGTTGAGAGCAGTAGCAGTAACGTACTGGCAGAAACAAGATTAAGGCAGATGACAAACTTGCTTGATACGTTCATGTTATCAACGTTTTTGTTGTTCAGTAGCCACAGAGAATAGCGTTTCACCTCCACTGAAGAAACGCCAGATTTTGGTGGGTTCGGGCAAAAAAAAGCCCACTCAAGAGTGGGCAAGAAATACTGGAAGCAATGTGAGCAATGTCGTACTGAATACCTGAGTGATTTGCTCAACTATTCAGTAATGAGAAAGATAATCTTTCTCAGTAAAAGATGCAACCCCACGATGAGTGTGGAACGGCATTTTTTTACTGCTCATATTTTAATCAAACGAACCGTGTGATTCTTATCACAAATTTCCTTTCTCAGATCCTGTGCTATCCTTTTCTGTGTCGTTGATTTAATGACAAAAACCATACAGAGAGGAAAGCTATGGGAATTTTATCCTGGATTATCTTTGGGCTGATTGCGGGGATCCTGGCGAAGTGGATTATGCCGGGCAAAGATGGCGGCGGTTTCATCGTCACGATCATTCTGGGGATTGTGGGTGCAGTCGTCGGTGGCTGGATCAGTACCCTGTTCGGCTTTGGCAGAGTTGATGGCTTCAACTTCGGCAGCTTTGTCGTCGCGGTGATTGGCGCGCTGGTTGTTCTGTTTATCTACAGAAAAATCAAAAGCTAAATCTGACCTGTGTTAAAAAAGGCTGCCTGACGGCGGCCTTTTTACTTTGGGCGTTACCACCAGCCTAACTGCGTACCGGCGACGGCCACGATGGCGACAATCAACATGATGATGGTCGTTTTTCTCATTTAAGCCCCCGGCGCGGCGTAACCGCCAAGGAAAAACCAGCCTAAAAACACCACCGCTGTGATAAAAATAACCACCGGAAAGAGGATCCCTATTCTCATGCCATCACCTGTTTGAGTTTGTATAAGGCCGTAGAGTGTACGGTTTTAATCTAACGCGACAAAGCCTGTTTTGCTTTTTCCTTTTTTATCCTGATACATCGCGAGGTCTGCGGTGCGCAGGGCGCTATCTTCATCCGTGCTGTGAGGATCAACAATAACGACGCCAAGGCTTGCGCCGGGATAAAGAATAGTGGCATTGCCTAACCCGTATTCGCCCGCAATAAGACCATTGAGGCGGGTTTTGATTGCGTTGACCTCTGTACTGGCGTCGCCATCATCGCTGTGACTCAGGCTGGCAACCAGAAATTCATCGCCGCCGAGCCGGCCAATAATCTCATCCTGCGTTTGCTCGTGAGTCAGCCGCTTGCCGACCTGTACGAGGAAGCGATCGCCCGCCTCATGCCCGTACTGGTCATTGATTCGCTTGAAATCATCGAGGTCAATAAAAGCCATCATGACGTTGCGGTTAAGATGGCGCGCCAGTGAGAACAGGGTGGTAAGGTTTTCAAAAATGGCGCGACGATTCGGCAGGCCGGTGAGGGCGTCGGTGTAAGAGTGAGCAATGAGCGCCGCATTTGCTTCGCGAAGCTGAAGCACAAGCGACTCTTTCTGAATGTACTGACCAATTAAACCGGCAAAGAGTCTGATCACCTGCTCGCCACGCTCGCTGAACTGTTTCTGTGCGGTGCTGGCAGCGCAAAGCGTGCCATACAGAGAACCGTCAGCCAGGTGAACCGGCACGCTCATATAGGTTGTAATGCCCAGTGCTTTGGCAGCTTCACACTCCGGCCAGCGGTCGGGCACCTCGTTACTGAACAACGTGTCGCTGTCGATGGCGCGCTTACACAGTGTTTCGTCCCAGGGCACGCTGAACCCTTCCGGGATCTGCATTTGCTTGCTGTTACGGGCATATAAAATGTGCTGCAAACGCGCATTGATATCGACTTTCGTCAGGTAGGTTGATTCCATATCCGTCACAATTTCCAGCATTTCCAGTAGCTGACGCACCAGACTGTCGAGAGATTGCTCAGTGGAGAGGGTTTCTGAAACACGGGCAAGAATGATATCTGACATGAGGCAGGATGACTCCCATGCAGAAGACCTCTGTATCTGCATGTTATGCTGAAAATATAGACTCCGGTCATAGTAAAACATGAACAGGATTAATTTTATAGATTCTTCTGAAGGCAGATGAGGGGAAGACTAAAAAAAGCCCCGATGTTGAGATCGGGGCAAAACATCTTGATTACGGAATGATGTTCTCTGGTCAGTGTGAGAACAGGCATCACTATAAGGGGGAATCGTGCAGGTTTAATGGAGAAATCATGGAGAAAACGGCGATGACCCGTTACTCTGACATTTTTACACCCTGAAGGATCATGATAATGAAATATCTTCTCCTGGCGCTGGTTTTACCGCTGGCCGCCTGCTCAACAAAGACAACCCCTCCTGATGCGCCTCAACCGCCGCACGCTATTGGTATGGCAAACCCGGCGTCAGTGTACTGTCTGGAGAAAGGGGGAGAGCAAATCCCTGTTCAAAGCCCGCAGGGCGTACGTACCGAGTGCAAATTGCCCGGCGGGGAAGTGATCGATGAATGGGATCTCTACCGCCGCGATCACCCGCAACCGACCAGATGACAACGGCAATAAAACTGCGATACACTTCTCTTTAGGATTATTCTTAGCCAGTTTCTGGCAGTACTTTTGCGAGAAGAAGTATGTTTCAGTTAAAACCGGGCAGCATGGCGATGATCGTGGGTGCGCGTACGGCGGCAGGCCGTCGAAATATCGGTAAATCCGTCGAGCTGTTTGGACTTTGTCAGCCGGGCCAGCGTTTTGTGAACCCGGTTAACGGCGTCATGACGCAATTACCCGCCACGTCAGCGCGTGCGCTGTGGCTGGTCACCGGTGATGTTTACGCCTTTGATAATCAGCACGGTTTTGCGTTTGTTCGCCCGGAACATCTGATGCCGCTTACTCCCGACGAGATGCCACACAACGTGGATGAGCTGGCGATCGGTTAATCACAGTTTACGCAGCCAGTCCGCCAGTACCTGCGCGTGATTCTGCTCCGTATTTTTCGCCCCATAGAGTAGCGTCACGGTCTGCTGTTTGGCGAGAGCCGCCAGGCGTTTGCCTTCATCCGGATGCTGCGCCAGCTCTTTACGATAGGCTTCACTGAACGCGGTGAAATCTATCGTTTCACTGTGAAAAGCTTTTCGCAGTTCGCTGGACGGCGTTAGCGCTTTACACCACTCGTCACAGGCGAGGTCGGTCTTTTTTATCCCTCGCGGCCAGAGTCTGTCGACCAGGATCCGGTAACCGTCTTTTGAGGTCGCCTGCTCATACACGCGTTTACATTGAATCATGGGTCCTCCTCATTTCCTTACGACGTTCTGCAAGAACACTATAGCACCCGGCTTTTATCCACCCAATTTAAGGTATTGTGATAATTGCAAAAGATCGGTAGTCTGAGGTTCCTTATGTTATCTGAAAATCCTCCGGCATAAGGAATCTCTGATGGAACTCTCCCCGGTTAAAACGACGCTGCGCATTGCGCTGGTTGGTGATTACAATCCCGATGTTATTGCGCACCAGGCGATCCCGCTGGCGATTGACGACGCCGCTGCGGTTCTGGAGCTCACCGCTGATTATGACTGGCTCGCCACGCCTGAGCTGACCAGCCCCGAAGACCTGGTCGGGTACGATGCCATCTGGCTGGTACCGGCAAGCCCGTATAAAAACACCGAGGCGGCGTTTATTGCGGCCCGTTACGCGCGTGAGAACAGCATCCCCTTTCTCGGCACCTGCGGCGGGTTCCAGCATGCGCTGATTGAGTATGCGCGTAATGTACTGGGCTGGCACGATGCAGGCCATGCCGAAACCGACACCGAGGGAAGGATGGTAATTGCGCCGCTGACCTGCTCGCTGGTGGAAAAAACCGACGCGATCGAGCTGCGGAATAACACGCTGATTGCTAAAGCGTATGGCAAGCCGGAAATTCAGGAGGGGTATCACTGCAATTACGGCGTCTCACCTGAGTTTGCCGACCAGCTTGAGCGGGGCGACATGCGCGTAACGGGCTGGGACGAGCAGGGCGAGATCCGCGCGGCAGAGCTGGTAACCCATCCTTTCTTTGTCCTCACCCTGTTCCAGCATGAGCGGGCCGCGCTGCAAGGGCGCCCGGTCGTGCTGGTACAGGCCATGCTGCGGGCGGCGCAGGGATAAAAAAAGCAGACCTCCGGGTCTGCCTTGAATGTCAGCGGGGTGTGATCTCCCGGTCACGCCCGGCAAGCATACCGCATAATGCCATCACTACCGCGGCCAGCGCGCAGGCGAGCAGCGGAATGCGCCAGTCTCCGGCGGTATCGTGAATTTTCCCCATCAGCGGTGGGCCACAGGCCGCCAGAAGATAGCCAATCGACTGTGCCATGCCGGAGAGCGCCGCGGCCTGATGGGCCGAGCTGGCGCGCAGCCCTATAAACGTCAGGCCGAGGATCATGGTGGCGCCGGATCCAAAGCCAAACGCCAGCGTCCAGACGACGGCCAGCCCCGGCGCGAACCAGAACCCGGCCGCGCTGACGGCGCACATCAGGGCGACTAGCCCGGCAATGCCACGCTGATCGTTAAGACGGTGCAGGATCAGCGGAATGGCGAGACCGGGAACCGCGGTTGCCAGCTGGAGAAGCCCGTGCATGGAGCCAGCCTGCGTTTCGCTGTAGCCATGGCTAAGCAAAATCGCGGGTAACCAGCCGATAATGACGTAGTAAATCAGCGAGTTAATGCCCAGAAAAAGCGTCACCTGCCAGGCGAGCGCCGAGCGCCAGATAGCCCGATTGTGCAGCGCGCCCGCTCCGGTCAGGGTGGCGGCCGGCTTCTGGCGCCATTGCGGTAACCACAGCAGCAGCGCCACCAGCGGGAAGAACATCAGCATCAGCAGCGCCCCGTGCCAGCCACCACTCCCCAGCGACAGCGGGACGATCAGCGCCGACCCTGCGGCAGCAGCGGCTCCCATCGTCAGCGAATAAGCCCCCGTCAGTTTTGCGACCTGGCCCGGAAAATCACGTTTGATTAAGCCAGGTAACAGGACATTGCCCAGCGCAATCCCACAGCCCACGATCGCCGTACCGATAAACAGCAGCGAGGCCGACGGCAGCGAACGTACGCCAATCCCGATGCAAATCAGCAGCAGAGCGATAAAAAGGCTGCGCTCCATGCCCAGGCGCCGGGCGACGCCTGCGGCAAGGGGAGAGATAAAGGCGAAGGCCAGCAGAGGCAGCGTCGTGAGCAGGCCGGTTTGCGCCGTGCTTAAACCATAGTCCTGTCGGATGGTATCGAGCAGGGGGGCGACACCGGTAAAGGTGACGCGCAGCGTCGTGGCAATCATCAGGATGCCTGCAATCAGCAGCGCACCCTGTTTCCCGGAAGGTTGAATAGCAGTAGTCATTATTGTCTCTTACGTTCAGGCGAGCGCATACCATACCGATTTAAGTCGTGGTTGAAATCAGGCTAAAATGACAGTTTATCGCTAATATCGGACAACTTTATGTACGGACTGGGGCTCGATGGCTACGATCCCGATAGCCAGCACGACGCGGCGGTGGCCTTTCGCATCCGCGTGGTGGCACAGGAACAATATATTCCGCTGCATCAGCACCGCAAAGGGCAGCTGATTATGGCGCTGGGTGGCGCGATCACCTGTGAAGTGGAGAACGCGATGCTGATGGTGCCGCCCCAGTATGCGGTGTGGATCCCGGGACAAACGCCGCACAGCAACAAGGCGACGCCCGGCGCGCAGCTCTGTCTGCTGTTTATTGAACCCGGTGCGCTCGAATTGCCGACGCGTACCTGTACGCTGAAAATATCGCCCCTGGTGCGGGAGCTGGTGCTGGCGCTTGCGGACAGGTCACGGGAGGAACTGCCTCTTCCCCCTACCGGAAGGCTGGTTGACGTCCTGTTTGATGAACTGCCCCTGCAACCGCAGGAGCATCTACAGCTGCCGGTATCTCCGCATCCAAAAATTCGCCTGATGAGTGAGACCATGGCAAACGAACCTGCCGCCTGGCAGACGCTGGCGCAGTGGGCCAGCCACTTTGCCATGAGCGAACGCAATCTGGCGCGGCTGGTGGTGAAAGAGACTGGCTTGAGCTTTCGCCGCTGGCGGCACCAGCTCCAGCTGATTGTCGCATTGCAGTTTTTGATCGGCGGAAAGTCGGTTCAGCAGGCGGCGCAGGCGCTGGGGTATGACTCCACCACCGCCTTCATCACCATGTTTAAGAAAGGACTGGGACAGACGCCCGCCCGCTATATCGCCAGCCTGACTACGACTTCCCGATAAACAGCGAAACCAGTCCGGCAGCAATCAGCGGGCCAACCGGCACGCCACGAAACAGCGCCACGCCTAACACGGTGCCCACCAGCAGCCCGGCCACCAGTGAAGGCTGGCTGCTCATCAGCGTCACGCCGCGCCCGCCAAGCCATGAGACAAAAACGCCCACCGCAATCGCCACCAGCGATTTCCAGTTTACAAAGGAGTGCAGCAGCGTTGAGGCCGGTAGCGTTCCGCTGGCAATCGGGGCCATCACGCCGATGGTCAAAATAATGATCCCGATGGTAAGCCCCTGTTTTTCTATCCACGGGAAGAAGGTATTCAATGGTGTGACGCGAACGATGATCAGGACCAGAATGGAAATCGCGACGGTGGTGTTGTGGCTGACAAAACCCAGAGCAGCCAGGGCCAAAAGTATGAGCAGTGTAGGGTCGAACATGACGGGATCCTTGCCAAAAATAGTAAGCCTGCTTACTTTACGCGCAAACGCGACGGCAGGCAGGCTTTACTGAAAAAATTGTCTATTTTTGGGCACTTGCCTGACGTCAGTCCACCAGCTGCTGGATAAGTGGACTTCCCTCGCGGATAAACACCGGGATGGTTTCCAGCGCCGCAGGCACCCGGATATGCTCCCCACCGGCGTAGCGCTCACCGTTGAGAGCGACCCAGCTATTGCCCGTCGGCAGCCAGACATCGCGCTCACGCTGACCGGCCTGCATAACCGGCGCCACCAGCAGATCTTCGCCAAACAGATACTGATCTTCACACGCCCAGCTCTGCTTATCCTGCGGATATTGCCAGAACAGCGGACGCATGAGCGGGTCTCCGTGCAGATGAGCCTGCTGGTACAACGCGTCAATATACGGGCGCAGGGTTTCGCGCACGGTAAGCCAGTGCTGCATGATGGCGTAATTCTCTTCTCCGTAACTCCACAGCTCATTAGGCGAACCGCTGTTACACTGAGGAATGCCGTCACGGTAGCGCTCCGGGGGCTGGATCTGCGGTTCGCGATAGCCGTGCATGCGCAGAACCGGTGTAAACACCGCCCACTGGAACCAACGGATCAGCAATTCGTGGAACGCCGGGTCGTTAACGTTCCCTCCCTGGAAGCCACCGATATCGGTTGTCCACCATGGGATCCCCGCCAGCCCCATATTCAGTCCCGCGGCGAGTTGATTGCGAAAAGCATGGAACGAGGAGTGGACATCACCCGACCACGCCAGCACGCCGAAGCGCTGGCTGCCTGCCCAGGCACAGCGTACCAGGTTAACAATGTCGGTTTCACCATTTGCCTGGAGCCCATCGAAAAAGCCCTGCGCAAAGTCACGCGGGTAGCGATTGCCCACTTCCAGCACCGGACCGGCGTGGTAGCGATAGTTGTCAAAATCATAGGCGCGGTATTCCGGCTCCGCTTCGTCCAGCCAGAACAGCTTAATGCCCATGTCGTAGTAATTTTTCTTCACCGTATCCCAGACGAATTTCCGCGCCTCAGGATGGGTCGCATCAAAGAAGGTGGTATTGCCCATAAAATCGAGGTTGACCTGCACGCCACGTTCACTGCTGACCAGCCAGCCTTTGGCTTTCATCAGCGGGTAGAGAGGGCTGCGCGCCTCTACCGTTGGCCACACCGACACCATCAGCGCAATACCCATTTCGCGCAGCTCGTCGACCATCCCTTCAGGATCGGGCCAGTCTACGGGGTCGAAGCACCAGGTGCCCTGATTCGGCCAGTGGAAAAAGTCGATGACCATCACCGACAGCGGCAGATTACGGCGGCGATACTCCCGCGCAACCTCCAGCACCTCCTGCTGGGTGCGGTAGCGTAATTTGCACTGCCACAGCCCGCTGATAAACGCCGGGGCGGAGGGCGGAGTACCGGTGGCTTTCACATACTGGCGGGTGATATCCGCCACCGTATCAGCGGCGGTGATCCAGTAGTCCATTTCTCCCGTCACGCGGGCGCGCCATTCCGTCTGATTTTTTGCAAAGCTGGCTTCACCAATCGCCGGGTTGTTCCAAAGCAGGCCATAGCCAAGGCTGGACTGCATAAAGGGCACGCTGGCCTGGGAGTTGCGCTGCGCCAGTTCCAGCGTACAGCCTTTCAGATCCAGCCACGGCTGTTGATACTGACCCATGCCATAGATGCGTTCATCCGGACGCGATTCAAACCGGACGGTGAGCTGATATTTCCCCCCCATTAGCGGCTTAAATTCGCGGCCATCCAGCTTCAGGGCGCTGACATATTTATCCTGACTTTTCTCGCTGGCACCGATACCCACCGTTGAGCGCTGGCGCCACATCTCCTCCAGCAGCAGTTCGCCGCGCTGATTGTAGAAGGCCAGCTGACCTTTAAGGTTCAGCGTCGCGGTAATATTGCCGTTGCGCAGCGTCAGGCTTTCCGCTTCGGCGACAATCTCAGCCTGGCAAGGGGCGGCGGGCAACAGTGCCTGTAAAGCGTCATCAAAAGCCGGAGAGCAGGTGGCCCTGACGCGCAGGCTGTTTTCCCCCCACGGTTCAATACGCAGGATCTGGCGTTCAAAACGCCATTCGATGCTGTTGGAATGTTGGATCAGCTCACTCATGGATAACGCGTCCTTCTAAACAGGGTGTTTGGCAAGATGGATGGATTGCATTGTGCTGTCGTCGAGCTTGTACCAGCGCAGCGTGGCAAACGCGCAGAGTGACAAGACGCCAGGCACGACGGTGAAGAGGGCGATGATGCAGTACATGGCCGTGGTGGTCTGTTCCGGGGCATTGGCGACATAGCCGCTTAAGCCCAGCGTCCAGCCAACAATCGCGCCGCTGATCGCCATCCCCAGCTTGAGTACGGCGAGGAAGGTGGAGAAGATCACGCCGTCCATGCGTTTGCCCTGTTTCCATTCGCCGTAATCGGCGACGTCCGCCATCATTACCCACATCAGCGTGGTGGTGGCCTGGTAAAGGGTGGAGACGATAAACGTCATGGGCACCAGAATAAGCACTGACTTCGGCGCAAAGAACAGGGCGATGCTGAGTACCCCCGCCAGTACGGAACAGTATCCAAACATCTGCACTTTGCTGACGTTCTGCGTCAGACGTTTGGCCAGCGCGCTGCCTGCGGCTTTCCCGAGAATATGCGCCCCGAGCATCCACATAAAATAGCTCGCGCTACCGAGATAATAAGTCACGAAATACATCATTGCGCCAAGGCGAATAACGCCAAAACCAATGTTGGTTAATACCAGGACGGCGACAACCCGCCATTGGTCGTTTCGTAATAAATCCCGCAGTTCCGCAAGATAATTATTGTGGGTAGCGGGAGCCTTAATACGTTCACGCGTATTGGCGAAGCAGATCCAGAACATGATGACCGCGACGGTCGCCATAATGGCCATCGCTCAGCGGTAGCCCAGTAATTTATCATCGCCGCCTAAAAACTCTGCCAGCGGCATCATAAAGAATGTCGACAGCGCGCCGCCTAGCGTGGCCAGGAAAAAGCGATAAGACTGGAGGGAAATTCGCGCATCGTTGTCGGGCGTAATCACCGCGCCCATGGAGCAATAGGGAATATTGATTGCGGTATACATCAGCATCATCAGGGTATAGCTGACGGTGGCGAAAATCATTTTACCGTGCAGATCGAGCGATGCCGGCACAGCGTAGGTCAGCAGACAACTTGCGCCAAAGGGCAGCGCCAGCCACAGCATCCAGGGGCGGAATTTGCCCCAGCGCGTGCGCGTCCTGTCTGCGATATAGCCCATCGCCGGGTCTATTATGGCATCGGCGGTTCTCGCCAGAAGAAACATGGTGCCCACGAATGCGGCAGGTAGCCCCACCACGTCCGTATAGTAAAACGTCAGAAAAATAATGACGTTATCCAGCCCAATATGGCTCGCCATATCGCCTAACCCATAACTGATTTTTTCTTTACGGGTAATTATTTCGGTCATTGTATTCACCTTGCCATTGTAAGGTTTATTTATGAGGTGCTCCGTAAACAGGTTTAACCAGGATGAAAAGGTTAACAATTGCGAGATCTGGCATTGGGGTTACGTAAATTTCTTTTCGTGATACCGGTAACAAATAAAGTATTTAAACAGTGACTTTATACGGGGGAAGGATAGTTAACAGCGAATCGTTTCAGCGGAAAAATAGTTATTTCGCGGACGCGTCATTGTCATTTAACTGTCATTGTGCGGGGGTAAAAAAGAGGCAAATGGGCAAAGCAGAGGGCATCATGAACGATCCTATGTTTGTCGAAACGCTGATTATCTCCTCATCGTTTTTTATCATCGCGATTATTTTGATTGCTTCCGTGCTGCTGCTGGAAAACGGCTGACCGTTAGCCAGCCGCTGTATTTACTGTTTACGGAACGTCACCAGTTCAGGACGAGCGATACGCAGATAGTCCTGGGTATCCATAATCACCGATTTTTCCAGCAGGCCGGCGTTAAACGCGATCTCGTCGAAGCGCTCAAACAGCAGCGGATCGGCGACCAGCGTCAGATCCGGGTGAAAGCTGAAGGGGGGAATGGCGCCGAAAACGCAGCCGGTAAGCGCATCCACTTCAGCCGGACTGGCGAGCGAGGCCTTTAGCCCACCGAAATGACTGGCCAGCAGGCTCAGATCGGCCTGCCGATCGGCGGCGAGGATTGCCAGAATATGTTTCTTAACGCCGTTGCCTTTTACCTTGCAGACCAGTGCTTTTGCACCCTGTCGGAGATCGGTCCCGCGAATTTCACTGACCGCTTCGCATTTCCCAACGGCCTCATGCGCCACCACGCGAAAGCGCGCCTCCTGCTCGGTTAATAAGCTGATTAGCTGCTGATGGGTCGTCGTCCCGGTCACGTCATCAGACATAACGATTTCACCTGTGATTTGCCAATACGTAGCTTGCTACATTAGCACGGGACGGAGAGGGCTGAAAGAAAACAGCCAGCGGGCGCGCTGGCTGTTGGGTCATGCGTTGCTGGTGGACGACTGCTTCTGGAACAGTTCCCGGAAGACCGGATAGATGTCATCCTGGTCACGAATGTGCTGCATCGCAAAGTTATCGAACATCGCTTGCAGATGCTCATACTCACGCCACAGCGTCTGGTGGGCGCGACGGGTAATTTCAATGTAGCTGTAGTAACGCACCACCGGCAGGATCTTCTTCGCCAGAATTTCATGACACAGCGGCGAGTCATCCGCCCAGTTATCGCCATCCGATGCTTGCGCGGCGTAGATGTTCCACTGCGCCGGATCGTAGCGCTCCTTCACCACCTCATCCATCAGCTTCAGGGCGCTCGACACGATGGTGCCGCCGGTCTCCTGCGAGTAGAAGAACTCATGTTCATCCACCTCTTTCGCCTGAGTGTGATGGCGGATGTAGACCACCTCCACGTTCTTATACGTTCTGCTCAGGAACAGATAGAGCAGAATATAAAAACGCTTAGCCATATCCTTGGTGGCCTGATCCATTGAACCTGACACGTCCATCAGGCAGAACATCACCGCCTGGCTGGAAGGCTCCGGCCGTTTTTCGTAGTTCTTGTAGCGCAGGTCGAACGTGTCGATAAACGGCACCCGGTCGATCTTCGCCCGCAGTTCGGCGATCTCTTTTCGCAGGCGCTCCTCTTCCAGCAGTTGCGCCGGTTCGGTGTTTTCCACCACTTTCAGGCTGGTTTCCAGCTCGCGCAGTTCGCGCCGTTTGCCTGCCGTCATCGCCGTGCGTCGCGCCAGCGAGTTTTGCAGTGAACGCACCACGCTGATGTTGGCGGGCACCCCGTTTGCGGTATAACCCGCGCGATGGGTTTTGTATTCGTTGAGCTGACGGTGCTGATTCTTTCTCAGATTCGGCAGGGCCAGATCCTCAAACAGCAGGTCGAGATATTCGTCTTTTGAAATCTGGAAGACGAACTCGTCCTGGCCTTCACCGTCCTGGCTGGCCTGTCCCTGACCGCTGCCAGAACCGCCGCCTCCGCCTTGTGGCCGCTCGATTCTGTCATTCTGGACGAAGTGGTCATTACCTGGGTGCACGCGATGGCGAAGGCCGCCACGCCCCTGATGAAACATCGGTTCGCTGATGTCATCGTTAGGGATGGAGACGGATTCGCCGCTGTCGACGTCGGTCACCGAGCGTTTGTTGATGGCCTCGGAGATCGACTGTTTAATTTGCGCTTTATAACGGCGCAAGAAGCGCTGGCGATTCACCGTGCTCTTGTTTTTGCCGTTAAGACGCCGGTCAATAAACCAGGTCATATATCCCCCGTACTGCATTTGCCAACTTGCAGCGTCCGTAAGTGCCGGACATTTTGTTGGCCCGGTAAGCGCGTTACCGGGCACTTGTTTTAAGACGATTTACGCACGCGCAGATACCATTCACAGAGCAGGCGCACCTGTTTGCGGGTATAGCCTTTCTCCATCATACGGTCGACAAAATCGTCGTGCTTTTTCTGCTCGTCGGTTGAGGTTTTGGCGTTGAACGAGATGACCGGCAACAGCTCTTCCGTGTTAGAGAACATTTTCTTCTCTATAACCGTGCGCAGTTTTTCGTAGCTGGTCCAGTTCGGATTGCGGCCATTGTTATGTGCTCTGGCGCGCAGCACGAAGTTCACAATCTCGTTTCGGAAGTCTTTCGGGTTGCTGATCCCGGCTGGCTTCTCAATTTTTTCCAGCTCTGCGTTCAGGGATTCACGGTCAAACAACTGGCCGGTATCCGGGTCGCGGTACTCCTGATCCTGGATCCAGAAGTCAGCGTAGGTGACGTACCGGTCGAAGATGTTCTGGCCGTATTCAGAATAGGATTCCAGGTAGGCGGTCTGGATCTCTTTGCCGATAAACTCGGCGTATTTTGGGATCAGGTAGCCTTTCAGGAACTCCAGGTAGCGTTCAGCCTGCTCCTGTGGGAATTGTTCACGTTCAATTTGCTGTTCCAGCACGTAGAACAGATGAACCGGGTTGGCGGCCACTTCCGCGTGGTCGAAGTTAAAGACGCGGGAGAGGATCTTAAACGCGAAACGCGTCGACAGACCGTTCATCCCTTCGTCGACCCCGGCGTAATCGCGGTATTCCTGGTACGATTTCGCTTTCGGGTCGGTATCCTTCAGGCTTTCGCCGTCATACACGCGCATTTTTGAGTAGATGCTGGAGTTTTCCGGCTCTTTCAGGCGCGACAGGATCGAGAAGCGCGACAGTGTTTCCAGCGTTCCCGGTGCGCAAGGGGCATGAACCAGCTCACTGTGGTTGAGCAGTTTTTCGTAAATCTTGATCTCCTCGGAGATCCGCAGGCAATAAGGCACTTTGACGATGTACACACGGTCAAGGAACGCCTCATTGTTTTTGTTGTTACGGAAGGTCACCCATTCAGATTCGTTAGAGTGGGCGAGGATAATCCCGTTAAACGGCAGGGCGGAAATACCTTCCGTCCCGTTGTAGTTCCCCTCCTGGGTGGCGGTCAGCAGCGGATGCAGCACTTTGATCGGTGCTTTAAACATCTCGACAAATTCCATAATCCCCTGGTTGGCGCGGCACAGCGCACCGGAATAGCCGTAGGCATCCGGGTCGTTTTGCGCGTGATGCTCCAGCTTACGGATATCGACTTTACCCACCAGCGCCGAGATATCCTGGTTGTTCTCGTCACCGGGTTCAGTTTTGGCAATGGCGATCTGCTCGAGGATAGACGGCCACACTTTCACGACGCGGAATTTGGTGATGTCCCCGCCAAACTCGTGCAGACGTTTTGCCGCCCACGGCGACATGATCGTACCGAGATAGCGATGCGGAATGCCAAACTCTTTTTCCAGAATCTGCGCATCCTCTTGCGGATTAAACAGGCACAGCGGATGGTCATTGACCGGGCTGCGCTCGCCGTTGGCGCTCAGCACATAGATCGGCACGCGCTGCATCAGCGCTTTCAGCCGTTCAGCCAGAGAGGATTTACCCCCACCGACCGGACCCAGCAGATAAAGGATCTGTTTCTTCTCTTCCAGCCCCTGAGCGGCATGCTTCAGGTAGGAGACGATCTGCTCAATGGCGTCTTCCATGCCATAGAACTCTTCAAACGCCGGGTATCGGGCGACCACCCGATTCGAAAATAGACGGGAAAGCCGTGGCTCCAGGGCAGTATCAACCATGTTTGGCTCACCAATAGCCATCAATAGCCGTTCTGCCGCATTGGCATAGGCACTGCGATCTTGCCGACAAATGGTAAGAAACTCCTGCAGTGTGAACTCTTCGTCCTTGGCAGCTTCGTAGCGCTGGCGATAGTGATCGAATATATTCATGGCATGCCGTCCTTTCGTTTTTTAGCACAGGATAAGAGCCGTTCGTATGAGTAGTGGAGGCTCCCGGAAGAGAATTTTTCGCACCTCACTGCCAGAGCAGCAACCTGTGTGCCAGGTCGAAGGCTATGAACCGCAGGGTGTTCAGCAAAACCTCTTCTTAAATTAAAGCGTAGATGGCAATTGCAAAACTTGCATACGGATAAAATCTACTTTCAATGACATATCAATAACTCATCCAAAAATTTCCACTGCGGTTATAAGCGAAAAGTGGGTTTTTCATTTATCGGTCACATAAATGAAAGCGGGATGTCATCTGAAAAATGAAAAATAACGGGTTAATCAAACGGATTAGCGCGCAAAAAATTTTGGGATGTACGGGAATGGCGGTTACACTTCACCCGCTGATTATTTGACTACAGGAAAGAATGGATTGTGACCAAACTCAAACTTCTGGCATTGGGCATCCTTGCCGCTACCGCAGCGAGCACCGTACAGGCTGAGAGCCAGTGGACTGTTGGCGCGGGTGCTGGCGTGATTAACAGCCCGTACAAGCAGTATGACCGCGACGTTTATCCTGTCCCCGTTGTCACCTATGAAGGCGATAACTTCTGGTTCCGTGGGTTGGGCGGTGGCTACTATCTGTGGAACGATACGGCCGATAAGCTCTCCATCATGGCCTATTACGATCCAACGCACTTTAAACCAGGCGACAGCGACAGCAATGCGCTTCGTCAGCTGGACAAACGCAGAAGCTCACTGATGGCGGGGCTTTCTTACGTCCATAATACCGAGTATGGCTTCCTGCGCACTGCGCTGGCGGGCGATACCCTGGACAACAGCAACGGCTTCATCTGGGATCTGGCGTGGCTTTATCGCTATACCAACGGCGCAGTGACGCTGACGCCGGGTATTGGTGTGCAGTACAGCAGCGAGAATTACAACGACTACTACTATGGCGTGTCTAAAGCGGAGTCTCGCCGCAGCGGTCTGAAGAGCTACAGCGCGGATGATGGCTGGGACCCGTACCTGGAACTCACCGCCTCGTATAACTTCCTCGGTGACTGGAATGTGTACGGTACTGGCCGTTACATTCGTCTGAGCGATGAGGTGAAAGACAGCCCGATGGTCGACAAGTCCTGGTCTGGCATCTTCTCCGTGGGTGTGACCTACAAGTTCTGACCAGAACGTGATGCATTAAAACGGGGCGCTAGCGCCCCGTTTGTTTTTTATGATGCCTGAACAATATTAGCGCTTCACAATCTTGATCGTCTGGCCTAAGCGGGACGGTTTTTCTTCGCTGGTTTTCTGCGGCGCGGTCACGCACGCGGTTTCCACGCACACGAAGGTCTTGTAACCGTCATCCGGGATATCCGCCATGCTGACGGAAAGGGCAGGGCCCGGGTTCCAGCCCACCACGTTGCTGTGGTGGTGATGAACCACATCAATACCGCGGTTCAGCGCGCTGTCGTGGATGACGCTACAGGCTTCCGGGTGCAGATACACGCGGTCGGTACGATCCGGGAAAGTCTGCACGCCGTCGTCCACCTTGCCTTCTTTCGCGTTATCCACTTTGTCGATAAAGGTATCGCCAAGTCCGCTCACCTTAACGGCCTGAATGTCGCCTACGTTGAAATAGGTGTGCAGGGCGGACGTTGTTTCGAATTCGCCGTGCGCTTCCAGTTCAATTTCGCAGGTTTTACCCAGCTTGAAGCGGGCATACAGGGTGAACTCATGTGGCCACAGGGCGCGCGTTTCATCATTCGCCTGGAGTTCAAAGGTCAACACCGCACCGTTTTCATCTTCGTTGTGGGCTTTCAGCGTCCACTGCTGGTTACGGGCGAAACCGTGTGAGGGTAAACCCTGCTGCGCTGACGGGCCAAACCATGGCCAGCAGATCGGTACGCCGCCGCGGATCGCCGCCCCTTTTTTGAACGAGGTGGCCTCGCTCAGCCACAGGCCTTCTTCTTCACCTTCTGGTTTCCAGGAGAGCAGATGGGCGCCATTGAGTGCTACGGAGGCTTTAACGCGCGGATGATCAACAACGATGATATCAGCACCGTCGATCTGACGGCGGGAGAGCACAGGGGTAAGTTGTTCGACTACCGGAAGTGCAAAAATTTTATTAATCATTAAGCAATCCTCTGTCTAAAAACAATAAAAAAGGCGACCGAAGTCGCCTTTTAGGATCAAGCACTCATCTCAACTTATTTGGAGATGTGAGCGATCAGGTCCAGTACTTTGTTAGAGTAGCCAGTTTCGTTGTCGTACCAGGAAACCAGTTTCACGAAGTTGTCGTTCAGTGCGATACCTGCTTTAGCATCGAACACGGAAGTGCACACTTCGCCGTTGAAATCGGTAGATACAACGTCGTCTTCGGTGTAACCCAGAACGCCTTTCATTGGGCCTTCGGAAGCAGCTTTGATTGCTTTCTTAATTTCTTCATAAGAAGCAGCTTTTTCCAGACGAACGGTCAGGTCAACAACGGATACGTTAGGAGTTGGAACGCGGAACGCCATACCAGTCAGTTTGCCATTCAGTTCTGGCAGTACTTTACCTACTGCTTTAGCAGCACCGGTAGAAGATGGGATGATGTTCTGAGCCGCGCCACGGCCGCCGCGCCAGTCTTTGTGAGACGGGCCATCAACGGTTTTCTGAGTAGCGGTGGTTGCGTGAACGGTAGTCATCAGACCTTCGATGATGCCGAAGTTGTCGTTGATAACTTTAGCCAGCGGTGCCAGGCAGTTGGTGGTGCAGGATGCGTTGGAAACGATGTCCTGGCCAGCGTAAGTTTCGAAGTTTGCACCGCGAACGAACATTGGGGTGTTGTCTTTGGAAGGACCAGTCAGAACAACTTTCTTCGCACCCGCAGTGATGTGTTTACGTGCAGTTTCGTCGGTCAGGAAGATACCGGTAGCTTCAGCTACAACGTCAACACCGATTTCGTTCCATTTCAGGTTAGCTGGGTCTTTCTCAGCAGTAACGCGGATGGTTTTGCCATTAACAACCAGGTGGCCGTCTTTCACTTCAACGGTGCCGTCGAAACGACCGTGAGTTGAGTCGTACTTCAGCATGTACGCCATGTATTCAGCGTCCAGGAGATCGTTGATACCAACGATTTCGATGTCAGAACGTTTCTGAGCAGCACGGAAAACAATACGGCCGATACGGCCAAAACCGTTGATACCTACTTTGATAGTCATATATTCCACCAGCTATTTGTTAGTGAATAAAAGGTTGCCTGTAAAATTACAAAAACCTTACGCAGCGTCAAGCGGAATCGTGTCAATCATTGCGACAAATCAATCCTGTGACTAACGTTTGTGCGACTGACTCGCCTCACTTTCCCTTTGAGCTAGCAACCACATGGGGGCTGCGCCCGGAATTTTAAAGGCCTCGCAGGATTAAAATGTGAAATTGATCACAATTGCCTGACCGCCTTTTCGCGACACATAAGTTTAGAACAAAAGTGCACGCGCGGGTGTTAATGTTTTGTTAGAATCTGGGTTAAAAGATGTCTGTTTCAACAGCGAGATGTAAGCATATGTCGAACCAACGTAACCCCGACGATTTGAAAAAAAACCTTACAGAGATGCAGTTTTACGTGACGCAAAATCACGGCACAGAACCGCCGTTTTCCGGGCGTTTGCTGCACAATAAACGGGAAGGCGTCTACCACTGCCTGGTGTGTGATGCACCGCTGTTTAACTCCCAGACGAAGTACGATTCTGGCTGCGGCTGGCCGAGCTTTTACGAGCCTGTCAGCGATGATGCGATCCGCTACCTGACGGACACCTCGCACGGCATGGTGCGCACCGAAATTCGCTGCGGGAACTGTGACGCCCATCTCGGGCATGTCTTCCCGGATGGCCCGCAGCCGACGGGGGAGCGTTTCTGCGTAAATTCGGCTTCCATGAGCTTTACCGATGATGAAAACGGCGACCAGACCAAGGGTTGAAAAAACGATTCAGCAAATTATTCCTTTGAAAGGGAGAGATCATGAATATTGATGACATGATTGCAGGTATGACCCCGGAGGTTTATCAGCGTCTGGTAACGGCCGTTGAGCTGGGAAAATGGCCGGACGGTGTGGCGCTCACACCTGAGCAAAAAGAGAACAGTTTGCAGCTGGTGATGCTGTGGCAGGCGCGTCACAATACCGACGCCCAGCACATGACCATCGACACTAACGGTCAGATGGTGATGAAAAGCAAGCGCGAGCTGAAAGAAGAGTTCGGCATCGCGCCGAAGCCGATTGCGACCTTCAAATAAAGCTCCCATGTAGGCCGGGTAAGCGCTAGCGCCACCCGGCACACTACATCTTAGTGCGGGATCCCAAGCGACTCCGCCAGCTGTTTCGCGAGCTGGTTTTCGTCGTCAGCCCCATACTCCCAGAACATGGCGCCAGCCAGACCTTTCTCCTTAATGTAATCCGCTTTGATCGCCACGGAGCGTGGGTTCTCATAGGAAATCGCAAACAGCGCCTTCCCGTCGGCGGATTTCACCGACAGCCACGGCACCTTCGCCTGTTCGTCCCAGTGCTCGGTAAAGCGTTTCTGCGGATCGTTCAGCAGCTTGCGGACGATATCGTTGTATTTCACATAGGTATCTTTGGTCAGATCATAGCCAAGCGATTTGAACAGGCCCAGTTCCTGCGGCCCGAAGTAGGGCTGCGTCACCGGATTGTTCTGCGCGTCCGATTTGCTCCAGTCGATACCCGGTTCAACGGCGCGCTTCGGCACGCGCCCATAGAAACCAATTCCGAGGTTCATCTGCTGCGGCTTCAGCCCGGCGGCCAGATAGTTATTCACCACAAAATCGACGCTGTACTTGTCTGCGGCAGCCACCGTTGGCCAGGCGCTGGAGTCATACAGATTCGCGTTAAAATACTGAGTACCGTACGCCATGTCGTAGGTCATCAGGTTGATGTAATCGAGCAGGGGGGCAATGGCTTTCACATCCACCCAGCTTTTCGGACTTTCCGCATTCGCGCCCACCGCAATCGTGACCAGCTTTTTCTTACCAAACGCGTCACGCATCTCTTTTAACAGCGCGGTGAAATTATCCCGGTCGTCAGGGGTGCTCTCGACCAGTCCCCACGCGCCGTTGACCGGATATTCCCAGTCCAGGTCGATCCCGTCCAGGCCGTATTTACTGACGATCTCCTGCGCGGAGCGAATAAATACCGCGCGACTCTCTTTGGTTGCCGCTGCGCCAGAAAAACCACGCGCCCCCCAGCCGCCAACGGAAAGCAGGACTTTCAGGTTCGGGTTTTGTTTACGAAGCTGAGGAAGTAACGCCAGATCGGATGCCACCTTAGGTGATAACCAGATTTGATGCAGTTTTGCCGGATCTTTCAGCGCGGCGTTGGTTTCGTCTTTCTCGTTGTTATAGACCAGACCAAACGAGTAGTTGAGGTGGGTGATCTGGCGGACGTCCAGTTTATTAATATCGCCACCCGGTCCGGCGGTAACATCGCCACCCCCATTGAAGTAACCCACGGACATCAGGGGCGCGGCGGAAGCCAGTGACGCGCAAAGCAAGGGTAATGCTGCCAGCAAGGGCAAACGTTTCATATAATTTCCTCTTTGACTGAACAAAAATAACCACGCCACAGAAAAGGCGTGGCGAAAAAACAGCCTGAAGAGAATAGCATCGCCGTTTCGCTTGTGATGCGAGGGAGTTCACTTTATGGGGATTGGGGAAGAAATGCCGGGTGGCGCTGACGCTTACCCGGTCTACAAAACCAGAGAAAGTAGGCCGGGTAAGGCGAAGCCGCCACCCGGCTAAAAAAGCTTACGCCTGCGTCTCCAGCCAGTCAGCCAGCGTATACAGCGTTGCGCCTTCTGCGGCCATATCCATAAACGCCTGAGCGCTGTCATGCGGCTGAATATTCACCCCGCGACAGCCGTCGGTGATGACATTCACGGTATAGCCCAACTGGAGCGCATCCAGCACGGTGAACTTCACGCAGTAATCCGTCGCCAGGCCCAGCACAATCAGCTCGGTGATCTCATGGTGGCGCAACCACGCGTCCAGCGCCGTCTTCTGACGATGACCGTTATCAAAGAACGCGCTGTAGCTGTCGATGGTTGGGTTTTCACCTTTGTGGAACACCGCGTCGATGGCCTTCTGGTTCAGCAGCGGATGCAACTCAGCGCCCTCCGTCTGCTGCACGCAGTGATCGGGCCAGAAGGTTTGCGCCAGCCCGTCCAGTTCGCCCTGGCTGTAAGGCTCAACGTTGTGCTGGCTGGCAAAGCTGCCGTGGTTTGCCGGATGCCAGTCCTGACTCGCCACCACCGCTTCACCACGAGCTTTACACCACTCAATCAGCGAATTCGCGACGTCTACGGTGCTGTCGCCTTCCGCGACGGCCAGCGCACCGCCCGCACAGAAATCATTTTGCAAATCGACCAGTAACAGGGCGCGTTGCTTCATGGGACCTCCTTATTCGTCCGGCGTCAGTTCACCGCGCAGGTTTTGCATCATGGCGCGGCGAATGGAATCAATATCCAGATCCTGACTCAGTAAATAGTGAAGTTTAGTCAGCGTTGCCTCAACGGTCATATCGAAACCACTGATCACGCCAGCGTGCGCCAGGGCATTACCGGTGGCGTAGCCGCCCATATTGACTTTGCCGGACATACACTGGGTGAGGTTGACCACCACAATCCCGCGATCGCTCGCCTCCTGAAGCTCTTTCAGGAATTCACCGTTCTGCGGGGCGTTACCCACACCATAGGAGCGCAGGATCAGCGCCTTCACCGGCTGGCGCAGGAAGTTGCGCACCACGTCGGCGGAAATACCCGGATAAATCGTCACCACGCCGATCGGCTGCGGGGTGATCGGGTGAACGATCAGTTCGCCTGCGGTATTTGGCGCGGGCGGCGTGCCCAGACGACGGATATGGATCCCCGCTTCCAGCAGCGGTTGTAGGTTAGGTGAGGCAAAAGCGTCAAAGCCGTCGGCGTGCGCTTTGGTAGTGCGGTTCCCGCGATACAAACGGTTATTGAAGAACAACGACACTTCGTTAATCGGATAATTGGCCGCCACGTAAAGGGAATTCAGCAGATTGATCTGCCCGTCGGAACGCAGTTCCGCCAGCGGGATCTGCGAGCCGGTCACGATGACGGGCTTGCTCAGGTTCTCCAGCATGAAGGAGAGCGCCGAGGCAGTGAACGCCATGGTGTCGGTGCCGTGCAGGATCACGAAGCCGTCGTACTGGTCGTAATGGGCTTTAATATCGTCCGCAATATGCTGCCAGTCTTCCGGCGTCATGTCGGAGGAGTCCATCAGCGGCTCATATTCGTGGATGGTAAAGTCCGGCATTTCCGGACGGTGGAATTCAGGCATCAGCGCCAGCTGGCGCTGCAAGTGGCCGGAAACCGGGATATAGCCATTTTCTGAGCGCTGCATACCGATGGTACCGCCGGTATAGGCGACATAAATTGATTTCTTCTGCATGGTAATGAGTTCTTGTTCTTCAAAAGAAAAAATCCCCTCTTCACGGGAAGAGGGGACGGTTTTTAACGCACGTTCGCACAGGTCAGGCAAAACGCGTAGCGGCTTTGTGGATCATTAAAGGCTGCGAGCTTGTCGCTCTCCGCTTTCATGGCTTTCGCCGCGGTCGCCACCGGCGCCGGCAGATAAGCCTGAAGCGCGTCCGGCAGCATGGCACGAACGGAGCCGGACATGCTGTCCATGACCATATCGAAGAACGTTGGTTCGTCCTGATAATAGTCCACGTGCCACTGCTTGAGCTTCGCCAGCTCCGCTGCTTTCTTCACGGCGTCGTCGAAGTCACCCAGACTGTCTACCAGGCCGTTGCTCTTCGCGTCCTGGCCGGTCCAGACGTGGCCCTGAGCGATCTGGTCAATCTGATCGGGCGTCTTTTTACGGGAGTCCGCAACCAGCGTGATGAAACGTTTATAGCCACTCTCAATGCTGAGCTGCATCATCTCAGACACCTCAGGCGGCAGGGATTTGGTGACGGACACGTCCGCCAGCGGCGAGGTGGAAACGCCGTCGGTGTGGACGCCGAGATAATCCAGGCTGTTCTCTACGGTGTTGATCACGCCGAAGATGCCAATCGAGCCGGTCAGCGTGCTTGGGTTAGCCACAATGTAGTTGGCTGGCGTCGAGATCCAGTACCCCCCGGAAGCCGCCATGCCGCCCATCGAGACCACTACCGGCTTGCCCGCGGCGCGCGCGGCGGCCAGTTCAGCACGGATCACTTCAGAGGCGCTGACGCTGCCGCCAGGGCTGTTCACCCGCAGGACAATCGCCTTCACTTTCGGATCCAGGCGCGCATCGCGGATCTGCGACGCGGTGGTGTCCCCGCCGACGTTCCCCGGCGTCTCTTCGCCATCCATAATGGCCCCGTTAGCAAACACCACGGCGATGCTGTCACCGCTGTCGTCCGGCTTTTTCGCGGCGTAGTCATACATGCTGATGGCGCTGTAGTTTTTATCCTCTTTACTCCAGCCGAACTGTTTGGTCAGCGCTTTTTCAATTTCAGCGCTGGAACCCAGCTGATCGACCAGTTTGTTATCAAGCGCGTATTTCGCTGTATCGCCGTCCACCTTGCGCAGGCCGTCCAGCACGCCGCGCGCGCCCGGGAAGACCTGCTCAGCGGTAATCTGACGGTTAGCGGCAATGGTGCCGAGGTAGTTCTGCCACAGCTCGCCAATCCAGCGGCTGTCCGCTTCACGGGCGGCAGGGGACATATCATCGCGGATAAACGGCTCCACGGCGGATTTATAGGTCCCGACGCGGAAGACGTGGGTGGTGACCTTCAGCTTGTCGAGCAGCGATTTGTAGTACAAACCATTAGTGGCAAAGCCATGCAGATCGACCGTGCCCTGTGGCGAAAGCCAGATCTTATTGGCAAAGCTCGCCAGATAATATTGTCCCTGGGTGTAGCTGTCGCCAATGGCAATAACCGGTTTACCGCTGTCGCGGAATTCGCGCAGCGCTTTACCGATGTACTGCATTGACGGCTGATCGGCGCCGGCAAAATCTTTCAGGTCCAGCACGATACCGGTAATGTTACGATCGTCTTTGGCCTGACGGATGGTGTCGACGATATCAAACAGGGAGTTTTCCTGAAGACGGTCTGACGTTGCGCCGAACAGCTGGCGACCAATCACGCCCAGACGGTTGCTGGTCGATGGCTTATCAACAATCACGCCGGTGATATCGAGTAACAACGCGCCGCGCGTCGAATGCTGCGACTGGGTTGCGTTGCTGATATGCATCCAGATACCTGCGCATACCAGGACCAGGAAGATGAAGAAGATGTTCATCACCAGGTTGCGGACGAAGTTGAGCAGTCGCCACGTCCATTTAAAGAAACCGGCAAAGATTCGCCAAAGGGTTCGCATGTATTCTCCCTAACCAGAAAAGGACTGTTTCCGTCGCCACGGGACGGTAATGTGCGGTTATCGTAATGACCCAACCGCCACTTGTCAGCAGGAATCGCCTGCCACGCTGTAACAAATTCTGCTGTCGTGTTAATTTTGTGAGTAAATTTCATGAAAGGAGTTAACCAATGGACGCACTTGAACTGCTTGTTAACCGTCGTAGCGCTTCCCGCCTGGCCGAACCGGCACCCGTCGGCGAGCAGCTGGAAAACATTCTGCGTGCCGGAATGCGTGCGCCGGACCATGGCACATTGCAGCCGTGGCACTTCTTTATCATTGAAGGCGAAGGGCGCGACCGCTTCAGCCAGCTGCTGGAGCAGGGGGCTGTTGCCGCAGGCCAGGATGAGAAGGGGATTGATAAAGCCCGCAACGCGCCGTTCCGTGCGCCGATGATCATCGCGGTAGTCGCAAAATGTCAGGCCGATCATAAAGTGCCGGTCTGGGAGCAGGAGATGTCTGCCGGTTGCGCGGTAATGGCAATGCAGATGGCCGCCGTCGCGCAGGGCTTTAACGGCATCTGGCGTACCGGGCCGCTGACCGGGAGCGCCGCCGTGCGGGAAGGTTTCTCCTGCGGCGAACAGGATAAAATTGTCGGCTTCCTCTATCTCGGCACCCCGCAGCTTAAAGCTTCCAGCACCATTAGCGTGCCGGACACCACGCCTTTCGTCAGCCGTTTTTAATCACCCGCGCTAAACTGTCTGGATTCTGAGCATCCGCCGCAGAATTCAGACAGTCATACTTACCTCTTTATGGAATGAGCGCTACCATAGCGCGATTGAGATGACAGGAGACGTCCATGAGCGAGCAAACCATTCGTTTAACGCAATACAGCCACGGAGCCGGTTGCGGTTGTAAAATTTCCCCGAAAGTGCTGGAGACCATCCTGCACAGTGAGCAGGCGAAGTTTGTCGACCCGAACCTGCTTGTCGGTAACGAAACGCGTGACGATGCAGCGGTTTATGACCTGGGTAACGGCACCAGCATTATCAGCACCACTGACTTCTTTATGCCGATTGTCGACAACCCGTTCGACTTCGGGCGCATTGCGGCCACCAACGCCATCAGCGATATCTTTGCGATGGGCGGTAAACCGATTATGGCGATCGCCATTCTGGGCTGGCCGATTAACACCCTCCCGCCGGAGATTGCCCGCGACGTGATCGAAGGCGGACGCTTTGCCTGCCAGCAGGCGGGTATTGCCCTGGCCGGTGGTCACTCTATCGATGCGCCGGAGCCGATCTTCGGCCTGGCCGTCACCGGCGTGGTGCCGACCGAGCGCGTGAAGCGCAACAGCACCGCGCAGGCGGGCTGCAAGCTGTTCCTCACTAAGCCGCTGGGCATTGGCGTACTGACCACTGCCGAGAAGAAATCCCTGCTGAAGCCCGAGCATATCGGTCTGGCAACGGAAGTGATGTGCCAGATGAACCTCGCCGGTGCGGCATTCGCCAATATCGACGGCGTGAACGCCATGACCGACGTGACCGGTTTTGGTCTGCTGGGGCACCTCTCTGAAGTCTGTCAGGGCGCGGGCGTGCAGGCGCAGGTCTGGTATCAGGATGTGCCGAAGCTGCCGGGCGTGGAAGAGTACATTGCTCAGGGCGCAGTGCCGGGCGGGACGCAGCGCAACTTCGCCAGCTACGGCCATTTAATGGGCGAAATGCCGGAAGCGTGGCGTAACCTGCTGTGCGATCCGCAAACCTCCGGCGGCCTGCTGCTGGCGGTGACGCCGGAAGCTGAAGCTGACGTTCAGGCGACGGCTGCCGAGTTTGGCATCACCCTGACGGCCATTGGTGAGCTGGTGACCGCCCGCGGTGGTCGCCCGATGATTGAGATCCGTTAATTCGATGCGGTTGTTTATTGCCGAAAAGCCGAGTCTGGCGCGTGCCATCGCCGATGTGCTGCCCAGGCCGCATCGCAAAGGCGACGGCTTTATCGAATGCGGTAACGGGCAGGTGGTCACCTGGTGTATCGGTCACCTGCTTGAACAGGCGCAGCCGGATGTCTACGACAGCCGCTACGCCCGCTGGAATCTCAACGATCTACCGATTGTGCCGGAAAAGTGGCGTCTCCAACCGCGTCCTTCCGTCACCAAACAGCTCAACGTCATTAAGCGCTTCCTGCATGAGGCGACGGAAGTGGTCCACGCGGGTGACCCGGACAGGGAAGGGCAACTGCTGGTCGATGAAGTGCTGGACTACCTGGAGCTGGCGCCGGAAAAGCGCCAGCAGGTGCAGCGCTGCCTGATCAACGACCTCAACCCTCAGGCGGTAGAGCGGGCCATTTCACGCCTGCGCGCCAACAGCGAATTTATTCCCCTGTGTGTCTCCGCGCTGGCGCGTGCCCGTGCGGACTGGCTGTACGGGATCAACATGACCCGCGCCTACACCATTCTCGGGCGCAACGCGGGTTATCAGGGCGTACTCTCCGTCGGTCGTGTCCAGACACCGGTGCTGGGGCTGGTGGTGCGTCGCGACGAAGAGATCGAAAATTTCGTCGCCAAAGACTTCTTCGAAGTCAAAGCGCATATCGTCACGCCGAAAGACGAACGCTTTACCGCCGTCTGGCAGCCAAGCGATGCCTGTGAGTCATATCAGGACGAAGAGGGACGGCTGCTGCATCGCCCGCTGGCGGAGCACGTAGTCAACCGCATTACCGGCCAGCCCGCAATCGTCACCAGCTATAACGACAAACGGGAAACGGAGCCCGCACCGCTGCCGTTCTCCCTTTCGGCGTTGCAGATTGAGGCGGCTAAGCGCTTTGGTCTTAGCGCGCAGAACGTGCTCGATATCTGCCAGAAGCTCTACGAAACCCACAAGCTGATCACCTATCCGCGTTCGGACAGCCGCTATCTGCCGGAAGAACACTTCGCCGGACGCCACTCGGTGATGAATGCCATTGGCGTCCATGCGCCGGATCTGTTGCCGCAACCGGCGGTAAACCCGGATACCCATAACCGCTGCTGGGACGATAAAAAAGTCGATGCTCACCACGCGATAATCCCGACGGCGCGCACCAGCAACGTCAACCTGACCGACAACGAAGCAAAGGTCTATAACCTGATCGCTCGTCAGTATCTGATGCAGTTCTGCCCGGACGCGGTGTTCCGCAAGTGCGTTATTGAACTGGAAATTGCCAAAGGCAAATTTATCGCCAAAGCGCGTTTCCTCGCGGAAGCGGGCTGGCGCACGCTGCTCGGCAACAAAGAACGTGACGAAGAGAACGACGGCACGCCGCTGCCGGTCGTGGCCAAAGGCGACGAACTGCTGTGCGAGAAGGGCGAAGTGGTTGAACGACAAACCCAGCCGCCGCGCCACTTCACCGATGCGACGCTGCTTTCGGCCATGACCGGGATCGCCCGTTTTGTGCAGGATAAAGATCTGAAGAAGATCCTGCGCGCCACCGACGGTCTGGGCACGGAAGCGACCCGCGCGGGGATCATCGAACTGCTCTTTAAGCGCGGCTTCCTGGAGAAAAAGGGACGTTACATCCATTCAACAGAACCGGGCCGGGCGCTAATTCATTCGCTGCCGGAGCTGGCCGCCAGGCCGGACATGACCGCGCACTGGGAGTCGGTGCTGACGCAGATCAGCGAAAAGCAGTGCCGTTATCAGGACTTTATGCAGCCGCTGGTAGGGACGCTTTATCAGCTGATTGACCAGGCGCGCAGTACGCCAGTGAAGCGATTCCGGGGAATGGTCGCCCCGGGCGGCGGGGCGAAGAAACCGTTCAAAAAGAAGAAAAGCGCAGCCAAAAATACAACCGCTTAAACCGTAGGCCGGGTAAGGCGAAGCCGCCACCCGGCGAAAGCCCCTCTGCGGCCTGAAAAAAGCCTGGTGGCGCTAATGCTTACCGGGCCTACAAGGGCGAGAATGCAGCGAAACTAAATCACACCCTGTCCGATCATCGCATCGGCCACCTTCACGAACCCGGCGATATTCGCCCCGCGCACGTAGTTAGTTTGCGAGGCCTCGCCGCCGTACTCCACGCAGGCGTGATGAATATCGAGCATGATGTGGTGCAGACGGGCATCCACTTTCTCTGCCTTCCAGCCCATTCTCGCGGCGTTTTGCGCCATTTCCAGACCGGATGTTGCCACGCCGCCAGCGTTCGCCGCCTTGCCTGGCGCAAACAGCACGCCCGCGTCCAGGAACAGGTCGGTCGCTTCAATAGTGGTGGGCATATTTGCCCCTTCCGCTACCGCTTTCACGCCATTGCTAATCAGCGTCCGGGCGGCATCCACGTCCAGTTCGTTTTGCGTCGCGCACGGCAGGGCGATATCCACCGGCACGCCCCACGGCTGTTTACCTTCCAGATAGGTCAGGCCAAATTCACGGGCATAATCCGCTACCCGACCGTCACGGCTGGCCTTGATTTCGCACAGACGCGCCAGTTTTTCTGCTGTAAAGCCAGCTTCATCCACCACGGTGCCGCTGGAGTCGGAGGCGGTCACCACGCGCGCGCCAAACGCCATCGCTTTCTCGATAGCGTACTGCGCCACGTTACCGGAGCCGGAGACCGCCACGCGCATCCCCTCGAAGCTCAGCCCGTGACGCTTAAGCATCGCTTCGGTGAAATAGACCAGACCATAACCCGTCGCTTCGGGGCGAATCAGGCTACCGCCAAACGACAGACCTTTGCCGGTAAAGACGCAGGCGCTGTTGTTGGAGAGCTTTTTCATCATCCCGGCCATAAAACCCACTTCACGCCCCCCCACGCCGATATCCCCGGCAGGAACGTCGGTGTCCGGCCCAAGGTGGCGATAGAGTTCAGTGACCAGCGCCTGGCAGAAGCGCATCACTTCGCCTTCGCTCTTGCCTTTCGGATCGAAATCACTCCCGCCTTTACCGCCGCCCATCGGCAGGGTAGTGAGCGCATTTTTAAAGGTCTGCTCGAAGCCGAGGAATTTCAGAATCGACAGGTTCACCGAGGGGTGGAAGCGCATCCCGCCCTTAAACGGCCCAATGGCGGAGTTAAACTGCACGCGCCACGCGCGGTTGACCTGCACCTGATTGCGGTCGTCCACCCACGCCACGCGGAACTGGATGACGCGCTCCGGCTCTACCAGACGTTCAAGCAGCGCCATCTGACGGTAACGCGGATTTTCCTCAAGGAAGGGCCACAGGGTGGTCATGACTTCACGAACGGCCTGGGCAAACTCGCTTTGGTGCGGGTCGCGCTGCTGAACATGGGCAAGAAAGCTTTCCAGAGAGCGTGTCTGATCCATAGATATAAGAACCTCTTATAATAATTTATGCGTGTGGCGTAGATGTTTTGTGTCGTTTTTTTGACTATACCACCCGCACCGCTTTGAGAGGCAAGCAGAAATTTATGCCGCAAGGGAAATTAATGACAGGGCGCGCGTCATAACCAAAAGCGATGACGAGATAAATTAAAGATCCCGTCCGGATCGACCGTTATAGATATAAACGATGCAAAGGAAATAAAGTCTATGAACCGTTACGCAATGGCCGCGTTATGTTTGATGGTGTCCGCCGGGGCACAGGCTGACCGCATTCGCCCGGATGTCGAGGTCAACGTGCCGCCAGAGGTCTTTAGCGCTGGCGGCCAGCGTGCGCAGCCGTGTAATCAGTGCTGTATCTATCAGGATCAAAACTATTCCGAAGGCGCAGTAGTCAGGGCAGATGGCGTGCTGTTGCAGTGCCAGCGTGATGAACGCACCCTCAGTACAAACCCGCTGGTCTGGCGTCGCGTAAAAGAATAAACGCTTCCAGCAGCGGTATATCCGCCGGGGCTAAAGCATACGTGAACGCGTCTTCTGGCGTGCACCATACCAGCGCCGAGTGATAATGCGCCTTCAGCTCACCGCTAAATTCAGGCACATGCCAGGCGTGGAGGTGAATCAGCCGCTGCGACACCTCCCGCTGGTGGCTTGCCACATACCGCGCGGGCACGGCTTCAATGCCGAGTTCTTCGCGCAGTTCGCGGATCAGCGCTTCCGGCTGGGTCTCACCGGCTTCAACCTTCCCGCCTGCAAATTCCCACATTCCTGGCTGATCGGCATGTTCGGGACGCTGCGCCAGCAAAATCTTGCCCTCTTTTTCGAGGATGGCCGCAACCACATCGAGTGTTTTCAGCATGTTCGTCAATAATTAATAGCGAAAAACGACATATTATCGTGCCCTTCCAAAGAGTCCAGTCATCAGGAGAATCAGGTGAAAGAGACATCCGCCTGGGTTGCGCCCATGGAAACCCTTCCCGTCAGCCTCAGCCCCATCGCCGCCATGCAGAAAAAACACTTCGGCGCGGTGCTGAACCCCACGCGCTGGTGGGGGCGCATGCCGCGTCTTTTCTGGCTGGTGGCGCTGTTTGTCGGCTATCTGGAGCGTCGCAAGGCGCGTTTGACGCCGGTTCTGCGATCGCTGCTAATGACGCGGGTCTCGCAGATCTGCCACTGCGCATTTTGTATTGATGCCAACAGCCTGCGTCTGGCCGAGCGGAGCGGGGCGCTGGATAAAGTGCAGGCCGTCAGCGACTGGCAAAATTCCACCCTGTTCAGCGAAGAGGAGCGCGCGGCGCTGGCCTATGCGGAAGCGGTCACCGCCACGCCACCTCAGGTGGATGAAAATATCAAAAGTCTGCTGAAGCGCCACTTTACGGAAGAGACCATCACCGAAATGACGGCTCTGATTGCCTTTCAGAATCTTTCCGCCCGCTTTAACGCCGCGCTGGATATCCCGGCTCAGGGGCTGTGCGCCACGTTTAAAGGTAAACCGCATGCTGGATAAACATCTGCACCCCCGACTGAAACCCGGGTTAAATCAGCTGGCCGCCGCGCTGGATAGACCGTTTATCACGCCTGATGGCTTAACGCTCGCCGGGTTTGCGATTGGCGTGCTGGCGTTACCGTTTCTGGCGCTGGGCTGGTATCCGGCGGCGCTGATCGCCATTGTGCTGAACCGGCTGCTGGATGGTCTGGACGGCGCGCTGGCGCGTCGCCGTGGCCTGACGGACGCGGGAGGATTTCTTGATATCGCCCTCGACTTCCTGTTCTACGCCCTGGTGCCGTTTGGCTTTGCGCTGGCCGCTCCGGCTGATAACGCGATCGCCGCCGCCTGGCTGCTGTTCGCGTTTATGGGGACGGGCAGCAGTTTTCTGGCCTTTGCCGCGCTGGCGGGGAAGCATGATATCGACAACCCCGGCTATGCGCACAAGTCGCTTTATTACATTGGGGGATTAACGGAAGGAACGGAGACCATCGCGCTGTTTGCGCTGTGCTGCCTGTTTCCGGCGCATTTCGCGCTGTTTGCCTGGACGTTTGGCGCGTTGTGCTGGCTGACCACCACAACGCGCATCTGGAGCGGTTACATCACGCTGAAATCACTTCCCCGCTAGCGTGCGCTTTCCGGTCCGCGCTCCCCGGTGGAGACCGGGTTCTGCGGATGGCTGCTCCATTCGTACCAGCCGCCGTCGTAGACGGCAACGTTCTGCCAGCCCATCGCGCGGGCGTACATAAAGGCTTCAGACGCGCGCCAGCCGGTACCACAGTAAAACGCAACGTGCTGCTCCGGCAGGATATTCCACGTTTTCCACATGGCGGCAATATCATCAGCGCTGCGCATGGTGCCATCCGGATTGTGGAAATCTTCCATGTGGGTCGCGTCGCTGCCCGCATGGCCCCAGCGCGCACCGGCAATTTCACCTTTTGGCTTGATATAGCTGTAGCCGCTGGTTAAACCGATAAACTCTGGCCAGGAACGAATGCTCACCAGCGAGGCGTCCTGACGGTGCAGCATTCCTCGGGCCTGCTCCATATCCACCATCAGCCGGGGCTGGCCCGGGATCGGCGCGCCAAAATCAGGGGCTGGCTTGACCTTTGCAGGCGTTCCGCGCTCAACGGGCAGGCTGGCGTCGGACCACGCCTTCCAGCCGCCATCCAGAATTCGCACATCCTTCACGCCCGCGTAGAGCATGATCTGCGCCACGCGCGCGGCGGCATACACGTCGCGACCGTACAGAATGACGGTGGTATCGTGACGGATCCCGTGCTTCGCCAGCATCGCTTTCAGCTTTTCGTCAGAGACCTTATTCCACAGCGGTTCGCTTTCCACTTCATTGGTGTCGATATAGCCCGCACCGGGAATGTGGCTCAGGAGATAAAGCTTCGGCGCACCCCAGCCAGCCTCGATCACCTTCCATTCTCCGGCTGGTGCGGCGGTAACGGGTTTGCCCTGCTGCAACTGGCGGATCCACTGCGGATAAACCAGCTGTTCGAAATGCGCCAGACGTTGCAGACGGTCGGATTGTTGCAGGGCATCGCTCAGGGTGGAGACGTGGGTAAAGCCCGCTTTCTCCAGCCGCGCTTTGACGGTCTGGTTGTCATCATCGTTGCCATAGAGCGCAACCGGCATGTCTGGCGTAAGCCGATGTTGTTTTGCCCAGCCGCTGAGCTGTTCATCGCTCATTGCCCCAAGCCAGCTGGCAGAGAGATTAAGCGCGGCGGGTTCATGCCCGGACGTTCCGCTCAGGGTCTGCGGCCAGCCGTTATAGAACGCACTGACGCGCGTATCAATTACCGCGCCGTTTTGCGCCTGGAGCTGGTCCAGCGTGAGGGAGTGGGGCATATCAGCCGCCGTGGAGGAGAGTGAGGCGAGGCCGCAGAGCAGGGCCAGCGCGGTCAGTTGAGAAACACGTTTCATCGAAAAACCTGACGTCATTAAAAGAGGGGGGCATTGTCGTCTCTCCTGAAGCCAAAAACATTGCGTTAGCACATTATTGCCAGCGAGAAATCTCAATCACCTCGCCGCCGGGCGGAATATCGTCCTCATCATGCGTGACCAGCACCACCGGGATCCTGCGCTGGCGAGTAACCTCGAATACCCACGCCCGGAATGAGGCGCGCAGCGTTTTATCCAGTCGACTGAACGGCTCGTCGAGCAGCAATGCCTGCGGCTGGGCGAGAAGAGCGCGCAACAGGCTGACCCGGGCGCGCTCGCCGCCGGACAGGGTCGCCGGATCGCTGGCGTACTGGTTTGCCAGCCCGGCAGTGTCCAGGGCCTGTTCTACCGCGTTGCGGCGGGCGCGCCCGACGATGTGCGCCGGCAGCGCCAGCATCAGGTTTTGCCCCACGCTGAAGGCGTCAAACAGCAGGGCATCCTGAAACAGAATGCCGATCCCGCGCGTTTCCACGGGGAGCAGATCGCAGCGACGATCGTTCAGCCACAGCTCGCCGTGCGCCTTAAAATCAGCGGATAACGCCCCCACCATCCAGGCGAAAAGGGTCGATTTCCCGCTCCCGGAGGGCCCCATCAGCGTGACAATCTCCCCCGCCGGGACGCGGAAGTTGACCTCACGGAAGAGTGGCGCAATGGTGAGATTTTTCACGTTCAGCATTAACGTAATCCTTGTCTGTGACGGCCCACGAGCCGGGAGAGCAGCGCGGCAAGGGCAAATACGCTGCTGGTCAACAGCAACAGACCCAGCGCCCGGCTGGCGAGGATCGGAATGCTGCCGCCGCTGCTGAGGGCGACCGCCTCCGTCGTCAGGGTGGTGAAACGTCCCGCTCCCAGCCAGAGGGTCGGCATGTACTGGGCCATGCTCACGGAAAAGCCGGTGGCAAAGGCCAGCAGGGCCGGACGAATCATCAGGGGGCATTTCACCAACCAGAAAATTTTCGCCTGTCGCCAGCCCAGCGTTCTGGCGGTGAGGATAAGCCGGGGATCGAGCCTGCGCCAGGCCGGTTGCAGCACCAGGAGCATCCACGGGAGAACCCAGAGCATATGGCTCCAGAGCACCGCAGCGTACTGGCCGTCGATGCCCAGCCACAGCGCCACGGCATATTGCCCGGACACGAGGGGCAGCGCCGGGAGGGCGAGCGGCAGCCAGACCCACACCGCGCCGCGCTGGGGTCCCCACTCAAGCCAGAGCATGAGGATGGCCAGCGCTGTCAGGCTGGACAGCAGTCCCAGTGAAAGGCTGTCGCTGACGGGGCCGATGTCGTCCCGGCGTGCCAGCATCAGCAGAACCAGCGCACAGAGCACGCCGCACAGCGGCAGTAACCCGCCCAACGTCCGTGCGGGCAGCGCAGTATGCGAAGCGCGACGAACTCCGGAGGGGTCACGCTGGGCGCGCCGCCATGCCGTCCAGAAGCCGTATCCCACCGCGGCAAGCGCCGCCAGCAGCAGGAGCAACACCAGACACAGCAGCGTTCCCTTTGTTTGCTGTTGTGCATCGCCCTGGGCGAGCCACTGCCAGGCCAGTACCGCCAGCGTAGGCGGGTTGCCTGGCCCGAGCACAATCGCCACATCCACCACGGAAAGCGACCAGGCCAGCACCGCCAGCATCACGGCGCCCAATGCGGGGGCGATTGCCGGGAGGACGAGCCAGTTGAGCGCCTGAATTCGTCCGTAGCCGAAGGTATGCAGGACGATTTTCTGCTGTGCGAGACGCTTTTCAGGCAGCGCGGCGTAGATTGCCCACAGAACGAACGCGCTCTCTTTGACCGCAAGCGTCAGGCCAAGCCCGATACCGTAGCGGTCAAGCTGCGGCGAACAGACCGTACAGATCCGGTAAAACTGCCCCCCTTCCGCAAACAGCAGCAGCGCGCTGGTGGCGAAGGCGACGTGCGGCACGGCTAACAGCCACGGCAGACGGGTGCTCAGGCGCTGCCAGCCTTCACCCGGCCAGAGAAGCGCAAGCAGGATCAGAGCGATAAACAGAGAGCCCAGCGTCGCGATAAGCGTGGAAACCAGCGTGGCGGCCAGCGCCCGCGGCAGCTGCGGGTCGGCAAACAGCGTCGCCCAGTTACTGAGTGAAAACGCCGGGGCCAGCAGCATGCCGCTGGCGGGAAGCAGGGGCAGATAGATGACCGCCATTGCCGCCCAGACCAGCCCGCTTAGCGGGTCCCGTAGCGGCGAAGCCATTCCTGCTCCAGGGCGTTAACCCAGGCGGCGTGAGGTTCGGGAAGTACATCAGGCGTGCCTGAGGGGGTAAAGGCGCGAAGCTGTTTTGCCGCTTTCGCAGGCAGTTTTTCGCCATCCAGCACGCTCGGGTCACCCCAGACGGCAGGATTAGCTTTGCGGATCTGCGCCTGCGGTGACAGCAGGAAATTCGCCACCACTTTCGCGCCTGCGCTCGCGCTGGCGTTTGCCGGGATAGCGACAAAATGGACGTTGCCGATCATGCCTTTGAGAAAGCCGAAACTGTAGCTGTCGGCAGGCAGTTCACCGCTCGCCACCTTTTGCATCGCATGGGCGGGGTTAAAGGTGAGCGACAGGTTCAGACTGCCGCTGGCCAGCAGCGTATCCATGCGCGCAGGCGACGGAGGAAAATCGTTCCCTTCGCGCCACAGCAGGGGGTGCAGCGTATCAAGGTAATCCCACAGCGGCGCGGTGACCTGCGCAAAGGTACTGTCCGGCGCGTTTTTTAACGCCTCCGGATGGGCGGTCAGCGCCAGCAGTAGCTGCTCAAGAAACGCCGTGCCGGTAAAATCCGGCGGTCGCGGATAGCTCACCTTGCCAGGGTGCTGTCGGGCGTATACCAGCAGCGCGTGGGGATCTGACGGTGGTGTCGGCGTACTCGCTTTACGGGCGATAAAGGTTAATTGCGCGCCGCCCCACGGGGATTCTGCCCCATCGGTCGGGATGGCAAAATCTTCCGTTACCGGTTTACGGGTATCGACGTAGCGCCAGTTGGGCAGGGTTTTCGCCCAGCCGGTGAGCAGCAGGTTTGCCGCTTTCAGGTTGCGGAAGTTTTCCCCGTTTACCCAGAGCAGATCCACCGACCCGTTACTGCTGCGTCCTGCGGCATGTTCCGTCTGGATCCGCTTCACCGCGTCGGCGGCATCGGCCAGATGAACGATCTTCAGGTTGATGGCGTAGTGCGTTTTCATCTCGCCGCTTACCCAGTCGAGGTAGCGGTTAACGGCCTCGTCACCGCCCCAGGCGTTAAACCAGACGGTCTGCCCGGTGGCCTGTTGCTGAATGGATTGCCAGCTCTCTGCGGCGAAGGCAGAGGTTGCCAGCAGCAGACTCGTCAGAAACGCGCAAAAACGCACCCGGCGCATAATGCCTCACTTTTTAATCGAAGGGATGTAACGGGAAAACAGCCAGCGAGTGACCAGCGGTAATAACCCTAATAGTGTAAAGGCGAACAGCAGTCCCGGCGACAGAATATCGCGCAGCGAGGTGAGTTTCCCCAGCTCGCGTCCGGCGTTCAGATAAATGACGGTGGCAGGTAGCATTGCAAGCTGGCTGACCCACCAGTAGTGACGCACCCTGAGACGGGTTAGCCCCATCAGCAAATTGACCAGAAAGAACGGGAACAACGGCATCAGGCGCAGGGCAAAAAGGTAGCGTGCGCCGTCGCGATCCATCCCCGCATCTATCGTGCTCATCTGTGCGGCAAAGCGCCGTTGCACCCAGTCGCGCAGCAGATAACGGCTGACGAGCATGGCAAGCGTGGCGCCGAGCGTCGAGGCAAATGACACCAACAGCGTCGCCTCCCACAGGCTGAAAAGCGCCCCGCCGAGCAGCGTCAGAAGCGCGGCTCCGGGGATCGACAGCGCGGAGAGCAGAACGTAAACCGCAAAATAGATCAGCGCGCTCTGAAGAGGCGCCTGCTCCACACGATCGAGCAACGTTTGCTGGTGCATTTTTAGCGTGTCGAGGGAGAGCATGCCTGGAGGAAGCAAAACAACGGTCAAAACAAATGCGCCCAAAAGGGCGCACAGGAGACTGATTTTTTTAATATTCACTGAAGTTTACAGCTTGAACGTTGCCCATACCGGCGCATGGTCGGACGGTTTTTCCATGCTGCGGATGTCATAGTCGATACCGGTTTCGATGCAGCGTTCGGCCAGGGGGGCGCTCGCCAGCAGCAGATCAATACGCAGGCCCCGGTTGTCATCGAAGCCTTTAGAGCGATAGTCAAACCACGAGAAGCGATCCTGCGTCGCCGGGTTAGCCGTGCGGAAAGTATCCACCAGCCCCCAACCCAGCAGGCGCTCCATCCACTCGCGCTCCTCCGGCAGGAAAGAGCATTTGCCGGTGCGCAGCCAGCGCTTACGGTTCTCTTCGCCAATACCGATATCCAGATCCGTCGGGCTGATATTCATGTCGCCCATGATCAGCACCGGGTTTTCTTTTTTGAGTTCGGTTGTCAGGTAGTTTTGCAGATCCTGATAAAACTTCGCTTTGGCCGGGAATTTGGTTTCATGATCGCGGCTTTCACCCTGCGGGAAATAGCCGTTGATGACGGTCACATTGCCGAGCGCGGAAGGAATTTCCGCCATGATGATGCGGCGTTGCGCCTCTTCATCGTCACCCGGGAAGCCACGACGCACCGACACCGGCGTATCTTTGGTCAGCAGCGCAACGCCGTAGTGGCCTTTCTGACCGTGGTAAAAAACGTTATAGCCCAGCTTCGCTACCTCTTCGAGCGGGAACATATCGTCGTGAACTTTTGTCTCCTGCAAGCCGATCACATCTGGCTGATGTTGCTCAACAATCGCTTCAAGCTGGTGAGGGCGGGCACGCAGGCCGTTGATATTAAAAGAGACAAATTTCATAGTCGCTGCCAATGCAAGGTGAATAGTGCAAGGATGGTAGCAGAATTTACGTCGTCTGTTATCCGCTTCGCCCAATTACTGCGACAGATAATGCCGACGGTGCAATATTTGCACCATTTCGGCGCGTTTTGCCCTCGAACAGGGCATAAAGGACCGATAAATTTCGCGAGCGATCACAATTCCAGAATTATATTTGGCCTCTGCATACTCTTTCTTGTTTTCATGCGGCAAAGCGCCGCTTGCCGTAAAAATATTCACTATTTATGCATTAACAGTGAATAACTCCATATTGTAACTCATTGATATTGTGTTACCCCAACCCGTTTATGCATTTTTATCGCTGGCTGGCACGAAGGCTGCAATCTACATTCACAGTGCAAACACTCAATTATTTAACATTTAAACAACCTTTTATTTACCGGATGAGGTCGCTATGTCTCTGTCAGTTACGCGTGAAAATTTCGATGAATGGATGATGCCGGTATACGCTCCGGCGGCTTTTATTCCGGTACGTGGGGAAGGCTCTCGCCTGTGGGATCAGCAGGGCAAAGAGTATATCGACTTTGCGGGTGGGATTGCGGTGAATGCGCTGGGGCATGCAAACCCGGCGCTGCGGCAGGCGCTGAATGACCAGGCGGCGAAATTCTGGCATACCGGCAACGGTTATACCAACGAACCGGCATTGCGTCTGGCGAAGAAGCTGATCGACGCCACTTTCGCAGAAAAAGTCTTTTTCTGTAATTCCGGCGCGGAAGCGAACGAAGCGGCGCTGAAGCTGGCGCGAAAATATGCGCACGATAAATTCGGCGCGCACAAGAGCGGCATCGTAGCATTTAAAAATGCCTTCCATGGCCGCACGCTGTTTACCGTCAGCGCGGGTGGTCAGCCCTCATATTCTCAGGATTTTGCGCCGCTGCCGCCGGATATCCGGCATGCGGCGTATAACGATTTACACTCTGCCAGCGAGCTGATTGACGACACCACCTGTGCGGTGATTGTCGAGCCCATGCAGGGGGAAGGCGGCGTCATGCCCGCCCAGAAAGCGTTCCTGCAAGGGCTGCGCGAGCTGTGCGATCGGCATAACGCGGTCCTGATTTTTGACGAAGTCCAGACCGGCGTGGGCCGCACGGGTGAGCTGTACGCCTACATGCACTATGGCGTGACCCCGGATGTGCTCTCAACAGCCAAAGCGCTCGGCGGCGGTTTCCCGGTGGGGGCGATGCTGACCACCGATAAATTCGCCAGCGTGATGACCGTGGGCACCCATGGCACCACATACGGCGGCAACCCGCTGGCAACCGCTGTCGCCGGACAGGTGCTGGATATCATCAACACCCCTGAGGTGCTGAACGGCGTGAAGCAGCGTCACCAGTGGTTTGTTGAGCGCCTTACTGCCATCAATAACCAGACCGGCTTGTTCAAAGAGATCCGCGGTCTGGGGCTGTTAATAGGCTGTGAACTTGCCCCTGAGTTTGCCGGCAAAGCGAAGCTGATTTCACAGGAAGCGGCAAAGCAGGGCGTAATGGTGCTGATTGCCGGTGCTAACGTGGTGCGGTTTGCCCCTGCGCTGATCGTCAGCGAGGAAGAGGTCAGAACCGGGTTAGATCGTTTTGCGCTGGCCTGCGAACAGGTGAAGTCCGGGGTGTCATCATGATGGTCATCCGTCCCGTTGCGCACGGTGATCTCGCCGGGCTTATGCAGCTTGCCGGTAAGACAGGGGGCGGGCTAACCTCGCTGCCTGCCGATGAAAAAACGCTGTCGGCGCGCATCGAGCGCGCCCTGCAAACCTGGCAGGGGACGTTGCCAAAAAGCGAACAGGGCTATGTGTTCGTGCTGGAAGATACCGACACGGGAACCGTGGCGGGGATTTGCGCCATCGAGGTGGCCGTCGGGCTTAACGATCCGTGGTACAACTACCGCGTCGGCACGATGGTCCACGCCTCGAAAGAGCTGAACGTTTACAACGCGCTGCCGACGCTCTTCCTCTGTAATGACCATACCGGCGCCAGCGAACTTTGCACCCTGTTTCTCGATCCGGACTGGCGCAAAGAGGGCAACGGTTATCTGCTCTCCAAATCGCGCTTTATGTTTATGGCCGCCTTTCGCGACCGCTTCAACGAAAAAGTGGTCGCGGAGATGCGCGGCGTGATTGATGAGACGGGCTATTCGCCGTTCTGGGAGAGTCTGGGCGAACGCTTCTTCTCCATGGAATTTAGCCGGGCGGATTACCTGTGCGGTACCGGTCAGAAGGCGTTTATCGCCGAGCTGATGCCGAAGCATCCTATTTATACCCATTTCTTAACGCCTGAAGCGCAGGCGGTGATCGGCGAAGTTCACCCGCAAACCGCCCCGGCCCGCGCAGTGCTGGAGAAAGAGGGATTTCGCTACCGTAACTACGTCGACATCTTCGACGGCGGCCCGACGCTGGAATGCGACATTGACCGCGTTCGCGCCATCCGTAAAAGCCGCCTGGTTGAGGTTTCAGAAGGCCAGCCCGCGCCGGGCGAGTGGCCAGCCTGCCTGGTCTCGAACGAGAATTACACCAACTTCCGCGCCATGCTGGTGCGAACCAACCCAACATGCGAGCGTCTGGTACTGACGGCTGCGCAACTGGATGCCCTGAAATGTAACGCTGGCGACACGGTTCGCCTGGTGCGGCTCTGCCCTGAGGAGAAAACAGCATGACTCTATGGATTAACGGTGACTGGGTAACGGGCGAAGGTGACGCGCGGACAAAAACTAACCCGGTCGGTCAGGAGGTGCTCTGGTCGGGGAACGACGCCAGCGCCGGGCAGGTTGAGCAGGCCTGCCAGGCTGCACGCCGCGCGTTTCCGGCATGGGCGAAACGGCCATTCTCCGAGCGCCAGGCGCTGGTTGAGAAATTTGCTGCGCTGCTGGAGGCCAATAAAGCCGAGCTGACCCGCATCATTGCCTGCGAAACCAGCAAGCCGCGCTGGGAGGCAACAACCGAAGTCACGGCGATGATCAACAAAATCGCGATATCGGTGAAGGCGTACCATACCCGCACCGGCGAGCAGCATACCGAGATGCCAGACGGCGCCGCCACGCTGCGCCACCGTCCGCACGGGGTGCTGGCGGTGTTTGGCCCGTATAACTTCCCCGGACATCTGCCGAACGGGCACATTGTGCCTGCGCTGCTGGCGGGGAATACCGTCATCTTCAAGCCGAGTGAGTTAACCCCCTTAACCGGAGAAGCAGTCATAAAACTCTGGGAGCAGGCGGGGCTGCCGCCGGGGGTGGTGAATCTGGTGCAGGGCGGGCGTGAAACAGGTCAGGCGCTGAGTGCGCTGAGCGACATTGACGGTCTGCTGTTCACCGGCAGTGCCGGAACGGGCTATCAGCTGCATCGTCAGCTGGCGGGGCAGCCGGAAAAAATTCTGGCGCTGGAGATGGGCGGCAACAACCCGCTGATTGTGGAAGATCCGGATGATATCGATGCCGCGGTCCATCTGACCATTCAGTCGGCGTTTATTACCGCCGGACAGCGCTGTACCTGCGCCCGCCGCCTGCTGGTTAAACGCGGCGCGCAGGGGGATGCGTTCGTGAAGCGTCTGGTGGAGGTGAGCGCGCGTCTGGTTCCCGCGAAATGGGATGCCGAGCCGCAGCCGTTTATCGGCGGGCTGATCTCCGCGCAGGCGGCGCTGAACGTGCTGAAAGCGTGGCAGGAGCACGTGGCGCGTGGGGCGAAAACCCTGCTGGAGCCGAAACAGGTAATGCCGGGCACGTCGCTGCTGACGCCGGGGATTATTGAGATGAGTGCGACGAGCCACGTGCCGGATGAAGAGGTCTTTGGCCCGCTGCTGTGCGTCTGGCGCTATGACGATTTTGAGTCGGCGATCGAGATGGCCAACAACACCCGCTACGGCCTGTCGAGCGGCCTGATATCGCCGCATCGCGAGAAATTCGAACAACTGCTGCTGGAAGCGCGCGCCGGGATCGTGAACTGGAACAAACCGCTGACCGGTGCGGCGAGCACCGCGCCGTTTGGTGGCGTAGGGGCGTCGGGCAACCATCGCGCCAGCGCCTGGTATGCCGCCGATTACTGCGCGTGGCCGATGGCAAGCCTGGAAACCCCGGCGCTGACGCTGCCGGAGACGCTGAATCCGGGGCTGGATTTTACAGAGGGTGACGCTCATGAAAGCGCGTGAGGTTAACTTTGACGGCCTCGTGGGGCTGACGCACCACTATGCCGGGCTGTCGTTCGGTAATGAAGCCTCGACGAAGCACCGTTTCCAGGTCTCGAACCCGAAGCTGGCGGCGAAGCAGGGTCTGTTGAAAATGAAGGCGCTGTCCGATGCCGGTTTCCCGCAGGCGGTGATCCCGCCTCAGGAGCGACCAAACGTGGACGTGCTGCGCCAGCTGGGGTTCAGCGGTACGGATGAACAGGTGGTGGAAAAAGCAGGCACGCAGACGCCACACCTGCTTTCGGCGGCCAGTTCAGCCTCCTCGATGTGGGTGGCGAATGCCGCCACCGTTGCGCCGTCGGCGGATACGCTGGACGGCAAAGTGCATCTGACCGTTGCTAACCTGAACAACAAATTCCACCGCGCCAGCGAAGCGGAGACCACCGGGCGCGTGCTGCGCGCCATTTTTAATCATGAAGCGCATTTCGAGGTGCATTCGGCGCTGCCGCAGGTCGCGATGTTTGGCGATGAAGGGGCGGCAAACCACAACCGTCTGGGCGGCGACTATGGCGAGCCGGGTTTGCAGCTGTTTATCTATGGACGGGAAGAGGGCGGCCACGCCGCGCCGGTTCGTTATCCGGCGAGACAAACTTTAGCCGCAAGCCAGGCGGTTGCGCGGCTGAACCAGGTTAATCCTTCTCAGGTGATTTTTGCCCAGCAAAATCCGCAGGTGATCGACCAGGGCGTGTTTCATAACGACGTCATTGCCGTTTCCAACCGTCAGGTGCTGTTCTGCCACGAGCAGGCGTTTGCCCATCAGGAAAAGTTGCTGGCCACGCTGCGCGAACGCGTGCCGGGATTTATGCCGATTCAGGTGCCCACGCAGGCGGTAAGCGTGCAGGATGCGGTCGAAACGTATCTGTTCAACAGCCAGCTGCTGAGCCGGGATGATGGCAGCATGATGCTGGTGCTGCCGCAGGAGTCCCGCAACCATCAGGGCGTCTGGCGCTATCTGAGCGAACTGGTGCAGGCGGATAACCCGATTGATGAACTGCGCGTGTTTGATCTGCGGGAAAGTATGGCCAACGGCGGGGGACCGGCGTGCCTGCGACTGCGCGTGGTGTTAACGCCGGAGGAGATGCAGGCCGTGAATCCGGCGGTAATGATGAACGACACGCTGTTCAATACCCTCAATGACTGGGTGGACCGCTATTATCGCGACCGTCTGGTTCAGGCCGATCTGGTTGATCCGCATCTGCTGCGCGAAGGCCGCGAGGCGCTGGATGCATTATCGACCATCCTGCAACTGGGATCGGTTTATCCGTTCCAGCGCTAAGGAGACGATATGGAAAACTTACTGGCGCTGACGCTGGCCGAAGAGACACCGGAGCGGCACGAGGGGGAAGGCCCCTCGTTCCACTGGCGATGGCTGGGGCGGGGCGTGCTTGAACTGACGCCGACGGGGGAATATGACCTGTCGCTGCTGCTTTCGACCGGCATTCACGGAAACGAAACCGCACCCGTGGAGATTGTCGATCTTTTGCTGCGCGCGCTGTTTCGCGCTGAGATCACGCTGCACTGCCGTCTGCTGGTGGTGCTGGGAAATCCGCCTGCGCTGGCGCAAAATAAACGGTATCTCGTGAGCGACATCAACCGCATGTTTGGTGGTCGCTGGGCGCAGTTTCCACAGAGTGATGAGACGACACGCGCGCAATGGCTGGAGAAGGTGGTTACGGCGTTTTTTGCCGGGGCGGGGGAAACGCGCTGGCACCTCGATCTGCATACGGCCATTCGCGCCTCGTACCACGTGCGTTTTGGCGTGTTACCGCAGCGTCATCAGCCGTGGGATGAGGCGTTTCTGACCTGGCTTGGCGACGCGGGGCTGGAGGCGCTGGTTTTCCACCAGACGCCAGGCGGCACGTTTACCCACTTCACCTGCGAGAATGTTGGCGCGTTATCCTGCACCCTGGAGCTGGGAAAAGCGCTGCCGTTCGGGCAAAACGACCTGACGCGTTTTGCCCCTACGCATCAGGCGCTTCGGGCGTTGCTTGCCGGGGTTGCGCCGGAACCCTCCCGGGAACCCGTTGTGCGCTATCGGGTCGTGCAGCAGATCACGCGTCAAAGCGAGGCTTTCCAGCTACATATGGCGCCCCATACGCTGAACTTTACGCCGTTTCGCCAGGGCGTCCTGCTGGCGGAAGATGGTGAGACGCGCTATGCGGTACAGAAATCCACGGAATATGTTTTATTTCCTAATCCGTCGGTCGCGTTTGGTTTGCGAGCTGGCCTGATGCTGGAAAAAATGCCCTGATCGTCTCCCCTCGCGCAGACCGGAGGGGAAATGAAGAATAAATTTCTTAGCGTTAAAAGCGCTCTGGTATTGTTTGCGGAATATTCCTGGAGAATTGCTTTATTATTAAACGACACTTCGCTATACTTCTCCATAATCTCTTTAAAATCATCCTGTTGAATATTTTTGTTTCATCTCTCCACGCTTTTTCCTTAATTTCTCCACAATTGGCGAAAAGTTGTTTTTTACACTTTCATTGTTTTACCGTTGCTCTGACTAATTGACGATAAACCCCGTAAAGTTAATCTCGTCAACACGGCATAGCGCCGAAGAATAACTGAAAGTAAGGAAAGACATTATGCGTAAATTAACTGCACTGTTTGTTGCCTCTACCCTGGCTCTGGGCGCTACCAGCATGGCGTTCGCCGCCGATACCGCGACCACTACCGCCGCGCCGACGGAAGGCAAAATGATGATGCATCATAAAGGCAAGCCGGGTATGCACCATGAGATGATGATGTTTAAAGATCTGAACCTCACCGATGCGCAGAAGCAGCAGATCCGCGACATCATGAAAAGCCAGCGTGACCAGATGAAACGTCCTCCGCTGGAAGAGCGCCGCGCAATGCATGACATCATTGCCAGCGACAGCTTCGATAAAGCAAAAGCGGAAGCGCAGATCGACAAAATGGCCGAGCAGCATAAAGCGCGCATGCTGGCCCACATGGAAACTCAGAACAAGATTTACAACATTCTGACGCCGGAACAGAAAAAGCAATTTAATGCCAATTTTGAGAAGCGTCTGACAGAACGTGCAGCGCCGGAAGGTAAAATGCCTGCACCAACCGAATAATCGGTTCACTCTCTTAAGACCGCCGGGCTCCTGTCTACAAAAGCGAAAACGCTGTGGACAGGACCGGCGGTTTTTCTTTTATCCCATCCCTAAGGTCTGGCCTGACTGCTGCCGATAATACGTCTGTGAAAATGCCCTGGCGCACGGTGCGTCCTTCAGGAGTGGTCATGGAATTCTTTGATATCCGTAAAATGCCGGTCAGTCTCTGGCGTAATGGTGCGGGTGAGACGCGTGAGATTTGCTGTTTTCCTCCCGCGACGCGGGATTTTTTCTGGCGGGCCAGTATTGCCTCCATCGCCAGTAACGGCGAATTTTCCGCATTCCCGGGCGTTGACCGGGTGATTACGCTGCTGGAGGGCGGCGAGGTGACCCTGGATGCAGGCAGGGCGTTTTGTCATACCCTGAAGCATCATCAGCCTTACCGATTTGCGGGCGATCTGGCGGTGAAAGCCGTGCTCACTGAGGGGCAGATGTCGATGGACTTCAACATCATGACCCGACGGGACTGCTGTCAGGCAAAGGTGCGCGTTGCTACCCGGACGTTCACTACCTTCGCTTCACGCGGTGGGGTGGCCTTCGTATTAAGTGGCGCCTGGCAACTGGGCGACAAATTACTGACCGCCGATCAGGGCGCCAGCTGGGAAGCGGGCAGTCATACCCTCCGTTTACTGGAAACGAAGGGGTCGCTGCTGTTCAGTGAAATTACCTGGCTGCCGGGTCATTGAGGACGATGATCTCATATTTTCCGGTTAACAGTGGCTTGCAGAGAATTTTGTAACCATCCTGATCGAACCCGGCAGGGGTGCGCAGCAGGGCGGTAGCGTCATCCAGATTTTCAACGGCGCCAAGCCAGAGCCAGTTGCGGATGATGTGATAGTGCGTCATCCCATCGCGGGTTTCTTTCAGCGCCACCGCGCCTTCCCACGGCCAGCAGTTAACGCTGATAGAGGCCAGGCCAGCCATAAACCGGGCATGATGTTCTTCAACGCTCTCTTTTCCACAGCACGCCCCGGCGCAGCGTTTCAGCGCGGAGCGGAAACAGGCGCGACCGCGGGTGGTGGCTTCCAGTCCTAACAGGCCGTAACAAAGCTGTAATTCATCAGCCAGGGATTGCAGGGTTTGCAGTGCGGCACGTTTATTGGCAAACAGACCGTAAAGATTGGGTTCATGCGAAAAATCCACTTCCCGGGCATAAACGACCTGCGGTTTTCCTGCGTTAATCTGTAAGGAACACAGCTGGCGGTTGCGGCGCAGGCGTTTGTTAAACAGCGGCTGCTGTTCCTTGATGAGCCGGGCTTCGAGCAGAAGCGCGCCCAGTTCGCCTGCCGTCTCGATCCAGGTGATCCGCCGGGACTGCCTGAGCATCGATGCTTCATCCGGCGTACGCAGGTGCGACATCACCCGGCTGCGGATATTCACGCTTTTGCCGATATAGAGCGGCATGGTGTCGCTGTCGCCGTGGAAGAAATAGACGCCAGGCTGTTTAGGCAGTGCCTCAAGCCAGGGGCGAAGATGCTCGGGATATTCGTAGATAGCCGCCGCTTCGAACTCAAGACGCGGGGCGGATTGACGCCTGCTCACATACTGCTCCATATACTGTTCAGGCATACAGTGTAGCAGGTGTTTGGTGGTTAAAAAAGAGCCGGGTGGCGGCTACGCCTTACCCGGCCTGCAAAGCGGAGTTACCGTTTTGCTTTTACTTTTTCCAGAAATCATCAAACACCGTAATGGGCGGACGGCGCTTATGCTCGGTTTTCAGATACCAGCCTTCGATAATTTTAGCGGTACCTTCGTCGAGCGTTTTGCCTTCCAGATAATCATCGATGTTGTCATACGTAACGCCCAGCGCGGCTTCATCCGGCAGGGAAGGGCGATCGTCCTCCAGGTCCGCCGTTGGCGCCTTCTTATACAGGTGCTCCGGGCAGCCCAATGCCGCCAGCAGTTGCTTACCCTGACGCTTGTTCAGGCGGAAGAGGGGGTTGATATCCGTGCCGCCATCGCCGTATTTGGTAAAGAAGCCGGTGATGGCTTCCGCGGCGTGGTCAGTGCCGACGACGACCCCTTTGGTCATCCCTGCGATACTGTACTGCGCTTTCATGCGCTCACGGGCTTTCTCGTTGCCGCGGACAAAATCGCTCAGTTCAATACCGGCTTCACGCAGGGCCTGCTCGCTGGCCAGTACCGAACCTTTGATGTTTACGGTAAGAACACGGTCCGGCTGAATAAACGCAATCGCATCCTGACAGTCCTGCTCGTCGGCCTGCACGCCATACGGCAGACGTACGGCAATAAATTGCAGCGCGATGTCACCGGTCTCGTCACGCAGCTCGGAGATGGCCATCTGGCTCAGCTTACCGGCCAGAGTGGAATCCTGACCGCCGCTGATGCCCAGCACCAGCGTCTTCAGGAAAGGGTGTGCAGACAGGTAAGCTTTCAAAAAATCAACGCTACGACGGATCTCTTCATTGGCATCAATCGCAGGTTTCGCGCCCAGCGCCTTAATAATTTCTTGTTGCAGAGCCATTACGCCCTCCCTATGCAGAACCAAACAGAAAGTGTGATCTGTTAAAACTAACCCTTTGTCGGGGAAACGACAAGGATCACAGTTTTGAGTGTACTGTTTTACAGCGATTTAGCAGCTTACCGTTGTTTTATTAGAATTTTCCGAAATTCGTCTGGCGTAACTCGCAAAGTTGAACAATAGTAATTTTTATCCCATGCTTAGTTAACACGCTGATAAACAAGAGGACGGAATATGAACAAGAACGTAGCAGGAATTTTAAGCGCAGCGGCGGTACTGACTATGCTGGCAGGGTGTACAGCTTACGATCGCACTAAAGATCAGTTCACACAGCCAGTGGTAAAAGACGTCAAAAAAGGCATGACGCGTTCCCAGGTTGCAGCCATTGCCGGTAAACCTTCTTCAGAAGTCACTATGATCCACGCGCGTGGTACCTGCCAGACCTATATTCTGGGTCAACGTGATGGTAAGGCAGAGACCTACTTTGTCGCCCTGGATGATACGGGTCACGTGATCAATTCTGGTTACCAGACCTGTGCCGAATACGACACCGACCCACAGGCACCTAAGGCACAGTAAGCATGCTTGCCTGAGAGTGCTAACAAACCGGCCTGAAGGCCGGTTTTTTTATGCATACGTAAATCTTATTTCTTGGCGCGAATTATTTGCCTGAAATGTGAAGGTAGTCAACAAGCCAGGTCAATGAGAGACAATTTCAGTCTATCCAGAATTATCCCCTCCCTGTACCATTGCGTATACTCACTTCAACGACAAACAATGTTCAGCACACTGCCCGTCAGCCAGGATAGCGAGTCGAGTGATAGCGCGACGGCGGGTAGCCAAACAAGAGGGAAGTTATCATGGAAAAGAAACATATCTATCTGTTCTGCTCTGCGGGCATGTCCACTTCGCTGCTGGTTTCCAAAATGCGCGCGCAGGCCGAAAAGTATGAAGTCCCTGTGGTGATTGAGGCGTTTCCGGAAACGCTGGCGGGCGAGAAGGGCCAGACAGCAGACGTTATTTTACTCGGGCCGCAAATCGCTTATATGCTGCCAGAAATTCAACGTCTGCTACCCAATAAGCCGGTCGAAGTGATCGATTCCATTTTATACGGCAAGATCGATGGTTTAGGTGTATTAAAAGCTGCCGTTGCGGCGATTAAAAAAGCTGCTAATTAATTTTTTATTTTTCCCGTCAAAGAGTTATTTCACACACAATATGCCGTAACGGTCGTTGCGGCCTTTAAGGGTATTTTCCTATGAGTAAAGTCATCGCTTCACTTGAAAAGGTACTCCTTCCTTTTGCTGTTAAAATAGGAAAGCAGCCTCACGTTAATGCCATTAAGAACGGCTTTATTAAATTAATGCCGTTGACATTAGCCGGGGCAATGTTCGTTTTAATTAACAACGTTTTTCTGAGCTTTGGAGAAGGTTCCTTTTTTTATTCATTAGGAATTAGGTTAGATGCTTCAACTATTGAAACCCTTAATGGTTTAAAAGCCATTGGCGGCAACGTATACAACGGTACGTTGGGTATTATGTCGCTAATGGCGCCTTTCTTTATCGGAATGGCGCTGGCGGAAGAGCGTAAAGTTGATCCGCTGGCGGCAGGCTTACTGTCCATTGCCGCGTTCATGACCGTCACACCGTACAGCGTGGGTGACGCTTACGCCGTTGGCGCCAACTGGCTGGGTGGGGCAAACATCATTTCCGGTATTATTATCGGGCTGGTGGTGGCCGAAATGTTCACCTTCATTATTCGCCGTAACTGGGTTATCCGCTTGCCGGATAGCGTTCCGGCCTCCGTTTCTCGTTCATTTTCCGCGTTGATTCCGGGCTTCATTATTCTCTCCATCATGGGGATTATTGCCTGGGCGCTCTCTCACTGGGGCACAAACTTCCACCAGATCATTATGGACTCTATCTCAACGCCGCTGGCGTCGATGGGTAGCGTGGTCGGTTGGGCGTATGTCATCTTTACCTCCCTGCTGTGGTTCTTCGGCGTGCATGGTTCACTGGCACTGGCGGCGCTGGACAGCGGTATTATGACCCCATGGGCACTGGAAAACGTCGCGCTTTACCAGCAGTACGGCTCCGTCGATGCGGCGCTGGCGGCCGGTAAAACCTTCCATGTGTGGGCGAAGCCGATGCTTGACTCCTATATCTTCCTGGGCGGTACCGGGGCGACGTTGGGTCTGATCATCGCGGTCTTTATTGTCTCTCGCCGCGCCGACCATCGTCAGGTTGCGAAGCTGGCCCTGCCGTCAGGCATCTTCCAGATTAACGAGCCGATCCTGTTTGGTCTGCCAATTATCATGAACCCGGTGATGTTCATTCCCTTCATCCTGGTTCAGCCGCTGCTGGCCGCGATTACGCTGACGGCGTACTACCTGGGCATTATCCCGCCGGTGACCAACATTGCGCCGTGGACGATGCCGGCTGGTCTGGGCGCGTTCTTCAACACCAACGGTAGCGTGGCGGCCTTCCTGCTGGCGATATTCAACCTCGGGATTGCAACCCTGCTCTACATGCCGTTCGTGGCGATTGCGAACAAGGCCGCAACGGTTATCGATGAAGAAGAGAGCGAAGAGGATATCGCCCTCGCACTGAAATTCTAAAATTGCACGGCGCGGGGCAACCCGCGCCAGCGGAAAGGAGCTTAAAGATGTTAGATTTAGAGAGTATCGTTGCCGAAGAAACCGCAGAGAACGATCTGGAAGAGGTGGTGATGGGCCTCATCATCAACTCCGGGCAGGCACGCAGCCTGGCGTATGCGGCGCTTAAGCAGGCTAAGCAGGGCGACTTCGTTGCCGCGAAAACCATGATGGAGCAGTCCCGTACAGCGTTAAACGAAGCGCATCTGGTGCAGACGAAGCTCATCGAAAGCGACCAGGGCGAAGGGAAGATGAAAGTGAGTCTGGTGCTGGTACATGCGCAGGATCATCTGATGACCTCCATGCTGGCACGCGAGCTGGTAGCGGAGCTCATCGAGCTTCACGAGAAGATGCAATAAGTCAGTTGAAGTAGCAGGAGGTCAGCACGATGGAAATCAAAACCGCACATGAGCAACAGCTGTTTAATGGCAAAAATTTTCACGTGGTGATTTACAACAAAACGGAGAGCGCCAGCGGTCTGCACCAGCATGACTACTACGAGTTCACGATTGTTCTGACCGGCCGCTACTATCAGGAGATCAACGGTAAGCGCGTCCTGCTTGAGCGTGGCGATTTCGTCTTCCTGCCAATGGGATCTTATCACCAGAGCTTTTATGAGTTTGGTGCGACACGCATTCTGAACGTAGGGGTGAGCAGGCGTTTCTTCGAGAAGCACTATCTGCCGCTGGTTCCGTTCTGCTTTGTGGCGTCACAGGTGTATCGCGTTAAAAATGAGTTTATGACCTGGATTGAAACGGTTATCGCCTCGCTGAATTTCCGCGACAATGAATTTGATGAATTTATTGAAACCGTGACGTTCTACGTCATGAATCGCCTCCGCCATCACCGTGAAGAACAGCAGGTGGTGGATGATATTCCTCAGTGGCTGCGCAGTACCGTGGAGCTGATGCACGATAAAGGACAGTTCAGCGATAACGCCCTGGAGAATATGGTGGCGCTGTCGGGTAAATCGCAGGAATATTTGACGCGCGCCACGCAGCGTTATTACCGTAAAACGCCTGTGCAAATCATTAATGAAATCCGCATTAACTTTGCCAAAAAACAGCTGGAAATTACTAACTACTCTGTCACCGATATCGCTTACGAATCGGGTTACAGCAGCCCCAGCCTGTTTATTAAAACCTTTAAAAAATTGACTTCATTCACACCGAACAGTTACCGCAAAAATTTAACGGTAATTAATTAACTTTCGGCGGTTTATCCGCCAGGAACAGTGACGTAATGGCTTGCCCAAATAGCGGGAAGAGTACGCTATACCTTGCAGGCGATTAACCTGATACGCTAAGGGAGATATTATGCAACAGAAATTAAAAGTCGTAACCATTGGTGGCGGCAGCAGCTATACCCCGGAATTACTTGAAGGTTTCCTGAAACGGTATCATGAATTACCGGTCAGCGAATTATGGCTGGTGGATGTTGAAGAAGGTCAGGAGAAGCTGAATATTATTTTTGAACTGTGCAAACGCATGGTTGAAAAAGCGGGCGTGCCCTTAACCGTGCATAAAACGCTGGATCGCCGCCTGGCACTGAAAGATGCTGACTTCGTGACCACGCAGCTGCGCGTCGGCCAGCTGAAGGCGCGTGAGCTGGACGAGCGCATTCCGCTGAGCCACGGTTATCTGGGCCAGGAAACCAACGGGGCAGGTGGCCTGTTTAAAGGCCTGCGTACTATTCCGGTCATTTTTGACATCATTAAAGACGTGGAGGAGATCTGCCCGAACGCCTGGGTGATCAACTTTACCAACCCGGCCGGGATGGTCACAGAGGCAGTCTATCGCCACACCGGTTTCAAACGCTTTATCGGCGTCTGCAATATTCCGATTGGCATGAAGATGTTCATCCGCGATGTACTGGAACTGACCGATAACGATGATCTCTCCATTGATCTGTTCGGCCTGAATCACATGGTCTTTATCAAAGATGTGATAGTGAACGGGCAATCGCGCTTTGCGGAACTGCTCGACGGCGTCGCCTCTGGTCGCCTGACCGCGGCCTCGGTGAAAAACATTTTCGATCTGCCGTTCAGCGAAGGGCTGATCCGCTCCCTGAATCTGCTGCCGTGCTCGTATCTGCTCTACTACTTCAAGCAGAAAGAGATGCTGGCCATTGAAATGGGCGAATACTACAAAGGTGGCGCACGCGCTCAGGTTGTACAGAAAGTAGAGAAGCAGCTGTTTGATTTGTATAAAGATCCGAACCTGAACGTCAAACCGAAAGAGCTGGAGCAGCGCGGCGGGGCATACTATTCGGATGCCGCGTGTGAAGTGATTAACGCCATTTACAATGACAAGCAGGCCGAGCACTATGTGAACGTTCCCCATCATGGGCACATCGACAATATCCCGGCAGACTGGGCCATTGAGATGACCTGCATCCTTGGGCGCGAGGGGGCAAAACCGCATCCCCGCATTACCCACTTCGACGATAAGGTGATGGGGCTGATTCACACCATCAAAGGCTTTGAAGTGGCAGCGAGCAATGCGGCCCTGAGCGGCGAACTGAATGACGTGCTGCTGGCGCTGAACCTCAGCCCGCTGGTGCATTCTGACCGTGACGCTGAAAAACTCGCGAGTGAGATGATCCTGGCGCATGAAAAATGGCTGCCAAACTTTGCTGCAACGGTTGAGAAACTGAAACTCACACACCGTTAAGAGGAGGCGCGATGGAAAACCTGCTGATCGTCAATGCCGATGATTTTGGCCTGTCAAAAGGGCAGAATTACGGCATTATTGAAGCCTGTCGCCGGGGCGTCGTGACCTCTACAACAGCGCTCATCAACGGTGAGGCGGTGGAACATGCGGCGCAGTTAAGCCGTGAGCTGCCCGAGCTGGGCGTGGGCATGCACTTTGTGCTGACGCTTGGGTTGCCCCTTTCGCCAATGCCGGGCCTGACGCGCGACGGCCAGCTGGGGAAATGGATTTGGGAAATGGCGGAGCAGGACGCTCTGCCGCTCGATGAGATTGCCCGCGAGCTGGATTGCCAGTTTAACCGCTTTGTGGATGTGTTTGGCCGCGAGCCTACCCATATTGACAGCCATCATCATGTGCATATGATCCCGGCGATTTTCCCGCTTGTGGCAGAGTTTGCGCAACGTAAAGGCGTGGCGATGCGCGTGGATCGTGAGGTGCGCGGGCTGCCGGACGTCGCGGTGACGTCAACGGAGGGGTTCAGCAGCGCATTTTATGGCGACGAGATCGACGAAGCGCTGTTCCTGAAGGTGCTGGATGAGTCCGCCGCGAAAGGGGAGCGCTCGCTTGAGGTAATGGCGCACCCGGCGTTTGTCGATAACATCGTACGTAAGAGCGCCTATTGCTGGCCGCGTCTGGCGGAACTGGATGTGCTGACGTCGGCGTCGTTGAAGTACGCGATTGCCGAGCGTGGGTATCGTCTGGGGACGTTCAGGGATCTTTGAGTTAAAGCCCGGTGGCGGCTTCGCCTTACCGGGCCTACATAAGCAATCGAAATGTAGGCCGGGTAAGCGCAGCGCCACCCGGCTTTTTTTACGCCGGTATCTGGTCGGTCTTGCTGCTGCGCGACCACACACGGTGCGCGGCAAGCAGGTCAAACAACCGGGTCATAAACGCATCGTCAATGTTATCACCTTCGACAATGCCTTCTTCCCCTTGATCCGGTACCTTCAGCAGAGATTTAAACTTCCGCGCATCGCCTGCCAGGGCGATTGGCTTCAGGTGCTTATAGGCTTCCAGCAGATAATAGGCGGCATCACCGTTACCGAGCAGGCTCTCAACGTCGCCGCACGGCATAATCACCGCGTCAACCGTCAGCGACGGTGCCCCGGCGAAGGTCGCGGCAATTGGCAGGACAGAGCCATCGTCGGCTGTCACTTCACCCATGCGGGAGTAAAGCAGTTTGGCATGTACGCCCTGGGTTTTGAGCGCCTTCATGATCCCCAGCACGTCGCTGGCGCGCGGTTTATCATTCAGCAGGATAGCCACTACGCGGCCTTTAATTGACCCGCCAGGTACCGCGTACAGGCTCAGGGACGGATCCTTCTTCAGCCCGTTCACGTCTTTTGGCGGTGCGGCATGGCATTGCTCGTCAGTCAGCGTGATGCCGAGATTATTCGCCACGCCCTGAGCAAGCTGGATATCAATATGCGCCAGATGGTCGACCACGCGCTCGCGAATGTAGGTACGCACCACTTTGCTCAGCTCAAAGCTGAAACCGCCGATAATGTGCTGCTGTTCAATCGGGGTCTGGCTGTTCCAGAACAGGCGAGGCTGAGCGTAATATTCGCCGAATGACGGGCTGCGCTCGCGAATTTTTGTTCCGTCCACGCGCTCCTGATACGACTCAAATCCGCCACGTTTTGGCCCCGGCGGGGTTTCACGCGGCCAGTTATCGTTAATGGAGTTTGGCTCGTAGTTCGCCGGGTTGGTATCGATATCCTGGCGATGCATCCCGTCACGCTGGAAGTTATGGTACGGGCAGGTCGGACGGTTGATAGGAATTTCGTGGAAGTTCGGTCCACCGAGACGGCTGATCTGCGTATCGGTGTAAGAGAACAGACGGCCCTGTAGCAGCGGATCGTTGGTGAAATCCAGCCCCGGCACAATATGGCCCGGGTGGAACGCAGCCTGCTCATTCTCCGCGAAGAAGTTATCCGGGTTGCGGTTAAGCACCATTTTGCCCACCAGCTGAACCGGCACCAGCTCTTCAGGAATAAGCTTGGTCGGGTCGAGCAGGTCGAAGTCGAATTTGAACTCGTCCTCTTCCGGGATCAGCTGTAATCCCAGCTCGTATTCCGGGAAATCACCGGCTTCAATGGATTCCCACAGTTCGCGACGGTGGAAGTCCGGATCGCGCCCTGTCAGCTTCTGTGCTTCATCCCACACCAGGGATGCTTTCCCCGCGACCGGTTTCCAGTGGAAACGCACAAACGTCGCTTTACCTTCAGCGTTAATCAGACGGAAGGTATGAATACCAAACCCTTCCATGGTGCGATAGCTGCGTGGGATCCCCCGGTCAGACATCGCCCACATCACGTTGTGAAGGGTTTCCGGTTGCAGGGAGACGTAGTCCCAGAAGGTGTCATGCGCACTTTGTCCCTGCGGTATGGCCCAGTGTGGCTCTGGTTTTACCGCATGGACAAAGTCAGGGAACTTATGCGCATCCTGAATGAAGAAAACCGGGGTGTTATTCCCGACGAGGTCGAAAATGCCCTCTTCGGTATAGAATTTGGTGGCGAAGCCGCGGATATCACGCACCGTATCGGCCGAACCCGCGCCGCCCTGTACGGTAGAGAAGCGCACAAATACCGGTGTGATTTTGTTCGGGTCGGAAAGGAAATCCGCCTTCGTGATCGCTTTCAGGCTCTTGTACGGCTGGAAATAGCCGTGCGCCGCGGAGCCGCGAGCGTGAACGATACGCTCAGGAATACGCTCATGGTCGAAATGGGTGATTTTTTCCCGCAGGATGAAATCTTCCAGCAGCGTCGGGCCGCGCGTTCCGGCGCGCAGGGAGTTCTGGTCATCGGCGATGCGCACGCCCTGATTGGTGGTCAGCGCATAGCCTTCACCCCCTTTGCGGTGCGGGTCGAGAGATTTTAACTTCTCGTTATCCGCATCGGGCGACTTCACGCTTCCCGGTGCAGTAGGTTGCTCGCCCGGCGCGGACAGGCCCGGCGACGGTTTATGAGAGCCATCCGCAGGGGCGAGTGAGTCCATTCCCGGTTGAGATTCTTCGGTGCCATGAATAGGGGCTTGATGAGGTTTATCATTGTTCGACATTGCACGATTCTCCTTTGTTCGTTCCTGAAAACCCTATTAAGGATAGAACAATGTGATGAATTAGCAGGCGAACTAAGCGTTTTCAGATAAGTGATTAGCGAAAGGAGCCATCTGCCTCACGTCAGGCGCGACGGGTGGGGGGAGAATCGGCTATGATAGAAATTTCCTGCTTTAAGAATTTGCTTTAGTGAACCCGTCGCTTATGAAACCTCTTCGTCAACAAAACCGCCAGGTTATTAGCTATGTGCCCCGCGTTGAACCCGCGCCGCCTGACCATGCCCTGAAAGTGGATGGTTTTCGCGATGTCTGGATGTTACGGGGTAAATACGTTGCCTTCGTGCTGATTGGCGAGCACTTCCGTCGCTCCCCTGCGTTTACGGTGCCGGAATCGGCGCAGCGATGGGCTGTGCAGACCCGCCAGGATGAAGAGGTTGAAGAATAACAGCCATAAAAAAACCGCCCGCAGGCGGTTTTTTTATTTCAGCCGTGATTAACGATGGGCCAGTTCCGCATCTTCTTCACTGTCGAGAATCGTTTTGTCGGTCTGCTTCAGCCACTGGCTGGTCAGGGTACCGGCGGTCATTGAGCCACTCACGTTCAGGGCGGTACGCCCCATATCGATCAGCGGTTCAACAGAGATCAGCAGGGCAACCAGCGTCACCGGCAGTCCCAGCGCAGGCAGAACGATCAGCGCAGCGAAGGTCGCGCCGCCGCCCACGCCCGCAACACCGGCGGAGCTAATGGTCACGATACCCACCAGCGTCGCAATCCAGACCGGATCCAGCGGGTTAATCCCCACGGTTGGGGCAACCATCACGGCCAGCATCGCCGGGTAGAGACCCGCACAGCCGTTCTGCCCGATGGTGGCGCCAAAGGAGGCCGAGAAGCTGGCGATAGACTCCGGTACGCCCAGACGACGGGTCTGTGCTTCCACGTTCAGCGGGATAGATGCCGCGCTGGAACGGCTGGTGAAGGCGAAGGTCAGCACCGGCCAGACTTTGCGGAAATATTTCAGCGGGCTAACGCCGTTCACGCCCAGCAGGATACCGTGCACCACAAACATAATGCCCAGCCCCAGATAAGAGGCGATCACAAAGCTGCCAAGCTTGATGATGTCTTGCAGGTTAGAGCCTGCCACGACTTTGGTCATCAGCGCCAGGACACCGTACGGCGTCAGCTGCATGACCAGACGCACCAGCTTCATCACCCAGCTTTGCAGGGTATCGATGGCTGTCAGAACGCGCTCGCCTTTCGGCGCATCGTCCTTCAGCAGCTTGAGCGCAGCCACGCCCAGGAATGCCGCGAAGATCACCACGCTGATAATGGAGGTTGGGCTTGCACCGGTCAGGTCAGCGAACGGGTTCTTCGGAATGAAGGAGAGCACCATCTGCGGAACGGTCAGATCGGCCACTTTACCCACGTAGTTGGTCTCAATCGCCGTCAGACGCGCGGTTTCAGCGCTACCCTGCACCAGACCTTCAGCAGTCAGGCCAAACAGATTGGTTACCAGCACACCCACCAGCGCCGCAATCAGCGTGGTGAAGAGCAGGGTACCAATGGTCAGGAAACTGATTTTACCCAGTTGAGAGGCATTATGCAGGCGGGCTACGGCGCTCAGAATAGAGGCGAATACCAGCGGCATAACGATCATTTGCAGCAGCTGTACATAGCCGTTACCGACAATGTTGAACCACTGAATAGAATCTTTCAGTACCGGGCTATCGGAGCCGTAAATGGCGTGTAAGGCCAGGCCAAACACCACGCCCATGACCAGACCGACCAGTACCTTTTTCGCCAGGCTCCACTGTTTGTGGCGAGCCTGGGCGAGAAGCAATAGCAATACGACGAACACAACAATGTTCGCGATGAGTGGAAAATTCATCCCCGTTCTCCTGATTTATTATACGGTCGGTTTTTACCGAACCTGTTGGCGCAAGGTTATCAGAAGTGTGATGTCGCGCTTATATCCATATGGAATGGTTTATGACAAAAGTGATTATATTGCCGGTTTAATGTTCAATCTGGTGATTAATAAAACGATTGAACTGAAATTGTAGCGAGTTGATCATTTGCGATGACCAGCGCACTGCACCATTTTCGGGCAATGTCTGCGGCATCCACACGGCATACGCAAACAGCGCCATACACAGAACGCGCTCCAGCTGGTTGCCTTTTTGCGGCACGAGGATTGGCAGACGGAAACGCCAGCGGCAGGGCCAGAGCAGCGGTACACCCGCTGGCGTCAGCATATCGGCGAGGATATGGCTTAAGTAGCCGAGCACCATGCCCTGAATGGCATCCGCCGGGACGATCCAGCTCTCCGGAACCTTCAAATAGAAGAGTGTAAGCAGGCCAAATACGGCCAGCAGGCTGTGGGTAAATCCGCGATGACCAAAGGCTCTGGCGATGGGTTTTGAAATCCACTTCAGCCGCTGGCCAAGGAATGACTTTGGATGATCTATGTCCGGCAGAAGGCAGGTCAGCACGGCGGAAGGGACAATATGCCACCAGTCCCCCTGTGCCAGCACAGGGGTCAGTTCAGCGTTTTTGGCAAACACTGCACAGGCAAGTGAAAAAAGCAGGTGGCCTTCCGCCGTCATGATAAAACCCGGTAAACTGTCGATTCATACAGTATAGGGTTTTTATACAGTGTGTGAAAGAGGTGACGGTGTAACTCTTTGTCACAAACGCACGGTTAGCGCGCAAGCCAGCCACCGTCTACGGCGAGGGTATGACCGTTAACGTAATCAGAGGCCGATGAGGCCAGGAACACCACCGGACCCTGTAAATCCTCCGGCAGACCCCAGCGACCCGCCGGAATACGGTCGAGGATCGCCTGGCTGCGCTGCTCATCATCGCGAAGCTGCCGGGTGTTATTGGTCGCCATATAACCCGGCGCAATAGCATTCACATTAATGCCCAGCGTTGCCCATTCGTTCGCCAGCAGGCGGGTGAGGCCCAGCACGCCGCTTTTGGACGCCGTATAGGAGGGCACCCGGATGCCGCCCTGGAAGGAGAGCATGGAGGCAATGTTAATAATCTTGCCGCCCTGACCCTGCGCGATAAACTGTTTCGCCACTGCCTGAGAGAGGAAAAAGACCGATTTCAGATTGAGATCGATGACCTCGTCCCAGTCCTTCTCGCTAAATTCCAGCGCATCGGCACGGCGGATGGTGCCGGCATTGTTAACCAGAATATCGATGCGGCCCATCTCAGCGACTGCGGTATCCACCACGCTCTGAATACTCTCCTGCTTGCCAAGATCGGTGCGAATCGCGATAAAGTGTCGTCCCAGCGACGTAACGCGCGCTGCCGTTTCGTCAGGAACCTTGCGGTTAACCCCCACGATATCGCATCCTGCCTGGGCGAGGGCAATGGCCATACCTTGCCCCAGACCGGTATCGCACCCGGTCACCATCGCCACTTTTCCTGCCAGAGTAAAAGCATCCAGTATCATACGCGCCTCAGAAGTCAGGTTATTGTCATTCTGCACGTAAGAATAGGAGTCTGGAATGAGAAAAGCAAATAAAGTAAAACGTTGTTTTGATTTGGCGAGACAGGCAGCCGAAGCTGCCTGAAAGAGCGTTACTCCCCGCGCAGATGGCGGGCAGTCAATTCTTCAAGAGACGTCAGCCTGACGTCTGCGAGGGCAAAACGGGGATCGTGTCGGCCTTCTTCAGCCGGCACAACGATGGAGCGCATACGTGCGGCTTTGGACGCCACCATGCCGTTAACCGAATCTTCCAGCGCCACACAGGTAAGTGGATCCAGCCCCAGTTTCGCGGCGCAGTCCATATATACCTGCGGATGTGGCTTGCTGTAAGGAAGCTTTTCGGCCGAGGCCAGCGCGTCGAAGCTGTCGCGCAGCCCGAACATCGTCAGCACTTTTTCCAGCATATGCAGCGGTGAGGCGGAGGCCAGCCCCACTTTCAGCCCTTGCGCCTTGCACAGGGCGATAGCGTCGCGTACGCCCGGTAACAGCGGCTTATACTCTTCTACGAGAGAGATAGCGCGGTTGATAATGCGCGCCGTTACTTCGTCGCGATCCGGGCCAACCCATGGCTGGTGGGCATACCAGAGGTCAACCACCATATCGATGCGCAGCCCCAGGGTATCGGGAAGCTCGTTACGACGACTGATATCGACGCCGAGGCTGGCCATCACGTCCAGTTCAGCCCGATCCCACAGGGGTTCGGAATCAATCAGCAATCCATCCATGTCAAAAATAGCGGCAAGTATCTGGCGCGGGGTCGACATTACAACATCTCCTTATCTTGGGGGTAAGACAAACGGTGCTAAGCACAAGCAATTTAGCATATTGCATTCAAAGAGCGGGCGAAAATGACCGACAGCAGGTAGACTTAGGCACAAATAACGCGTCTTTATGAAGAGGAACTAATGACGTATCAACAAGCTGGACGCATCGCGGTCTTAAAACGTATTGCTGGTTGGGTTATTTTCATTCCCGCTCTGATTTCAACGCTGATCTCCGTACTCAAATTTATGTACGATCACAGCGAAAAACAGCCGGGCATCAATGCCGTCATGCTTGATTTTGCGCACGTCATGATTGAGATGATGCGGTTTAATACCCCGTTCCTGAACGTTTTCTGGTTCAACTCGCCCACGCCGGATTTTCACCACCAGCTGAATGTCGGTTTCTGGATAATCTATGCGTTGATATTTATCGCGATGGCGTTACAGGCCTCCGGCGCGCGCATGAGTCGCCAGACCCGCTTTTTGCGCGAAGGGGTGGAAGACCAGCTGATCCTTGAGAAGGCGAAAGGCCCTGACGGGATGAGCCGCGAGCAGATCGAATCGCGCATTGTCGTTCCGCGGCATACCATTTTTGTGCAGTTTTTCCCGCTCTACATCCTGCCGGTCATTATCATTGTGGCCGGGTATTTCTTCTTTACGCTGCTTGGCTTCCTGTAAATCCTAAGGGAAGGGGCGTGAAGCCGCCCCCTCCCGCTATGCCGCCAGAATGCGGTCCAGCGCCCGCTGGGCATTCACCAGATGACTCCCGCCAAACAAAATAGCCCGGTTTATCAAGGTGTACAGCTGATAAACCGGCTGACGATCAAGGAAACCCGCAGGTAACGGCGAGACAGACTGATAGCCATCATAAATTTGCGGCGGCTGTTCAGGGTGCAACGGCAGCATTGCGAGGTCACATTCTCTGTCGCCCCAGTAGCAGGCCGGGTCAAATATATAGGGACCATCAGGCCCAAGTGCACAGTTGTTTGACCATAAATCTCCGTGCAGAAGGGAAGCCTGAGGCTGATGCGAAGCCAGACGCTGCTGAATATGTTCAACAATCGCGTCGATGTTGCCGAACGCTAATCCCTTTTCAGCGGCCAGCTCCAGCTGCCAGCCGATGCGCTGCTCGGCGAAAAAGGTCGACCAACGGCGCTGCCATGCGTTTGGCTGTGGGGTAGTGGAGAGGTCGTTATCAAAATCGAGCCCGAACTGAGGTTGATCGCTCCACTGGTGCAAACGGGCGATCTGTTGCCCGAGAATAAAGGCGTTGTGCGCATCCAGAGGGCGCGCGGGAAGATAGTTCATCACCAGAAAGCTATAGTCACGATCGCTGCCGACAGCTAATACCTGCGGAACGGTGACTGTTTTACTGCGCGATAACAGCTCAAGCTGATCGGCTTCGGCAGTAAAAATGGGGAGCAATTCACGCTCATCACATTTAACGAAAAGATCGCGCCCGGCGTAACGTAAATGCCATGCGGCATGGATCTCTCCGCCTGGCAGTTCGTTACGCAGTTCAATTTCACCTTCACCCAGCTGCTCACTTAAAAGATGACTGATAGCCTGCCACATGATGTCTCTCCCATGTTGTCTGCCAGATCATAAAGTTAGCGCAAAACGGCTATAAAAAAACAGGAACTAACGCACAACTGAGCGGTTTAATTTTGTACAGGGCACTTATTGTTCTTTTTTATGCCAGTTTTCCCAGCTATCCACATCAATTTCCGTGGCTTTGTCAGTCACGCTTTCCACCAGACTACTGGCCAGCGCCTTCACCTCTTCCTGACTCAGCGGGCTTATCAGGCCAAATGCCAGTGAGCCGAGATCGTGAATATTGCCCTCATCGTCCGTCAGCGTGAGCAGAAAATTGGCGCGCGTGAACGCGTTGTTGAGTTCATTCAGTTCGGTCAGCGACGCCTCATGAATATTCACGGTTACGACGTAGCGGGTGATATCACCACTGCTCATAATTCACCTCGTTGTTATCCTGAAAGTTTTCTTAGCATAGTCGATATGCCCTGTTTAGCGACTTCCCCCTCCATGGGAAGGGGAAGCAGGTTCAGCTTCTCGACAGGTAATCGACAATTTTCTGGGTATCCGCAAGCGAACACAGACGCGTTCCCTGGTTTATGGTGGCTGCACTCCCTGCCGCGACGCCATAGCGTGCCATCTCCAGAAGCGAAGCGCCCTGCGCTAGCTTCAGCACCATCGCGCCAACCATACTGTCACCGGCACCCACGGTGCTCTGGCTTTTCATCGGCGGTGGCACAACCTGTACAAAGCCCGTCTTGTCGACGGCCAGCGCACCCTGAGGACCGAGAGAGACCACAACGCGATGCGCTTTGCCCGTACGTACCAGCTCTTCTGCGGCAGTACGAACGTCATCAGGCTGGCTGAGTTCTCGATTAACCAGGGCACTGAGCTCTTTCTGGTTAGGTTTAACGAGTTCAAGTTGTCCGGGTTCTAACGCCGCCTTCAGGGCTTCGCCCGAGCTATCGACAATGCAGCGGATGCCGCGCTGGAGCGCCGCCTGAACCAGCGCCGTCAGTTTTTCTGTTTTGACGCCCGGCGGCAGGCTACCGCTGATCACCAGTAATGAGCCGCTTTCAATGGTCAGCACTTTCTCTTCCAGTTGACGAAACTCATCATCGCTTAATTTCGCCCCCGGCATCACAAAACGATATTGCTCGCCGCTGGATTCAACATGGACATGCAGGTTCTGCCGGGTCCAGTCTTTAGCATCGACGGTGTCTACGGCCACCTGTTCATCTGCCAGCAACGCAACCAGATGTTCTCCCGTGGCGCCGCCAGCGGGGAAGATGGCGGTGGCTTTTCCGCCGAGATGGGTAATAGCGCGCGCTACGTTGATGCCGCCGCCGCCCGGCTCAAACACCGGCGCGCTACAGCGCAGCTTACCTTCCGGGTAGATTTGCGGCGTCATGGTCGCGGAGTCGAGGGAAGGGGAGAGTGTCAGCGTATAAATCGAAGCCATCATGACCTCCTTTTATCATGGGTTCTTTTAAGCCTGGCACCGTTTGGCAGGAAGGCAACGTAAATAACAGTATGATTTTAAATATGAATGCTGACAAATAACCTGCGCCGGGCATATAAAATAAAACACGTTTTGGGATCGTTCTTATTCAAAAAATGAAAGAAGAAAATATTGCTATGTTATTTGCGGCTTTTTATAATTTGTTACCTTTCTATGGTCGCCTTGTCATTGATCCGCAAGAAAGTTTCCGAGACCGTGACGGTCTCTTTTTATGTTGTACGGACTCCTTAAATAAAATGAAGCTTTTGAAGACAGTACCCGCAGCACTGATGCTGGCGGGTGGCGTATTTGCGTCACTGAATGCAACCGCCGATGATACCGTTTTTACTGTCATGGACGATCCCTCCACCGCCAAAAAACCCTTTGAAGGTAACGTGAATGCCGGGTATCTGGCGCAATCCGGTAATACGAAAAGCTCCTCCCTGACCGCAGACAGCACCCTGACCTGGTACGGCAACACCACGGCCTGGTCGCTGTGGGGAAATGCCAGCAACACCTCTGCTAACGATCAACGCTCATCAGAGAAATACGCGGTAGGCGGACGTAGCCGATACAACATGACCGATTATGACTACCTGTTCGGGCAGGCGAGTTGGCTGACTGACCGCTACAACGGCTATCGCCAGCGTGATGTCGTAACTGCGGGTTATGGTCGTCAGTTCCTCAATGGGCCGGTGCACAGCCTGCGTTTTGAATTCGGTCCGGGTGTCCGGTACGACGAGTACACCAACGGCGAAGATGAAACCCAGCCGCTGGGTTATGCATCGGGCACCTATGCATGGCAGATGACGGACAACGCAAAATTCACCCAGGGTGTGTCGGTGTTTGGTGCTGAAGATACAACGCTGAACTCAGAAAGTGCGTTGAATGTGGCCATCAACGAACACTTTGGACTCAAGGTGGCGTACAACGTAACCTGGAACTCATCCCCACCTGATTCTGCGCCGGAACATACCGATCGCCGAACCACGATTTCTTTAGGTTATAAAATGTAATATCGTCGGGCCGGGATTATTCTCGGCCCGTTTTTTATTTTCTGAAACTGTGCTTATTTATATTAAACGGCGTTTTAAAATAATGGGTCTGGTTTCATCTTCATAATTTCTCCATAATTAGCCGACCAGGGCTTATTCAGTTTATTTGACACGAATTGATAAATAATTTGACTAGGCAAGAATGTGATCCAGATCTACACTTACGGCACAGGCGAAAAACTCGCCTCAGGCATATCGCATTAAATAAGTATGAGAATAAAATTATGAAAAAAATCAAAACCGCTACAGCAGCGATGGTGCTTTCCGCACTTTCATTTGGCGTATTTGCTGCTGATAATATGACGCAACCTGCCAGTGACGTTAACAGCCCAATCGGGATCGCTAAAGCCTCGGATGTAGAAGCAGGCTCCAACATTGCCCCTGGCTCTCAGTCTACCGGCCAGTCAATGAATGATGCATTTGATGTACACAAGCTGGTGGCGGGTGAGTGGTCCTGATATTTCAACTGCCACGTGTGACGGAATATATACGCTGTCACAGCCTGTCGAAAACCGGATTATGACGTACCGGTTTTGGGCCATAAATTATCGTAAAGATAGTTAAGATTTATTCAGTAAATTCACGGCACGTTTTCGCTGACAAAATATTAGCCCCAGATCATTGCGGCCCAGCGCAGCAGCAACATCGCGCCGCAAATAGCAATTAACACCACGACCATTTTCCAGTGCTTCACGGCAAATCTTTTTGTTGGCATAACCTAATCCTTGTCAGTTGATACCCTTAGTCTACCAAAATCTGCGCCAGAAAGCGCTCAACCCTGGACAACAGGTTATGCTGGAACACCGGTTCGGCTTAAAACCAATGGAATCTGTCAGCCAGAATCAATACCAGGCAAGCAGCGGAAAGTAGATTCAATATCACAACGGTTCTGCTGGATACATTCATGTGATACCCCTTCGATGTTTAAGGACCAAGTCAAGAATAGCTCAGCACTTTCGGATTGCGAGCCTCCGTCAGCAAAAGTTCATGAACGCAGACAAAAGGATGAACGGTTCAAACGGTCGCAGAAGGTGCATTCGCCCTTTCAATAGTGTTACCATTACCCTGCTTGCCGTAAATTCGCATTTATCTGAATCGGCAGGTGCATGATGACGAACCAATTTGACGATTGTTGGTCAGATGGTTTCGTAATCTACTGTTTAATCACGATTATTTTCTTTGTATATGCTCTTATGTGTGGGGCATCACTGCAAATAAGGATATAAAATGCCTGTAATTACTCTTCCTGATGGCAGCCAACGCCATTTCGACCATGCTGTTAGCCCAATGGATGTTGCCCTGGATATCGGTCCTGGACTCGCAAAAGCAACCATCGCAGGTCGCGTAAACGGCGAGCTGGTAGACGCGTCCGATCTGATTGAAAGCGATGCAACGCTTGCGATCATCACCGCGAAAGACGAAGAAGGTCTGGAGATCATTCGTCACTCCTGTGCGCACCTGTTAGGCCATGCTATCAAGCAGCTGTGGCCAAACACCAAAATGGCAATCGGCCCGGTTATCGACAACGGTTTCTACTACGACGTTGACCTTGACCACACCCTGACTCAGGAAGATATCGACGCGCTCGAGAAACGAATGCACGAGCTCGCCGAAACCAACTATGACGTCATTAAGAAGAAAGTCAGCTGGCACGAAGCGCGTGAAACCTTCGTGAAGCGCGGCGAGAGCTACAAAGTCTCGATTCTTGATGAAAACATCGCTCATGATGACAAGCCTGGCTTGTACCATCACCAGGAATACGTCGACATGTGCCGTGGACCGCACGTGCCGAACATGCGCTTCTGTCATCACTTCAAACTGATGAAAATCGCAGGCGCTTACTGGCGTGGCGACAGCAACAACAAAATGTTGCAGCGTATTTATGGTACCGCGTGGGCCGATAAGAAGGCCCTGAACGCGTACCTGCAACGCCTGGAAGAGGCGGCTAAGCGTGACCACCGTAAAATCGGTAAGCAGCTTGACCTGTATCATATGCAGGAAGAAGCGCCGGGGATGGTGTTCTGGCATAACGACGGCTGGACTATCTTCCGTGAACTGGAAACGTTCGTGCGCTCCAAGCTGAAAGAGTACCAGTATCAGGAAGTGAAAGGCCCGTTCATGATGGACCGTGTGCTGTGGGAAAAGACCGGCCACTGGGACAACTACAAAGATGCAATGTTCACCACTTCGTCTGAGAACCGAGAATACTGCATCAAGCCAATGAACTGTCCGGGCCACGTTCAGATCTTCAACCAGGGTCTGAAATCCTACCGCGATCTGCCGCTGCGTATGGCGGAGTTCGGTAGCTGCCACCGTAACGAGCCATCAGGTGCGCTGCACGGTCTGATGCGTGTTCGTGGCTTTACTCAGGATGATGCGCATATCTTCTGTACTGAAGATCAGGTCCGTGAAGAAGTTAACGCCTGTATTCGTATGGTCTACGATATGTACAGCACCTTTGGCTTCGAGAAGATCGTGGTCAAACTCTCAACGCGTCCGGAAAAACGTATCGGCAGCGATGAGACATGGGATCGCGCAGAGGCGGATCTCGCCGTCGCGCTGGAAGAGAACGGTATTCCGTTCGAATACCAGCTGGGCGAGGGCGCATTCTACGGTCCGAAAATTGAATTTACCCTGTATGACTGCCTCGATCGCGCATGGCAGTGCGGAACGGTACAGCTGGACTTCTCCCTGCCGCAGCGTTTAAGCGCCTCTTATGTTGGCGAAGACAACGAGCGTCAGGTGCCGGTTATGATTCACCGTGCGATTCTCGGTTCACTGGAGCGCTTCATCGGCATCCTGACCGAAGAGTTCGCGGGCTTCTTCCCAACCTGGCTTGCGCCAGTGCAGGTAGTGGTGATGAACATTACCGATTCTCAGGCGGATTACGTTAAAGAATTGACGCAGAAACTACAAAATGCGGGCATTCGCGTAAAAGCAGACTTGAGAAATGAGAAGATTGGCTTTAAAATCCGCGAGCACACTTTACGTCGTGTCCCGTATATGTTGGTCTGTGGTGATAAAGAGGTGGAAGCAGGCAAAGTTGCCGTTCGCACCCGCCGTGGTAAAGACCTGGGGAGCCTGGACGTAAGTGAAGTGATTGAGAAGCTGCAACAAGAGATTCGCAGCCGCAGTCTTCAACAACTGGAGGAATAAGGTATTAAAGGCGGAAAACGAGTTCAAACGGCACGTCCGAATCGTATCAATGGCGAGATTCGCGCCCAGGAAGTTCGCTTAACAGGTCTGGAAGGCGAGCAGCTGGGGATTGTGAGTCTGAGAGAAGCGATCGAAAAGGCTGAAGAAGCTGGAGTAGATTTAGTTGAAATCAGCCCTAACGCCGAACCGCCAGTTTGTCGTATCATGGACTACGGCAAGTTCCTTTATGAAAAGAGTAAGTCTTCTAAGGAACAGAAGAAGAAGCAAAAAGTTATCCAGGTTAAGGAAATTAAATTCCGTCCTGGTACCGACGATGGCGATTATCAGGTAAAACTCCGCAGCCTGATTCGCTTTCTGGAAGATGGCGATAAGGCCAAGATCACGCTGCGTTTCCGCGGTCGTGAGATGGCCCACCAACAGATTGGTATGGAAGTGCTTAACCGCGTCCGTGACGATCTGAGTGAACTGGCAGTAGTCGAATCCTTCCCTACGAAGATCGAAGGCCGCCAGATGATCATGGTGCTCGCTCCTAAGAAGAAACAGTAAGGCCTTCAAGCAGCAAAATCTGTGGAGCCTTCGGGCCCCATAGGTTTTGTTCGCCTATGTTTCGTTTATTTAACAATGCGAAGTGGAAGTTATTAAAATGCCAAAAATTAAGACCGTACGCGGTGCTGCTAAGCGCTTCAAAAAAACCGGTAAAGGTGGTTTTAAGCACAAGCACGCTAACCTGCGTCACATTCTGACTAAGAAAGCTACCAAGCGTAAACGTCACCTGCGTCCAAAAGCCATGGTTTCTAAAGGCGATCTGGGCCTGGTCATCGCGTGCCTGCCGTACGCATAAGTCGTTAACGTTTAACTTTTTTAACTTAGAATAGATACAGGAGAGCACACATGGCTCGCGTAAAACGTGGTGTAATTGCACGTGCACGTCACAAGAAAATTTTGAAACAAGCTAAAGGCTACTACGGTGCGCGTTCACGCGTATACCGCGTTGCCTTCCAGGCTGTTATCAAAGCAGGTCAGTACGCTTACCGTGACCGTCGTCAGCGTAAGCGTCAGTTCCGTCAACTGTGGATTGCGCGTATCAACGCAGCAGCACGTCAGAACGGTATTTCTTACAGCAAATTCATCAACGGCCTGAAAAAAGCCTCTGTTGAAATCGACCGTAAGATCCTGGCTGACATCGCAGTATTCGACAAAGTAGCGTTCACCGCTCTGGTCGAAAAAGCGAAAGCAGCACTGGCATAAGCCAGTTGAGAGAGGGGGCTTTGCCTCCTCTTTTCATTTAACACCATCAGAAGATTGACATTTATCCGTGCAGGCTTTTCAATAAGGTCTTAACGGTTTTTACCCTACAAGGTAACGCAAGCATGAATGCTGCTATTTTCCGCTTCTTCTTTTACTTTAGCACCTGACTTCAGGAGGCTAGCGCGTGAAAGATGAAACGAAAAACAGCGCCAGATAAGCCTCCCGATGGAGGCTTTTTTTGTGCCTGAAGTTAAGAGAATACGTCCAACAATTCGGTGTCTGCACCGACATAATGAGGAAAACCATGTCACATCTCGCAGAGCTGGTTGCCAGTGCAACGGCCGCCATTAACCAGGCCTCAGATGTTGCCGCGTTAGACAATGTCCGCGTCGAATATCTGGGCAAGAAAGGGCATTTGACCCTTCAGATGACTACCCTGCGTGAACTGCCAGCAGAGGAGCGCCCGGCAGCCGGTGCAGTGATTAACGAAGCCAAAGAGCAGGTACAGCAGGCGCTGAACGCGCGTAAAGCCGAGCTGGAAAGCGCAGTACTGAATGCGCGTCTGGCGGCAGAAACGATTGACGTTTCTCTGCCGGGTCGTCGTATTGAAAACGGCGGTCTGCATCCGGTGACTCGTACTATCGATCGTATTGAAAGTTTCTTCGGTGAGCTCGGCTTTACCGTGGCGACTGGCCCGGAAATTGAAGATGACTACCACAACTTCGATGCCCTGAACATTCCTGGCCATCATCCGGCACGTGCTGACCACGACACTTTCTGGTTTGACGCTACCCGTCTGCTGCGTACTCAGACTTCCGGCGTTCAGATCCGTACTATGAAGGAGCAGGAGCCGCCAATCCGCATCATCGCGCCGGGTCGCGTATACCGTAACGACTACGATCAGACCCACACCCCAATGTTCCACCAGATGGAAGGTCTGATTGTTGATAAAAACATCAGCTTTACCAACCTGAAAGGCACGCTGCACGATTTCCTGAACAACTTCTTTGAGGAAGATTTGCAGGTTCGCTTCCGCCCGTCCTACTTCCCGTTCACCGAACCGTCTGCGGAAGTTGACGTGATGGGTAAAAACGGCAAATGGCTGGAAGTGCTGGGCTGCGGCATGGTGCATCCAAACGTGCTGCGCAACGTGGGTATCGATCCGGAAGTGTATTCCGGCTTTGCGTTCGGTATGGGCATGGAGCGTCTGACCATGCTGCGCTACGGCGTAACCGATTTACGTGCGTTCTTCGAAAACGATCTGCGTTTCCTCAAACAGTTTAAATAAGGGCAGGACAGAACAATGAAATTCAGTGAACTGTGGTTACGCGAATGGGTGAACACCACGCTGGACAGCGACGCGCTTTCCAACCAGATCACCATGGCGGGTCTGGAAGTTGACGGTGTAGAGCCGGTTTCTGGCGCCTTCACCGGCGTGGTCGTGGGTGAAGTGGTTGAGTGCGGTCAGCACCCTAACGCTGACAAACTGCGCGTAACAAAAGTCAATGTGGGCGGTGACCGTCTGCTGGATATCGTCTGCGGTGCGCCAAACTGCCGTCAGGGCCTGAAAGTGGCCGTGGCGACCGTCGGTGCGGTGCTGCCGGGCGATTTCAAAATCAAAGCGGCTAAGCTGCGCGGTGAGCCGTCTGAAGGCATGCTGTGCTCCTTCTCCGAACTGGGTATTTCCGACGATCACTCCGGCATTATTGAACTGCCGCAGGATGCGCCAGTTGGTACCGATATCCGCGAATACCTGAAGCTTGATGACAACACCATCGAAATCAGCGTAACGCCAAACCGTGCTGACTGCTTAGGCATCATCGGTGTGGCCCGCGACGTGGCCGTGCTGAACCAGACTGAACTGAACGTGCCGGAGATCGCTCCGGTTGAGGCAACCATCAGTGACGTGCTGCCGATACAGGTAGACGCGCCTGAGGCCTGCCCACGCTACCTCGGTCGTGTGGTGAAAGGTATTAACGTTAAAGCGCCAACCCCGCTGTGGATGAAAGAGAAACTGCGTCGCTGCGGTATCCGTTCTATCGATGCGGTCGTCGACGTCACCAACTATGTTCTGCTGGAGCTGGGCCAGCCAATGCACGCCTTTGATAAAGATCGTATCGAAGGTGGGATCGTCGTGCGCATGGCGAAAGAGGGAGAACCCCTGGTTCTGCTGGACGGCAGCGAAGCGAAACTGAACGCTGACACCCTGGTGATTGCCGATCACAACAAAGCGCTGGCGATGGGCGGGATCTTCGGCGGCGAGCACTCTGGCGTTAACGACGAGACGCAAAACGTCCTGCTGGAATGCGCGTTCTTCAGCCCGCTCTCCATCACCGGCCGCGCACGCCGTCACGGTCTGCACACTGATGCTTCTCACCGCTACGAGCGTGGCGTGGATCCTGCGCTGCAATACAAAGCGATGGAGCGTGCGACTCGCCTGCTGATCGACATCTGCGGCGGCGAAGCGGGTCCGGTTATCGATGTGACCAACGAAGCGACGCTGCCGAAGCGTGCGACCATTACCCTGCGCCGCAGCAAACTGGATCGTCTGATTGGTCACCACGTTGCCGATGCGCAGGTGACCGACATTCTGACGCGTCTGGGCTGCGAAGTTACTGAGGGTCAGGACGAGTGGAAAGCCGTTGCGCCGTCCTGGCGTTTTGACATGGAGATCGAGGAAGATCTGGTGGAAGAAGTGGCCCGCGTTTACGGCTACAACAACATCCCTGACGAGCCGGTGCAGGCGGGTCTGGTGATGGGCAGCCATCGCGAGGCCGATCTGTCTCTGAAGCGTGTGAAAACCATGCTGAACGACAAAGGCTACCAGGAAGTGATCACCTACAGCTTCGTTGATCCTAAGCTGCAACAGCTGATCCACCCGGGTCAGGAAGCGCTGATCCTGCCAAGCCCGATTTCCAGCGAGATGTCAGCGATGCGTCTGTCCCTGTGGACGGGACTGCTGGGTACTATCGTTTATAACCAGAACCGTCAGCAAAACCGCGTGCGTATTTTCGAAAGCGGTTTGCGCTTTGTACCGGATACTCAGGCGAATTTAGGCATCCGTCAGGATCTCATGCTGGCCGGCGCCATCAGCGGTAACCGCTTTGAAGAGCACTGGGACCTGGCAAAAGGGACGGTTGATTTCTACGATATGAAGGGCGATCTGGAAGCGATTCTCGATCTGACCGGTAAATTATCCGAAATTGAATTCCGCGCAGAAGCGATTCCAGCCCTGCATCCGGGTCAGAGTGCGGCGATCTATTTAGACGGCAAACGTGTTGGTTTCATTGGGGTTGTTCACCCGGAACTGGAACGTAAGCTGGATCTGAATGGCCGTACCATCGTATTCGAACTGGAGTGGAACCCGGTTGCAGACCGCGTCATTCCTCAGGCGCAGGACGTCTCCCGCTTCCCGGCAAACCGCCGTGATATCGCGGTTGTGGTCGCTGAAAATGTGCCCGCAGCAGATATTTTGGCCGAATGTAAGAAAGTTGGCGTAAATCAGGTAGTTGGCGTAAACTTATTTGACGTGTACCGCGGCAAGGGCGTAGCAGAAGGTTTCAAGAGCCTCGCTATTAGCCTTATCCTTCAGGATACCAGCCGTACACTCGAAGAAGAGGAGATTGCCGCTACCGTCGCCAAATGTGTAGAGGCATTAAAAGAGCGATTCCAGGCATCATTGAGGGATTGAACCTATGGCGCTTACAAAAGCTGAAATGTCAGAATATCTGTTTGATAAGCTTGGGCTTAGCAAACGGGATGCCAAAGAGCTGGTAGAGCTGTTTTTCGAAGAGATCCGTCGTGCTCTGGAAAATGGTGAGCAGGTTAAACTCTCCGGTTTTGGCAATTTTGATTTGCGAGACAAAAACCAACGTCCGGGCCGTAACCCGAAGACGGGGGAAGATATTCCCATTACAGCCCGCCGCGTGGTGACCTTCAGACCCGGACAGAAGTTAAAAAGCCGTGTCGAAAACGCAACGCCCAAAGCAGAGTAATATGAACTAACTAAAAAGGCCGCTCACGCGGCCTTTTTTCTTTGCGCTATTTGCTAAACCCGCCGTAAAATCAATGATATCTCAACCGGATAACCTATCGTTTATGCTTGATCTTGCCCGCCGCCAGCACCGCTCCGATCTTCGCCGCCTGTGTCTGCTCGGGGTGCTGTTGATTGTCGCCACCACCGTCAGCCTGTGTGCGGGCGATCGGTGGCTGGGGCCGGAAAGCTGGTTTACGCCTGAAGGACAACTCTTTGTCTGGCAGATCCGCCTGCCGCGGACGCTGGCTGTCCTTTTAGTCGGCGCTGCGCTGGCGCTGTGCGGCACGATCATGCAGGCATTATTTGAAAACCCTCTGGCGGAACCCGGGCTTCTCGGGGTCTCGAATGGCGCAGGCGTCGGGCTTATCGCCGCCGTGATGCTGGGGGGAGGCGAGCTCTCCGGCTGGGGGATTAGCCTCAGCGCCATCCTTGGCGCGCTGTTGATAACCCTTATCCTTCTGCGCTTTGCCCGCCGCCACTTATCCACCAGTCGGCTGCTGCTTGCCGGGGTAGCGTTGGGGATCATCTGTAGTGCGCTGATGACCTGGGCCGTCTACTTTTCTACCTCCTTCGATCTGCGCCAGTTAATGTACTGGATGATGGGGGGATTTGGGGGTGTTGACTGGCGTCAGGGGTGGCTGATGGTGCTCCTGATCCCGGTCATCCTGTGGACGGCGTTCCAGGCGCAGCCTCTTAATATTCTCGCGCTGGGCGAAACGTCTGCTCGCCAGCTCGGGATGCCGATTGGATTCTGGCGCAATGTGCTGGTTATCGCCATTGGCTGGATGGTAGGCGTAAGCGTGGCGCTGGCGGGGGCGATTGGCTTTATTGGGCTGGTGATCCCGCATATGCTGCGCCTGTGCGGCATTACGGACCACCGAACCCTGCTCCCGGCCTCGGCGGTTGCCGGGGCGGCAACGCTGCTGATTGCCGATATCATCGCCCGGCTCGCCCTTACGGCCGCTGAGTTACCCATAGGCGTGGTGACCGCAACGCTGGGCGCGCCGGTCTTTATCTGGCTACTATTAAAAGCTGGACGTTAAAACACAACCTGTAAGTCAACCTGAGGGAATGCTATGCAGTCTGATATTCTGAATACCGAAGTGACGACCATTGACGGCGAGAAAACCACGCTGGAAGGCTACAAGGGCAAGGTGCTGCTCATCGTGAACGTGGCGTCGAAATGTGGCCTTACGCCGCAGTATGAACAGCTGGAAAACATTCATAAAGCCTGGGAAAAAGACGGCTTTACCGTACTCGGCTTCCCGTGCAACCAGTTCCTGGGCCAGGAGCCGGGTAGCGAAGAGGAGATTAAGACCTTTTGCAGCACAACCTATGGCGTGACGTTCCCGATGTTCAGCAAAATTGACGTGAACGGTGAAAATCGTCATCCGCTGTATGCCAAACTGGTGGCCGCGGCGCCGACCGCCGTTGCGCCTGAAGAGAGTGGTTTCTATGAGCGTATGGCGAGTAAAGGCCGCGCGCCGCTCTATCCGGACGATATTCTGTGGAACTTCGAAAAATTCCTGATTGGCCGTGACGGTGAGGTCGTGCAGCGTTTTTCGCCTGACATGACGCCTGAAGATCCTATCGTGATGGAATCAATCAAGCTGGCGCTGGCGAAATAATGACGCTGCTGATGCAGCTCACGGACGTTGCCGGGAAGGGACGTCTTGAGCCTGTGACTGCCGCAGTCAACGCAGGTGAAATCCTTCACCTGGTTGGGCCAAACGGCGCCGGAAAAAGCACGCTGCTGGCGCGTATGGCGGGGCTGACCAGCGGGGAAGGGGAGATTACCTTCCTCGGGCAATCGCTCGTCGACTGGCTACCCGCTACACTTGCCTCCCGTCGAAGCTATCTGGTTCAGCAGCAGGTTCCGCCCTTTGCGATGCCCGTCTGGCACTACCTGACGCTGCATCTGCCTGATAAAAATCAGGTGGGATTGCTCAACGAGGTTGCTGCGGCACTCGGGTTAGACGATAAGCTCAACCGGCAGGCAAATCAGCTTTCCGGCGGCGAGTGGCAGCGCGTGCGTCTGGCTGCCGTTATCCTTCAGATCCATCCGGCGGGAAATCCTCACGGGCGGTTGCTGCTGCTGGACGAGCCGATGAGTGGGCTGGACGTTGCCCAGCAGGCAGCGCTGGATACCCTGCTCAGCGCGCTGTGTCGCAAGGGGATTGCCATCGTGATGAGCAGCCATGATTTAAACCATACGTTGCGCCACGCGCATCGGGTGTGGTTGCTGGCGCGTGGCAAGCTGATTGCCAGCGGAACGCGCGACAGCGTGCTGACGGCCGCCAATCTTGCGAGCGCTTACCACATGTCGTTCCGGAGGCTGGATATTGAAGGCCACAAGATGCTCATTTCCACGGCGCAGGAATAACCTTTCTTGCACAGCTGCATAGATGCACGCTAAATTACCGAAAGAACAAAAAAAGCAGAGGATTCGTCTGAAATGCGATTCTGGTTTCTCCTTGTTGCGGCGCTCTTTCTTGCAGGATGCAGCAGCCATCGTGCACCTCCGCCCAACCCACGGCTTTCCGATTCCATTACGGTCATTGCCAGCCTGAACGATCAGCTCAGCAACTGGCGCGGCACACCTTATCGCTACGGCGGCATGAGCCGGGGCGGGGTGGATTGCTCGGGATTCGTACTGATGACCTTCCGCGATAAATTTGACCTCCAGCTTCCGCGTGAAACGCGTATGCAGGCGAAAATCGGCACTGAAATTGATAAAGACGAGCTCCTGCCCGGCGATCTGGTCTTTTTTAAAACGGGCTCCGGTGAAAGCGGCCTTCATGTCGGCATCTATGATACCGATAATCAGTTCATTCATGCCTCGACCAGCCGTGGCGTGATGCGCTCCTCTCTGGATAATGTTTACTGGCGTAAAAATTTCTGGCAGGCCAGACGTATTTAACCGCTGCATAAAAATGCAGTGCGGAGGGCCTGGCGGTGAAAATAGACGTCAGGCTTTTCTTGCGGGTTGATTAAAGTTAAATTTTTTGCCCAATTATTTATGTCCGCATGTGCCTGTTTTATCTAAAACTGGCTATTATTCAATAACCAGGATAAAATTAATTTAGATTCAGGGAAAAATCTGAAAATTAATACGGAAAGAATGAAATTAATCTTATTAAAATCAAGACAGTGGAATTGTGCCTGCAATTGCTCCAGGATGTTCTCTCTCATCTTTAATGCAGGACAAGCGCGATGATTATTACGCTAGATAATGCTTACCAGTCTGAACTTTTACTCCTTCCGGCGCGTGATAGTGCAGGTTTGCTTAAAGGTTTAGAGATTTTGGTTAACTTTACTGGCGTGGGTGCGGACGTACGGATCCCGACTGAACTGGTTATCCCACATCTTTCTCAGGAAGATGAATTAGCGCTGTTTCAGGAGAAACTGCAATTACTCGATACCTGTAAGCTATTTTTTATTCAGCATCAGTTAATTGCATGGATCAATATTACACCTGCAATTGTTGAGTTTTTATTAACTAATGAGAACGCTGTTTCAATCCTCGAGCGTTATCCGTTTCTTGAGTTTACTGTTAATGAGAACTATCCAGGTTTAAATAACGGGAAAGACGATCCCTGTCTGGCAAGAATGGCGATCCATTTCCCCTTAGTGCTGGCTAACTTCGGTGCAGGGGCTGCGTCCCTTAAACCGGTTTATGATGGTCTGTTCAAACGGGTGATTCTGGATAAAAACTTTATCCAGCAGCGCGCGTCGGCACTCTCGTTTGAGCCTTTTATGCGCGCCATTCTCTGGCAGATCGCGCCGCATTGTCAGTCGGTCATGGTCTCGGGAATTGACGATCACGGCATCTTACAACGCGTGCTGCCCTTCAATTTCGGTGCAATGCATGGAAGCCTGTGGCCTGCCGTCCCGGCAGAGCGGGTCACGACTCTCGTTCAGCAATAACCCCTTTCTTCGCCCGTGTTTACGTCCAGGGAAACCCTCTACACTTAAAGCAGGAGGACTTATGACCCTGTCTTTTACTGCTCACTGGCACGATGAATTACCCGGCTTTTACACCGCGCTTAAGCCAACGCCATTACAGAACGCGCGTCTTATCTGGCATAACGATGCATTAGCGGATTCGCTTGGCATCCCTTCGACGCTTTTTCAGCCAGAAAAAGGCGCCGGCGTCTGGGGCGGCGAAACGCTGCTCCCGGGCATGAAGCCGCTGGCTCAGGTCTACAGCGGACATCAGTTTGGCGTCTGGGCGGGACAGCTCGGCGATGGCCGCGGCATCCTGCTGGGTGAACAGCTTCTGCCGAATGGCGAAACGCTCGACTGGCACCTGAAAGGGGCAGGGCTAACCCCGTACTCACGCATGGGGGATGGCCGCGCGGTGCTGCGTTCAACCATCCGTGAAGGTCTGGCTTCCGAGGCGATGCATGCCCTGGGGATCCCCACCTCACGCGCGCTGTCCATTGTCACCAGCGACACGCCGGTGGCCCGGGAAACGATGGAGCAGGGGGCGATGCTGATCCGCGTGGCGGAAAGCCATCTGCGTTTCGGTCATTTTGAACACTTCTACTATCGCCGCGAGCCGGATAAGGTCCGCCAGCTTGCCGATTACGCCCTTCGCCGTCACTGGCCGCACCTGCAAAACGAGCCGGACCGCTATGTTCTCTGGTTCCGTGATATTGTCGCGCGCACTGCCGCAATGATTGCCCGCTGGCAGGCCGTCGGCTTTGCCCACGGGGTGATGAATACCGACAACATGTCCCTGTTAGGGCTGACGTTTGACTACGGTCCGTACGGCTTCCTTGATGACTATCAGCCGGGTTACATCTGTAACCATTCGGACTATCAGGGGCGTTACCGTTTCGACAACCAGCCTGCGGTGGGGCTGTGGAACCTTCAGCGGCTTGCGCAAAGCCTGTCGCCGTTTATCGACGTCGATGCCCTGAACGATGCGCTGGACAGCTATCAGGAGATCCTGCTGCGGGAATATGGTGTGTTAATGCGCAACAAGCTGGGGCTGATGACGCAGGAAAAAGGCGATAACGCGCTGTTGAATGGGCTGTTTGCCATCATGGTGCGTGAAGGCAGCGACTATACCCGAACCTTCCGTATGCTGAGCCAGACCGCGCAGCAGAGCGCCGCGTCACCGCTGCGCGACGAGTTCATCGATCGTCAGGCGTTTGATGACTGGTTTGCCGTTTACCGGACGCGTTTACAGCAGGAACAGATTGATGACGATACCCGCCAGACGCGGATGAAGGCGGTTAACCCGGCGATGGTGTTGCGCAACTGGCTGGCGCAGCGGGCCATTGAGCAGGCAGAGCAGGGGGATTATACCGAGCTGCATCGGCTGCATATCGCCCTGCGCACGCCGTTTGCCGACCGGGAGGATGACTATGTCAGCCGCCCGCCGGACTGGGGCAAGCGGCTGGAAGTGAGCTGCTCAAGCTAAGGGGCGAGAAAAACCTGCGGTGCGGCGTGCGCCGGATGTCTGCCGACGTGCACCTGCGCACCGTACCAGTGTGCCAGCGCGTCGGCCTGCAAAACCGTCTCCGGTATGCCCTGAGAAACAATCCTGCCGTTGTGTAACAGCAGGATCCGGTCCGACCATAATGCGGCAAGATTGAGATCGTGCAGCACCACGCAGGCGTGAAGATGGCCCTGACGGGTCAGCGATTTCAACAGGCGCAGCAGATGCTGCTGGTGGTAGAGATCCAGCGCTGAAGTGGGTTCGTCGAGAAACAGCCAGCCGCGCGGCGTTCCGTCACGCCACAGCTGCGCCAGCGCGCGGGCGAGCTGGACGCGCTGCTGCTCGCCCCCCGAGAGGGCATGATAACGCCTGCCGGCCAGCGGCAGGCAACCGGTCAACTGCAACACCTCACGCACAACTGACGGTTCCGGGTGATGCGTCCAGGGCGCACGCCCCATTCCAACGATCTCCTCCACCTGCCAGTCAAATCCAGGCTGGGACTGCTGGCGCATCACCGCCCGATAGCGGGACAGCGTCTGCGGATGCCATTCATCCAGCGCTTTTCCCGCCAGCGAACAGCCGCCGCTGTCGGGTTTCAGGTAGCCGGTCAGCAGCCGCAGCAGCGTGGATTTCCCCGCGCCGTTGGGGCCGATCAATGTAACCAGCTCTCCCTGCGACAGTGACAGCGAAACGTTATCTGTCAGCGTGCGGCCAGACCGGGTAAAAGTAAGATTTTCAGCCGTATAACGTTCAGCCATGCTGTTCTCCACGACGAAAAATGAGCCATAAGAACCAGGGAGCGCCAAGGATACTGGTCAGCAGGCCGACCGGCATTTCTGCCGGAGCGACCAGGGTGCGCGCGACCGTATCCGCCACCAGCAGCAGTAAAGCGCCCGCGAGTACCGTGCCGGGGAGGGTTGCCCGGTGATCGGCGCCCAGCCACATGCGCATCAGGTGCGGCACCACGAGTCCGACAAAGCCAATCACGCCGCTGACGGCGACAGCCGCAGCGACCAGCAGGGCGCTGCATAACAGTAATATTCGCTGTACAAAGGCAACGTCCACGCCAAGGTAATGCGCTTCCTCTTCACCCAGTTGCAGTAAATTTAATGCGCTGGCACAACGCCAGATCGTCAGAACGGCAGGCACCATCAGCGAGGTCACGGCGAGCAGCGTTGACCACTGTGCCTGACCAAGACTTCCCATTCCCCAGAGTGAAAGCTGACGCAGCTGGGCGTCATTGCTGACCCACGAAAGCACACCCACTGCCGCACCGCACAGGGCATTGATGGCGATACCCACCAGCAACAGACGTGACAGAGAGGGGTCACGCTGCTTGCTGAGCAGGAAGATCACGCCTGTGGCTGCCAGAGCCCCAAGAAATGCCGCCAGCATAGGGGCGTAAAGCATCACCAGCGCGGGCAGCGAGAGCGGGAGCACCACCCACAGGGCGACGGCCAGCGCCGCACCGCTGCTGATCCCGAGCAGGCCCGGGTCGGCCAGTGGATTGCGGAACAGCCCCTGCATGACGCAGCCGGCGAGCGCCAGCGACCCGCCAATCACCAGCGCCAGCAGCACGCGGGGCAGACGGATGGTAAGCCAGATCTGGCGTAGCGTCTCATCGCTGCCGCTCCACAGCACGTTCACCGGCAGGCGTAACGCCCCAAAACCGGTGGCCATGAACGTCATGACGGTAAGCAACCCCGCCAGAAGCCATAACGATAACGTGATGCGCCGGGACATCAGGGCAGTTGCTCCGCTCTGGCACGCAGCTGTTGTATGGCTTTCGGCGTGCGGACGCTGAAGCCCAGCAGGGCCATATCATCAATAGCCAGCATCTGCTTGCTTCGTCCCGCTGGCGTTTGCGCCAGACCGGGCAGTTTCCACAGATTTTCTTCGCCGCCCAGCGCGTTAAGACCGTCCTGCGAAATCACCACCAGATCCGGCTGGCTGGCCATCACCCCCTCCTGGGAAAGCGGCTGATAGCGGGTAAAGCCCTGCATGGCGTTCTGCAACCCGGCGGCGCGTATTGCCGCATCCGCGCCGGTCTGTTGCCCGGCCGCCATTGCGGTCATTCCGCCGTGGCTGAGAATAAACAGCACCCGCTTGTTGAGCGGTGTTGAGGGCAGTGCCGCCAGCGCCTGACGCAGCGAGTTGCGCAGGGTTTCCCCTTGCGCCTCATGATGCGTCGCCTGAGCTATCACCCGTACTTTTTCGTCAATCGCGCGCAGGTCAGGCGTGCCGGGAACGGTAACCACCCGGACGTGGCTCTGTTCAACCTGTTTCAGCGCCAGAGAGGGCTGCGCCTGGTCGCTTGCCAGCACCAGCGTCGGGCGTACGGATAAAATCCCCTCCGCATTCAGCTGGCGAAGATACCCCACGTCAGGCAGCGCGTTTGTCGCCTGCGGCCACTGGCTGGTACTGTCGCGCGCAACCAGAGAAGACTCCGCGCCGAGGGCGTAGACGATCTCCGTCACGTCGCCGCCGAGGGCGACAATTCTCTCCGGCGCGGCGACGGCGACCAGCGGCAGGGCGCAGAGCAGGGCGAACCAGTTTTTCATGCGGCCAGCCCTTCTGGCGTCAGGGCGTCAATCTGGCGGCGCCACTGGCTCTGCTCAGGCTCGCCTTCGGTACGCTGCCCGTAGAGCTGGGCGATCTGAGTGCCGTCCGCAGCAAACAGCTCCAGGCTGGTAACGTGTCCGTCCGCCGTAGGCTTGCGCGTTACCCACGTCTCGGCGATAGTCTCCTCCAGCAGATGCAGGGTAAAGGTTGGGTTGAAGATGTTCAGCCAGCCCTTCATGGGCGTCAGTTTTTCCACCACACCGGTGAAGATCTGCACGCAGCCGCGGTTGCCGACGAAGATCATGATTTCGTTTCCGTCTTGTCGCGCCGTCTCCAGCAGCTGTGCCAGCGCGCTGTTATCCACCTTACAGGCCAGATCGTCACTCACCAGACGAAACGCCTGCTGGCGGCTCAGGTTATGGCGCTTCAGTAAGCTAAAGAACTGATGCACATCGGTCATGGCGCGCCACTCTTTCTCCACCGAGCCTGCATCAGCACCGTCGGAATGCGCAGGGGCATCGACAGCCTTCAGTGCCAGAGTGGGGTTATCGGCAATGATAAAACGGGTCAGCACGTCGCCCCAGGCGGCAACGTCGGTGTGATCCGTGGTGTAGACCTTCAGTAAAGCGTCGCCCTGATGATCGAAGAACTGAATGCTCTGACGTTCGCCGCGGGAGGTCGTTTCACTTATGTGAAACGCGCTTGCCCACTGGTTGAGGAACAAACGCAGATCCAGCGCGCGCGGATTCAGCACCAGCCCGGCATGACCGCCGAGGTGCTGGTTAGTAAACGCCCCGACCTGTTCGTGAACGGCGTATTCGTTACGGCAGATGCATTTGGTTTCCCCCACCGACTCCAGCGCTGCCAGAATCTCACGGATTTCACCGCGCAGCCGCCAGGCGTCGTGTCCAACGCGCGCAAATGCCAGCTCTGCTTCGCTGATGTGCATTAATCCGGCGATATCACGGGCGTACTTACCCGGATGTTCTTCTTTAAGCTCAAGCCAGCGTGTGTAGTGACCCATAATCTTATCCTTCTGAATCGTTGCCCCGAAGGGAATTACCATTGATAACTGACGAAGATCTTGCCGTTGCGGCCATCCTGCGGGATGCCTTGTGGTGACCAGTAGGCTTTGTCAAAGGCGTTCCCCAGCACGAGGGTGGTGGTGATGCCTTTGAACTGCTGCTGACCTTTATAGCTGACGTAGAAATCATTCACTGCGTAGCCAGGCTGCTCGCTGTAGCTGCTGCTGATGTGCGTTGAACGTTCGACGAAGGTGCCGATCCAGCCCACGGAGAAGCCGCTTTGCGCCACGGGGATATCCAGCTTGCTGGTGACGGTGTCCGGGTTGATGCTGGAGATGTATTCGCCCGTGTCGGTATCTTTCCCGCGTGTGCGGTTGTAGGCCACGTCCAGGTTGAACAGACTGGTCGCGTAGGTCGCCATCATGTCCCAGCCCCAGATTTTGGCATTTGGTACGTTATAGGACATGGTGGTGGCCGCCGCAAAATCGACGGTAGTGGAGATGTAATCTTTCGCTTTGGTGTCGAAGTAGCTGGCTTTGAACTCCAGCGCGTCGTTGGCGAGCAGCAGATCGTCAAAACGTAGCCCAAAACCGAACTCCTGGGTTTCGTTAGTTTCCGGACGCAGGTTCGGGTTCGGCACCCAGTAGTTGGTGTAGAAGCTGCCGATAGAGAAGTGCTTCGAGTCGTTATACATCTCGCCCATCGTTGGCGCGCGGAAGGCCTGGGCGTAAGAGCCGAACAGCATCAGCCAGTCGGCTGGACTCACGGTTAACCCGGCGCGTGATGACCACTTATCCGCATCCACGTCGTCGTAACCGTCGCTGCTGCCGCGGTAGTTGTCGTAACGCGTCCCGCCGAGAAGCGTTACCGGCAGGTCGCGCAGAGTGATCTCATCCTGCAACCAGCCGGAGCTGAAGTCGATTTTCGCGTCCGGGAAGCCGGTGGTCGCGCCGCCAGGGTGTTGCTCCTGACGATAGTATTCCCCGCCGTAGGTCAGCAGGTGCGAGGCGAAAGAGTCGCTGAACAGGCGGGTGCGGTTTTCCACTTTGCCGCCTTTGGTAGTCTGCTTACGGAACTCGCCGCTGGCGTCGATGTTCTGGGCGTTGATCCGCGCTTCGGACCAGTAAATTTTCGCATCGGCGTTCAGCCAGTTGTTTCCGGCTGGCGCAATGCGGTAGCCAAGCTGGGCATCGCGCTGAATGGTGGAACGATCGGTCATCGGGTTACTGCTGCTGGCATCCGTGGTCTGCGGATTTTTCGGCTCCTGCGCGTCGTTGTTGTAGTAGCGCAGGGAGCCGCTCAGCGTCTGCGCCGGATCGATTTTCCAGCTGCCTTTCGCCAGCATATTGTTGATGGATTCGTCGTTTGGCGCCCTCGCGCCGTCACTCTGGCGAATGTCGCCGCGATCGCGGCTGGACCAGGAGACCAGACCGTCCAGGGTATCGGTGCGGCCATAGGCGCTGGCACCCATCCCGATGCTGTGATCGCCCGTTGCACCGGTAGCAAATACGCGATAGCCGCTGTTTTTACCTGCATCCAGCAGATCGCTGGCGTCGACGGTGTCATACGAAATTACGCCGCCCAGCGCGCCGCTGCCGTACAGCAAGGCGGAAGGACCACGTACTACTTCAATACGTTTGATCAGCGCCGGATCGAGGAACGTGCTGTTCAGGTGTCCGGTATCAGTGCCCTGGCGCACGCCATCCACCAGTATCAGCACGCCACGGCGGTCATAGCCCCGGAGGTTAACGTCCTGACCGTTGGTGCGCCCGGTGCCGTCCAGCATCAGACCGGGCACCTTGCGCAGCAGGTCGGCGGCGGAGCTGGCGGTCTGGTTTTCCGGCGCGGTGGCGTCAATCACGCTCACCATCATGGGGGCTTCAAAGGCGCTGCGGGCATTGCCGGTGGCGGTGACGGTGATCTCGTCTGCGGCGGCAAACGTAACGCCCGGCAGGGTGCTGACAATCGCCAGCGCCAGAAGAGACGGGCGTAAAGACGCGGATTGCAGGTGTGGCATAGCAACTCTCCATAAGAATTGAAAAGCGCTGGCTGCCTGGGGATCACCTGGGTGGCTGGCGAATGTGTTGTCTGGTTTATTTAGTCAGGATCAGTTTTCCGGCATTGGTCTGGCGCAGCAGGTAGTGCTGGCCGTCATGCTCGATAATGACCCGTCCCTCCTCACCCAACAGGCTTTTGCTGTCGATTCGGCGATCGGTGGGAGCAGGGGACGGTGCTGTGTGTGTTTTTGTTGGCGTTGCCGCGCTGTTATCGGTAGGTGACATAATGTTTATAAATAACAATCAATGTAACAATGATAATCATTATCAATAAACTACAAATTCACGGCAAGCGTTTTTGTGAAAATTGTGTGACGGGATCAAATTTGGGGGAGAGGTGCGGTCTGATGCCCTCACCCCGCCCCTCTCCCACGGGGAGAGGGAGAAGGGCACGTACCGTAGGCCGGGTAAGCGCAGCGTCACCCGGCAGGATTTTAAAAGCGTGTGTCCACGGCTGAAGCCAGCATCTCCAGCAGCAGCTCGCTGTCTTCCCAGCTCAGGCACGGGTCGGTGATCGACTGGCCGTAGACCATTTGCTGTCCGGCGACGATCTTCTGCGTGCCTTCTTTGATAAAACTCTCCGCCATAATTCCTGCAATGGCGGTCGAGCCGCTGCGGATCTGCTGGCAAACTTCCTCGCAGACGTCCAGCTGGCGGCGGTGCTGTTTCTGACAGTTGCCGTGGCTGAAATCCACCACCAGATGCTCCGGCAGGTCAAATTCCGCCAGCGTTTCGCAGGCGGCGGCAATATCTTCTGCATGGTAATTCGGTTTTTTACCGCCACGCATAATGATATGTCCGAACGGGTTGCCGCTGGTCTGGTAGATGGTCATCTGGCCGTTTTTATCCGGGGAGAGGAACATATGGCTGGCGCGTGACGCGCGGATGGCATCTACGGCAATTCGGGTATTGCCGTCCGTTCCGTTTTTGAAGCCCACCGGACAGGAGAGCGCCGACGCCATTTCACGGTGGATCTGGCTTTCGGTGGTACGTGCGCCAATCGCGCCCCAGCTAATGAGGTCGGCAATAAACTGTCCGGTCACCATATCCAGAAATTCGGTGGCAGTTGGCACGCCCAGCTCGTTAACCTGTAACAGCAGCTTGCGCGCCAGCGTAATACCGTGATTCACCCGGTAGCTACCGTTCAGATCGGGATCGGAAATCAATCCTTTCCAGCCCACGACGGTACGCGGCTTTTCAAAGTAGGTACGCATCACGATCTCCAGGCGATCCTGATACGTGCCGCGCAGCGTCTGAAGGCGTTGTGCATAATCCATTGCCGCGTCGAGGTCGTGGATGGAGCAGGGGCCAATCACCACCAGAAGACGTTTGTCTTCACCATTGAGAATTTTTTCGATGCGGCGACGGGAGGCCGTCACATGGTCCGCCACCTCGGCGGATACGGGATGCAGCCGGGCCAGTTCAGCCGGTGTGACCAGGCTATCAATGCGCGCGGTGCGCAGTTCGTCGGTTTTGTTCATGGAATGTCTCAGAAATTTTTTGCTTCATCGGCAGACTACCGGGAAGTGATGGCCATCACCTTAAACCAATCCCTGCTGATTTCAAGTTCGGGGCACGTCGCCCCGAGGATGGCATGATAATAACTGAAACTGGATTAATGTACTAGCATATTAGTACATGCGGCGATTCAGCCCCATGATATCGAGGATCTTGGTGGCAATTTCTTCTACTGAATAGTTGGTACTGTTCAGCCAGGGAATTTGATTTTTCCGGTATAGCGCTTCGACTTCGGAGACTTCCATTCGGCACTGGCGCATCGAGGCGTAGCGACTGTTCTCGCGACGTTCTTCGCGGATCGCCGCCAGGCGTTCCGGGTTGATGGTCAGCCCAAACAGCTTATGCTGGAGCGGCTTGAGCGCGGCGGGCAGCACCAGGTTATCCATATCATCGGCAATAAAGGGGTAGTTGGCGGCACGAATGCCAAACTGCATCGCCAGGTAAAGGCTGGTGGGGGTTTTACCGCAGCGCGACACGCCGAGCAAAATCACCTGCGCCTGGTCGAGATTGCGCAGGGAGATCCCGTCGTCGTGCGCCAGGGTGTAGTCAATGGCGGCAATACGCGCATCGTATTTGGTCAGGTTGCCGGGGTTCAGACCGTGGGTACGGTGGGCGATCGGCGTCGGGTCGAGCTTCAGCTCGCTTTGCAAGGGAGCAACCAGCGCCTGCACGATGTCCTGACAGAAGCCCTCGCTTTGCAAAATGATGTTGCGGATCTCAGGGATCACAATGGAATAGAACACCAGCGGACGAACGCCGGTCTGCTGGTAAATGGCGTCGATCTGGTCCTTGACCGCTTTGGCCCGGCTCTCATTTTCCACGAACGGCAACGTGATGCTGTTTATCGATACCGGAAACTGCGACATTACCGCGTGTCCCAGCACCTCGGCGGTAATCGCCGTCCCATCAGAAATATAAAAAACGTGGCGATCGACAGCATTATCCATTTTATCCACCCTGAATAGCGTACGTAATTGCCTGAAAGCATAAATTAAAAAAGTTAATTTCACAGCAAAGAACTTATCTGAATTTAAAATGAAATGGTGTTTTTGATTTTCCTGAAAAGTGGATTTCATTTTTCGAATAGCGGCTTTATTTCTATGGTTTTTGCCGGAATCTATAGGAATCATCGGGTTAGCGAGTGCCGGGAATCTGTCCGAAAAGTTGAAAATTTAAATTGCTTACACGATTCACCGTTTTTTTAGCGGAAATAAATATGCCAGTATAAATACGTAGTCAGGTGTTTCTTACTCCGATCAAATATCACAAAAGGATTGTTTCGATGTCCAACAATGGCTCGTCACCGCTGGTGCTTTGGTATAACCAACTCGGCATGAATGATGTAGACAGAGTTGGGGGCAAAAATGCCTCCCTGGGTGAAATGATTACAAATCTGTCCGGTATGGGTGTCTCCGTACCTAACGGGTTTGCCACAACCGCCGATGCGTTTAACCTGTTTTTAGACCAGAGCGGTGTAAACCAGCGCATTTACGACCTGCTGGATAAAACGGATATTGATGATGTCATCGAGCTTGCCAAAGCCGGCGCGCAAATCCGCCAGTGGATCATCGACACACCTTTCCAGCCGGAACTGGAAAAAGCCATCCATGACGCCTACAACCAGCTCTCCGCTGACGACGCGCAGGCCTCCTTTGCCGTGCGCTCTTCCGCCACCGCGGAAGATATGCCGGATGCCTCTTTCGCCGGGCAGCAGGAAACCTTCCTCAACGTCCAGGGTTACGAGGCGGTACTGGTGGCGGTGAAGCATGTGTTTGCTTCCCTGTTCAACGACCGCGCCATCTCCTATCGCGTCCATCAGGGCTATGACCACCGCGGCGTCGCGCTTTCCGCCGGCGTGCAGCGCATGGTGCGTTCCGACGTAGGCTCTTCCGGCGTGATGTTCTCTATCGACACTGAATCCGGCTTCGACCAGGTGGTGTTTATCACCTCCGCGTGGGGTCTGGGCGAGATGGTGGTGCAGGGGGCGGTGAACCCTGACGAATTCTACGTGCACAAGCCTACGCTGGCGGCTAACCGTCCGGCAGTGGTACGTCGCACCATGGGCTCGAAAAAAATCCGCATGATCTATGCTCCGACGCAGGAGCATGGCAAGCAGGTCACCATTGAAGATGTGCCGCAGGAGCTGCGGGATCGCTTCTCACTGACCGACGCCGAAGTGGAAGAGCTGGCGAAGCAGGCGGTGCAGATTGAAAAACACTATGGCCGTCCAATGGACATCGAGTGGGCGAAAGACGGACACACCGGCAAGCTGTTTATCGTGCAGGCGCGTCCGGAAACCGTACGTTCACGCGGTCAGGTCATGGAGCGCTACACCCTGCACGCGCAGGGCAAAATTGTCGCGGAAGGCCGCGCAATTGGTCACCGCATCGGTGCCGGTCCGGTGAAAGTGATCCACGACATCAGCGAGATGAACCGCATCCAGCCCGGCGACGTGCTGGTGACCGACATGACCGACCCGGACTGGGAACCGATCATGAAAAAAGCGGCTGCCATCGTCACCAACCGCGGCGGCCGTACCTGTCACGCGGCTATTATCGCCCGTGAGCTGGGGATCCCAGCGGTAGTCGGCTGCGGTGACGCGACCGAACGCATGAAGGACGACCAGAAGGTGACGGTCTCCTGCGCTGAAGGCGATACCGGGTACGTGTATGCCGATATCCTCGACTTCAGCGTGAAAAGTTCCAGCGTGGATACCATGCCGGACCTGCCGCTGAAGATCATGATGAACGTCGGCAACCCGGACCGCGCGTTTGACTTCGCCTGCCTGCCGAACGAAGGCGTGGGCCTGGCGCGTCTGGAATTTATTATTAACCGTATGATCGGGGTGCATCCGCGTGCGCTGCTGGAGTTCGACGACCAGGACGCAAAACTGCAAAACGAAATCCGCGAGATGATGAAGGGTTACGACTCGCCGAGAGAGTTCTATGTGGGTCGTCTGACGGAAGGGATCGCCACGCTCGGCGCGGCCTTCTACCCGAAACGCGTGATCGTGCGTCTGTCGGACTTTAAGTCCAACGAATACGCTAACCTGGTGGGCGGTGAACGCTACGAGCCGGAAGAAGAGAACCCGATGCTGGGCTTCCGCGGCGCCGGACGCTACGTGTCGGAAAGCTTCCGCGACTGCTTCGCGCTGGAGTGCGAGGCGGTAAAACGCGTGCGCAATGACATGGGGCTGACCAACGTGGAAATCATGATCCCGTTCGTCCGTACCGTGGATCAGGCGAAAGCGGTGGTGGATGAGCTGGCGCGTCAGGGGCTGAAGCGCGGCGAGAACGGGCTGAAGATCATCATGATGTGTGAAATTCCGTCCAACGCCCTGCTGGCCGAGCAGTTCCTGGAGCACTTCGACGGCTTCTCCATTGGCTCGAATGATATGACGCAGCTGGCGCTCGGCCTGGACCGCGACTCCGGCGTCGTCTCTGAGCTGTTCGATGAGCGTAACGAGGCGGTGAAAGCGCTGCTCTCCATGGCCATCCGCGCGGCGAAGAAACAGGGTAAATATGTCGGGATTTGCGGCCAGGGTCCTTCTGACCATGAAGACTTTGCGGCCTGGCTGATGGATGAGGGGATTGATAGCCTCTCCCTGAACCCGGATACCGTGGTGCAGACCTGGCTGAGCCTGGCAGAGCTGAACAAGTAAAACCTGCACAACCTGAAAAAGGCGAGGATATCTGTCCTCGCCTTTTTTATTTTCCTGCGAATATGCTCACCATCACAAATAAAGCAAAAAACCAAATATCATAATTTATCTGTTAATTTAGACAATTGTTAGCGGGCAGGGCGTTGCTAATACTTGAGCCTTACCGCGTACATCCGTCGGGATGATGCGCGACTGGTTGAAATACGTTTTAACCTGATAAAAAGGCAAATAACAATGACAATCTCCTCTGTATTACGTACCAAAGATAAAATAGGTTATGGCCTCGGCGATATGGCCAGCGCGCTGGTCTGGCAAACGGCAACGTTATTTCTCGCTTATTTCTATACGGACGTATTCGGTTTGCCTGCGGCCATTATGGGCACCATGTTTTTAGTGGTGCGCGTGATCGATGCGTTTGTCGACCCGTGCATTGGCGCGCTGGTGGACCGCACTCAGACCCGCCACGGTCGTTTTCGTCCCTGGCTGCTCTGGTTTGCCATTCCGTTTGGCGTGAGCTGCCTGATTACCTTCTACGTACCGGATGCCGGGGCGACGGCAAAAATTGTCTATGCCTGCGTAACCTATGCCATCCTGAGTCTGATCTATTCCGCGATTAACGTCCCTTACTGTGCCATGCCTGGCGCGCTGACGCTCGACCCGCGCGAACGCCACTCGCTGCAATCCTGGCGCTTTGGCCTGTCGTTTATCGGCGGGTTGATTGTAACGGTCATCGCGCTGCCGCTGGTCTCATTATTAGGCCAGGGGAATGTGCAAAAAGGCTATTTCTATGCTATGAGCCTGATGGGGCTGCTGGGCATTGTTTTATTCTTCTGCTGCTTCTTTATGACCCGGGAGCGTTACTCGCCGCGCAATGACACCTCCGGCTCGATGCTGACGGATTTAAAACTGCTGGCCGCCAATAGCCAGTGGCGAATTGTTTTTCTGTTTAATATTTTACTGTTAACCGCCGTCGTGACGCGTGGCTCTGCGACCATGTATTACGTTAATTATGTTCTGTTACGTCCGGAACTGGTTTTTGCCTTTATTGTTTCAGGCATGGTGGCCTCCTTAAGCGGCGCATTATTATCTGAACGCCTGCTGGGCAAATTTGACCGGGTGCGTGCCTATCAGTGGACCATTATTTCTTTCGTTATTTTTGGCGCGCTGATTTTCTTCATTCCGCCTTCGCAGGTGTGGCTGATATTCGGTCTGAATATTGTGTTTAGTTTTATTCAGAACCTGACCACGCCGCTGCAATGGACCATGTTCTCCGATGTGGTGGACTACGAAGAACACCGTAGTGGCCGCCGCCTGGACGGGCTGGTCTTTTCTACCGCCCTGTTTGCCATCAAGTTTGGGCTGGCGCTGGGTGGGGCGGTGGTCGGTTGGGTGCTTGGCATGGTGGATTACGCGCCGGGTCAGGCAAACCAGGCGCCTCACGTTCTTGCAACCATCAATGCCCTGTTCACCCTGATCCCCTGCGTGCTGTTCCTCTGCATGGTGGCGCTCCTTGCCATCTACAAACTTAACAGCCGGCTGGTGGACAGCATCGCCCGCGAGCTGGCCAGCAAACGCGATAGTCGAAACGATGCGGGGCAGCTCAGCCCGGCAACCCAATCCGCACTACAGGAGTAAACCATGACTGCGATCTACAAGGACGCGGGACGTCCCGTACACGAGCGTGTCGCTGATTTACTGGCGCGTATGACGCCAGAAGAGAAATTTGCCCAGATGCACGCGTACTGGCTGATCCTCGATGAACACGGCAACCACCGCGAGCGCAGCGATCTGAGCGATGAATTCGCTGGCGTGAGTGAACAGGCGTCCCTCAGCGAAAGACTGAAGCTCGGCGTCGGGCAGATCACCCGTCCGCTCGGCACGCACATTGTTGATGCAAAAACCGGCGTGCGTGCCGCCAACCGTCTGCAACGCATGATGATGGAGGAGACCCGGCTCGGCATTCCGGCGCTGTTTCATGAGGAGTGTCTGGTGGGGCTGCTGTGCAAAGATGCAACGCTGTTCCCGTCGTCGCTGAACTACGGTTCCACCTGGGACCCGGCGCTGGTGCAGCGCGCGGCGGAGCAGATTGGCAAAGAGGCCCGGTCTGTCGGGTGCCAGCAGGGGCTGGCCCCGGTGCTGGATGTCTCGCGCGATGTGCGCTGGGGACGGACGGAAGAGACCTTTGGGGAAGATCCGTGGCTGGTAGGGGTAATGGCGACGGCCTACGTGAAGGGGGTGCAGGGCGATAAGCGCGATCTGCTGGCGACCCTGAAACATTACGTCGGCCACTCCTTCAGCGAAGGGGCGCGCAACCATGCGCCGGTCCACCTCGGTTTCAGCGAGCTAAACGATACCTTCCTGCTGCCGTTTGAGATGGCGGTGAAGCTGGCCAACGCCGGTTCGGTGATGCCAGCCTATCACGACATTGATAATCAGCCAGGACACAGCGACCATTTCCTGCTCACCACCGTGCTGCGTGAACAGTGGGGCTTCGACGGCATTATCGTGGCGGATTACGGCGGCGTCAGCCTGCTGCACCAGCACCACGGGATTTCTCACGATCCAGCACAATCGGCGGCGCTGGCGTTTAACGCCGGGCTGGACGTGGAACTGCCGAAGGATGACTGCGCGCGTCATCTGGCTGAAGCGGTAGAGCGTGGGCTCATCTCAATGGCGAAAGTGGATGAGATTGTGGCGCGCGTGCTAAGTGAAAAATTCCGTCTCGGGCTGTTTGAAAAACCGTACGCCGACGAAGACGGTATCGATTTGCAGAATGAGGCGACCCGGCAGGTGGCGCGCGAGGTGGCAACAAAATCGATCACGCTGCTGGAAAATAACGGCATTTTGCCCCTCGGCGGAAAACCCCGTGTAGCGGTAGTGGGGCCGACGGCGGACGATCCACTGGCGTTACTGAGCGGCTACAGCTTCCCGGTTCACCTGATTATCAGCGATATGGTTGAAGAGACTTCGCAGGTGACCACCCCGCGCGCGGCGCTGGAACAGTACCTTGGTGCATCGCAGATACGTTACGCCAAAGGGTGCCACATTATCGAAAAACGGATGGCGGGCGCGCCGGTGTTCCCGGGCGACAGCGGCGGTAAACCGATGCAGCAATCGCCGGTTTCACAACGCACGGATCTGATCCCCGACGCCGTGAGCGCGGCAAAAGAGAGTGACGTGGTGGTGGCCTGCGTGGGCGACCTCGCCGGACTATTCCAGAGCGGCACCGTGGGGGAAGGTTCGGATACCGATTCGCTGGATCTGCCGGGCGTGCAGCAACAGCTGCTGGAGGCGCTGGTGGCAACCGGTAAGCCGGTGATTGTCGTCATGACGGGTGGGCGTCCTTATAACCTTCAGGGGCTGGAAGAGAAGGTGGCCGCGCTGATGATGGCCTGGGCGCCGGGGCAGGAAGGGGGCTGGGCGATTGCCGATGTCTTAACCGGCCGCGCGGAGCCGCAGGGCAGGCTGGTACTGAGCGTGCCGAAAAACGCCGGGGCGATGCCGTACTACTATAACCACAAGCTGAAAAGCGGCGGCACGCCGTTTGCGTTCCATTTCGGCGCACTTTACCCGTTCGGTTACGGTCTCGGCTGGACGCAGTTTCGCTGGGGCGCGGCCCGCCTGGCGGAAAGCCGCGTCCCGATCGACGGAGAGGTGGCGTTAAGCGTCGATATCACCAACACCGGCGAGCGCAGCGGCAGCGAAGTGGTACAGGTGTACGTACGCGATAAGGTCGCCACGCAGGTGCGTCCGCTTCAGGAGCTGAAAGCGTTCCAGCGCGTTACGCTTTCACCGGGAGAAACCGCCACGCTGACCTTTACCCTGCCGGTGGAGATGTTTAATTTCACCCGCCGGGACGGGAAGCGGATTGTCGAGCCAGGGGAATTTGAGCTACAGGTTGGCGCGTCCTCGGCGGATATACGCGAGGTGGTGAACGTGCTGGTAACCGGGGAGACGCGGGAGCTGGCGGGGGAATGGCGCATGCTCAGCCGCTGTGACATTACACGGGCGTAAAAAGGATAAAAAAAAGCCCATCGTGGGAGATGGGCAAAGACTACACACAGCAATTCGTTGTTTCACTCAGGGGATTTCCATGCTTATAAATCAAGGTGTTGATTTATAACCGTGTCTTAATAGTAGGCATGCCAGGATTTTGAGTCGATCGGATTCGTCTCAATAGTTAAAGGCAGGTAAAGATTTCTTGAAGAGAATGACGGTTTTAGGCAGGAAAAGGCGGGTCTGACCAGTGCACAGAGAATAAATAGTTTAGCAACGTTTAAGTATTGCTGTGGAGAGTGTAGGCCGGGTAAGCGTTAGCGCCACCCGGCCTACGTTCTTACTGCGCGTTCTTATCTTCCAGTTCTTCAAGTTCGCTTAAGATGACGTCAGGGTCGGTTCCCGGCGGCGGCACTTCATGCACCCAGGCGGAGAAGAGACGCCAGGTTACCGCAAGCAGCACCGGACCGATGAACAGGCCAATCATGCCGAAGGCAATTAACCCCCCGATCACCCCGGACAGGATCAGAATCAGCGGCAGGTCAGCGCCCATGCGGATGAGGAGGGGACGGATCACGTTATCCATGGTGCCCACCACGCAACTCCAGACCAGTAGCACCGTGCCCCAGGTCGTGTCCCCCGTCCAGTAAAGCCAGATAATGCAGGGAACCAGCACCAGCAGCGGACCGAGCTGAGCCAGACAGGTCATCAGCATGACGACGGTGAAAATGGTGGCATAAGGTACGCCGGAAATCGCCAGCCCGATTCCGCCAAGTACAGCCTGCACCAGCGCTGTGACCACCACGCCGAGCGCCACCGCGCGGACGGCCTGGGCTGCCAGCAGCACGGCCGCATCGCCGCGTTTACCTGCCAGTCGGGTGGCGAAATGACGCACCCCCAGCGCAACCTGCTCGCCGCGCCAGTACAGCAGGGCGCTGAAGACCAGCATCAACGTACAGTGCATCATGAAGCGACCAATGTGCGCAGCCTGCCCCACAAACCAGGTGGTGGTTGTGCCGATGTACGGACGCACTTTGGCCATCAGGGCGCTACCGCCCATCTCCAGCAGGCTGTGCCAGCCGCTGTACAGTTTTGCGCCCACAACAGGAATACTGTTCAGCCACGCGAGATCCGGCAGCGTCATATCACCGCTGGTGACCGCGCGAATAACCGGGCCGCTACTGTCAACCAGGCTGTTAACCAGCAGTGCAATGGGAATAATAAACAGCAGGAACAACAGCAGCGTCATCACCAGCACGGCCAGGCCGCGGCGACCAAACAGCAGTTTCTGCAAACGTAAGAGTAAAGGCCAGGTTGCGACGACGACGGTCGCGGCCCAGGCAAATCCGAGCACGAAAGGACGAACAATCCACAGACACGCAATAATCATAATGGCTAAGAACAGCACCGACAGCAGTATCTGCGCGACATCCCTGGGCTGACGAAGATTGACCATAAACGAAACTTTCCTTAAATGAACACCAGCAAGGCTGATGGGAATATAAACCGCATCTCTCTAATCATTAGTGATTTCAGCGATTTTTGACAGGCGGATTTTGCCCGTAATTCTACGAAGCACATAAGAAAAAAATGTGATAAAACTTTCCAGACACAACGCAAACGATTTCACACTATTCTCATTAGGGTCGACAGCAATGATCCCACAGATTTCTCAGGCACCGGGCGTCGTTCAGCTGGTGCTTAATTTTTTGCAGGCACTGGAGCAACAGGGTTTTACAGGTGACACCGCCACCGATTATGCCGACAGGCTGACGATGGCGACCGATAACAGTATTTACCAGCTTCTTCCCGATGCCGTCGTTTTCCCGCGCTCTACCGCCGATGTGGCGCTCATCGCCCGTCTGGCGTCGCAGGAGCGTTTCAGCACCCTGGTCTTTACCCCACGCGGCGGCGGGACGGGTACCAACGGGCAGGCGCTGAACCAGGGCATCATCATTGATATGTCCCGCTATATGAACCGCATCATTGAGATCAACCCGGAAGAGGGGTGGGTGCGAGTGGAAGCGGGGGTGATCAAAGATCAGCTGAATCAGTTTTTGAAACCTTACGGCTATTTTTTTGCGCCAGAGCTTTCCACCAGTAACCGCGCGACCATTGGCGGGATGATCAACACCGATGCCTCGGGGCAGGGCTCGCTGGTCTACGGCAAAACCTCCGATCACGTTATGGGTGTGCGGGCGGTGCTGCTGGGGGGCGATATCCTCGATACCCAACCGATGCCGATCGAGCTGGCCGAAACGCTGGCAAAAGAGAGCACCACCAGCGGACGGATTTATCGTACCGTGCTGGAGCGCTGCCGCGAAAATCGCGAACTGATCCTCAACAAATTCCCGAAGCTTAACCGCTTCCTGACGGGCTACGATCTGCGCCATGTCTTTAATGACGATCTGAGCCAGTTCGATCTTACCCGCGTACTGACCGGGTCAGAAGGGACGCTGGCCTTCATCACCGAAGCGCGTCTGGATATCACCCGGTTGCCAAAGGTGCGCCGTCTGGTGAATGTCAAATACAACTCCTTTGACTCCGCGCTGCGTAATGCACCGTTTATGGTGGAGGCGCGGGCGCTGTCGGTGGAAACCGTCGATTCAAAAGTTCTGAACCTGGCCCGGGAAGATATCGTCTGGCATTCGGTGAGCGAACTGATTACCGACGTGCCGGATAAAGAGATGCTCGGCCTGAACATCGTCGAGTTCGCCGGGGATGACACAGAGCTGATTGAGAGCCAGGTAAGCACGCTCTGCCAGCGTCTGGACGAGCTGATTGCCCAGGGGGAAGGCGGCGTCATTGGCTGGCAGCTGTGTAACGATCTCTCCGGCATCGAGCGAATCTACGCGATGCGTAAAAAAGCGGTGGGGCTGCTCGGCAACGCGAAAGGGGCGGCGAAGCCTATTCCGTTTGCGGAAGATACCTGCGTGCCGCCGGAACACCTTGCTGATTATATTGTGGAGTTTCGCGCGCTGCTCGACAGCCATGGTCTGAGCTATGGCATGTTCGGGCACGTGGACGCGGGTGTGCTGCACGTGCGCCCGGCGCTGGACATGTGCGACCCGCAGCAGGAGATCCTGATGAAGGAGATCTCCGACCAGGTCGTGGCCCTCACGGCCAAATACGGCGGCTTGTTATGGGGCGAGCACGGCAAAGGATTCCGCGCCGAGTACAGCCCGGCGTTTTTTGGCGAACAACTTTACGCCGAGCTGCGTAAGGTGAAAGCCGCTTTTGATCCCGATAACCGCCTCAACCCGGGAAAAATCTGCCCGCCGGAGGGCATCGATGCGCCGATGTTGCAGGTGGACGCCGTCAAGCGCGGCACCTATGACCGACAAATTCCGATTGCGGTACGCGCTTCCTGGCGCGGCGCGATGGAGTGCAACGGCAACGGGCTGTGCTTCAACTTCGATGTGAAAAGCCCGATGTGTCCGTCGATGAAAATCACCAGCAACCGCATTCATTCCCCGAAAGGGCGTGCCACGCTGGTGCGCGAATGGCTGCGCCTGCTGGCCGACCGCGGCGTTGACCCGCTCAAGCTGGAACAGGAGCTGCCGGAAAAACGCGCCAGCCTGCGCGGGCTTATCGAACGCACCCGCAACAGCTGGCATGCGAACAAAGGCGAATACGATTTCTCGCATGAGGTGAAAGAGGCAATGTCCGGCTGCCTGGCGTGCAAGGCGTGTTCAACCCAGTGCCCAATTAAAATTGACGTACCGGAATTCCGTTCCCGCTTCCTCCAGCTGTACCACACGCGTTATCTGCGCCCGATGCGCGATCATCTGGTGGCGACGGTGGAGAGTTACGCGCCGCTGATGGCCCGTGCGCCAAAAACCTTTAACTTCTTTATCAACCAGCCGCTGGTGCGCAAACTGTCAGAAAAACATATCGGCATGGTGGACCTGCCGCTGCTGTCGGTGCCATCACTCCAGCGTCGGCTGGTGGGGCACCGCTCGGCTAACATGACCCTGGAACAACTGGAAGCATTAAGCCCTGAGCAGAAAGCGAAGGTGGTGCTGGTAGTGCAGGATCCGTTTACCAGCTATTACGATGCGCAGGTGGTGGCCGATTTTGTCCGACTGGCCGAGAAAATCGGCTACCAGCCGGTGGTGCTGCCGTTCTCGCCGAACGGCAAGGCGCAGCACATTAAAGGCTTCCTCACCCGCTTTGCGAAAACCGCGCAGAAAACTTCAGATTTTCTGAATCGCGTGGCGCAGCTCGGCATGCCGATGGTGGGCGTCGATCCTGCGCTGGTGCTCTGTTACCGGGATGAATATAAGCAGACGCTCGGCGATAAGCGCGGTGATTTTCAGGTCTTACTGGTGCACGAGTGGCTGCCTGCGGTGCTGACGCAAACGACCACTCAGGAGGTGAGTGGAGAAGCCTGGTATCTGTTTGGGCACTGCACTGAAGTGACGGCGCTGCCGACGGCGCCTGCCCAGTGGGCTTCTATCTTCGCCCGGTTTGGCGCGAAGCTGGAAAGCGTTAACGTGGGCTGCTGCGGTATGGCCGGAACCTACGGCCATGAAGTCAAAAACCACGCTAATTCGCTCGGCATTTACGAGCTGTCGTGGCATCAGGCGATGCAGCGCCTGCCACGCAACCGCTGTCTGGCGACGGGCTACTCCTGCCGCAGCCAGGTGAAACGGGTGGAAGGTAACGGCGTCCGCCATCCATTGCAGGCTTTACTGGAGATTATCGGATGATCTGGAAACGTGCGGTCACGCTGGAGGCCTTAAATGCCATGGGCGCGGAGAACATGGTCGGTTTGCTGGATATCCAGTTCACGCGCATTGGCGACAACGAACTGGAAGCGACGATGCCGGTAGACAACCGTACTCATCAACCGTTTGGCCTGTTGCACGGCGGCGCGTCCGTCGTGCTGGCCGAAACGCTGGGGTCGGTGGCGGGCTACCTGTGTACGGAAGGAGAGCAGAAGGTGGTGGGTCTGGAGGTCAATGCCAACCACATCCGCTCCGTTCGCAGCGGGCGCGTGCGCGGCGTCTGCCGGGCGCTGCATGCCGGAAGCCGTCATCAGGTGTGGCAGATTGATATTCTGGACGAGCAGGATCGCCTGTGTTGTTCATCCAGGCTGACGACGGCCGTTGTGTAAAGTTTCCGGATGTCTTGTTTTTGGTCAAAAATTAGCCGCCTGATTGTGATATACTGGTCACGTTTTGAACATAAGCGAGGACATCATGGATACTGAAATAACCCCAACACAGCTGGCAATTGAATATTTACGTCGCGATAAAAGCAATCTGTCTCCCGCCCAGTACCTGAAAAAGCTGAAACAGCTTGAGCTGGAATTTACGGATTTGCTGGCGCTCTCTTCAAACGAACTGAAAGAAGAGATCTACTTTGCCTGGCGGTTGGGCGTTCACGTCCATTAAGCAGTGAAGAAAAGGCCGTAAGCGCGGCCTTTTTTGTGTCTGACATTCAGTATCTGGCAGGCAGTTTGTTAATTTTAATCAGCCGGCCTTCTTCCATTTCGATGAACCCACCCGTTTTCAGATCAGCCAGGATCCGCATTACGCCACTGCGGGAAAGATGGGTTTTATCCCTGATATACCTTTCCGCCGTCACGCTGCGTCGGTAGCTGTCATCTTCCTGCATCAGCAGCACGAGCTGCTGGCGAATCATCTCGTACGCGGTTGGCGCGCCTTTCGGCATGACGTTGTGATAGAGGCGGTTATAGACAAACATCAGATGATTAGAAAGCAGCCCCCACAGCGCCTTCTCTTTGATAATTTCAGCCACCCGATCGGTCGTGAGCACACCAATCAGGCAAGGCGTTACCGTTCGGAGGTAGTCATTAAAATAAATGTCCGTCAGGTTAGCGAGGCCAAATAGGGCGGGACTGCGCGCCGTTGAAAGCATCATGTCGTCGCTTCTTCTGTATATGGCGACCGTGCCATCAAGAATTAAATAACACATGCTCTGCCCGTGAACCTGGAGATCTAGTTGCTCGCCGGGATCGGTTTTATGCGTGGCGCAGTGCGGCTGTATATGAGAAATCAGTTCCTGAGCATAGGGAGAGCCGCGATGCGATGGTTTGTCAGAAGACATAGCGTTAACCTGGAAAGAGACTGTACTCTCTATAGTGTCGCTCTTCTTTTCCACCTTCTCCAGAGATAAATACAGCCTCAGTACTTACGGGGTAAGTGATGGATCTCTACTAGTACGCCACGCTCCATGGTGATGTATTTCCCCGTCCGCAACTCCGCGAGGATCCGCATAATGCCGCTGCGTGAAAGATAGGTGCGGCTTTTGATATAGGCCGCGGCGGTAATGTTTTGTCTTATGGCTTCCGGCTCCTGCATCAACTCAACCAGTTGAAAGCGGATAATGTCATAAGCCGACATTTGCGATATCTGGGCACAATGTTCGTAGACGCGCGATGCGGTATAGATCAGCAGGTTTGAGAAGTGCTCCCATAAATTCTGTTGTGCGACAACATGATTGAAACACGCCAGCGAAACGCTGGCCACCTCTGAGGTTTCCAGCGCTCTGACGTACAGGTGTTCAGACGATAACTGGCTGCTCACGCCGAGTATAAATGGCGCGGATTCAGAATTTAAGACGATACCGTCCCCGCGACGGTGCAACGCCACGCTGCCATGCAACAGTAAAAAGCATTGACGGGTATCGCCGGAGCAATAATGGATAATTTCTCCTCTGGCAATAATGCTTCTCTCCGCATGCGGCAAAACATTATCGATTATTTTTTCAATGTGCTTAAAAGGCTTAGCGCCGAGCACTGTTGACTTATCAATATCTGACTCAGGCGCGAAACGGGTATTCATGTGAAACCTCACTGACTGATGCGATCATTTTTTGATCGGCATAAAGAATTATCTTAAAAACCAGCAGATCAGGGAATGTTTGCGGCGAGTCTAATTATAGACTCGCTTTTTTTTGAGTCTTAATTAATTGAAATTGAAACCTTTTTTATTCAGGTCTAAAAGTAGACTTTGGCCATTATTCTTAAGGTGTTTCCGAGTGAATATGTTTTGTAATTGTTAAAAGAGGGTCTACAGCTAGACCTCAAAATTGATTGTATGCGGAAAAAGAGTTGTATAAATTTTGACTCGTCGGAAGGGCTTTTGTTTCTGCAACTGAATGTCGGTAATAAATAAAGTAATACGGGATATAAAATTATGAATACAAAATTGATGATGGCAATGTTAGCGGCAGGTTCTGTACTCACCATGACCAATGCATTCGCAGCGGCCGGTACCGTTAATTTTAACGGGAATATTCTGGATTCTGCCTGCGACGTTGATGTGGCATCCCAGAATCAGGTGGTGGTATTAGGCGATTATTATAAAACGGAATTCCCGACAACCGGGGCGAGAACGGCTGCGACGCAATTCAATATTATTTTGAAAAACTGTCCGGTAACGGTCACCAATGCAAAAGTCCGTTTTGACGGCACGCCGGATTTAACCAACGCCAGCCTGCTGGCGATTGATACGTCCGTGGCGGGGGCGGCCACCGGGGTGGCGATTAACCTGATGACGGCAGATAAAGCCGATCTGCCGCTGCACGGCAGCAACAGCTATATTTACCCGCTCAGCAGTACGGCTGATAATACGCTGAACTTCTACGCGCAGTATATCTCCACCGCGGCATCCGTGACCGCGGGCCCGGCTAACTCGGTCGCAAACTTCTCAGTGGTGTACAACTAAGTCAATGGTAGTAATTGGCGGGGGGCCGCCCGGCCCCTTGTTTTATGAGGTAAAAAAAAATGCGTTTTATCACGACAACGGGCCTGGCTATGGCGCTGTTACCGCTGACGTTAACATCCGTCAGTGCAGGAGTAATTATTGGCGGCACCCGTATTATTTTTGATGGGACTAAAAAAGAGGCGTCAATAGGTATTACTAATCCTGATAACGTTCCTTATTTAATCCAGTCGTGGATAGATGTTCAGGATGAACAATCGGGTAAAGCGCCTTTTATTATTACGCCACCACTGTATCGGCTGGACGGCGGGCAAAAAAACCTTGAGCGTATTGTCATGACCGGCTCACTGCCTCAGGGGCAGGAGAGTTTATTCTGGCTGAACATTAAAGCTATTCCTTCAGCCTCAAAGCAGATGAACTCGCTGCAAATTGCCGTCAAAACGCGCATCAAATTAATTTATCGACCAGAGACTCTTCGTGCGTCTACCCCCGAGGAGCAAGCCAATAAATTAACCTGGCGTCGTGCGGGAAATACCCTTCAGGTTAATAACCCTACGCCGTACGTTATCAATTTCAATGAAATTACGTTGGGTAATAAGAAACTTGACGATGTCACGTACGTGATGCCTTCAGGCACAGCCCGTTTTCCGTTACCGAACGGAACCAGTGGCAATACGCTGACGTTTAAAGTCATTAACGATTATGGCAGCCCTGGCGAATTACACCGGGCAAGTTTGTGATCCTTACGCGTTAATCAGGTGTTCGTCATGACAATGGCATTGAATACAATGCAGCCTGCGCGCCTGGCAATATTTATTGCCCTCGCGCTTGCTGGTGTCTCTCCCACACTGTATGCCAGTGAGACGTTTAATACGGAACTGGTAGAGCTGGATAATCCCGGAATGGGAAAAGCGGATTTATCTGCCTTTGAATCCGGCTCGCAGGCGCCCGGGACATACCACGTTGATATTATTCTTGACGATCGGCTGCTGGAAACGCGGGATATTCGTTTTATGGCAGTGAAGGATGCTAACGGCAGTGAAACGTTGCAGCCGTGCCTGAGTATCGGGCAGTTAAAAGCGTGGGGCGTGAAAACGGCGCTTTTCCCGCAGCTCGCCGCCGGGGAAAGTGAATGCGCCGATCTCAGGGCGATCCCACAGGCCAGCGCGGATTTTCAGTTTGGCGCCCAGCGTCTGGCGATTAGCATTCCACAGGCGGCTATAGACCTGCCAGCGAGAGGTTACGTTCCGCCGGATATGTGGGATGAAGGCATTACCGCGGCCATGCTCAACTACAGCCTGAGCGGGGCAAACAGCCGGGCAAGAAGCGGGGCAGGCACCCGCAGCGACAGCCAGTATGCAAACCTGCGGCCGGGGATCAACGTCGGTCCCTGGCGGTTACGCAACTACACCACCTGGTCCCGCGATGCGTCCGGCCAGGATAAGTGGGACAACGTATATACCTTGATGCAGCGCGCGATTATTCCCCTGCAAGCCCAGCTTACGCTCGGAGACAGTTCCGCGCCTGCCGATGTCTTTGACAGCATGCCGTTTCGCGGCGTCCAGCTGGCGTCCGACGACGATATGCTGCCGGATTCCCTGAAAGGCTATGCGCCGGTGGTGCGCGGTATTGCGCGAACTAACGCGCAGGTCGTGGTGCGTCAGAATGGCTATCAAATCTACCAAAGCTATGTGGCACCGGGCGCGTTTGAGATCGCGGATATGTATCCCACCGGCGGCGCGGGCGATCTTGATGTCACGATCGTCGAAGCTGATGGTAGTGAGCAACATTTCACCCTGCCGTACGCTTCGCTGCCGGTCCTGCAACGGGAGGGGCGCCTGAAATATGCCCTTACCGCCGGGCAGTATCGCTCGTATAACCGTAGCGTGGAGAAAACCCCCTTCGGGCAATTGACCGGAATTTACGGCCTCCCTCACGGTATTACGCTCTATGGCGGCGTCCAGGGGGCAGATAAGTACCAGTCGGCGGCTCTGGGGGTGGGCAAGAATATGGGCGATCTCGGGGCTGTATCCGCAGACGTCACTCAGGGCTGGTCAACGCCGGAGCATGCCGCGAAAACAAACGGTCAGTCGTGGCGGGCCCGATACAGCAAGAATTTTATCAATACCGGGACCAACTTTTCGATTGCCGGGTATCGCTACTCGACCCGCGGCTATTACGGGATGCAGGACGTCCTCGATTCGTACGGCGACAGCAGCGCGCTTCAGGACAGGCGACGTAACCGTGCCGAGCTGACGATGAGCCAGACGCTGGGGGACAACCTGGGCGCGCTTACCCTCAGTGCGGCGCGGGAAGATTACTGGAATGACGGTAAGTCGATGGCTTCGTGGAGCGTCGGCTATAGCAACTACTGGCACAACATCAGCTATGGCCTGACATGGACTTACAGCAAAAATGTCCGCTCAGCGTCAGAAACCCGCGACAGCCAAAAAAACGCTGACCATGACCAGCTTCTGGCGTTCAACGTCAGCATTCCGCTGGATAAATTTTTGTCGCAGACATGGGCTAACTATGGCATGAACGCCAGCGGGAATAACGGGACGACGCATAACGTCGGCCTGAACGGGGTAGCGCTCGAGAACCGTGCCCTGAACTGGAACGTACAGCAGGGATACGGAACAGAGGGTGTGGGCTATACCGGCAATGTTAACGCGGACTACAAAGGCACCTATGGCGAAGTCACGGCAGGTTATGGTTATGACAAAAACAGTGAACGCCTGAATTACGGGCTGCAAGGCGGCATTCTCGCCCATGCTGATGGCATCACGCTTTCCCAGCCGCTGGGGGAGACCAGCGTCTTAATCAAAGCCCCTGGCGCCCACGACGTGGATATCCGCAATCAGCCCGGTGTACGGACAGATTTTCGCGGATATACGGTCGTGAGCAACCTTTCTGTCTACCGGAAAAACGATCTCACCCTCGACCCGGAAACGATGCCGGACGATGTCGAGCTGGAGATCAACACTCGCACGGTGACGCCGACGCGGGGAGCGGTGGTGAGAGCCGATTATCTGCCGAAGTCAGGTCGCCGGGTGCTGATGACCTTGACCGACAACGACCGCGCCGTTCCGTTTGGGGCGGTGGTCACCCTTGTGGGTGATGACAGCGGCAGTTTTATTGTCGGCGATCGCGGTCAGGTCTATTTAACCGGGATGCGCGAGCAGGGAACGTTAGTCGCTACATGGGGAAGTCAATCCAGTCAGCAATGCCGCGCTGATTTCACGCTGCCGAATCACTCAACGTACGGTGGGATCGCTGATATGCGCGCCACCTGCCGTCAGGAACGCTAACATGAAATGTCTTAACGCGATGCTGCTGCTCTGTTTGCTCGCGGCGGCAAATATGGCTCGTGCCGGTACCTGCACCACCATCACCCCGCAGCTTTCCACCCTGTCCGTGGGGACGATCAACGTGCAGCGCGATGCGCCTGTCGGCACGGTGGTATTTTCTGGCGCGGCGTCAGCCACAGGCTCCTATCTTACCGGGTGTACTAATCCGCTGATGCTGGGATTCAGCCTGCGCTACAACGGCGCCACGTTGAGCAGCTACGGCAACCATGTTTACAACACGAACGTCAGCGGGATAGGGATACGCTTTTCTTCCAACGGCTATTTTGAAAACCCGAGCAATACGTTCTCGTACAATGCGCAGACCTCCTATGTGGACTGGTACGGCGGGAGGATTGAGCTGGTGGTGACGGGGCCGGTCTCATCGGGGGCATTAACGCCGGGGACGATCGGCGTCGTGACGCTACAGGGAAGCGATGGCCTCTACCGTGACGGTCTGACCACGCAGCTCACCTCCGGCACCATCAATGCGCTGGCGTGCACGGTGAATACGGCCCAGCTGACGTTTCCGATAGGGGATATTCCCGCCTCGGCGTTCGGCTCCACGGTGGGCACCACGCCAGCGGGAGCACAGAACACGCAAAACCTGGGCCTGACCTGCGCCGCCGGAACCAATATTACGGTCTCGCTCAGTGGAATACAGAACCCGGACAGCGCCAATACCAGCGTGATGGCCTTAACCGGGCAGGGAAATGCCGGCACTGCGAAAGGGGTGGGGGTGCAGCTTATCTATAACGGTGCACCGCTGGTGATGAACAGCCGACTATTCTTGCGGCAGTCTGCCGGGGGGCAAGAGACGTTGCCATTAACGGCCCGGTATTACCAGACGTTAACCCGCGTGGAGTCAGGTTCAGCGAATGCCTCCGCCACCCTTAATTTGACCTACCAGTAGCAGGTAAGAAGATGAAAATAAGATGCAGGACACTGCTTTTACTTGCCTTACTCAGCGGGAAGGTATGCTCCGCTGATAGCGTCAACATCGGTGTGACGGGAAATATCGTTGCGTCGCCGTGCATATTTAATGGCGGCAGTAACAGCCTCGATGTCAACCTGGGCAATATTCAGGCAACCAATATGGCGACGCCGGGCTCAACATCGGATCCGGTGCCTTTCAGTCTGCTGTTTACCCAGTGCCCAACGGGAACGCAGAGTGTGACCGTCGCTTTCACCGGCAGCCCCGATCCCGAGGCGGGAGCGGACTATTTCATGAACAGCGGTTCGGCCACGCATGTGGCGATAGCCATGCGCGATGCCCAAACCGGCGCGCTTAAAGGAACAGGCACCAGTATGACCCAGACCATTGCCGCGGACAGAACCGCGACATTGGCTATGCTGGCCTCGGTAAAATCCATGCCGGGAGGCGCCACGCCGGGAAGCATCAGCGCGGTTGTGGTAATGACGATGCAGTACAACTAAATGCCGGTGATAAGCCTTTTTTAAAGACGTTGGTGTGAACTATGTTAAATATTCTGATTCAGGAAACGGATCTGTTTTTTCAGGCTGGGCTACAGAGCTTTTTCGACGATTTTTTTAAGCATAACTTTCATCGCTCCATCACATTTCACCTGGCGCTGACCAATGAAAACGTCAGCCAGGCCGATATTATTGTTCTTTCATTATGTCAGGGGGAAACGCTGACCTGTTTTCCGGAGTTACTGGCCCGGCAAAAAGGAATTGTGATAGGTCTCGTCGACGATGAGCTGCGTTTTTCGGCGCTGCCTTCCTGCTTTCAGGACATTATTTTTCTTCCGCGCCGGGCGTCGCTTGATCGTATTAGCGGCGTTCTGTTTATCGCGTGGTTCAGGACGCAATTACCAGGTTACACGTTGAATAAAAAGACCTGTTTCGACTGCCAGCATAAAGGATTATCCCGGCAACAGATTCGTATTATGGTCAATTTTTACCGGGGGCTGTCGGTGGTGCAGACCGCGAACGCGTTGAAGATGAGCGAAAAAACGGTCTTTACCCATAAATATATGATGATGCAGAAATTTAATCTGCGAAGCGATTACGAGCTGATCGTACTGTTGAGAAGGCTGATGGAGAAAAAGAGCCGTCCGAACCTGCTTCGCGATTACCTGGAAAATAATTATGCACAACAAATAGCCTAAAACGGCAGCGGATAGCGGGCCGGGCAGCGATAGCTACCCGGCAATGCATTTAAACATTAACCGCAGCGATCAACCGCTTCTTCATGGTCTGGTATGCGGAAGCCGCAAAATCCTCCGCCCAGCGCTGGTCCTCGATCGCCTCCAGCTGCACGGCGCAATACTTCGTTTCCGGCGTTCTGGAGATCGGGTCGAGATTATCCTGCGTCAGCTCATTACAGGCGCCAATCCACCACTGGTAGGTCATATAGATTGCTCCCGCATTGATGCGCTCGCTGATGCTGGCGCGCGTGATCACTTTACCCCGGCGTGAACGTACCCAGACCAGTTGGCCCTCGGCAATCCCCCGTTCATCCGCGTCGGCCGGGTTGATCTGCACCCGGCCCGGCTCGTCGGCCAGGCTTTGCAGCGCCGCGCAGTTCCCGGTCATTGAGCGACAGGAGTAGTGACCCACTTCGCGCACCGTGCACAGTACCAGCGGGTAATCCGCATCCGGTATCTCCGCCGGGGCGCGCCAGGGGGCGGCAAATAACTGGCCTTTGCCAGTGGGGGTGTCGAACTGATTATCCTTGTACAGGTAGGGAGTGCCGGGATGATCGAGGGTGGGACAGGGCCACTGCACATGACCCATCTCGCCCATTTTTTCGTAGGTCACGCCGTAGAAGAGGGGGCACAGCTCGCGCATTTCGTCCCAGATCTGCTGGTTATCCTCGTAATGCATGGGATAACCCATCTCCGTGGCCAGCAGGCTGATGATCTCCCAGTCGCGCTTCACGTTGCCGCTGGCCTCAATGGCTTTGCCGAAACGCTGGAAGCCGCGATCGGCACAGGTGAACACGCCGGCGTGCTCTCCCCATGAGGTGGCAGGGAGCAGCACGTCAGCCACCTCTGCCGTTTTGGTCATAAAGATGTCCTGAACCACCACAAAATCGAGCGCCTCAAAGCCGCGGCGGACTAGACCCAGATCGGCTTCTGTCTGAAGCGGATCTTCCCCCATGATGTAATACGCTTTGATCTTTCCTTCCAGCGCGAGATGCGGCACTTCGGTGATACGCGTCCCGACGCGATCGTCCATCCGGTTGACATTGATTTTCCACGCATCGGCAAATTTCAGTCTGACCGCCGGGTCAGTGACGTCCTGGTAGCCGGGGAACATATTGGGCAGAACGCCCATATCGCAGGCACCCTGAACGTTATTTTGCCCGCGAACCGGACCCACGCCGACGGCAGGGCGGCCCAGGTTGCCGGTCAGCAGCGCCAGGCTGGAGAGACCTTTCACCACATCGACAGCCTGACCAAACTGCGTGACGCCCATTCCCCACATCACCGTTGCTGAAGGCGCCGCTGCGAACATGCGCATTGCCTGACGAACATCCCGCGCGCGGATCCCCGTCAGATGTTCAACCTGCTCGGGTGCGTAATCTTTTACCGTCAGCCGGTACGCCTCAAGCCCTTCTGTAAAGCGGGCAACGTAGTTTTTGTCGTACAGTTCCTCTTCCAGCAGGACATAGCCAAAGGCATTGACCAGCGCCATGTTACTGCCATTTTTTAGCTGAAGATGAAGATCGGCAATGCGTGCCGTTTCAATATGACGCGGATCGCAGACGATGATTTTAGCGCCATTTTCACGTGCTTTAAGCACGCGTCGGGCGACGATGGGGTGAGAGTCGGCGCAGTTATAGCCGAATACCAGCAGGCATTTTGAGTTTTCAATATCGTTAATGGAATTGCTCATGGCGCCGTTGCCGAGGGTCTCCTGTAAACCGGCAACGGACGGACCGTGACAGACGCGGGCGCAGCAGTCGACGTTGTTAGTATTCAGCACCGCTCGGGCAAATTTTTGCATCACATAGTTGGTCTCATTGCCCGTTCCCCGTGAGGAACCCGTAGTCATAATGGACCGAGGGCCATACTGTTCTTTGATGCTTTTAAGCCTGTGAGCGGTATAGCGAATGGCCTCTTCCCAGGTAACAGGGGTAAAGGCCTCGCCTTTGCTGTAGCGGATCATGGGCTGCGTCAGACGGGGGGTAAGCAGCCGTGTGTCGTTAAGAAAGTCCCAGCCGTAGAACCCTTTCAGGCAAAGCGTGCCCTGATTGGTTACGCCATCAGCGGCTTCGGCACGGATAATCCGGTTATTTTTAACGACGAGGTTTAGTTTGCAGCCTGCACCGCAGTAGGGGCAGACGCTGGCGATTTTTTTCATCAATAACAGACCTGTTAAGAAATGAAGCAATGTTTACTGGAAAGCCCAGTCCCTTAGCGGACTAAGCAGGATCCATGCCACATTCAGCGTTCTTGATTAACAGGGCGTTAGAGGAGAGAGGGTGTGTCATCGTCAGTCTGTTCGTCAGAATTGACGATGACACGCTATCCGTAGGGATGGGGGAGGCGTTAAAGATCGTCCATGGTGTAACCGACGACAATTTCCAGCGTCTTGCGGATCACATCCGCCTTAACGACATCGTCGGTGGATTCCAGCGTCTGGATTAGCCAGAGAATGATCGCTTTGTTGGTCAAATGACCTTCGGAAGCGAGAACACAACGAACCGCAGTCGAAAAAATGGCAGACTCTTCAGCAAAGCGATCGCCTGCGTGACGGAAATACTCCGACAACGCGCTATCTAAAAAGGCGGAGTGGTATTCGGGTTGAAGCTGAATATTTTGTCTCATTTGTTCTCACCGTAGCTGTAAAGTTGTAGTCAATGTATCTTTTTAGGATCGGACGGTTTTCCATTTCCAAATAACGGCACTACATTGTCTCGGTTATTTTTGAGAGATCCCTCTCTCTGTATTCGTCCTTGTGCGGTTCTGCGACCTTTAAAAGCGACCGTGCCAGAGCTGATTTCAGCTATCACTCGCGCTAATGTCTCCCGCCGCTGGGGATCCGTTTCATATGCTTGCATGTTACGCAGACGCTGAACCAATCCCTCGGTCGTCACGGGACCGCGCTCCTTCAAAAGTGAAAGAGCGGCTTCTCCAATAAGCTTGTCGATCAGTCTGTCCGCATCACTGCTGTTCATGACATTAACGTTCGAAGAGCAGGCCAAGAAGCATGTGATAATGATGTTCCTCTTCCGGGCCATTGGCCTTTTCAAGGCGACTCAACAGTTTTGTGCAGAGCGATTTGCGATTCAGATTTCGCCCGTCGCTAAGGATTTCAACAACAACCTGACCCAATGTTTCCTGTTGGGTTGGAAGCGCGGCTTTTTCGAAATACTGCGCAATCGCTGTTGCCGAGTCTGCGAGGTGTCCGTTCTGCTGCATGTTTCGCTCCTGTAAATTTTCGTAATCAGTAACGTTACATTTAAGGTATACATAATTTTCAAATCTGTACATTTAAAATGTACAATTTTTTAAATATTTTATAATATATTTTATAAAATCATTATTTATCAGATGTTTATTCTTATACGATTTACTGCGGGATTCACAAGATATATTGTACAATCCGAAGCGGCGTCGCAGAGTTGTACAAGCCCGTAAATGACGCAAAAAAGCCGTGTAAATCGTTGAGATGTAAATTATTTGTTGGGCAATTAATGTGCTATAACAGAGTTTTCCCCACGTGTTTTCGTGGTCACCCCCTCAATCTTCAGGATTAGCATGCTCACAACCATCATTTACCGCAGTCATATCTGCGAGGACGTTCCAGTGAAAGCGCTGGAAGACATGGTCGCTGCTGCAAATTGTAGAAATCGCCAGTTCGATGTGACGGGGATTTTGCTGTTTAACGGCACACACTTTTTTCAGTTACTTGAAGGTCCCGCTGATAACGTTAAGGAGATCTATGAGCTCATCTGCCGTGACCCACGGCATCACAACGTGGTCGAATTGTTAAGCGATCACGGGCCTTCAAGACGTTTTGGCAACGTGGGTATGGAGCTCTTTGACCTTCGTCAGTACGATACCGACGAAGTGCTGCAACAGGTACTCGATAAAGGCACAACCCGCTATCAGCTGACCTATAACGATCGCGCCCTGCAATTTTTCCGCACCTTCGTTGAGGCCACTGAAAAAGCCAACTACTTTGAGCTGCCTCCGGCTGACGCCTGGGAGTTTGTCACCGAAAACACGCCGTTATCCTCCCAGCCGACTGTTGTGGCAAAGGGCGCGGGCTGTAGTTTCGCATTTCAACCTATCGTCGATCCGTTTATGCAGCAGGTAGTTTCCTGGGAAGCCCTGATCCGCACGCCGTCCGGTGAGTCTCCGGAAAGCTATTTTGCCAACCTCTCGCGTGAGGCGCTGTACGAATCGGATCTGAAGAGTAAACAGGTGGCTTTGTCGATGGCCAGCGCGCTGGGCCTACAGACTCAAACGTTGTCCATTAATCTGCTGCCGATGACGCTGGTCAATGTTCCTGGCGCCGTCGATTTTTTACTGACGGCAATTGAGGCGAACGGTTTTGTGCCGGAGCAAATTGTGGTCGAGTTCACCGAGAGCGAGGCGATCTCGCGCTTCAAAGAGTTCACCAGCGCGGTCAGACAGCTTAAAAGCGCCGGGATCAGCGTGGCCATCGATCACTTTGGCGCGGGATTCGCCGGTCTGCAACTGCTGGCCCAGTTTCAGCCGGACAGAATCAAGATCAACCGTGATTTGATTGCCAACGTGCACAAGAGCGGCCCGCGTCAGGCGATCATTCAGTCAATTATTAAATGCTGCGCGTCCCTGGAAATTCTGTTCTGTGCGGTAGGCGTAGAGTTGGCTGAAGAGTGGATGTGGCTGGAATCTGCCGGGATTTCTCAGTTCCAGGGGCACCTTTTCGCCAGCCCGCGCCTGGGGGGCATACCGGCGATTGCTTGGCCCGAGAAAAAGTACGATTTATAAAAACCTGTACGTAACTCTTAAAAGTGACCTGTACGTACGGCTAAATTTATACAACAATACATTAACGAGTGAGTGGTTCGTTGAGCCATTCACTTGTCTCAGAACGAGGAGTTAGTTATACAAATGATTTGTACAATCTGATAAGGTTGGTTTGGTTAGGTATGGAAGTATTGTGCGTGAGGGAGTTAATGGCCTATTACAGTATCGGCGAAGTGGCCGAACGATGCGGTATCAACCCCGTTACGCTGCGTGCCTGGCAGCGCCGTTATGGATTGTTGAAGCCGCAGCGAAGCGAAGGGGGTCATCGTCAGTTTGACGATGAAGATATCCTGCGTATCGAAGAGATCAAACGCCTGATGAAAACGGGTGTTTCGGTCGGTAAAGTAAAAGCGCTTCTTGAAAATACAGAAGTGATGACTCAGGGGAACTGGGCATCGTTTCAGGAAGAGATGTTAACCGTTCTGCGCTATGCCAATCCGGCAAAACTGCGCGCCAAAATCGGCGAGTTCCGCCGTGACCATGCGATGGATGTTCTGATAGATAACATCATCACCCCTGTGCGGCAGCGAATGAACCAGGACCAGAATACGGTGCGTCACATGGCGAGCCTGCTGGATGGTGTCCTGATTGAGTTTGCCGTTGCAAGCCTGGGTGAGTCGCGAAAAAAAGCAGGTAAAGATGCGCTGCTGGTCGGGTGGGAGTGCGACGACCGTACGCATTTGTGGCTGGAAGCGGCCCGTCTTGCCTACAAGGGATGGCATATCGACGTGCTGGCTGAGCCGATTGATTCTCCCCGTCCGGAACTCTTCCCCGGGCAAAAAATCTTCGTCTGGACCGGTAAAGCGCCTACGCCTCGTCAACAGGAGCAGCTCGACCACTGGCGTGAACAGGGTTTCGCCGTTTCGTTCCATCACTGATGTTTAGGGGTCCGTCAGGGCCTTTTTGTCTTTTCGAGTCAGCTTTCTTATTGGAAGATAGCTATCTCAAAAATAGGTATTTCCAATACAATTTTTATCATTGCCCGTCATCTTACCGCCTTTCTTATGAAATGCATTATTTATCAATGCATTGAACAAATCTAACCATCCCATCTGCATCCCGTCACAGGGTCTATGCTTAATGAAAGTAGCCAAAAAGGGCGGTTTAGCCCAAAGCCCCTGCTCGCAGGGGGTTGAAGTGATAATCGTTATCACTAACATGGTGTTATGCCCTGGTGGCTTATCAGATGAGGTGGACCTATGGAACTGCATTCAGAAACCTTCAATCCGGCCGATTTTGCCTGGCGTGGCTTAACGCTGACGCCCGCGGCGGCGGCGCATATTCATGAGCTGGTGGCAAAAAATCCCGACATCCTCGGCGTACGCTTAGGCGTTAAGCAGACTGGCTGCGCGGGATTTGGCTACGTGCTGGACACCGTAACCGAACCTGAAAAGGACGATCTGGTCTTTGAAACCGACGGTGCAAAGTTATACGTCGCGCTACAGGCGATGCCGTTTATCGATGGAACCGAAGTCGACTACGTTCGGGAAGGTTTAAACCAGTTATTCAAATTTCATAACCCGAAAGCCCAGAACGAATGCGGCTGCGGCGAAAGCTTTGGGGTATAGGCGGTACTATGTCTCGTAATACTGAAGCAACGAGTGATGTAAACACCTGGAGCGGCGGACACCTCAACTATAAAGAGGGTTTCTTTACGCAGCTGCAAACCGATGAGCTGGCGAAAGGCATCAACGAAGAGGTCGTGCGCGCCATTTCGGCGAAACGTAACGAGCCGGAGTGGATGCTGGAGTTTCGTCTGAGCGCATTCCGCGCGTGGCTGGAGATGGAAGAACCCCACTGGCTGAAAGCGCATTACGATAAGCTGAACTATCAGGATTATAGCTACTACTCTGCGCCCTCCTGCGGCAGCTGTGATGACACCTGCGCCTCGCAACCCGGCGCGGTTCAGCAAACCGGCGCGGAGAACAGTTTCCTGAGCAAAGAAGTTGAAGAAGCGTTTAATCAGCTCGGCGTGCCCGTGCGCGAAGGCAAAGAGGTGGCGGTAGACGCCATTTTTGACTCCGTCTCGGTGGCAACCACCTACCGTGAAAAACTGGCGGAGCAGGGGATCATTTTCTGCTCCTTCGGGGAAGCCATTCACGATCACCCCGAGCTGGTGAAAAAGTATATTGGTACCGTGGTGCCGAGTAACGATAACTTCTTCGCGGCACTGAATGCGGCGGTGGCGTCAGACGGCACCTTTATCTACGTGCCGAAAGGCGTGCGCTGCCCGATGGAGCTCTCGACCTATTTCCGCATCAATGCGGAAAAAACCGGCCAGTTTGAACGCACCATCCTGGTGGCCGATGAAGGCAGCTACGTTAGCTACATCGAAGGGTGCTCCGCTCCTGTGCGCGACAGCTACCAGCTGCACGCGGCGGTGGTAGAGGTGATCATCCATAAAGATGCGGAAGTGAAGTACTCTACGGTACAGAACTGGTTCCCGGGCGACGGCAACACAGGTGGTATTCTGAACTTCGTCACCAAGCGTGCGCTGTGCGAAGGCGAAAACAGCAAGATGTCCTGGACGCAGTCAGAAACCGGCTCCGCCATTACCTGGAAATACCCGAGCTGTATTCTGCGCGGCGACAACTCCATCGGTGAGTTTTACTCCGTGGCGCTGACCAGCGGTCATCAGCAGGCCGATACCGGCACCAAGATGATCCACATCGGTAAAAACACCAAATCGACCATCATCTCAAAAGGGATCTCTGCTGGTCACAGCCAGAACAGCTATCGCGGGCTGGTGAAAATCATGCCGACGGCAACCAACGCGCGTAACTTCACCCAGTGCGACTCCATGCTGATTGGCGCGGACTGCGGGGCGCATACCTTCCCGTATGTGGAATGCCGCAATAACAGCGCCCAGCTTGAGCATGAGGCAACTACGTCACGTATTGGTGAAGATCAGCTTTTCTACTGCCTGCAACGCGGGATCAGTGAAGAAGATGCGATTTCAATGATCGTTAACGGCTTCTGTAAGGACGTGTTCTCTGAACTGCCGCTGGAATTTGCCGTTGAAGCCCAGAAACTCCTCGCCATTAGTCTTGAACACAGCGTCGGTTAAGGAAAGCACATGTTAAGCATTAAAGATTTACAGGTTAGCGTGGAAGAGAAAGAGATCCTGCGTGGCCTCAATTTTGACGTCAAACCGGGTGAAGTTCACGCCATCATGGGGCCAAACGGCTCCGGGAAAAGTACGCTTTCAGCGACGCTGGCAGGACGCGAAGATTATGAAGTCACCAGCGGCTCCGTTGAGTTTAACGGCAAAGATCTGCTGGAGATGTCGCCGGAAGAGCGTGCCGGCGAGGGCATCTTTATGGCCTTCCAGTATCCGGTGGAAATTCCGGGCGTCAGCAACCAGTTCTTCCTGCAAACCGCGCTGAACGCGGTGCGCAAGTATCGCGGCCTTGAGGCGCTGGATCGCTTTGACTTCCAGGATCTGATGGAAGAGAAGATCAAGCTGCTGAAAATGCCGGAAGATCTGCTGACCCGCTCGGTAAACGTGGGTTTCTCCGGCGGTGAGAAGAAACGTAACGATATTCTGCAAATGGCGGTTCTGGAACCGGCGCTGTGCATTCTCGATGAGACCGATTCAGGGCTGGATATCGATGCCCTGAAGATCGTTGCCGACGGGGTGAACTCCCTGCGTGACGGCAACCGCTCATTTATCATCGTGACTCACTACCAGCGAATACTTGACTACATCAAACCGGACTATGTCCATGTGCTTTACCAGGGACGCATTGTGAAATCCGGTGACTTTACGCTGGTTAAACAACTGGAGGAGCAGGGTTATGGCTGGCTTACCGAACAGCAGTAATGCACTCCAGCAGTGGCACCGGCTGTTTGAAGCGCAGGGTGGAGCGCGCTCTGAACAGGCCCGGCACCATCTTCAGCAGATGCTGCGTCTCGGTTTACCGACGCGTAAACATGAGAACTGGAAATATACCCCGCTGGATGGCCTGCTGAACGGCGAGTTTGTCACCCGTCTGGCGCAGGTCAGCCCCGATCAGCGCGACAGGCTGGCGCTGAGCGTGGATGCCGTGCGTCTGGTATTTGTCGACGGTCAGTTCCGTACGGAGCTGAGCGACAGCGTGCAGGAGAGCGGGTTCGATATCGCCATTAACGATGAGCGCCAGTCATTGACTGCGCCCGTTCAGCCTGAAGTCTTCCTGCACCTGACAGAGAGCCTGTCGCAATCTGTCACCCATATTCGCGTTAAGCGTAACCAGCGTCCGGCTAAGCCGCTGCTGCTGATGCATATCACCCAGGGCGTTGAGGGTGATGAGATTAACACCGCCCACTATCGCCACCATCTTGAGCTGGCAGAAGGGGCAGAGGCGACGGTGATCGAGCATTACGTCAGTCTTAACGACACCCGTCATTTCACCGGTTCGCGTCTGACGATGAACGTGGCGGCCAATGCCCAGCTGCACCACATCAAGCTGGCGTTTGAAAATCCGCTCAGTCACCACTTCGCCCACAACGATATTCTGCTGGGCCAGGATGCCGCGGCGTACAGCCACAGCTTCCTGCTTGGCGGCGCGGTGCTGCGCCACAACACCAGCACCCAGTTGAACGGTGAGAACACTACGCTGCGTATTAACAGCCTGGCGATGCCGGTGAAGTCAGAAGTGTGCGACACGCGCACCTGGCTTGAGCATAACAAAGGCTACTGCAACAGCCGTCAGCTGCACAAAACCATCGTCAGCGACAAAGGTCGTGCAGTGTTTAACGGCCTGATCAACGTGGCGCAGCACGCCATCAAAACTGACGGGCAGATGACCAACAACAACCTCTTGCTGGGACGTCTGGCAGAGGTGGACACCAAACCACAGCTGGAAATCTATGCGGACGACGTGAAATGCAGCCACGGCGCGACGGTCGGGCGTATTGACGATGAGCAGATGTTCTACCTGCGCTCGCGCGGGATAGACCAGCAGGCCGCGCAAAAGATGATTATTTACGCCTTTGCGGCTGAGCTGACGGAAGCGCTGCCCGATGGCGGACTTAAACAGCAGGTGCTGGCCCGTATCGGTCAGCGGCTGCCTGGAGGCGAAGCATGACATTTCCCGTAGAGAAAGTCCGGGCAGATTTTCCGGTACTGACCCGTGAAGTGAACGGTCTGCCGCTGGCCTATCTCGACAGTGCGGCCAGCGCGCAAAAACCAAATCAGGTGGTGGATGCGGAAGCCGAGTTTTACCGCCACGGTTATGCGGCGGTACATCGCGGGATCCACACCCTGAGCGCCGAGGCGACCCAGCGCATGGAAAACGTGCGCACGCAGGTTGCTGCCTTCCTCAACGCGCGTTCGCCGGAAGAGCTGGTATTCGTGCGCGGCACCACCGAAGGGATCAACCTGGTGGCTAACAGCTGGGGCAATGCGCAGGTGCACGCGGGGGATAACATCATCATCACCCAGATGGAGCACCACGCCAACATCGTGCCCTGGCAGATGCTCTGTGAGCGTGTGGGGGCGCAACTGCGGGTGATCCCCCTGAATGAAGACGGCACGCTCCAGCTGGAAAAGCTGGACGCCCTGCTGGACGACAGAACGCGGCTGGTGGCGGTGACCCACGTTTCAAACGTGCTGGGAACGGAAAATCCGGTGGCGCTGATCGTCGACAAAGCCCATCAGGTTGGTGCGAAAGTGTTGATTGATGGCGCCCAGGCGGTGATGCACCATGCGGTTGACGTTCAGGCCCTGGACTGCGATTTCTACGTCTTCTCCGGGCACAAGCTGTATGGCCCGACGGGCATCGGCGTGTTGTATGTGAAAGAGGACATTCTCCAGGCCATGCCGCCGTGGGAAGGGGGCGGGTCAATGATCGCCACCGTCAGCCTGACGGACGGCACAACCTACGCCCGTGCGCCCTGGCGCTTCGAGGCGGGTACGCCCAACACGGGCGGGATCATCGGGCTGGGCGCGGCCATTAGCTACGTCACTGAAACGGGGCTGGCGGCGATTCAGGAGTACGAACAGCAGCTGATGCATTATGCCTTGCAGGAGCTGGCCAGCGTCCCGGAACTGACCTTATATGGCCCTGCTGACCGTCTGGGTGTGATAGCCTTCAACCTCGGCAAGCATCACGCCTATGATGTGGGCAGTTTCCTTGATAATTACGGCGTCGCCGTGCGTACCGGGCATCACTGCGCGATGCCGCTGATGGCGTATTATCAGGTACCGGCTATGTGCCGCGCATCGCTGGTGATGTACAACACAACGGAAGAGGTCGACAGACTGGTGGCGGGACTAAAACGTATTCACCAGCTGCTTGGCTAACGGAGAGGCGAGAGATGGTAGATTTGCCGGACAGAGATAAATTGCTGCGCAACTTTGGGCGTTGCGCAAACTGGGAAGAGAAATACCTTTATATCATCGAGCTGGGTCAGCGCCTGCCGCCGCTCAGCGAAGAGGCGCATAACCCGGACAACATCATTCAGGGCTGCCAGAGCCAGGTCTGGATCCTGATGCAGCAGACGGACGAAGGCGTAATTCAATTACAGGGTGACAGCGATGCCGCCATTGTGAAGGGGCTTATTGCCGTCGTATTTATTCTTTATCACCAGATGTCGGCGCAGGATATTGTCGCCTTTGACGTTCGCCCGTGGTTTGAAAAAATGGCCTTAACCCAGCACCTCACCCCGTCCCGATCCCAGGGACTGGAAGCGATGATCCGCGCCATACGCGCCAAAGCCGCAATCCTTAGCTAAACTGACAGAACAGCATTCATTCTGTTTCGCGAGGTGGTTTCCACCTCGCTGGTTTTTCAGCTTTCTGACGTTTGGTCAGTGAATAAGGAATCTCAGCATGAAGCGCGCATCTCTAATAACTCTATTACTCCTTGGTTCGCTCAGTGCTGTTAATTCAGCCTGGGCGGTTGATTATCCTTTACCGCCCGCAGGCAGCCGCCTGATTGGGCAAAACCAGACATACACCATTCAGGAAGGGGACAATAAACTTCAGTCTATCGCTCGTCGCTTTAATACCGCCGCACAGCTCATCCTTGAAACCAATAATACCATTGCTCCGGTGAACCCTGCGCCAGGAACGGTCATTACCATCCCTTCCCAGATGCTACTGCCGGACACCGAGCGTGAGGGCATTGTGGTGAATCTGGCGGAGCTGCGTCTTTACTTCTATCCGCCTGGCGAAAATATCGTGCAGGTCTATCCGCTGGGTATTGGTCAGCTTGGGCTGGAAACACCGGTCAGCACCACCCGTGTGAGTCAGAAAATCCCTAACCCTACCTGGACCCCCACAGCGGGCATCAGAGCGCGCTCACTGGCCCAGGGCATTAAACTGCCGCCTGTGGTACCCGCAGGGCCAAATAACCCGCTGGGGCGCTTTGCGCTTCGTCTGGGTATCGGGAATGGGGAATATCTTATTCACGGCACCAGCGCGCCGGACAGCGTAGGGCTGCGGGTCAGCTCGGGTTGTATGCGGATGAACGCGCCCGATATCAAAGCGTTGTTTGAGCAAGTGCGCGTCGGCACGCGGGTGCAGATCATCAATGAGCCGGTGAAGTTCTCCGTCGAGCCGGACGGCAAACGTTATATCGAGGTGCACAGGCCGCTGGCGCAGGCTGAGGGCGAAAACCCACAGACGGTGCCGTTCACGCACTCGGCGGCGTTTACCGCCTTTGCAGCGGAGTCAGGTAGCGATAAAACGCAAATCGACAAGGCCCTGGCGCGCAGAGCGGGGATCCCGGTTGCCGTGTCAGCAGGCAGTGGTTCTTCAGCCAGCAATTCTGTCCTGTCGGTACAGAACAGTCGTGTCTCAGCGGCGGTGGCGGAAGGCGAGGGAGAGAAAGCGCTTCAGTAGAGGTTTGACGAAGGCAAAAAAAATGGCGCACAATGTGCGCCATTTTATTAACAGGTACTATTACTTACGGTATTTAGTAGCCTGGTTGTCCAGACGCTGGTTAGCGCGAGCTGCGTCGTCTTTAGCAGCCTGAACGTCGGAACGCATTGCGTTCACGTCGTTGCTCAGCTGGTCAACTTTAGCGTTCAGAGTCTGAACGTCAGAAGACAGCTGATCGATTTTAGCGTTGCTGGAGCAACCTGCCAGCAGAGTAGAACCCAGGATTACCGCGCCCAGTACCAGTTTAGTACGATTCATTATTAATACCCTCTAGATTGAGTTAATCTCCATGTAGCGTTACAAGTATTACACAAAGTTTTTTGGGTTGAGAATATTTTTTTGATGGGATTACGCCTATTTTTGATCGTTCGCTCAAAGAAGCAACGAAATCGGCAATTTTGACGAAAAAGCTATGTTAAAAAAGGCATTTTTCATCGGATTCATCTTAGATAAATCGCGATTAAATAGAAAAACCCGATTTGCTTTTTGAATAGTTCTGGTTAAAGGCGGGAATAAAAAAAGCGCCCCGAAGGACGCTTTTTAACAAAACAATAATTTGTTCGTGAAATATTACAGCACGTGGACAGATGCCGTGTTGGTGGTGCCGCTTGGAACCAGCGCGCCAGAAACCATAACCACCACGTCGCCTTTCTGGGCCAGGCCACAATCAACCAGTTCCAGCGCCACTTCTTTACCCAGACGATAGAAATCATCGGTAGAGGCAATCTCTTTCACCAGGTGTGGGATCACGCCTTTGCTCAGCACCAGCTGACGTGCGGTGGTTTCGTTGGTGGTCAGCGCCAGAATGGTCGCATCCGGGAAGTATTTACGCACGGCACGCGCAGATTTACCGCCCTGGGTCGCCACGACAATCAGTGGGGCTTCCAGTTTCTCGGCGGTTTCTACCGCACCACGGCACACGGCTTCGGTGATGCGCAGTTTACGGCTGTCGTTGTTGTAATCCAGACGGCTTTTCATCACGCGGTCGGTACGCTCACAGATGGTCGCCATGATGCCGACCGCTTCCAGAGGGTATTTCCCTTTTGCAGATTCGCCAGACAGCATAACGGCATCGGTACCGTCGAGGATGGCGTTTGCTACGTCGCCTGCTTCAGCGCGGGTAGGGCGTGGGTTTTTGATCATGGAGTCCAGCATCTGCGTTGCGGTGATAACCACTTTACGCGCGCGAACACATTTCTCGATCATCATCTTCTGCGCGAAGATCACTTCTTCAACCGGGATTTCAACGCCCAGGTCGCCACGCGCTACCATGATACCGTCAGACGCTTCGAGGATTTCGTCGAAGTTGTTCAGGCCTTCCTGGTTTTCGATCTTGGAGATGATCTGAATGTTCTCGCCGCCGTGCGCTTTCAGGTGCTCACGGATCTCAACCACGTCAGAACGTTTACGGATAAAGGAGGCAGCAACGAAGTCCACGCCTTGTTCGCAGCCGAAGATCAGGTCTTGTTTGTCTTTTTCAGCCAGCGCTGGCAGCGCAATGGACACACCCGGCAGGTTAACGCCTTTGTTTTCGCCCAGATCGCCGTTGTTCAGTACTTTACAGATAACCTTGTTACCTTCGATCGCGGTCACTTCCATGCCGATCAGGCCGTCATCCACCAGCACGGTGTTGCCAACGGACAGGTCGCTGGTGAAGCCTTCGTAGGTCACGGCAACAATTTCGTTGTTACCTACAACGGATTTGTCGGTGGTGAAGGTGAAGGTCTGGCCCGCTTTCAGGGAAACGTCGTTACCGCCTTCCAGTTTGATGGTGCGGATTTCAGGACCTTTGGTGTCGAGCAGGATCGCCGCTTTTTTCCCGGTCTTGCTCATCACGTTGCGCAAGTTCTGGATACGCTGACCGTGTTCAGCATAGTCGCCGTGGGAGAAGTTCAGACGCATCACGTTCATGCCGGCATCCAGCATTTTGCTCAGCATCTCTTCGGATTCGGTTTTCGGGCCGATAGTACAAACAATTTTCGTCTTTTTCATGACAGTCTTAGTCTTTAAGTTGGGAAGGATATGGAAATCTCGCTCCGGGGGCGCACCGCCGCGGAGTCAAACCTGTGTTGCGAAAGAGTATATGACACGCACTAAGAATAGGTGACATCAAATGAGCGTGCAGAAGAAAGTGTGCCTGAGTGCCAGCCCAACGAAGGAGAGGAGAAGTTGTACGTTGTTTTTTGTATTCCAAGCGCTGAAACCATTCACCAGGGATTTGGCGCGCATTATACGCTGATTTACAGTAAAAAGGAAAATGGAAACAGCGTTTCAAAACAATCTGTGCAGATTCACATAAGTTTGTTATCAAGGCGTTAAGGTCTAATGTCATCTTATGACGGCAGGCGCAACGCCCGCCGTTTTTTGCTCACTTTTCCAGCGCCTGCTGAAGGTCGGCGATCAGATCCTTCGCATCCTCAATCCCCACCGACAGGCGGATAAGCTGCGGCACAATGCCGTTTGCAAGACGCTGCGCCAGTGGTATGGAGGCGTGGGTCATGCTGTAGGGCTGGCTCACCAGACTCTCCACACCGCCCAGACTTTCCGCCAGGGTAAAGAGCGTAAGATGACGGATCACCTCTGTCGCGCGTTGCGCATCGCCTTTAATCACAACGGAGATCATGCCGCCCGCCAGCGCCATTTGTCTGCGGGCCAGCGCATACTGGGGATGTGACGCCAGCCCGGGATAGAACACGCGGTCTACCTGCGGATGCTGCTCCAGCCATTGCGCAATTGCCAGTGCGTTGGCGCTGTGCTTCTCAACGCGCAGTGAGAGGGTGCGAATCCCCCGCAGCGTCAGGAAACTGCTGAACGGATCCAGAACGCCGCCAACCGCGTTTTGCAGATAGCCCAGACGCTCCGCGAGATCCTTATTTGCCCCGACAACAGCCAGCCCGGCAACCACGTCTGAATGACCGTTTAGATATTTAGTGGCGGAGTGGACCACTATATCGAACCCCGCCTCCAGCGGCCGGTGAATGACCGGGGAGGCGAAGGTATTATCTGCCACGCTGATCGCATTATTGCGCCGGGCAATGTCCGCGATGGCCTCCAGGTCGGCCAGTTTCAGCAGCGGGTTCGTTGGCGTTTCCACCCAGATCATGCGCGTGTCCGGGCGAATGGCGGCCTCAAGCCCGGCTACATCGTCCGGCTTAACCCAGCTCACCTGTAACCCGGTGCTGCGCTTGCGCACGTTTTCGATCAGGCGATACGTACCGCCATACACGTCGTCAATGGCGACGATATGGCTGTCTTTATCCAGCAGTTCGAGCACGGTGGAAATGGCTGCCAGCCCTGACGCGAAAGCGTACCCGCGCGTGCCGCCTTCCAGTTCGGCGATGGCGGTCTCCAGCGCGTGGCGGGTGGGGTTGCCGCTCCGGGAGTATTCGTAGCCGGTATGTTCACCCGGTGCCGGTTGCGCAAACGTCGACGTGGCGTAAATTGGCGGCATCACGGCGCCGTGCGGGTCGTGATACTCACCGCTGTGAACGCTGAGGGTGGCCAGGTTTTTCATCTTTTGCTCCTTTTATTTTGTCAGGCGGTTACGCCAGGCGGTGAGTACGTCACTGCGTGTGATCAGACCCAGAAAGCGATCTTCGTCATAAATAATCGCCACCAGGCCACGGTCAAAGATGGCGTACAGGGCGCTCTCCGGGGCCTGCTTATCCAGATATTCGACCTGACGCGTCATGGCTGCCGTCACGGGGAGTGAGAAGCGATCGGCATCTCCCCCGATGTGTCGCAGCAGGTCCCACTCGTCAATGATGCCGACGACCTTGTCGTTATCGAGCACCGGCAGCTGGGAGATGTCGTACAGGCGCATGCGGGCCAGCACGGTGGAAAGCGTGTCGTCCGGGGCGGCAGTCACCGTCGCGCCTTCATCGTGGCGCAGGGCAATATAGTCCGAGAGATCGCCTGCCTGCGGACGCGAAATCAGCCCCTGCTGGCGCATCCAGTCGTCGTTGAACATCTTCGAGAGGTATTTATTGCCGCTGTCGCAGGCGAAGGTGACCACACGTTTTGGCGTAGTCTGCGCCTGGCAATATTTCAGCGCCGCCGCCAGCAGCGTGCCGGTGGAGGAGCCTGCCAGGATCCCTTCCGTTTTTAGCAGATCGCGGGCGGTGGTGAACGCCTCGCGATCGGTAATGCGCCAGGCGCGGTTAACCCCTTCGATGTGCGCCAGCGGAGGGATAAAGTCTTCGCCAATCCCTTCAACCAGCCACGATCCGGCATCGTGATGGCGTCCGTTTTCAACCTGGTCCGCCAGCACCGACCCGGCCGGATCGGCAAGCACAAATTCCGTCTGCGGCGAATGTTCTGCAAACCACGCCTGTAAGCCACCCAGCGTACCGCCGGACCCCACGCCGACGACGATGGCATCGATCTGGCCGTCAAGCTGTTCAAACAGTTCCGGTGCGGTAGTGGTGCGGTGCGCCAGCGGATTGGCCGCGTTATTGAACTGATCAATATAAAACGCGCCTGGCAGTTCGTTCGCCAGCCGCCGGGCATAATCCTGGTAGTAGGCCGGATGCCCTTTATTCACATCTGAACGGGTCAGCACGACCTGCGCCCCTAACGCGCGCAGGTGGAAAATCTTCTCGCGGCTCATTTTGTCCGGCACCACCAGGATCAGCGAGTAGCCCTTCTGCGCCGCAATCAACGCCAGCCCCAGGCCGGTGTTCCCCGCCGTGGCTTCAATAATGGTGCCGCCGGGCCGTAGCTGGCCCGTACGCTCGGCTTCATTAATCATCGACAACGCGACGCGGTCTTTAATCGAGCCGCCGGGATTCTGGTTTTCCAGCTTCAGAAACAGCGAGCAGGGGCCGGTGTCCAGCTTGTGCAGCTGGATGAGCGGCGTACGGCCAATCAGTTCGGTGACGGAGTGGTAAAGCGTCATGGTCATGTCCTGTGAAGAGGTGATGACCGGATGATAGAACCATGAAATTTTCTCAATAAAGAACCTTTCACTGAGTTTTAGAACGGAAAGGAATAATCCTTGTGTTTTCAGATGGAAAGACAGCAAGACGTAAAGTTGTCCGGATGTGAGGATGGCTATATTCGCATAAAGTGCTGCAAAATTAGCCGATTTCGTCGGGTGAGTAAGACCTGATATGCAAATGGCAGATAATTATTGCTGATATTCATCTAAATGCTTTTCACCCGCCAGTTCGCTGCTTATTCCTGAGCATTATAAGAAATTCTTTTTTGGTCATTTAAAAGCTGATAACGGCTGTTTACTATCTTTTGGACATCCATACTGCTAAACCGCTATATGCGAAACGGATAACGAATAAGAATGATTGTACTCAGCAATATTTCGAAGGTTTTTGACAACGGGAAACAGGCGCTGACAGCCGTAGATAACGTCAACCTGACGATAGAGCAGGGACAGATTTACGGGATCATCGGTTACAGCGGGGCCGGGAAAAGTACGCTGATCCGTCTGCTGAACGGTCTGGAAAAGCCCAGCGCCGGCAGCGTCACCATTAACGGTCAGGATATCTCCGCCGCGAAGGGAGAAGCGCTGCGTCAGGCACGCCTGAAAATCAGCATGGTGTTCCAGCACTTTAATCTGCTTTGGTCGCGCACGGTGAAGGAAAACATCGCCTTTTCAATGCAAATTGCCGGTGTGCCAAAAGCGCAAATTCAGGCTCGCGTTGCCGAGCTGGTGGAGCTGGTCGGCCTGAAGGGGCGCGAGAATGCCTACCCATCCCAGCTGAGCGGCGGGCAAAAACAACGTGTGGGCATTGCCCGCGCGCTGGCCAATCATCCGGACGTACTGCTGTGTGACGAAGCCACCTCGGCGCTGGATCCGCAGACCACCGATCAGATCCTCGATCTGCTCCTGGACATTAACCGTCGCTTTAACCTGACCATCGTACTCATTACGCATGAGATGCACGTGGTGCGCAAAATCTGCGACCGCGTGGCGGTGATGGAAAACGGCAAGGTGGTGGAAGAGGGGGACGTGCTGAGCGTGTTTACGCATCCGCAGCAGCCGATCACCCGGCAGTTTGTCCGCCAGGTGAGCCAGTACGCGGAGGAAGAGACCTTCAATACCGAACTGGCAAACGATCTGGAAGGCACGGTGATCAGGCTGACCTTCACCGGGCACAGCACGCACAGGCCGATCGTCGGTGAACTGACCCTGCGCTACGGCCTGCCGTTTAACATCCTGCACGGCAAAATGACGCAAACCGCCCACGGTGTTTTCGGGCAGCTCTGGGTGCACGTGGTGGCATCGGACGAACAACTGAACAATATCCTCGCCGACCTGAAGCAAAGCGATATTGAAGGCGAGGTAATCAAGCATGGCTGAAGAACTCTTTCCGCACCTGAAGTGGGATCAGCTTTGGGCTGCAACCCAGGAGACGCTTTACATGACCGCGCTTTCCGGCGTGGCGACGTTTGTCCTGGGGATCGCGCTCGGTCTGGCGCTGTTTTTAACCGCCCGCGGCGGGTTATTCCACAACCGCACGGTCTACAGCGTGATGTCGATTGTGGTGAACGTGTTCCGCTCGATTCCGTTCATCATTCTCATCGTTCTGCTGATCCCGTTCACCAAGACCGTTGTGGGGACCATTCTCGGCGCTAACGCTGCGCTGCCCGCCCTGATTGTGGGCGCGGCGCCGTTCTACGCCCGTCTGGTCGAGATTGCCTTGCGAGAAGTAGACAAAGGAGTCATTGAGGCCACGCGTTCGATGGGCGCGCGGCTGAGCACGTTAGTGTTTCGGGTTTTATTGCCGGAATCTTCACCCGCACTGGTTTCAGGTATGACGGTGACGCTGATTGCGCTGGTGAGCTACAGCGCAATGGCAGGGGTGATAGGTGCCGGCGGTTTGGGAAATCTGGCTTATCTGGAAGGATTCCAGCGCAACCATGGTGACGTCACGCTGGTGGCAACGGTGACCATTCTGATCATCGTGTTCATTATCCAGTTCTGCGGCGATGCCATTACTTCACTGTTAGATAAACGCTAATAAATACACACAGGAACCACATCATGAAAAAGACACTGACACTGATCGCCGCCGCAACCCTGAGTGCCCTGAGCTTTGCCTCCTGGGCGGACACGCTCACCGTGGGGGCGTCCAACACCCCGCACGCGGAAATTCTGGAGCAGGCTAAGCCGATTCTGGCGAAGCAGGGGATCGATCTGGAGATTAAACCATTCCAGGACTACATTCTGCCAAACACGGCGCTGGCGGGGCATGACATTGACGCCAACTATTTCCAGCACATCCCTTACCTGAACAGCGTCCTGAAAGATCACGCGGGCGATAAGGATTATGATTTTGTCAGTGCGGGCGCAATCCACATTGAGCCGATCGGTATCTATTCGAAAAAATACAAATCGCTGAAGGATCTGCCGGAAGGCGGCAAAATCATCATGCGTGATGCGGTTTCCGAGGAAGGGCGTATTCTCTCCATTTTCGAAAAAGAGGGCGTGATCAAGCTGAAGCCAGGCATCGATAAAGTGACCGCGCGCATCAGCGATATCGTGGAGAACCCGAAAAAGCTGCAATTCACCCCTAACGTTGAGGCATCTCTGCTGCCGCAGATGTACAACAACGACGAAGGTGCTGCGGTGGTGATCAACGCCAACTACGCAATTGATGCCGGTCTGGATCCGGTGCACGATCCAATTGCGGTTGAAAGCGGTGAGAATAACCCGTACGCCAACATCATTACCGTTCATCGCGGTGACGAGAAGAAGAAGGATATCGTCGCGCTGGTGAACGTGCTGCACTCCAAAGAGATTCAGGACTGGATCCGCACCAAATACAAAGGCGCAGTCATCCCGGTAAACAACTAATCTCCTGATTTTCCAGACGAAGCCCGGCGAACTACACGCCGGGCTTCTTTTTTGTATCCAGCCGACGAATGATTTAAGCTGACGGTTTAGGGCAACGGAGTGATGGCAATGGGCAATGTGACCAAAGACGAAGCGCTTTACCAGGAGATGTGTCGGGTGGTAGGCAAGGTCGTTCTCGAAATGCGTGATTTAGGGCAGGAGCCGAAACATATTGTCATTGCGGGCGTTCTGCGTACCGCGCTGGCGAACCAGCGCGTTAAGCGCAGTGAGTTGACCACCAAAGCGATGGAAACGGTGGTTAAAGCGCTGGCCGGCTAACTCGCCAGCGCTTCGCGAGCAGCTCAAGCGAGCAGCAGAGCAGGTAATAGATCACACCCGTGAAGATAAAAATGGCCGCCGGGTAAATTTGCACCCGGTTGTTGATCTGTCCCGCCACCGTGGTCAGTTCAGGAACGTTCACGATAAACGCCAGCGACGTATCCTTCAGCAGGCTGATAAAAATCCCCACCAGCGACGGCAGAATATTTCTCAGCGCCTGCGGCAGCAGCACGCGCCACAGCGTTTGCTGCGTACTGAACCCTTGAGAAAGCGCGGCCTCATTCTGGCCCGACGGCAGGGCTCTCAGTCCGGCTAACACCGAATGCATCACCGCAGCCGCGGTAAACCAGGCCAGCGCCAGCGTGACGGTCGTCGCGCCCGGGAGATCCCTGCCGGTTATCAGTGGCAGCAGATACCACATCCAGAATATCACGAAGATCAGGGGGATCCCGCGAATCAACTCTGCCCATGCAAACAGCGCACTGCGCACCACGCCGGGATAGCGCCAGGCGACGCAAGCCAGCACAATCCCGCCGGGCAGGGCAAGCGCGGCGGCGCCTGCGGCCATCAGCAGTGAGAGCAGTACGCCGCCGGGTTCTCCCGCAGCCGCACGTCCCCAAAGCAGATAATCCAGGTTTTCGACAATAACGTTAAATCCGGGGATCATGATTTTTCCTCCCTGAATGGGGGCCGAGGCGCACCAGCACGCTTCCCGTCACCATCCCGGTAAGCAAGTAGAGCACCGTACCGAAGGTGAAGGCTTCCAGTGCATGGGCGTTGTAACTTTCTATCTGGCGGACCTGGTAGGTCAGTTCGGCGAAGCCAATCCCGCTCGCGAGCGAGGAGAGCTTCATCAGGTTAAGGTACTGGCCAACGACGGGCTGCCACGCGTTAGCGAGCCCCTGTGGCAGAAGAATGTAGCGAAACAGACGCCATGAGGAAAATCCCTGAGCGAGCGCCGCCTCCCGTTGCCCGGCAGGTACGGAACGCAGCCCCGATTCCACTTCTTCAATTAAAAACGCCGAGGTAAAGACGCCTAACCCCCAGGCGGAGCATAAAAACTCTGGCGTAAACCACCAGACGTCACCGGGTAAAATGGACCAGCTGTGGTCTGCGTTCACCGCGTCACGCAGCCCCTGCGGCAACCCGTTCCAGGCGGCGAAATACCAGAACAGCAGCTGTACCAGCAGCGGCGTATTGCGAAACAGCGATACCCAGCAGCTGACGATCAATGTCCCGAAACGTCCCCCGGAAAGCCGCAAAAGCATAAAGAACAAGGCGAGCAGGCTGGCCAGCATAATCCCCGCCAGCGTCACCCACAGAGTGGTGAGAAATCCGGAGAGGATCCAGTGCAGGGGCTGTCCGGCCAGCACCCCCTGCCAGTCCAGAGCGGGCATTACAGTTGCTCCTGATGCAGCGGATCCAGCACTTTTTGCAGGAAACGCCTCGCACGGGGATGCGACGGTTGATTGAAAAATTGCGCCGGGGGCGCGGTTTCCAGAATTTTTCCGCCGTCGATAAAGACGATTCGATCGGCAATTTCCCGGGCGAACTGCATCTCATGGGTAACGACAATCATAGTGATCCCGCTGTGGGCGAGGGTTTTCATCACAAACAGCACTTCGCCAATCATTTCCGGGTCGAGTGCCGACGTCGGCTCGTCAAAGAGAATGATTTGCGGCGACGAGGCCAGAGCACGGGCAATCGCCACGCGCTGCTGCTGTCCGCCGGAAAGTTCAGCGGGGAAGCGGTGCGCCTTCTCCAGCATGCCGACCTTCTCCAGCAGCGCCAGCGCGCGCTCCTGGGCGGGCAGGGGTTTCCAGCCGTGAACGTGCTCCAGTGCCAGGGTGATGTTCTGACTGGCGGTAAGGTGGGCATAGAGATTGAACTGCTGGAACACAAACCCGACGCGGCTGCGTAACTGACGTAGCCTGCTGCCGGAAAGCTGTCCGGTCGGCTTGTGATCGATCAGAATCTCCCCGCCGCTCAGGCTCTCAAGCTGGTTGATAAGCCGAATCAGGGTCGATTTTCCGGAACCCGAAGGGCCGAGAATGGCAACCACTTCACCCGGCATGATGGTGAGGTTAATGTCGGTTAAAACCGGATGATCGCCGTAGCGTTTGTCCACATGGCGAAACTCAACGCTGGCCTGTTCCAGAAGTGAAAAATCCGCGGCATTGGCCGCGGAGCGTGAAAATAAACCTGAGAGCATATTACCGGGCTTCTATTTTAAAGTTACGAGGCTGTGGAGCTGGGGTGCCTGGACCGAACCAGACGTCATAGATTTTTGCCGCCTGGCCGTTTTTCTCCAGGGTTACCAGCTCATCGTTAACGGCTTTCAGCAGCGCCGTTTCACCCTTTTTCACCCCCACGCCAATCTCTTCTTTACTGAGCAGGTCGGGCAGGATTTTGAAGTCGGCTTTATCCGGCGCCTGCGCCAGCAGACCGGCCAGAATGGTGCTGTCCTGGGTAATGGCCTGCACGTTGCCATTGCGCAGTGCCGTAAGCGCCAGCGGGATGTCATCGTAAGAGAGGACGCGGGACTGCGGAAAACGCTGGTGCAGCGCCTGTTCGCCCGTCGTACCTTTTACGGCGCCAATGCGTGCCCGGCTATAGTCATCAAGCTTGTCCGGTGATTTTGCCGGAACCAGAAACTGCTGGCCGGTGACGAAGTAAGGCGTCGAGAAATCAATGACCTGTGCGCGTTCCGGAGTGATGGTGATATCCGCCACGATGAGATCCGCTTTTCCGGACTGTAGCAGCGGTATACGGTTAGCCGGATTAGTGGCGACCAGTTCAAGCTTGACGCCGAGCGATTTCGCCAGCGCTTTGGCGAAGTCCACGTCGTAACCCACGATCTCATGCGTTTTGGCATCAATCGAGCCAAAGGGTGGATTGGCATCAAACGTGGCCACTTTCACCACGCCTGCTGCCTTGATATCCACCAGCCGATCGGCCTGCGCCTGCGCTGAAACCAGGCCCCAGGCTGCCACTAATCCCAGAACCTGCGCCCGTTTTTTAAACTCTTTCATTTTTGCAGCCATAGTCATATGCCATCCCGTTGTTTTTGTTTTACCCCGTTACGCTCCCATAAGGGAAAGCTATCGCCAAATAAGAAATCGTTCTTTGCTATGAGAAAAAAAGCATGAGTGAACAAGGTGTTAAAGAAGAGAGCAGACGGCGGGGCGCTATTTGCAGATCCTGCACATCGACAGTGGATTTTGATATTTCCCCCGGGCGCAATTTGGGTGTTTAACTGAGGACAGGTTAAGCGAGAAGGGTAATGACGATGAAAAAATGGATAAGCACGTTACGGCGGTTATTTGCGCCCCGACCAATGAATGCGGAGAACAGCGCGCAACGTGTTCTTGAGTCAATACTACCTGTCGCCAGCCTGTATGGCGTGGACGTAGCCAACATCGACCCGGAGTGGTTCCATGATAAAACGTCACGCTGAACTGCGCCGGACGCGCGAAATGTACTGGAATGAGCTGTGCGTGGTGTCTGTAAAGCGAGGATGAAGGGAAAAATACCCAGGCTAATCCTCGGTAAATGATGGCCGTTTTGTTACCACTATCTCCTTTCACAAATGGAGATAATAATGAAACGGACAGTATTAACCCCCGCGCTTTCTGCCTCCGCACTTCTGCTTACCATGCAGGCGGTACACGCTGGTCCACAGGCGCATGTTGTATGCAGTTATTCCCACACCCTCGGCGATGATGCCATTATGATGTTCGGCATGCCCAATGAGGCTATGCTGCACGATTTTTTTGGTAACGTGCACGCGGATGCTTACTCCAGCCGTGAATCTCTGCGTACCCAGGAAAAGACCACCTGCGATAACAAAGCAGACAGCTCGGCCTACTGGGCTCCGTCGCTAAAATTGCCGGACGGAACGGTGGTCAAACCCGCCTATCAAAAAACCTATTATCAGGCATCGAATGTTGACGCCTGGCCGCTTCATCCGTTTCCGCCGGGGCTGTCGCTGCTGGCGGGCGATCATCATGGCACCGCGCCAAATCCGCATATCACCTTTTTATGCGCCAATGGCAAGGGCTACACCACCAGAACGGGTGAAGTCTGCGGCTTACGCAAGGCGAAGGATGCCGTGCAGTTTAATATCGGCATTCAGTTCCCGAACTGCTGGGACGGGGTCAACCTGAAGCCCGCCCACGGCCTGGCTAACGCCACCTACGATACGAAAGGACAGTGTCCGTCCGCCTTCCCGGTGAAGATCCCGACGGTGAACATGAATATTGCGTACGTGCTCCCGACAATTAGCTCTCTGGATACCAGTAAAGTCCAGCTTTCCCTCGACCCCATCATGCATGGCAGTGAGCGTGAAGAGCGGTGGGGGAGCCTGTATACGGCGCATGCTGACTTCATGAACGGCTGGACGGAAGATGCCGCGCGATTTATGACCGACCTGTGCATGAACCGGGGAATGGATTGCGGCACCACCGTGCCGTATGGTTATTCAAAAGCGAAGGCTAACGTCTGGCTCAGCAGCATGGAACCGGCACTTTCACAGCCCGATCCCCAGGTCTTACTGGTGCAGGATAACTGGAAGAACGGTGGACGCACGAAAAACAGCGAAACATTGTCGCTGGTGAAGTTCAACATCCCTCCGCTGCCTGCCGGACAGGATCCTGCCCAGTTTAAATACCGCGTGAGAATTTATGGCGGGAAAGTGGAAACTGACGGCGCGGATCAAATCTTCTTCTATCCGGCGAGTAACGACTGGGAACCGGCCACCGTGAGCTGGCAGTCACGACCGTCCTGCAACTATCGCTCGGATGCGGTGCTGTACCTGAACCACTCCCGCGAATACCGGATGGTGGACGTGGATAAAGCGGTGCGCAAGGCGCTGGCAGAAGGGAAAACCGACATTTCGTGGTATATCGGCGGCGATCGTCAGGGAAATCACTATCAGTTTGAGACGGGGTCATCTACCCAAAGCCTGATCCTGATGCTGACCGGGTTTAGCAAAACGCCGGAGATCTGATAGCGGGTAGCAAAAGGCATTCATAAAAAAAAGCACCGGGGAGCCCGGTGCTTTTTCTTCAGATCTTGCAGGCATCGCCGCAGTCGTCATCGGCGACAATCGCCTGGGCTTTTTTATCCGCATCGTCGAGACGTTCCGCGTTGCGCTCTTCTGCTTCATCCAGCCCGTTAAAGACTAAGTTATCGAGATCAATTTCCATGTGCCACCTGCGTTATTCAGTTTTTGATACTCGCACAGTATAAGTCAAAAAAAGCGGGCCAGGCACCCCTCAGCACATATGGATAATCCCTGCCATACTCAGTGCTTTATTGCTGAGGAAAGCCGATGATTACACTCTGTAAAACCTGCGGTACCGCTTACGATGAACAGCCCAAAAACTGCCCGATTTGCGACGATGAGCGCCAGTATGTCCCGGTGACGGGCCAGGCATGGACGGACTTCGACAGCCTTACGACCACGCACACCAACAAATGGCAACAGCTGGAGCCGCAGCTGTTCAGCATCAAAACCGTTCCCGCTTTTGCCATCAACCAGCGGGCGCTCCTGCTGCGTACGCCACAGGGCAATGTTCTGTGGGACTGCATCGCCAATCTTGATCCCGCGACCAGAGCGTTAGTTGACGCGCTCGGGGGAATCAGCGCGATCGCGATTTCGCACCCGCATTACTACACCACCATGCAGGAGTGGGCCGCGGCGTTTAACGCACCGATCTACCTGCACGCCAGCGATCGGCAGTGGGTGATGCGTGACAGCCCGGCGATACGCTTCTGGGAGGAGGACGCCCTGGAGATTATGCCTTTGGTGACTCTTCTGCGGCTGGGCGGGCATTTTGCCGGCGGCACGGTGCTGCACTGGCAGTCAGGCGACGGCGTGCTGCTGGCCGGTGATATTTTGCAGGTTACGCCCGGTCAGGACGCCGTGTCGTTTATGTGGAGTTATCCGAATATGCTGCCGCTGCCTGCCCGCACCGTTGAGTCGATGATCGGTCGACTGACAGGGAAAACGTACCAGCGCCTGTACGGGGCCTTTGAAGGGCAGAACATCCCGGCGAACGCGGATGAGATCGTGCAGCGGTCGGGCCAGAAATATATTGCTTGTCTCCGCTAAGGTGCGGTGGTTAAATTTTACGAGTGTGATCGCGATCATACCTAAACTAAAACAGATAAAAGAGAAATGGCTATGCAACATATCATTGAAGGTTTTCTCAGCTTTCAAAAAGAGATTTTCCCGCAACGTAAAGAGCTTTTTCGTAGTTTAGCGTCCAGTCAGAATCCCAAAGCGCTGTTCATCTCCTGCTCCGACAGCCGTCTGGTTCCGGAACTGGTTACGCAACAGGAGCCAGGACAGCTCTTTGTCATTCGAAACGCGGGCAACATTGTGCCACCGTTCGGGCCGGAGCCTGGCGGTGTCTCTGCGACCATCGAATATGCTGTTGTTGCCCTGGGCGTGACCGATATCGTTATTTGCGGCCACTCCAACTGCGGCGCAATGAAGGCGATTGCTGACAACGCCGATCTGGAGCCGATGCCGGCCGTTTCCCACTGGCTGCGCTATTCTGATGCGGCAAAAGCGGTGGTTGAGAAGAAAACCTGGGATAAGCCAATCGATAAGGTGAATGCGATGGTGCAGGAGAACGTCTTTGCGCAGCTGAGCAATATAAAGACCCATCCGTCGGTGGCGGTAGGCCTGCGCAACAACGCCATTCGCCTGCACGGCTGGGTATATGACATTGAAAGCGGCAAAATCCTTGCCCTGGACAAGAACACTAAATCGTTCGTGTCGCTGTCGGAAAACCCGGACGTCTTCTTCGAGTAACCCGACCCCGCAGGGCAGGGAAGCTCTGTTAAAATTCCATGAATGGTAACTTCCTTCGCACGCCTGTCGCAGGTTTTCCAGCCGCTTTCGCCATCGCTTTACCAATTTCAGCGCACTCTGACAAACCCTGAACAAAGGGATGATCGTGCATCAGCCAGGGGATCGCCCCAAAAGCGATGCGCCCCCGCAGTGATGCAGGCGCCAGCAACGTATAGTCTTCCCCCACGTCCGGGACGTCATCGCCGGTTTCCGCAAGCTGTTTACGCAGGGTGGGGAAGGGAATGTCCTTGTTTCTGAGTGGCTTTTGCCCGCGCGCATCAATAAACACGTCGAAGCGGTAACGCTTTTCTGCCGTGGTGATGACGGTCTGATCGCTGCCGATATCCAGGTCGTAATTATCACCGAGTGCGACCACGCTAATGATCCCTGCCTCGCGCAGCGCCAGTAAACGGCGGATAGACTGCGGTGGAATGGCGGCATAATTATCGATAAACACACGCTCCAGCCCGGATTTAAACCGCTCTCTGTCACGCTCACTGAGTGAAGGGACGATGGCCTGAACCACTTCATGCAGACGAAGCACGGTATAGCGCCAGGCAACGGTGCGTTTTTCGCGCTTGTTGCGCTCCACTTCTTTCAGATTCGCTTCGGCCCAGGTGAAAGGGCCATGCTTTTTACGATCCTCAAACCAGACATCACGAAGCGTGTCGGCATTCAGCGTACCGAGCGATATCGCCTGGCACCAGCGCGGATCGGCCAGCTCGAGCTCTTTCACCATCAGCGCAAAGATGCGGTCAAGCAGCCCGTCCGGGCCTTTGGCGATTTCACTTTCCGCCACAGACTCCGTTAACACGGACAGCGGTTCATAAGGGATAGGGCAGTAAAAGTCGGCCTCCGGCAGAACGCCCGTGCGGGACATCAGCGTGATTTTTAGCCCTTCGCTGCCTTTATTGACAACGAACTGCTCCCCGCTAAACCGGCCATGCTGCATCACAACCGCCATTGCAGCGTCCAGCCCGCTGAGGGAAGTACCCATGATCCCCACCTCACAGGCTCGGATCTCCGCGTCCATCAGCCCTGACCATGGGCTTGGGAAATATGCGCGGGTGGTTTCATCTTCATCAGGCCAGACGTGGCCGGTGGCAACAACCGCAAGATCAAACCGCCTTGAGAAAGGGGCATCGTTCACTGAAAGGGCCACGCCGTCTGCATCAGCCTTAATATCCGTGACTTCTGCGTTGGGGTGCACCTCGACATGAAAGCCAGACTTTTTCGCCTCAGCAACGACGGCAAGAAACCGATCGTGAAAATATTCACCCAACAGAATACGCGGCAGGAATTGCCGGTCGTGCAGTTTCTCACTATCGACGTTATAGCGGGCAAGATGGGCCGCACTCTGCTGTTTGAGCCAGTCGAGATAGGTAATAAAAATGGGCGGAATTTCGATACTGGCGATGTTCGCCAGCATCAGCCGGGAATTATCCTCGTCGCTGTAGGGCATCCCGACACCGGGTTGGTCTGCCTTTTCGAACACGGTGATCGAAAGCGGTGCTGCGTTGTTAAGAAGTGAGTAAAAGGTATAAATCCCTGTTGGACCTGAGCCGATAATGGCGATTTTTTTCATCGAAAGCGTTCCTGCATTTCTGAACCATAAAATAAGCGTAGCAGGAGAAAGGTTAAATCATTCAATGAAGGAAAAAATTAAGACGTTTTGAAGAGGGGATGTTGCGCCCCTTCCTGAACTTATGGGAAGGTCAATTCAATTGACCCTGGCTGATTAGATATGATTCTGCCTGATTTCTGAAAGGAAAGACTGTTTGGTCCCAGGTTTAACGATTATCTGTATGTGATGGGGGTTAAAAAGTACGGTAACTTCGCCGGCGGGCTTGACCTGCACAGCGTCAGTGAGGAGAACCAGCTGATTTTATCAGGAGAATTCTCCATCTTACGGTCAGTGTACTTTTTAACATGCAGGCTGATGCCGCCCGTGGAAGACAGCCCTGCTCGGGCTCAAAAGATGGCATAGCACACTGTACATCGGATGGTCGTTTTGTCTGCAATGACGGAAGTCTGAGCCAGTCGAAGCGATTCTGTTCAGGTTATGGTGCCTCCGAACTGCCCCGGCAGGTAAAACCCTCCCCCTCCGCCAGGCAAGCGCAGACGAAAAAGAAAACAGCCGTGAAAGGCCAGGAGCAGCGTGTTGTAGAAAACAATGCGCAGTTCGATACACAACCGCGGCAACCTACATGCGCCCTTCTCTATATGGCCAACAAGCCCGGATTCACCCATTTACCCGTTTGTTCAGGAAATCAGTATTAATCCGCCAGTGTAAACGTTCTTTGTCTGTTATTCGAACTGATAAGACGCTTGCAGGTGGAAACCCACCTGAACGCGCTGGGCGACCTGTTACAGCGTCTGGCATTAAAGCATGCCGTTCGCACCTTCCGGCTACATGGCGAACTTACTGCATGGCTGGCGTTTATGTTTTCTGCATGATTGATAAAAGGGAGGGAAAATTATGACCAGGGCAGAAGAGTTTTGTCGTTCCTGAAATGTGAACACTGGCAGATGGATGCGCACGCATCGCTCAAAAAACGATCTTTTTCAGGCGGATACTGAGATCAGAAAAGCATATGACCTTGAACAGTAATCACAATGACTGGAGGGATATGCTAATGAAGCGACAAGATATTAACGCATTAAAGAATTTTGATTTTCTGGCACGCAGTTTTGCCCGTATGTACGCCCTGGGCCAGCCAGTTGATATCGATGCCGTGACCGGCAATATGAGTAATGAACAGCAGGCATGGTTCCGGGAGCGATATGACCACTACCGAAAGCAGGCTGAGCGGGCGAGAGTGATAGAACTGCGATGATGTAACGAATAACGGGCTTAACGGCCCGTTGCGTTTTTTAGGTTCCAGCTACATTTTGCAGGCTCCTGAGGTTGAAATATTGTGCGGTAACCTCATATAGAAAGCGGGTAAGGAATACCTGCCCGTAAGACATGAACTTTTTGAATATTCTTTTTTACTGTTCAGGAGGTACATGATGACTCTGAGAGCTTTTCCCATGTTGAACGATCTCTCCGACTCTCTGTTTGCGGACCGTTTTAACCGTATCGATCGCCTTTTTAGCCAGCTAACCGGCAGTACGCCGTTGCCCTCCACGCCTTCTTACAATATCCGGCGGGTGGGTGATAACCGCTATGAACTGACGCTGAGCGTGCCGGGCTGGAAAGAGAGCGAACTGGAAATTGAAACCGTTGGCGGTCAGCTGAATATCAGCGGTAAACGTGAAGAAGAGAAAACCGAAAACGGCGAAGAAGGGTGGATCCATCGGGGTATCAGCCGCAGCGATTTCCGGGCCAGCTATAGTCTGCCGGAGCATGTGAAAGTAACCGGCGCTTCGCTGGAAAACGGCTTGCTGGCGATTGAATTACACCAGGATATCCCGGAAGAAGAGAAACCGCAGCGCATCGCCATCAACAACAACCCGGCGATTGAACATAAGCCGTAATCATTGATTGACGTTGTTTTCACGCCCGGCAAACGCCGGGCGTTTTGCTAACCTGATGGGGCTTATGCCATTCCGCTCTTTCGCGGCACGCACGGGCTGGAGGTCACTTTCGATGTGCTTAAAAGGTTTGCTGCCTCTGCATGAGGCTGAACGGGAATGAAATGTGCGAGAAAACAGATTGGTGCGTCTGAATGGACTCGAACCATCGACCCCCACCATGTCAAGGTGGTGCTCTAACCAACTGAGCTACAGACGCAGAATGGTGCGTTCAATTGGACTCGAACCAACGACCCCCACCATGTCAAGGTGGTGCTCTAACCAACTGAGCTATGAACGCATTGTGTTGTCGGTGACAACGGGGACGAATATTAGCGGCACAGCCCCAAGGTGGCAAGAGGGAAAATACATTTTTCTCTCTGATTTCACGCGATTGCTTCATTACCGCGCAAAGTGAAGAGAAAGTAGCCGCCAGCCGGCGGCTACTGTGTCATTAACGTGCAGCGCGCTGCAAAATTACCGCAGACGGCTGACGTTGCAGGAAGCGCATACGCAGCATCATCATAATGGCCGCAGACGTTAAGCCGATGATAAAGCCCATCCAGAATCCGGCTGGCCCCATGCGATCCACCACCAGATCCGTGAGCGCCAGAATGTACCCGCACGGCAGACCCAGCACCCAGTAAGCGATAAAGGTGATGAAGAAGATGGAACGCGTATCTTTATACCCACGCAGCACGCCGCTGCCAATCACCTGGATGGAGTCAGAGATCTGATAAATGGCCGCCAGCAGCATCAGATGCGAGGCCAGGGTCACTACCTCCGGGTTGTCGTTATAGAGCAGGGCAATTTGCTCACGCAACAGCACGGTAAAGAGCGCGGTACAGACTGCCATGCAGACGCCGACGCCGAGGCCGGTGCGGGCTGCCGTTTGCGCGTCCAGCGTCGAGCCTTGCCCCAGACGGAAGCCCACGCGAATCGTCACCGCGGCAGCCAGGGACATCGGCAGGACGAACATCAAAGAGCTGAAGTTCAGGGCGATCTGGTGTCCTGCGACATCAATAATCCCTAACGGCGAGACCAGCAGGGCGACGACGGCAAACAGCGTCACTTCGAAGAACAGCGCCAGCGCAATGGGTAACCCCAGCTGAATGAGACGGGTCATGAGCGTCCAGTCAGGTGCGCTGAACGAGGTGTCGTTACGAATGTCACGCATGGATCGCGCATGTTTAATGTAGGTGAGCATACAGCCGAACATCACCCAGTACACCGCAGCCGTTGCCACGCCGCAGCCCACGCCGCCGAGTTCCGGCATGCCAAAATGACCGTAAATGAAGATATAGTTCACGGGAATGTTCACCAGCAAGCCGATAAAGCCCATCACCATGCCCGGCTTGGTTTTTGCCAGCCCTTCACACTGGTTACGTGCCACCTGGAAGAACAGATAGCCGGGCGCGCCCCAGAGCAGGGCACGCAGATAACCGACCGCCTTATCCGCCAGCGCCGGGTCGATATTATGCATGGCGCGAATAATATACCCGGCGTTCCACAGGACGATCATAATCAGGACGGAGACACCCCCGGCCAGCCAGAAGCCCTGGCGCACCTGATGGGCCACGCGGTCGCGTCGACCGGAGCCGTTAAGCTGCGCGATAACCGGCGTCAGCGCCAGCAGCAGGCCGTGACCAAAAAGAATGGCCGGAAGCCAGATTGAGGTTCCGATCGCCACGGCGGCCATATCGGTGGCGCTGTAACCACCGGCCATTACCGTATCCACAAATCCCATTGCGGTTTGGGCTACCTGCGCGACGATCACCGGTATGGCCAGTGCCAATAACTGACGCGCTTCGATCATATACTTCTGCACGTGAACACCTTTGTATTGTAGTTATTTGAGAGACTAAAAAGGCCGCCGTTACTGGCAGCAAGAAGAAAAAACAGAGGGATGCCAGCTATTGTAGCGGGGTTTAACTAATTATCTAGTGAAAAAATCGCCAGAAATTGCGCATCACTGGCAACCTGTTTTTTCAACTGTTATTGTGGTGGGATTATACGGTGTCATCGCCGTTCGGAATGAACAGGAGCTGTAAGCATGTTTACTGGTATTGTGCAGGGCACTGCCAAAGTGGTGTCCATTGATGAAAAACCGAATTTCCGCACTCACGTGGTTGAGCTGCCTGAATATATGCTCGACGGCATTGAAACCGGGGCGTCGATAGCGCATAACGGCTGCTGCCTGACGGTGACCGAAATTAACGGTAACCAGATTAGCTTTGATTTAATGAAAGAGACGCTGCGTATCACTAACCTGGGTGAACTGGTGGTGGGAGATATCGTCAACGTTGAACGCGCGGCGAAATTCAGCGATGAGATTGGCGGGCATCTGATGTCGGGCCATATTATGACCACCGCAGAAGTGGCGAAAATCGTGACCTCGGAAAATAACCGTCAAATCTGGTTTAAGGTGCAGGATCCGTCATTAATGAAATACATCCTTTATAAAGGATTTATTGGCATCGATGGGATTAGTCTGACCGTCGGTGAAGTGACGCCAACGCGTTTTTGCGTGCATTTAATTCCTGAAACGCTGCAACGTACTACGCTTGGCGCAAAAAAACTGGGGCAGCGCGTAAATATCGAAATTGATCCCCAGACCCAGGCGGTCGTGGATACCGTTGAGCGCGTACTGGCGGCGAAAGAGGCGGCGATAATTAAAACCATGGAAGAAGAATAAAAAATAACCCCGGTTAACCGGGGTTATTTTTTCAGCGAGCCACACGCAGACCGTGCTCAATCCCACGACTAAACACCACCTGCCAAAGCTGTATATCCCGCGCACGGAACGCGCCCGCACAGGCATTCAGATAATAGCTAAACATCCGTTTGAATCGTTCCGAATAGTTGTCGGCGATTTCAGGCCATGCAGCCTGGAAACGTTCATGCCAGGCCATCAGGGTGGTGTCGTAATCTGCGCCGAAGTTATGCCAGTCTTCCACAATAAAATGCGGTTCGCTGGCGTTCGCAATCTGGCGAACAGAGGGTAAACAGCCATTCGGGAAGATATATTTGTTGATCCAGGGATCCACATTGTTATCGGTGCGTTTAGAGCCGATGGTGTGTAGCAGGAAAATTCCCTCAGGCTTCAGGTTACGATCGGCGACCTCGAAGTAAGTCTTGTAGTTCTTCGGCCCCACGTGCTCGAACATACCTACGGAAACAATGCGATCGAACTGCTCGTTCAGGTCGCGGTAGTCCTGAAGCCGAATATCAACATCCAGACCCAGACAGCGTTCCTGCGCCATCTTCTGCTGTTCAGCGGAAATCGTGACGCCGACTACGCTGACGCCGTAATTTTTCGCCATAAACCAGGCAAGACCACCCCAGCCACAGCCGATGTCCAGCACACGCATACCGGGCTGTAACTGCAATTTATCGCAGATCAGTTGCAGCTTGTCCTGCTGCGCCTCTTCCAGGGTCGTCGCTTTTTTCCAGTATCCGCAGGAGTACTGCATTAAAGGATCGAGCATACGGCTGAACAGATCGTTGCCCAGGTCGTAATGCTCTTTACCGACGATCCACGCCCGTTTTTTACTTTGCAGATTGAACAGGCGGGCGGAGGCAATGCGTAAGGTATCTTTGAAATGACGAGGGAGCTGTTTTTCAAGACCGGCGCGTAATACGCTGGAGAAGAACATATCCAGCCGCTCACACTCCCACCAGCCGTCCATATAGCTTTCACCCAGCCCTAACGACCCCTCCTGTAACACGCGTTTGAAAAAATCGGGATGCTTTATCTGGGGATCGGAGGGGGATGAGCCATTAATCGTAATGCCCGCACGTCCCAATAGTTCGCTGACGATCCGGGACCAGTTATCGTCCGGAACGCTGACTTCTTCTATACACGATGAACTCATAGCTTCTCCATCACCTTGCTGTGATCAGAACCTTAAAACAGCGTAGACGCTTTTTTGGTTTGTGAGAAATCTCACGGTAAATGCCCGCGAGGCTAATATCCGACGTAGAACAGAGGAAGGGAGATAACCCTTGCCGAAATGCCTTCCATGGTAAAACGGGAGCGCTCCGGCTCCCGTTAACACTTAATATTTATCGTATTTAATCGAACCAAATTTAGTATAGGCCGCAAAATTTGGTGATTCAACAGAAAATTGTTAGCAACCTAATCACTGGTATTTAACATAGTTTCCCGCGCAATCAGGCGTGCGACGTTTCTGTCTGCGCGTTTTCACTCTGCTCGCGATGGGCTGAGGACTGCATGCGATAGCCCAAACCCGACAGCGCAACGGTGACCAGCATCACGCTGGTAGTGGTGAGCAGCGGGGTTGCAATCAACGCAGAGACCACGAGACTTGCCAGGAAGCACAGGCCAAGTTGCAGGGTATTTTGCAGCGCGGCAGCGCGGCCTGTCGCCTGCGGAAATGGACGCAACGCCTGGGCTACAACAATAGGGTAGATGGCCCCGTTAGCGATCGCCATGACGCAGAACGGAATCAAAATTTCTGCAAGCCCGGCGCCGGGAATAAAGCCGACAGCCCAGGTCGCAATCACGCTTAGCGCATACAAAACCAGCAGCCAGGGCAGCATCTGTTGGCCTCCCCATTTTTGCAGCGCGGCGCGACAGCCATAGCCACCCACCAGGAAGGCGATGGTCTGTGGTACATAGCTCAGGCCGATAGCCGCCGGGCTGTAGCCCATGTCATGCAGAATGAACGGCGAACCGGTTAGCCAGGCAAAGAAGCTGGCAGAGCAGGCAGCATAAATCAGCACGTTACCGCGATAGGCTTTCGACCGCAGTAAAGAGGTAAAGGTGATGGGCTTTGCGTCCGGATGCGTCTCTTTTTTATGCGCAGGTTTAAGCCCGAAAGCAGGCAGCATCAGGACCAGCGTAATAGCAAAGAGCGTGGCGAAAATGGCCTGCCAGTCGAAATGCGCCAGGATCCAGCTGCCCAGTAACGGGGCAAGCGCCGGCGACAGGCCGACCAGCGGCATAATAGTGGCGAATATGCGGTTAGTGCGCGAGGCGGGGTAGTAATCGGTCACCAGCGCCTGCCAGGTCACCGCTGCGGCGCAGACACCGACCGCCTGAATAAAGCGCAGCGCCAGCAGCCAGGCGGCATCGCGGACCCACAGCATGCCCAGACAGCCTACGGCAAAAATCGCCAGACCCAACAACAGGACGGGCTTACGGCCGAAACGATCCGAGAGCGGCCCCCACAGCAATTGCGCAAAAGCAAAGCCGGCGAGGAACAAACTTAAACTGGCGCTGATGGCGGCGGCAGGGGTTTGCAAATCTTCCTGCATCGCGGCGAACGCGGGCAGATACATATCGGTCGCCAAAAAGCCCAGCACGCTTAAGCCGCCGAGCCAGACTAAAAATCCTTTCCTGGGTTGCACTGTTTTTTCTCCTGAGGAGGCAGGTGTACGTTGGCGCAGAGTGTAGGGAGTGTAAAGCGGCTTGTGAAACGCTAATATTTGGCGGGTGCATTCAAAAATTTTGCAGGCTAAATATGTGGTCAGATTATTCCCTTGAAGTGGTTGATGCCGTGGCGCGTAACGGCAGCTTTACCGGTGCCGCCCAGGAGCTGCATCGCGTTCCCTCGGCTATCAGCTATACGGTGCGCCAGCTGGAAGCGTGGCTGGCGGTGCCGCTGTTCGAGCGGCGTCATCGCGACGTGGAGCTCACGCCTGCCGGAGCGTGGTTTTTGAAGGAAGGGCGGTCTGTTATCAAAAAAATGCAGATCACCCGTGAGCAGTGCCAGCAGATCGCCAACGGCTGGCGCGGGCATCTCGCTATCGCGGTGGATAACATCGTTAAGCCGGAGCGGACCCGGCAGATGATCGTCGATTTCTATCGTCATTTTTCCGACGTCGAACTGCGTGTTTCGCAGGAAGTGTTCAACGGCGTCTGGGATGCGCTGGCGGACGGCAGGGCGGAGATGGCGATTGGTGCAACCCAGGCGATCCCGGTTGGGGGGCGCTACGCGTTTCGCGACATGGGCATGCTGAGCTGGACCTGCGTGGTCGCGCGCGATCACCCGCTGGCGGCGCTGGAAGGTCCGCTGAGCGATGACACCTTACGCAACTGGCCCTCGCTGGTGCTGGAAGATACCTCCCGCTCGCTGCCCAAGCGCATTACCTGGCTGCTGGATAATCAGCGCCGCGTGGTCGCACCGGACTGGGAGTCGTCAGCCACCTGTCTGAGCGCGGGGCTGTGCGTTGGCATGGTGCCGGTGCATTTTGCGCGCCCGCGCATCGACGCGGGAGAGTGGGTGGCCTTGACGCTGGAAAACCCCTTCCCGGATGCCGCGTGCTGTCTGACGTGGCAGCAAAACGACGTCTCGCCCGCCATGGCCTGGCTGCTGGATTATCTGGGCGACAGCGAAACGCTGAACCGGGAGTGGTTGCGGGAACCAGCATAGCTGGCCCCGTAATGAGATTAACGACGGTAGTCGCGGAACGGACCGTCCGCAACGGAACGGCGTTCAATCAGGCGCGGGTGAACTTCAATGGACTGGGACTGTTCACGCTTGTTGACGATCCTGTCCAGCAGCATGTTGAAGGCCGTTTCACCCAGCGAATCTTTCGGCTGGTGAATGGTGGTCAGCGCCGGGGTAAAGAAGCGGGCGTTGCGCACGTTGTCATAGCCGATCACCGAGATATCCTGCGGGACGCGCAGGCCGAGTTCATCCGCCGCGCAGAGCGCGCCCATCGCCATGATGTCGCCGCCGCAGAACACCGCGGTAGGGCGATGCGGCTGGGAGACGATCTGCTGCATGGCGCGATAGCCCGACTCCGGCTCGAAGTCGCCCTGAACAATCCAGTTTTCCGGCACGGTGATCAGCGCCTCTTCCATCGCTTTCATGAAACCGGCCAGACGGCCAGCTCCGGTGTTACGCTCCAGCGGACCCGGGATCACGCCAATTTCACGATGACCGCGTTCTACCAGATAACGCCCCGCCATGTAGCCGCCTTCAAAGGCGTTATCAATAACGGAGTCGGTAAAGTCTGCGCGCGCTTCGCCCCAGTCCATGACCACCATCGGAATGTGGCGATACTCTTCCAGCATAGAAAGGACCGACTCGGGGTATTCAGAACACATTACCAGCAGGCCGTCGACGCGCTTTTGCGCCATCATTGACAGGTAAGCGCGCTGTTTTTCAATGTTGTTCCACGCGTTGCCCAGAATCAGGGTATAGCCTTTCTGGAAGCAGTTTTTTTCAACGGCTTCGATGATTTCAGCAAAGTAGGCCGCTTCACTGCTGGTGGCCAGCAGACCAATCGATTTGGTGTGATTAACCTTCAAGCTGCGGGCGACCGCACTTGGCGAGTAGTGCAGCTCTTTGATTGCCGCCCAGACGGCATTACGCGTCTCTTCAGCGACGAAACGCGTTTTGTTAATAACATGTGATACGGTTGTAGTGGAAACGTTTGCGCGTTTTGCTACGTCTTTAATTGTTGCCATTAAATGTCACTCCAGACCATATCCTAAGCTCCTGAAAAAATTGAAGGTAAACGTTTGCCTTCTCTCACCCTTATCACGCAAACATGAGTTGCGACACGCCGGGAAAACGACACAGGACGTCAGGAGGGGGTCAGTGGCCGGTACGCTAATAAATTTAGCGTGGAATTTTGTCCTATCTTGATGAAAAGGGGAAGAGGTAAAGTGGATATCCGCTTAAATCCTGGAAGATTTTTGACCTGAACTGTGTAAAAATGAGCAAGCTCACTTTTCGTAGGGTGAATAAAAGGAGAAAAATTGATGAGTACCGATCTGAAGTTTTCGCTGTTTACCACCATTGTTGTTCTTGCCCTGATTGTTGCGGGTGGTTTAACCGCTGCGCTGCACTGATTCAGGAGGGGGGAGAACCTTCTCCCTCTCTTGCCGCTATTGTTACCTCTCCGGCAAAAATCTTTTGCCAAAATGTTAACTTCTCATTTTTTGTGATTGATGTCATGCTTTTGACTTCTTAGTTCTGTGCCGGGTTATGGCACGGTATCCGGAGTCTCTTCATGAAAATCAATTTTCCCCTGCTGGCCCTGGCGATTGGCGCCTTTGGGATTGGCACCACTGAATTCTCCCCGATGGGGTTATTGCCTGTTATCGCCCGGGGTGTGGACGTCTCAATTCCTGCGGCCGGTATGTTAATTAGCGCCTACGCGATTGGCGTGATGGTGGGCGCGCCGCTGATGACGCTGCTGCTTTCCCACCGCGCTCGCCGCAATGCGCTGATTTTCCTGATGGCGATTTTCACTCTCGGAAATGTGCTTTCCGCGATTTCGCCCGATTACACCACTCTGATGCTTTCGCGCATTCTGACCAGCCTCAACCATGGCGCCTTCTTCGGACTGGGCTCGGTTGTTGCCGCCAGCGTGGTGCCAAAACATAAGCAGGCCAGCGCGGTAGCCACTATGTTCATGGGCCTCACCATCGCTAATATCGGCGGCGTTCCCGCTGCCACCTGGCTGGGAGAGGCCATCGGCTGGCGTATGTCTTTCCTCGCAACCGCCGGACTGGGCGTGGTCGCGATGGTTGCGCTGTTCTTCTCACTGCCGAAAGGAAGTGCGGGAGAACGTCCGGAAGTACGTAAAGAGCTGGCGGTGCTGATGCGTCCTCAGGTGTTGTCCGCGCTGCTTACCACGGTACTGGGGGCCGGGGCGATGTTTACGCTCTACACCTATATCTCCCCGGTGCTGCACGACATTACCCACGCAACGCCACTCTTTGTTACCGCGATGCTGGTGCTGATTGGTGTCGGGTTCTCGATTGGCAACTATCTTGGTGGGAAATTTGCCGACCGCTCCGTCAGTGGAACACTGAAAGGTTTTTTAACGCTGCTGATTGTCATCATGGTGGCGATTCCGTGGCTGGCGCGTAACGAAGTGGGTGCCGCGATTGCCATGGTGGTGTGGGGCGCCGCAACCTTTGCCGTGGTGCCACCGTTGCAGATGCGCGTAATGCGCGTTGCGCACGAAGCGCCGGGGCTCTCTTCGTCGGTGAATATCGGTGCGTTTAACCTGGGCAATGCGCTGGGGGCCGCAGCGGGCGGGGCGGTGATCTCAGGTGGTTTGGGTTACAGCTTTGTGCCGGTGATGGGGGCGATCATTGCTGCACTCGGCCTGCTGCTGGTGATTATGTCTGGTCGTAAACAGCCTGAAGCGGTGTGTACGGCGGAATAAACAAAAACGCAGAAGGGCTGCCCCTTCTGCGTGTCTCTTACGCGGCGAAGTTCTTCGCAACAAATTCCCAGTTAACCAGTGCCCAGAAGTGTTCCAGGTAGTTCGGGCGCGCATTACGGTAATCAATGTAATAGGCGTGTTCCCATACGTCCACGGTCATCAGCGGCGTGGCGCTGGTGGTCAGAGGGGTACCCGCATTAGAAGTGGAAACGATAGCCAGTTTGCCATCAGCCTCTTTTACCAGCCAGGTCCAGCCGGAGCCAAAGTTTTTAACGGCTGCGTCAGTAAACTTCGTTTTAAAATCCGCGAAACTGCCGAACGCGGCGTTAATCGCTGCCGCCAGCTCACCGGTAGGTTCTCCGCCTGCATTGGGGGCCAGGCAGTGCCAGTAGAAGGTGTGGTTCCACACCTGTGCGGCGTTGTTGAATACGCCGCCGTCTGAACTGCGCACGATCTCTTCCAGCGTTTTGCCTTCAAAATCGGTGCCCTTGATCAGATTGTTCAGGTTGGTGACATAGGTCTGGTGATGCTTGCCGTAATGGTACTCCAGGGTTTCCGCGGAAATGTGCGGGGCCAGGGCGTCTTTTGCATACGGTAGTGCAGGTAATTCGAACGACATTGCTTCTCTCCTTATAGTTTTATACGTTGCCAATAACCCTACAGACAACAAGGACAGAATAGCAAATTGAAAGGGTATGCAAAAGAGGAACTTACCCTGCCATGGAGGCGGCAGGGCAGGGTTTAGCGAATGGTTTTTGGCGTCATCACGCGGCGCGCACCCACATAGTGGCGCACCCAATAATCTTCGCTGAGAGAGGTGATCTGAATGTCCTGACCGCTGCGCGGTGACTGGATAAATTTACCGTTACCCACATACACCCCAACGTGATCGGCCGTACCGCGTCCCTGGGTGCGGAAGAACACCAGGTCGCCATTTTGCAGTTCGCCACGGTTTACAGGCGCGGCGTCGCGCAGATGGTACATCTCATTGGCGGTGCGTGGAATGCGAAACTTCACCAGATCTTTATAGGCATAATAAACCAGCCCACTACAGTCAAAACCGGTGCGCGGAGAGGTGCCACCCCAGCGATACGGTTTACCTATTTGCCCCATCAGTTTGTTCATCGCCGTTTTTTGCGCTTTCTGCATACGCGCTTTATGCACGTCAGCCAGCTTCGTCACTTTTGCGCATTTCGTTTTATGGCCTTTGCGCACGGTGCATTTTTCATTCACCAGGCTGGCGGTCGTGCGGGTGGTTTTGTGCGTGCCGGAACGGAGAGTTTTGGGTTTACTGGAGGCGGTCTTTTTGGTCTGAGCGGTGGTTTTCTTCTTTACTGTTTTACTGGTGGTTTTTTTCTTACGTTCTGTGGTTTTTGCCAGATGCGATTTTTGTACAGCAGAATGCCGCGCCTGTTCAGAGGCGTTCGCCGCTGGCGTAAATGAGAGTGTGGTAAACAGTAAAGCACAGAGCGTCATCGAGATTTTAGTTATCCGCGCCACTGGGCAGTCCCCTGATAAATGCAGGCCACAATGCATACCCGCGTGAGATTTACAAAACCTGTCGATTCTAATCCATAAAATCAGAAGAAGTTAATAGCATTTTTCATTCAAAAATTATGTTTCGTTAGCAAGTGCAAAAAAATTCACCATTCTGACGCACTCCTGTTCGTTCCTTAAGCAAAACCGCATCGCGTCTGGGGATAAACGACATTAGCAATGCAACTTTATGCGATAAGCGATAAAATAATTAGACGTGACAAAAATGTTATTTTCCGATGTCGGCCTGACCCGCTACAATGTCAGACTGATGCCGTAACAGAAGTTAAAGGAAGCAAGACATGAGCACCACTATTGAAAAAATTCAGCGCCAGATCGCTGAAAACCCGATTCTCCTGTACATGAAAGGTTCTCCGAAGCTGCCAAGCTGCGGCTTCTCCGCGCAAGCGGTTCAGGCGCTGTCCGCCTGTGGTGAGCGTTTTGCTTACGTTGATATCCTGCAAAACCCGGACATTCGCGCTGAACTGCCAAAATACGCCAACTGGCCGACCTTCCCACAGCTGTGGGTTGATGGTGAACTGGTCGGCGGATGCGACATCCTGATTGAAATGTATCAGCGCGGCGAACTGCAACAGCTGATCAAAGAGACTGCGGCGAAGTATAAAACCGAAGAGCCGGACGCAGAGTAAGTTTTCTGCGGATATAAAAAAGCGACCACATTATGTTGGTCGCTTTTTTTTGCCTGTGGGGCTGTTGATTACCCAACCTACGATTGAAGATCGGCCTCGTCGCCCATCGGCAGCGGCCAGCCGCCGAGACGTTTCCAGCGGTTGACGATCTCACAGAACAGCTCCGCCGTACGCTCGGTGTCGTATAACGCGGAATGCGCCTGGGTGCCGTCAAACGCAATACCCGCCGTGATGCAGGCTTTAGAGAGCACGGTTTGCCCCAGCGCCAGGCCGCTCAGCGCGGCGGTGTCGAAGGTCACAAACGGATGGAATGGATTACGCTTGAGCGAGGCACGCTCGGCGGCAGCCATAGTGAAGCTGTGATCAAAGGTGGCATTGTGGGCCACCATGATGGCGCGGCTACAGTCATTCTCTTTCATGCCTTTGCGCACCATTTTGAAAATGGCGTGCAGCGCCTCGTATTCGCTTACCGCCCCGCGCAGCGGGTTTGTCGGATCGATACCGTTAAAGGCCAGCGCCTCTGGCTGTAAGTTTGCCCCTTCAAAGGGTTCAACGTGGAAATGCAGCGTGGTGTCCGGTACAAGCCAGCCCTGTTCATCCATCTTCAGCGTGATGGCGGCAATCTCAAGCAGCGCATCGGTTTTAGCGTTAAATCCGGCTGTTTCTACATCAATGACAACGGGATAAAAACCACGAAAACGGTCGCACAGACCGGTAAATTGAGCGTTATCGGACATCAGGGTCTCTTACAAGGGGGAAAAAGCAGTGCGCATTATGGCAAATTTTGAGAGGGGATGCAGCAAAACAACGGGCGCATAGTGCGCCCTGCGGGATCAATTGCCCAGACCGCGACCAGCGTCTTTGGCTTCGATCAGTTCGATTTTATAACCGTCCGGATCTTCCACAAACGCAATTACGGTGGTACCGCCTTTAACCGGACCGGCTTCACGGGTGACGTTACCGCCATTGCTGCGGATACGTTCGCAGGCTTCGGCGGCGTTATCCACTTCCAGCGCGATGTGGCCGTAAGCCGTACCCAGCTCGTAGCTGTCCACGCCCCAGTTGTAGGTCAGCTCGATGACCGCTTCATCAGATTCCGGGCCGTAACCGACAAACGCCAGGGAGTATTTATATTCCGGATTTTCGCTGGTGCGCAGCAGCTTCATGCCCAGAACGTTAGTGTAGAAATCGATGGAACGTTGCAGGTCGCCAACGCGCAGCATGGTGTGAAGTAGGCGCATAATTTCCTCATTAACCAGTGGAATGGATTATCTTTTTGAACAGAAACGATGTTTTAGTATAGCGGCGAAAGGTCGCCGCTATCAATGTACAAAGCGGGATTACAGTGAAGGGTAGTCGGTATAACCTTCCGCGCCGCCGCCATAGAAGCTTTCAGGACGCTGCGGGTTCAGTTCGGCTTTTTTCTGCAAACGGGCAACCAGATCCGGGTTAGCAATGTAGTCACGGCCAAAGGCCACGGCGTCGATCAGGCCTTTACCTATCAAATCCTCGGCTTTCTCTGCCGTATACGCACCCGCCCCGATAATCACGCCGTGGAAGCGCTCGCGCACTTTCTGACGGAAGGCTTCACTGTAAGGCTTGCCACCTGCCCAGTCCGGCTCGGACATGTGCAGATAGGCGATACCGCGTTTCGCCAGCTCTTCAATCAGATACAGCGCGTCTGCTTCTTCGTTCGGACCGTTGTCGACGTTCTGGAAAGTACCGATCGGGGAGACACGAATACCAATGCGGTCTGCGCTCCACTCATTACAGACAGCATCCACCACTTCAAGCACCAGACGCGCGCGGTTTTCAACGCTGCCGCCGTACTGGTCGGTACGCTGGTTGGAAGACGGGGACAGGAACTGATGCAGCAGGTAACCGTGCGCAGAGTGAAGCTCAACCAGGTCGAAGCCCGCTTCACGGGCGTTGGCGACGGCCTGACGGAAATCATTCACAATACCCGGGAGCTCGTCCAGCTCCAGCGCGCGTGGCGTGGTGGTGTCGACGCGGATCGCATTACCGTTTTCATCGCGCAGGGAAGTGCGGGTATTGGCGTTCAGGGCAGAGGCCGAAACCGGCGCCTGACCGCCAGGCTGGATGCTGCTGTGTGAGATACGACCGGTGTGCCACAGCTGAACGGCAATACGACCATCTTCAGCATGCACGCCTGCGGTGATTTTTTTCCACGCGGCGATCTGTTCCGGGCTGTGCAGACCCGGCGCACCGGCGTAGCCTTTTGCTTGGGCAGAAATCTGCGTGGCTTCGGAAATAATCAGGCCCGCGCTGGCGCGCTGACGGTAATACTCACCCATCAATGGCGTTGGGATATCGCCCGGCTCGATGCTGCGCAGACGGGTAAGTGGGGCCATAAACACGCGGTTTGGGGCAGTAACGGCACCCACTTTCAGTGGGGTAAACAGCTTTTCAGCGGACATAACGGCTCCTGAGTAGACCAGTCGACTAGTAAAAGGGGAAATAAAAACGCCGGCTACACGCCAGGCGCGGTAATACAGTTTTTCACATGCGCCAGCGCGCTTTCGAGCGGCACGGCGCTGCGAGACATTTTTGCTTGCAGGTTGGCGCCTAACCAGAGGGAATAGAGCACCTGTGCCTGCGTGAGCGGATCGCCGGAGAAGGAGAGCGTTTTTTCATTGCGCCCGCTCTCCAGCGCCTGAGCCAGCAGGGCAATCACGCCGCTGGCTCCTTTATCCATGGCGGTGCGCATATCTTCGGAGAGATCGCACACTTCGGCAGACAGTTTTACCGTCAGGCAGCCGCTGATGATGCCCTGCTGACAGAACTGCGTCAGCGTTTCCTGATAGTAGTTCAGAACACGATCCCGGTAGTCACCTTCACCGCTGGCGAAGTGGGTTGCCAGGCGCTGATGGTAGCTGGCGTAGTGCCGCTCCAGCATGGCAACGCCGAACGCCTCTTTGGATCGAAAATAGTGATAAAACGATCCCTTAGGTACTTCAGCGGTTTTTAACAACTCGCTCAGCCCCATACCGGTAAACCCGCGATGCATGCAAAGGCGCTCGCCGGTAGCCAGCAAATGTTCTCGTGTATCGTGTTCAGTGTGTCTGCTCATGCCCTTACTCTAATAGACCGTTCGGTCTAATGCAAGCCCGCTTAGCGACGACATTGCGACAGAATATCCAGCTGCGGTTGATAAACCGCTGATTTCACGTCCATCATGCCCAGAACGGTGGCGAATAAATTGTCCTGTGAAACCGCCTCTTTTGCGGCATGGTCACGCAGGCAATCCGTGTTTACGCCGAAGTTTTTCGCATAATCCGGGGAGAGCCAGAACATAAACGGAATATGCGTTTGCTGCTCTGGGGCCAGCATATACGGCGTACCGTGCAGGTAAATTCCGCTTTCGCCCAGCGATTCACCGTGATCGGAGAGGTAAATGAGCGCCGTGTTCATGTTGGCCTGCCGGGCTTTCAGCGCGTCGATGGTTCGGCTGACCACGCTGTCGGTATACAAAATCGAGTTGTCATAGGTATTGATCAGCGACTGATGATCGCAATCCTGAATTTCATTGGTATCGCAGGTTGGGGTGAACTTGCGAAAGCTGTCCGGATAACGGTTGTAGTAGGCCGGACCGTGGCTGCCCATCAGATGAATAACCAGAACCGTATCCTGCTTTATTCCATCCAGTACGTTGTCCAGACGGTAGAGGTTGACGTCGTCGATACAGGATTTGTCCTTACAGAACTGATCCAGTTTCCACTGGGTCATGTCCGTGTGCGGCACGCGGTCGCAGGCGCCTTTACACCCGCCGTCGTTGTCGCGCCACAGCAGGTTGAAACCGGCATGGTTAAGTACATCGAGCAGACCTTCCTGGTGATGGGCGAGGTCCGCGTCATATTTTTTCCGCGTCATGCCGGAGAACATGCAGGGGACGGAAACGGCGGTTTCCGTGCCACAGGAGGAGGCCTGGGGGAAGTTGATGACATCCTGCTTTTTCAGCTCGGGGTTGGTTTCACGCGGGTAACCATTTAACGAGTAGTTTGCGGCGCGGGAGGCTTCGCCCACCACCACAATCAGCACGGTTTTCTTGCGTTGGCTGGAAATCAGCGCGCCTTTATGAGCATCCTCGCCAATGCGGACCAGCGTCTGGTCGCCGGCAAACCAGCGCATTTTGCTGTATTTCACCACGGCGCTCACGTAATTCGCCGGGGTAACCATTTTGACGATGCTTTTGTTATTGCGGAACAGAGAAGCATAGTCTTTATAAAACACCGCCGCGACCAGGATGATCACCAGCAGCGCGCCCAGCATAGCGGCGACACGCGTCAGGAGGGCATACCACCATTTTCCGGTGCGAATGCGCGTCAGGGCTAAAATAATCGATGGAACCAGACCCGCAACGACCAGCCACAGGATCATCTGCGGCGTCACCAGGGCAGTCGCTTCCTGGGAATTAGTTTCGAACACGTTCACAATCATGTTCTGATCGATAACCGTGCCATAGGTATACATAAACCAGGTTGCGGCGGCGCATCCCAGGGTCAGGACAATCATGAGCGGCTTGCGAACAAAGGGAATATTCAGCAGGCTGAAGACAATCACCCAGCCGCAGAACAGTACCAGCGGCACGCTGGCAGCAAACAGGACATCGTGCAGATGCGCAGGCGCAATGATTGACCAGCTGCGCTGGATAAACAGTGCATTCAGTACGGTGAAGAAAAGTGCACAGCCCAGAGTAAATTTTATATCGTTACAGTGTAAATTTTTAGTGAACCACATGATGAACAGACCATTCGTTATATCAATGCGGCGAGTATAAGAAGGGAAGATTAGCGAAACCTTAATGCACTGTTTGTGGCGGACATCCTTGCATGCAAGCCATTTAGGGTCTTCACTGTAGGGAATAATGACGTTCTGGAGGTAGGTGTGGCAGAGCAACTGGAGTTTTTCCCTGTCCAGAGCCCGTGCCGGGGTATTTGCCAGGTAGATGAACGAGGATACTGTCGTGGCTGCATGCGCACGCGCGATGAACGTTTTAACTGGCAAAATTTCAGCGACGCGCAAAAGCAGGAGGTCTTACGGCTCTGTCGACAGCGTCTGCTGCGTAAAATTCGTGCAAACAAAGCGGTTGAAAGCGAAGAACCTCAGCAACCTTCACTGTTTTAGCAGGGTAATTGCGTATACTGGTGACATGACTTCCTTGAGGAAAATGTTATGGTTCAGCGTATTACCCTTGCCCCGCAGGGCCCGGAGTTCTCCCGATTTGTTATGGGCTACTGGCGCCTTATGGACTGGAATATGTCTCCGGTCCAGCTGGCGGACTTTATAGAAGAGCATCTCGATCTCGGGATCACCACCGTCGATCACGCTGATATTTATGGCGGCTATCAGTGCGAGGCTGCCTTTGGCGAAGCGCTGAAGCGTGCGCCGGCGCTGCGTGAACGTATGGAGATTGTGACCAAATGCGGTATTGCCACCACAGCAAAACCGGAGCATGCGCTTGGGCATTACATCACTGACAGCGCGCATATCGTTAAAAGCGCCGAGCAGTCACTGATTAACCTGGCCACCGATCGTATCGACCTGCTGCTGATCCACCGACCCGATCCGTTGATGGATGCGGATGAGGTCGCGGAAGCCTTCCTGACGCTGCACCAGAGCGGCAAAGTGCGCCATTTTGGCGTGTCTAACTTCACCCCGGCACAGTTTGCGCTATTGCAGTCTCGCCTGCCGTTTACGCTGGCGACGAATCAGGTGGAGATCTCGCCTGTTCATCAGCCGCTGCTGCTGGATGGCACGCTCGACCAACTGCAACAGCTGCGCATCCGTCCAATGGCATGGTCCTGTCTGGGAGGCGGCCGCCTGTTTAACGATGAGGCATTCCAGCCGCTGCGTAACGAGCTTGAAACGGTGGCGCGCGAACTGAATGCGGAGAGTATCGAGCAGGTGGTTTACGCCTGGATCCTGTGCCTGCCGTCTAAACCGCTGCCAATTATTGGCTCCGGCAAAATTGAGCGCGTCCGCGCTGCGCTTGTGGCTGAGGAGCTGGATATGACGCGTCAGCAATGGTTCCGCATCCGCAAGGCGGCGCTGGGCTACGACGTACCCTGAGCACGCCTGAACCTGACTTTCCGGTGAAATCTGCGCCGCTGGTATAGACTTAAGGTGCAAAAAATAACCCGTGGAGGTCTTATGAAGCGTTTTGCTCTGGCAATGGTCACGCTGGTTGTTTGCGCAGGTGCGCATGCAGCCAGCGAGGACGTTGAAATGAATCTCGTCACTTCTCAGGGGGTAGGCCAGTCCATCGGGACGGTGAAAATCACCGAAACCGATAAAGGGCTGGAATTTGCTCCCGATCTCAAGGCTCTTCCACCCGGCGAACATGGTTTTCACGTTCATGCCAAAGGCAGCTGTCAACCCGCGATGAAAGAGGGGAAACCAACAGCTGCGGAAGCCGCAGGGGGGCATCTCGACCCGCACAACTCCGGTAAGCATGAAGGCCCGGAAGGGATGGGGCACCTCGGCGATTTGCCGGTGCTGGTGGTAAATAACGATGGTAAAGCCACCGATCCGGTTGTGGCGCCACGACTCAAAAAGCTTGACGAGGTCAAAGGCAAGGCGCTGATGGTCCACGTGGGCGGCGATAACATGTCCGATCAGCCTAAACCGCTTGGCGGCGGCGGGGCGCGCTATGCCTGCGGGGTGATCTGATCGCCAATCGTTCCGGGTGGCGGCGCCTGTTCAAGCTGTGACAGGGAGCAGTGCAGCCGCCAGATAATGGACGCCAGATCGCGGGCCGCAGGCTGATGATGGTGCGCCAGCGCGTCGCAAATACGCTGAAGCTCGGCGAGCGTGACGCTCAGGGGGCGCTGCTGCACCCCGCGCTCGCTCATCACATCTCGGAGCATGGAAATACAGTTATCACGGACCTGCGACAGCGGATCGGAACGCGTCTCCCAGGCGCGCAGTTGCCACACCACGTGCGAACAGTTTAACAGCACCACGCCCCAGCGCAGCAGCCAGCGACGGGAGAGTGAATCCTGGCTGTTGTTCAGCTGGCTGACATGATGGTAAACCAGCGATTCATACTCGCTTTCGCGCAGATGCGGCCTGCGGCTCAGCTGATCGACAAAACCCCTGCGCAACTCCCGAATATGCCTGCGGCTTTTACGCGCGTCCGAGCCCGGGCGTAGCACAGCGAAAGCCAGCCACGCCAGCCCCACGCCGAGGATCTTCGCCAGGTTGTCGTTGAGAAAATCAGCGTAATCGTAAACCGGTGGATTCGTTACAGAGATAAATGAGCCCATAAAAACAATCAACTGACCCCACAGACCGGCCAGTTTAGGCATTTGCAATTTGAGCAACTGCATGGTGGTTAATAGCGGGAAGAGAAACAGCAGAAATTGCCAGAGGTCGGTTATCTGCACCATAAAACCAAATTTCACCACGAAGCTGAACAGTGACAGCAGTACCAGCGTACGCAGCAGAAGCGTCAGGGAATTAAAGGGGGAAGCGGCAACGGAATAGAGCACGCAGCTGATTGCCGCAAGCGTCAGGGCCGCACTGCCCGCATCCCATTGCGTGGTGATGGCCCATGCGCCCACGGCCGTTAACGCGCAAAACGTACGAAAACCGCTCCACAGCGCCTCCATTGCGTCGGTATGGCGTGCCAGAGCAGGACTACCGGGAACGGAAAATTCGGTGACGGGCGTGGCATTTTCGACGGCTTTTAACCAGCGGCTGCTGCGCAGATACAGGCGGCAGAAATAGTTCAGACGCTGCCAGAAGGCGCGGTGCCGGTAGTCATATTCATCCGTTGGGGCGAGCGGCGCGATAATGCGGGCCACGGTATAGATATCGGAATCCGGACGCGCAAGAGCGGCGAGCAGCGCCTCGATAATCTCCCGGGTATGGGCTGGCGGTGCAGGCCAGTTCAGCAACATCCGGCGAAGGCTTGAGATCGCGCTCGTCATCCGCAATTGCTGGTGCAGTAAATAGTTCAGAAGCGTGTTCTGGCGACGAAAACGGTAGTGGCTCCAGAAAGCCTGGATGCGCAACAGGTTCATGGTCAGGATCTGGCCGATGACCTTTTCGTGCGCGAGGCGGATGTCATCGCTGCTGTCAGGCTGCCAGAGCAGGCTGGCATGTTCCAGCAAACGTGCGTGCATCGTTTTAAGGGCGGTGATAAGCGTAGTGCCATCTGAGGTACTGGGCAGGATCATCATCATGACGCCCCCGCACAGAATGCCGACCATCACTTCACACACGCGTGCCTGGGCGATATCCCACAGCTCGGTGGTGTCCAGCACGTTGACGACCGGAAAGGCGATAATGGCCGCGGTGTAACCCGCCAGCTGAAACGCATAGGCAACGTTATTGGTAAAATGGGCGCAGGCCCAGGTACACAGCCCCAGCCATGCCGACATGCTTAACAGAAAGAGCCAGGGATCGTTCAGGGTATGGCCGGCAAGAAGCAGTGCGGCGGTTGCCCCCAGCAGGCTACCCGCCACGCGCCCGAGGCTTTTGCTGATAACGCCCCCGACGGTAGGGAAGCTGACGACCGCCGCAGAGGTCATCGCCCAGTAAGGCTCATCCAGATTCAGATAATAGGCAACCGTAAGCGCAAGGCACATGGCGATGCCGTTGCGCAGCGCGTAACGCCACTGCGGCCGTGTCGCTTTTATCCACGGCGTATTGCGCCAGGAGAAAGCCCCCAGGTTCATCATCGCGATCCGATGGCGACGGTGCAGGTTGTGCCAGAGACCAGGGTAATGTCTTTCGGCAGTTGATCAAACTCGACGCGAACAGGCACCCGCTGAGCCAGGCGCACCCACGGGACGTTGGGTTTGATGTCAGGCACCAGGCCAGAATCGGTTTCCACGCTCTGATCGTATATTGCCCGACCTATGCTGCTAACGTGACCCTGTAACGTTTCTGCGCCGCTGTAAAGCGTGATCCGGGCAGGCGCTCCCTCGCGGATATGGCGCAGCTTGGTCTCTTCAAAATAACCTACAACATAGAAAGAGTGGCTATCGACCAGGGCGAAGACCGGCTGGCCTGTGGTGGCGTAATCACCCACACGGGTAGACAGGCTCGTGATCCATCCATCCACCGGGGCTTTGACCACGGTCTGGGTCAGTTGCCACTCGGCCTGTTTCAGCGTTGCCTCTGCAACCTTCAGGCTGGCCTGCATGGCTTTTACATTGATATTGGCGGTATCGAGATCCTCCGCAGAGATGTAATTTCTCGACAGATGGCGGCGGCGTTCGGCTTCGTTATTGGCTTTTGCCAGATCTGATTGAGCTTTTGCGAGCTGCGCCTGGGCATTAAGCACCGCAATGTGGAAAGGGGTCTCGTCGATGCGGAATAGCACATCGCCCGCATGAACGTACTGGTTGTCCTTCACCAGCAGCGCGCTGATACTGCCGGACACCTGTGGCGTGATGCTGACCTGTTCCGCGCGGATCTTGCCGTCACGCGTCCAGGGCGACTGCATGTAATAATTCCAGAGCCACCAGCCGGCCATCACCGCCAGCGCTAAAACGAAAAGAGTGGAAAAATATTTTAACGTTTTCAATGCTATTCTCACCACACGGTTAACACGGCAAGGCCAAGACAGACGGAGAGGGTAAACAGGGAGAGATCCATTAACATCGGGTGCCAGATTTCACCAGAATACATCCAGTCGCGCAGCAGACGATGCGCAATGAGCCAGATTACAAAACCGACCATCACGGCTTTAAACAGTGGCGGAAAGTAGACCGATGCGCCAACAATCAAATCCTGGAGGGGCAACCCTGCGGAGAAGGAAAACAACGTCACAAGCAGCGATCCTTTGCGGTGGAATGAGGGCCACATTGGCAGATTTCAATGCGATGGCGCATTACCATTCAGTGTAAATCATCCTTTAAGGAATGATGAATACCGTGATTGCATTTGTTTTGGCAATACAAATACTGCAAACTATTCTAAAATCACTATAATCACTTAGCAAGCTAATTATAAGGAGATGAAATTGGAATCGCCATTAGGTTCTGATCTGGCAAGGTTGGTACGCATCTGGCGTGCTCTGATTGACCATCGCCTGAAACCTCTGGAACTTACGCAGACGCACTGGGTTACGCTGCATAACATTCATCAGCTCCCGCCCGATCAGTCACAGATCCAACTGGCAAAAGCGATTGGAATTGAGCAGCCTTCTCTGGTGCGTACCCTTGACCAGCTGGAAGAGAAGGGACTCATCTCCCGACAAACCTGCGCCAGCGATCGTCGCGCCAAGCGGATTAAATTGACGGAAAAAGCGGCCCCGATTATTACTGAGATGGAGACCGTCATCAGTAAAACGCGAGGGGAGATCCTGGCCGGTATTTCCCCCGCTGAGCTGGAAATGCTGATCGGACTCATCGCCCGTCTTGAGCAAAACATCCACGATTTACAGTCGCGCGACTGACGTTGTTTACAGGCCTTGCTGGTGCAAGGCCTCTGTCATGTTCTGAACACCACCACCCGGTTGCGGCCCGTCTCTTTTGCCTCGTACATGGCTTTATCCGCGCTTTCCACACAGGTTTCAGCGCTGGTCTCCGGCGAGGTGGCGGTGAATACCCCCATACTGATAGTTATCGGTTCCGGGAGATAACCGCCGCTGCTGACGTTGTCGAAACCGCTCAATTTGAGACGTATGCGTTCGGCAACCTGTTGCGCAAGATCGGAAGGGGTATTTGTCAGCATGAGCACAAATTCTTCGCCGCCGATCCGCGCTGCGATATCCTGCGGTCGCACTGAATCGGTCAACAGGTTTGAGACAAACTGTAAAACCTTATCCCCCTGCAAATGGCCGTAGCAGTCGTTAATGCGTTTGAAACGGTCAAGATCGCTCACGATCACCGATACCGGGTGCGCCAGGGTTGCTGTACTCAGCGCGTGGTTTAATGAATCATAGAAATAGCTACGATTATACAGACGGGTGAGGGGATCGCGGATCGAGTTTTGATAAGACTCCTGATATTTTACATGCGAGTCACGATACAAATTAAATACATCGGAAAGTAAGATGAAGATAATGATTAATGTAGCGACAGTTTCGAATAACCGTGCCCGGTACCATGAAATATCTTCAGCGTGTCCGCCTAACAATAGCATGAGCAGGGTGACGATATAACAGACGCATAAAAAATTGCCGCCGACCCAAAACAAATTCCTCACGCGGGTAATGGCCATCAGGGTGATTAACGTTACTACCCACAGGACGATCAAAATAATATTAATCGCCTGGCTCCAGAGAACCATAAACTGTCGGGTTTCATTGTCTACCAGGTCCAGTGTGAGCAGGGTTGAATGGCTGGAATAGAACAATGCCAGCCCAAGCATACTGCCCGTAAAGAGCGAGGCGCCGACAACGATACCGATGTGGGTGCTTCGTGAGAGAGCGGACGTACGCAGGGTATACAGCAATGCCGAGATGATTATCAGCACCGCCATTAAAAAGTGGCGGAACATATAGAAAATCATGGCGTCATTATAGTTCGCCACGTTGAACTGATAGAGATCAAGCCAGGCCGGGAAGCTGGACAGAGTCCCCACCATCAATAACGCTGAGCCGGCAAAGGCCAGGGCAATGGGAACAAGATATAATCGCCTTCTGTCGCACCAGTATTTCATTGCCATAAAACAGGCAATAAACAGATGAAACACCAGAAGAAATATCGTCAGCGTAGGGAAAAACAAAGGTGAAAACGAAGGAACCCATTCAACAAGTTTTATAAAAAAAGCTTGTAATACGGCAATGATAACAATGCATCCAAGCGCGAAGGCCACAAAGCGGTTCTTTACAAATCGACAGATCGCAAGCATAGAGAATTTAAAAATTAAAAAAGAAAAGAGATTGCGAAGAGTCTAAGTGAGGGAAATAAAAAATACTTTGCGCACGGACAAAAATAGATGAAATGAATAATTCACCGTGTGAATGTATTGTGCAAATATATTGTTGGAAACGATGATTTTGTTAAATGGATGCGGTCTGAACAGACCACATCCATCAGGATATTAGCGCGGGGAGACGGTAACCTGGCTGCCGTTGCTTGCCAGTACAACACGCTGGCCAGCAGAGAAGCGGGTGTTACCCTGTTTCTGCACAACCATAATGGTGCTGCCATCGTCTTTACGGATTTCCAGCTCAACGCCCTGAGTTTTGTTCATCGCACCCTGAACGCCCTGACCCGCTACGCCGCCTGCAACTGCGCCCGCTGCGGTAGCCAGAGAACGTCCGGTGCCGCCGCCAATGGTATTACCCAGGAAACCACCCAGCACAGCACCACCGATTGCGCCCACCACGTTCGTGTCATCGCCACCTTGAATCTGAACAGGACGGGCATTAACGATAGTACCGTATGTCACGTTCTGTACCTGTTTAGCTTCAGAAGCACTATATACGTCGCCGGAGAGTGAACTGTCATTCACACAACCCGCCAGTGTTAAACCAATCAGCGAAACGCCCAGTACACGTAAAATCATTTGACTCTCCTGTTCACCAAAAAACGCCCGGTTGGGGCATCCGTTATGGCTAAATTATATGGCATTCCTGACCACAGTTCATATCTTTGCATGCCGAATAGATAAATTTTACTTCAACAGGGCTTAACGGGACATAAACAAAAACCGTCTGTGCTACAGGTCTGAGATTGTTAAAAAATATTATCACCGCATAGCAAAGCCGCGTTATTTATGATGGAGTGTTTGCACTTAGCCCATGTAACGTAAGGAAAGCGCATGAAATCGGGTCGCTATATCGGTGTGATGTCTGGTACCAGTCTTGACGGTGTGGATGTCGTTCTGGCCGCCATTGATGAAAATATGGTGGCGCAGCAGGCAAGCCTGACCTGGCCTATTCCTGTCTCGTTAAAAGAAGAGATCCTGAACATCTGCCAGGGACAACAGCTGACGCTTTCCCAACTGGGCCAACTGGATGTGCGTCTGGGGGCGCTGTTTGCTGAGGCGGTACTGGCCCTGATGCAGCAGGAAAGACTCCACCCGCAGGATATCGTGGCAATAGGTTGCCATGGGCAGACCGTCTGGCATGAACCTGTCGGCGAGGCGCCGCACACGATGCAAATTGGCGATAACAACCAGATTGTGGCAAAAACCGGCGTGACGGTGGTGGGTGATTTCCGTCGTCGCGATATGGCCCTCGGCGGGCAGGGGGCGCCGCTGGTTCCGGCATTTCATCAGGCGCTGCTGGCGCACCCGGTAGAGCGCAGGATGGTCCTGAACATCGGCGGGATCGCCAACCTGTCGATGCTTATTCCCGGGCAGCCCGTGCGGGGGTACGATACCGGACCCGGTAATATGCTGATGGATGCCTGGATTTGGCGCCAGAGCGGTAAAGCCTACGACAAAGACGCGCAGTGGGCCAGCCAGGGGAAAGTGATCCTTCCCTTGCTGCAAACCCTGTTAAGCGATCCTTTCTTTGCTCTGCCCGCGCCGAAAAGCACGGGGCGGGAATATTTCAACTACGGCTGGCTTGAACGTCAGCTGGCGCGCTTCCCCGGCCTTGCGCCTCAGGATGTGCAGGCTACGCTGACGGAGCTCACCGCGGTGTCGATTTCTGAACAGGTGTTGCTGAGCGGCGGGTGTGAGCGCTTGCTGGTATGCGGAGGCGGAAGCCGCAACCCGCTGGTGATGGCACGCCTCGCCGCCTTGCTGCCGGGCACCGAAGTCACGACCACTGACGAAGCCGGGATCAGCGGAGACGATATGGAAGCGCTGGCCTTCGCCTGGCTTGCCTGGCGTACGGTTGCCGGTCTGCCCGGGAATTTACCCTCCGTAACCGGTGCGCGGGAGGCGAGCGTCCTCGGGGCCATTTTCCCTGCAAACCCGCGCCATAATCAGAGTTAACTGAAATTCAGCGGGAGGCGTAACCCGTAAAATAGGGAAAAACAGGAGGGCGGTTAGGCCCTCCAGGACCAGGATAGTCTTCGGAATCTGCCCATGAAAAAACTTCTTCTCATTGCTGTACCTTTTCTTATGACCGGATGCAGCGTCTATAACCAGTTCGTTGAGCGTATGCAAACCGATACGCTGGAATATCGTTGTGATGAAAAACCGCTGACGGTGAAGCTGAACAACCCGCGTCAGGAAGCCAGCTTCGTTTATGACAATAAGTTGTTGACGCTGAAGCAGGGAATGTCGGCCACCGGTGCGCGCTACTCAGACGGGATCTACGTCTTCTGGTCGAAAGGCGACAGCGCCACCGTCTACAAGCGTGACCGCATTGTGCTGAACAATTGTCAGCTTGAAAATCCGAAGCGTTGAGATTTTTGAAGGGGGCGCGCACAATAGCGCAACCCAATCTCACTTTCAGCTAACGCCATGTCAGATAACGACGAACTACAGCAAATTGCGCATCTGCGCCGTGAATACACCAAAGGCGGTCTGCGCCGCCAGGATCTTCCCGCCGAACCGCTGGTGCTTTTTGAACGCTGGCTGAAGCAGGCCTGCGAAGCGAAACTGGCTGACCCGACGGCAATGGTCGTTGCCACGGTTGATGAAAATGGTCAGCCGTATCAACGCATCGTTCTTCTCAAGCATTATGACGAGAAAGGGCTGGTGTTCTACACCAACCTTGGCAGTCGTAAAGCGCATCACCTTGAAAATAATCCGCGTATTAGCCTGCTCTTCCCGTGGCATATGCTGGAGCGCCAGGTGATGGTCACCGGCAAGGCGGAGCGCCTCTCTACGCTCGAAGTGGTAAAATATTTCCACAGCCGCCCGCGCGACAGTCAGATCGGCGCCTGGGTGTCTAAACAGTCCAGCCGAATCTCAGCCCGCGGCGTGCTGGAAAGTAAATTCCTCGAACTCAAACAGAAGTTTCAGCAGGGTGAAGTACCGCTGCCGAGTTTCTGGGGCGGGTTCCGCATCCCCATTGAGCAGATGGAATTCTGGCAGGGCGGTGAACACCGCCTGCACGACCGCTTTTTATACCAGCGCGACAACGGTGGCTGGAAAATCGACAGACTGGCCCCGTAATCCCCAAAATTTGTTGATTTAAGCGCTAGCGCACACCGCGCTGGCGCTTTATTCTATGGTCCTTTCGCATCAGGCGAAAAGTCGTGTACCGGCAAAGGTGCAGTCGTTTATACATGGAGAATTTGATGGCAAGCAGTAACTTGATTAAACAATTGCAAGAGCGGGGCCTCGTGGCCCAGGTGACGGACGAGGAAGCGTTAGCAGAGCGACTGGCGCAAGGCCCGATCGCGCTCTATTGCGGCTTCGATCCCACCGCTGACAGCTTGCATTTGGGGCATCTTGTTCCATTGTTATGCCTGAAACGCTTCCAGATGGCCGGCCATAAGCCTGTCGCACTGGTTGGCGGCGCGACCGGTCTGATTGGCGACCCAAGTTTCAAAGCCGCTGAGCGTAAGCTGAATACCGAAGACACCGTGCAGGAGTGGGTGGATAAGATCCGTAAACAGGTTGCACCGTTCCTGGATTTCGACTGCGGTGACAACTCTGCGATTGCGGCGAACAACTACGACTGGTTTGGTGGCATGAACGTGCTGACGTTCCTGCGTGACATCGGCAAACACTTCTCTGTTAACCAGATGATTAACAAAGAAGCAGTGAAGCAGCGTCTTAACCGTGACGATCAGGGTATCTCTTTCACCGAGTTCTCCTACAACCTGTTGCAGGGGTATGACTTCGCCTGCCTGAACAAGCTGCACGGCGTCTCTCTGCAAATTGGCGGTTCCGACCAGTGGGGTAACATCACCTCCGGTATCGATCTGACCCGTCGCCTCCACCAGAACCAGGTGTTTGGTCTGACCGTGCCGTTGATCACCAAAGCCGACGGTACCAAGTTCGGTAAGACCGAAGGCGGCGCGGTATGGCTGGATCCGAAGAAAACCAGCCCGTACAAGTTCTACCAGTTCTGGATCAACACGGCGGATGCCGACGTTTATCGCTTCCTGAAGTTCTTCACCTTTATGGATATCGAAGAAATCAATGCGCTGGAAGAAGAAGACAAGAACAGCGGTAAAGCACCACGCGCCCAGTACGTGCTGGCGGACGAAGTGACCAAACTGGTTCACGGCGAAGAAGGTCTGGCGGCGGCGAAGCGCATTACGGCGAGCCTGTTCAACGGGACCCTGAGCGATTTAAGCGAAGCGGATTTCGAACAGCTGGCGCAGGATGGCGTGCCGATGGTTGAGATGGAAAAAGGCGCCGATCTGATGCAGGCGCTGGTGGACTCCGAGCTCCAGCCGTCTCGCGGTCAGGCGCGTAAAACCATCGCCTCTAACGCGATCACCATTAATGGCGAAAAACAGGCCGATCCGGAATACACCTTTACCGAGAACGACCGTCTCTATGGTCGCTACACGCTGCTGCGTCGCGGTAAGAAAAATTACTGCCTGGTCTGCTGGAAGTAATTAAAAGTATGCAGGGGCGTGGGAAACCACGCCCCTTTTGTTTTGACAGGGTTTGGTAAGTACAACATGAAGAACATCCTCGCCATTCAGTCCCACGTTGTGTTTGGACATGCTGGCAACAGCGCTGCGGAATTCCCGATGCGCCGCCTCGGCGTTAACGTCTGGCCCCTCAATACCGTCCAGTTCTCGAATCACACCCAGTACGGTAAATGGACCGGCTGCGTAATGCCGCCGTCGCATCTGACGGAAATCGTTCAGGGGATTGCGGATATCGACCAGCTTAAACGCTGCGATGCCGTACTGAGCGGCTATCTGGGTTCGGCGGAGCAGGGGGAACATATCCTCGGCATTGTGCGCCAGGTGAAAGCGGCAAACCCCGCGGCGAGATATTTCTGCGATCCGGTGATGGGACATCCGGAAAAAGGCTGCATCGTAGCGCCGGGCGTTGCGGAGTTTCATGTCCGTCATGCATTGCCCGCCAGCGATATTATTGCCCCCAACATGATTGAACTTGAGATCCTGTGCGAGCATCCGGTCAACAGCGTAGAAGAGGCTGTAAGCGCCTCTCGCGAGCTGATCGCCCAGGGGCCAGAGATTGTGCTGGTTAAGCACCTGGCACGCGCAGGGTTGAGCCAGGAGCGTTTTGAAATGCTGCTGGTGACGAAGGATGAAGCCTGGCATATCAGTCGACCGCTGGTGGATTTCGGTGCACGTCAGCCTGTCGGGGTCGGGGATGTGACCAGCGGTTTGCTGCTGGTGAAGCTATTGCAGGGCGCGAGCCTGCGCGATGCGCTGGAGCACGTCACCGCAGCCGTTTATGAAATCATGATTGCGACGAAGACGATGCAGGAATATGAGCTCCAGGTCGTCGCGGCGCAGGATCGCATCGCGAAGCCGGAGCACTATTTTAGCGCAACGCAGCTTTAGAAAACGCCCGGCGGCGCTGCGCTTGCACGGGCCTACGGAATTTATAGGCCGGGTAAGCGTCAGCGCCACCCGGCAATCCAGGCCGCTCGGTTAATTCAACCCTTCCGCTTTCAGCGCCGCTGCCACCGCAGGACGCTCCGCCACGCGCGTCATATACGATGCGACATGGTCTAATCCTTCCATGTTCAGCTTAACCGCGCGCGCCCAGCGCAGAACGGTAAACAGATAGGCATCGGCGATGGTGAAACGCGAGCCACAGATCCACTGGTCGTCTTTCAGCGCGTCGTTAACGTACTGCAACTTTTTCTCCAGCAGCGCGCGCACGGTAGGTTTGTACTCTTCCGGCGTGTCCGGGCGGAACAGGGGCGTAAAGCCTTTGTGCAGTTCGGTGGCAATATAGTTCAGCCACTCCAGCGTTTTATAACGCGCAATGCTGCCGGTGGGGGCAAGGAGCTGACGATCCGGTACGTTGTCCGCCAGGAATTGCATAATCGCCACCCCTTCGGTCAGCAGGGTGCCATCATCCAGCAGCAGGGCCGGAACCTGGCCTTTTGGGTTAATCGCAAAAAAGTCATCCCCGTTTTCCAGACGCTTTTTCATCAGGTCAACGCCGTCCAGCGTGAAATCTTTACCGCTCTCGCGAAGCGTAATATGGGAAGCAAGAGAGCAGGCGCCCGGTTTATAGAACAGTTTCATCGGTAACTCCTTTTTGCTGAGGTTCCAGCTATGTTAGTGCGCGTTCGGATAAAAAAAAAGCCGCTAATCAATTAGCGGCTTCTGTTCAGTCGTTTCCCGATGACATTACGCGTTCGCGGTTTTGATCGCTTTAGCGGATTTGTCGTCGTCCTGCGTCATACGATTCAGTTTAGGTGCGGTCAGCAGCATCAGCACGGCAATCACGGCGGTCGCGATACCAATTTGCATGAACACGGTGCCGTAGACATTCAGGGAAACCAGCGGGTCGGTAACGTTGTCTGGTACCGCCATCAGGTTCGCAATCTTACCTGCGATGATAGCCGCGCCAGCGGTGGTCAGGAACCAGCTGCCCATGATGAAGCCCATCAGACGCTGAGGGACCAGCTGCGCAACCATCGCCAGGCCCAGACCGGAGATCATCAGTTCACCGATGGATTGCAGCGCATAGCTCAGGATCAGCCAGTTAACAGACACGATACCCGCGTCGGTCGCGAATTTCGTCCCCAGCGGCAGCACCAGGAATGCGCCAGAGCACAGCACCATACCGATAGCGAACTTGTGCGGCATAGGCAGACGGTCGCCCATCTTGTTATAGATAGCGGCCAGAATCGGGCTACCAATCATGATCCAGAACGGGTTCAGGGCCTGATACTGCTCCGGCTCGAACGCGATACCAAGGATGGAGTGCTCAACGTTGCGGATAGCGAAGAAGTTCAGAGACGTTGGCATCTGGCTGTACAGAACGAAGAAGATGATCGCTTCCAGCATCAGGATGAACGCCACAATCATCTTACGACGTGCCGCACCCTGCATCGCAAAGGCTTCTTTCGCGAAGATAATCACGATACCCAGCGCAACCACGCCCAGTACGGCACGTGCAACGCCCTGGTTGTGCAGCAGCCAGGTGGCGACAGCGGCCAGGATCACGATGCCGACGATGGTTGCCAGCAGTTTGCCCATGTGCACGGGTTCGAAGTCTGGTTTTGAACCATAGTCTTTAACCCAGCTACGGCAGAACAGGAAGTTCACAACGGTGATCAGCATACCTACGAAGCTCAGCGCAAACGCTACGCTCCAGCCGAATTTTGCGGCCAGCCATGGGGTTGCCAGCATAGAGAAGAAGGAACCGATGTTGATGGACATGTAGTACATGGTAAATGCACCGTCCAGACGTGGGTCATCTTTGCTGTAGCAGGTAGAGAGCAGGGAAGACGGGTTCGCCTTGAAGAGGCCGTTACCTACCGCGATGGTAGCCATGCCCATGTAAACCACACCTGCATCGTGCCCGGACCAGGCAACCAGCCCATAGCCAATCGCCAGAACAACGGCGCCCAGCATAATGACTCGTTTAGTACCGAGGACTTTATCGCCTAACCAGCCGCCGATAGCGACCAGGCCATACACCAGGGCGCTGAAGGAAGAGAACAGCGTGATGGAATCGGCTTCAGACATACCCAGTTGTTTAACCAGGTAAACCGCCATGATCCCTTGCAGGCCGTAGTAGCCAAAACGTTCCCATAATTCGATCGAGAAAATGAGATAGAACGCTTTAGGCTGTTTGAAAGCGTTAAGACTTACGCTCTCATCTGTTGGTTTATTGTTTGCAGTAGACACATATACCTCTTTTTTTACATCCCATATTAACGGGGGTGTTCATAGCGTGATGACCGTAGTCCATCCGCTTTATAGTTATATTGGGAGGGGAAACGGCGGGTAATGTTCACTATCCAGCCCCATCTGGCAATACGTTTGTAATAATCTGTTACATATAACTCTGGCGGTATAATCATCGGTTCATGCAAATGTTATACAGCGTTAAATCTCATCCGTTCAAAATTGATGGTTTTTTTCACTGTAATCGACCCTGTTTAATGGCTGTATGGCGATATGTTCTGCTATTTTGGGTGAATGGCAGTGATATAGCCCATATTCTGAAAAATGACTGGTCTTATGTGCGGTATGGAATCGATGAAATCTTGTCTGACAAAGGGGTTGGGCGGGTTTTAACAACAAAAATCCAACATCAGGTTATCAGAGTGATCGCGATCACAGATGTATAGAAATTTTTGGTGATGAAAAAACTATTAACCTGTTTGAGTGTTAAATGACCGAAGAATCGACAATGCGTAAAGGAGAAAGAGAGGGCAATTTATGGTCAATTGGGAAGATATCAGAGCCCTTGTTAATTTTAAGGGCTTGAACAGGTAAGAAGTAAGGTGGTTTACGCTCAGGGATAGACTTTTTCTTTGTATTCGCAGAGATCTTCGATAATGCAGGAACCGCAGCGTGGCTTACGGGCAATACAGGTATACCGTCCGTGCAGGATCAGCCAGTGGTGGCAGTCCACCTTAAATTCCGCAGGGACCACTTTTAACAGCTTCTCTTCCACCTCTTCCACGTTTTTACCCGGCGCGAACCGGGTACGGTTAGAGACGCGAAAGATATGGGTATCCACGGCGATGGTCGGCCAGCCAAACGCCGTGTTCAGCACCACATTTGCCGTTTTACGCCCGACGCCCGGCAACGCTTCCAGCGCAGCGCGGTCTTCCGGGACTTCACCGCCGTGCTGCTCCAGCAGGATCCGGCAGGTCTTAATGACGTTTTCGGCCTTGCTGTTAAACAGGCCAATGGTCTTGATATAGGATTTCACACCTTCAACGCCCAGCTCCAGCATGGCCTGCGGCGTATTGGCGACAGGGTAGAGCAGGGCCGTAGCTTTGTTGACGCTCACGTCCGTCGCCTGTGCAGAGAGGAGCACCGCGATCAACAGTTCAAACGGCGAGTTAAAATTCAGCTCTGTCGTTGGATGAGGATTCTCATCGCGCAGGCGCGTCAGGATCGCAATGCGTTTCTCTTTATTCATACTGCTTTCTCGGGGATCCCTTCCTGTACGCTGCGCTCAGCGGCGCGGCGTTTACGTTTTTCATCAATCAGGTATTTTAACGCCAGCATCATCCCAAGGCCAATGAAGGCTCCAGGCGGCAGCATGGCCAGCAGGAACAGAGTGTCCGTATGGAACACCTCAATACGCAGCGACTTCGCCCAGCCGCCAAGCAGCGCGTCCGCACCGTCGAAGAGCGTACCGTTGCCCAAAATTTCACGCAGAGAGCCGAGAACGAACATGGCGGCAGTCGCGCCCATGCCGATGGAAAAACCATCCAGCGCGGATATGGCCGGATTGTTTTTCACCGCAAAGGCTTCAGCGCGGCCTACGACAATACAGTTAGTCACGATAAGCGGAATGAAAATCCCGAGCGACTGGTACAGGCCAAATGCGTAGGCGTTAATCAGCATTTGCACCACGCTGACCACCGACGCAATGATCATGACATAGATCGGAATACGGATTTCCGACGGCGTCCAGCGGCGCAAAACAGAAATAGAAAAGTTAGTCAGGGTGAGCACCAGCGTGGTCGCCAGCCCCAGCCCGAGCGCGTTGGTGGCGGTAGACGTCACCGCCAGCAGCGGACACAGCCCCAGCAGCTGTACCAGCGCGGAGTTGTTCTTCCAGAGACCCTGGACGATAACCTCTTTAACCTGGCTCATGGTCACTCCTCACAGGTGGAAAGATGATTGATCTGCGCGGGCAGCGTTTCGGCATACAGCCCGGCGCGCTTGACGGCGTTGACCACCGCGCGCGGGGTAATCGTGGCACCCGTGAACTGGTCAAACTCGCCGCCATCTTTTTTCACCGCGAAAGCAGGATCGTCTTCGCCATGAATCATCTTACCGGCGAAGTGTAAGATCCAGTCGCTTAATCGTGTTTCAATTTTGTCGCCAAGGCCCGGCGTTTCGTGATGTTCCGTCACGCGCGTGCCCAGCACGGTGCCGGAAAAATCGCTGCCAACCAGCAGCTGAATCGCACCGGAGTAACCGTCCGGCGCGGTGGCTTCCATGACGGCACCCACGGGATTATCGCCCTTGCGGGCAATATAAACGCGATGGGGTCCTTTACCGAGCTGCGGAGCCTGTACGACAAAGCAGCTTTTTTGCAGGTCATTATCGTAGAAGTCGGATGGGATCACCTGATCGAACAGCGTCTTTTGCTGCTTCATTGCCTGCTCTGCAATGGTAGTTTTCGTCAGTTCATTTACCAGCGCGGTCAGCCCGGTGAGGGCGGCGGCGAAGATCGCCAGCGTAACGCCGTGTTTTTGCATTGTTTTTAGCATGGCGTGACCCTTAGCGATGACCGTACACGCGGGGACGCGTGTAGTAGTCGATGAGCGGAACGGTGATGTTAGCCAGCAGCACGGCAAATGCCACGCCGTCCGGATAACCGCCAAAGCTGCGAATAAGCCAGACCAGCAAGCCCGCCAGCGCGCCGAAAATCAGACGACCACGGTTGGTGGTAGACGCGGTGACCGGATCGGTCAGAATAAAGAATGCCCCGAGCATGGTCGCGCCGGAGAGCAGATGGAGCTGCGGGCTGGCCAGCGACTCAGGTGAGATGACCCAGCCGAGCGTTGAGCAGACGGCCAGCGTCACCAGGAAGCTCACCGGAATATGCCAGCGGATCGCCTTCTGTTGAAGCAGGAACGCGCCGCCCAACAAATAGGCCAGATTGACCCACTGCCAGCCAGCACCCGCCAGTACGCCGCTGTAAATAGACGATTTCATCACCTGCTCCACGCTGTGTCCGGCACGCAGGGAGGTTTTGAAGGTATCGAGCGGGGTGGCCTGGCTGATGCCGTCCACGCCCATGCGAAGCGCGTTCATATCTGCGCCCAGCGCGGTGTGGCCGGTGAAGATAACGTGCAGGGCATCCATAAAGCCGGGGACGGTGGCGGCGATCTCATGCGGCGGCAGCCAGCTGGTCATCTGTACCGGGAAGGAGATCAGCAGTACCACGTAGCCAATCATCGCCGGGTTAAACGGGTTATGGCCCAGCCCGCCGTACAGCTGCTTGGCGATGATCACCGCAAACACCGTTCCCAATACCACCATCCACCACGGGGCGAACGGGGGAATGCTGATGGCCAGCAACAGGCCGGTCAACAGGGCGGAGTTATCGCTCAGGATGCGAGTCACTTCCATTTTGCGCAGCTTCAGGATCGCTGCTTCCGCTGCGACGGCACTGGCGCAACCCAGAACTAACTGGAAAAGCGTACCCCAGCCGAAAAACCAACACTGTACGGCAATACCTGGCAGCGCGGCCAGGCACACCAGCATCATAATACGCGATGTCTGGCGCTGGTTATGGGTATAAGGGGAACTTGCAATTCTGAAAACCATTTAATCCTCGTTAACGGCTTGCTGCGCGGCTTTCTTTGCCTGAACGCGCGCAATCGCGGCGGCGACTGCGGCTTTGCGTGGATCGTCGTTGGCGGCCGCAGGCCGTTCGTCCTGCTGTGCCGCTTTTCGTGCTTTGGCACGGGCGATGGCCGCTTCAACGGCGGCTTTACGCGGGTCGACAGGCGCTTCACTCTCTTCGGCAGGCTGAACCTGTGCCGCTTTTCGTGCTTTGGCACGGTTGATAGCGGCTTCAACGGCCGCCTTGCGCGGATCCGTCGCTTCCTGTTCAACCACCACTGTCTGCTGACCGGCCTTACGGGCTTTTGCCCTGGCGATAGCCGCTTCCACTGCCGCTTTACGCGGGTCGATATCGGCTTCCGGTTTGGCGTGTTGCGCTTTCTCCGCCTGACGCGCGCGAGCTTCGGCTTTACGCGCTTCGCGGGCCGCAATCGCTTCGCTGTTGTCCGGTCTTTCTCCCGGAGCGATCACAACCGTCTGGGCGGCGGTGGCTTTCTTCTCGCGCACGCGGGCCAGGGCTGCGTTAATGGCATCCTGATCTTTCGCCGCAGGCTGGACGGCAGCCTGCTTATGGCGTTCCTGACGGGCTTGTTTCTCGCGCTCCAGTCGCGCCTGACGCGCTTCAAAGCGGGCCTTCGCTTCAGCGGCACGTTTTTCTTCCATGGAGATGGCGTAGATTTCGGCTTTCTCCTGACGGAAGTATTGCACCAGCGGAATATTGCTTGGGCAGACCCAGGCGCAGGCACCGCATTCAATACAGTCAGCCAGGTTATGCGCCTGGGCTTTATCGTGCAGCTGGCCTTTGCTGTACCAGTACAACTGCTGCGGCAGTAAATCTGCCGGGCATGCGTCCGCACAGGCGCTACAGCGTATGCAGCCTTTCTCTTCCTGCGTTTCGCCCATCTCCGTTGGGGAAGGGGCGAGCAGGCAGTTGGTAATCTTCACCACCGGCACATCCAGCCACGGCAGGGTAAAGCCCATCAGCGGGCCACCCATAATGACCAGTTGATCGCTACCCGGGCAGAAGCCAGCCTGTTCCAGCAGATGACGCACCGGCGTACCCAGACGCGCCCAGACGTTGCCGGGACGGGAGACGGACTCGCCGGTCAGCGTGACGACGCGCTCGGTCAATGGCTCGCCGTCAATCACCGCACGTTTCACCGCGTAGGCGGTTCCCACGTTTTGCATCAGCACGCCGATGTCGGACGAACGGCCCCCGTGGGGGACCTGTTTGCCGGTCAGGATCTGCGTCAGCTGTTTTGCCCCGCCGGACGGGTATTTGGTCGGGATCACTCGCAGGGCGATATCGTGGCTGTCCGCCAGTACCGCACGCAGCATCGAAATGGCCTGCGGTTTATTGTCCTCAATACCGATCAGCACTTCGCGGGGTTGCAGAATATGCGCAAGAATGCGAATCCCTTCCACCACCTGCGCGGCACAGTCCTGCATCAGACGGTCATCGGCGGTGATGTACGGTTCGCACTCGGCGGCGTTGATGATCAGCGTTTCGATTTTATCGCCGCCGCCGTGAAGCTTAGCGCCGGTCGGGAAGCCTGCGCCCCCCAGACCCGCCACGCCGAACTGATGAATGCGTTCAATCAGCGCTTCACGGCTGTGGGAACGGTAGTCGCTCCAGCCGTCACGATCGATCCAGCGGTCTTCACCATCGGCTTCAATGATCACGCTCAGCTCAGACAACGCCGACGGATGGGCAACGGTATGGGGGGCAACAGCCACCACCTTACCGGAAGTCGGGGCATGTATCGGCAACATCCGTCCGCGACCAAAGGTCAGCGTCTGGCCGCGAAGAACGCTATCGCCTTCTTTCACGCACAGTTCACCTTCCGCGCCGATATGCTGTTTAAGGGGCATAACGTAACGGGTCGCCAGCGGGATCTGGCGCAGCGGCGTGCCGTTAGACTGCGATTTCATCTCAGGCGGATGAATGCCGCCGTCGAAATCCCAGATCTTCTCTTTTCTGAAGGCAGAAAATAACTTAAGCATGTTGTTCCACAGGAATATTGCGAACCGGAATGGTCTGAAGGTCCCACTTCCAGCTTTCAGTAGTCGTTTCAACCGGGCGTAGTTCTATACACTGCGTCGGGCAGGGCGCCACGCAGAGATTACAGCCGGTGCACAGATCCGCCACAACGGTGTGCATCGCGCGCGTTGCGCCCACAATGGCGTCAACAGGACACGCCTGAATACATTTGGTGCAGCCAATGCAGTTGGCTTCGTCGATGACAGCAAGGGCACGAACGGGCTCCTGGGCCTGTTCATCGCCGTCGACAGGCTGGGGATCGACGTTCAGCAGGGCAGCTATTTTAAGCATGACCGCTTCGCCACCCGGTGCGCAGCGGTTGATCTTTTCGCCCTGCACGCCCACCGCCTCAGCGTAAGGGCGGCAGCCAGGGTAGCCGCACTGCCCGCACTGGCTCTGGGGTAAAAGTTCATCAATTTTTTCAACCACCGGATCGTCCTCCACCGCAAACCGGCGGGAGGCATAACCCAGAATGATGCCAAAGACGAGTCCCAGTACGCTGATGGACGCGATGGCAATCCAGATAGCACTCATTACAACTTCACCAGACCACTAAAGCCCATAAAGGCCAGAGACATTAAACCTGCGGTCACCAGAGCGATGGCGTTACCGCGAAACGGCGCGGGAATATCCGCCGCGGCCAGACGCTCGCGAATCGAGGCGAACAGGACCATAACAAAAGAGAAACCGACCGCCGCGGAAAAACCGTACAGCGCCGATTGCAGGAAATTATGCCCAAGGTTGATATTGAGCAGCGCCACGCCCAGCACCGCGCAGTTGGTGGTGATGAGAGGCAGGAAAATGCCCAGCAGGCGATACAGGGCAGGGCTGGTTTTCCGCACCACCATCTCGGTAAATTGCACCACAACCGCAATGACCAGAATAAAGGACAAGGTGCGCAGGTAGAGCATGTCGAGCGGGATCAGGATCCAGGTATCAATCAGCCATGCGCAAATGGAGGCCATCGTCATCACGAAGGTGGTCGCCAGCCCCATGCCCATTGCCGTCTCCAGCTTTTTGGAGACGCCCATAAACGGGCACAGGCCAAGGAACTTCACCAGTACGAAGTTATTAACCAGCACAGTTCCGACAAAGAGCAGTAAGTAATCGGTCATTATTTAGCCTGAAATAAAATAGCCGCCTATTATCGGATAAACGACAACAGGCCACAACAGGTTAACTGTAAGGTTATTACGGGTTGACAAAGGTCTTCTTAACGCGCGTCGAACGCTTGAAATAAGGGACCAGAAGCGCCGTCGCCAGTAGCGGAAACAGTAACTGGCGAACCGCCAGCGCGTCAGACACTGGCGAGAAAGCGAATGCTTTGACAGCCAGCAGCACGGAGACCAGCAGCCAGATAATGTAATGTTTCGGCACGCTTTTGCGGCGTTTGAAGAAGGCGATAGTCAGCCACAGCGTGTAGTACCACATCGCGATCGCGAAAACGAACGACACAAACCACGTTGCAATATTGAGCGCACTCTGGGACATCAGTGTCTGGATAGCATGAGGCGTAACCAGTGCGGTGGTGTATAGCAACAGCGCCAGCGAAGCGCTTAATAATGCCACCAGCAGCCATGCCAGCGGGGCGATTAACCAGCCCCCAATTCTCTCTCCAGGCAATGCGGTCATACGCTCTCCCATAGTCTGCGCGAAATGTTATACAGAAATTTGCAGGGCGAAGAGTATATAACATTTCACGCCGAAGGCTACTTTCTTATACAACGTAACGCCATACGGATTTAGGCACTTCCCCCACATTGAACAGACGACCGCCAGAGACCAGTTCGGCGCGACGATGGTCAGCAGCGCGGTACATATTGATGATGTCCTGATTATCCGACAGCGTGTAGTTCAGATGGTCAAACAGTTTTTCCAGGCTTTCAAGGGAATTGATCTTGCGAAATTTTAATAAATAGTCCTGAACTGTCATGTTAATAAGTTTCCATATAAAAGGGTAATACCCATAAAGGTAATGCGTTCGAATAATAAACGGATTAATAAAGACGTAAACTGTCCACTCGGGTAACGCGACGAAATTAGGAGTTTTCTTTGCGAAGATTCAGGCATCAGCAGATGCCTGGAAGAGAAGGGTAACCCCGTTCATTACGGCTGGCAATACGTTCCATGACGTAATGTGTCACGCTTTATGACGACACGGCTTACTTTTGTTGTGCGACAGTAACAGGCTCCGGCGGCTGGTAGTTATCGATATGGCTGGCGATGCCGAGCAACACGACTGAAACCCCAAGGACAATCCATCCCGCTAATTCAATGATTCGATTAATTATTGACGACATAATTTGTGTTTGTAATTTATCCATAAATACAGATTACAAATGTTACAGCGCCCTTTTCGCCAGAGCAAGCGCTTTGGGAACGATTCCCCAGTCCCCTATACACACTTTAATGCGAGGTAACAAAAAACGCTGTCGCAAGATGCTATTTTAACTCACAGGGCACATTATTAATCTGTGCGTTAAGCACAAGGCCAGTGATAAATAAGCGCACAGCGAGGGGGCAAACGATGAGTGAAAACATCCGCGTCGGTCTTATTGGCTACGGGTACGCAAGCAAAACCTTTCATGCACCGCTGGTTGCCGGCACGCCGGGAATGGAACTGGCGGCTATCACAAGCAGCGATGAGACTAAGGTCCGCGCCGACTGGCCAGCCGTGCCGGTGGTAACGGAGCCTAAGCATCTGTTTAACGATCCTAATATTGACCTTATTGTCATTCCTACTCCTAACGACACTCATTTCCCCCTGGCGAAAGCGGCGCTGGAGGCAGGGAAACATGTTGTTGTCGATAAGCCCTTCACCGTGACGTTGTCACAGGCGCGCGAGCTGGATGCGCTGGCGCGAAGTCTGGGTCGGTTATTATCGGTCTTTCACAATCGGCGCTGGGACAGCGATTTCCTGACGGTTAAGGCGCTGATAAACGAAGGCACGCTCGGCGAAATTGCCTTTTTTGAGTCGCACTTCGATCGTTATCGTCCGCAGGTGCGAGATCGCTGGCGCGAGCAGGCGGGACCGGGTAGCGGCATCTGGTATGACTTAGCGCCGCATCTTCTCGATCAGGCCGTTCATCTGTTTGGTTTGCCCGTGAGCATGACGGTCGATTTAGCGCAGCTCAGGCCGGGGGCGCAGACCACCGACTATTTCCATGCCATTTTGAGTTATCCGCAGCGGCGCATTGTGCTGCACGGGACAATGCTTGCGGCGGCGGAATCGGCCCGCTATATCATTCACGGGGCGCGCGGCAGCTATGTGAAGTTCGGCCTGGATCCGCAGGAAGAGCGCCTCAAAAATGGCGAACGCTTACCGCAGGAGGACTGGGGCTACGACATGCGCGACGGGGTGGTGACGCGTGCGGAGGGTGAGGTACTGGTTGAAGAGACGGTATTGACCCTGCCGGGGAACTATCCGGCGTATTACGCCGCCATTCGTGACGCGCTGAACGGTTCAGGTGAAAATCCGGTTCCCGCAAGCCAGGCAATCCAGATTATGGAGCTCATCGAGCTCGGGATCGAATCTGCCAAACATCGCGCAACGCTCTGTCTGGCATAAGTGCCAAACGCTTTCGTAGGCCGGGTAAGCGCAGCGCCACCCGGCAGTAAAGAGGACTACTGAGCAACTTTATCGCGCAGCGCCTGTTTCTCTTCAGGCGTCAGGAAGGCGATCTCCAGCCCGTTGATTTGCGCCTGACGGATCTGCTCGCGGCTCAGCCCGGCCTGTGGTGCGGCGATGTTGTATTCGTGAATAATATCCACGCCCTGAACCGCCGGATCGTCCGTGTTCAACGAAGCCAGCACCCCGTGTTCGAGGAAGGTTTTCAGCGGGTGTTGCGCCAGCGACGCTACTGTACTGGTCTGAATATTGGAGGTCAGGCAGGATTCGATTCCAATACGTTGTTCGGCGAGGAAATCCATCAGCGCGCGATCTTCAATGGCTTTCACGCCATGACCTATACGTTCCGCACCCAGTTCACGAATGGCCTGCCAGATGCTTTCCGGCCCCGCAGCTTCGCCCGCATGAACGGTAATATGCCATCCTGCATCACGTGCGCGGTTGAAATGAGACAGGAACAGACTGCCCGGGAAGCCCAGCTCGTCACCGGCCAGGTCGATGGCGGTGATCTGGTCGCGATGCGCCAGTAATGCTTCCAGCTCCTGAAGACAGGCCGCTTCACCGAAGGTACGGCTCATAATGCCGATCAAACGCGCCTGAACGTCAAAGGTTTTGCAGCCTTCACGCACGCCTTCAATGACCGCTTCAACCACGCCCGCTACGGGGAGGTTGTGGGTCATCGCCATATAGCCCGGGGAGAAACGCAGTTCGACATAGTGCAGGCCGTTACGCGCGGCATCTTCGATGTTTTCAAAGGCGACACGGCGACAGGCATCGACCGAGGCCAGCATCTTCACGCCCCAGTCGAGCTTGCTCAGAAAACTCACCAGATCCGGTTCGTTCGACGTGACCTGAACATGCGGGATCAGGGTTTCAAGCGTTTCGGCAGGGAGGGTTAAATTGAACTGGCGACCAAGATCGAGAATGGTTTGGGCACGAATGTTTCCGTCGAGGTGGCGGTGAATATCAGTTAAAGGCAGGCGTGTATCAATCATGGTCGCACTCTTTGCTGGTTAAAGTGCGCCATATTATAAAAACAAAACGGGGTAAAAAGCTATTTGCGCAAGGGAATATTCCGTTGCGCAAATGATTTACAGCAGAGTGTTGATGCCGGCGATAAGGCGTTGAACGCCCTGTTCAAGCTTACTACGCGGACAGCCGGCGTTCAGACGCACATAGCCTTTACCTTCATCCCCATAGGTATATCCCGGCATGATGGCCACTTTTTGCTGATCAATCAGCACGTTTTGCAGCGTATTGTCATCAATGCCAAGCGGGCTGAGATCGATCCATGCCAGATAGGTGGCCTCGGGCGGTTGCCAGTTGAGTGTCGGATATGCAGTATTCAGTTCGTCAGCAATGTAGCGCAGGTTTTCTTCGAGATAGGTCCGCAGCGCGTCCAGCCAGGGTTCTCCCTGTCGGTAGGCAGCAATGTGCGCGGTCAGCGCCAGCACGGAAGGGGAAGAGAGTCCGTCCCGACCTTTTAATGCATTCAGATAGGCGTTACGGCTGGCGTCATCGGCGATAAGCCCCCAGGCACCCGTCAGCGCCGGAATGTTGAAGCTTTTGGAACCCGAGGTCAGCAGCGCCCATTTACCGCGCGCAACCTCATTCCACGGGGTATGACGATGCGTGCCCCATACCATGTCCATATGAATTTCGTCGCTGATCACCGCTACGTCATAACGTTCACACAGGGCCGCCATTGTGGTCAGCTCTTCCCGCGTCCAGACTTTGCCGGTCGGGTTTTGCGGGCTACACAGCAGCAGCACCTTGTTTTCCGGTTTTGACAGCGCTGCTTCCAGCGCGGCCATATTGCCCTCCCAGCCATGCGCTGTTTTCTGCATCGGCACGGAAACAACGGTACGCTGGTTGCCTTCGATGGCTTTATAAAAGGCATCGTAAGCCGGGGTATGAACCACCACGCCGTCGCCAGGCGAGGACCAGAGGCGGATCAGCTCCGAGACCATATAAATGACCGACGGCCCATACACCACGGTTTCGGTATCAATCTGACTGTTAAAGCGTTGCCGGAACCAGTGCGCCACGGCGGCCAGAAATTCGTCATTTTTCCAGCGACTGTAGCCAAACACCCCGTGGTTTATTCGCTGGTGCAGCGCATCGGTAATGCAGGGGGCGGTGGCGAAATCCATATCAGAGATGGTGAAGGGCAGCAGGTCGGCAGCGCCAAAACGGTCAGCGACATAATCCCACTGGGTACACCAGGTGCCGTGTCGATCCACGACGGTTGAAAAATCAAACATGACGGTGCTCCGTAAAGTAAAACCCCCTCATGACGAGGGGGGCGAGGCATCAGGCTTCGACGGTTCGCATCAGGGTTGCCAGCTCATCCTTCACTGACTGTACCTGCGGGCCAATGACGACCTGCAAATTGTGTTGATTTAACTGTACCACGCCGATAGCCCGGTTAGCTTTAAGTGCGTTGGTATCCACTTTGGACATGTCCGCCACCGACAAACGCAGGCGGGTGATGCAGTTATCCAGAGAGGTAATGTTATCCGCACCGCCCAGCGCCGCCAGAATAGCCGGCGTGTTATATCCGGATTTCCCAATGGTGCCGGCTACCGCCTGTTCAACGCTGGTGGCCGTATCGGTATCGCGGCCAGGCGTTTTCAGGTTAAAGCGGGTGATGGCGAAGCGGAAGATCCCGTAGTAAACCGCGAACCAGATGGCGGCCACAACCGGCACCAGATACCACTTGGTGGACAGACCGTGCAGGATACCGAAGACCACGAAGTCAATCACGTTACCGTCGGTGTTACCGATGGTCACACCGAGCACAGCCATCACGGTAAAGCCCAGGCCCGTCAGTACGGCGTGGATGAGGTACAGTACCGGCGCTACGAACAGGAACAGGAACTCGATAGGTTCTGTCGTACCGCCCACCACGCAGGCAATAACGCCGGAGATCAGCAGACCTTTAATTTTATGACGATTTTCCGGACGGGCACAGTGGTACATCGCCAGCGCTGCGCCCGGCAGGCCGCCGAGGAAGGCAGGCATTTTACCCTGAGAGAGGAAACGCGTCGCACTTTCAGAGAAGCCGTGAGTGGTCGGGCAGCTCAGCTGGGCCTGGAAGATGGTCAGCGCACCGCTAACGGAATGACCGCAAACGTCCATGGTACCGCCGGCTTCGGTAAAGCGGATCAGGGCAACCAGGATATGCTGTAAACCAAATGGCAGCAGCAGACGTTCACCCGTACCGAAAATCATCGGGCCGAAATCACCCGCGCCGTTGATAATGCGGCCGATACCGGTGATCCCCATGGCAAAAATCGGCCAAATCAGAGGGATGATCAGACCAAACAGACCCATCACAACCAGCGTAATGATTGGCACAAAGCGGGTCCCGCCGAAGAAGGCCAGCGCATCGGGCAGGCGGATGTTGTGGAAGCGCTCGTGCAGCATCCAGATAATCACCCCCGCGATCACGGCTCCAAGGATCCCGGTATCGATGGACTGAATACCAATCACGCTCTGAATGTTATTGGCTTTCAGTACCGCCGCGTCGGTCGTCGGCAGGATCCCTTTGGCAGTCAGCCAGAAGTTAACCGCAAGGTTCATGACCGCATAGCCAACGAAGCCCGCAAACGCCGCCACGCCTTTATTTTCGCGCGCCAGACCCAGAGGAATGGCGATACAGAACATTACCGGCAGGAAGCTAAAGGCAAAAGAGCCGACCTTGCTCATCCAGATGAAGATCGCCTGAAGTACCGGATTTCCGAGGAAAGGGATCAGGGTAATGACGTCGTGGCTGCTTAACGAGCTGCCGATCCCCAGCATGATCCCGCAAAAAGAGAGAAGCGCCACGGGCAGCATAAAGGTTTTACCCAGTTGCTGGAAAAACTCCCACAGCGATATTTTTTGTGCTGCTTTCGTCGTCATAAAACGACTCCTTAAATGGTAGAAAGAGATTTAACGACCTCGATGGGGCGAGAAGATAAAACGTTTTATCAAACTTTAGTGCGCGCTAAATCACATTCTCAGGCTTTTACTGGTAGTATAAAGATAACGTATTGATAAAACGTTTTAGCGATCTCATTATCAAGGAGTCACGCCACCACATGGCTGTAGCGAAAAAGATCACCATCAACGATGTCGCGCTGGCGGCGGGGGTTTCCGTCAGCACCGTTTCGCTGGTATTGAGCGGGAAGGGGCGCATCTCTCCTGCAACGGGTCAGCGCGTCAACGAGGCCGTTGAGCAGTTAGGCTTTGTGCGTAATCGCCAGGCGTCGGCGCTGCGCGGTGGGCAAAGCGGGGTGATAGGGCTGATCGTTCGCGACCTCACGTCGCCGTTTTATGCAGAATTGACCGCCGGGCTTACCGAGGCGCTTGAAGCGCAGGGGCGAATGGTTTTCCTGCTCCACGGTGGGCGCGAACCGGAGCAGCTGCTCTCCAGGCTGGATATGCTGCTGACGCAAGGGGTGGATGGGGTGATCGTGGCCGGCGCGTCCGGCGTGGGCAGTGAATTGTGTGAGCGCGCGGCGCAGAAAGGCGTACCGCTGGTGTTTGCCTCGCGCGCCAGCTATCTCGACGAAGCCGATACCCTTCGGCCAGATAACATGCAGGCCGCGCAAATGCTGACCGAGCATCTTATTCATCGCGGCCATCAGCGCATCGCCTGGCTCGGCGGTAAAAGCTCGTCCCTGACACGTGCCGAGCGGGTGGGCGGTTACTGCTCCACGCTCATCAAATACGGCCTGCCGTTTCACAGCGAATGGGTGGTGGAGTGTGAATCCAGCCAGAAAAAAGCCGCGGAAGCCATCGGCACGCTGCTTCGCAACAGCCCGACGATCAGCGCGGTGATTTGCTATAACGACGTCATTGCGATGGGGGCGTGGTTCGGTTTGATCCGCGCCGGACGCCAGAGCGGTGAGGGCGGGGTAGAAACGTTCTTCGGCCATCAGGTGGCGCTGGGGGCGTTTGCGGATGTCGGTGAAAATGCGTTAGACGATCTCCCCATCGTCTGGGCGACGACGCCGGCTCGTGAGATGGGGTACACCCTGGCAGACAGGATCATGCAGCGCATTGAAAATACGGACGTGCAGGCCGGGCATCAGATTGTGGCTGCGCGGTTAGTGACGGTGAAGTAAACGCTTTGCTTGCACGGGCCTACAACGACTCAGGATCGGAGGCCGGGTAAGCTTCAGCGCCACCCGGCAATAAAAAACCCCTCATGCGAGGGGTTTTTCGTTTACTGCTGCGGTACTGCCGGCGGCGCTGCCGGTTCAGCCGGTGCCGGAATGCCCAGCGTCGGCATACCAAACATACCGACAAACTCTTCCAGCGGCATTTTGTCGCCGTTGAGCGTCACCTGGCCATTAGCATATTGCAGACTGGTGGAAATGGTGTTGTCTTCCACCTTCGTGATGCGGAACATCTGGCCCATCGCCGCCAGGCCTTTCACCTGTTGGTTTGCCAGTTTCCCTGCATCTTCTTCACCATACCCTTCAAGTTTCGCAATCTGCGTCATGAACTCGGTCGCCATATCCATCGGGATGGTCAGCTTGCTGTCGAGCGATTTCACGCTGCGGTCAACTTCCTGCGCCAGGGTCTGCGGTTCGCCGGTCGCAGCGGCCGGATCCTTCAGGAACAGCGACAGGTTGAAGTTGGTTTCGCCTTTGCCGTTTTTCCAGCTCAGTGGCGCAACGGTAATCACCGGCTCGCCCTTCAGCAGGATCGGCAGGTTATTAAACAGCACCGTCATCGCCTGCTGCTGGTACGCCTGCGGGTTCTGTTGCAGGGCGGCATCGGTCAGCAGAGCCTGGCTCTCTTTACTGTATTTCTGACTGAATTCATGCCACGCCTGGCCGTCAATGTTGCCGATTTTCAGAGACAGCTTACCGGTACCCAGATCCTGATTCTGTACTTTCAGGCTTTTCAGGCTGTAATCCAGCTGGGTGTTGATGCTTTTACCGTCTTTGGAGACGTCAGACTTACCGTCCAGATCCATGCCTTCCAGCACCGCCATCTCTTTGCCTTCGATCGCAATGGCGATCTTATCGAGGCTCAGTTTCTGGTCGCCGATACGCTCATCAAAATCGGTCATACGGCTATTGCCGCTGGCTTTAAGGTTGTTGAAGGTAAGCTGAACCTTCTGGTTATATTCATTGACTGAATTCACCAGGCCGCTGGCGGCATCGCCGGTCAGGGAGACATTCTTGCCGTCGCGATCGGCATCAAGCTGGAAATTACCGCCGCTGAAGGCGACTTTATCGGTGCCTTGTTCGTAATTCAGGGCTTTCAGGTCGATGTCGGAATGCGTATCACCGGCATAGCTGATGCGGGTATTGATCTCAAACGGCGACTCATTTTTCGCCATATCGAAAATCGGCTTCGTCACCTCGTTATTCACCAGTACGGTTCTGGCGGATGCCATGGAGGGGATCAGGTTAAACTTTTTCAACTGCGCCAGCGGGAACGGACCGTGGCTGACCACTTCATCCAGCACCACGCTCTGGCCCGGTTTCAGCCAGGCGTTCTGATTACCCGCAACCGGCTTCACCACCACCTGCATATGGCTGGTAAACACGCCACGCTGGTAGTTCTGGTAGCTCAGCTCCAGACCTGCTTCAGGCGCGCTGCGCTTAATCTCGCTGTTTGCCTGCGTCATCATCTCTGCCAGACGGCTTTCCAGCTGTTTCCCGGTATACCAGGAAACACCCGTCCAGATCACGCCTAAAGCAACAATCACTCCTACCGCTACGACCGATTTTTTCATTGCGATTATCCCTAAAATGAAACCAGGCGGTTAAAACCGCCTGGTGTTACAACGCCTGTTACTAGCTTAGCAAGAGTTGTTAAAAAATTCAGTAAGTCCCTAAAGCTTATTAAAAACACGCGCCAGGCGACCGGTGCCGCTCACCCGGACAGGCGACTCGTTGGCCGCGACAAAGGCGGATTCACCCGGTTTAAGCACCAGACGCTCGCTATCTTTATGCAACGTCGCTTCGCCTTCTACACAGAACAGGATCGCTGCGCTCTCCTGTGCAATGGCGGTTTCGTCTGCGCTGAGGTCGTGCAGCGAGAAGGCAAAATCGTCAACCGGAATCGGGAAGTCCAGCTCTTCGCCGTTTTTCACCGGCTGCGTAAGCAGCTCCGCAGCAGGTTTCGCCACGAACTTCACGTTGGCAACCAGCTCAGGGATGTCGATGTATTTTGGCGTCAGGCCCGCGCGCAGTACGTTATCGGAGTTAGCCATCACCTCCAGCGCCACGCCGTTCAGGTAGGCGTGCGGGGTTTCAGCGAACAGGAACATTGCATCGCCCGGGTTGAGCTTCACCACGTTCAGCAGCAGCGGAGAGAAGAGACCGCTGTCGTCCGGATAAAACGCGGAAATTACGCGAATGGTGTCCCATGGCTCACCCTGCTGGCTGTTCAGCGCGGCTTTCAGCACCGCCAGCGCGTGGGATTTTTCCTCGCCCTGCATATTCAGCAGGCTGGCAAACAGCTCGCTCAAGGCTTCTGCGTTCGGGTTTTCCAGGAAATGGGCGATCGCGTTGTGAGCCCCGGCGACCGGTTGCAGCAGGGAGATGATCTCGGAAAACTCGCGGAAGGCATTCATCGCCAGGAAAGGGGTCAGGGCGAAAACCAGTTCCGGCTTGTGGTTAGGATCTTTGTAGTTACGCTCTGCGGCGTCTAACGGAATACCGGCGGCATTTTCTTTGGCAAAGCCCAGCTCAGAGGCTTTTTTGTTCGGGTGAACCTGAATGGAGAGCGGCTGGTCGGCGCACAATACCTTGAACAGAAACGGCAGCTCACCAAAACGATTCGCCACTTTATCGCCGAGCAGTGCGGCTTTGTCGGCGTCGATGACGTCACGCAGGCTGCGAACCTGGCCGCTGGCATCTTCAATTTTTGAGCTGCTCTTCGGATGCGCGCCCATCCACAGCTCTGCCATCGGCAGGTTGTCCGGGTTGGCGATACCGTAGAGATCCGTTAACGCAGTTTTACTTCCCCAGGCGTAGTTTTGCACTGAGTTGATGAGTTTTTGCATTATCAAGCCCTGATTCATATGTGGAATTAACTCCGCGTATTAAAGCAATAAACCGAATGGAAGTAACCTGCGGATGTAAAAAGTCGTACTAGTCTCAGTTTTTGTTAAAAAATTGTGTAGGATAAGCTGACTCGCTTTTAAGCCGGGCAGCGGAACATCTGCCCTGAATAAACAGACCGAAGCAGTAAGTGAGAGAACAATGTCGAATAAACCCTTCCATTATCAGGATCCTTTCCCCCTCAGTCAGGATCAGACCGAGTATTACCTGTTAACCCGCGATTACGTTTCTGTCTCTGAGTTTGAAGGGCAGGAGATCCTCAAAGTTGACCCGCAGGCGCTGACGTTGCTGGCGCAGCAAGCCTTCCATGATGCTTCCTTTATGCTCCGTCCGGCGCATCAGCAGCAGGTTGCTGATATCCTGAGCGACCCGGAAGCCAGTGAGAACGATAAGTACGTTGCCCTGCAATTCCTGCGTAACTCTGATATCGCGGCGAAAGGCATTCTGCCGACCTGCCAGGACACCGGCACGGCGATTATCACCGGTAAAAAAGGCCAGCGCGTCTGGACCGGCGGCGGTGACGAAGCGGCGCTGGCGCGCGGCGTTTACAATACCTACACCGAAGACAACCTGCGCTATTCGCAAAACGCGGCGCTGGATATGTACAAAGAGGTGAACACCGGCACCAACCTGCCTGCGCAGATTGACCTCTACAGCGTCGACGGTGACGAGTACAAATTCCTCTGCATCGCCAAAGGTGGCGGTTCAGCCAACAAAACCTATCTTTACCAGGAAACCAAAGCGCTGCTTACCCCGGGCAAGCTGAAGAATTATCTGGTCGAGAAGATGCGCACCCTCGGCACCGCGGCCTGCCCGCCGTACCATATCGCGTTTGTGATTGGCGGTACGTCTGCCGAAAGCACCCTGAAAACCGTTAAGCTGGCCTCAACCAAATACTACGATGGCCTGCCAACGGAAGGTAACGAACATGGTCAGGCGTTCCGGGACGTGCAGCTTGAGCAGGAACTGCTGGCCGAAGCGCAGAATCTGGGCCTGGGCGCGCAGTTTGGCGGCAAATACTTCGCGCATGACATTCGCGTGATCCGCCTGCCGCGCCACGGTGCTTCCTGTCCGGTGGGGATGGGCGTTTCCTGTTCAGCGGACCGTAACATCAAAGCGAAGATCAACCGCGACGGCATCTGGATCGAGAAACTGGAGAACAACCCGGGCAAATATATTCCTGAAGAACTGCGTAAAGCGGGCGAGGGGGAAGCGGTTCGCGTGGACCTGAATCGTCCGATGAAAGAGATCCTCGCGCAGCTTTCGCAGTATCCGGTTTCAACGCGCCTTTCCCTGAACGGGACGATTATCGTGGGCCGCGACATCGCCCATGCGAAGCTGAAAGAGCGCCTGGACAACGGCGAAGGGCTGCCGCAGTACATTAAAGATCACCCGATCTACTACGCAGGCCCGGCAAAAACGCCTGACGGGTATGCTTCCGGCTCGTTAGGCCCAACCACAGCGGGCCGTATGGACTCCTACGTCGACCAGTTGCAGGCCAACGGCGGCAGCATGATCATGCTGGCGAAAGGCAACCGCAGCCAGCAGGTGACGGACGCGTGCCACAAGCACGGCGGCTTCTACCTCGGTAGCATCGGTGGCCCGGCAGCGGTGCTGGCGCAGGGCAGTATCAAGAGCCTGGAGTGCGTGGAGTACCCGGAACTGGGTATGGAAGCGATCTGGAAAATTGAAGTGGAAGACTTCCCGGCGTTCATCCTCGTGGATGACAAAGGTAACGACTTCTTCAAACAGATCCAGTCTTCCCAGTGTTCGGCGTGTGTGAAGTAAGTCTGTAAATTGCCGGGTGGCGCTGACGCTTACCCGGCCTGCATTCTCGTAGGTCGGGTAAGGCGCAGCCACCACCCGACATCAAAAAGAGCGCACAAAGCGCCATAACGTTTCTCAGAAGTCATCAATACTTATCTCTTAAGCATGTGAGCAATCCCATCTTTGTTATCAAGGAGTAAGTAATGACAATGCATCGCCGCGAGAAAGACTCCATGGGCGCCATCGACGTCCCGGCCGACAAGCTATGGGGCGCACAAACCCAGCGTTCGCTGGAGCATTTCCGCATTTCGACAGAGAAAATGCCCGTCTCGCTAATCCAGGCGCTGGCGTTGACCAAACGCGCTGCCGCCAAAGTCAATCAGGATCTGGGCCTGCTGGATGCCGATAAAGCCACCGCCATCATCAATGCCGCCGACGAAGTGCTGGCGGGCAAACATCCCGACGAATTCCCCCTTGCCATCTGGCAGACCGGCTCAGGCACCCAGAGCAACATGAACATGAACGAGGTGCTGGCGAACCGCGCAAGCGAGCTTCTTGGCGGCGTGCGCGGCATGGAGCGCAAGGTCCACCCGAACGATGACGTGAACAAAAGCCAGAGTTCCAACGACGTGTTCCCGACGGCCATGCACGTGGCGGCCGTCATCGCAATCCGCGAGCAGCTTATCCCGCAGCTCAACGTGCTTAAATCTACGCTTAACGAGAAAGCGCAGGCCTTCCGCGACATCGTTAAAATTGGTCGTACGCACCTTCAGGACGCCACGCCGCTGACGCTCGGCCAGGAGATCTCCGGCTGGGTGGCGATGCTGGAGCACAATCTTAAGCATATCGACAACAGCCTGCCGCATCTGGCGGAGCTGGCGCTCGGCGGAACGGCGGTGGGCACTGGCTTAAACACCCATCCCGAGTACGCGGTGCGTGTGGCCGAAGAGCTGGCGAAGATCACCGGGCAGCCGTTTGTTACCGCTCCGAATAAATTCGAAGCGCTGGCGACCTGTGATGCGCTGGTGCATACCCATGGCGCGCTGAAAGGGCTGGCGGCCTCGCTGATGAAAATTGCCAACGATGTGCGCTGGCTGGCCTCCGGCCCGCGCTGCGGCATCGGCGAAATCAGCATTCCGGAAAACGAGCCGGGCAGCTCCATTATGCCGGGTAAAGTGAACCCGACCCAGTGCGAAGCCATGACCATGCTGTGCTGTCAGGTGATGGGTAATGACGTGGCGGTCAACATGGGCGGCGCGTCGGGTAACTTCGAGCTTAACGTCTATCGCCCGATGGTGATCCACAACGTACTGCAATCGATTCGTCTGCTGGCCGATGGCATGGAGAGCTTTAACGAGCACTGCGCGGTGGGCATTGAGCCTAATCGCGAGCGAATCAGCCAGCTGCTGAATGAGTCTCTGATGCTGGTAACGGCGCTGAACACCCATATTGGTTATGACAAAGCGGCCGAAATCGCTAAAAAAGCGCACAAAGAGGGGCTTACCCTGAAAGCCTCTGCGCTGGCGCTGGGCTACCTGACGGACGCCGAGTTTGATGCCTGGGTCCGCCCGGAAGCGATGGTGGGCAGCCTCAGATAATCACTGCGCCACATACAGGTGCAGCCGCGGAATAATCAGCTGTAGCGGCTGCGCCTGGGGTTTATAGCGATGCTGAACGTTTTCAGCATCGTAATTCAGCAGTTCCCCGATATCCGGCACCACCGCACCCTGATCGGCATCGTAGAGCGCAATCAGCGGCGTCGGGCAGGCGTATTGCACCTGCTTTTGTTGTCCGGCGTACCAGACGCGGGCGATAGGCTGTACCTTCACCGGACGCTTTATTTTAAGACGGGTATCAGCTGGCAGGGAGGCAATGCTGTGGTACTCCTGCTCCAGCCGTTCAATCCACTGTTCCCGCGACCACGGGGCGACCGTTCGCGGCGATTTCAGGCTTTTCTCCAGCTGAGCCAGGATCTCATCGCGCGTGAAATTTTTAATGATGTGCTTGTTGGCCCAGCCGAAGCGCAGCGTGGCGGGGTGGCGCAGTACCGTCAGCGTGCGGTAAGCATTCAGGGTGATCAGCCCCGGAAGCTGGCGATGCACCCATTCAAAACGGGCAGCCGGCGCCAGCCCGGACTCAACGGTTACAATCTTCTCAAACGCGGCTTTCAGCGTATTGATATGCGTAATCTGCGCCTCAATTCCTTCACGCGTTGCGGCATCCGTTTGCAGGCAGATGACGCCGGGCAGGCGAACGGCGGCCTTACTGCTGCGATTTTCGGACTGCTGCTGGATGAAAAGGCGACGAAAGTGCTGCAACGTCATTTCCAGCGCCGCCTTGCCAATATGCTGAGTCACCTCAATGGTGTTCAGCGGGTCGTGCTCCGCGCCTTTCGCCACCTCGGGCAGGGAAAAGACGCGGGCGGCCAGCAGGCGGCAGTCCTGAAGTTGCCCCGTGAGGGTCAGTAACGCCTGCTCTATTTCCCGAAATGTGGTGTTAAGCCTTTCGATGAGATCGTAAGTTGCCATGGCAGCCCTTAATTAGTTACAACATACTACTGATATAGCATAACACGCGGGGTCAGGCCAGCGTGCGGTTTAGGTCAGGCAGGTACGGGAAGGGGAAGATTGTGATAGATCGGCCAGCTAAAGACGAACCGGGCTCCACCCAGCTCGCTCGCTTCGCAGCGAACCGAACCGCCCATCGCCTGGGCAATAGAACGGACAATAGCCAGCCCCAGACCACAGCCGCCGGTAGCCCGATCGCGGCTGGGATCGAGGCGCACAAACGGCTCAAAAACTTTTTCACGCTCCGCCGGCTCAATGCCGGGGCCATCGTCTTCCACACACAGAATCGCCTGGCTTCCCTGCAAATCTAAACCTATGCGCAGCGTCGTTTCGCTGTAGCGCATGGCGTTGTTCATCAGATTATCCAGCACGCGTTCCATCAGGCGCATGTCCAGTGCGCCGTACGCGCCGGGGGTAATGGCTGTCAGCAGTTTTCGCTGAGGGTTAACGCTCTGCACATCGTTAATATGCGTCTGTAGCCAGACGGGGAGATCCGGTGTACTGAGGTGCAACTCCGTCTGAGGCCGATCGAGGCGGGCATAGGTCAGCAGCTCTTCAATCAGCGCTTCAAGCTGGCCAATATCCCGATTGAGCGCCTGCGATTCCGCCCCGGTGAGGTTCTCGCTCATCTCCAGGCGATAACGCAGGCGTACCAGCGGAGTGCGCAGTTCATGCGCAATACCATCGATCAGCTGCTTCTTGCTGGCAATCAGGGCGTTGATGTTATCGGCCATCTGGTTGAAGGCAATACCGAGCCGGTCAAAACTGGAACCGCTGTCGAAATGTATGCGTTCAGTTAAATGACCCTCCCCAAAACGCTGTGCGGCGGATTCCAGTTTCAGCATGTCCTGCCAGTGCGGTCGCATCCAGATGAACACAGGTAAAGCGAGCGAAATGGCAATAAAGCCCAGCAGAGCGAGATCCAGCAGGCGCATCTGGTGCAGGTAATAGAGATAGGGCACTGGCCCGACGGCCAGAACATAATGGCTGCGCGGAATACGCTGAATGAAGGTATATTTCTCGTCCAGTGCGACGATGTCTCCGTCGCGCAGACGCTGCATCGCAGGCGGCGCTAAGTCAAAATCCTTCATGGGTTCGATACGCAAATCAAACGACAGATTCAGATCCAGCTCTTTTAACGTGCGCGCCCAGTCATGAGGAGGAATTTCTCGCAGCTCGCTACGCATCAGATAGAGCGAGCTTTTCATCAGATCGTCCAGGGATTGCCTGCCCGCGCGCTCTGCGGTGAATTTGTAGACCAGCCCGACCAGCATGGTCATCACCAGAAAGCAGACAAACAGCAGGAGATAAAACTGCACAAACAGCTTTTTCATTGGATAGCACCGCTAAATCAATCAATTAAGAACCCGGCTTTACTTCGTCAGCCCTGCGTGGGCATCCATATCACCACAGGAACGAAGAAGGTTGATGATACACTTTCTTCGGAAACAGAGGGAGCAAAGTGAGCAGCACGATTATGCGGAATAGTTAAATTTAAAGGGCAATGTCGTAAAAAAGCCTGCATTTTGCAGGCATTAATAATGATGGATTGTAATTTTTCTCATTCTGAGTGAAATAAATGCTGTGTTGTTAACCGGACTAGTGACAGAAAATATTATAAATATTGTTTGGCAGCATCAGATATTTCCTGAGAGGTAAGTTCCCTGTCTGAAGCAACATAGATAGAATTATGATCTCCCGTCAACGACGGAAAGCTTGCAGTCATGATCTGAAGATTAATTTCTTCACCATCCGGATATGTCTGGCGTACAGACGTTATGCCCTTAAGCACGATAATGACTTTGCTGGGGTTGGCATTAAAAAAAATGATCACCTTTTTCATATATCACTCTATATCTCTTTGTGATTGTGTAAGGTAAGTATGTTCCAGAAGCGTGGCTCCTTTCCATTTTTTGCTCTCTTTGGGAAATAAAAGCAAGCAATATCCTGCCTTAACGTGTATGGTGGCAATCCTTTTCATTCAGGAGCAGCCTATGTCGGGACGTAAAAACTCGCAACTTCGTCGCAATTATTTAGTCAAATGTTCATGTCCAAACTGCGCTAAAGAGTCAGAGCACAGTTTCACTCGCATACAAAAGGGGGCCCAGCTTGTCTGTCCCTACTGTAGCGCTTTGTTTAAATCCTCTCAGCGTCTCTGAAGAAATACTCATACAAGAAGTGGAAGAGACGATGTTTTTCGCGGCCGCCTGACCTCAATAACACTTTACTGATTTACAAGCAGTTAGCATCGGATTGTAGACTGCTTGTGCAGTCCACGAGCCAGAAGCAACATCATCGTCAACGCGGCTGTGTGCTGATATTATTTATCGCAAAGCGTTACATTCGCAGCAGCAGGGCCTTTATCGCCGCTTACGATGATAAATTCGACTTTCTGACCTTCAAAAAGTGTTTTGAAGTTCTCTCCCTGAAGGGCAGAGAAATGCACGAAAACATCTTTGCTGCCATCTACAGGGGAGATAAAACCAAAGCCTTTATCTTCCTTAAACCACTTAACCAGACCTAAAATTTTTGATGACATAAAGACTCCATTTGAACATTTCCGAAGTGATATAAAAGCTAATAAACATATAATGCTAAGTGTGGACTCAAAAGGAGGGGATATCAGCGATAGCGCCTGGTTATGAGAATTGTCATGCAACTTGTCCAACTATTATTGGATCGGACTAACGAGACCATTAATGCACGGGCAGGGTTAATTAGCAATTTTTATTTTAGCCTTCCGGATGGCTTGCTTAAAATTGCACAATAAAAATTAATTTGGTACAAGAAGCCAGAGTTGCCAGGCGTGACTACAGCCCAAATGTCCCCACAGGAGCATTTGGGCTGTAGTCACGGAGATTTATCCGGACAAAGGCGGTGCAGCAGAAATATTAATTATCTTGATCTCAATATTTCCGATTTTCGCTAATGTCTGGATTTACCTGTGCTGACAATCAGTGGGTTGGTGGCAAACCCATGCGGGCATTTCCGCGCGTTGCAATGCACCGCGTAAGTGCATATCTCCTCGTGCTGGTTTCGATTGTATGGGCAGGCCATCTTGTTTTTAATTTCACTCCACAACATTTCGTTGTAAGGTGATATGTTGTATATCGATATAGGCTTGAAAACACCATTTATGAAGACGCCATTTTTTGTCGGATATATCCTGTCACCGGGGTACAAATAGACATCGCTTTCATACCAAATGATGAGTTTCAAGAACTTGAGTCCCAAGATGCTTGAATAAACGATTCCCGTGTTAGGACAAATTACCGAGCTAATGACTCTCCATGACATTGCTATACCTCTTTCATTAAATAATTGAGAGAGTATAAGGTTTAGCATGAGAATTAGATTTCTGCAAACACGTAAGCTATTGAAAAAGATCGATATTATTTATATGTTTGCCATTATCCCCTTTGTTTTCATAAGGATAAGATAATGATTAAGTCAATTGTAAAGATCATTTTTAGCCTAATGTGCATTTAAGTGACGGATTTTTGATCGATGATGGTGCCTGCTCTGCTGAATATATATTGTACTATAGCAATCAAATACATTAGCGCTACTTTTGTTTACGCGAAAAATGCACATCGAAATAGAACTGGAGAGAGGAGTCAGACCAGGGGATATGTCATAACTGGCGATGCATATAATCGATAACTTTCGACGAACACCGATAACGATTCCGATGCATCGTCAGTTATTTTTCGAATATTCCTGTTTGCTCCTTTTTCAGGTTTCCCAGGCGTGCGGTGCAAACAGATAGCCCTTGTTGCGTACGGTTTTGATGCGGTAAGGTTCCGTGGCGTTATCCAACAGTTTTTTACGCAGTCGTGAAATCGCCACATCAACGCTACGATCCATTCCGTCGTAACTTACGCCGCGCAGATTTTTCAGTAATGCATCCCGGTCCATAATTTGTCCGGCATGGGTTGCCAGCTCCCACAGCAGGTCAAAATCTGCGGTTGAGAGCGCAATCAGCTCCCCGGAAAGCATAACCTGTCGGTTGACCGGGTCGATAGAAAGTGTGCCGAAACGCATCGCTTTATGCGGCGTTAAGGAGGGCGCAGGCGCTTCACGCTCAGCGCTGGCACGCTGACGCAGATGGAGGCGTAAACGGGCTAGCAGAACCGCCGGCGGCGTGGTTTTCAGGATGTAGTCGTTTGCGCCCATCTCAAGCGACAGAATATGATTCATATCGCTGTCGAGAGAGGTCAGCAGCACGATCGGGCCGTCCCATTTCGCGCGCAGATCCCGGCAGAGCGTCATACCATCTTTCCCGGGCAGCATGATGTCCAGCAACACCAGATCCGGATTTTCGCGGTTGACGACGTCTTCAGCGCGATCGCCACGAGGCTCGACAACCACTTCCATATCATGTTTACCCAGATAAGCGGCGATTAATTGCCCCACCTCGGGTTCATCTTCAACATAAACAATCTTATTCATACAACGTCTGTCATCGCGAAAAACGTCAACATACACCGCGCAACCTTAACCTTCCATTAATCTTTCAAAATTAGCCGGAGTTCCGTTATCCTGCACGGGAATGTTATTTGATTGTTAAGGGAAAAGAATGGGGCTGGTGATAAAAGCCGCGCTAGGTGCGCTGGTCGTGCTGCTGATTGGGGTGCTGGCTAAAACGAAGAACTACTACATTGCCGGGCTGATCCCGCTGTTTCCCACCTTTGCGTTAATCGCGCACTATATTGTGGCCTCTGAGCGGGGTATTGAGGCGCTGCGCGCCACCATTGTGTTCGGGATGTGGTCGATCATCCCGTATTTTATCTACCTGCTGTCGCTGTGGTACTTCACCGGTTTTCTGCGTCTGCCCATGGCGCTGGGCGGGGCGGTGGTCTGCTGGAGCCTCAGCGCCTGGGTGCTCATCTTCTTCTGGAGCCGCTTTCACTAGCGCAGGGGGCGGCCACCGTCCACGGCAAACGTTCGGCCCGTGACGTAACAGCTGGTCAGCAGATAATCGATCAGGTCGATCACCTCTTTCTCGCCGGGCGCAATTTTCATTAACGACTTGTTGAGCGCCTGCTGACGATACTCGGCATCATCGCCTTCGTTAAATAAAATCATCGCCGGAGCAATCGCGTTGACCTTTACCTCGGGCGCCAGCTTGCGTGCGAAAGAGCGGGTCATATTATCCAGCGCGGCTTTGCTGGCCGCATAGGCGATGTGTTTGTCGCTTCCTCGCTCCACCACGTAATCGGTGAAATGGATAATGTCGCCTGCGGCATGGCCGTGTCCGCGCAGCAAATCCTGTAGGGCATGGTTGAGCAGATAAGGCGCATTAACGTGGATCTGCATCATGCAGGCGAGCGTTTCGCTGAGTGAATGTCCTGCTTTTTCGGGAAGCCAGGTACTGGCGTTGTGAATAACCGCCCGCAGTCCGTGGGTGGTCGACTTCACTTTGTCCGCGAAGGCGAGAATACCTTCATCTGTGGAGAAATCCGCCTGAATGCAGACTGCTCCGGCATTTCGTAGCCCTTCAATGGAGGGATATTCCGTGCGGTAACTGACGATAACCGGATGGCGAAGATTGAGAAAGTGATGGGCGAGGGCGAGGCCAATGCGACGGCCTGCGCCAGTGATCAATATTGGGCGTTGCTGCGTGTGTCCCATCGTAATCTCCTTTTCAGTTCAACAATGGAACAGGCGGCGCTATCCCATTAACATCCACGTTGCCGGTACGGCAGCGACTAACAGCAAACCTATCAATGCCATTTCGCGGCGCTTAAGGGCATTATCAAGCTGATGTGTACGGCGAGCGTAGATAAACACCAGCAGGCCCGGCGCGTAGAGCACCACGGACAGCAGCAGATGCATCGGTCCGGAAGCATACAACAACCATAGACCGTAAATACAGGCGCCGACGCCTACCGCATAGTGTGCCGGGCGGGTCGCAATTTTTAACAGATATGCGCCCACTAAGAAATAGGGTACCAGAATCATCTCGGAGGCGATGGTCAGCAGCGTGTTATAGTCCGATCCTGTGAGCCAGATCAGCACCAGACAGACCTGCACGCTGATGTTGGTGAGCCACAGAGAGGCCGATGGCGCACTGTTTTTGTTCTGACGGGCAAACAGGCGCGGGAACGCTTTGTGCGTGGCGGCCAGGAACGGGACTTCCGCTGCCATAATGGTCCAGCTCAGATAGGCGCCGCAAACGGAAACAATCAGACCCGCCGCGATAATCACGTCCCCCCAGGGACCCAACATTTTCACCATCAGCCCGGCCATGGACGGGTTACGCATTTCCGCAAGTTCAGGGCGAGCTACCACGCCGAGCGACAGCAGCGTCACCAGCAGATAAACGCCCAGCGCCGCCAGTACGGCCAGCAGCGTGGCGCGTCCCACATCGCGCTTGTTACGCGCGCGGGCAGAGACCACGACGGCACCTTCAACGCCGATGAACACCCACAGGGTGATCAGCATGGTATTTTTCACCTGTTCCCAAACGGGGACGCCCAGCGCAATGCCGCTGAAATCGAGCGTAAAGACATCGAGACGGAAGGCGAGGAAGGCCAGAACGACGAACAGGCCAAGCGGCACCAGCTTGGCCAGCGTCGCCACCAGGTTAATGCTGGCCGCGGTCTGAACGCCACGCAAAATCAGCCAGTGAACTATCCACAGCAGCACCGAGGCGCCGACGATGGACTGCCAGGTATTGCCGTCGCCAAACAGGCGCAGTTCGGGCGTGTCGGTAAAGAAGCTGAGCGCCGAGAAGACGATAACCAGATAGGAGACGTTGGCGATCACCGCGCACAGCCAGTAACCCCAGGCGGAGCAGAAGCCGATCAGCTCGCCGAAACCTTCCCGGGCGTAAGTGAATATTCCGCCGTCCAGATCCGGTCGGATACGGGTCAGCAGCAGCATGGCGAACGCCAGCAGCAAAATCCCGACACCGGTAATGCCCCAGCCAATCAGTAATGCGGCCGGGCTAGCGACGGCCGCCATGTTCTGCGGCAAACTGAATACGCCCGCGCCCAGCATTGAGCTCAATACAAGTGCAGTTAAAGCACTCAGGCCAAGTTTCTTTTCCATTGGCTTCCTGTTATGAAAAGTCCAAATCCAGAATAATTATTTCGCTAAGGCGCATAAAAATGGTGGATCACGCTAAGGCGCGGGATTTTACGGAGTGTGAAGGATGCATGCAATGACGTGTGGCAGAAATCAGAAAAAAAGTAACAAAAAAGGCGGCACTGCGCCGCCTTTATGAAACCGTTTTATTACTTGTACAGATCGGCGCTGATGGTCAGGTTGTTACCACGTTCCTGCCACTGGCGGGTGATGTGGTAATACTTCGCGCCTTTCTTCGCAGCACGCTTCGCCACCTGATAGGAGATTTCCGTCATGTTGCCATAGTTGCCCGTAAACTTGATGCTGTCGAACGGAACCATCTGCGCGGCAGTGGCTTTGTTCAGCTCTTCAATTTTCGTGCCGTCTGGTAACGTAACGGTATAACGACCGCCTTTGGTGGATTGGGTTTCAAAGAAACGACCCACTTCAGCGCTTGGTGCCGCCGAGGTTGCAACGCCCGGAATTTCCACTTTCTTCGCTTCTTCACCGCCTTTCGCTAACGCGGCACGTCCCGCATCTGAATCCGCTGGAATGGCATCCGGGCTTTGTACTACGCGTTTTTTCGCATCTTGCTTATAGATGAAGGCGGTGATGCGCTGGTTTCCGCCCTGGTTGGCATCAACCTGACGCACGATATAGAACGCGTAAGCGCCTTTTTCTCTCGCGGCTTTGGTGATGGCATCGTTAACTTCAGGCTGGCTGCGGTAGAAGCCCTGAACGGTCACGGTGTCATACGGTTCCAGCTGAACAGCCTGATCTTTCGGCAGTTCAACAATGCCGTTAATCACGCGGTTTTTCTGTTCATCTGCTTTTGGGGCATTCTCTTTGTACAGCGCAATCGTCACGCGCTGGTTGCCGCTGTTGCCCTGATCGGACTGGTCAACAACGTAAAACGAGGCAGCGCCGTTTTTATCGGCGGCTTTTGATGCGGCGGCGACGGCATCGCCAATAGAGTTATAGCGACCCACAATGACCGTATGGTCAAAAGGTTTTAACGCTGCCGCTTGCTCCGGCGTCAACTCTGTCGCGGCATTCGCAGACAGGGCGGTCGCGGAAAGAAGTGCGGACGCCAGGAGTGTGTTCTTAAGCTTCATAAAAATAATCCTTCGCCTTGCGCAAACCATGTACTGGTGTTGTTGTTAATTTGAGACGGTCCCGATTATGGCATTTAACACCCGTCGCTGTCTGCGGCATTTTTCACAGCCTGTGCTCACCAAAGGACCTGATTCGATAACATTTTGTGATATGTGGAAAAAACAGGCGTTTCACAAGCAAAACTGATTAAGCATATGACTTTTACAAGTTAATTTAATGTTAATGAGTTGTTCTTTTATGGCGCTATATCATGTTTTTACCGCTTCGCTTGCGCGATTTATCGGTCCTGAAGGCGAATTTAAGGTAAATATCTCTGTCAGTGACCCCGATCGCTTATTTTTCACAGATAAAGTAAGAAATAGTGTTTTCTGGCGGTAGATCACGGGCGCTATTTTCAGTAGGTTATAGAAAGTTTGTTACTGTTTTATTTTCCGGGGTTAATCATTCTCCGTCGATATCTCGATGGTGAAAATTGATACAAACCGTGGGCAATTATCGACAAACCATCATCAAAAACCGATGGAAGGGAAAACTATGCGTATTGGGGTACCAAAAGAACGGTTAGCCAATGAAACCCGCGTAGCGGCAACACCAAAAACGGTGGAGCAACTGCTTAAACTGGGTTTTACCGTCGCGATTGAAAGCGGCGCGGGCAAACTGGCGAGTTTCGATGACGAGGCCTTTACTCAGGCTGGCGCGGACGTAGTGGACGGTGCTGAGGTCTGGCAATCACCCATCATTCTGAAGGTCAACGCACCGGAAGAGAGTGAAATTGAACTGCTGAACGCGGGCACGACGCTTGTGAGCTTTGTCTGGCCAGCCCAAAACCCGGAGCTGATGGAGAAGCTGGCAGCACGCGGTGTCACCGTGATGGCGATGGACTCCGTGCCGCGTATTTCGCGCGCGCAGTCTCTGGATGCGCTGAGCTCCATGGCGAACATTGCCGGCTATCGCGCCATTGTCGAAGCTGCGCATGAGTTTGGTCGCTTCTTTACCGGTCAGATTACGGCGGCAGGTAAAGTACCACCCGCGAAGGTGATGGTGATTGGTGCCGGTGTGGCAGGTCTTGCCGCTATCGGGGCCGCAAACAGCCTGGGCGCTATTGTTCGCGCGTTTGATACCCGGCCGGAAGTGAAGGAGCAGGTGCAGAGTATGGGCGCCGAATTCCTTGAGCTGGACTTCAAGGAAGAAGCGGGCAGCGGTGATGGTTACGCGAAGGTCATGTCTGAAGCCTTTATTAAGGCGGAAATGGCGCTCTTTGCGGCGCAGGCAAAAGAGGTGGACATCATTGTCACCACCGCGCTTATTCCGGGTAAACCGGCGCCGAAGCTGATCACCCGTGAGATGGTGGATTCCATGCAGCCGGGCAGCGTTATTGTCGATCTGGCGGCGCAAAACGGCGGTAACTGTGAGTATACCGTGCCAAACCAGGTCACGACGACCGCGAACGGCGTGAAGGTGATCGGTTATACCGACCTGCCAGGGCGTCTGCCAACCCAGTCCTCTCAGCTGTACGGCACGAACCTCGTTAACCTGCTGAAGCTGCTCTGCAAAGAGAGAGACGGCAACATTACCGTTGATTTTGATGATGTGGTGGTGCGTGGCGTTACCGTGGTGCGTGAAGGGGAAATCACATGGCCTGCACCGCCGATTCAGGTTTCCGCTCAACCTCAGGCTGCGCCGAAAGCGGCGCCAGAGCCCGCGGAGCCAGCAAAACCTGCGTCGCCGTGGCGCAAATACGCCATCATGGCGCTGGTTATTATCCTGTTTGGCTGGCTGGCGGATGTCGCGCCAAAAGAGTTCCTTGGCCACTTCACCGTCTTCGCGCTCTCCTGCGTGGTGGGTTACTACGTCGTGTGGAACGTTTCTCATGCGCTGCATACCCCGCTGATGTCGGTCACCAATGCCATCTCCGGGATTATCGTGGTTGGGGCATTGCTGCAAATTGGTCATGGCGGCTGGATCAGCTTCCTGAGCTTCATTGCGGTGCTGATCGCCAGTATCAATATTTTCGGTGGTTTCACCGTGACTCAGCGCATGCTGAAAATGTTTCGTAAAGGCTAAGGGGTAGCATATGTCTGGAGGATTAGTTACAGCCGCATACATTGTTGCTGCAATCCTGTTTATTTTCAGTCTGGCGGGGCTTTCCAAACACGAAACGTCTCAGCAGGGAAATAACTTTGGTATCGCCGGGATGGCGATTGCGCTGATTGCCACCATCTTTGGGCCGGACACCGGCAACGTGGCGTGGATCCTGGTGGCGATGATCATCGGCGGCGCGATTGGTATTCGTCTGGCGAAACGCGTTGAAATGACCGAGATGCCGGAGCTGGTTGCCATTCTGCACAGCTTCGTGGGTCTGGCGGCGGTGCTGGTGGGCTTCAACAGCTACCTGTACCACGAACCGGGCCTGGAGCCGATTCTGGTGAACATCCACCTGACCGAAGTGTTCCTCGGCATCTTCATCGGTGCGGTGACCTTCACCGGGTCGATTGTGGCGTTCGGCAAGCTGCGCGGGAAGATCTCTTCCAAACCGCTGATGCTGCCTAACCGCCACAAGCTGAACCTGGCGGCGCTGGTCGTTTCCTTTGTGCTGCTGGTGGTCTTCGTGCGTACCGAAAGCGTAGGCTTGCAGGTGCTGGCGTTACTGGTGATGACCATCATCGCGCTGGCCTTCGGCTGGCATCTGGTGGCATCTATCGGCGGGGCAGATATGCCGGTGGTGGTTTCCATGCTGAACTCCTACTCCGGTTGGGCGGCGGCGGCGGCAGGCTTTATGCTGAGCAACGACCTGCTGATTGTCACCGGTGCGCTGGTCGGTTCTTCCGGTGCGATCCTGTCTTACATCATGTGTAAGGCGATGAACCGTTCGTTTATCAGCGTCATTGCGGGTGGCTTCGGTTCTGACGGCTCATCAACCGGTTCTGATGAGGAAGTGGGTGAACACCGTGAAATCAGCGCGGAAGACACCGCAGAGATGCTGAAAAACTCGCATTCCGTCATCATCACCCCAGGCTATGGCATGGCGGTGGCGCAGGCGCAGTATCCGGTGGCGGAAATCACCGAGAAACTCCGCGCGCGCGGCATCAAGGTTCGCTTTGGTATTCACCCGGTGGCGGGGCGTCTGCCAGGCCACATGAACGTGCTGCTGGCGGAAGCGAAGGTGCCTTACGACATTGTGCTGGAAATGGACGAGATCAACGATGATTTCGCCGACACCGACACCGTGTTGGTGATTGGCGCCAACGACACCGTTAACCCGGCGGCGCAGGACGACCCGCGTAGTCCGATTGCGGGTATGCCTGTTCTCGAAGTGTGGAAGGCGCAGAACGTCATTGTCTTCAAACGCTCTATGAACACCGGCTATGCTGGCGTGCAGAACCCGCTGTTCTTTAAAGATAACACCCACATGCTGTTTGGCGACGCCAAGGCCAGCGTGGATGCGATCCTGAAAGCGCTGTAATTGCGCTTCATCCTGACAAACCGCCCCCTGGGGCGGTTTTCTTATTTCTGCGGCCAGCTTTTCTCCTCTGTCTATACTTTACCCTTTGTGTAATACGAGGAGGTGTAATGCGATTTTTGTCCCGCTTCGACATCATCGAGCTGATGATGACGCCATCTTTCTGGATCGGCGTCGCCACGGTGGTTTTTGTGACTCTGCTGGTGTACTGGCTGCTGACGCGTCTGATTGCCTTCGTTAAGAAAGGGATCACTACCTGGGGCGACAAGCACCCCACCACCAACCGGATGCGTTTTATCCTGACGGATATGCTTAACCGCACCAGCCGCGTCCTGCTTTTTGTCGTGGCGCTGTTATTCAGCCTGCGTTTCGTCGACTTACCGGATCATCTCTTTGGTACCGTGAGCCACGCCTGGTTCCTGGTCTTCGCTATCCAGGTGGCGCTGTGGATGGATCAGGGGGTGGTGTCGTGGCTTCGTCACGTCATGCTGGCGCCGGGAAGCCATAAAAACCCGGTGACGCTGGTGATCACGGGGCTTATCCTCCGTGCCATAGTCTGGTCAGTGATGCTGCTGTCTATTCTTGCTAACGCGGGCGTCAACATCACTGCTCTGGTTGCCAGCCTTGGGGTAGGGGGTATTGCAATCGCCCTCGCGGTGCAAACGATCCTGAGCGACGTGTTTGCATCGCTTTCCATCGGTTTTGATAAGCCGTTCGAAATTGGCGATTTTGTGGTGTTTAACGATGTCGCCGGGACGGTAGAGCACATTGGCCTGAAAACCACCCGTATCCGCAGCCTGAGCGGGGAGCAGATTGTCTGCGGGAACGCCATTCTGCTGCAACAGACGCTGCATAACTACAAACGGATGCAAACGCGCCGGATCGTCTTTACCTTCGGGGTTGCCAGCGACACGGCGCCGGACAAACTGCGTTCAGTGGGTGATATGGTCAAACAGATCATTACCGACGTCGGGGAAACGAAGTTTGACCGCGCCCATTTCCTGGGCTTCGATCGCGATCGCCTGACCTTCGAGGTGGTCCATATCGTTAATACGGCGGACTACAACAAGTACATGGATATTCAGCAGGAGATCAATATCCGTATTCTGGAGGGGCTGAACCAGCAGGAGATCAAGCTGGCGCTGCCGAGCATGGTTCTGCACGCGCCCTGGATGAATGCCGGCGACGAGGCACCGACGCAGCGGTTGAGCGAAGCGTAATAAAAAAGCCCGCCGTTACCGGCGGGCTTTCATTTTGGGGTCAATCGTCTTCCTCATCGTCCAGTTCAACCGGCGTTTGATACTGATCCGGTTTGATGACCAGAAGGTCACAGCGCAGGTGGTCAATCACCTGCTCGGCGGTATTTCCCAGGAACGCGGCAGAGATACCGGTCCGGCCAATGGTGCCCAGCACCACAATCCCGGCCTGCAAATGCTCCGCCAGATCCGGAATAACCTCTTCCGGTAACCCTTTTTCTACGTGCGTCATATTCTCATCGATACTGAATTTCTGGCGCAGCGCTTTCATGGCCAGCAGATGCTGACCGCGAATCGCGTCGTTATACACGCTCGGGTCAAATTCAGGCAACTCGATGGCGATATTGATTGGCGTAACCGGATAGGCACCCACCAGATGGACTTCGGTGTGGTTAACCTGGTCGGCAAGCTGGATGCTTTCCTTCACCAGCTTCTCGTTCAGCGAATTGTGATAATCCTCTTCGCTGGCCAGATTCACCGCCACGACGGCTTTCCCGCCCTCAGGCCATGGCTGATCTTTCACCATCCATACCGGGCAAGGGCATTTGCGCAGCAGGTGCCAGTCGGTTGGAGTGAAAATCACGGATTCCAGTTTGTCATGCTGGTGCGCCATTTTCAGCAGCAGGTCATGCCCACCGGCCACCACTTCCTGAATAATGGCTTCGAAAGGTCGGTTGTGCCAGACCACTTTGATATCAATCGGTACGCCCGCTTCCAGGTAATATTTCGCCTGCTCGCGGATCCACGCGGTACGCTGGCTGATCACTCCCTGACGCATAGCGGTGCGCTCGTCAGGCGACAGAAGGGTGGTCATCTCGTATGAGAAGTCATAAATCGGCAAAAAGGCTTTAATTTTGCCACCAATCCGTTGATGTAAATACACAGCACGTCGTAATGCCGGCTGATCGTCCTGGTTAGGATCGATAGCCACCAGCATGTTTTGATACTTTGCCATACAGGTCTCCTTACTACTGTCACCACAGTCTGTAAGTAAAAGAGTAACCTATATATCTTGAATGAAACAGGGGGGAAGTTTTTGCCAGATCAATAATCATGAAAATTTATCGACCTGGCATAAGATATCCGGGAGAGTTATGCCACGTTACGTGAGTGACCCGCCAGAATGGCCAGCGCTTCACCGTTTTCGATGGTGATGTACTTACCTTTAACCGCCAGCATTCCGCTCTTCTGGAAGCGACCCAGCAGACGGCTGATGGTTTCCACGGTCAGGCCCAGATAGTTGCCAATATCGCCGCGCGTCATGGTCAGACGGAATTCACGCGGGGAGAAGCCACGCTCCGCGAAACGGCGGGAGAGGTTATAGATAAAGGCGGCCAGACGCTCTTCGGCATTCTTTTTGGAAAGCAGCAGGATCATATCCTGATCGCCTTTAATCTCACCGCTCATCAGACGCATCATCTGCTGACGCAGGTTCGGCATCTTACCGGACAGATCGTCCAGCGTCTCAAACGGAATTTCGCAGACCATAGAGGTTTCCAGCGCCTGAGCAAAGCTCGGGTGATGGCCACTGCCGATGGCGTCAAAGCCGACTAAATCGCCTGCCAGATGGAAGCCGGTGATCTGCTCGTCGCCCTGTTCGGTAATGGTGTAGCTTTTGATGGTGCCAGAACGGATAGCATAGAGCGATTTCAGTTCGTCTCCCGCCTTAAACAGCGTCTGCCCTTTCTGAATAGGCTTTTTGCGCTCGATGATATTGTCAAGCTGATCGAGTTCGTGCTCATTCAGAGTAAACGGGATACAGAGCTGGCTGATGCTGCAATCCTGGCAATGGATAGCACAACCGCCAGACTGAATGCGTCGTATAATTCGCTTTTCCGGGATCATAGGTTTGCTCAAGCCTTAATTGATATTGGTCAATTTTAACATCTTTTTGGTAAGGACGTAAGTCTGGCAAACCCCCAATAAAGACAAGAGACGGCAGCGTGTTGCCATCTCCTTGAAATTCCACAGAATGATTAAGGATTATGAACCTAACAGGAAGAAAATTAAGCACAAAAACCTGGGAATTACAGCAGAAAATACCCTTCGTGACGCAGCAGCCACTCTTTGCGCTGTACGCCCCCGGCATAGCCGGTGAGGGTGCCGTTGCGCCCGATCACGCGATGGCAAGGCACCACAATGCTGACGGGGTTAGAGCCATTTGCCGCACCGACCGCGCGCGCCGCGCCGGCACGGCCAAGCTGTTCTGCCAGCTGACCGTAGTGCATCACCTGCCCGCAGGGAATATTACGCAGCGCCTGCCACACCTCGCGCTGGAAAGGGGTGCCCGCCGTGGCGGTTGGCAGGGTATTAATAATGCTGAGATCGCCCTCGAAGTATGCCGTCAGTTTATCGCTCAGCCCGCCAGGATTACGGGCAGTAATACGCTCGTAACCCTCGGCGCGATAATGGATGTTGAGCAGCTCAACCATCCGGTCGCTGTGCTCTTCCCATTCAACCGCGCGCAGATTGAACGCTTCATCCGCGATAACCCACAGCGGCCCCAGCGGCGTCGCAATCTTATCTTCGAGTAATCTCAGCATCAGTACTCCTTAGTTCAGCCTCGGGTAAACACCCGGTCCAATCGGCAGGCCGACAAGATACCACGCCACCAGCATCACCAGCCATACCCCTAAGAAGATAAGCGGATAGGGCAGAACCAGCGAATAGTAGGTACCCAGCTTAGCCTCCGGTCTGTAGCGTTGCAGGAAGCCTAAAAACAGCGGAACGAAGGGTGACACGGGCGCCAGCGGGATCACCGAGGAATCGGCGACACGGAACAGGATCTGGGCGAACGCAGGATGGAAGCCGAGCATCATAAACATGGGGACAAAGATGGGCGCCAGAATCGACCAGATGGCCGACCCGCTGGCAATAAACATGCACAGCAGGGACGACAGCAGCGCCAGGCCGACAAACGCCGGAACACCGCTCAACCCCGCCGCCTCCAGCGCGTCCGTCAGGCTCACGGCCATAAACTTGCCCATATTGCTCCAGTTAAACATGGCGACAAACTGCGCCAGCGGGAACACCATCACGATAAAACCCGCCATCTCCTTCATCGGCTCAATCATCAGGTGCGGCAGATCTCCCTGACGGCGGATTTTGCCGGTGGCGATGCCGAACGCGAGCGAAACGACGAAGAAGAAGAGAATTATCAGCGGCACAATGCCCTGAATAAACGGCGAGGGCAGTACGGTGTGTTTGATCGGATCGCGCAGCACGCCATTTTCCGGCACCACCATCAGCGCCACCACCGCAATGAACGCCAGCGAGACGATCCCGGCTACGCGCAGGCCGAACTGCTGCTCTTTGCTCAGCGTCTCCAGCTTTTCATCGCTCCGGCCTTCCCATTTACCCAGGCGCGGCTCAATGATCTTATCGGTAATCAGCCCCCCGACAATCGTCAGGACAATCACCGAACTGGCCATAAAGTACCAGTTGTCGATCACGCTGACGTGCATAGTCGCATCGATGGTGCTGGCTGCCTCCGTACTGATGCCGGAGAGCAGCACATCGGTGGTCACGATAAGCAGGTTAGCGGTAAACCCACAGCCGACGCCCGCAATCGCCGACAGCAGACCCGCAACAGGATGACGGCCAACGGCGAGGAAAATCAGCGCCCCCATCGGCGGCATGATCACCAGCGCCGCGTCGGACGAGATATGGCTGAAGAAGGCAATAAACAGCACCATATAGCTGGCATAACGCGCGCTGACGTGCGAGGCCATTTTCACCATCAGCGCGGGCAGCAGACCCACGCGTTCGGCCAGTCCCGCGCCTAACACCAGCGCCAGGATGGCGCCCAGCGGCGCAAAACCGCTGAAGTTTTTAATCACGTTCGGCAAAAACCAGTGCAACCCTTCAACGCTGAGCAGGTTTTTCACTGCTACCATACTGCCGTCGGCCGGGCTGCGCACGCTCACCTCAAAGGCGGACAGCACGGCCGTCGCGACCATCAGGATGACAATTAAATAGATAAAAAGCAGGAAAGGGTGCGGCACTTTATTGCCGATCCTTTCAACCCAGCCATAGAGCTTACCGGATGGGGAATGCGAAGGTATGGAAGACATACTCATGGGCGTTCCTCGGGACTGTTGTTGTGTTGTTGTGTTGTGTTTTTTTATTTTAAAGGTGACGGTGTCACGCCCTGCGGGATCGGACACTCGTACGGTTTTTCTGTTATGTGTTGTTCGAACTCTTCCCGGCATTTTCGCAACAGGTCGGCATCCTGAAGCAGATGCAGCGCGGTCGCGCCCATCACTTTTCCGGCCAGCAACATGCCTTTATGGGCAATTGAGGTACGCCCCTGCGCCACTAATTGCCAGGTATGCAGTGGGGTGCCGACGGTAAAACAGGGGCTAAAGCACTGTGCAACAGGCATCTTCCAGCTGACATCCCCCACATCGGTGGAGCCTGCCAGCACGTTATCGGTGATGGCGTAAGGGGCAACTTCATCCACCAGCAGCGTCTCCTGATGGCGTCGGGCAAACGCTTTTCCCTCTTCGGCCCCCGTTGCGGCAATGTTTTTCAGGCTGTTTTGCAGGTCGTTTGCCGTGAGCGTGGCGCGGATTTCACGGGCAAATTCGCGTTCCTCTTCAGTCCAGGCCGGCGTGCCATAATGCTGCAATGCGCGGTACATCGCCGCTTCGAGCGTACGGTTCGGCAGATAGCTGGAGCAGGCTTTATCAAAGCGGCACTCGACGGTGGTTTCGGTCATCATCGCCGCACCCTGGGCGATTTTCTCGATGCGCGCGTAGATCTGCTGCGCATCGGCCATCTCCGGGGCGCGGATCAGGTACAGCACCTCGGCCTGGGCCTGTACCACGTTGGGCGAAATCCCGCCGGTATCGGTGATGGCGTAATGAACGCGCGCTTTTTCAATGATGTGTTCGTTGAGGAAGTTTGTACCGGTGGTCATCAGCGTCACGGCATCCAGCGCGCTGCGCCCCAGATGTGGGGAGTTTGCGGCATGAGCGGCGATCCCCTTAAACCGCCAGGCGGCCTGAATATTGGCCAGCGTGCTGACGTTAAACATCCCGGCAAAGGCCTCCGGGTGCCATGTCACGGCAGCGTCCACGTCGTCAAACAGACCTTCACGTACCATAAAGGTTTTACCGGAGCCGCCTTCCTCGCCGGGGCAGCCGTAAAATCGTACCGTTCCGCTGCCGCCGTGTTGTTCCAGCCAGCTTTTCACCGCCACCGCCCCGGCGAAGGCAGCAGTGCCTAACAGGTTATGCCCGCAGCCGTGGCCGTTCGCCCCCGGGGTGGCGGATTGCGCCGTCGCGCAGTGCGCCTGCTGGCTTAGCCCGGCCAGGGCATCGTATTCGCCCAGAAGGGCGATAACGGGCTTGCCGCTGCCGTAGCTGGCAATAAAGGCGTTGGGAATGCCTCCGGCTTCCCGCGTCAGGGCAAAGCCCTCGGCTTCCAGCGCGCTGGCGAGCCGTTCGGCGGACCAGAACTCTTCGAAGCGCGTTTCGGGATGATCCCAGATGTCGTCGGCAATATCGGTAAACGTCTGACATCGCGTGTCGATGGCATCGGCGATAAAAGCGTAGTTCTCCTGCATTACACACCTCGCGTCCACGGGAAATTAAGCGCAGTTCGCGCCAGCGTTTCGATGGCAACGTTCATCACCTGCTCATCAAAATCGAATTTTTCGTTGTGATGTCCGGCGCTCAGCTCGGTGCCGAAGACCATATACGAGGCCATGCCGCCGTTCTGCTGTACGCGGGCCATCATTAGCGTGGCATCTTCGGAGCCCGCAGGCGCTTTGACCTTATCAATGGCATGAGTCACGCCGGGCACCTGGCTTGCCTGTTCGCGCAGATAATCGACCCAGGCCGGGGAAGGGGCGCTGGAGGTCGCCGCCCCCATCAGGTTTACCCCGGCTGTTACGCCGTAGAGCGCCGCCGCGCCGGTAATTACCGCCTGTGCGCGCTCAAAGACATACTGATTAATAGCCTCGCTTTCGCCGCGGGTTTCAACCTTAAGCAACGCATCAGCCGGAACCACGTTGCGTCCGCTGCCCGCCTGCATGACCCCGACGTTAACCCGGGACGCGCCTTCGCTGTGTGGTGCGATGCCATGCAGCGCGATGGCGGCCTGGGCAGCCGCGAGCAGGGCGTTACGGCCCTCTTCTGGTTTACCGCCAGCGTGTGCGGCGACCCCGGTAAAGCGCACGTCAAATTTGGTGGTCGCCATGAAGTTATCGCTGCCGCAGATCACCGTCCCTTCCGGAACGCCGGTCCCGATATGAATGGCGGTAAAGTAGTCCACGCCGTCCAGCGCGCCTGCGGCGACCATAGCCCGCGCGCCGCGCGTACCCTCTTCGGCAGGCTGGAAGATCAGTTTGATGATGCCGTTGAGCTGCGCTTCATGCTGCTTAAGCACCTGCGCGAGCCCCAGACCAATGGTGGTATGCCCGTCGTGGCCACAGGCGTGCATCATGCCCGGGTTGCAGGAGGCAAAACCGTCGCGGAAGGGGCGATGACTTTCGTCAAGCGCTTCGCTTAAATCAAGTGCATCCATGTCTACCCGAAACGCCAGCGTCGGGCCCGGACGTCCGGTATTCAGGGTCGCCACAATGCCGGTAAATCCGCCCTCAAACGGCGCCAGCCATTTCTCCGGCGCACCCTGCGCCCGGGCGCGGGCAAACTCTCGCGAAAGGGTGGCATCATCGGGCAGTCCCATACGGCTTTCGGCATCGACCACGTCGCGACCCATCGCCAGTTCGTAGCCCAGCGAGTCGAGGATTTCCGCGACTTTCGCAGCTGTTCGAAACTCTACCCAGCCGGATTCCGCAAAATGGTGGAAATCGCGACGCCATGCGCTCAGTTGTGGAGCTAATGTCTGAATGTACTGCGCCAGTGCGTTCATATCTTTTCCTGTCATCATTAAAATATGTGAACTGCTTCACGCTGTGATAGTTTTTACTTATCACTAATCGTTTTTTCACAGTTTTAACCGTTCGGGAATTACCCTCGCACATCCGTTTCCATTAAAGTAGATGACAGTTTCTTTACTCTGATAAACAACGGTTATCGGTCTCGTTATGTCATTTCAGATTAAATTTCATCAAATCAGGGCGTTTGTCGAAGTGGCGCGTCAGGGCAGCATTCGCGGCGCCAGCCGGACGCTTAATCTTTCGCAGCCCGCGCTGACCAAATCCATTAAAGAGCTGGAGGAGGGTATGGCGGCCCAGCTATTTGTGCGCCGGAGTAAAGGCGTCGCGCTGACCGAGTGCGGGGAAGGGTTTTATCACCGCGCTAATTTGATTCTGGAAGAGCTGCGTGCAGCGCAGGATGACATCCGCCAGCGGCAGGGCGAACTTGCCGGGCAGATCAATATTGGGATGGGGGCCAGTATTTCACGCAGCCTGATGCCAGCCGTTATTACGCGTTTTCATGCGCAGCATCCTCAGGTCAACGTCCGGATTATGGAAGGCCAGCTGGTGTCGATGATTAATGAATTACGTCAGGGTGAGCTGGACTTTACCATCAATACCTATTATCAGGGGCCGTACGATCACGAATTTACGTTTGAAAAGCTGTTCGAAAAGCCTTTTGCCGTATTTTGTCGGGCAGGGCATCCGGCGACAGGGGCGACCTCAATTAATGAGCTTCTGCAATATAACTGGACGATGCCTACGCCCCGGGGAAGTTATTATAAACAGTTGCAGGATACTTTTAACCACCGCTCTCAAATACCGCGAATTGGCGTTGTCTGTGAGACCTTTTCCTCCTGTATTAGCCTCGTCGCACAAAGCGATTTCATCAGCATTTTACCGCAGGAGCTGGGCTGCGATCCGCTTCTGGCGCACCGTCTGATAATGCTGCCGGTTGTCGAAACCCTGCCTAAAGCAGCATATTATTTAATTCAGCGTCGTGATTCTCGCCAGACACCGCTTGCCGAATCATTAATCACGCAGTTTCGAAGGGAAGCCAGAAAATTAATTTAATCAAAATAACAACAATAAAAAAATAGAGTCTGTCCGACATCAGACAGACTCCACAGTACACACAGTCGTGCATCCTTTCGCGGATCCTACATGCATTATCCATTGGGCAGGTTTATTAAGTTATAACAGCTTTTTCTTAAAAGAGAAGGACGTTGAGTGATTGATTTCACGATTTTTTAACGTAAATTATTTAATTAATTACGGCTGAAATTTAAGTTAAGGTTGGATTAAGTTTATTGCGTCTGCGATTATCCGTTCCTTAAGCCATTATTTGAACCCGTGCCCGGATGATTGAGACCCGCAACGGGCGCAGGTATAGTACATCACTCAGATGTAGCCGGAGGATTTCCATGAACCCTGACGACAAATCACTTTTTCTTGACGCCATGGAGGATGTCCAGCCGCTCAAACGCTGCGCGGATATTCACTGGCAGCAGAGCCGCAACACGCGGGCGCGTCAGGAAATAGATACTGAGCAGCTCGATAACTTTCTGACGCTGGGGTTTCTGGAACTGTTGCCCCTTGACGAGCCGCTGATGTTCCAGCGCGAAGGGGTACAGCTGGGGGTATTTGATAAGCTGCGTTCCGGCAAATATTCCCGTCAGGCCAGCTTAACGCTGTTACGCCAGCCTGCGGAGCAATGCCGCCAGCTGGTCTATTCCTTTATTCGCCAGGCCGGACGTGACGGGCTACGCAACCTGATCATCGTGCATGGTAAAGGGCGTGAACAGCAGTCGCATCCTAACGTGGTGCGCAGCTATCTTGCGCGCTGGCTGACCGAGTTCGACGAAGTACAGGCCTTTTGCGAAGCGCAGCCGTATCACGGTGGCAGCGGAGCATGCTATGTCTCGTTGCGTAAGTCAGAGGATGCGAAGCGAGATAACTGGGAGCGCCACGCCAAGCGCAGTCGCTAATCAGGAAGGCGGGCGAGATGCCCGCCTGTCACTCAGAAGGTTTCCCAGTTCGCGTCAGCTGTATTCGCGCCTGCCGCTGACGGACGCAGCAGTACGGGCGTTTTCACGTTTTTAGGGCGAGCCGCCAGCGATGCCTGAGCGTTCAGCCGGAATGCCGCCACGGCCTGACGCAGCTGTTCAGACTGATCTTCCAGCGCTGCCGCCGCCGTTGCCGACTCCTGTACCAGCGCGGCGTTTTGCTGCGTGACGCTGTCCATCTGCGAGACCGCCAGGCTGACCTGCTCTATACCGCGGCTCTGCTCGTCAGACGCCGAGGAAATCTCAGCCATAATATCGGTTACGCGCGTCACGGCCGCGACGATCTCTTTCATGGTCGCACCCGCCTCGCTCACCTGTTCCGAGCCGGTATTCACCCGGCTGACAGAGTTCTCGATAAGCCCTTTGATCTCTTTTGCCGCCTGCGCGCTGCGGCTGGCCAGCGTCCGTACTTCACCTGCCACGACCGCAAAGCCGCGACCTTGTTCCCCGGCACGGGCGGCTTCAACCGCCGCGTTGAGCGCCAGAATGTTGGTCTGGAAGGCAATGCTATCGATAACGCCGGTAATATGCGCAATTTGCTGAGAACTGTCGGCAATGTCATTCATGGTACGCACCACGTTATCCACCACCTGACCGCCGCGTGCGGCGGTTTCAGACGCATTCTTCGCCAGCAGCGTCGCCTGACGGGCGTTATCCGAGTTCTGTTTCACCGTGGCAGTCAGCTCTTCCATGCTGGCGGCGGTCTCTTCCAGCGAGGCTGCCTGCTGCTCGGTTCGCGCGGAAAGGTCGTTACTCCCGGCGGCAATTTCTCCTGCGCCCGTGTAGATCGAATCGGTGCTGCCGCGCACGGCGCTGACGGTGCTCACCAGCGACTGCTGCATCTCGTGCAGACCGGCAGCCAGCTGGCCCATCTCGTTGCGCCCGGTAATCGCGACATTTTGCGTCAGATCGCCGCTCGCGATGGTGCGAATATGGTTCATGATGGCGTTGAGCGGTTTCAGGAGCAGGTGCTGTAAACCCTGCCAGATCACCACCAGCACGGCGATCACAGTCAGGAAGATCGCCGCCAGCGTCCACTGCATCTGGGTAAAGCTGCTCTGATTCTCTTCGGCGGCGGCTTTCAGCAGCACGTTGTTTTCAGCGCGCCAGCGGGTATAGACCGCCTCCATCTCATCCTGCGCCTGCTGGGCGTCCAGGTCGCCATAGGCCTGATAGTTATCGGCGCGCAGATACTCAATGGACAAGCGCATCACCTCGTGCATTTGCTTCCAGGCTTTCTGCATCTCTTCGGTGAGCGCGGCATTCTGGCCCTTCACCTGCGAAATCGCCTGCCAGTTTTTGTAATAGTCTTCGGCTTTGGTCAGCGAACCGTTCGCGGTGCCCAACAGCGTGTTGATTGCTGCGAGAGAGGCCGGATCGCGCTGGTTTTTCAGGTAGCGGATCGCCACGCGGGTGACGGTAACGCGCGTTTTCACCAGCGTGTTCACGCTGTCGCTCAGGCTCTCCTGTTGGGCATTGAGTAACCCGGAGTTCTGAAAGTTGTGACGATCGTTGTTAACGGCAGAGTAGAACAACCCTCCCGTGACAACTTGCAGCAGACAGAATATGGTTAGGGCAAAGATAATACCGGTAATCACGTGCAGATTTTTCAGCATGGCGGTCATCCGTAAGAGAAGAGGCAGGGTTACATCAATACTATCGTCGTAGCGAATTTAAACTTTAATTTTACTATTGCTTAACTAATGGTTTCGTTGCGGAACCTGTTGTAAATCCGGATCATTTTTTATGAGGAAGGTCAGCATGAGCAGCATAGATAAAAGCGGAACGTTCACGCTCGGAACGCGTACGGTTAAACGATTTGGCTATGGCGCGATGCAGCTTGCCGGGCCTGGCGTTTTTGGTCCGCCAAAAGACAAAAATGCGGCGCTGGCGGTGCTGCGTGAAGCGGTGGCGTCGGGTGTGAATCACATTGATACCAGCGATTTTTACGGACCTCATGTGACCAACCAGCTTATCTGCGAGGCGCTTCATCCGTACCGGGACGACCTTACGATTGTGACCAAGATCGGAGCCCGACGCGGCGAGGATGCCTCCTGGCTGCCGGCGTTTTCCGCGCAGGAGCTGACGCAGGCGGTGCATGACAACCTGCGTAACCTGAAGCGGGATGTGCTGGACGTGGTTAACCTGCGGATCATGTTTAGCACCCACGGACCGGCGGAAGGCTCGATTGCCGCGCCGCTGAGTACCCTTGCGGAGCTGCAACAGCAGGGGCTGGTTCGCCATATTGGGCTGAGCAACGTTACCGCTTCGCAGGTCGCTGAAGCGCAGAAGATGGTTTCCGTGGTGTGCGTACAGAACATGTACAACGTTGTGAATCGCGGTGACGATGCGCTGGTCGATTCACTGGCGCAGCAGGGGATTGCCTGGGTGCCGTTCTTCCCGCTGGGAGGTTTCACGCCACTGCAATCTTCCGGACTACAGGCGGTGGCGGATTCACTGGGCGCGACGCCGATGCAGGTGGCGCTGGCATGGCTGCTGCAACGCTCGCCAAATATCCTCTTGATCCCGGGAACCTCGTCGGTGGCGCATCTGCGTGAAAACCTGGCGGCAGCCGATCTGGTATTGCCGCCTGAGGCGCTGGAGACGTTAAATTCGCTGGTGGGGTAATCCCGATGGCAGCAAAAGCCCGGAGGATTTTTCGGGCTTTTGCTGTTTATGATCCAATCTGACTTCTTTGGCGGTGAAGCGCTAATGCTTCCGCCACGATTTCCTGCTTACTTTTCCGTGTTTCATACGCAGTAATGCGGATGTACTCCATCAGCGCAGGATCGATGCGCGCGCTTAACATCCTGAGTTCGGCCTCCTTTGCGACACCGCGAGCAACACGCTTATCGGGATAATCACGGGCGGGCATAGAAAACGTCCTCCAAAAATTGTCTTGTTAATTTGTGCTGTAAAATATGCGCCAGTCTAAATAGAAAGTCAACGGATAGTGATTATGCAGTGATGGTGCTTTGTCTTTTGTACATTTACAAGTCATCAATAAGTGATGATGTAGTGATGTTTTATGACGCGTTAAGCTTGCCCATGCGTAAAAATTTACAAAACAAATAATCTTCATTGCTATAGAGGGTTATAAGCGAAGCGGTTAAGGCGTAGCCAGCCGCTTACGCTGACATGGCTTGATCGATACCTCAGTTAAAACTACTGTATATAAAAACAGTATGGAGGTGTTTATTATGATCTTTTTCAGACCCGCAGAGTTGCGTGAAATCGTTGCTATTCCACTTTTCAGCGACTTAGTACAGTGCGGCTTCCCCAGCCCGGCAGCGGATTATGTAGAGCGGCGTATCGATTTAAACGAGTTATTAGTCGCCCATCCCAGCTCCACTTATTTTGTCAAAGCCGCCGGTGACTCGATGATAGAAGGGGGGATTAATAACGGTGATTTGCTGGTGGTGGACAGTTCCCGCAAGCCTGAGCATGGCGATATCGTGATTGCGGCGGTAGAGGGCGAATTTACCGTGAAGCGCCTCCAGTTGCGTCCCAATATTCAACTCAACCCCATGAACAGCGCCTATTCACCGATTATTGTCGGCAGCGACGATACGCTCGATATCTTTGGTGTAGTGACGTATATCGTGAAATCCGCGAGCTGATCGTGTTTGTGAAGCTTAATTAATAGGCAATAAGTTAATTCTCATCATGCAAAAATCTTACGTTATCGGGGCTGTCTTGTCGGCAAACCTGATATTCATCGCATAAGCCGGAACTGACTGGCCAAATATTCTGGTATTGGCGAATTACAGAGTGATATCCCATTTTTTTATTTTGTTATGTTCCTGCACTTTAGTGAGTTTTCTTTTCTTCCGACAGAATACATTTTGTCTACATTATAATTTTAATTTATGATTCGCACACGAACAATTGATGTTATGCAGGGTTTTAGCATCGTGGCAGTCAATAAAACCCTGCTGTTATAAAGTAATCAGGAGATTCATTTTTATGTCAGACAATAATCCCCGCCCATCCGGCTGGTTAGGCCCGTGGTGCCTGCTGGTGGGTGTGATACTTCTTGTAACGGGGCTCTTTTTTGCCATCGGCGGTTTTAAACTGGTTTCCCTGGGGGGGAGTTGGTATTTTCTCATCGCCGGGGTTATCACTCTGCTCTCTGCGATTCAGTTCTTCCGCCGCAAGTCCTCTGCCGTGGGGCTGTTTGCCCTGGTGTTTCTTGGCACCCTGATTTGGGCATTTTTCGATGCCGGGCTCGACTTCTGGCCGCTGGTTTCCCGTTTAATGGTACCCGCCGGGCTGATGGTGCTGGCAGCCGCCACCTGGCCTGCATTGCGTAAACGTGAAGGAAAACCGTCCTGCGCAAAAGGGGCCCTGGGGGTCTGCGCGGTCCTTATTGTCGCCATGGGCGTCACCTTTGTTCAGATGTTTCAACCCCATCCGACCGTGCCGTTTAGCGGTGAAAAACGCCCACTGGTGCCGGTAAAAGATGATGCGAAACAGCAGAACTGGGATCACTACGGTAATACGGCTGGCGGTAGTCGCTTTGTGGCGCTGGACCAGATAACCCGTGACAACGTGAAAAACCTGAAACCGGTCTGGACCTACCATACCGGTGACGTACCGGAAAGTCCGGACGGCAATGGCGCAGAAGATCAGCAAACGCCGCTACAGGTTGGCGATCGTGTCTTCCTCTGTACGCCGCATAACAACGTGATCGCCGTGGATGCCGATAGCGGGAAAGAGATCTGGAAAGCGGAAATCAACGCCAAGTCTGCAATCTGGATGCGCTGCCGTGGCCTGGCGTACTTTGATGCCACCAAACCGCTGGCACAGCCAACGGTAGCCGGCTCCACGCCGGTCCTGCCAGCGCAGGTGGCACCGGGCGCTGCATGCCAGCGCCGTATCCTGATGAACACCATCGACGGTAAGCTGATCGCGTTAGACGCCGATAACGGCAACTTCTGCCCGGACTTCGGTACTAACGGCAGCGTTAACCTGCATGAAGGGATGGGCGACGCGTCAGATCCCACCTACGTGCTGACGTCGGCCCCGACGCTGGCGGGTACGACGGTTGTCGTTGGCGGCCGCGTTGCGGATAACGTCAGCACCGATATGCCGGGAGGCGTTATACGTGGTTATGACGTGATCACCGGCCAGCTGCGCTGGGCGTTCGACCCGCGTAATCCGGATCCGAACTATGTTCTGAAGCCGGGCGAACACTACAAACGTAGCTCTGCAAACTCCTGGGCCCCTATGTCCTGGGATGCGTCGATGAATACCGTGTTTATCCCGATGGGAAGTTCCTCTGTCGACCTGTGGGGCGCTGACCGTATTCCGGAAGATCACAAATACGCCACCTCAATCCTCGCGCTGGATGCGACTACCGGGAAAGAGAAGTGGGTATACCAGACCGTGCATAACGACCTCTGGGATTTCGATATCCCGATGCAGCCGAGCCTGGTTGATTTCCCGACGAAAGAGGGCAACAAGCCCGCGGTGGTGGTGGGCACCAAAGCGGGGCAAATTTACGTTCTTGATCGCCTGACGGGTAAACCGCTCACTGAAGTGAAAGAGGTTCCGGTAAAACCAGCGGATATTCCACGTGAACAGTACCCGGCAACGCAGCCGCGCTCTGTGGGGATGCCGCAGATTGGCGCGGAAACCCTGAAAGAATCGGATATGTGGGGGGCGACGCCGTTTGACCAGCTGGCCTGTCGTATCAGCTTCAAATCAATGCGTTATGACGGTCTGTACACGATGCCGGGAACCGATATTTCCCTGAGCTTCCCGGGCTCGCTGGGGGGAATGAACTGGGGTAGTCTGTCCACGGATCCGAACAACCAGTACATCTTCGTCAACGACATGCGTCTGGGTCTGTGGGTCCAGCTGATTAAACAAGATCCGCAGAGCGCGGTGGCAAACACGGGCGGTGAAGCCGTGAACGCCGGGATGGGCGCCGTTCCGATGAAAGGAACGCCGTATTCGGTCAACAAAAACCGTTTCATGTCACCGCTGGGCATTCCGTGCCAGAAACCACCGTTTGGCTCTCTCTCCGCGATTGACCTGAAAACGCAGAAAATCGTCTGGCAGGTGCCGGTCGGTACCGTTCAGGATACCGGTCCGTTTGGGGTAAAAATGCGCATGCCAATGCCTGTCGGTATGCCGACGCTGGGCGGTACGCTGGCCACGCAGGGCGGTCTGGTCTTCATTGCGGGAACCCAGGATTACTACCTGCGCGCCTTTGATTCCTCTACGGGGGAAGAAGTGTGGAAAGCGCGTCTCCCGGTGGGTAGCCAGGGCGGACCTGTCAGCTATGTATCACCGAAAACCGGCAAACAGTACATTCTGATCTCTGCCGGCGGTGCACGTCAGTCGCCGGATCGTGGTGACTACGTGATTGCCTACGCGCTGGATAAATAACAGCGAAATAAGCAGCCCGGCCCCGTCATAGTACGGGGCTTTTTTTTGACTAAAAACTACGCACAGGAAGAAAGCGGCGGTTCCGGTCAGCCCGTGAAAAGCACCCGCCAGCGTCGGCGAGTCATCTCGCGCCATAGCGCGATTATCTCGTCAGGTTGCAGGGCATCAATAGCCTGCGGTGTTAACACCGGCAAACCATAGCGCTGGCGCAGGGCGGCCACTGCCGTGGCGCTGGCATCCATCGGTGAGCGGATCTGCGTCGCCAGCTGCTGTCGCAACACGCTGAACGCTGCCTCATCGCACGGCGTCAGCTCACGCAAAAATCGTTTGCAGCAACCCAACAGGTTCACGGGAGAACGGTCAGGCGACTGTAACGCCAGCAGCAGGCCATCGCGATCGGCAATACGCTGATAACGACAGCTGACCACGTAGCCAATCTGCTGTTCCACGCGCAGGCGCTGGAAAAATTGCGGTTCGCAGCATAACGCCAGCAGCCGCAGCGCGGCGAGCGACGCGCCCGGCGGCAGGGGAATAAACACCAGCAGCGCCGAATCCGCGCTGGCGTGCGGAATGTGTTCGATCCCGCCGGGACAACCGCTTAACGGCAACGGCGTAGCGTTAACCGGCGTCCGGAGCAGGCCAAGCTGCCGGGCTAACCCGTGCGCGTGCCCGGCGCTGCCGCCAACTAACGCCGCCAGCCAGCCGTCCCGCGGCGGATCCGATGCCAGACGTTCAGGCAATTGCTGAAGCAGCTCACGGATGGCAATGCCTTCTGGCACTGACGTAGTAGCCGGAGCGGGGTGGGAGAGGCGATCGATTATCGCCCCGATGATGGGTTCCGCCGTCACCATGGCGTCAGGAAGCCGCAGGGTGAGCTGCCAGCTACCGTCAACCGTTTGCCACTCGGCGCTGCCGTCGATATGGCGCAGTTCAGCAAGGAGAGGGCGTAACTGTTTGCCCATCGCCACCCCGTGTGCGCGTTCCACACGCGAATAAAAAGGCCTGCGCAGGATCAGCGTCGGCGGTTGTGTCTGCGCCGACAAATGCAGCAGCGGAGCGGCTTCTGACGTCGGGGCTGGCGCAGCATACCTGGCAGTCTGCGGGTAGAAGGAAAACGCGATGGGGCTATCATCTGCAACCGGCTGGCGACGCCAATGGCTAAGCGGCAGGGCAAAGCCCTGGCTGGCAATAATTTCAGCGGTTTCCATTTTTTTGCAGGCCAGATACGAGGTGGGCGCCGCCCGTAAGTTGGCACAAAAGGCGTAAAAACCCACGGGCGCCGCGCCGGGTGCAAAACCAAATGCCCGCTGGCGCAGCTGCTCCAGCGTCGGCAGGGCGCTGAAACGCTGCTGTGCCAGCCGATAATAATGCCGCTGCTGCTCATCCGTCGTTTGCTGTAGCGCCCGTAGCCAGTGGGTAATATGCGGGTCAATGTCCTCGGGCCGTTCGCTATCAACCGTTAGCGCCAGCCAGCCGTAATCGTCATCCTGATAAAGCCAGTTCAGGGCTACCTCTTCTGCCAGCCCGCGCGCCCGTAGCCCGGCAATCAGGCTTCCGGGGGCGTCGTCCAGTAAAAACTCCCGAAATAAAGTGACGTTGTCACTTTTTCGGATTAACGGACAACGCCACAGTGCGGGTCGCTCCGTCACCGCCAGCTGATAATCTGCTTCAGCGCTAAGACGCAACGGGGGAGCGGTTTCAGGCATGCCTCCTGACGCAAAACCTGACGCAAACGTATGGGCAAGCTCGGCCAGGACATCCAGCGTTTGCGGCCCTTGCAGCCACAATTGCAGGTGCCCGGCTACATAATAGCGACGATGAAAGTCGCGCAACGCGGTTTGCAGCGATACCGGGTCCTGCCCGAGAGACTCCTTGCTACCCACCTGAAAACGGCGAAAAACCGCGGGTTCTTCCATCGCGTGGCGCGCCGCCGCTTCGCGCCTGGCGGAATCATGTTGCTGGATGAGCCGGTTTTCCGCATCAATGACCGCCACTTCGCGCTGTATGTCATGCGGTGAAAGCAGCGGCGCCAGCAACATATCCCGCAGCCGCGCGACGCCGTCGGACAGGTTATCGGCGGCAACGTCGAAGAAAAAAGCGCTATGGCGAGCCAGCGTGGTGGCATTGACGCTGCCGCCCTGGCGCTGGACCCAGGCCATGAGTCGATCATCGCCCTGATAGCGCTGGCTACCGCGGAACAGCAGGTGCTCAAGCAAATGCGCCAGACCGGCGAAGCGCGGTGGCTCGTGATGGCTTCCGGCACTCACGCGCGCCAGCGCCGCCGCGCGTGTCGCCTGCGGCTGATGCACCAGCGTTGCGCGCAAACCGCCTGCCAGTTCCACGATGCGGGTGGTCATTATCGTTACAGTTCCCGGGTTTTATAGATAAGCTGAGAACGGGTACGGTTGCGGAACTGAAGCTGACCGATCTTCATATCACTACAGGCTGCTTCGCGGCGCGCCTCGAGGATTTTATGATGATGCGGCGATTTGCTGCACACCGGATCGGCGTTATCAGCATTCCCGGTGAGCATAAAGGCCTGGCAGCGGCAGCCGCCGAAGTCCTTCTCCTTTTCATCGCAGGAGCGGCACGGCTCTGGCATCCAGTCAAACCCGCGATAGCGGTTGAAGCCGAAAGAGTCATACCAGATGGATTCTAGGCTCTGCTCAAGCACCGACGGGAAATCCACCGGCAGCTGGCGCGCGCTGTGGCAGGGCAGCGCCGTGCCTTCCGGGGTCACGCTGAGGAAAATCGACCCCCAGCCGCCCATACAGCCTTTTGGCCGCTCTTCGTAATAATCGGGGGTGACGAACAGCAGGTTGGTCAGATTGCCGCTGGCGGCCATTTTTTGCCGATATTCGGCAACCACGCGTTCCGCGCGGGCAATCTGTTCCCGCGTCGGCAGAAGCCCCTGACGATTAAGGAACGCCCAACCGTAGAACTGGCAGGTGGCAAGTTCGACATCGTCGGCGTCCAGTTCGATGCACAGCTCGATGATTTTATCGATCTGATCGATATTATGCCGGTGCAGGACGAAATTCAGCACCATCGGGTAATCACGGGCTTTGACCGCTTTGGCCATCGCCAGCTTCTGCTGGAAGGCTTTTTTATTCCCCGCCAGCGCAGCGTTGAGCACTTCATCGCTGGCCTGGAAGCTAATCTGGATATGGTCCAGACCGGCCTCGCTGAACGCGTCGAGTTTGCTTTCCGTCAGGCCAATTCCCGAGGTGATCAGGTTGGTATAAAAACCGAGATCGCGGGCGGCGCGGATCAGCTCCGGCAGATCTTTACGCGTCAACGGTTCGCCGCCGGAAAAACCTATCTGCACGCTGCCCATCGCCCGCGCCTGGCGGAAAACCTCAATCCACTGTTCGGTGGTCAGCTCCTGATCCTGCCGGGCGAAGTCCAGCGGGTTAGAGCAGTAAGGACACTGTAGCGGACAGCGATAGGTCAGCTCCGCCAGCAGCCACAGCGGTGGATTGACGGCGGGTTTATTCTGGCTCACGGAAAATAATCCACTTCTGTTGATAAGCGATTTGCAGGAATTCTACGACGTCGTCATCCACGCCGCCGGCTTCCGGGAACCGTTCGTTGAGTATGGCAATGATGGCCGCCGCGTCGCGTTGGCCATCGACCAGTTCGAGGATCGCGGCCGCGGTCTCATTGAGTTTAGCCATGCCTTCCGGATAGAGGATGACATGGCTGTCCTGAGCGGCTTCCCATTGCAGGCGATAGCCGCGACGAAAGGCGACGATGGAGTTTTTTTGCATGCTTATACCAGTCGGGTTGTGTGCCAGGCCGCTTTGTCGGTGACCGTGTGATAAGGCGGACGCTGTAGCGCGTAGGCCATGGTCATCGCGTCGAGCATCGACCACAGGATATCGAGTTTGAACTGAAGGATCTCCAGCATTCGATTCTGCTTTTCCGCGCTATCGCAGTAACGCTTCGCCAGCTCCAGACCGTGTTCAACGTCGCGGCTGGCCTGGCTGAGGCGGCTGCGGAAATAAAAATAGCCTTCCTCTTTGATCCACGGGTAGTGCTGTGGCCAGCTGTCGAGACGCGACTGATGGATTTGCGGGGCGAACAGTTCGGTGAGCGAGCTGCATGCCGCCTCCTGCCAGTTGGCGCGGCGGGCGAAGTTAACGTAAGCGTCGACGGCGAAACGGACGCCGGGCAGCACGTGGCGTTCGCTGATTAAGTCCTCGCGGCTGAGCCCCACGGCTTCGCCCAGCTGTAGCCAGGCTTCGATACCGCCGTCATGACCGTTGCTACCGTCGTGATCGAGGATCCGCTGCACCCATTTGCGACGCGTGTGCGGATCCGGGCAGTTCGCCATAATTGCCGCGTCTTTCAGCGGGATCGTCGTCTGGTAGTAAAACCGGTTCGCCACCCAGCCCTGGATCTGCTCGCGGCTGGCCTCGCCGTTATGCATCGCGATATGGTACGGATGGTGAATATGATAGTAGGCGCCTTTCGCCCGAAGGGCGTGCTCAAACTCTTGCGGCGAGAGCGTTTCGCGAATGTGCATAGTTAGTCCTGAAGCGTGATGTTCATCCCGTCCCAGCTCACTTCTATTCCCTGCTGCGCAAGGGCGTGACGCTGCGGCGACTGCTCGTTAAGGATCGGGTTGGTGTTATTAATGTGGATCAGAATCTTGCGCTTTGCCGGCAGCGAGGCCAGCAGCGCCATCATGCCGTGTTCATCGCCGAGCGCCAGATGCCCCATGTCGCGGCCGGTATTGCGCCCGACGCCGGTGGCCTGGAGTTCATCGTCCTGCCAGACGGTGCCGTCAATCAGCAGACAGTCCGCTTTTTTAAGCCACGGCAGGATGGCGTCATCGGGTTCACCGAGACCCGGTGCGTAGAACAGCGTCTGACCGTTGCGGCGGTTTTCGATAAACAGCGCCACGTTATGCCCCGGCAGCGGGTGGTCGCGCCACGGCGAATAGGGCGGCGCGTTACTGGCGATGGGGACAGCGGTAAACTGCAAATCAGGGCAGGCTTCCACGCTAAAGGCGGTGAGCGGCGCGATCGGGTGGTGAATCAGGCCACCGTTCCAGTGCCGGAGCATGGTAAAAATCGGGAATCCGCTGGAAAGATCTTCATGCACCTCCGGCGTACACCATACCTGATGCGGGCACCCCTCGCGCAGGCTGAGCAGCCCGGTGGTGTGGTCAATCTGGCTATCGGTGAGAATAATGCCGCCAATATGCGTGCCGCGCAGAACCTCTTTCTTATTCAGTTCTGGCGTATGGGCAATCTGCTGGCTGATATCGGGGGAGGCGTTACACAGCACCCACTCTTTGCCGTTATCGCTGACGATGATCGACGACTGGGTGCGAGGGGTCGCCTGAAGGGTACCGTCGCGCAAACCCTGACAGTTGGCGCAGTTACAGTTCCACTGGGGGAAACCACCGCCAGCGGCGGAACCGAGGACTTTTATAAACATGAAGATGGGCCAGGTAGTCAAACAAAAATGCCCGCACGGATGGCGGGCAGAGCGATTAGCGGTTGGAAATGTACAGGGTCACTTCCAGGCCAAGACGTAAATCAATAAAAGCAGGTTTCTTCCACATCGTTTTTTCCTCTTTAAAAATGCAGCACTAACGCCATTGTTTGTGCCAGTTTTGTGATGGTCATCAAATAATGCGTCACAGGAGGGCAAAGCTCAACCCGAAAGATGTAAGGAATTAACTTAATGTTTACAACGTAACTTATTGTTGCCAAACATTTTGCAATACCTTTTGCCAGTTGCCCCACAGCAGCTTATTCAGCACAAATTGATCATAGCCGCTGTCACGCAACGCGCTGATTAGCCGCGGTAAACCACTCACATCGTGTAAGTCATCAGGCAACGTAATGCCGTCAAAATCGGAGCCCAGCGCGACATGATCGTCACCCATGATGTTAATAAGATAGTCGATATGACGAACGATTGTGCTCAGCGGGGTATCGCTATCGCGTTTACCGTCGGCGCGCAAAAACGCGTTGCCGAAATTGACGCCTGCCACGCCGCCGCTGTCGCGGATAGCCAGTAGCTGCCGATCGGTCAGATTGCGCGGTTGCGGGCACAGCGTATGGGCGTTGGAATGGGTGGCGACCAGCGGTGAAGAGGAATGACGAGCGGTATCCCAGAACGCTTTTTCATTCATATGCGAAACGTCAATCAGCATGGTCAGGACGTTAGCGTGCTTAATGAGGGCGATCCCCTCAGCGGTAAGCCCTGGGCCGCTGTCCGGGCTGCCGGGAAACGCCCCGTTAACGCCGGTGCCGAAACGGTTAGCAATGTTCCAGAAAGGCCCAATGCTGCGCACCCCGGCGGCATAGAAAGCCTGTAGATCGTCTCCCTCGCCGTCAAAACCGCCCGCGCCCTCAATATGCGCCACCATCGCCAGCACTTTATCCTGACGGCAGCGTTCGATATCCGCCGCGCTCAGGCACAATCGTGCCCGGCCATCGGAGTGTGCGACAAGCTGCTTAAGGATCGTCAACTGCTGCCAGAGAATGTCGACCGGCTGCCACGGCTCGCTGGCGTATTGTGGCGCCATGCGGGCGATATACTCCTGCGGCGGCACGAACAGCGCGAACAGCCCGCCGGAAAATCCGCCTTGCTGCATGCGTGGATAATCGAGGTGTCCGTTCTCAATGCCGGAGAAGAAGGCCGTTACCGGATCCTGGCGATGGTGAAGCCATAAATTAAGCAACAGGTCATTGTGACCATCAAAAATCGCCATAGCGCATCCCACTGTCTTTTATTGCTGCGAAAGTTGCCTGGCACGATAACCGATTTGTCCGGTCCGGCAAGGGGAAAATTACAACTTAGCAGCAATTGTTAATATCACTTAACAGTGAGGAGATCCGCAAAGCGGGTGGTGTAGCGGGGTGAAAGCATTTCCCGTTTCATCTGCCACGGCTGCTGTATACCCTGTCCCGCGAAGTAAAGCGTGCCACGGCCATTTTCAGCATTCAGATGGTCTAATACATCCATTAACTTTTGGCTGTTTTTCCTGGGTGCGTTGTCGTCAAACAGATTAAGTTGCGCGACGCCCTGGCTATAAAAATCTCCCAGCATCACTCCGGCTTTCTGGTACCGATGGCCGTTCTTCCAGACCGCATCCAGACAACGAACTGATGCGCCGATAATATCCCGGCTATCCTGGGTTGGGGTGAGCAGTTTTACCGACGCGCTATTGCCATAATATGGCTCGTTAAGCGCGAAGGGCGAGGTTTTAACAAATACGGAGATAAAGCGGCAATGCTGATGCTCATTGCGAAGTTTTTCTGCTGCCCGGGCGGCATAACTACAGATGGCCTGGCGTACATCGTCATATTCGGTGAGGCGTTCGCCAAACGAGCGCGAACAGACGATTTCTTGCTTTACCGGGGCAAACTCTTCCAGTTCAAGACACGATTCGCCCCGTAATTCACGCACCGTTCTCTCCAGCACGACATTGAAATGTTTTCTTATGAACCGGATATCGGTGTCTGCCAGTTGCAGGACGGTCTTAATCCCCATCATCTCAAGCTTCTTCGCTATGCGACGTCCTACCCCCCAAACGTCTTCGACGGGTAGCGCCGCCATCAGCTTTCTCTGACGATCCACATTGGATAAATCAACAACGCCTCCCGTCTGGCGCTGCCAGCGTTTCGCCGCGTGATTTGCCAGTTTCGCCAGCGTCTTTGTGGGTGCGATGCCCACCCCGACGGTCAGATGGGTGCGTTGCAGTACGGTCGCTCTCATTTCATGCCCAAAATCGGAAAGATCGCGACAATTACGCACGCCGGTAAGATCGCAAAAGATCTCATCAATTGAGTATATTTCGCTACGAGGCGACATCTCTTCAAGCGTGTTCATTACCCGGTTGGACATATCCGCGTAAAGTTCATAATTACTGCTGAAACAAACCACGCCATGATGCCTGAAGAGATCTTTCTGTTTGAAGTACGGTTCACCCATTTTCACAAAGGGTTTGGCTTCAGCGGAGCGAGAGATGACGCACCCATCGTTATTGGACAACACGACCACCGGTCGTCCCTTCAGGTCCGGGCGAAAAACCGTTTCACAGGAAGCATAGAAAGCGTTCACATCACACAGTGCAAACATGGTCAGCTCGCAGATGTCGCGATACAGGTCACTACGCCGCGAGCCTTCGTGGGCGCGCTTATACGTTCATTCAGAACGTAAGGAACAGGGTCATTGAATAGGGGAAGGGCCACGCTCCGGCGTCGCTCTGATGGCGTGAAAAACTGCATGATGATCACCGTCAATTAATGCTGTATTTATATACAGTATTGTATATCGATAGCAAAGATCAAGGGTAACAAGGCATCATGGCGTACGGGCGTAGAAGGGTAATTATCACGACCAGACTATTTGGGTATACTTCTTCACTTATAACTATGCATGTCAGGTAACGAAATATGCGGGAGAGCATTAACGTTCTTTTTGTGGTGCTGTCTTTTGTGGCACTGATTATGCTGATACGCTTTTTCGTCAGGCGTATTCGGCATCCAACGCGCATCGTTGCCGATAGCCGGGGAATGAAAAAAATCTCAACCCATCCTGTCTGGTTTGGCGGCTCGTCAGGTAAAACCTACTTTTATGATGAGCAGTATTTATACGAGGTTATAAAGAGCAGCACCCGTAAAATTGAGCTGGCGACTATCATAAAAATTAAACCAGGCTCGATAGTGATAAATAACAGGCGGATCTGGTCTGTGAGTTATCTTGAGGGAACCCGTGAAAAACAGGTGCAATTTTATAATAATCTGACGGTGTTTAATCAAAACTTCGCTGCGTTTTTAGAGGCAGTAAAACGCGTGAACCCTGAGGCAGATATTAAAGCCGTGTCATTGTTCAACCTGTGACTGGAATACAACATATGTGGCTTTCTGACTGCCCATACGACAGGTATGGGCAGTGAAGCCGTCGATATTACTTCTTCTTGTTCATCATCGCCTTGAGATCGGCAAAGGGGTTAAACGTGGCGACACCCACGTCTTTTTGCGCATCCTCACCCGCGACAACGGTGGTGCCATACTGATCCGCTTCGGTGTACTTTGAGTGTTCGTGATCGTGACAAAACAGGCACAACAGCTCCCAGTTACTGCCATCTTCCGGGTTATTGGTGTGATCGTGGTCGATATGGTGAACCGTGAGTTCACGAAGATTTGAATAAACAAACTCACGCGAGCAGCGTCCACAAACCCAGGGGTAGATTTTTAGCGCTTTTTCACGGTAGCCGCTTTCCAGCCGTGCGTAGTTTTTGGGGATCAGAGCCATTGCTGATGTTACCTGTTAAAAAGAGAATAGTTCACACTATATCCCATTATGAGATGTCAGGAGAATGCCTCCTCTGCGGGAAGGCAGCGTGCGATTTGCGTATTTCTGTCAGTTTATTTGAAGCATTCCGTTAAATAATCACCATTTATTCTCATCCGTTAATGCGTAGAGTAGGGATAACGCAATGCTTTATCAGGATACTCCACTATGAAAAAGATCGGATTTTTGTCGTTTGGTCACTGGACGCCGTCACCTCAGTCCGGCACGCGAACCGCGGCTGACACGCTGCTACAGTCCATCGATCTGGCGGTCGCTGCCGAAGAGCTGGGCGCGGACGGGGCTTATTTCCGTGTGCATCACTTTGCCCGCCAGCTCAGTTCGCCATTCCCCTTGCTGGCTGCAATAGGCGCGAAAACCAAACGCATTGAAATCGGGACGGGCGTGATCGACATGCGGTATGAAAATCCGCTGTATATGGCGGAAGATGCTGGCGCGGCAGATCTCATCTCCGGCGGGCGATTACAGCTTGGTATCAGCCGGGGTTCGCCGGAGCAGGTGATTGATGGCTGGCGTTATTTTGGTTACGTGCCGCAGGAAGGGGAAAACGAATCTGATATGGCGCGCCGCCACACTGAGGTACTGCTTGATGTATTACGCGGTGAAGGGTTTGCGAAGCCTAACCCACAGCCGATGTTCCCAAACCCGCCGGGATTGTTGCGTCTGGAGCCGCATTCAGAAGGCTTACGCGATCGTATCTGGTGGGGGGCTGGCTCTAATGCAACGGCAGTATGGGCGGCAACACTGGGGATGAACCTGCAAAGCTCAACGCTGAAAGATGATGAAACCGGCGAGCCGTTCCATATTCAGCAGGCAAAACAGATCCGTGCCTACCGACAGGCCTGGGCTGAGGCAGGGCATACCCGTCAGCCACGCGTTTCGGTCAGCCGCAGTATTTTTGCCCTGATGGACGATCGCGACCGGATGTATTTCGGTTCAAGCCGCAATGAAAGCGACAGCGTGGGCTATCTGGATGAGAAAACGCGGGCCATTTTCGGACGCAGCTATGCCGCAGAGCCAGACAAGCTGATTGAACAGTTGAAAAAGGATGAAGCGATCGCGGAAGCGGATACGCTGTTACTTACCGTGCCGAATCAGCTGGGTGTGGAATACAACGCACATGTGATCGAGTCCATCCTGAAACATGTCGCACCGGAAATGGGATGGCGCGATCGCAATGCTTAATCTGGCTCTCTGGTATCGCCGGTTTGGTGAGCCTGAATCGGTACTGCAAGCGGAAACCACACCATTGTCGCCGCGACAGCCGGGAGAGATACGTGTGCGCATGCTTTTTTCCCCGGTGAACGCCTCCGATCTCATCCCCATCACCGGAGCATATCGCCATCGCACGCCGCTGCCTGCGATAGCCGGTTATGAAGGGGTCGGAATAGTGACCGAAACGCCCGCCGCTTATCCGGCGCTGCTGGGCAAGCGGGTCCTGCCGTTACGGGGGCAGGGAACCTGGCAGCGCTATGTCGACTGCCCGGCGGCGTATGCGGTTCCCGTCCCGGACGACGTCGACTCGCTACTTGCCGCGCGGGCGTATATCAACCCGCTTGCCGCACAGATGATGCTGGACCGCTATCCTCCGGTCGGGAAAACGGTGCTGCTCACCGCTGCCGGTTCTGACTGCGCCGTTCTGCTCGGGCAATGGGCACGCCAGGCGGGTGCTGAGGCGGTTTACGGGATCCATCGTTCGCCCGTGCACGCTCAACGTCTGGCTGAAATGGGGATCGTCCCGATTGCGCAACATGATACGGCCGCCGTCAATGCTGCCGCCGCGCAAGCGGAGGTGGTGTACGACGCCACGGGCGGCAGTCTGGCGGAGACGATCCTGAGCGTGATGCCTGAAACCGGCACCTTTGTCTGCTACGGGCTACTCTCCGGGCAGATCTTCCGGCAGCAGCGGCCGTTGCCGCGCGTGGCGTGGTTTCACATTCGTAACTATCTGGACGCGCTGAACGCTGAGGCGTGGCAGGCGGAGTTTCGGCGCATCTGGCCTAAACTGCGCGCCAGCCAGTGCAGCGATGTCACCCTCTACCCGCTGTCGGAATGGCAGCGGGCAGTAGGCAACTATCGCGAAGCGGGAAGAACGGGTAAGCCCATGCTGTCGATGGACAATTAATCGGCCTTATGGCTCATGTCGCTCAGCAGTACAGCGATACTTTGTCCACCGGCGGTCTGCTCCAGGCCAATTTTGACAATAATTGTCAGCGGAACGGAGAGCAGCATGCCGACAGGCCCGAGCAGCCAGCCCCAGAAAATCAGGGACAGGAACACAACAAGGGTTGAAAGCCCCAGCCCGCGTCCCATTATCCGTGGTTCGAGAATGTTCCCGAAGACAAGGTTAATCACCAGATAGCCTGCCAGCAGAATCAGGGCATCATACAAACCGCTGAAAACCAGCACCTGAAGGATAGGGGGGATCGCCGCCAGCACGGAGCCGATGTTAGGAATATAGTTGAGCGCAAAGGCCAGCAGCCCCCAGACGAAGGCAAAACGCACATCCAGCGCGGCGAGCATCCCCCAGACCACTAATCCCGTCACCAGGCTGATGGCCGTTTTCAGCACCAGATAGCGTGAAACGCTGTCGAGCGCGCGCTGAATGGCGCCCATTCCCTCTACCGGACGCACCATGATGTGCTGGAGCTTTGCAGGCAGCTGTGGAACTTCCAGCAGCATAAACACAACCGTCAGGAACAGCAGGAAAATCGAGGTCATGGCGTTGGAGAGTTGTGCCAGCAGGCTGGTGACAATCGTCATGGCGGCATTCGGATCGATATATTTAAGCAGTTCCTCAACCGAGACTTCGATACCCGCGCGTTGCAGCCAGGGTTCAATTTGCAGCAGCGGGGTCGCCAGGGAAGAGCGGTATGTCGGTAGCGTCCGCGCCAGCTCGTTCAGGGACGTTCCCAGATAGGCGACTAACAGCACCATCGCAACGATAATAATACTGATAAGCAGGCTTATCGCCAGCACACGCGGGATGCGCAGCCGCACCATTCGCTGCACCAGCGGATTGAGGATCACCGCGATAAAAAGCGCCAGGATAAAAGGCACGATGATATCGGCCGCAAAACGAACGCCGGTCAGAATGATCATCAGCATGCCCAGCATGATGACGATCTTAAGCCCGTTGAGGGTGATAATAGGTTTGGCCATGGACGTTCCTGAACAGTTTTTTATTTATAATAGAGGGGAAAGCGGATTAAAAAAACTAACCAAAATCAAACAGACTGGGTAAAGAAATGAAAAGGCTTTGAGTAAATTCCTGGCTTATGATACAAATCAGGCGTGTTCAACTACCGAGGACAATTTTCATCCGCAAAGACGAGAAGCAACACCGCGGATAATTGTAATTTTATGGACAATTTGTTCAGGACGTATTTTTCAAACAACTCTGCTCTGTTTTCTACCTCCCTCTGCCTGCTTTCTGGTGAGCAACACTGGCGTTCCGCGCTATAGTCACGTCTTCTGCCTGAGCTGGCGCTATGCGCTTAGCTAACTGATTTAATTCCCAATTTTTTGGTTTGCTGTCCGCAGCGAGCCTCGATGGATTATATTCTCAAGCAGGAGAAAAAACATGTTTTACTGGATTTTATTAGCTCTGGCGATCGTCGCTGAAATTACCGGCACCTTGTCGATGAAATGGGCAAGCGTGAGTGATGGCAGCACCGGTTTTATTTTGATGCTGGTCATGATTACGCTTTCCTATATTTTCCTCTCTTTTGCGGTTAAAAAAATCGCGCTGGGCGTGGCATACGCATTGTGGGAAGGTATTGGTATTTTATTGATTACGCTGTTTAGCGTCATGTTATTTGATGAAACCCTGACGACAATGAAAATTGCCGGGCTGACGACCCTGGTCGCAGGTATCGTGCTGATTAAATCGGGTACACGCAAACCGGCAAAACAGCAGAAGGAGCAGACCCATGCAGCAGTTTGAATGGATCCACGCGGCCTGGCTGGCTTTCGCCATCGTTCTGGAAATTATTGCCAACGTCTTTCTGAAGTTCTCCGACGGTTTTCGTCGTAAAGCCTACGGCCTGTTATCGATTGCCGCGGTTCTGGGGGCGTTTAGCGCCCTGTCACAGGCGGTGAAAGGCATCGATCTGTCCGTGGCCTATGCGCTGTGGGGGGGCTTCGGTATTGCCGCCACCCTGGCGGCAGGCTGGATTATGTTCGGGCAGCGTTTAAACAATAAAGGCTGGATAGGGCTGGTATTACTGCTCGCCGGCATGATCATGATTAAACTGGCCTGAGTGACCTACTGCTGCGCCAGGGCTTCCAGCCGGTCGCGAAAACCGGTCACCGA